>NZ_JBTOLL010000021.1:0-89899 GCF_054551715.1 Paenibacillus sp. CAU 1782 | reverse complement strand
CAGACATTCTTCTTTTTGAATCTAAGCCACAAAACGGACTGTAAATATATTGAACAAATGATTAAAAAAGCAATCTCGTAATATTTGTTGCTGGTAACGTCAGGTTATTTGCATGGCTAGTGCTTTTAACGGCCTTTTTTGTCCATTAGAGTATCAGCATACCGGCAAGGCTGAACTTTTTAACGACTTCAAACCTTTTTCTATAGATTAGCTGCAATGCATGCGCCTCCCCGCACACGATGCCATTGCGGCACGCAGTGCTTGGTCACATACCGGCGGTCTCACATTCCGGCGGTCTCACATACCGGCGCTTTCACATACCGGCGCTTTCACATACCGGCGCTTTCACATACCGGCGCTTTCACATACCTGCGGTTTCACATACCGGCGCTCAAATCCGCCAATGCTTTCCCGCAACAACGAGCGCCCGTTGAAAATAAAAAAGGGCCGCGCCTGAACGGCGCAGCCTCAATCTATCAAACATAATGGTTATCGTTCGTTATTCCCCGCCCATAAGTACATAACGGGCGATGATCAGAACCGCCAAAATCCACATAAGCCAGTGAATTTGGTATTTGCCCTTTTTGGCAAGGTTGCCGACGGCGGCCAAAACCACGTAGGAAACGATACCGAAGGAAATACCGTTGGCGATGCTGTACGAAAACGGCATCATGACAAATGTAAGGAACGACGGAATGGCGTACACCATATCGGAGAAGTCGATTTCCTTAACGGATTGCATCATCAGCACGCCTACAATGATCAGTGCTGCCGCAGTAGCGGAGCCCGGAACCAGAGCGATCAGCGGCGACAGGAAAATCGCAAGCAGGAAGCAAACGCCGGTTGTTACAGCCGTCAGACCGGTACGTCCGCCTTGAGCGATACCCGCCGAGCTTTCAACATAAGCGGTAACCGTACTTGTGCCAAGCAACGCGCCGCCGCTGACGCCAACCGCGTCTACCAGCATCGCTTTGCCGATTTTTTTCTTGCCTTCGGAAGGATTTTTCATCATTCCGGCACGGTTAGCCGTACCAACCAGCGTGCCGAATGTATCAAACAGCTCAACAAACGTAAAGGTCAGGATCACCGTAACCAAACCAACCTCGAATACGCCAACAAAGTCAAAATCCGCAACATGCATTGTTGTAAAATCAGGAATCCACGTTTTATCTTGAAGCGCCGTAGAAATGTCTACGTGGCCCGTAATGAGCGCAAGAACCGTAGTGCCCAAAATACCGAACAGGATAGCGCCAGGAACACGAAGCACCATCAGGATGGCGATCAGGAAAAGCGCGATGCATGTAAATACAACCGTGCCGTCATGAAAGCTGCCAAGCTGGATAACCGTTTCATTTGCAGTCACAGGCGTAAACGATCCTTTGCCGATATCCGTGAAGCTATCTACAACAATGGTCATCAAACCGCTGTTTTTCAGACCAATAATGGTAATAAACAAACCGATACCAACGGTAATCGCATGCTTGAGGCTGTCAGGAACAGCCGTAATCAACATCTGGCGCACTTGAGTCAACGTCAGAATGATAAAGATAATACCGGAAATAAATACAGCCGTCAGGCCCATTGCCGGAGAAATCGGAGTGTCCGTTGCGGCCGAAGCCAAAATAACGGAAGCAAAATAAGCGTTAAGACCCATGCCCGGCGCCAGCGCCACAGGGAAGTTAATAAACAAGCCCATTGCAATTGTGAAAATACCCGCGGCCAAAGCCGTAGCCAGGAAAACTCCCGTCCAATTCATTCCAGCAGATTCCAGGATCATTGGATTGACGGCCAATATGTAAGCCATCGTCATGAAAGTCGTCAGTCCCGCCATAATTTCAGTTCTGACATTTGTTCCGAGTTCCTTCAAGCGAAAGAAACGTTCCATTTTGATAATACCCTCCCAAAATTGTGTTGGAACAAACAAAGAAACCTGTCGTGAACGCGATCAAGCATTCCGGCAGGCTCTGCAAAAAGGGGAACAGCGCCGCGCGAGGCAGCAAGCTTAAATGCCGTTCCACTCTTCTCGTAGCCTGATCATTTACGGTGATCCAGTAGAGACTCTCAAGCCGATTCTTGAGATTATACGAAAAGGGTTATGCTTTTGTTGTTTTCCGTTATTCATTCTAAATACAGGAGCGCCAGCTTGTCAATGATTTTTACGAATGATTTCCCGCTTTTGCGAAAGATTATTCGTTTCTGTAGCGTTTTCACATTTTAAACACTTTTGAAAACGATTTCGTTCGTCTTTTTATCACAATTAAGCAATCCCCCTATTTAAAACCGCAATGCTCCGCCAGGGCTATAAAGGCTGAAAAAAATACTTCCTGGCTCAATTTAGCAGTTGACGCACATCATTTACAATTGTAAACTATCGTTATCGTTTACATACGTAAACATTGAAAGGAGAACTGGCTTTTATGAGTGAGAACCCCCGAATTACTGAAGCCGAAAGCGAAGTGATGAAGCTGCTGTGGCAAGAGCAGCCGCTATCCGCGGGCGATATCATTTCCCGTTTATCGCAGGACATGCAATGGACGCAGCAAACCATCAAAACGTTTCTGAACCGTTTGCATACGAAAAAAGCGATCGCCTTTCAGAAGGCGGGCAGAAACTATCTGTATTATCCCCTGATCACTCATGAACAATACTTAAAAATGGAAAATCGAACTTTTCTGGACAGGGTCTACAATGGAGCCGTCGGAGCGCTTTGCGCCCAGTTTATTCAGGAAGCGCCGCTTTCCGAAGCTGAAATCGAAGAGCTCCGCGAGCTGCTGGAGCGGAAGAAAAACCTATGATCACTCCCGACATTCTTTTTGCCGGCTTTTTAAGCTCTTCATTATCGGCCGCACTCATTCTGGCCCTCATTTTTTTGATACGGAAACGTCTCTGGAAACGGCCAAGTCCAAAAGCCCTGCAGCTGTTATGGATGCTGGCGCTGATCAAGCTGCTGGTTCCCTTAGCGCCGGAAAGCCCCGTCAGCGTGCTCAACCTGCTTCCAGAGCCGATTTCCCAATGGCAACGGGAAACGCAGGCATCCATCCTGCAGCCGGCTTCTACATCAGCACCCTCCACCGGCAAGGAACAAAATACAGCCGACGCTGCGATAGGCCATGCGCTTCCGGAAAATGCGTCGCAAGCACAATTCGCCACTGCTGACATGGATCGATCCGCTTTTCCAGGCTCTGTATTGGACGCTTTGAACGGCAGTTATGATAATAATCACAAGCCTTTTTCCTGGCTTAAAGCTGCGGGGTGGATTTGGCTTGGCGGTATGCTCATTCTGAGCAGCTATTATCTATTAATCCATCTCGGGTTCCGCAAGCGGCTGCTTCGCCGCCGCGAGCCTGCTGGCGCAATAATAAAAGCCGTTTTTGAGGCCGCCAGAAAAGAACTCGGCATAACCAAAGCCATCCCTGTTTATGAGATCGAACGTATTCGCAGTCCTTTCCTATATGGCGTATTGAAGCCAGAAATCTATATTCCCAAGGACATTGCCGCAATCGCCGACTCCAGACAGCTTTATCATATTTTCACGCATGAGCTCATTCATTACAAACGCAAGGATTTATGGCGAAATCAGCTTTGGATGCTGGCAGCGATTCTGCATTGGTATAACCCGCTTGTATGGTTAGCCGTCAAAAAAGCGTCTAGCGACCGCGAGACAGCTTGCGATGCAAGCTCGCTTGAGGCATTGGGAGAACGCGAGGCGACGCCTTACGGCATGACGCTGCTGATGCTGTCGCGGCTGCTTGCCCGCAATGCTGCGCCAAAAGTCAACATGTCCCCTTTCTTCAACAATAAAAACGAATTGAAAGAGAGAATAGCCATGATATCGCAATTCAAAAAAGGCGCAAACCGGCTGACGGTCATTTCCGTCCTATCGGCATTGGTTATCGGCGCCGTATTGCTGACAAACCCGCTGCAGATTCAAAGCGGCAATTCCGTCAAAGCGCAAAGCATATCTTCTTTTGAGCTTATAAGGCCAATCAACTCGTACAAATATTTTTCGAGCCTGGAGAGAGCGAATGTATTCGCGGATTTAGCCTTTAAAGTGCCGGACTATTTGCCTGAAGGCTACGGGCTTCGAAATATTGGTTTGAATGAGGGTTATCTGGATGGAAACAACGATGTGTTAACCTTCACTTTTGCCCAAAATTTCGGCATGGAGAACGAGCGAATCATTGAACTGGTTATAGCCGAGGGCAATCCGCTCGACAGAAACGAGCTGCTTGTCGGAACCTACGCCCTTGCTCCGTATTCCTGGGGAAAAGCTTATGAATCCACCTTTAAGCAGAAAACGGCGACTGTCGGCGGCGTTCAAGGCATTGAGCTTGTGGAAACGCAATCCTTCGAGAAACATGAGCCGGAGATTGCCAAAAGCTTTATGTGGCAGGATGAGGGAGTTTGGTACGCCCTGCAGTATTACAGTGAAAACCATGATATGAAAACCGGAGAACCCTTCTACAGAAGGAACATACCTGAAGAGGAAATGGAGAAAATGGTTCGTTCCTTTGTTCTGCCGGAACAGCTCAAGCAAGCGCGCTATGACGGGGAACAACAATCGTTTTTGCTCTATAACGAAACCGATCTGGCGGAGGCGGGTGAGATTCTTGGCTTTGATGTAAAATTCCCGTTTCAGCTGCCTGATTCACCCCTGACATTGTTTGACGCCGGCTTGCAGAGATCCGTGGACTGGCATCCCAATTACGCCTATAAAGTCGAATCGGATGCCTTACGAAACGCCTACCGCGTCACAATGGTGAACCAAGGCTTCGCCCTGAACGATGAATTGAATTTTTATCAAAGCAAGTCGGCCCCGTTTGATCCCGGCAAGCTTATTTTTCAGCGCAATCTGAAATTGGACGGTTTCGGCATTGGCGTTTATACGGACCCCCATTTTGTTTATCACGGTCCGATTTATGAAGACGGCCATTTTAAAGATGCTGATGGGAATATTGAAACCAAATCACAAACCTATTACCTTTGGGAACAAAATGGCATTCATTACGCCGCCGTTTTCCTCGGTATGGATGCGGGCCAGGAGGAGTTGCTGAAAGCTTTGCTTGCGGCTCCATTGGATAAAATTTCCAACGAAAGCCATTAATAACGTTGGAGATATGGAGAGGACAGCAGTCCTTTCCTCTTCTCCTTTCCCATATCGTTTCCAAAGAAGCTCCTTCCCCTTGACATTCCCCCACCGTCGTAACTATAATAGTTACATCAGGAGGCGTTACGTAATGAAAATTAGCAGCAGATTCTCCATCGCGGTCCATATTCTTTCTTTGCTGGCCAGCGAAAGAGACGCTCATTCCACATCGGAATGGTTTGCGGACAGCGTAGGAACGAATCCGGTGATAATTAGAAGAATACTGGGCTATTTGAAAAAGTCGGGATTGGTTAATGTCCGGGCGGGAGCTGGCGGAGCTTTTCTGCTGAAGGAGCTGGAGGACATCACCTTGTTAGACGTCTATCGCTCCGTTGAAGTGGTGGATGAAGGAGAGCTTTTCCATATTCACGACGAACCAAATCCAAATTGTCCAATCGGAGCAAACATACAGACCGTATTGGATGTCATTGTCAGAAAAGCCCAACAAGGCATGGAAAGTATTCTTGAAGGGATCACCATGAGCGATGTTGTATTTGACCTTTCTGAACAAATAAACAAATAAAAATCACCTCTTTTTTTTATTGCCGTTGTAACAATCATCATTACATCAACTGCCCTGAACCTTTACTCGAAAGGAGCTTTTCACTATGAAAGTAGAAATCTGGTCCGATTATGCCTGCCCTTTCTGTTACATTGGCAAAGAACGCCTGGAAACGGCGCTCCAGAAATTTCCAAACAGGGATGATGTCGAGGTCGTCTACAAAAGCTTCGAGCTTGATCCAAATGCTCCACAAAAAGTCGATCACGACGTTCACGATATGTTGTCGTCCAAATACGGCATGAGCCGCGAGCAAGCCATTTCCATGAACAATAATCTGGGAGCCCAAGCCAAGGAGGTTGGATTGAATTTTCAATTCGACACCCTGCAGCTGACAAACACATTTGATGCTCACCGCCTGTCGCAATATGCGGCAAAACAAGGCAAGATGAACGAAGTGACGCATGCTCTCTTCCAGGCTTATTTTACCGACTCCCTCCTTCTTGGGGATAAAGAAACGCTTGTTGAGCTTGGAGTGAAAATCGGCCTAGAGCGCGACGAGGTTGAAAAGGTGCTCGCGGGCGAGGAGTATGCGGCGCAAGTTAGAGCGGATGAAGAGGAAGCGCGCCGCCTGGGCGTTACCGGAGTTCCGTTTTTCGTTTTTGACCGCAAATATGCCGTATCCGGCGCTCAATCCAGTGGAGCGTTTCTGCAAACGCTGGAGAAAGCCTGGAGCGAATCTCGGCCTCTGCAGGTGTTGAACAACCCCGGAAACAGCGATGGTGCGGACGGCTGCAGCGACGGGTCATGCTCCATTAATTAACGATTATGCCGAATTGGGATGAACACCATGCCAAGTAATATGGACAAACAAATCGTAGACAGCCATCTCGTTTGGAAAGCAATGCCGGTGAATGAATAAAACAAATCAAAGGGAGAGTTTATCATGAAAATAGCTATTATCGGAGCAGCAGGAACAGCAGGACGCGCCATCTATAAGGAAGCCGTACAACGCGGACATGAAGCTACAGCAATCGTACGCAACGAGGAACGCGCCAAAGACGCATTGGGCAACGACGCCAGCTTGCTGGTCAAAGACGCTTTTGACTTGCAGCATGCGGATTTTGCCGAATTTGATGTTGTTGTCAATGCTTTTGCCACTGAACCTTCAAAAGCTTACTTGCATGTCGATCTGACCGCCAAGCTGATTGCCCAATTCCGCGAAACGGAGCAGCCCCGTCTGTTCTTTATTTTGGGAGCCGGCAGCCTGCTTGACGCCAATGAACGTCCTTTCGTCGAAACGCTGAAAAGCTTGCCGGAAGCCGCACCGTGGATTTCCATCCCGGTTAACCAATTCAAGCAGCTGGAGTTTCTTCGCAACGTAGAAAATGTAAATTGGGTAGGCGTTTCCCCTTCCGCCCATTTCCTTGAAGGCGAAAGCAACACGCCGGTAATCGGCAAGGATCATCTGCTGACAGCAGCGGACGGCGAATCCCACACAACCAGCGGAACATTGGCCGTTGCCATTTTGGACGAAATCGAAACACCAACCGTCCTCCGCGGCCGCTTCACCGTTTCCGACTAATGGATTCAGACCTCGGGTAAGCTGGACTACAGCAGAACAGAAAATAAGTGAGCAATATCAAAGCTGTCAGAAAACAAAACCAGCAGCCGCTTGTGCAAGCGGCTGCTTCTGGTTTTTCATTTTATATTATTCTGTTTTTCTGTTTTTCTATTTCACAATTTCATACTAATTGGTGCCGATGGATGTGATCACGATAAAAATAACAAAAGTCAACAAGGGGAACAACAGGCTTAATGCGGCGGCAGAGCCCGATATTTTCGAGCGTGATTTCAATCGCATTTGCCGGTCGATGAGGAAGTAGAGAACAGCTCCAGGCAGGCTATACCATAACAAAATAAGACCAAACACAAGATGCATCGAACCGGATATCATCAACTCCATTTTGGGATCGCCGCTTTTTTGGGCTACCCAGCTCCCCGCTTTATCACTTAATAACGAAGTCAAAATCCCATAGGTAAACATTGCCGGGAAAACATAAGACATGTACACCGGCGTTGATGTAACAAAGCTCCATAGCAAACCGGATTCCGGCACGTCTCCAAACAGATTCGGAAATAAAAAGCCAAGTACAATGCTATGTAGCGTCGCGGCTAACGAAGCCGCTATTATTTTACGATAAATCAAGACCACTGCCCATCCCCTTCCTCCAAATCCCAAATTATTCTATTTTCATTATACCATCCCTTCCAAAAAGCGACCGGAGTAATGCAGAACTGTTGTGATCATCCGCACAGTGGATTACAATAGGTAAGGTAATAACCTTTGGGTAAAAGAAAGGAATATCGAAATGAGCGACTCCACCAACTACCGTATCCTGTTGTATTATAAATTTGTTGCTATCCCCGAAGCGGAGCAATTCGCAACCGATCATTTGACTTACTGCAAGGAGCTTGGCGTAAAGGGACGTATTCTGATTGCCGACGAAGGCATCAACGGCACCCTTTCCGGAACGTTCCAGCAAACAGAGCAATACATGAACGATTTGAAAGCCAACCCGCTTTTTAAAGACATGGTTTTCAAAATCGACGACGCTGAAGGTCATGCCTTCAGAAAGATTTTTGTTCGTTACAAAAAAGAGCTGGTTACGCTGCGCTATGACAAGCCGCTTGATCCAAACACGCTGACGGGCACGCACCTGTCTCCAAAAGAGTTCCACGACTACTTGCAGAGGGAAGACGTTATCGTGCTTGACGGCCGCAGCGATTACGAATACGATCTGGGCCACTTCCGCAATGCAATCAGGCCCGATCTCAAAACGTTCAAGGAATTTCCGGAATGGCTGCGCGAGAACATGGCGGATTTGAAGGACAAGCCGATCCTGACCTATTGCACCGGCGGCATCCGCTGCGAGAAGCTGACCGGCGTCATGCTGAGCGAAGGCTTTACGGATGTATACCAACTAGACGGAGGCATTGTCACTTACGGCAAAGACGAGGAAGTGCAAGGCAAGCTGTTCGACGGCAAATGCTACGTCTTTGACGAACGCATTTCGGTTCCCATCAACCGTACGGACGAAGCTGTTGTCGTTGGCAAGTGCCATCACTGCGGATCGGCTGCAGAAACGTATATCAACTGCGCCGACGATACCTGCCACAAGCAGCACATTGTATGTCCGGACTGCGAGGAATCGCATCACGGTTTTTGCTCCGAGGAATGCGAGGATCATGTAACGAGCGTATAGAGGGAGTATTTAGAAGTGAATCAGCAACAAAAACAAGGGGTTGTCCATTGCCGAATTACGGCGGGGCAGCCCTTTTGTCGATTTTCTTTCCTGGCGTCTATCTTTGCGCGAACAAGTTAAAAAACCCGACGAATCAAATAGAAATAACCAGGCCCCCTGATCTATGCTACAATAATCCTCAATGCGTAAAATGTTCCAAAATAAGCATTGATCTCAATAAAGAGGTGAAGTTATTGTTACTTAGCAGCAGATCAAAAAAGCTGGCGCTTTGTTTGGCGCCACTGTTATCTCTCTCCCTGTTTTTACAGCCGCTTGGCGATCTGACAATGGCAGCAAGTGAAACGGTCGGCTCTGTTTCTAATAGCGGCAGGAATGAAGAGTCAAGCACAGCTCCTGTAGAATCCGGCACGCAGGGCAGGATTGAATTATCGGATTTACACGGCCACTGGTCCGAAAGTGTTGTCCGGTCCGCGATTGCATCAGGTTATGTGGAGGGTTATGTGGACGGGACCTTTCGTCCCGACCAGCAGGTCACCGGCCAAGCGTTTTTGACCATGCTGGCAAAGGCCATGCAGCTTCCGGTAGGCGAAGCCGATCAAGGCTCGGGATGGTTCGCTCCTTATGAAGCGGCTGTTCGGGAAGCCAAGCTTTACGATAACGACTATACCAATCCCTCCAAGGCGCTAACGCGATTGGAGATGGCGGCGACGCTTGTCAGGGCTACCACTCCTCAAAGCCGGGAGCTTCTTTACAGGGAGCTCATTCAAACCACACATAGCGTCCAGCGGATCAAGGCAATGTTCCCTTCCATCGATGCGGACCTGGCCAAGCTAAAAAAAGAACCCACGATGAATGTGGATCTCAGCGTTTACGACAAACCCCGGCAAACCCGGGATGCTTTGCGCACATGGCGCGATGCCCGCGTCGAGGAATACGAGGCTGAAAATCTGGCGAATGGAAAAAGCTATTGCAGCGTCGATGCCGAGGATTGGTATATTGCGGAACATGATTGCGTTAACCCGCGACAAGCGCTTATTAATGACGCGCTCACGCGGGCCGACAATTTTTTCAGTGCGTTGCTGAACGCGGGACCAACCGTCAATACGCTGATCAACCCTTATTTTAATAGCCTGAATACCGATGCCAAGCAGGACTTGTTCGAAGCGGTGCGCCGCGGCCTCATTCACGGTACAGGAAACGGCGAGGTTTCGCCAAACGGCATCACGACGCGGGCACAAGCTGTTGTCGTCATCCAACGGATCTTGGCATTCAATAAAGGGGAAAGCCTGCCCGTAGACCACTATGCGCTCCAAAAAGCAGAGGTCTATTGGCACCAAACCAACCTGTTTAGCGTATGGCCCCATTTCCTTGGCATATACAACGCCAACAAGGTCGATACCACTAAGTTCCGTTTCGAATCACCTTGGTACATAGGAAAGATAACGGGCTATTATGTGATTGATTTGGATGACCCCAAAAGCCCATATCGGAGTAAAATCGAATATCCGCTTAACGAGCTGTACTACACGCCGCAAGGCTATAAAAAGGACATCCCGCTCGCCAAGCAAAAAAATGCTTATTTGTTAGTCTACACGCAAACCAAAAACGAAATAGCTGCTAACAAAAACAATATCCTGAATGCTGTTTGGAATGGCATTGGCGAGGGATACTATAACATAATTTATAGCGAAGACGGAATTCCGCAAGCCACCTACGATCAGCGCGAACGTCTGGCGAAAGGTGCTTTAGAGGTCTATACAACCATTGATTACATAAAAAATCTTGCTGACCGCTCTACCTTCAGCCCTACAAAATATGCTGTACTTCCCAAAGAAAACGTTAGAATGAGCGATAAAAACACGCTGCTGCTCACAACAGGTGTCATCGGCGACCGCGTAGCTATCAAAGCGCTCCAATTTACACCAAACGGCACGCGTAATCTGCTTCCCGAAATTAAAGGGCAATCTTTATATTTAATAGACAAATTGGATTAACGAATGAAGCTTCTTATCTAAAAACGGGGGTGTCCTAAAAGTCAGGCAAAACTGACTGCTGGACGCCCCGTTTTGTTGAATATTACCATTTTCATATGGCAATCCACCAAAATACCCCGAAGCGGTCAATCAGATTGGAGCAATGGGCATTCCAAGCGCATGAACCGGGCGAATCAATTATGGTACAGCCTTCTTTCAGGATGTCAAAAGTCTGTCCTACTGCTTCTTCGCTTCCCATGTCGTACACATTAAAGGCCATCGTCTGCCAGACTGTTTTTTTGCTTGTATCGCATTCCTTCGGCGCTTCGCTAACGGCCATAAACAATTCGCCGCTTCGCATCAGCTCGCAATGATGATATTCGTTTTGTTCATCGTTAATGAATGAAAGCCCTTCCTTCATTTTTTCTTTTTGTTTGGCTTCTTTTTAATCAATAGCGACGTATAAGATGCATATCAAGCATTCATAATGCCTTCGCAAATATCAGGATAGGTTTTGCTCGACGGCGTAGGCGTTGCCTGGATTACTGCAACCACCTTTTGTTCGGGATAAACATTCAACTCCTGGCCTCCAAAGCCTCGGCCGTGAAAGCCCTTATTCGACAGCCACCATAATAGCCCGTAGCTGCTGTTTACTTGTGATGGCGAAATGGCGGCTTGCACATAATCCTTCGATAAAATCCGTTCACCGTTCCATTCGCCGCCTTGAAGCATAAGAAGACCGATCTTTGCCAGATCACGGGCAGACAAATCGGATTGCTCTTCCCCCTCCATAACGGTATAATTCACCCCGCATTTGCCCATTGGCCACGGCTCGCTTTTGATCTCAAGGGGCTGATAGAGGTATTCCGAGCAAATATCGTAGGGCAACCTCCCGGCGGCTTTGGCAAGAACAGCAGACAGCAGCACAACATCCCATTCCTTGTATTGGAAAAAGGACCCCGGCAAAGCCTTCATCTGCACATCGGCAATATGCTCGACCCAATTCCGTGAACGACAAAGCTGCTCAAACATGGGGCAATGGTAATGAACGCCGCCATTCCAATAAATGCCGCTGGACATGGTGAGCAAATGTCTGATTGTCAATCGCTTGTGATAGGGGTGAATCGCCTCATTAAAGGGCGATAGATAACGGCCCACCGGCTCGTCCAGGCTACCAATCCATTTGTGGTCGAGGCAAATGCCTGCCGTAAGGGAAAGAATACTTTTCCACACCGATTTAAGATTGTTGCGGCTGTCAGCTGTAAAGGCATTGTATTGCCGCTCGAACACGAGCTGATTATTCTCATAAACCAGGACAGCATTGACCAGACGGTAACGGCGCTCCAGCATATAATTATCCAGAGTATTTAGGAAGTCTGTATTCATTTCAAATACCTCCCTATCACCGAATGCTCATCCCGCTTCAACTCGGCAGGCGTTCCCTTGGCAATGATAAAACCCCCGTCGCTTCCGCCGCCCGGCCCCATCTCCAAAATATAATCGCAGTTGGAAAGCACAGCCGGATCATGCTCGGTAACAATGACGGTATTGCCGCTATCCACCAGCTCCTGCATCAGAATGAATAACGCCTTCTCCCTTACATGCCTGGCAGCCGCCCTTGGAATTAACCGTAAACAGTCCGGCGTCCATTCCGCTTTCTCTAGCAAACAAAGCTCGTATTTTGTCAAAAATCCCTGTATACGTAGCCGGACAGGAAGTGCGGCTACGTCCAATCGGTCTCTGGTCGATAATGACACATTTTTTGATAGTCTGAATGCCGTCAATTTCGGCTTCCTGCAGCCATTGATTGGCTTCTATTTCATCTTCATCATCACTCACCAGCTTGTTTTTCAACGTTTCCTTCAGCTTGGGTACAAGGGTGTCAGCAATCAGGCTGGATTTGCCACTCCCTGACACACCTGCTATACCCACCAAAAGCCCCAATGGAATTTCTGCCGAAATATCGCGCAAGTTGTGAATGCTGCAATTCCGCAAAATAAGCAGCATGCTCTGGTCAACGGGCTTATAGGCTGTTTTCCTCGGCATTAGCGCCTTTTCAGAGAGATATGGCGCCGTCAAGGAATGCTCGCAGTTCAAAAAATCGGCATAGCGCCCCTGAAACATGAGCTGTCCGCCATATTCACCGGCACGAGGACCAAGATCAATAATATAATCTGCAACTTTCATAACATTTTCGTCATGCTCGACAGCGATAACTGTATTTCCGCGCTTGATCAGACCCTGGATGAGTGCAATCAGCTTTTCTTTTTCAACCTCATGCAAGCCTATAGTTGGTTCGTCAAAAATAAAAATAATGGCATCCATATCCGCGATAATGTAGCTTGCAAGAAACAAACGCTGTATCTCGCCGCCTGACAACGTAGGGATTGGACGAGACAAGGCAAGATGATGCAGACCTACATCGTCCATGCATTCCAGCTTTACTAAAATCTCATCCATTAGCCGTTTCCCCGGAAAACCAGGCGTTTCTGCAATAAATCCCCGCAGATCGCCGATGTACATGGATTCCAGATCAAAGATGGTTTTGCCGCCCGCTGATTTCCTCAATTTTCCCGGCCCGCAGCAGCCAAGGAATGACCCCGTTAAACGGCGTTTTCCCTCCATCTCCATACATAACCAAGTCCTGTGCCTCCGCGCCAAGATCGCAAAACCTTTGTTCAATGGATAGATGATGAAATTCACAAAATTGTTTAAATCTTCGCCCCGTCCCGCCGCGTGTGACTTCGGGCAAAATATGGGATAACGGCCTTTGCGGGTCCTCAAACAGCTTTTCCTCGTTGACCTGAGCAGTCATTCCGCTCCCCAGACACCTCACGCACATCCCTTTGGCCGAGTTTTTCTGAAACATGGCTATATCAAGCGGCAGCCCATCGTCATACTCAGCATCACGCTTGCCAAAATTAGCGAAGAGCATCGCCAGCATAGCGCTAATTTTGGTGCAGGTACCCACCGTGCTGCGTGGATTGGATTGACGGGTAATTCGCTGCTCCACCGCAACCGTAGGCGATAAACCAGAGATGCTTTCGAACGTGGAGACACTATCCACCATAAACGCCGTATCGGTAAACATCAGATAACGTCGTTTTCCTTCTTCATATAATGTATCAAAAGCTAGACTGGATTTTCCCGAGCCCGATACCCCGGTAATAACCGTCAGCTTCCCTTTTGGTATGTCGACATCAATGTGTTTAAGATTGTGAATTTGCGCGCCTCTAATTTTTATAGCATCCATAGATGCATCACCTCTATCTATTAAAAGGCGTCTTAATTATCCAAGAGAAATTAGGACGCCCAAAGTTAATTAATGGTAGCACATTTTAAAAAAGCTGGATATATTGTCTGTCATAACGATAAGTCACTTCAATATTTTGTCATGGATTATCCTCCCAAAACATGTTATCCTTAACTTGCTTTACGATAAAATACGTTCCTTACACGAAGGGAGATGTTTTGAATGGCAAACGCAACTACTATGACTATGGTGGTTTCGACTTAAAACCAAATAGCGGGCATACCTGAGAAGGTGCAAGAACGAAAAAAGCGGGGAAAGCTCCGTTTTATTTGGTATGCCATCCAAAGTAACCTTTCGTGAATAGTGCTGTTTGCGAGATACGATGAAGGTCGTATCTTCTTTGCGTACAAATGCCGCAAAACAGCAGCTTCAGTCGAGGCTGCTTGTTTGCGGCATTTTTTCGTCCAAAAAACGAACTAAAAGGAGCTAACCAACAACCATGATTGATTTAAAAGCTTACGGATTTACTGAAATAAATGAAATTCCTGATGATCTATTGCCCGGCAGAGTAACGGAGCTTCGGCGTGAGCGCTTTACGGTTATGACCGAGCGCGGAGAGGTAAACGCGGTGCTTAAGGGCACGTTTTATCATACGGCAGAAACGAGAGTGGATTTCCCCTGCGTCGGCGATTTTGTACTGCTGCGCTTCAACGAAAGCGGAGACTCGCTCATTGATACGTTGTTGCCGCGCCGTTCCAAGTTTTCACGCGCAGATTATTCCGGCCATGCAGCAGGTTTTGCCAAAACGATTCTGGAGCAGGTTGTCGCAACCAACTTTGATTATGTCTTTATTTTATCCTCGCTGAATTTGGATTTTAACGTCATCCGAATTATGCGTTATTTGACGCAAGCCAGGCAAAGCGGCGGTCAGCCGGTCGTTATTTTGACCAAGGCCGATCTTGTAGAGGACTACACGCTCCCGCTTGCGGAGGTTGCACAAAGCATGCCGGATGTGCCGGTTCACGCCATCTGCAGTCATACAGGCATGGGTTTGAACGAGTTGGATGCCTACCTGACGCCAGGTAAAACGGTCGTTTTTCTCGGCATGTCCGGCGTCGGCAAATCCTCTCTGCTCAATGCCTTGATGGAACAGGACGTAATGGCTGTTCAGGCGATCCGGGAGATCGACAGCAGGGGCCGTCATACAACGACGCACCGCCAATTGTTCATGCTCCCTTCCGGCGCGATGGTCATTGATACGCCCGGGATGCGCGAGCTTGGCCTGTTTGATGCGGAAGAAGGCATCCGCATAGGCTTTGCCGATGTGGAGGAATGGTTCACGCAATGCCGATTCACAGATTGCCGCCATCAATCCGAGCCGGGCTGCGCCGTTCAAGCTGCGATTGCCGATGGCTCGCTGCCGCGCGAGCGCTGGGAGCGTTATGCGTCACATCAGAATGAAAATCGATTTGTTCAGGATAAAACAAGCTACCTCATCGAAAAAAATGCTCGAAACAAATATACGGCGATGTGGAGCAAACAAACAAGGAAAAACGGAGGTCGTAAAAGATGACAATTAAACTTGATAAACTAAACGAAGCATTAAGCCAGCTTTTTAATAAACCGATAATCGCTGCCGATAGCCAAGCCACTTCATTGCAGGGAGGAACGGTGGGCAATGTATATCTGGTTACGGGAACAGCCGAAACGGACGAAGGTGTAAAATTGCCGTATCGCATCGTTCTAAAAAGCCATAAAGAATATGACCGCTATGGCGATCCCGGTTCCTGGCGCAGGGAATATGACCTTTACAAGTCCGATCTGGCATCCACCTTTAGCGATACATTCAGTTGGCCGGCCTGCTATTATGCTGAGCTTAATGAAAATGAAGAGGAAGATGATGCCGAAAGCGTGCTGTGGCTGGAATATATGGACGGCGTATCCGGCCTGGATTTGACAGCGGATATGTATGAACAGGCTGCACTGGAGATTGGACGTTATCAAGGCAGGCTTTACGCGGAGCAGCCAGATGTGCTGAAAAGCCTGACCAACCTGAGCCATGCCAATCTCATGATGGATACGTACCTGCATTACCGTTCATGGCCCGTCGTCTATGATTATGTCCGCTCGGAGGACTGCGCCTTTCCGAAGCATGTGCGGCAAATGTTCATCGACCTTGACGCTAATTCCGACGAAATATTCGAGCGTATCAAAAAGCTGCCTCTGGTACTGAGCCACCGGGATTACTGGGTGACCAACCTGATTGTAGCCGATGACAAAATCACCATCATCGACTGGGATACAAGCGGATGGGGGTATCTCGGCGAGGATATTGCAAGCCTGATTGCGGATGAAGCGGATATTGAGCACATGGTGCAGTACTATCAGCGCTGCATTCCGGCGTATTACAGAGGTTTTTCGCAATATGCGGAGGCATCCATTAAAGATAATTGTGTCTACGAGCTAATCCTGATTATGTTTGGATACAGACTGGTGGAATGGTATCTCCATACGGAGGACGAAGACATAAAAACACAGCATTCCCTTGCTCTACAAAAAATAAGTGAAATGAAAAACAGCCCTCTGCAATTTTAATTTAGTATCAAAATAAAACAAACAAACGCCAGAAGTGCCGCAGTCATCAGCATTCCTGGCGTTTGCCTCTTTGATGGACGGGTCCTCATAACGGATAAGGCTCCTTTCACGCTCCCCTTATGACAAACAAGCCTTCTCCTCCCGCTCCACTCCGGAATACAATTTGGTGATAAGCTGATAAAACAGATGAATCTCATCATCTGAGTATTCACTGAATATGCCATTTAATTTCTCCGTATGCAGAGCAAAAACTTTATCCGAATAGCTGACAGCCTTTTGAGTTAAGGATAGCGACGTATTTTTTTTATTGCCTGCTTCATGGCTAATGGTAACGAAGCCTTTTTCCTCAAGCGCCGCAGCCAGCTTTTTTACATTTTGCCGGGAAGAGCCCAATAAATGCCCCAAATGAGTAAATGTCGTAACCTTATCTGAATGCTTTATCATCATCACCAGCATAAATTGCTTCAGCGTAAGCGCCTCGTCCGTTTTATCAAAAATGGTTTGCAGACGATTTTGCAAAATGGATATGCTGGAAAAAATGCCTCTAATCTCGTTTTCCCTTTTTCCCGAAAATGCCTCAATCATGTGATCGATTTCCATAACCAACCTCCCTGTAGCTTCTTTGTTAGTTGCATTATAGTAACTAGTTGCTATAATGTAAATAAGTAACTAGTTACCATTCGAAAGGGATGCAGCTATGACTATAAAAAGAATAACGAGCATCATCGTTGGCTCAATCGTCCTGTTAGCGGCAATCACAGCTTTGTATGGAGTATTTTCCAATCAATCCATTAACGAGCATCAGGTTGTTCAGACGATTTCTGGAGAATCGGTTCAATTGTATGGAAAAGGCTTGTATCATAATGAATCCGTCTCAATGGCTTCACAGGTAATCGCCCAGGAAATCGTCACGTTAGTTGTGGTTGTCCCCTTTTTGCCATATTCCCTGCTCCTTGCCAATCAAGGAAAACGAAAAGGCGAAATGCTGCTGGCGGGCACGTTGGCTTATTGTCTCTACATGTATGCAACGTATTGCTTTGTCGCCGTCTATAATCCTTTTTTCCTGGTTTATGTTGTATTAATGTCATTGTCGTTTTTTGGCTTTATTATTACGATGTATGGACTTATCTCAAAAAGGGGCACCCTCCATTTCTCCAAGCTTCCAAACCGATATATCGGCTATTCCACTGTTGCATTAGGCTCCATCATATTGCTTATGTGGCTGGGCCGATTAATTCCCCCTCTGCTGCAAGGGAGCGTGCCAACCGGCCTGGAGCATTACACAACCTTTCCAATCCAGGCGTTAGATCTGGGTATTATAGTCCCGCTTGCCATCATTGGGGGAATCGCTTTTGCCCGCAAAAAGAGCTTAGGTTATCTGCTGGTGCCTGTTATTACGATCAAAGGAATTGCCATGCTGCTGGCCATCGACGCAATGATTGCTTCTATGCTGACAAACGGGGTTTCCGTAGACGTTGTGGAGATGATTGTTTTTCCACTGTTTACCGCGCTCTTTTGCTTCAACTTATTTGTTGTCATGAAAAATCTGCAGGAGCAAAAAATGTAAAATCAATTAAAGAACATGCCCCTTAACAAAAGCGTAAAAAAAATCCGAGCCGGGACCTTTTGCTGCCAAAGGAATTCCGGCTCTTTTGAAATTATTTCTACGTCATTTCAGCTTGCGGGCGATTACCGCCAAACGGCCATTTTTGGTTGAGTACTCGCATGTAGACAATACCATAAGCGTATCGCCAAATTGAGCGGTTACGCCCGTGTCGTATAGAGCAAGCTGCTTGATGCTCTGAACATATAAATCGAATTCGTCGGGCGTACTTACATTCTCAATCTGGTAGTATTTAAAAACGTCGTCCGATTTGCGATAAACTTGTGAGAGAATAACGGCAATAATTTCATATTCTTGCTTTTCGTACAGCGTGCTGAACTGGAACGTAGAATGCTCTTTATAAAAGCTTTCCTTTTTATACTTCATTAAATCTTTGAACATCCAACCGCTTTTCATGTGGTGTCCATGAATCAGTGAGATGCCCGTTCCGTTGGTTTGGCTATGTTCGTCTAGAAATGGAAGGCCGCTTTTGTTCTCTCTTTTATCGAAATCATGATTGAGATAGTAGTCAGCATCCTGTAGATTCTGCATGACCGGATATTCGATCCGGGTCCCGTCTATCTTTAGCCAGCCAACGATGTCCGAGTTCCTCATATAAAGCTCTTTAAATTCGGAAAGCATGACCGGTTCATTCAGCTTGTCGGACAAGAGGAAGGGGAGTGCATCCCCTTCGCCTATATCCGATTCTTCCTTCCAAATGATATCCAGCTCCTCGATTTTCTGCCGCTCGTCATAATCACGCAGGAAAATTCTCGCCAGATTGACTAGAGAAAATACCAACACAAGGAAAGAAACGGCGATAAGAATTTTTTTGATTTTCCTCATTTTCTTACCGCCTTTCACATTATTGAATAAGCTTTTTCTTCTTGTGGCCGAAGAGACAAAATCCTATTGTCATCAAGGACATCAACGCCAAAATCATATAGAGGATAGGCGAAGCATCGTTATCCCCAGTTTTAGGAACATCGTCAAGCTCGCTGCTGGCATTGCCGGTTTCGCTATTACCGCTGTCGGTTCCACCGTTACCGTTGCCGATTTCGCTATTACCGCTGTCGGTTCCACCGTTACCGTTGCCGGTTTCGTTATTACCGCTGTCGGTTTCACCGGTACCGTTGCCGGTTTCGCTATTACCGCTGTCAGTTCCGCCGTTGCCGTTGTCGGTGTCGTTATTACCGCTGCCGGTTCCGCCGTTGCCGTTGTCGGTTTCGTTATTACCGCTGCCGGTTCCGTCGTTACCGTTATCGGTGTTGTTATTGCCGCTGTCAGTTCCGTCGTTACCGTTATCGGTTCCGCCGTTACCATTGTCGGTTCCGTTATGACCGCCGCCATTGCCGGCGTTGCCGCCTGAGCCGCCGCCGGAACGGATCGGCTTCATTGGCACGTCGTATCTTACGATGTCGAAGTCGACCGAAATCGTATGGCTCCTGTGCGTCTCATAGCCTTCCTTCGTTACAATCAGATAGTAGTCTACCTCAGGAAATACCATGTACGCATAGAATCCGTCCGCATCGCTATCCTGCTCCGGGCTCTTGTTGTCATGCGGCGGGAAATTCGGAACCGCTGGCAGCGTTACTTTCGCATCTGGCGTGCGACCGTTATCTCTGTTTCGCTGCGTATCCGCATAATACAGAGTAACCTTCGCTCCAGCGATTTTGGTGCCGGTAACAGCATCTCCTGTTGTTTCATCATAAACCGTACCGTATGGGTCGACCAATTCCTCCGAAATATTCAGCTCTCCGTTAGCTTTTACGTCCAATTGCGCTACTTTTAGGAGCAGCTCCTTGCCCGTATCGGCTTGATAACGAACTTCCATGGTGTATTTCTGCTCGCTTAACCCCTCCACGGAAAACGTACCGTTCGCAGCCATCGGAAAAGCTTTAGGTTGGCCATTTTCCTCCAGGTAATTGCCGTCCTTGTCCTTCAAATAAATACGCATGTGGCTGGTAAACGAATTGTCGAATAGCTCCGTTACTCCATTTGGCTGTTTGAACATAACGATCCCTACCGCTGTAATTTCCGCCGGAACGGTCTCATCTGTCACACTGCCCGCCACATTTGCTTTTTGCGTAAACTCAACAGGAACCTCGGTTCCACCTATCTGATACCGCTTCGTATACGTGATCGTATAGTCGGTGCCTGCTAAGGCCGGAAGGGAATACTCGCCTTTCTCGTTCGTTACCGCCTGAGTCGACTTGCCTGTCTTCAGATCGGTCACCTTGATAGGCGCATGCGGAATGACTTCTCCCGTATTGTTGTCTCGCAGCACGCCTTCCAGATATGGACGGGTGTTGACATAGTGTTCCTCTGCCACTATTTTCTCCGGAACATTCCCTGTACGTACAAAACTGGCAGGATCCGTCACATAGCCATCCGTCGTATAATCCTCCTGCGTTACCTTATACTGAAGATACGTCGGCAGCCCTTGCACGACGAACGTCTGGCCATCTGCAAGCTCGAAGCTCTCTCCGCTCTTGATCATGCCCGTGCTGCCATCCGACTTCTCATAAACGTAGGATTCATCCGATCCCTCGCCTGTAAAAACAACCGTGTACGTAAACAGCTTTTGCTTGTCGTCATCTTTTCCTTTTACCGTGTTGCTGACGAGCAGTCCGCCCTTGATGACCCGTGTATTCGTAAACGGGATAACCTCATCCTCGCCTATTATCACTCCGGTGCCCTTAAGTTCCTGCGGAAACGTCACGTATCCATCGGCTGTGTAGTCAGTTTGAACGACTGTATAGCTCAGATGCTCCGGTAGACTCAAAATAGCCAAAGTCTCTCCGTCCTTGAGCCGGAAGCTATCGCCGGACTTGATCATACCCGTGCTGCCATCCGACTTCTCGTATTCATAGGTTTCGTCCTTGCCCGCATTCTCGAAGTTGACGGTATACTCAAACTCTCTCGACTTATCGCCGCCGTTGCCCATAACCTTATTGCTGATAGTTACTTTACCTTGTATCAGCTTAGGTACAGGCTTCATTGGCACGTCGTATCTTACGATATCGAAGTCGACCGAAATCGTATGGCTCCTGTGCGTCTCATAGCCTTCCTTCGTTACAATCAGATAGTAATCTGCCTCTGGAAATACCATGTACGCATAGAATCCGTCCGCATCGCTATCCTGCTCCGGGCTCTTGTTGTCATGCGGCGGGAAATTCGGAACCGCTGGCAGCGTTACTTTCGCATCTGGCGTGCGACCGTTATCTCTGTTTCGCTGCGTATCCGCATAATACAGAGTAACCTTCGCTCCAGCGATTTTGGTGCCGGTAACAGCATCTCCTGTTGTTTCATCATAAACCGTACCGTATGGGTCGACCAATTCCTCCGAAATATTCAGCTCTCCGTTAGCTTCTACGTCCAATTGCGCTACTTTTAGGAGCAGCTCCTTGCCCGTATCGGCTTGATAACGAACTTCCATGGTGTATTTCTGCTCGCTCAGCCCCTCCACGGAAAACGTACCGTTCGCTGCCATCGGAAAAGCTTTAGGTTGGCCATTTTCCTCCAGGTAATTGCCGTCCTTGTCCTTCAAATAAATACGCATGTGGCTGGTAAACGAATTGTCGAATAGCTCCGTTACTCCATTTGGCTGTTTGAACATAACGATCCCTACCGCCGTAATTTCCGCCGGAACGGTCTCGTCCGTCACACTGCCCGCCACATTTGCTTTTTGCGTAAACTCAACAGGAACCTCGGTTCCACCTATCTGATACCGTTTCGTATACGTGATCGTATAGTCGGTGCCTGCTAAGGCCGGAAGGGAATACTCGCCTTTCTCGTTCGTCACCGCCTGAGTCGACTTGCCTGTCTTCAGATCGGTCACCGTGATAGGCGCATTCGGAATGACTTCTCCCGTATTGTTGTCTCGCAGCACGCCTTCCAGATATGGACGGATGTTGACATAGTGTTCCTCTGCCACTATTTTCTCCGGAACATTCCCTGTACGTACAAAACTGGCAGGATCCGTCACATAGCCATCCGACGTATAATCCTCCTGCGTTACCTTATACTGAAGATAAGTCGGCAGTCCTTGCACGACGAACGTCTGGCCATCTGCAAGCTCGAAGCTCTCTCCGCTCTTGATCATGCCCGTGCTGCCATCCGACTTCTCATAGACGTAAGATCCGTCCGATCCCTCGCCTGTAAAAACAACCGTGTACGTAAACAGCTTTTGCTTGTCGTCAGCTTTACCCTTAACCGTGTTGCTGACGAGCAGTCCGCCCTTTATTACCCGTATGTTCGTGAACGGAACACTTTCATCTTGGCCTTGCATAACTCCGGTGCCGTAACGTTCCTGCGGAGACGTCACGTATCCGTCGATTGTGTAATCCGTTTGGGTAACTGTATACTGCAACTGCTTAGGCAGATCCAGAATATCCAACGTGTCTCCGTCCTTAAGCCGGAAGCTATCGCCGGATTTGATCGTACCTATGCTTCCATCCGACTTTTCGTATGCGTAGCTTTTTTCCTTGCCCGCATCCTCGAAGCTGACGGTATACTCAAAATCCTTCGTCTTGTCGCCGCCATTGCCCATTACTAGATTGCTAATGGTCAGCTTGCTGACGATTCGTTCATTGACAAAGTCCGCCTTGTGATCGCCTTTATTCTCGATCGTGCCGGACAATTCTCTCGTCTCCGGCGTGGTCGTATAGCCGTCAACAGCCGTATAATCGGCTTCGGTTACCGTATAGACCAGATCCCTGGGCAATGCCGGAATGGTTACGGACTCCTCATGCTTCAAGATGATCTTGTCACCGCTCTTGATGATGCCGAATGTATTGTCCGGCTTCTTATAGACGTATTCTCCGTCTTTGCCTTCGCCAGTAAAGGTCACTGTGAATTCAAAATTCTTAAGAATATCGCCGCCGTTGCCTTCAACCTTATTGCTAATCGTCAGCTTTCCTTGCGCCGGCGTAGGCACAACCAGAGGTTCATCGGAGGTTACTTTTACGCCATCAACCCAGATAGGCTTCCCGGGCGTATTCCCGACGTATACCTGATAAATCCTTGTGGTCGGCAGCCATGTTGTTGTGTCAATATACGTTTCCTTCAGCTCGTAATACCCCGGGTCCGGGAAAAGCAGATTAAGTCTTCCGCCATTGCCCGTTGTTCCTTTGGCGATTTCAGTCCCGTTGTCCTTTTTGAAGAGCGTAAACACTACGCCATTCAACGGATTGCCATCGGGATCTACCTTTTTCATGGGCAGAAGGGCATTGGAGGTTGAGCTGCCGGCGACGTCCGAACTGTCCAGCGTGCTTTCGCTTCTGGCGCTGACGGATTTCAGATTGTCATCGCCCTCCAGCTTGACTTCATTGCCCATTTTGTCACCGGGCTTTGCTATCGTTGGATCGACCTCGGTCTGATACACAAACTGATAAAACTTGTTTGGATCGGTCATTTTAAAGGTTAGCACCGTAGTGCCATTCGCACCCGCTGCTGCTTCTACCTGAACCTCGGCATTCGGGTCGCTCAGATCCAATGCCGCACCAGCTCGCTGCAGAGCGCCGCTTGGCGTTAGCTCGGCAGGATATACGGCCATGCTAGGCGTCGTAAGCACAAGCTTTCCGTTTACTTCATAGCGGGGATTCATGCCGGCGCCCAGGGTGTCTTGCAAATAAACGCCTTGCTCCATATTGAATGGCGGCGTATAATTTACCGTCCATTCCAGAACGCCTGGCACCGGCTTGGTCACCGACTTGCCCAAAGTCTGTATAGGCACGATGATTCTGCGTTGTTCGGTGAGAACCATTTCCTCTCCGCCCCATGTCATATGAAGGTCGGCTTTGTTATGCAGCACCTGCTTGTCCGTCCCGTTAGTCGTATATTCCTCCAAATATTTCTCTAATGCCGCATTGGATGGTCTTGCCTTTACCAAAATCACATAAGGACTTTCCAATTTGGAGAAAGTGAAGGTTCCTACGTTTCCGCTATGGGAGAAGCTTACTACATGGGCATTCGAGCCTGGTTCTATGATTGTTCTGACGTCGTTTCTAACACCGTATTCGGTACCCGAGCTATTATCCGAGTAGCTTTTCCAAAGCTCAAAATCTTTGTCCTCGGAAAACGGAACGAACTCCCAGCCTTCCGGCAGCGTATCCACTAGCTTGATATCGCTAATGACTCGGCTTCCGCCCTGCTTGGCCATTTCGTCCGTGTTGTATCCCGGCATATTCACTCCCAGGCGGAATGTAACCGTTTTGCTTATCCGGTCATAGCCAGAGATCGTCCATGCTTCGTTGCTATCGTTTCTAATATAGCTGCCAGGATGATTGGGAGTCACATTTTCGAATGTGCCATCCTCTTTCAATGGCCTAGACGCAAAAAGCATATCCTTATTCAGCATACGCAAATGAAGATTAGCATTGTTCTGCGCCGTTTTTACACTTGCGCCCTCAATCAGCACAGCCCGATTCCAGTGTGCTTTTCCAGCATCAAAATTCTGCCTGAAAAGAATGGCTGGCCTGGTCTCAAGTGAACGGAAGCTGAAGGAAGCAGCCGTGTCGGTGTACCCGGTCGCTTTGATCAAATCCGCCACTATTTCTCCGTTCACCGTCAAAGGAATGGCCTTCAAGGTTAAACTGCTTGCGCTCTTGAGGGTGCCTTCGTGATATTGCTTCCAAAGCTGGGCTGTATTAATGCCCCCCTTGATTTTCGCAATCGTTTCAGCGCTAACCTCGCCGGTTTCATCCACGGCGTTATTCAGGACATTCAAATCCCCGCCATGCACAAGTACATCGTATACTGCTGCATTCGGCAAGTCATATTGCGGCGCTAAATTAACAGTCCACGTGATGCCGCCCAGGTTATAATCCTCCATCGTAATCGAGCCTGCTTTTGTAAACGTATGCGCTCCTATCGTGATGATTGCTTCGTCGGTTACAGCAATAGGTCTTACGCCTGTTGTTGCATCATTATTCTGAATGCCGTCCGGCGTATCCAGATTCCAGTTGGCACGCGGGTCGATTCTGAAATTGGAGCCGCCTGCCACCTTGCTCTTAATCTCTAATTCGACTCTCCCATTAATATCGCCAAAGGAATAAACGCCGTTTGAATCCGGAGTGATTTCCGTTCCTTCAGATGCAACGCCATTTTCCCATGTCCGCCACTCGGCAGATAGAAAGTCCAGCCCTGCAGGCAATACATTGATAATCGTAAAATTCTTTAAGCCCTTTTTGTTGTATTGGTTTACAACAATTTTCCAAGTGATGGTTTCATTGGGATGGTCATAAGAACCGGAGGCTTGAATCCAGTCGGGCGCAATCCACGATTCCCTTACCGCATCGGCCTTTACAACAGCGCCCGAATCCCTCAGTTCGACTTTCGGATCAAAACGTTGTCCGCCATTCCGACCGGGATCGATTGCCACATTACGGTATTCTTTATAGAACATATCCTTATGGAACCATGCCTGATACTGAACCTTTGGATCAACCCCCGTTCCCGCCGGGAAGATGTAGCTTAAACTGCCATCAGCATCAATGGTTGGGTCTACCTTAGTGCCGTTTACCTCGAAGGAGCCCGGTACATAGACCATACGGTAATCGGAAGGTTTCGTATAAAACGTCATCCCATCAAGAGGCAGCTTGAGGGTTGGATCAAGCACATCAAATGAGGATGGCGCGGACTGGATGGTCAAATAACCGTCTTGATAGCCCGGGACGGTCACATACCACCAGGTCCAGCTTCCATTCTTTGGCCAGTTGTTTCCGGTCAGATTGATGCTGTACCCTGGCGTAACATCCGGGTTTTTCAGCTGATACGCTCCCCCGAAAATCGAGATGGACTTTGTTTCGCCATACTCCATTCCCGTTACATCGGCATTGGCAGTCGTTTCAAAACTAAAGACAATACCTCGTCCAACGCCATTGAAAAAGTTATCATCGCCATTAAATACAATCCGGATACTATTCGGAGTGAAATAGGCAGTACCAAGCTGTCTTGTGCCTGAATCCGTCTGTGCATTCAGGGTTCTTGTAGCAGTTGGCAGGACCACTTCCTTGAAGTAGTCGTCTCTTTTTAACTCAATCCAGTCACCCTTCTGTATGTAGCTTTCAGGGTCTGCATTCGTTGGGTTTAAATCATCGCCATTCACAGGCACCTTTAGATTTGCCGATTTGAGAGTAAACGGCTGTCTCCCCTGAATCGTACCGCCTGAATTAACAATGACGCTACCCTGTGTCACTTCCAACGGGAAAGCTGAATTAGCCCCCATGAACACCGCGGTTTTGTCACTCGGACCTGCCGCCATTAATGCGAAATTGTTCAGTGTGTCGGGTTCGCTCGCCACTTCCGTTTCGGAATCGCTTTGCACTTTTTCCGCATCGGACTCAGAAAGCACCTCTTCCGCGTTCGGCAAGTCCGATTCAATAACCGATTCCGTTTCGGAGCCGTGTAGGACGCTCTCCGCATATGCGGCAGCAGGGAGCATCACCGTTTGCAAAATAAGCACAACTGCCAAAAATAACGGCAGCAACACTTTGCTTACATTGCTGTTTCGTTTCGACACCAAAGTCTCCTCCATTCCACTACATCTGCGCTCTAGTTTTTTGACAGTAGGATGATCCTCGATATAATGCCTCGCGCGAATAAACCCATGCTGTTTGCCCAGCGGCCATATGAACTGTCGAAATCTCAATCATTTCAGATGCAAATAGTGCGCGCCAGGCACGCAGACGGTGGTCTGTCCTTCGTATTTCCTCCCTCCATTTCTTACAGTATCTTCGCCTTAATACATCCAAACTGGAATAATACCCCAATTGTCAATGCGCAACACAATTATACAAGGCCAATCTGTACAAAAAATAGACATGGCTCGACATGGAGCCTTGAGCATAAAAAAACTCACCTATTTGGTAAGTTCAATGATTTCTTATCAAGCAACTTCATTCCGATTATTTTTCCCGGGCGTTCGCGTCCACCACCACCATATTGAATTTAAATAAGATGCTCTTCTTTTGATATTGTTAATATCTTTTCTTTGAAACCAATACCTTTGATTTTTGCTTGGATAGTCCAAGATCAACGTACAATCTTTCCAAGTAATGTTCTCCGACTTATTATGATAATCACGTAATTCGATTATATCCTTTGCTAGAATCAGTATTCGATCATCCTTTATGTCTAAAATAATCCATTCAAAACTTCCGAATGTAATTACATCTCCAATCTCCATAATGACCTCCAAAGGGCTAATTGTCAGAAGAAAATAAAGTTTTAGACTGACTATACTTCATTAAGATAACGGGCAGTATAGCTTGGCGAGCACAGATGTATACATTTGCAAATAAAGGAACTTATGTTCTAATATTGATGGTGGTGTTTCTTTGAAACTGGAGGTTCTTAATATGACTCAAAACGGAATTGTACTGGTTGTAAGTGTTTCGATAATATGTGAAGACAAGGTACTTATAGTCAAAGAAAACAAAGCATCTGTTAAAAATAAGTGGAACTTCCCATCTGGAAGAATCGAGTATGGCGAAGATATTCTAGATGCAGCTCGTAGAGAAGCAAAAGAAGAAACCGGATATGATGTTAGACTTACAGGCACAACAGGCATTTATAATTTTATTAGCAGTTCAAATCATCAGGTTATTTTATTTCATTTTCTTGGTGAAATACTTGGGGGAACCCTTCAATTAGATGCAAGTGAAATAATTGATTCTAAGTGGATAGCACCTCCAGATTTGTTAGTTCCAAATTTAATTGAGCTACGCGATACAGAAGTGATTAAACAGATAGCAGAAAATCTTATGTCCGAAGAAAAAGAGCTATCATTAGCGTTATTCAAAAGATATTTGGGAAGCAAGCTTTAAGCTAACGGAGAACGTTAGTTTAGCAAGAAGAGCGGCAGTTCATACTTGATCAAGTATGAACTGCCATCCTGAACTAACCGCCGTTCTCCTTCGATCGCGATCCGATCAAGTAGCCGATAATGGTTGATTCGACTGGAAGCACGACTAACGTCCACATCTCCTTTAAGCCGAAGCTAGGGGAACGGTATGGCTCCGGCGTCAATGTATAGATAAGCGCAATGAGAAGGACGGATAATGCGATCGTGCCTACGATATACAGGCGAACATTGTCGCCCGATCCGAAAAATTTACCGAGAAAACCGAGTTCTGCTCTTCGTTTCTCGCTTTCGGCATTTGCCGCTATAATTTTGCTTGCGACCTTCGGGTCCTGGATTTCGAGTTTATTCATGAGTCGGAACCCCCTCTCCCGCATAAAAGGTGAAGATCAGCGCCCAGGAAGAGGCGTCGGAATTAACGGTAATCTCGTAACGCAGCGAAAGTTTCCGGTTGTTCATAACCCCAAGATGAATCATGTCTGAGCTGCCAATCGGCTTGCCTCTCGGGAAGTTGATGCATGTAATACGTACTTCATTATGTTTAACGAGCCTGATATCCGTCGTGAAATCATTTCGCTCCTGATCGTATTCGATACAAAAAACAAACGCAAGAGGATCGTTTTCCTCTGACAACACGATTTCGATCGGGTTCATCTCATAGGCGAACACTCTGCCGTGATAGACGACTTCGAAGCTTCCTGACGTAATTTTCATTGCAACCCCTCCAAAACGATTTGACCTGCCCGCGTTTTTCCTTCTTCTATTGTACGAGAGCGATGGCTTGGACATGACATCCCCGACGCGAGAAGTTAGTGAAGTGCGCCGGCTCCGAGCCGCTCATTACGCAGTTGGAGAAGGAAGCCGAGGAGTTCCAAGCGATCGTGCACAATCAGATCCAAACGCTGGAGAGTTTTTTGAGGCTCAACCTCATTATTAGCTGGAGAGGCATACGAGTGAACAAAGCCATTACGCTATCGGGGAACGTTAGTTGAATGAGACAGTTCAGCAAAACGACATAATAATCCCGATTTGGGGCTGTCCAAAAAGTCAAACGCTCTAACGGACACGGAAGTCCGTTAGACGCGTAAAACGCAGATTTTGAAATGCTAACGGACATCCTTGTCCGTTAGAGCCCCAAAATGGGTAATTATTGGATAATTTTCGCTGTAACGGACATCAATGTCCGTTACAAACGCAAAAAGCTAAAAAATAAGCGCTAACGGACACGGATGTCCATTAGCGTTTTTAATTGAATCAGATACGCGGATCGGCTTTTCGGACAGCCCCTTTTCATTTGAACGTATTTTCTTGTCGTTTATTTTTTGACATGAAAGTCCCTTAATACTGGGCTCGCAACAAGAAAAACACCTTATTACATGGTTTGTGAGCACGTTGGGCTGAGAAAATATAATTTTAGCCAGACAAAACTTCATTTAGCTAACGTGCAGGATAGTTAAACAAAAGCAGCCGCAACTTCGATATCAGAAAACCCGTCTATAATGTCTGAGGTGATTGCTATGAGGCGGATTAAATACTGGAAACAGACTTCGTTTGTGTTGCTTTTAATGTTTGTTATGGCCAGTTGCGGTACGATTCACAAACCATGCATGGCAGAAATTGATTGGGTCGATTTCCTTATGATCAATAACATCAAATATTATCAAAATTACGATGGAACCAAAGCGGTAACAACGGAGCAACTCGGAAACAAGGTGGGCGAAGTCTCCTATATGCTTAATGACCATGCTTGTACAGATCATGTAGTCAAGAACGGGGATGCGGCATTCCTTCCGATTGGTACCTCTATTTATGCAATGAAGGGTTACAAATCGGAGTTTCGCGTCGTAGCGGATGACAAGATTTACGAAGTGAAGGAAAATCCGAATGCCACAACTATGGGGGATCTCTTAGACATTCAAGGTAAGGTGGAGAAAGTCAGCTTAGAAAGCGGCCAAGATGGTAGCCCAATCGGCGACTTCAGCCAAGAAGCGTCATCGGAATTCATTTCTGAGCTCCTGCCTTTGCCATATGTTGGTTTCGCTGCTGTCTATGAGAAAATAAAACATGAGGCTGGTATTTTCCTGCGAGTGCACCTTCAAGATGGCACATCATTTCGTATGGTCTACTATCCGAAAGCGAATGGTTTTACGTCAGGGGCCTTTGGAACTGAAAAGTTGAAATTGTTAATTACTTCTCAGAGAGAACAAATTAAATCAGCAGTGGGATTATAATGTGGATTGATCATTCAAGATTCAACTAACGGGAAACGTTAGTTGAATGACAAGAGCGGCAGTCTAAGACTTTATTTTCACTGAACACTAATGATTCAAACACTCTTCCATTGATAGCTTTATGAAATCCATGCTTAATTAAACGTCAATGTGTTGATTTCCATGAAAAATCTTCAAGATAAAATCTGAATCAGGAACTCCAAGTCGATGGTAAGAAGCTAAAAATTCTTTATTATCGTATGGAACTTCTTTGAAACTAACATCGATTCTACCGCCAATATTAAGTACGGCATAACGAGCAGCTGGTAAGTCATAACACCCTAACGAACCTGGATTGAGGTAAATTCTTTTGTTTGATATGAAGAAATGTTTAGTATGATGATGACCAAAACAAACGATATCCGCATCGCATCCATCATATTGCAGGTCAAGTTTATCAGGTGTTGGATCTTTCTCAATTGATGCAAAAGGGTCATCGCTTATCGGAGCGAACTTTTTTTGTTCTGTCATATGATAATGATGGAGTAAGAGCTGCTTTACATCATGTGCGGGTGTCATAATTCGTGGTAATTCCATTAGCTTTGGAACAAACTTCCTATCTATTCGTGATGCTATCCATTCATGATGCTCCTTACAATGGGAATGACTTACAGGATATTCTTTGCCTTGTATGAGTGCCATTACCGCTTCATCATGGTTTCCTGTAACCATTGAAACATCGTTACGTGCAAATAAAAGCTCAAGAACTTCATTAGATTCATGACCAATCGCTATCATATCTCCCAAGCAATATATATGTTGAATCTCACTATCGTTGTCTATTTCCTCCAATACTGCACGTAACGCTGAACGATTCCCATGAACATCAGTTATTATAGCTACTTTTGTACCCATATCCAAAGCCCCTTTCTCATAAAATTGCTCCTGTATATCTCATAAAAAAACTCCCTTCTATTCGCTAAACAACGCAAATAAAAGAGAGTAATTTTAGCACTCTATTGTCGCAGGCGTGAGTGGAATTTCAGTGGCAAGACGTTTGTAACCCCGCATCTATCAAGGATACAGACGTTATGATGACATTAATCTACCCCAATTATTCCCACTCGATGGTAGCTGGCGGCTTCGACGTCACGTCGTACACGATACGGTTAACGTTATCCACTTCGTTGACGATACGAACGGAGATTTTCTCCAATACGTCCCAAGGAATACGTGCCCAGTCCGCAGTCATGCCGTCGATGGACGTTACGGCGCGGATGCCGACGGTGTAGGAGTAGGTACGGGCATCGCCCATAACGCCTACGCTCTTCATGTTCGGCAGAGCGGTGAAGTATTGCCAAATTTCGCGGTCAAGACCGGCATTGGCGATTTCCTCGCGAAGAATAGCATCGGATTCGCGCACGATGTGCAGCTTGTCCTCCGTTACCTCGCCAAGCACGCGAATGGCCAGACCCGGTCCAGGGAACGGCTGGCGCCATACGATTGCTTCCGGCAAACCGCATTCCTCGCCGACTTTGCGAACCTCGTCCTTAAACAGCGCCTTGAGCGGCTCAACCAGCTTAAACTTGATGTCCTCCGGCAAGCCGCCGACGTTGTGATGAGATTTGATCGTTTGAGCCGTAGCCGTGCCGCTTTCCACGATATCCGTGTAAAGCGTGCCTTGTGCCAGAAACTCGAAGTTTTCCAGCTTGTCCGACTCTTCCTGGAAGCAATAAATAAACTCGTTGCCGATAATTTTCCGTTTTTGCTCGGGATCGTCTACGCCCTTCAGCTTGCCCAGGAAACGATCTCTGGCATCGATTTTGAGCACCTTCATATCGAATTTGCCCACAAACGTGTCCATAACGCTTTCGGCTTCGCCTTTGCGCAGCAAGCCGTGGTCAATAAACATACAAGTCAATTGATCGCCGATCGCTTTATGGAGCAAAATCGCAACCACGGAAGAATCCACGCCGCCGGACAAGGCGCAAAGCACCTTTTTGTCACCAACTTGCGCGCGGATATCCGCAATCGTATCGTCGATAAAAGTTTCCATGGACCAGTTGCCGTCGCAATCGCAAATTTGGTACAGGAAGTTCCGAATCATTTCATTGCCGAATTGGGAGTGACGAACCTCCGGGTGGAACTGAACAGCATAGAAGTTGCGCTCAGGATCGCTCATGCCCGCGATAGGCGCGTGCTCGGTTTTGGCATCGATTTGGAAGCCGGCCGGCGGCTCGATAACCAAATCGCTGTGGCTCATCCATACCGTTTGAACGCGGTCGAGACCATGCGCGATGTGGCTGCCTTCCTGGAATTCCACTTCTGCTTTTCCGTATTCCCGTTTGCCCGCACGCTCAACCTTGCCTTTAAGCTGATGGGACATCATTTGCATGCCGTAGCAAATGCCAAAGATAGGAATACCCAGATCGTAAATGGCCGGGTCGACCAAAGGAGAATTCTCCTCGTACACGCTGGCAGGACCGCCCGAAAACACGATGCCTTTAGGCTGCAGTTCGCGGATGCGCTCTACCGAAGTGTTATATGGCAGCAGCTCGCTGTAAACGCCTAAATCACGAATCCGGCGCGCGATCAGCTGGTTGTATTGCCCTCCAAAATCGAGAACAACGATAATTTCATTTTGCTTCGTCATGACCGAGCCTCCCTCAATTGATGTAGTAATTATATATAAGGCTCTTAAAGGGAGTCAAGGCAAAGAAACAGGGAACCAAACAGGGCCTTATCTCGCACAATGGTTTATTCCACTTTAAAACGCGATGTAAGCTGTTGAAGTCCTTCCGCAAGGCTCGTCAAGTCTGCGGACGAGGATGCAACCTGCTGCATGGAAGCTAGCTGTTCCTCGGAAGCGCCTGCAACGGTTCCGGCATGACCTGTCGTGCTTTTGGCGATGCCGGCAAGCTGATCCACGGCGGCGTTGATTTGCTCCGTCCCCGCCATCAACGCTTGGGAGGAAGCGTATATTTCGTTATTTTGAGCGCTAATGCCCGACAATCCCTGCGTGATCTCTGCAAAAATGGACTCGGCTTCCGCTGCCAGAGATGCGCCTTCGGCCACCTTCCTGCTGCTTGCAGCCATTGCACCGGATGCGTCGGCACTGCCTGCTTGTACTTCTCCTATAAGCACGCCGATGCTTTGAGCGGCTTCTTTGGCGCGTTCGGCCAGCTTTTTCACTTCGTTCGCCACTACGGCAAACCCTTTGCCATGTTGTCCTGCGCGAGCCGCTTCGATGGATGCATTCAAGGATAGTAAGTTGGTCTGGCTGCTGATCTCGGCAATAAAATGAACGATTCCATCAATTTCGCCGGAGCGCTGCTCTAATTGGGCGATTACTTTTAAAGTAGCGGCATTGTCCCGCTCCAGCTCCTTCAGGAATAAGGCCGCTTCCTTCATCTGCGTTCCGCCGTAATTGGCGCGTTCCGTCATTTTGGCCGCTGCCTGCGACGAGTTCAAGGCATGATCTACAATCTCTTCCACCCCGGCGGACATGGCCTCCATGGAGATCGCCGTCTCTTCCGTCGATTGCATCTGCGATTCGGAGCCGGAGGCAACCTCCTGAATGGCATTTACGACGCTTTCCGTCACTTTGCTGCATTCGTCGGAGCTGGCGCTAAGCTGTTGCGAAGCAGAGGCTACTTGAAGAGAGCTTTCCCCGATTTTGGACAATAATTCCCTCAATTTTGAAATCATGATGTTTAGGTTGCCTGCCATCGAGGCAAATTCGTCCCTGCCCGGAATGACCAATTCCATGGTCAAATCGCCGTTCGCCAAGCCTTGGGACAATGCGTTCACTTTTTGCAGATTGCGCGTAATCATGACACTGTACAGCAGAACGGAAAAAATCATTACCGCCAACCCCGCAACGGAGATTACGGAAATCCAAAGAAGCAACGTCTGTAATGGACGAAACAGCTCGCTTTCGGGAACCGTCATCGTTAGCAGCCACCCAAGCTCATCCAGCTTTTGATAAAAAACGCGATAGGTTTCTCCTCCTTCTTTATAGATCGCCATCCCTCTGCTTCTGTCTGTCGCCTCTTGAGCCAAGCCCGCAAGCTCGGGATTGGGCTCGTCCGCCAGCTTCATTTTCATCACTTTGCCGACATCCGGTCCTGCCAGGTAGTTCCCTTGCGCGTCATAAAGAGTCGCCCATCCTTCAGCGCCAACTTCGGTATTTTCTATGTAATGCTGAATCGTAGCCAGGTTCATGTCCCCGGTCACCAAACCCATCAAAACCTGGTTTTCATCAAAAAAAGGAACCGAATAGGTGACCAGCGTCATGTCCATAATGGCATCATAATAAGGAGAAGTGACGCCTGCTTGCGTCTTGTAGTCGCTGTACCAGTTCTGCGAATGGTAATCGTAGGCGTGGTCGTTATATTGTTCGGAGGCAACAAGCTCTCCCCCTTTGCGGTAAACGTAGGCCGAATAATATTTTCTCATCGGATCGTAACGCTGTGATTCAAAAAACACGCCCATGCCCGTAATTTCAGAGTTGCCGGAAATCGTGCGGTGCAGCATAGCTTCGTATTGTTTCTGGGTAAACGATGTGGACTGACCCTCAATCGTGCGGGCCATCACTTCGGGAAGCTTGCCGCTATCATTTAAACGGGCAGCTATTTGGCCCGTGACATCGCTTAGCTGGGAATCCATCCGCTGCTGGATTTGGTCCTGAATGCTGTTTTCAGCGTACAAATAGGAAAAGCCCGTAATGGCAATCAACGTCAGAACCACTGCCGGAAGCAAGGTGGCCAGCGTTTTGGCCCGCACCGTGCGAAATGGAAAAAATGTGAGTTTGCCTGTTTTTTTCAACGATGGTTGCGCCATAAGAAACTCCCCCCATTAGATCTGTGATATGCAATTTGAATGGCCCAACCTCATATTCGTTGGAACACTTGCATCAGAGGAGCCAAACATGTCGCCAGCATACCATCATTTTGTTTTCGTAAATCGTTTATCTTTTATGCGCAGTATTAAAAATGCGTGCAGTCATCGCTGGGCATTCGCTAATGGAGAGTCATCAACGTTCTTTTTCGCTGGAGCTTGCGTTCCGTATCGCGCTCGCCCTTGGCGTTCCGCTTGAGGACGTTTTTTATTTCGAGGAGGAATGAAGATGAAGGCAATCATTTGCATCTAATACGGCTCCCGAATGTTCTGCGGTTGGAGGATGTCGCGATGCCGGAGCCCGGGAATGTCGAAGTTCGCATTCGGTTGGAGGCCTCTACCTCAGGTTCGGCGCATTGCGCCTTCCGTAAGGGAGACTCCTTCATCGTGAAGCTTATCTACGGGTTGAAGAAACCCAAGCAGCCTATTCTGGGCACGGAGCTTGCGGAAGTCATCGACGCCGTCGGCCGCGACGTAAAGCAGTTTCGCGTTGGGGACCGCGTATTCGGTATTAGAGCGGCTACTTCCGGCGCCCACGCCGAATACAAATGCCTGCCGAAATCCAAGCCGCTTGCGGTCATGCCGGACGGCATGTCGTTTGCGGTCATGCCGGACGGCATGTCGTTTGCGGAAGCCGCCGCGATTTGTGACGGCACCGCTACCGCGCTTACCTTTCTGCGCGAAAAAGCCGGGCTGAAGCCCGGCCAAAAGATACTTGTCAATGGCGCCTCGGGAGCTGTTGGACTGTCGGCTGTACAGCTCGCGAAAGCATTCGGAGCCGAAGTAGTAGGCGTATGCAGGGGAGCAAACGCCGGGAAGCTCCGCGCAAATATCGATCGCGAATACGGGCTGGAGCAAGTTCCGGAAGCGCACGCCTACTTGGATACGGAACGCAAGAGAGGGAATGTGGTGATTACGTTTTAATCCTTCCGTTAAACGCATTAAAATACATGAACTCCAATTCCCCTAGTGATCCGCTGCTCTTGCGCTAATTGAAGCAGGACCGGACTTCCTTAGCAGCATCCGGCATGTCCGCTTCAATTCTTGGGGAGATGGCGCGTCGAAAGTATAACCCGGCCTGCCAAAAGCAGCCGTTTCGCTCCACGCACTCAGCCGTCGAAGCTCAATTCGCCGCTCCTGCTCTACAATTGTGGCTTCCAGCGCATGAATCCGCTGCCTGAAGGTCTTGTCATTGCCGCCGTTTTCCAGAAGCGCCATAACAGCGGCTGTTACTTCCGCCATGCAAACGGTCACCCGTTCTGCCGCCGAGGCCGCTTTAACGGCTTTGGCGGCTTTTGCAGCGCGGGTAGTTCTGCGGGCCTTGACGGACAGAATCAAACGGCTTTGCCGTTTGCGGAGGCGACGGCTCGGGACGCCAGCTTCGGCGGCGTATATGTCCGCGACCGAGCGGTACACGTCTTCCGTGAGAGCATGGGACATGCCAGCCCCTACCAAACGAGGCAGACCGTTCTCAAGTGATTGGGACACGCCATCTGCGTCGGTTACGCTGTCGTTAAAGACAAGCTTGCTGCCTGCTCCGGACTCGCTGGCCACTGTGCTTGACAGGCCAGCCGCGCCGGAGCCGCTGGCGCTAAGGCCAGGCTTGCCGCCCGCGTTAGCGTCGCGCTGCGCCGCATAGGCCGCCCCATAGCGGCGCAGCGCCAGCGCCAACCGCAGGCGCAAGCGCACCTGCTTGCGCTGCGCGGCCAACGCGCCTGCGGCGCCAAGCGCCAGCGCGGCAACGCCCGCGGCGACAGCGGTTGCCGCAGGCGCGGCGGCTGCGGCCGCAACGGCGCTGCGCGCCTCTTGCGCGAGCGCGGCTGCCGCTCGCGCCGTAGCATCGGCGACGAGCTTCGCCGTCGCGCCGAACCAATTCGCGAGATGCGCCATGCTCATCTCGCCCCATCCCGCGGCGCCGGGCCCCGCCGCGAGAGCCGCCCCGCCGCCGGGCAAAGCGGCGGCGGCAGCGGTGGCCCCCACGCCGCTCATACCCGGCGTGGGATCAAACGGCACCCAGCCGGCGCCGTGGAAATAAACCTCGACCCACGCATGCGCATCGGAGCTGCGAACCTGGTACGCTTTTCCGCTAGCGGTGGATGCCGTCTCCAGGCCGGCTTGCTGCGGCGAGTAACCTTCCAGCTCTTCGCCCGGCGTAAACCCCTTCACCCAGCGGGCGGGTATTCCCTGCGAGCGCAGCATCACAACCATGGCGCTGGAGAAATGTACGCAATATCCGCTCTTTTGCTGAAAGAGAAAATGATCCACAAAATCGCTCCCTTGCGGAGGGAGCTCACTGTCCGTTTTCGTATAGGCATACGATGTCTCCAGAAAACGCTCCACGGCTTTCACCCGCTCATATTGCGAAGTCAGACCGCCCCCGGCAACCTCCGCCGCCAATGCCTCCACACGCTTCGGCAAGGATTCCGGCAGCTGCAGGTACCTCTCCAGCTCATCCGCATCCATTTCGGTTTCAGCCGTTTCACCCGTCTGGGAAGAGGCAGCCCTCTCGTGCGACCGGCCCCCCCTCTGCGAATCGCTCTCCTCCATTGACGCGCTCCTCGTCGTTTCCCCAAAGGAACCAGCGCTGACACTTTTGCGGTTTTGTTCCGCAAAGGCTTCCTCAATTACTTCAAGCTTTTGACTATCCGCAAAAGGAAGGCGGCTTACAACTGTGTACCTCTCCACCTTTGCTCCTTCCGTCCCCGCATAGATGACGTCAATATCTTCATTCCGCAAAAAACTTCCCAACGACCTTCGAGGGTCCGACGCAACCAATTCCGCGGCTTCCGCTCCTAATCCGGATGCAAACAAAGGCATAAACGCCGCCGGCCGATTCCAAACAACCGTTTGCGCCACCAAAACTCCTTGGTCCTCATTGCGCGAAGTTTCATCATTGCCGGTATAACGAGCCCCACTGTTACCCGAACCTTCTTCGCCGGTGTAATGCACTCCAACGCCACCGTAACCGTCTAAGCTGCTGTGCTGCCCGCCGTCATCCCCGGAATCGGCTCCGCTGCCGTTCTGCACTCCAGCATCCCCCGAATAGACTTCGTTGGTGTAGTGTTCTCCACCTCTCCCCCGCAACGCTTCATCGGTGACAGGATGCAGGCTCAAGGCGCCGGAGACATTGCTCCATCCGCTGCCATCGTAAACCGTTTTGGCTTCGCCGCGCCAATAAGCCCTGATCGGCGAGAAACCAACAAACAGCGGCTCGTCGTTTTCCTGAATGGGTTGGCCCAGCCTGGAATCATCGAAGCCGTAACCGGTCAAAGCGCTCCCCAGACTGCTTGCTTTCGTAGATCGGACCGCAACCGGCGTTGTATGCTCGCCGCCCCAGGCGGATATGGTGCGAGTCAAGCGGCTTCCCACCTCTTTTGTCCAATTCGCCGGCTCCTCGCTATTGTCCCGCCCCGCAGAAACAAGAAGCCCGCAGCCAACTATCGTAATGGTCAAAAACATCGCGCCCGCCAGCCACCGCTTGTCGAGACGTTGAATCCGGTCCCACCCGGCCGCCAGCCAGCCTGCTCCAAGTCTTGATTTTGCGCGAGGCAGCGCCGTAATGGATGCCAGCAGCAGCCCCTCTGCGGTTGACCTGAGCAAAGCTCCCATTACATCCATGCCCAGCCACACATGAAGGGCCACCAGGTAAGCCAATGTGAGAGCTAGCAGGCCTAATGCCGTTTGCCGAAGCCACAGCAGAGCTTGCACAGCAGGCACCAGCATCGCCCAACCGGTCAGCAGCAGCAGCGTTTGAAGCTCCCCGCCCATTGCCCAAACGCCGTTATCCAGCATTTGCCGCACATTATCCGTCAACAAGGCCGGAAGCCCGGCCAGCCAATTCACCACGCTCTGCGCCTCGCCTTTATGCAGCCACGTCAAACATAGAAGGCATAGCAAAGCATTGACGCAGGCCTTCGCCATCACCGGCAAGCCAAACAACCCGACAACAAGAAAACAGCCGATAACGGCCACCAAAGGCCACGGATCATGAAGAAGCGCCCATTGTCCGGCTCCGGTCCAAGGCAACAGCCATTCGATCAAAAGTCCATACAAAAGCAAGCTGGTGACAGCCCTGTATCCCCAGGTGCCTTCCAATGCCAACGGCTCGTCCGCTTCATTGTCGCCATCAATGTCTCTATTACCCTGCCGCATACGCCAACCCCCCAACACCTGTCACCATGACCGCCCGTTCTGCGCGTTTTCCCGGATGAAGCCAATATACCCTCATGCCGCGTCCTTCCAGCCAATCCTGCTGTTTAATCATCTCTGTCGTAATCCCGTTATCGTCTATCGCAAAATAAAGCGTCAACCCGCCTCCATGCTCGGCAAGCATGTCGGCAGCATCCCCCCATCGCAATCGGCTCTCCCAATCCGCGCTGAAGACGGCTAGCCGCTCTCCGGCGCCCAGCTCCGCGCATATTTCCGTCAAAAAAGCACCGCCCTTATCGGCATCCGGCTCCATCCTGGCCATAAGATGGAGCATATCCTCCATCTCCCGGGTTTGCCCGGGCACCAGCTCGCAGCGCCATCGGCTGCTGCATACATGCACGGTTGAAGAGATTAACCCCTCTCTCGCCGCCTTGAGCGCGCTGCCGATGCAGCCGTCGAGCAACAGATCATTCCTTTGGCCATCCCGTTCGGGAATGAAGGCGTCGATTGCAATCCATGCCGCCGAAGGCGTTTCAGGCTGAGCAAGTCTGGTAAACATACCGCGCCCGCGGGCCGCAGCCCGCGCATCCAGATAACGAGGTGAATCCTCAGGCCGGAAAGGCCTGCTGTCGGGGCCAATCCCTGCAGGCATATTGACGCTTTGCCACGCCCATCCTTCCTCTCCGATCTGACGAAGCCTGTGAGCGGAGTATGCCGCTGGTTGACCAGCCCGGTTATCCGAGGCACGGGAATCTTCCTTTTCCGGATCGCCCGTCTCCGCCTCAGCCGGAAGGATCAGCCATTCCTGCTGGCGCGGCACCATGCGCTGAATTGCCGTAAGACCCAGCCAATCGCCTGCGCACAAACGCAAGGGAGCGGATACGTACGTGCCTCGTCCAAGACCCGACACACTATAGGAAAAGGTTATCTGCTTGCGAAATCCCGGAATGAGCAGCGCACGGCATCGGAAACGGCGGTTTGCCCCACCTCCCGCATGATCTCCTCCGTCCTCCACGGCAAGCCAGGTCAAAGGCAAAGGCAAAGCGCGAGTAAGCACCAGTTCCACAACGGTATCCTGACCGGAGGCCACAATAACCGGCTGGTTGCCAATTCCCCTGTAAGCTATAGCGTCATTGCCTGTTCGGTCATTCGGAACTCCGCTCGGAATCCTTTCCCGCGGCGTTCCACTCCGTTCACTAACCTGAATGCCTGCAATCGACAGCACCGGCAGCAATCCGCTCGTCAGCGCCACTGCCAGCAGCAGGGCGCAAACAAACCATTCTACCGCGCCGCCGCGGACCAAGGCTGCCCCAAAGGCTGCGGCAAGGGCAACCAATATGACGGCCCAAGATGCAAAGCGGGTGCCATAGTGAAAAGCTCTGCCGGGCTTCATCTGCGTTTCCTCCCGCCCGAAGACGCTATTGTTTCCGCCGGGAAAGGAACCGAGCCAAGCGCCCGGCGGATCAACGATTCCGCGTCGGGGCTGCCCGCCAGCTCCGCTCCCACGCTGTAGCGACTGCGCAGACTCAAGCGGTGGGCAAGCGCCGCCTCGCCCGTTGACAACAAATCATCCGGAATCGCGTACCCTCTGCCGTCCAGGTAAGCTGCGGCTTGAGCGCACCGAAGCCAATCCCGCAATGCTCTGGGGCTTAAGCCCAGATACACCTCAGGCGAGGAGCGCGTAAACTGGGCAACGTCTACCATGTAGCGCAGCAAGCCTTGATGGACATAGCAATGGCGAACCTCCGCCTGCATTTGCAGCCATTCCTGTACCGCAATTACGGGACGAAGCCGGTCCGGCTCGGCCCGCTTCCCGTCGGCAAATTGCGCCAGCATATCCTGTTCGTCGGAAACGCCGGGATAGCCAATGCAAAGCCGCATCATAAAGCGGTCAAGCTGCGCCTCCGGCAGCTTGCTTGTCCCTTCGAAGCTAAGCGGATTTTGCGTCGCGATCAGCATGAACGGAACCGGCAAACGCCGCGTTTTGCCCTCCACGGTAATTCGCCGCTCCTCCATCGCCTCCAGCAGCGCGGACTGCGTTCGCGGCGACGTCCGGTTTATTTCATCCGCCAAAACGACGTTTGCCATAATAGGGCCAGGCCGGAAAACCAGCTCCTGGCTTCCCGCATTGTAAACAACACTTCCCGTCACGTCTCCGGGCATCATGTCCGAAGTAAATTGAATTCGTTTGAATTCCCCGCCGATACATCTCGCAAAAGCTTGGGCCAGCATCGTTTTGCCCGTGCCAGGCCGATCCTCCAACAGCACATGGCCGCCAGCCAGCAGCGCAGTGAGACACTGCCTGACCACTTCAGGCTTGCCCAGCAACACCTGGCCGACCTTTGCCTGCATCCGCGCCAGCAGCACCTGCGGCTTCTCCGGCCAATGCCTCGACTCTACAGCTCCGCCGCTCTCCAATCCTGCGGTATCGGCCGCACCCATTGTGCCTGCTGCTTCCATGTTTCCTGCGCTATTTAAAAATGTGGGAGATATCATATCAATTTCCGCCTCCTGAAAAATAAATCTATCTATTTTTCAGTCTCCCCACCATTTCAAAAGTTTAGACCTGCTAGATTCCGCCCTTTTTAGCCTGAAATCCAGATATCCCGTCTATCCTTACCCATGTAGTAATCGTTGATCTTCAAATCAAACAGAGCTAAAGTAGCCCGAATCGGCGCCGAACGCTCGCCTTGCGATTGACCGCTCCAGAACAACTCCTTGCCATGCAGTGACGCTTCAATAATGCCGCTGCTCCGGTCCTCGTCGTATCGGCCGCCAAGCCATTCCATAAGCTGCTTTAGCGGAACTTGAATGCTGCCATCCTTTAATTGATAATGCTCGGAGTCCAGCTCCAACGTGTTGTTTCCATAATGAATATAAAGCGAAGGCTGCGATGCAAATCCATTCACCTCGTTATTTATGGAAGTCGCCATTTTGCCCGTTCTCGACTCTGCATAAGCTATAAGCTTTTCCCGATCCAGCTTGTTTGCAGCCCCTCTGCTCCACTTGCTTTTTGGCGCGACCGAAAATTGCATCGGCTTTGTTTCATGATCGATTGGCAGAAATGTATAGCCTAATCCCTTGTAATAGCTAATAATTTGCGGCAGCGCCTGAAGCAGCTCGCCATGCCCGCTGCTGTCATGCAGCAGGACATTCAACGTATCGGCAAGCTTGGAACGTTTCACATTTTCCACAATTTCGTAGGCCGGGACGCCTCTTCTTCTGGAATCACCGCTATCCACATTCCAATCATGCACAATATACCCCGCAGCCTTCATCGCATCAAAATAACTTTGGTCGAAATTTCCGTATGTTCCTCCCGGCGCTCTAACCAGATTGGTTCTTATTCCAGTGGCCTCGTATATGGCATCGTCTGCCTTCATAATTTGGCTGGAAAAACCGCCAAAACTTCCATAAAGCTGTTTATAAACGTGATTAAACGTATGATTTCCTATGCTGTGTCCCTCTTCCACAATTGCCCGCGCGATTTCCGGGTTCCGTTCCACATGCTCGCCCAACACGAAGAACGTAGCTTTAATGTCTTCTTTTTTCAAAATATCCAATACGCCAGGCGTATATTTGCTAGGACCATCGTCAAAGGTCAAATAAACCACTTTGGAGGGGAGCGGTTGGTCCTCGGCTTGCGATGCAGCTCTATTTTTAAAGTCCGACTCGATTGCGGCTGACGTGTCTGCTTCAATGTTGCGTTCTTTGGCCGTGCTGACAACTTGTCCCCTCTGTAACCCCATTGTCGTTAACGTGCTTGCCTCCACGGCATAATCCGGTGAAATAGGCCTTTCGCGATAGGCAAATCCATCCATTTTCGCTCCAACCGCCAATACCGCATTTTCTGCCGAACCGATGCTTCCCGTCAGAACTGTGTTGTATTCAAGCACGCCAAACCATAACAAAACCACACAGACCGCAATTTGGACTATTCGCCGCATAATGCCGCACCCTCTCTATCACATCATTAATGAGAATTGTCTGAATGATAGAGTATATGTCGTCGCTATCTCTCAAATACCAGTTAGACCAAAGAGATTTATGGCATTTATAATGCCTTGCATTAACATTTTCCAATTGTAACCTTTTCATTGCATTAGGCGTCCTAGTATAAAACCTCTCAAAAAGGCGGGATATCATGATAAAAGCATTCGTAACTTCAATTCTATTGGCCTCTTTTATTTTCTTGTCGGCATGCGGGTTAAATGCAACGCCGCCGGTTAAAGCAGACGCCGCTGCGAGAAACCCTGATACAGCTGACGGCTCCTTTTCCCAAACGACGCCAACCAGCAACGCGTCAACCGTTCCGGCACAATCGGAAAAATCGGAAGCAGATTCTGTTGAACCGGATCACCAGAGCTTTGTAGCTGAGCTGGCTTTTGACCTCAACTCCATTGAAGACCAGTTGACCGAAAACGAACGCCCTGCGCTGGAGGTGCTGCAAAACAACCTGAATGCGCTCGTCAATCATGATCATGCTGCTTTCAAATCCGGATTTGTTTCTGAAGAGCTTGCAGAGGCTCTGGATTTTTATTATGGCGATCATCTTCAATACAGATTTACGGAATTGGAGCAATTTGAAAGACACTCCTACATCGAAAACCAGGTTCATTTTACGATTGCCGGAGAACGGCTGGATACAACAACCGATACCATAGAGCAAGAACGGTTAATGTACGCAATCCGTCAGGATGATCAAGGAAAGTGGACGATTTATACAATCGACTAGGTAAACCTCGCTCACTGCACATGTCTTTTAAACCTCAAAAAGGAGCCTTTTTCATCCACTTGAATCATGGATAAAAAGGCTCCTTCGCTATAATTATGGATGCTTCCGCCTTACAGACGCAGCATATGGACTTGCAGTTTGACCTACAGGCCAGATCTACAATTTGGCCTTAAAAGCTAAGCTCGCCGGCTAAAGCTACAATTTGCTCACTGCTTCAAGCACGGCTTCCGCATGCCCCTTCACCTTTACATTGCGCCATTCCTGCACCAACGTGCCTTTGGCGTCAATGAGAAACGTGGAACGGACAATCCCCATGTATTCGCGGCCGTACAGTTTTTTGAGCTGCCAGACTCCGTAAAGCTCGCAAACCTTATGCTCTTCGTCAGCCAGCAGCAAATACGGCAGTTCCTTCTTCTCAATAAAATTGCGATGCGACTTGATGCTGTCCCCGCTTATCCCCAACACGACGGCCCCCATTTTCCGGAATTCGGCATAATGGTCCCTCATGTCGCATGCTTGCACCGTACAGGTCGCCGTCATGTCTTTCGGGTAAAAAAACAAAACCACCGGAGCGCCGCGCAACTCCATCAAGGAAACCGTCTCGCCGTTTGATGCCGGCAGCTTGAATTTGGGCGCTTTTTTCCCAACCTCTATAGCCATTTACTTATTCTCCTCTCCCCTTGCATGCCTGGCAGTAAGCAAGCCTGGCTTTTCTCCCCTCAGCTTTGCTAGCCTCGGCTTTCCAAGCAGGCTCGCCTACGAGCCTGCTCCACGATAACGCTTGACGCCATGATTCCAGAAAGCCAGGCCAAGGCCAAAAACGATCAGCCCCATAACCGGGGTCAGAAGAGCCAGCTGCGACAAATCATCAGCCTTTTTCTCCAGAAAATACGAGGCTGGAATAACGCCGACAAACGCAAACGGCAGCAGCCAGGTCAGCATAAAGCGGATAATTTTGTTATAGATATTGACCGGGTAACGCCCGTAGTTCTGAATATTGTACATCAGCGGCACAATGCCCGTAGGCGCGTCGGAGTAAAAGGATATGGCGCTAAGCGCCGTATACAAACCGGCATAGATCATCGTTGCGCCGATAACCAGCATCAGCAAAATAAACAAATCGCTGATTGCAAACGGCAGCCCCAGCTGGCTCCAGCAAAGCGCCATAATCCCGGCTCCAACCGCCGAACCAATCAGAGATGGCGGATCGACATTTTCGAGCAGCACCTGGAACAAGCTGTGGGCGGGACGCGTCAACACCCGGTCCATCTCGCCTTTCACGATGTAACGTTCGCTGAAATTCCAGATGCCAAAAAACGTGCTGAAAATGCCGTACGGAATCATAAAAAATCCGTAAACAAACACAACCTCTGCTTCCGACCAGCCGCCCAGCGACGGCGTATGCTGAAACACGATCAGAATAAAGATCAGGTTCATGCCCTGAAACAGCAAATCCGAAATCACTTCAATCCAGAAATCGGCCCGGTAAGTGAGCCTTGTTTTGGCGTAGTTCTTGATATATTCCAAAAATAACGATGCATATCTCATTCCCGTTACCCCCCTTGCACGAACAGCCGCTTGCGGGCCGCACGCCAAATCAGCCAAATTGGAATGAGCAAAATAACAAACCACAGCACCTGCAGCCCGAATACGCCTGCCGCTTCCTCAAGCGGCGTTCTTCCCGTAAATACGGAGCTTGGCAAATACGTGATGGCCTGAAACGGCAGCCACTGCATAATGCCCGTCAACCATCCCGGGAAAAACGCAATGGGCACGACAACGCCGGAAAACAGGTCCACCATAACCCGCTTCATGCGCATCATTCCTTCATTATTTTCCACAAAAAACGCAAACAGCCCCGTCAAAATATTAATTTGAGAATTGATCAGGAAGCTGAAAAACAGCATGACGGCATAAATTAGCCATACGGCCGGCTCCTTCGGCAAGGATACCGGGAAAATAAGACAAACGATAAACAGCCCCGGCACCATAAACAGCAGCAGGCGGAACAATCCTTCGCCAAAGCCCTGCATCATTTTGACCAGCAGGTAGGAATAAGGCCGGATCAACTGCACCGCAACGCTGCCGTCGCGGATTTCATTCGCAATTTCACGATCTAGATTGTTAAAATAAAACGCCCGCGCCATCCACGAAACAGCGATATAAGTAGTCATCTGCGGCACAGTAAAACCGGCGAGCGAATCCTGGCTGCCATAGATGGCCTGCCAAAGAAAATAATACGCTCCAATATTAATGGCATAAATGATTATGCCGCTGTAATAATTGACACGGTAGGCCAGCATCATCAAAAAACGGATGCGGATAAAATCAATATACGCGCTGATCATTTGGAAGCAAGCTCCTTCTTGGCTTCCTCCGCATTAGCGGTGCCGGACTGGTAAATGCCGCGCACGATCTCATCCGTATTGGTTTCGATAATTTTGATATCCCGAATCTCCGCTCCTCCCACCACTCTAGCCATGGCATCGGAAAAGCTGACGGAATGAGGCACAAACAATTTGGCGCTGACGTCGTTTTCGACAGTCCACTGGGTATCCAGATCGCTTGTCAGCTCTTGAAGCTTCGATAAAGGCGTCTGCTTGCCGAACTGGAACACGATTTCACGCCCCTTGCTCCACTTCGTTTTTAGCTCGTCCAATCCTCCATCATATATAATGCGTCCGTCATCCAGCATAACCACTCTTGAGCATAACGCTTCAATATCTTGAAGATCATGCGTCGTCAGAAGAATGGTCGTTCCCTCTTCACGGTTCATCTCCATAAGAAAATCGCGAATTTCGGTTTTAACCACAATATCCAGACCAATGGTGGGTTCATCCAAAAACAGGATCTTCGGATTGTGCAGCAGCGAAGCTACGAGCTCGCAACGCATGCGCTGTCCCAGGCTCAGCTTTCGCACGGGACGATTCAACAGTTCTCCCAGTTGAAGGCGTTCCACCAGGTTGTCCAATCGTTTGCGGAAATCCTGCTCAGGCACTCTATACACCTTGCGAAGCAGCCGGAACGATTCGATCACGCCGATATCCCACCAGAGCTGGGAACGTTGACCAAAAACAACGCCAATTTCGTTGACGAATTTTTCGCGGTCGCGGAAAGGCACATAGCCGTTTACCTTGATCTCTCCTGCCGTCGGCACCAGAATGCCGGTCAGCATTTTGATCGTTGTTGATTTCCCCGCTCCATTTTCGCCGATGTATCCGCAAATTTCGCCTTGTGGTATTTGGAACGAAATATCCTTGACCGCTCTGACTTCCCTATATTCCCGTTTGAAAAGATCCTTTAGCGCGCCGGACAATCCCTCACGGTTCTTCTGCACGCGAAAATCTTTTCGCAAATCTTTGACATCAATAGCAAGCATCGTGCTGTGGACAGCTCCTCTCGTTTCGACATTTCCCCGGAAATAATGGAATAACTCCGGCAATCGACAGTATGATATTCCTTTATCGATGGCCCCGATTTCCGGAATTGTCGGAAAAACAAATGGTTTAGGCCGGATGAAAAACGTCACTTTAGATTAGCTTTATGAGAGTTTTCTCATCCGAACGTACATTCCCTTTCAAGTTTACCTACAATACTTTACAATAATCTCGTTCCTTTTTAAAGGGTGTTCGAAATGCCTGCTTTCCATTGCGAAATATGCCTTGCGGCATGGTCAGCGTCGAGTATGAAATTCAGCCGAAATAAGCATATGCTTGCGAAGGATGTTTTCTCCGGAAACATGGCAGGTCCTCGCGTAGCCAAAACTACGCTCCGGTCCTCTATTCAAGCTTCAATTTCAGACGAAATGTCCGTTGCTCACTTAGCCTCCACTAAGCTGCGCTGCTCCATTTTCAGCTTCATTCCATCTTATTAGCACTGAAAACCGAACCTTTTGAACTTGTACTTTAGAGGATGTTCAAAATGCCCGCTTTCCATTAATCAGCTCCGCGTCCATTTCCATTTATTCCATTTTCGAGGCGCTGGAAACCAGAATTTTTGAACTTCCGTTTTTAACAAGGATCCGACTAATTTTTGCAAAACTTGCAACAGGTCTATCTTGAGCTTTATAATTTTATGATATGTAATCATACATCAGTTATCGTCATGCGTAAATGTCTTTGTGAAGTTCCCGCAATGACCTGGCGCCTGCCGATCTGCCGGTATTGACCCACATGCCCGAAAGGAGATTGCACACGCAATGCGTACAAAAAAATTCCGCTGGAAGTGGGTTGTTATTAGCCTGTCCACCGTAGCGGCAGTCATTATTGGCATCACCATTTATTGGGGTGTCGGCGTTTACAGCGCATTGAATGACTTTCAAAAACCACCGGAGGAATCTCGCTTCCAAGAGGTCGAGCCGGAAAAAACAGTCGAAATTCCGAAATGGGAAGGCAAAGAACGAGTCAACATTCTGCTGCTTGGCGGTGATGCCCGCGATGCTGCGGAAGGAGAAGTCGCACGATCCGACTCTCTGCTTGTTGCATCCTTTGACCCCGTAACCAAACAAGCACATTTATTCTCGATTCTTCGGGACACCTATACGGATATTGAAGGGTATGGACGCGGACGCATCAACACGGCCATTACGGTTGGCGGCCCCTCTTTGGCCATGAAATCGGCAGGCGACCTGCTGGGCCTTGAAATTCAATATTATGTCTATACCGATTTTGAAGGCTTCAAGTCGCTGATCGATACAATTGGAGGCATCTGGTTTGATGTCGAAAAGAACATGCGTTACCGCGACAATGCCGACGGCAACCGCTATGACATCAACCTGGAGAAGGGCTACCAGCTTCTTGACGGCGACAAAGCCCTGCAATATGTCAGATTCCGTCATGACGCGATGAGCGACTATACGCGCACAGAGCGTCAACGCAACTTCCTGAAGGCGGTAGCCGACAAGCTGCAAACCGGATGGAACCTGATTCGCATGAAGGAAATTTTGGACAGCGTGTCCCCTTATATTGAAACCAATCTGGCGGTCAGCGATATGTTGAAGCTCGCGCAGCTTGGCGTAGAAAGCCATGTCGGCGGTACCGCCCAGGTTCCTCCAATGGAACTGGTCAAGGAAGAAACCATCGGCGGCGCATCCGTTATCAGCGTAAGGGACGAAGACGCCTTGTTGGGTTACGTGCAAGAAATTCTATCGAAGGATGACACGGTGCCGCCTCCATCCGAGTCGCCTGACGGAACCGCTGGACAAGGTACAACGGATGGAACCAACTCCTCGTCCACTGGAGGCTCTTCCGGCGACAATGGCGTAAACGGTTCATCCGGCACCTCCGGCGGAGGCACTTCCGGAAGCGGCAGTTCCTCTGGCCGCTCGGGCAGCGCCAGCTAATCCAGAACGGCCCCTCCGGGCCAGCAACAGATTAATCCCCTCTTCCCGGCGACGACGGAAGGGGTCGAGAATGATGGTACCTAGCGCCGCTGATTCAGCGGCGCTTGCTCTTTTCTCCAAACCGGCTACATAAGCCCTCAAATAAGGAGTTTTGATATGATGACAAAACAAAGGCCAAACTCTCAAGCGCTGTACGAAGCGGCTCTTCAGCACATTGTCGGAGGAGTAAACAGCCCTTCCAGATCCTATAAAGCCGTTGGCGGCGGAGCCCCCGTTTTTATGAAACGGGCGGAAGGCGCTTATTTCTGGGATGTCGACAACAACCGCTATATTGATTACCTGGCCGCTTACGGCCCAATCATTACCGGCCATGCCCATCCCCACATTACGGAAGCTATCGTCAAAGCTGCCAGGGACGGCGTTTTGTACGGAACGCCTACGGAGCTGGAAATCAAGCTGGCTATGATGCTTAAGGAAGCTATCCCTTCTATGGACAAGGTTCGTTTCGTCAATTCCGGAACGGAGTCCGTTATGACAACGATTCGTGTCGCAAGAGCCTACACCGGCCGCAGCAAAATCATTAAATTTGCCGGCTGCTACCACGGCCACTCCGATCTCGTGCTCGTAGCCGCGGGTTCGGGTCCATCCACGCTTGGCATCCCGGACAGCGCAGGCGTTCCGCCCACGATTGCACAGGAAGTCATCACCGTGCCGTTTAACAACCTGCCTGCCCTGAAGGAAGCCCTGGATCGCTGGGGTCACGAAACCGCTGCGGTAATGGTTGAACCTATTGTCGGAAACTTTGGCATGGTCATGCCGCATGAGGGTTATCTGGAGGGACTATGCAGCCTTGCGCGGGAAGCTGGCGCGCTCGTTATCTACGATGAGGTCATTAGCGCGTTCCGTTTCCATTACGGCTCTGCTCAAACCTATGGCGCTTTCCCCAATCATGAAGCGATTCAGCCCGACTTGACTGCACTGGGCAAAATTATCGGCGGCGGCCTTCCCATCGGGGCATACGGCGGGCGCAAAGAAATTATGGAACAGGTTGCGCCTCTCGGTCCCGCATATCAAGCAGGCACCATGGCCGGCAACCCCGCTTCAATTTCCGCAGGCATTGCGTGCCTGGAGGTACTGCAAGAGGCAGGCGTGTACGACCGGATGGATGCTCTGGCTGCCAGGCTGGGCAACGGCTTGCAGGATGCCGCACGTCAAAACGGCATTCCATTAACCGTCAATCGCATACGCGGTTCATTCTCGGCTCACTTCTGCAATCATCCCGTTACCAATTATGACGAAGCTCAAGACACCGACGGGGAACAATTTGGACGTTTCTTCAAGCTGATGCTGGATCAAGGCATTAACCTTGCTCCATCCAAATACGAGGCCTGGTTCCTGACTACGGCACATACCGAACAGGATATCAATGACACAATAGCAGCGGCGCAATCGGCATTTGCTGGATTGTAAAATTACCACGGCACCACCTGGGATTAACAGCGATGAGAAGAACTTTTACACATCGGCCTCTTTCGCTGAAACCCATTTTTTCAACTTATATCGTTATTGAGGGAGGCGCCATTTTGCTCACTACAAGACTTTCAGAATCCAGGGATTTGCCGGATATGCTGGCGCTCGACAATAAAGTCTGGAATAAGGACAACTCGCCAGCGGACATGTCCAAACAAACCACGCTGGAGCAATTCGCCGAAAACAATCCGCCAGGCACACATATTGTCGCGGAGCTTGATGGAGTTTTTTGCGGCTATGTCGGCATGCGCCCGCCAACGCCGCTTCTATCCAATCGCCATGTGGTTGAGCTAGCCATCGCGGTAGATTCTGCTTTCAGAGGCGCAGGCATCGGACGCGCGCTTTTGGATGCTGCGGGAGAATTTGCGGCAGCCCAAGGCAAGCGAAAGCTCTTTTTGCGCGTATTGTCCAGCAATACAGGCGCTATCGCTTTTTATGAAAAATGCGGTTTTATGCTTCAAGGCAGACTAGTCGAAGAGTTTTTCATTAACGGAAGTTATGTGGACGACCTTCTGATGTATAAGCCGCTGCAGCAATAATAATAGGACAGGGGCTGTCCGAAAAGTCTGTTATGGACAATAATTATTCAGTAAAATCGGTCCCTTCCGGAAAAGGGTGTCTTGGAAGCTCAAACATTTTTGTCCGCTTTATTTCGATCCCATTTTTAGTGGATAAAAGCGGACAAAAAAACTCGCCCTCAAGACACCCTTTCTCCTCCGGTCCTCTCTGCTGAATAATTATTACTTCCGCTTGACTTTTCGGACAGCCCCTTTTCATCTTTAATTCGTATAATTCATGACAATCAGCCTGTCGTCCTCTTGAAGGGGATTGCCGCGCCCGTCTCTGTTGTTAGTAATAAAATAAAGCTTTCCGTCCTTCAAATGCAAATCGCGGATGCGTCCTTCGCCTTCATGCCATTTCTCGATTTCCCCGGTAGATGGCGTATACCGGTAAATGCCCTCTCCGACCAGAGCGGCGATAAGCAATCGCCCTTTTTCGTCAACAATCGTACCAGATGGCGCAATGGCTTCGTCTCCGGTATGGTAGAGCGGCGCCACCATCCCCTTGCGCGTCTGATCGCCGATAAGCTCCGGCCAGCCGTAGTTGGCTCCTGACGTAATCAGATTGATCTCGTCATGCCCGCCGGGTCTGCCGGAGGGGCCATGCTCGCTGCTATACATCGTACCGTCGCTTGTCCATGCCACCCCTTGCGGATTGCGATGTCCGTAGGAATAGATGTAGGAGGACGAAGTCGGGTTATCTGCTGGGATGCTGCCGTCCAGGTTAAGCCGCAATATTTTGCCCGCCAGAGAGCTCTTGTCCTGCGACAGGCTTGTTTGGGTGGCGTCCCCCGTAGTCGCATAAAGAAGCCCGTCAGGGCCAAGCTCCAGTCTGCCGCCGTTATGATAAAGACTGCCCGGAATGCCTTCCAGCAGCGCTTTCTGCTCCACCCATTCGGAGCCTTCAAGCTTCAGCTCGACTATCCGGTTAAGAGTAGTCCCGCCGTTCCTGTACGTATGATAGGCAAAGGCCGTTTTGGTTGAAGCAAAGTCAGGGGATAACACAAAACCGAGAAACCCTCCTTCGGCTTCATGATGTACGGCTTCATCAAGTCGGACGGATAAACGGGTAGTCGCTCCATTTTCCACCTTAACAATACTTCCTTCGCGCTCGCTGATATAAATAATATCGCCGTCAAAAGCAAGAGACCACGGAATATCCAGTCCTTCCGCCGCTATCCTGTAAGGCTCTGCCGCATCGGACGGACTTGCGGCCGGCTCTTGGGAAGCCTCGGCGGATTCGCCGGACACGCTATTTTCCTCTTCCGCCGGCACTCCTCCATTATTGCCCGAAGTCCCCTGAGTTTCCTCTTGCGCAGATGGGGAGGCTGTCCCCAAAGCGCCCTCCTCCGAGGATGTGCCGCTGCAGCCCGCGATCAGCATGGCGAGCACCGTTGCCGCCGCTGTTATCATTGCTGTTTTTCTTGTTTTTTTGAATTTGCCGTTTTGCTTCATGTCATTCACTTCCTTCCGTTTAATAGATTAGATATTGCCAAAAAAAGGCCAAGCCTGATTCTCCCTTCGGCCTGGCCTCCGCTATTCATTTTTATTAATTTGCTGCGCCTGCTTCCGCTAACGCCCGGATAAGACCGTCATGAATGATTCCGTTGCTGGCGGCGACATTGCGCACGCCAAGATGATAAGGCTCGCCTTTTGTATCGGTAACGATTCCGCCGGATTCCTGGATTAACAAGGCGCCCGCAGCCAAATCCCAGCTGTTGAGGCCGATTTCCCAAAAACCGCTCAATCTCCCTGCTGCTACATAGGCCATATGCAGAGCGGCCGAACCCGCAATGCGCAAGTTTCGCGTCTGCGGCGCTATCGCGGAGATGCCCTTCAAATTAAGCGGCAGGGCATAGAGATGATCAGCTGGAAGCCCTGTTGCAATTAGGCTTTCACGCAGACTCTCCTCTCGCGATACCTCCATCCTCTTGCCGTGTACGTAAGCACCCTTTCCTTTTTCCGCTACAAAAAGCTCGTCCTTGATCGGATCGTAGACAACCCCGACAATGACCTCGCCCCGATAAGCCAGCGCGATAGATACGCAGAAAAACGGAAAGCCATGCACAAAATTGGTCGTTCCATCAATTGGATCGACGATCCACAAATATTCCGCGCTGCTGGCGTCAGCCAATGCTTTTGCCGAAGCCTCCGGCCCCGGTTCGACTCCCTCTTCACCCAAGAAGGAATGCTGCGGAAAATGGGTGGCGATCAGTTTGCGGATCAGCCTTTCCGAACCCTTGTCCACCTCGGTAACCAAATCATGAGGCGACTGCTTTATATCAAGGCTGCTATGTTTTCCAAGTTTGGTTCTGATCCATTCCCCCGCCTTGGCAGCGCAGTTGATAGCTACGGCGGTAAAGCTTTTTCCCCCGACAGCGTAGCCGCTTTGTCCTTCGTTCAAATTTCTCACTCCTCGCATGACATACAAATACATGTTCAAAAAAAATCGAATCCAGGCTTTTTGAACAACCCTGCAAAATAACCGTTAACAACATCGTAATGCAATACGGTCTCCCAACGTGACAAGTTTCGCATATTTGATGAACAAGCCCTGTTGTTGTTTTAAGTCCGTGTTCAATAAAGTCTCCGGCTTTACAAGTCCGCAAATCCGTCGTAGATCATTTTGGCCGCCAATGCCAAAAGCGTCGCCCTAAGCAGCCACAGCAATCCTTTTCCGCTCATGCGAACCGCAATTGCCGCTCCTATTACGCCGCCAAGCCAGGCGCCGGGCGCAAGCGCAAGCACAAGCAGCCAATTCACCTCGGAGAGCGCGGCATGCATGCCGCTTCCCACAATGGACGACAGAAAAATAACGAACATTGAGGTAGCCGCGGCAACATGGGGCGGGAAGCGAAACAGAAGCACCATAACCGGCACAAACAACGAGCCGCCTCCAATGCCGAAAAGCCCCGAAATAAGGCCTACGCCAGCGCCGATGCCAAGCAGAGGCAGCAGACCATAGCTGTAGGTGTGGAGCTGGCCGCTGGAATCGGTAATTGCCCTCTGGATGGGCCACTTCTTCGCAAACGGTTTCATTCGGTCCCGCGCAATAAGCAATCCGGCCATAAACAGCATAAAAAATCCAAACGCCAGATTAAAGCTTCCTGCATTCAGTTTTCCCGTTATTGCCGCTCCAGCCAAAGCCGCAGGGCCGCTGGCGGCAAACAGCAGCAGCCCGCTGCGGAAATCGACGATGCCGCGTTTTGCGTAGGATAACGTAGAAGCCAGAGCGGTTACGATCAATACGGTAAGGGATACGCCCACCGCTGTGGCATGATCCAGCTCCTGCCCGATCAGAGCGGGCGCAACAAGCAGCAAAGCGGGGACGATAATAACGCCTCCGCCCAAACCTACGATACTGCCGAATACGGCGGCAACCAAACCAAGCAGAACCAGCAGCAGCCATTCCATGATGTCATCTCACCTTTCAGTACGGAGCAATTTCCACCGCGCCGCCGTCCAGCACTCGTACGCCTTCCCCTCTTGCCTCAAACTCCCTCATTTGATCCATTAGCTTTAACAAAGCCCCATCCTTTGCTTTGGCTTCCAGCATGCAATCCAAATAATTGCATGTGCCGGCAGCGCGCCTCAGGAAATGAAGCAGCGGTTCGGCTTCCACATCATCCGCATGTCCTCTTGGATCAGTCAGACTTTTGGGACTGGAAACATGAATTTTTGGCGGAAGCCCCTTTTCTTCTTGGATACCTAGACGTTTTCTCTCGAGTTCCCAAGTAAGCTGGATGCGCGGCCAATACTCCTGAACCAGCTCGTCCCATCCGATCTCCCCCGGATTAACGGCATAATGATGAATATCCAGCACCATCGGAATCCCTACCGCAACAGCTGCGGCTAACGTTTCTCCGACATTAAAGGTTTTATCGTCATTTTCCAGCGTTACGCGGTTTCTGATGTCAGGCTCCAGCTCGCCGAACTGAGCGATAAAGCGTTGACCTGCAGAAAGCTTGTCCCCGTATGCGCCGCCCATATGAATATTGCATTTGCTTTCTTCGTTAAGCCCCATTGCCTCCAGCATCCGGACATGGTGCACAAGATCCTTGATCGAATTGGCAAGCACCTCTGGCCGGGGCGTGCTGAAGACGCAGAAATGGTCGGGATGAAAGGAAGTCCGCATGCCTTGTTGCTTTGCATAATCTCCAACGGCACGAAACGAAGGCCCCAATATTCCGTATGGCGACCAATCATCAAGCGCCGCATGAGTCGCCAGCGGGACTAGCTTGGACGAAAAGCGATACATCCCGATATCATGCCTCTGGCAATGCTTCAATATGCGAAGCGTGCTGTTCAGATTGTCCTCCGCGATCGCCTCCAGCCTTCGGATGGCGAGTTCTCTATTTTCCTGCTTGCCGAACGTGGCGTAGGTCATGGTGCGGGATGGCGTTATGCCTTCAAGCAGCGTTGTCATTGCAACAAATCCAAATCTGACAATCATGGATCAGGACCGTTCTCCAAAAAACATCTCATGGGCAAGCGATGTTTGAACCGACGCTTCTTGTTCGGTCAGCTTGCGCACCAGTTCCATCTCTACCTGGGTTACCTCTTCGCCCTGAAAATTGATTTCCGCGATGGAAGCCAATATTTTGACGATAGCGATTGCTTGGTTGTCCGGCGTATAGGCAATTACCTTCTGGCCCGTAGGGTATACGCGAAACCCCTTCTTGACCATTTTCCCCTTGCCGTATTCCAGCAATTCGTAAAGCTCCTGCTCCGACTTGAATTTGCATACGGAATTAAATTCAGTTCCAAATCCCATTTTGATTCCTCGCTTTCGGTTCTGTACAAGTTGAACAAAAAAGCTTCAGCGAAAAGGCCGCCGTGTGAAAAGTTCTTCCGATCGCTGTTGTTCCCAGATTTCCTGAATAATAGGTGTCAATGGTGAAATCCGGGAACAAAGGCGAACGCTTCAATCGTTCTGAAAGAACGTTACTTCGTAAGCATATGCTTTTCTCCAGAACCATTCACACTTTGGCCAGTCGCCAGTTTTTAATTTGTTCAACTTGTCCATCATTTTATTTTACAGGCGGGCCGCTCTCCCTTATCGGTCAAGCGGCCATCCGGTTATGCGTCTGTTTGCCGCTTCCGTCAATTTGCAGGCTTGGAATCGCCGGTAAAGTCGATTCCTTGCTTGGCCGCATGACGATCAACCGCCAGTTGAATCAGCGTGTCCAGCAGTTCGTTATAAGGCAAGCCGCTTTCTCTCCAGAGCAGCGGGTACATGCTGAAAGGCGTAAATCCGGGCAGCGTGTTTACCTCATTGATAAAGACGGCGCCATCTTCCTTGCGCAAGAAAAAGTCCACGCGGGACAAGCCGGAGCCATCAATCGCCTGGAAAGCCCGTACCGCAAGCTCCCTGATTTCTTCCGCGGTTTCCAATGGCAAATCGGCCGGAATCATCATGCTTGATTTGCCGTCGATATATTTTGCTTTGTAGTCGTAAAATTCATTAGAAGGCAAAATTTCACCCGGAACAGACGCCTTGGCTTCGTCATTGCCCAATACGCTGACTTCGATTTCGCGCGCATCCACAAACTCCTCCACGATGACCTTGCGGTCGAAGCGGAAAGCGTAGTCTACGGCGGCAATCAGCTCTTCCCGGTTGCGGGCTTTGGATACGCCGACGCTTGAACCCAGATTGGCCGGCTTGATAAAGCACGGATACCCAAGCGAAACCTCGCATTCCATAACAAAAAACGCGGAATCCTTCACCCACTGCGTCCGGTTAAAATAGCGGAAGACGCATTGCGGCAGACCCTCCTGGGCAAAAATTTTCTTCATCATTATCTTGTCCATCCCTACGGCAGAGGCCAAAACGCCTGCCCCGACATAAGGAACGTTGGCCATCTCGAATAGCCCCTGAATCGTTCCGTCTTCGCCAAATGTGCCGTGCAGCAGGGGGAACATTACATCGATGACACCTTGCTCCCGGTCAGCGCTAACGGCAGTTTCCCCGCTGATCTGGGCGACCGCGGCATTTTGCCCCTTCGCGTTTAGCTGATCGCCTGAGCTTTGACTTTGATCCAATGCATCAAAAAGAGGTGCCAAATAAGCGCCGGAGGTTAGCGGATCATCCCCTCCAAAACGCAGGCTCTCTACGCTTGCCGGCGGAGATAGCAGCAAACTTCCGGATTTCCATTCGCCCTGCTTTGTAATATAAAAAGGTTTGATTTCGTATTTGCTGTAATCAAATTGATTCATGACGGCATAAGCCGTCTGAAGAGATACCTCGTGCTCCCCGGATTTCCCCCCGTAAACAAGACCTATTCTTTTTTTGCTCCCCATGGCATATCCTCCGGTACGATAATAATGTTATATAGCCTACAACAGGTCTGGAATGTGGAAGAAACGGTATTTCGTTCCGCTGGTCCAGGCATAGGAATCGCGGTAATCCCAATATCGGTGCCTGCTCGGCACGGTATTGGCGTTTACCAGCGGCTGTCCTGCGGAATCAAAAGCCGTTACGATCGTTGTATGCTGAAACCTGCCTTCGCCGTTCCAGTCGTAGGCGATAACGTCGCCTAGCTGCAGTTCATCCGCCGAAGATACGGTCACCGCTCTCAAGCCGCTTTTGCGGGCTGCGGAAAGGTACGCCGCCATTGCATTTGCCACGGCCCAGCTATAGCTCCAGTTCTCCCGGCTGCCGGCACGTCCTTTGTACCACCATCCGGTTTCCCTTCTACCAGTATAGTTCATCGGGGCATTGCCTGCAAAGATGCACTGGGAGACGTAATTGGTACAATTGACGTCAAAAAGCTCAAAAGAAGGGTTGCCTTCGTTCCACCATCTGTCCGCATATGCGGCAGCCAGCTCTCTGCGGTAAGGAATGCCGCCTTTCCAGCGTTTGAAACCAGGCATCAGTTCATAGTTTAAAAAAGGAGCGGAACCTGACAAAATATCTTCGCCTTCCTCGGGGAGCAAAGAATCGGCGTCATGCTGGCTCTGGGGCTGTGCGGTTATTCCATATCTCGGACGGCGCTCCGATACGACGGGCTCCACCTGAAGCACCCCCCAATCTTGTCCGTCCCGCCTCAGCCAAAGACGCTCCGTCTCCTGTCTTTCCTCCATGTAATACATGCCTTTTTGCTCCATTTTCCGCTTAACGTGAAGTCTGACCAGCACCGATACCTCTCCCGCGGATTCATTGATCCGAATCAATTCTGCTTTGGTTTCGCTGCCAGCGGGTATAGCGCCTCTCAGCAAATCCCGCTCGCGCAGCCGATCGGTCCGCTGGCGCAATCGTTCGCCGTGCAGAGAATCTGCGACATATTGACTTAAATCCAGAGCGTTCTGTTCGCTTTCCGTGCGGTTGAACAAACGGACGTAACGCTGAAGCGAGGACCGCCACTCTGCGCCATCGCCGGATGAAGGCTTTCTAGGCAGCGACGAGCTTTGCAGCACGGAGCTGAGCTTGGGACGTTCCTTGGTCCGAACCTTTCCAGTCAAGAGGTTCTCCTCCTGCTTCCCGCTTTGTTCCTCTTGCGGTTGAATTTTGACGCCTTTTTGAATCGCTGCAGTCTTGCTTTCTTCCACAAAATCCTCTTCAACTTTTACGCTCCGCGCTCCTGTCGCCTGTCGTTTGCCTGCGGCGCTTGTACGGCCAACTCCTCGGTTCTTTCTGCCCCCGCTCGCAGCCGGCCGCGCGCTGGCAGACTGGCCCGGCCGGGATGGCGGCGGGACATTGCGCGAACGAAGCGTAGCATAATGGCGTCCTTCTTTTTTGGGCATCGGTATCCCCTCCGGTCATCGTTCATTAGAAATAGGCAGCAATAACTGCTTCATTATATGAGCGTCACTTACAATTCATGTGGGATCAGCCTGAACGATTTGAGAGGCTTGTTCAAAAAGCCTTATTAATACCGAAACCAAACCTTTTGAACAAGTACTTAAAGGAAGAACGGGCAGACTAATCGAAAACCTGTATAAGGGCTTTTGAGGTGATGTTTTGCATCCGATACGTTAGCCGTTATTTGCGTTAATGCTATCGAAACCGCTTTTGAAATCGTTTTAAAAAAGGGTGGAATTGGACTTTACGATGCAAGGCAATGAAGCTATACTATAGATATACGGTTTTTGAAATTGCGTTTCACCTAATGAAACTAGATTGTTTTCTTGGCTTACTTTATTGTAAAGGAGTTTGACAATGGCTAAACAAAATCAGTATTCCGTACGCACAACTTTGGAATCAGGCGGCAAATCGTACGCCTACTACCGGCTGTCAGGACTTGAGGAGCAAGGCATTGGCGACATTTCCAGATTGCCCTTCTCTATCAAGGTTTTGCTTGAAGCCGCCGTTCGTCAATTCGATGGACGCGCAATCACCGCCGAACATGTGAAACAGCTTGCCAACTGGGCCAACGGCCGCGAAGACAAGGAGATTCCATTTATTCCTGCCCGTATCGTATTGCAGGACTTTACAGGCGTTCCTGTTGTCGTTGACCTTGCAGCCATGCGCGACACCGTAAAAAAAGCCGGAGGAGACCCTAAGCAGATCAATCCGCTTGTTCCCGTCGACCTTGTTATCGACCACTCCGTCATGGTTGACGCCTTCGGCAGCCCCGAGGCTCTTGAGTACAATACAAAAGTAGAGTTTGAGCGCAATGAAGAGCGTTACCGTTTCCTTCGCTGGGCGCAAACCGCATTTGACAACTTCCGTGCAGTTCCTCCGGGAACAGGTATCGTCCACCAGGTTAACCTGGAATACCTGGCTTCCGTGGCAGCCACCAAAACAGTGGACGGCGAAACGGTTGTTTATCCTGACTCGCTCGTAGGCACAGACTCCCATACCACGATGATTAACGGTCTTGGCGTTGTGGGCTGGGGCGTCGGCGGCATCGAGGCGGAAGCAGGCATGCTGGGCCAGCCGCTGTACTTTGTCATGCCTGAAGTTATCGGCTTCAAGCTTACAGGCAGCCTGGCTGAAGGCTCCACAGCTACTGACCTTGCATTGACTGTTACTCAAATTCTCCGCAAAAAAGGCGTTGTCGGCAAATTCGTCGAGTTTTTTGGACCCGGCCTCTCCAACATCAGCCTTGCGGACCGTGCAACTGTTGCCAACATGGCGCCTGAGTACGGCGCAACAATCGGCTTTTTCCCGGTTGACGGCGAAACCATTGACTTCTTGCGCCAAACCGGCCGCGAGGAAGATCAAATCGCGCTCGTTGAAGCTTATTACAAAGCCCAAGACATGTTCCGTACAGATGCAACGCCGGACCCTGTATTCAGCGATGTGCTGGAGCTGGACCTGTCCACAATCGTTCCATCGCTTGCAGGACCAAAGCGTCCGCAAGACCGCGTAGAGCTGACTTCCATGAAAGAAGCGTTCAACGATATCATCCGCACGCCGATCGACAAAGGCGGCTACGGGCTCTCTGATGAAAAAATCGCCCAAACCATACCTGTTGCGCATGAGGACGGACGCCAATCCAAAATGGGTACCGGCGCCGTTGTTATCGCGGCAATCACCAGCTGTACCAACACTTCCAACCCAAGCGTTATGCTGGGCGCCGGACTTGTTGCCAAAAAAGCCGTCGAGCGCGGCCTGACCAAGCCAGCTTATGTAAAAAGCTCCTTGACTCCAGGTTCCCTCGTCGTTACGGAATATTTGAAAAAAGCAGGTTTGCTTGAATCCCTGGAAAGCCTGGGCTTCCACGTTGCAGGTTATGGCTGCGCCACCTGTATCGGCAACTCCGGTCCGCTTCCAGACGAAGTAAGCAAAGTCATTGCCGACAACGATATGACTGTTGCAGCCGTATTGTCCGGCAACCGGAACTTTGAAGGACGCGTTCATGCGCAGGTTAAAGCCAACTATCTGGCGTCTCCGCCTCTCGTTGTCGCGTACGCCATCGCTGGAACGGTTAACATTGATCTGACCTCCGACCCGATCGGCTATGACCAGGACGGCCAAGCCGTATACCTCAAGGACATCTGGCCAACTAACGAGGAAATTAAGCAAGCGGTATCCGCTTCCCTTAACCCTGAAATGTTTAACGATAAATACGGCAACGTATTTACGCAAAACGAACGTTGGAACGCAATCGACGTACCGGAAGGCGAAAGCTACGAGTGGGATAACAAATCAACTTATATCCAAAACCCGCCGTTCTTTGAAAACCTGGGTTCGGAGCTTGACGATATTGCCAACATCCCTTCCGCAAGCGTACTTGCTCTGATGGGCGATTCCGTTACTACCGACCATATTTCTCCTGCGGGCAACATTACGGTGAATAGCCCGGGCGGCAAATATTTGATCGACAACGGCGTTGATCGCAAGGATTTCAACTCCTACGGCTCCCGCCGCGGCAACCATGAAGTCATGATGCGCGGAACGTTCGCCAACATCCGGATCCGCAACCAGGTTGCTCCTGGAACAGAAGGCGGCGTAACGACTTATCTGCCGACTGGCGAAGTGATGTCCATCTACGACGCCTCAATGAAATATCAAGCCGAAGGCAAAAACCTGGTTGTCATCGCCGGTAAAGAATACGGTACGGGCAGCTCCCGCGACTGGGCGGCCAAAGGCACTTACCTGCTTGGCGTCAAAGCCGTTATTGCAGAGAGCTTCGAGCGTATCCACCGCTCCAACCTTGTCGGCATGGGCGTGCTGCCTCTGCAGTTCCAGGATGGCCACGGCTGGAAAACGCTTGGCATTACAGGTACTGAAACCTTTGACATTACCGGTCTTTCGAACGATATTAAACCGGGCGAAACCGTAACTGTCAAAGCAACTCGCACAGACGGAAGCAGCTTCGAGTTTTCCGCGCTGGTACGTCTCGACTCCCTGGTTGACGTCGACTACTACCGCAACGGAGGCATTCTGCAAACCGTATTGCGCCAAATGATTGCCAATATGTAAGGTCATTATTCAGTTGATAAAAGGACTTCGGAGCGCGCGGCATCAAGCGCGAGCCGAAGTCCTTTTTGCCGATTGAGTCCGTCCCGCTAACGCGTCATCGTGCTCATCACTTTTGCGGCTTCTATCATAACGGGAGCATATTGCTCCATTTTGTCCAGCGTAAGCCGGCTAGCCGGTCCAGACACGGACAAAGCCGCTGCAAGGCCGCCTGCACGGTCGAAAATCGGTGAAGAAATAGCGGCAGCTCCCGTCTCCCGTTCCTCAAAGCTGGTGGCGTATCCTTTTTCCATCGTATCCTGCAGTTGGCTGCGGTATAGCTCCATATCCATGCCTAGCGGCCATTGCAGCGAGTGGATAATGCTCTCCTGCACCAAGCTGTCGGCATAAGCTACAAGCACCTTGCTGGAAGCCCCCGCGTAGAGCGGCAGCCTCACGCCTACCGGCGCAACCCGTCTGACGGGATGGTTGCTCTGCACCGCCTGTATGCGGATACGCTCCGATCCGTCCCTGACGTAAATGCTGACGGTTTCGCCCAGTTGATCGCGCAGCCTGACCATTTCCGGCAGCCAAATTGTCGCCTGATCATCGGTTCGGGACAGATTGGCCGACAGCTCCCACACTTTAAGACCAAGGTGATAACGCTCCGTGTTTTTGTCCCGCTCGATAAACCCCTTTTCCTCCAGGGTAGCCAGCATCCTGTGCACCGTGCTTTTATGAAGCCCTGCGCGCTCGGCGATCTCCGTCATGGCCCAATCTGTTTTTTCCGTAAAACAAAGCAAAATATCAAGCGCCCGATCCACGGCGCGAACAGTCGATTTGCCCTCTTCCACCTACAGCACCTCCGCTGCCTCGGCCGGATAACAATTCCATCCAGCAGGCAGATGTTATATAAAAGTTTCACCAAACGAAACCGTATTCCAAAATGAGTGAAATCCATTCTCAATTAGTATACATGATAGAAGTCTTTTCCGTAAAGCATCCATTTATATTACGTTAAGATTACAAGCTATTACATACCAATAACATTGAACAAATTGGAATTGACGCAAGCCCGGAACGCCTCTACCATTAAGAGATAAGAGATTTCGGCTGAATGCCATATTCGACGTTGCCCATGCCGCCAGGCATGCCGCGTAATGGAAAGCGGACTTTTTGAACTACCTCTAAAGGGGGACATCATGAGTATTATGTTGCATAATCATACAGCTTTACCGCTTGATAACGGGCTTCCCGCCCCCTCAAGCTTGCAGCCGCCATTATCCCATTCAATGCCGCCGCTGCCCTACCGGAGCCGCCGCAAGCATATGGCTGCCGCTTCTCTGGCTTCGCTCCTGGCGATGTGCCTGATTGCCGTTCTTATCTTTCACGGATATGTGGCCTGGATGCTGGCCTATCCATATGTTGCTCCGTTAAAATCGAATCCCAAGCAAGAGCTGGGATTAGCTTACGAGGATGTTGTCTTTCCTAGCAAAAGCGGCGAAACAACTGTCAGCGGCTGGTTTATACCCGCAGACGCTCCTCCGGGAAGCGATGAATCCGCTGTTGCAACACGTACAGTCGTTTTTAGCCATGGCTACGGAGCCAATCGGGAGGAAACCTGGGTTCCGATGTACGACTTGGCCGAGCTGATGCATGATCTTGATTATAATGTATTGATGTTTGACTACGGCTATGCCTCAACAGCCTATAAAGCGCCGGCAACCGGCGGCCGGGAGGAATCCCAGCAGCTCCTTGCAGCAGTGGATTACGCCGCATCCAGAGGCGCGGAGGATATCGTGGTTTGGGGATTTTCAATGGGAGCCGGCACCGCCCTTCAAAGTGCCTTGGAGACGGACAAAATTGATGCCATGATTCTAGACAGCTTGTTCGTGCCCAGCCCGGAGGCTTTATTCGACAACTTGAACCAGTTTGTCCCGCTGCCTCGCTTCCCTTCGTTGCCATTGATACAGTCCATGATTCCTCTATGGACGGGAAGCAGCTTTGGCTCGCTGCCTGTTGGCCAGGTGGAATCTCATGCTTATGATATTCCAATCTTTATCATACACGGAACCAGCGACAGCAAAGCTCCTTACAACGTGGCGGAAGCCATTGCCGCCAATCAGAGGAACGGCTTGTCGCGCTCCTGGATCGTCCAAAACGGACAACATGAGATGTTGTTCCGAATGGGTTCTATGGAATATATTCAGCGCACCGCGCTATTCCTGAGCCAGGTAAACGCTCAACTGCATGACAACAACTAGGGTGTTTCATAACTCGCTCAAGGCGTCTTTCAACGCCATACAAAAACAGGCTGTCCGCAAAAGCGGCAGCCTGTTTTCTGTTATAATCAGTTTTCGTCAATTTCAAAAAATTCGCCCGGTGCCAGCGCCATGCCTTCAATGCCAAGCTCTCCCAGCCTGCGGACAAAATCCTCCGCGTCCTGACGGATCGGTTGAAACGTATTGTAGTGAACCGGGACTACCAGCTTCGCCCGATACCATTGAGCGGCCTGAAGCGCCTCCTCCGGTCCCATTGTGAAATGGTCGCCAATCGGGATAAACGCTACATCAATCGACTCCTGCTCTCCGATCAGCTTCATATCGCTGAACAGCGCGGTGTCGCCTGCATGCAAAATGGTCAACCCTCCGGCTCGAATGATATAACCGCCGGCTATGCCGCCATAAAGAATGGTTTGCGACTCCTCGTCTATAATCCCCGAAGTATGCACCGCCGACACCAGCTTGGCCTTGGCAAAGCCCAAATCCACCGTGCCGCCAAGGTTCATGGGAATACTTTTTGCACCCTTCCACGACATATAGGTCGCGAGCTCAAAGTTTGCAACGACTGGCGCATTGTTGGCCTTGGCAATCGGGGCTGCGTCCAGAATATGATCCTGGTGCGCATGCGTCAGAAGCACCGCCTGAACCTTGATATCCTCGGGCTTCGTAACAGCTAGTTCATTGCCGCTAAGAAACGGGTCAATAATAAGCGAGTTGTCATTTACAGTGAGTTGTACGGCTGAATGTCCATGATAAGTGATCAACATAATCGGAACTCCTCCTCACTAAGAGTTGAATAGAGTTAAATCCGCTCACCTATTGCTTCAGCAAAGCCAAAAATTCGGAGCGCAACGCCGCGCTTGTCCGAAATTCACCCCGGAGCGCCGAGGTTATGGTTTTGCTGCCTGGCTTCTTCACACCTCTGGCGCACATGCAGAGATGTTCGCCTTCCACAACGACCATGACGCCATGGGGCTTTAGTTCCTCATCCAGAATATCCGCGATTTGCGAAGTAATCCGCTCCTGCACCTGCAGCCGTCGCGTTACCGCCTCTACCAGTCTTGCCAGCTTGCTCAATCCCGCTATTTTGCCGCTTGGAATATAGCCAATATGGGCTTTTCCGAAAAAAGGAGCCATATGATGCTCGCACTGGCTGTAATAAACAATGTCTCTAACGATAACAAGCTCTTCATGCTGTTCATCGAAGGTAACGCCAAGCACTTCGCGGGGATCCACGCTGTATCCGGCAAAGATCTCCTCATACATGCGTGTAACGCGGGCCGGCGTTTCAAGAAGCCCTTCCCGTTCTACATCTTCCCCGATCAGCTTTAAAATCTCCTTGACATGGTAATGTATCTGTTCCCGGTTATCCGCTACATTGGAGTTTACATAGTCTTTTGCTCCGGCCACTGCTGTCGCCCCCCTTCACACTGTTCCGTCGATATTACTTGCGAGGAAATTTTTGGTTTTTCATCATATTTTGAGCGCGAGTCATTTGCTGCTTGTTCAGGTTATAGCCCATTTGCTTTGCCATCTGTTGAAGCATCTCCGGGTTGTTCTGCATATTCTCAAGTTGCTTCCGCAGGTAATAAACGCCTCCGAAAAAGCCTCCCACTCCGCCAACAATCAATGTGACGATAGGAATTACAAAATTATACCATTCCATCCAGTCCACCGAGCCCCTTCTATCCTTAAAAATTCACCAGCAAATTGTGTTCTGCGTCATTGTATCATAGCATGTCATAATGGAAATTCGCAATCGCGAACCGGCTTTTTTACTGCATATTTACAGCAATGGAACAGGAGCCGCCAACTCTCCTCTTCCCCGCCGCTATTGCGGCTCCAGGACATTTTCCTCCTGCGCCGTTTCCATGCTTTGCAGAGCTTCAGAAATCGCCTGCAGCGCTATATCATCCTGCTCCTTCTCCCATGCTTCACGCAAGGCTGCGACGGCTTCCGGGCCGCCAATTCTGCCCATGGACCAGGCAGCCGTTCCCCGCAGCACAGGGCGAGGATCATCCTTCAGCACCTTAATGAGATGAGGAATAGCGGAGGCGTCCTTGAAATTGCCAAGCGCAATGACCGCATTCCGCTGAATCGGCTTTCTGCCGCGCCATGCGGAGGACGTTCGGCCGTACGCTTCCTTGAACTGCCGATTGCCCATTTCAAGCAAAGGCACCAGCAGCGGTTTTGCCAGCTCGTTATCAGGCTGCAGCTCCGGCTGATGCGTCCAGTTTTTTCCTTTATTTACCGGACAAACGACCTGGCAGGTGTCGCATCCGTACAGCCGGTTGCCAATTTTGCGCATAAACTCGTCAGACACCATATCCTTCGATTGGGTCACAAATGAAATGCAGCGTTTGGCGTCTAATTGTCCCGGACCTACCAATGCGCCGGTCGGACAAGCGTCTATACATTTGGTACAGCTCCCGCAGCCCTCCGTAACGGGAATATCCGGTGGAAGCGGCAGGTTGGTAATCATCTCGCCAAGATAAATCCATGAGCCTAGCTTAGGGGAAATGATGGCGCAGTTTTTGCCGCTCCAGCCGATACCGGCCCTCTCCGCAACAGCTCTGTCGGATAACGCGCCCGTATCCACCATGCTCTCCACCCTGGTGTCCGGCACCCGTTGCTTAAGCCAGCTCTCCAGCTTGGCCAATCGGTCGCGCAGCACATGATGGTAATCCTCACCCCATGCGGAGCGCGCCATAATCCCCCTCCGTTCACCGGGTTCGGATTTCGGAGGGTCGGTCAGCTTGGAGGGATATGCAATGGCAATCGCAATGATGCTTTGCGGATCGTCGAACAGCAAGGCAGGGTTCGTGCGGCGGTCCAGATCCGGCTCCTCAAAGCCGGATTCCCGGCCAAGCTCGCGATGCCGCATCAACCGCTGCTTCAGCGTAACAAAAGGATCGGCAGACGCAACTCCGATATCGTCGATTCCCAGCGCTGATGCTGCAGCCTTCATCTCTTCCTTAAGCTTGCTCCAGTCCATCATCGCTACAGCTCTCTGATTGCCTGCCGCGCCAATTCATCGCAGCGGTTGTTCCATTCATTGTCGCTATGGCCCTTCACCTTGATGTATTCCACCTTGTGCTTGCCCATCAGCGCCCATAAAGCTTTCCACAGATCCTGGTTTTCAACGGGATCTTTTTTGCTGTTTTTCCAGCCGTTGCGCAGCCAGCCATGAATCCAGCCTTTCTGAAAACAGTTCACCACATAAGCGGAATCGCTGTATACCTGAACGCTGCAAGGCTCTTTAAGCAGTTCAAGCCCCTTTATAACAGCCTGAATTTCCATCCGGTTGTTGGTCGTATCCCGCTCCGCTCCGTAAATCTCCTTTTTATGCGGACCAAAAAACAATACCGCACCCCATCCGCCCGGTCCCGGGTTGCCGGAACAAGCGCCGTCGGTATAAATCATGACCTCTTTCATTAACAGGCCTCCTTTTAAGTTCATGTTCAAAAAGTCAGTATCGAGAAGAAGGGATGGAGCCAGAAACCGAGCTTAGTGGAAGCTACGCTAGTTTCGGCTGAATGCCATATTCGATGCTGATTATGCCGCCAGGCATACCTCGTAATGGAAAGCGGACTTTTTGAAAGACTCTTAAGGCTGTAACACTAGTTTACAGCGACCGTACTTGCTTGTACGGCCATAAAATAAAATCAGCACGGCCCTGAATCATATCCTCAGGCACGGCCCCGAAAGAGCGGCTGTCAAGACTGGCGAGTTCATGCCGGTTGTCGCCCATGACAAAATAATGGCCCTCCGAAATCACTTGCGGCCCAAGGCTGTTCCCTTCGATAGGCACATCCGTATAAGGCTCGTCCACAAGCTCGCCATTGCGGTACAAGCGATGATCCTTAATTTCGATCACATCGCCCGGCAAACCGACAACACGCTTCACCAGCAGCTTTTTTTTCTCGCCCATCCACCCGGGCTCTTCCAGAATGACGACTTCCCCCACTTTGGGACTGCCGGTCAAATAGACAAATTTGTTGACAAAAAGCCACTCCTCCTCCGTTAATGTAGGTTCCATGGAGTGGCCATCAACCGTAGACAAATTAAATACAAAATAATGCAGGATCAAAACAATGACTAAAGCAATAGCCAGCGTTTTGAGCCAATCCCATAGCTCTGCCGCAAATTTCATAGTTCCAGTTCCTCCTCGCCGCACGTTTCCAGCCATTCCCGATAATACCGCTGGGCTGTTTCATCATGGAACGGCTGCTGCCCCTTCTCCATGCGGCCCAGCAAGGCATGCAGACCTTGCCTCACCTTGTTCTGGACATGCTGCGGGTAATGGTAAAGCTGCTTGTGCTGCTCATATTCATCCTGGTCCACAACGTGACGGCTGCCGTCGCTTGTGCGAATAACGTCCAGGTCATAGTCGATGTAAGTGAGTACCCCGTCGTATCGGTAAGGGGGCGAAGCTACGTTGCAGTAATAACGAACTCCGCTGTTTTCCAGCAGGGCGACCACATTAAACCACTCGCCCGGCAAAAAAAACGACACGGCCGGCACTCTGCTAATCCATTGCTTGCCGTCGGATTCCTCAATTGGCGTTTGGCGGTTAATGAGCACGATGACGGATTCCTCGCGGTGCTGTTCCGTTAACGCTTCGCGAGGAACGACCCAATTTTGCCGCCAAAGCCTGTGAATATGACCATTGTGTTTAAAACTTTTGATCACACACGGTTCATAGTGATTCATGATGCTCGCGCTCCTCAAATTCCTTATCATAATAAGAAAAGCATATCTCGCCGCCAATTGCAATGGCAGGGGAAATATGCCCTCCGATGGTAAACATGTCTAAATCTCTATCCGGTTTTACCCTGTTACGATACTAAGCTTCTGAAACGAACGGAAAAAGTCGCTTGCCGCGTATCCCATGGATTCGTAAAGCGGCAATACCGGTTCGTTATGCTCGTCCGCAGTAATAAGTATTTTGCTCACGTTCCGCTGTTCAAATCGCACGCGCAATGCGGCGACCAGCGCTTTGCCGACTCCGTTACGCTGATGCTCCGGAGAAACAGCTATACGATAATAATAGCCCTTGTTGTTATCGATTGTGCCGATAATCATGCCTACAATCTCTGACTCCTTGACAGCGACTAGCACCAAATCGCTATCCCATGACAATTGACGCGCAAAAGCTTCCATTGTTTGCTCATAACATTCCTCGGTCAATACTTCCTCAAGCAATGCTGTGAGCGGTTTGTAATCGGACAACTGGAAGGAACGGACGTTCATTCAATTAACACCTTCTACCATGTCATAGTCTAGTACCTGTCTATCATACGACGAAATTCCGCGAAATCCTACTAAAATCTTTAGAAAAATGATAGAAATCGCCCGTTTTCTTCTGAAAGCGCTTAATATTAAGCGCTTTCAACATTATTCGATCCATCATTTGTCATTAGTGGTCTTGAAAGGATGGTTCCAAGTGACTAGTAAGGGATACAAAAGCTTCTATTTGTTGAAAATAATATCACCGGGAAAAGGATGCTTTACCGACTTTTTAAACATCAATGTTGATTTATTCTGTCGGATTTGGGATAATGGACATGATCAATCCACAACAAATTTTGGGAGGTTTTTTATAATGGCACATCAATTGCCCGCATTGCCTTATGCACACAATGCTCTTGAACCGCACATCGACGCTACGACAATGGAAATTCACCATGGCCGTCACCACAATACTTACGTTACCAATTTGAATGCTGCCCTGGAATCCGCTCCTGAGCTGCAAAACAAATCGCTGGGCGAACTGATCGGCGATTTGAACAGCGTTCCTGAATCCATCCGCACTGCTGTCCGCAACAATGGCGGCGGCCACGCTAACCATAGCCTGTTCTGGGAAACAATTGGACCAAACGCTGGCGGCGCTCCTACTGGCGCTTTGGCAGCAGCCATCGACAGCGAACTGGGCGGCTTTGAAGCTTTCAAAGCTGAATTCGCAAAAGCTGCTACTACTCGCTTCGGCAGTGGCTGGGCATTCCTTTCCGTTGCTAACGGCAAACTGAAAGTATACAGCCTGCCTAACCAAGACAGCCCTATCTTCGAAGGCGAAACTCCGGTTCTTGGCCTGGACGTATGGGAGCACGCTTACTACCTGAACTACCAAAACAAACGTCCTGATTACATTGCAGCTTTCTGGAACGTTGTGAACTGGGAAGAAGTTGGCAAACGTTACGAAGCAGCTGTAAAATAAGGTAATCAAACATAAGATTTGCAGAACCTCCGGGGCGCCCTAGCGGCGTACCGGAGGTTTTTTGTTGATCCCAGGCGAGGAAAACCAGGCTTTTTGATTAAGGACTTTTAATGTTTGGCTTCCCTTGTTTCAAATGCTGTTGCCCTGGTTTATATATGAGCAAGCAGATAAACGTCGCCATCCGGCCGGGAAATGGCCGGATATCTGCAAACCATTTGAAAGAGGTGTAAGTCGCTATGAGCACAACGAATACTTCTTATCGTACAGGTGATTATGTCCAGCAGTCCGGAGATTATATTTGCGAAGCAGGCCGCCGAATAACGTTCAAAGAAGGGGACAAATTACCTTATTGTCCAGTGACCGGCCTCGACACCAACTGGTATTACGCAGAATAAAACGATAATCCTTACAGGAGCAAAACAGCCTGCCCGTCTGCTATCGACGGCAGGTTGTTTTGTTTTCTTATTAAGGACGCTGCATCCCTCCAATCCAAACTCCCGCACACGACTTTGAAGAAGCCTGCATAGGATACAGCAGGATAAACGCCTAATTTGTTATGAGAATGATTGGAGGCCCGTATGAGCGATTATGTAAATGATCAGTCCTTATGGAATGATGCAGCTCTGAATGAGACGGATCAAAATATCAGACTTGCCAATACATCGGATTGCAGCTGCAGCGGCGAAAGAGCCATACTCCCTCTCCCCGGAGGAATTGGAGGCATCGGCTTGTTCCCTCCAGGCCCGGGTCCGTGGGGACCCGGACCTTGGGGACCTGGACCTTGGGGACCCGGACCTTGGGGACCTGGACCTTGGGGGCCTGGACCTTGGGGGCCTGGACCTTGGGGGCCTGGACCTTGGGGGCCTGGACCTTGGGGAGGGCCCGGGCATGGCCCTGGACCTTGGGGAGGACCCGGGCATGGGCCCGGACCTTGGGGAGGACCCGGGCATGGGCCCGGACCTTGGGGAGGACCCGGACATGGCCCCGGACCTTGGGGAGGACCCGGGCATGGCCCTGGACCTTGGGGAGGGCCCGGACATGGCCATGGACCTTGGGGGCCCGGACACGGGCCCGGAGGACCTGGGCATGGCCCTGGCGGCGGACATGGGCACGGCCGCATTGAAGACGAGATACAGGAAGATGGAGATGAAGGGCTGGACTATCCTTTCACCGAAATCTCGGACTCCCGTCCTCAGCAAGGTTCAGGACACGGCGGCTCCGGACATGGACACGGATCTGGACACGGCGGCGGTTCCGGACATGGACACGGATCTGGACACGGCGGCGGTCCCGGACATGGACACGGACCTGGACATGGCGGCGGTCCCGGACATGGACACGGGCCTGGACATGGCGGCGGTCCCGGACATGGACACGGGCCATACCATCCGCCTCATCCACCCTATTATCCTAGCCCATGGTTTGTGCCCGGTCCCGGGCCAATTCCGATTCCCGTTCCGGTGCCTCTGCCCGTTCCCGGACCGCCTATTCAGCAGGGCTTTGTTACGGTCGTCATAAACGGGGGAGCGTCTTTTCCTAACGTAACAACGGGGTACACCGTGCCTTACCGCCCCGGCATGTCGGTTGGAAGCGCTCTGGCAAGCTCCGGCGCCATCGGATTCGGACCAGCAGGCCAAATCATAACGATCGGCGGCATCCCGATTGGCGGAAACATCAGCTACCAGGTGAAGCTTAATGGCAGGCCAATTCCCGTAACCTTGCTTGGCACGCCTGTACAGATGGGTGATACGGTCACGGTTGATTTGCTAGTCATTTAAAAAAACAGGCTGTCCAATAAGTCCAAAAAATAAAGGTTAGAAGGGAACGGGGACTGCCCCCTTTTTCCTCTAACCTTTTTGCATATCTATTATAGAATAGCTCTGTATTAATTACGGATCGCCTTGCCTTTTCCGCTCATTAGCTTAAGCTGGTCATTTTCGTAACCGATTTTATACGTTACCTGGTATTTGCTCAGCATGTATTGACCGTTTTTACGCTCATCGACCGAAATAATGGCCGTGACCGTCGCTTCGTCCGTTCCTGCATTGGTGTAGAGATCGTCGATGACGACATTGCGGGTAGTCAGGTAGCCTTCGCGGAATTTGACATAGCTTGTGCCTTCCTTCCAGTTGCCCCCCAATAACGAATACGCATAAACATAATCGTGATTGTTCAAGCTGTCATAGAAATGCCGGACCAAATAATCCGCCATTTGATCCAACGACGTGTCGTTATGCTTCTCATCGCTTTCGTCTGTAAGCGAAATGCCCGGCAGCATGCTCATTGGCTCCATCGACCAGCCCTCCGCCATTGCCAGCACATTGCCAATCGGGATGCTAAAGCCGATGCCGCCTTCCTCCAAGCCCGCTGAATTAATGCCCACTACGGAGCCGCTTTTTAAATCGACCAGGGGCCCGCCGCTGTTGCCCGGCGCTATCGCCGCGGAAATCTGGTATAAATCCTTATATTCATAAGGCTCGATATTAAAGCTCCGGCCAACGCCGCTGATCATGCCCGTTGTAGCCGTATTTTGAAAGCCGAGCGGACTTCCGACGGCAAGCACATCATCGCCTACCTCCGCCCGTTCATATCGAACCAACGGTAAAGGCTCAATATCCGCCAGTTCCTTCACCCTTACAACCGCAACATCCGTATCCGTGCTGATGCCGATGACCTCGCCTTCCAGTTCCCGCGCATCCGATGTTTTAACGCGCACATGCCTTACGCCCGCAACCACATGCGCATTCGTTATCAAATCGCCCTTCAGGTTGTACAGAAACCCGGAGCCTTGCATCCCCGTATCCGCCTCGATCATCACAACCAGCTTCTGGGTTTCAAAAATAACATCCTTTAACGATTTCTTGACTTCGCCAACGGCAAGCAGCGGCTGCCCTGTCAATTGGCGCGGCACTTCCTGACGCACGGCATACACCGAAGCTGCTCCCGCTCCCACAATCAGGGCGAAAGACAGAAGTCCTATCCATATTCTTTTGGCCATTGCCGCACCTCCCTAATCCAGATACCATGTCACATGATCGATAACGACTTCCGTTTCCTCCGAATGAACACCGTAAACCGTTGCGGTAAAAGTCATCTCTTCACCCGGCTCAACGTAGTTCGGAGTCGCCGAGGTATTGCCGCGGGCAAGAACTTCGCCTTCAGGCGATACGATGGAATAATCCAGCATAACGGAATAGATCGGCCGAGTTGCCGCATTTCGCAAAACGCCAACGATCGTCAAATCCCCAAATTCATCCAGCGTCTGGTCTGTCGATTCAACTTTGACGGCCTCCGTCTGATTAATGAGGTCCTCCGCCGCCGCCTCCTGCATCGCCTGCTCAATTCGGATCTGCTCGGCTTTTTCGTATTTGGCTTGCTCCTGGTGAATGCGCTGCTGCAGCGCAAGCAATTCCGAATCATCCTTAACCCATATTAAAGCACGGTTCGCTTCGGCAAGCGCTCCGGTAAAGTTTTTGCGATTCATCAGCGTCTCCGCATTCCTCGTGGCCAGGCTGCGAATGCCTCCTATAATTTCTTCCCGCAGGGCAGCCGCCTCCTCGCCGATCAAGCCATTGACGACATTCAACATTTCGCCATGCTCTTTAATAGACGACAAATCATCTACCCGATCGCTCAAGCTGAGCAAGGTTGCCTCCATGCTGAGATCATCCAGTTTTCCCTTGAGACGGTCATAGACCGGTTCCTTGTGGCCTCCAAGCTCGCCCTTCAACTGATCTAGTCCGGATTGTGCCTGGGAAAAATCCCCCTTCTCCAGCAATCCGCTCAAATCATGCGACAGGCGCTCCAGCTTCATGACGTGCTCAATAACGGCTTCATCCGCCGTAAGCGGGGCAAATTCGGGGCGGATAGCCATCCCCTCCGCCAGCAAAGAAAGAGCTTGCTGGTATTCCCCGGCAAGTGCCGCGGCTTTGGCTTCCGATTGAAGGCGAAGCACGTTTTCGTTTCTATCTGTTTCATATTGATAGGTCCAATAGACCAAAATAAGCATAGCCGAAGCCGAAATGAGCAAACCGCCAGCCAACAGCCAATTAATCGCGGTTTTGCGATTCGCCATTTTTTCGCCGGCAACTGTCTGGACCCCCGATAAATTCTCAAGCGCGCCCTCAAAACGCTCCGGAACTGCTTCGGAAGCAGATTCAAGCGCCGCAGCCTCTTCATCGCCGTTTTGCGGCCAGAAAGCAGATTTTTCCTCCGTCACATTAATGTAATGAAGCCTTCTCCCGCATTGGCTGCAAAATCTGGCGTCATCGGGAAAGCTTCGTATGCAATGATGACAATACAATGACCCCATCTCCCGCCTTGATTCTCTTATCTATTCTATATCAAGAAGTAAATAATCTCCATTTCAAAATAGTGGGATAAACACTTCTTTTATTTACGAATTTAACAACAGATGGTGTCAATTAAGATATACCCCCTACAATCATTAACCCAAACAATGCCGGCTGAATCCTTATCGGGCTTGCAAAAAAAATGCCGCAGCCAAGCACGGATGTGCAAAGCGTCGGCATCTGTTGCTGCTTTATATGAAACCCCGATTATTGCTGCAAAGTCGGCAATCCCAACCGCTCGTAAAGATAGCTGCGCACCTGCGCGGACAGATCTTCGCGCTCCAGCGCAAAATCGATGGTCGCCTGGACAAAACCAAGCTTGTCGCCAACATCATGCCTGCGGCCATCAAAACGCATGGCGGTTAGCGAATCCTGACGATTCAGCTCCTGCAGGCTGTCCGTCAACTGAATTTCGCCGCCTTTGCCCGGCTGCGCCTTCTCCAGCAAATCAAAAATGGCCGGGCTGAGCACATAACGTCCCACTACGGCATAATTGGAAGGCGCCTGACCCGGAGCCGGCTTTTCCACAATGTCGTTAACACGCGCTATCGCCTTGCCTTGCTCGATATCGACAATCCCGTATTTATGAGTCTGATCCCAAGGAACCTCCATAACCGCAACGACGGAGGAGTTTTCCGCCTGGTAAACATCCATCATTTGCTTAAGACAAGGAGGGTTGGAGGTCAAAATATCGTCCCCTAACAGCACCGCAAAAGGTTCGTTGCCGATGAATCTCCGAGCGCATAATACGGCATGGCCGAGGCCAAGCGGCTCCTTCTGCCTGACGTAATAAATATCGGCGAGCTGCGAGATGTCCCGTACAACCTTCAGCATCTCTTCGTTATGGCGCGCTTCCAATTCCGCTTCCAGCTCTACGGATTTGTCAAAATGATCCTCTATCGCGCGTTTGTGCCTGCCGCTAATGATGACGATGCTTTCGATTCCGGACTGAACGGCCTCTTCCACGATATACTGAATCGCGGGTTTATCGATCAGCGGGAGCATCTCCTTCGGCTGTGCTTTGGTTGCCGGCAAAAAACGCGTCCCCAGGCCGCCGGCAGGTATGATTGCTTTCCGAATAACATTATTCTTCACTTACACTTGCTCCCTTCATGAACGGCTTTCATCCTGCATACATCATACCCTTTTTTCCAATTTCATGCTATCTAAAAGACCAAGATGAATGTTAGATGAACTGTATTGACACCCATTACAGTTTGTACTAACGTAAGGGCATAAGGTTTGCGGAAGCAACATCACAGTATATTCCCGAAGGAGGAGCTTTAGATGCACAAAACGATTATTATTGGTACGGGACCCGCGGGACTAACCGCTGCTATCTATCTGGCAAGAGCTAATCTGGAGCCGCTTGTTATTGAAGGCTGGCAACCTGGCGGCCAGTTGACGACCACGACCGAGGTCGAAAACTTTCCCGGTTTTCCGGAGGGCATTCTGGGCAGCGAGCTAATGTCCAATATGCGCAAACAAGCGCAACGCTTTGGGGCTGAATTCAAGACCGGCTCCGTCAGCAGCATCGACTTCAGCAAACGTCCCTATACGCTTCAAGTGGAAGGGATCGGACAACTTCAGGCGGAGTCGGTCATCATTTCTACCGGCGCGTCTGCCAAATATCTTGGCCTTCCCGGCGAGCAAGACAATATCGGACGCGGCGTAAGCACTTGCGCGACCTGCGACGGCTTTTTCTTCCGGGGCAAACGAATTCTGGTTGTCGGCGGCGGAGATTCCGCAATGGAGGAAGCCGGCTTCCTGACGCGTTTTGCATCCGAAGTTACGCTGGTTCACCGCCGCGAGGAACTGCGCGCCTCCAAAATCATGCAGGATCGCGCTCGCGCCAACGAAAAAATTTCGTGGAGCCTGAACGTGACTCCGCTTGAAATGGTGGCAGGCGAAACAGGCATGAAAGGCATGCTGGTTCGAGACAATGCCACAGGCGAAGAAAAATTGCTGGAAGCGGAAGGCGTTTTTGTCGCAATCGGCCATACGCCCAACACCGGCTTTCTTGGCGGGCAGGTTACAACCGACGAGCAAGGTTATATCGTTGTGGAGCCAGGCACGGCCCGCACGAATATTCCCGGAGTGTTCGCCTGCGGCGACGTTCAGGACAAAAACTACCGCCAGGCTATTACGGCGGCGGGCAGCGGCTGCATGGCGGCGCTGGACTGCGAGCGTTACCTGGAAGAGCTGGCTCACGAAGCCGCTCACGCCTAAGTCCATCAACCAACGAAAAAACCTCTATGGAGCTTATCTCCTATTTGGCAAAAAAAATATGGTGCGGATAGCAACATTCATGTATAATAATGGTTGTTGAGAGTTCAAAATATAAAGGCACTGCTACCGCAACCTCTGTTCCTATACGCTTCGCGAGAGCGGCGCTAAACAGGTTAGAGAAAGGTACAACCTCGGTAATTAACCGGCGGTTGTGCCTTTTTTCGCGTTATCCACACTTTTTTTTGAATGGGAGAGATGTGTAATGTTGCTTGAAGCCGTTTATCACCGTCCGAAACAAAACTGGGCCTACGCCTACGATCATCAAAGCATTCATCTCAGAATTCGCACCAAACGCGGGGACGCCCAAGCCGTGGAAGTCATTGCCGGAGATAAGTACGCCTGGAACGAAACGGTCATCGCCGTCCCCATGACGCTGCTTGCCTCCGACGCCATGTATGACTATTGGGAAACATCCGTTGTGCCTCCCTTCCGGCGCTTGCGCTACGCGTTTAAACTGATAGGAGCGGAAGCATCGCTGATCATGACGGAGAGAGGATTCGTGACGGAGCTGCCGGAAAACCCGTTAAGCTTCTTCGATTATCCCTTCATTAATCCTGCGGATGTATTTCAGCCGCCCTCCTGGGTTAAAGACGCGGTATTTTATCAAATTTTCCCGGAACGCTTCGCTAACGGCGATCCTTCCCTGAATCCCGAAGACGTGCAGCCGTGGGGCGGCAAACCGACGCCGGGCAATTTTTTTGGCGGCGATCTTCAAGGCGTCATCGACCATCTCGATTATTTATCCGAGCTTGGCATTAATGCCATTTATTTTACCCCGTTGTTCGAAGCAACAACCAACCATAAATACGATACCGAAGATTATATGAAGGTCGACCGCCATTTTGGCACTAATGAAAAGCTGAAAGAATTGGTCGAGCTGTGTCATGCACGCGGCATTCGCGTGTTGCTTGACGCCGTGTTTAACCATTCCGGGCGCACCTTCGCTCCGTTCGTGGACGCCCAGCTTAATGGTCGCGACTCCAAATGCGCCGACTGGTTCCATGTCCGCGAATGGCCGCTTGAGATAGTTGACGGCGTGCCAACCTATGAAACGTTTGCTTTTGAGCCGCTTATGCCTAAGCTAAATACCGAAAATCCCCAAGTAAAGGCGTATTTGCTGGAAGCGGCCCGCTATTGGATAGAGGAGATCGGGATCGACGGTTGGCGTCTCGACGTTGCAAACGAGGTGGATCATCAATTCTGGCGGGAATTTCGGACAGTGGTCAAAACGGTTAATCCCGACGCCTACATCCTGGGTGAAATCTGGCATGATTCCATCATGTGGCTGCAAGGCGATCAGTTCGACGCCGTAATGAATTATCCTTTCACGAATGCCGCGCTTGATTTTTTTGCCTATGAGAAGCAAGACGCCGCCCGCTTCGCGGAAGCGATCGGGGCTTTGACCGCGGCTTACCCTCGCCAAGTGACGGAAGCCGCATTTAATCTGCTGGGAAGCCACGATACGGCGAGATTGCTCACTCTTTGCGGAAACAAAACGGAAAGAATGAAGCTCGCGGCGTTGTTCCAGCTTACCTTTCCCGGCGTGCCGTGCATTTACTACGGGGATGAAATCGGCATCGACGGCGGCCACGATCCCGATTGCCGCAAATGCATGGAGTGGGAACCCGCCAAGCAGGACGCCGAGTTATTGACGTTCTTCCGCGAGGCCATCGCGCTTCGCAAAGCACAGCCGGCGCTCAGGTCCTCCGGCCTCGAGTTCATTTATGCAGGAACGGAGCTAAGCGATGGCGGCGCTTTGGCCTATGCGCGCTCAGGCGGAGGCGAGCTGCTTCTGATTGCGCTTAACGCTCGCCCCGAGCAAACCGCGATTGAACTTGACGTTTGCACCATTACTGATGGCAAAAGCTTTGGAAATGCCGAAACGATTATCCCTTTCCGTGGCTTTTCGTCGGGAACGGACAACGCTTCCAATATTGAGGCAGCAACTTATGACGGGGAAACTGCAAATCCAGAGGCAGAGCTGGAGGACTTAGGTGGACATGGCGCAACCGGCGAAGCGTTGACTAACGCGTTGTACGGCAATGCTGTATCTGATGGATCAACACCTGCGGCCTTAGGCAGCAATGCTGCAATTGCGGCCAGCGAGGAACAACTCGCCGAAGCGGAGGCTTCCGCTTTGCCCGAGACTTCGTCCTCCTGGACTGTGCTTTTCTCCGGCAGCCCTGAATTGCCGGTTGAACGCAAGGTAAACAGCGATGAAAACGGGCGGCTGAAGCTGGTTTTGGACGGGTATGAATTCGTTGTCCTGAAGCTTAATTGAAATGATATGCACTTGCGGAGACCAGGCAGTCGTATGTCCTCTCGCTTCGCAAACAGATGATTGCCAGAAGTGCCCTGCGGGATCGCGGGGCCTCCCCGGTACTCTTTAAAATAAAAAGGACGCTTGGAGCAAGGCGGCACATCAGCCGCGATTCCTCCAAGCGTCCTTTATCATTTATTTCAAAATAACCGTACTGTACGGAGGCAGCGTCAATATCCTTTCCTTCAGCAACGCTTCGGAAGCCGTGCTGTGCGCCAGCACTCTAAATTCCCCATAAATCGGAGACGGCGCCAATGCTGCCTTTTGCTCCTTGCCCGACAGATTATGGACAACCAGCACTCGTTCATTGCGGGATACGCGAACATATGCGCTTAAAGCCTCGCCAAGCGTTTCATCTGAATCACCGCTTAATGCCTCATTCGGCGCATCACTGAGGTCTCTATTGACCACGGCCAGCTCGTACTCTCCAATTGCTCCGTCACTCAAAGCCGGCTCCGAGTTGCGCCAGCCGATCAGCATGCGGTAATGCTCCAGGAGCGAGCCTGCCGCCCCTTCCTGCCACTCCACCGATACCGCTCCGGCCTCGCGATTGTGGCGCGAAGCAAGCCAACTGCTCTGCCCCTCCCCGCCAGCAGGATCGGCGTACCATAACATCGGCTCGCGTATATATTCATCCGGCTTGACGCCTTTCATTCCTATTTCCTCGCCATAATACAGATAAGGCGTCCCAGGAAGCGTCAACAGCAGCGCCGCCGCCATTTTTGCATGATCAGCATTCCCGTTCAGCACGCTCATCACTCTGTTTTGATCATGGTTGCTCAGAAACGGGGCATCCAGAAAACGGCCGCCCGACGACTGCTCATAGGCCCCATGTACCCGCCCAAGCGAAAAAGCAAGGTCGGGATCGCTTTCGTTTCTTGCCGCGCTAAGCAGCTTGCCCGCCAGATCAAAGTGGAAAGCGGAATCCAGCGCCTGATCGAAGTAAGGAGCAATAACGGAAGCGGAATCCCATACCTCCCCGATCAAATAAGCTTGGGGATTAACCTTGTTTAGCCCTTGGCGGAACTCCTGCCACCATGCCTGGTTTGCCCCCTGCACCTCAGGCGAACCCGCCGTCGATTTGAAATCGCCGAAAATATGTTTGGCTGCATCCAGACGAAAACCGTCCAGGCCTTGCTCCAGCCAATATTGTCCGATTTCAATCATTTCTTTTCGGACAGCCGGCTCGTCAAAATTCAAATCCGGCATGCCGCCCCAAAAGATGCCCAAATACCGACCGTCGCCATAGCTATGCCACGGATTGCCGTCAACCGCTCCGTCCGCAGGAACCTTGTCTTCCGCTGATGCAAACGTATACCAGCTTCGATACGGGCTGGCTTTATCCGCAAGCGCCTCCTTGAACCAGGGATGCTCGCTGCTGGAATGGTTGACGACCAAATCCATAATGACGGAAATATCCCGCTTTTTGGACTCCGCAAGCAGATACTGCAAATCCTCCAGCGTTCCGTAGTCCGGATTGATGGCGTAATAATCGGTTGTATCATATCCGTGATAACTCGGCGATGCCAGGATTGGCATTAGCCAGATGCCGCCGACGCCAAGCTCCTGCAAATAATCCAGCTTGGCGGCAACGCCCCGCAAATCGCCGATGCCATCCCCGTCGCTGTCATAAAACGATCGGACGAATATCTCATAAAAAACGACGGAAGGTTGTTCGTCTACGTCATATGGAGGAGTCCCGACAGTTTCCGCTCCAGCGGAATCGGAGCCGCCGCCACCTGCTTCTACAGCAGCACCTCCCGGCTCCGTCACGTTAATCGGATCGCCCGGCTCGGCGGTTCCCCCGGATGAGTAGCCGTCCGAGGTTGAACAAGCTCCCAGCAGCAGAACCAGACTAATTACGCATAGAACCTGCGCCAAACAACGCCCGAGCTTCCGCCACGAGCTCATCCCTTGGACGCCCCCGCCGTAAGTCCCTGCACAAGAAAACGCTGCAGGATCAGGAACAGGATCGTGATCGGAATCGCGATAATAACGCAACCCGCCGCAAACATCGTAAAGTTGCTGTTTTGCATGGAGCTGATCAATTCGTACATGCCCACGGCCACTGTCATGTTTTCCTTGGACCGCAGCACAAGCCGCGCAAAAATAAAGTCGCCCCATACCCCAGTGAAGGAAGTTAACGCCACATACGTCAGAATGGGTCTGGACAACGGCAGCATGATTCGCACAAAAACCTGCAGATGGCTTGCCCCGTCAATCCGGGCCGCTTCGTCGAGACTGCGCGGAATCGTATCGTAATAGCCTTTTACAATAAAACCGCCCAACGCAGCCCCCGCTGAATAAACCAGAATCATCGCGGCGTGCGTATCCAGCAAATTGACCTGAAGCAAAATAATATAGATTGCGATCATGCTCATAAAGCTTGGAAACATGCCCAATATCAGCATGACGGTCAGCATGCTTTTGCGCCCCTTAAATCGGAATCGGGACAAAGCATACATACTCAATGTCACCAGCGCAACGGAAAACACCATCGTAAAACAGGCGATTTTGAGCGTGTTCATGTACCAGACGCCAAACGTGTATTGGGTACTGGTGAACAGCTCAACGTAGTGCTCAAGCGTCCATTCACTGGGCCAAAAATGTTTGCTATACAGCGATCCGCCGGGACGGAACGAGGAGACAACCACCCATAATGCCGGATATAGCGCGCATACCGCCAAAATCACAAGCGTCAGGTAGCTGAATGCCAGTCGAACAGCGCTGTTTCTCTTTTTCATGACAGCATATCCTCCTCTTTGTACGATTTGGATCGGCGGAAGCTCCAGATGGAAATGCCGGCGATCATAATAAAGATCAGGATGCCGATCGCAGCCGACATATTGTATTTGTTGTTGACCAGCGTCAGATTAAACAGCCACGTAACGAGCAAATCGGTGGAGCCTGCAAATTGATATTCGCCTTTTGCCGGTCCGCCGCCCGTCATCAAATAAATGACGTTGAAATTATTGATGTTGCCCGCAAATTGCATAATGAGAATTGGCGCCGTTGCAAATAAAATATACGGCATCGTAATAATCCGGAATTGCTGCCGGCCGTTAGCGCCGTCCACTTCCGCCGCTTCATACAAATCGCGCGGAATCGCCGTCAGCACTCCCATCACGAGCAGCATGCTGACCGGAATGCCGATCCACATATTTACCAGAACAAGCGTAACCTTCGCCCAGAACGGATCGGTCAGCCACGGCAGGCCGTCAAGGCCGAAGTAGGCAAAATATTGATTGATCGGGCCAAACTTGGCGTTAAAAATATTGCGCAAAATAAGCAGCGATATGAGCTGCGGGATGGCATACGGAATAATAAACAGGGTGCGCCACAATTTTTTGAAGCGGATGCCCTTGGATTCCACCAGCAAAGCAACGAGGATACCCCCGAAATAGCAGGTGACCGTCGCCAGAATCGCCCAGATGATCGTCCAGACCAACACCCCGTAAAACGTCTTGCTCCACGATTTCATCTGAAGCAGATCAATAAAGGATTGAAAGCCGACCCAATCCACCAGCTTGGCGGGCGGTATATGGTTAGGCGCCGAATAGTTCGTAAACGCCAGCATAATCGAAAAGAGAATGGGCATGATTGTAAAAAACAACACGCCAAGCACCGGAATAAACAGCAGGAAATACGGAAAATGATTAACCGTCACATTCCTCCACGACTCGGCAAAGTTAGGAACCCTTTTCCCTTCGTCGCGCTTTTTGCCGTTTTGATAGGCATCGTAAATATTAGAAGCATAAATGATGGCAAACACGATAAATACAAGCACGACGATAATGCCGCCCAGCATCAAAAAGATGGAATGATCGCCCTTGACAAGCTGGGTCGCCTTGCCCACCTTCACAAATTTTTGCGTGGTTTCCCCTAACGTGACAAGTCCCCACAATGCCCCGCCGATACGCGGAATCAAATAATAAAGGCCAAGACCTTGAACCAACATAAAAATAATGCCCTTCAACCATTGCCGGTTGTACATTTGCCCTAGCCCTTGCAGCACAATCGACAGGATAGCCGCAGTTACGCGATGCCGTTTCATATTAGGCCGGCTCCTCTCCCCAAAATCAAATAATAGAGGTTGTTAAAAACAGTCATCAATTGGCAAGTTTCCCCGCTAACAGCGGGGAAACGCCAATGAAGTATAATCAATGCCCTATGGAGCGTTAGTTGGCTCCGATACTGTCCTTGATTTGGGAAACGGCATTGTCCAACGCCGTTTTGGCATCCTTGCCGTCATTCCAGATTTCAGAAATCGCAGATGTGATAGGGTTCCATACGCTGCCCATTTCCGGAATGGAAGGCATCGGCGTCGAGTTGACGAACTGGGCCAGGAAGCCTTTTGTCACCTCGTCATTGGATACCGCCGGATCATCGGCAGCTTCTTTGTTAGCCGGTATCAAGCTGTTTTGCTCGAAGTTTTTCATTTGCGCTTCCTTGGTGGACAGGAACCGCGCCAGCAATTGCGCCGCTTGCGGATATTTGGAATTGGCGTTGACATAATAAGCCTGCACGCCGGAGAAGGAGGTCATAGGATTGCCGGCAACCATCGGAAGCGGAGCGACGCCAAAGTTTAATCCTGCCGCCTTGTAGTCGGCAATCGCCCATGGCCCGTTAACATCCAGCGCCAGGGAACCTTCCAGGAACAATCCCTTTTTAATATCAAAGTCGATATCGCCCGTGTTCATGGGAAGCAGCTTTTGCTTGATCTCCTGCAGGAACTTCGCGCCTGCCACAGCGCCATCGTTGTTCAGGCCGATATCTTCGCTGTTCGTATTATCGTCGCCGAACATGTACCCGCCCTGGGAAGCAAGGAAGGCAAAGTTGTAATAAAACTGCTGCAGCTCCCATGCAAATGCGTATTTATGTTGGGATGGATCATTAAAGGTTTCGGCAAAAGCAAACACGTCGTCGAACGTGGCGGGCGCTTCCGCAATAAGATCTTTGTTATAGATCAGAGCATAGGTTTCAACCGAACGGGGATAGCCGTACAGGATGCCATCATACGAGACGGCTTTGATTGCGTTGTCTACATTTTCCGCTATTGCTTCGTCCTCAAACACGGTGTTGGGCAAAAGCAAACCTGCCGTTGCCGCGTTGCCGAGATGATCATGAGGAAACAGAAGAACATCGGCGGCAAGGCCCGCTGGACCGTCCGTCATCAGTTTGTTAACCTGATCCGTGTTGCCCACCTCTTCAAATTTGACCGGAACTCCGTATTCCGCTTCAAAGGCTTTGCCCATTTCCTCCAAAAAGGCCTTTTGGTTGTTGGCATCCCAAATCACAAGGCTGGCGCCAGGCTCAGGAGCAAATTCTTCTTCCTCGGTTCCTGCTCCTTCATTGCCGGGAGACTCCGTATTGCCGCTTTCGCTGCTAGCCGATGGACTAGCGTTGCCGCTGTTTCCTCCATTGCCGCCCCCGCTGCATGCACTAACCACCAACAAAACCGATGCCGCCATCATAACCATCCATTTTCTCATTGCTTGATCCCCTTCCCGTAATTGAATAATCTTTACCTCACATAACGCCAAACGCTTGCAAAACAGCACTTTCTGAACTGAACAAACGTTTGCTCAAAATCAGAAAAACAGTCACTTTTTAAGTCTGAGATCCCCCGAACTTTGTGTAATCAATGTTGTTTTCGAACTTGTAAGCGCTGTATTTCTGTAATCACTATACATCAGGCTAGGCACTTTGTTAAAACGTTTGCACAAACTGTTTTTCATCATTCATGCAGGTTTTTCAGGAATTATCTTTCATTTACTCCTAAATTCTCAGTTTTTCGTCATTTGTGTCTTGGGAGGGAAAAGCGATATACTTACTATCAAACAGCGTTTGGGGTGGCTCGGAGCATAGACATTTCTATCCGCCAAGCGCAGCGCTACGCTACATTAAGCTACTGGCAATGGGGGCTTCGCACGATTATGATAACGATTAAAGATATCGCCAAAGCGGCAAATGTATCGCCTTCCACCGTTTCACGGGTTGTATCGGGGCATACGCGCATCAGCAAAGCAACCAGCGACAAGGTCAAACGGATTATGGAGGAAATGGGCTACCATCCCAATGCGATGGCCAAAAGCCTGGTATCCAAAACGACCAACACGCTCGCCATTCTGCTCCCGCGCCCGGCGGAGGAGCTGTTCCAGGACTTTTTCTTTGGCGAGCTGCTGCGCGGCATTCTGGCGCAGTCATCCAAAGCAGGCTATGACATGCTGCTAACCGCGGCGACATCGCCGCAGGATGAAAACGATACGATTTCCCGGCTTGTATTCGGCCGCCGGGTAGACGGAATTATATTGTTGTCCGCCCGAATAAACGATCCCTTGATCGCCATGCTGGATTCGCATCAGTTTCCTACTGTTTTGATCGGACGCGACGAGCAAAGCTCCACGATTTTGACCGTGGACAACAACAATGAACAGGTCGCATTCGACGCGACCCAACATCTCATCCAGCAAGGACATGAACGAATCGGCTTTGTCAGCGGCCCGCCCGACCTGACCGTATCGCGGGACCGGATGACCGGTTACCGGCGCGCAATGGAAGAAGCCGGTTTGCGCATCCGAAGCGAATGGATCGTTGAAGGCGATTTCCTGCAGCATAGCGGCTATCGCGCCATGTCTTCAATCATGGAACTGCCGGAGCGGCCTAGCGGCCTGGTCGTCATCGACGATGTTGTCGCCTTCGGGGTTCTTCGCGGCTTGAACGAGCTGGGCTACCGCGTGCCCGAGGATATAAGCCTCGTCAGCTTTAACAATATCGCCTTGTCGGAGCTAGCTACGCCGCCGATCAGCTCCGTCGATATCGGTACTTACCAGCTTGGCTATACCGCATCCCAGCAGTTGATTCGCCTGATACAGGGCGAGCATGTTTTCCAGAGGCGGACGCTTATCCCCCACCGGCTTATCGTCAGAGAATCGTCTATCCGCCATTACCACAAATAGGAGCTGACAAGATGTCCAATGCCAACAAGCCTTATTTGATCGATGCCATTATCGGCAACTCTTCTCTTCTCGCTTCGCTTGGGCGAAGCGGCAGATTGCACAGAATGTGGTGGCCCCATATTGACATGCCGCAGCATATCGACGCCATGCGAACCGGCATCTGTTATGACGATGGCCGCATTTCCTGGTTCGACGACGAGGAAAGCGGCTGGCTGCACAGCTGCGCCTACACAGAACGGAGCAATTCACTTTCCATCTCGGCAAGCCACGATGAAGAAGCTCTAGCCATCGACAGTCTGCATTTTGCCGTACCCGACCAAAACCTGCTAGTCCGTCAATACATCATTACAAACCGGGGAGAAACCCCCGCTTCCTTTCACTTTGTCGTGCACTCCTCCTTTCTGATTAGCGAAAATATACTCTATAACACAACCATGTTTCACGAAAACGACGATGCATTGATCCATTTCCGGCACCGTTATTTTTTTGCGGTCTCAAGTGCAAACGTATGCAGTAAATTTCAGGCAGGGCTTCCATGGAAAGAAATCGATGCCGGAACGCTAGATAAGCTAAGCGGGAATGTCATCGATATGCGCGGCGACGGAGCTTTGGCTTGGCAAATTGATGAATTGGAGCCCGGCGCGTCCGTGACCATACCGATCTTTATCGCTGCAGGCCATAGCGAGCTTGAAGCATTGGAAACACTGAGGGTGGCAAAAGACAAGCCGTCAGAACAGTGGGCTGCCCAAACCGACAAGTATTGGCGAGGATATGTGGAGGCAGCTGCGCCTTGTCCGCTCCCCGAGGAAAAAATCCGCACCCTGTACGAGCGTTCCCTGTTGATGTTCAAGCTGATGTCGGATAGCGGTAGCGGCAGTATTATCGCCGCTCCGGAATTCGACGAGCATTTCAGCCGCTGCGGCGGGTATGCCTTTTGTTGGGGAAGAGATGCCGCCTTTATTACGTCCGCGCTGGATCGGGCCGGGCTTTACGGGTTGTCGGAGTCATTCTATGAATGGACGCTGAGGGCCCAGTCGCCGGACGGTTCATGGCAGCAGCGCCATTATCACGATGGCTCGCTGGCTCCTTCCTGGGGCCTGCAAATTGATGAAGGAGCATCGATTCTGTGGGGCATGCATCAACATTATCTGGTTAAGCGGGACGGGAATTTTGCCAGAAAAGTATGGCCTGCCGTGGAGCGAGGCGCTACCTTTCTTGAGGCGTTTCTTGATCAGGACAGCGGCCTCCCGCGCCCCAGCATCGATTTGTGGGAGGAACGCGAAGCCTCCCATACTTACTCCTCCGCCGCCGTTTATGGCGGTCTGACGGCGGCAGCAGACTTTGCCCAACTCGCTGGAGAAAGCGCAAAGGCGGAACGATGGAGAACTGCGGCCGGCGGGGTGGCAAAAGCGATTGAAGAAAAATGCTGGAACGAAAAAAGCAGAAGCTACTATCGCGGCCTGCATCTGACTGTTAACCAAAGCCGCTATGAAGAAGCCTTGGCTGACGGAAAAGCTGGCTGCGTCCAACCGCTGGACAAAGGCTACATCCGCCATATTTTGGAGTATGACGATATGCCGGATATAAGCCTGCTGGGCATCTCCGTGCCCTTTGGAGCCGTCCCACCGGACAGCATTAGAATGCGCAGCACGGCTGACGCGCTGGAGGCGGCATTGACCGTGCCCGGCGTAGGAGGCATCAAGCGATATGGCGACGATCATTATATCGGGGGCAACCCCTGGATCTTAACGACCCTGTGGCTGGCGCAATACCGCATTGCCTCGGGAGAACCGGAAAAGGCGCGCGCATGGCTGAATTGGGCCATCGACCACGCTACGGAAAGCGGATTGCTGCCTGAGCAAATCGACAAGGACACAGGCGAAACCGCCTGGGTTGTCCCTCTCACTTGGTCGCATGCCATGTTTGTATCGACGGTTCATTTGTTGGCTGAAGCGGAAGCTTTGCAGGCTGCCGCCGTGTTACCCTGACATCTCATCTCAAGAGAACTTGACAAATGATTATTAATTTATAATAATTATAAATAAGGATTTAGTATAAATTTATTCAACGTACCATTTGCCCACTCTCTTGCTGATACTTTTTTGTTCAAGTGATACAGTCATTGAGCCGCAGACAGCAAAAGTAGTTGCGTGGCAACAAAATTCACTGATTCATCATCATCCGGCATGTTTAAATAAAGACATAACGGAGCAAACCAATAGTAGAAAGGATGATTTTGCATGACTATTCAACAACACCTCAACCGTCAAATCGCCAACTGGAGTATCCTGTACATTAAACTGCACAACTACCACTGGTATGTGAAAGGCTCGCAGTTTTTTACGCTGCACGAAAAATTCCAGGAGTTCTACGAGGAAGCGGCTCTCCATGTCGATGAAATCGCAGAGCGCCTGCTGGCTGTAAAAGGCCAGCCGCTTGCCAAAATGAGCGACTACCTGGAGGCGTCCAGCATCAAGGAAGCCAGCGGCAATGAAACCGCGGTCGAAATGGTAGATCAACTGATTCACGATTTCTCCGTCATCATAGAAGAATTGAAAGCGGGCATGGCAGCCGCACAGGAAGCCGGCGATGAAACAACTGCCGACATGCTCCTTGCTATTCATACTTCGCTTGAAAAACATGTATGGATGCTTAGCGCCTTTAACGGAAGATAATGAAGATATCCAGCAGCACAAACCCAAAACGACCGCTCTTCGGGGCTGTCCCAAAAGCCGATCCGCGTATCTGATTCAATTAAAAACGCTAATGGACATCCGTGTCCGTTAGCGCTTATTTTTTAACTTTTTGCGTTTGTAACGGACATGGATGTCCGTTACAGTGAAAATTATCCAATAATTACCCATTTTGGGGCTCTAACGGACAAGGATGTCTAAGCTTGCCCCACAATGTTTCCGGAAATTTACAGTAAGAAGCGATACGTATCCAATACGTTGCGAAACACTTGAAGGCCCCTCCACAACACTTTGACCCCGGGGGCTCCATCGCTCTT
>NZ_JBTOLL010000020.1:0-93622 GCF_054551715.1 Paenibacillus sp. CAU 1782 | reverse complement strand
GCTCATTACGTGTTGCTTTATCCATTTGATCCCTTGAAGCATTGCTGCTTCTCAAGGAGATTAAACAGGGCAGTTTCACTCGTTGTTCAGTTTTCAAAGAACAAGCTTTTGTTTCGTTTTGTTCCGTGTGTCCCGCATGTCTCAGCGGCGACTTAAATAATATAACACAGGGGTCCATATGAATGCAACCCCTATTTTTCTTTTTTTTATTTTGCCTATTTCGGGCTATATTACTCATCCTCGAAAGGCTTGGATAGTGGTTTGTTATTGATAGGTTTTTGCTTTTAATGCATAGCGCGAAAGCTCCTTTGGAGAAGCGATGCGCGCATACATCCTAAAGACAATTTTGTACCTGCGGGTTATTGCGCTTTTAATGTCTCCATCCAATCTTGAATCATTCAGGTCGAGAAGCATCTCGTCCAACTCCTTGCGCAAAACGTAATCCAGTTCCTTGCACTCCTTGTCGTTAAACAGTATTCCGAGCATAACGTAAGCGGCCTCCTTTGAAAGATGAAGACTAAGGCGGGACTTAAAGCTCCTCAGTAAGCAGGCATTGCCGAATTTTCGTACGCGGCACGGGTCTTTTTCGCAGGACTGCCGGAAGCAAGTAAAGGAAAAAGCACTCAGCTGGGATCGAAAAGGCGAAAATCGTTGCCCTTGAGAGAGTTTTAAGTCAAGCCATTGATTGCGCCTGCAGTCCGCATGGTCTGCAAAAGCGAAAAAGCAGCACCTGCACCAAGGTGTCAGGCACCGCTTTACTGTTATGCTCAAATATTGGAAATATTATTACACCGACATGAGCCACACCGTAACCGTGCTTTCAATTACGGAGGCTACTAGCAATGAAACGATCAGCGCCACAATCATCGCAACCGTTCTCTCCGCGAAAAAACCGAATTCGGCGCCTATCCCCTGCAGCTTGCTTCGTTGAAACAGGAAGCTGCCCGTTCCCCTCAAGGCAAGACTCCCAAACTTCATACCATAGGCACAAGCAATGACAAGGGCTGGAATTTCGATTATGCCGTGCGGCAGCAGCCCTTTTGCAACCATTTCAAGAACAGAGGGCATTTCGGGATTACGGCTAATCAACTCCAGCAAGTAACCAATCAGCAATCCGTTAATGATCAGGAAAGCGACAGGAATGATGCCGAAAAACACGCCCAAATACATGACAAAGATACATTTAATGACGTTATTCAAAAAGATGATGATCATCATCGTTAACGCTGGATTCGCAGAGTTGTCGACCGATTGAACAAGCCTTTGCAGTCCCTCCAGCTGAGAATCCAGAAAATTCGAGAACACGGGATTGCTTGAACCAATAAACACCCCCGCAAAAAAGATAACAAAAGCAACGCCGATATAACCGCGCATCTCCTTGAGATGGCTTGTAAATTTCCCAAACTGCAGCACTGGTCCTCCTCCGATCGTTCGAAATGCAGAGACAAGAGTCATATCTCCGGTGTACGAGCATAGATTGTACTACTAATGCAAAAAGCCCCCGCCTTCTGTACAAGGCGAGCTTGAAGAGAGGAGAGGCTTTTCCATGAATTTGTTTTATGTGCTGAATGGAAAAAAGCTCAAAAAGTATTTTTTTATCGCAATCGCCCTGGTGTTCTCCATTGGAATCATTTATGCCGAACGTGATAATATCACGGTATTTGCGCCGCAACAACCCGCTGCTATTTATAGCGTTCCCACCGATAAAAAGGTTGTCGCCTTGACCTTTGACATCAGTTGGGGAGACAAACGGGCGGAGCCGATCCTTGAAGTGCTGAAAGAAAAAAATGTAACGCAAGCAACCTTCTTTCTTTCCGCGCCATGGGGTCAATCGCATCCCGATCTGGTGAACAAAATCAAAGATGCCGGCTTTGAGATCGGAAGCCATGGCCACAAGCACGATTTCTACACCAAAATGACGGATGAGGAAATTCGCAAACAAATCTCAACCGCGCACACCATATTAAGCGGCATTACGGGTCAGGAGCCCAATCTTATCAGAATGCCCAACGGCGATTTTGACAAAAGGGTTCTGCGCATAGCGGAAGAATTGCAGTACAAGGTTATTCAATGGGACACCGATTCGCTGGACTGGATGAATATCGGGACGGATAAAATCATCAATCGCGTCGTGACGCGAAGCCATCCCGGCGATATTATTTTGCTCCATGCCAGCGACACCGTTCTGCAAACCCATGAGGCTCTGCCCGCCATCATCGATCAGCTTCGGGACAAAGGATACGATTTCGTTAACGTGTCCCAGCTTATTTCGCAAAGCGACGCTTCCGGAAAAACGGTGCAAAGCGACAATCCAGCACCTCTAAAAGAGGATCTCAGAGCATCCGGTTTCTAATATTGGGCGCTTTAAACGGCTGATTTTGCAGGAATAGCTGCGGAGTCGGCCGTTTCCTTTTTGAGCAGGCGGTGCATCATCATATTTTGGTAGGCATTGCAGAGGAATAACGGAACCATCATAAACACAATAGCCGCTACATTAGTCTCTCCTTGCAGAGCCGGCCATGCTTCAATAAACGTCACAACAAACAACAGAAACATCGTTGGGACAAAAGCGCTCTGATTCGTTTGTTTAACCTTAAGCCAGGTAAACAAAAGCGAAGCCGCCAGCAAAATGATCGGCACTACCCAGAAAAACCAGCCGTTCGTCCGGTCCTCATATAGGACGTAACCCAAACCAAAAGCGGCAAAAAACGTGGTATAGCCCTGCAAGGCGTTCCACAAATATTTTTTACGGAATACGCTGAGCGCGATATAGTTAAGCGTCAAATAAGCAAAAAAGCCCATTTGGCTGAATGCTCCGATCATCAGGCCCGATATGCCCATCATCAAGGCATTAAAGCCGGTTGCTTCAAAACCGAGAAAACCGAATTCCTGATTCGTTAACAGCATGATGGAGCCGCATAAAATACAGACCAAGGCGCCAACCGCCATCGTGCTCCAGAACAGAAAAAACCATTTGCGCAGTGTCACTTCCATGTCCCCCCGAACGTTTTGGCTTTATTTTACCATGATCACAGCAAAAAGCTATGCCTAACCCTGATAAATCATTGCGCGCTGCACATAATAAGGATGATCGTCGGACCAAGACATCAAGCAAGCGCATGGATACGGAAGGGAGCCATATTATGACCAAAAAATGGACTTTATGGCCGTCACTATTGGCAATGCTGTTGATCATGACAAGCTGCGGCTCCGAATCATCCGGAGCGGCGTCTCAAGGACTCAGCTACAAGGATATGAAATCCATGGTGATTGACATCCTGAAGACGGAGGACGCCCAAAAAGCGCTGCAGGAATCGGCGGAGCAAATGTCGGGTTACAGCGCGCAATCCTCCAAGCTGCTGTCGGTTTCGGATCAAGAGGAAGTGCGGGTTGCGGTCAAGGATGTCATTAGCTCTCCGGATTATGATAAAGTAATCAAAAAGCTGATGACGGACACCCGATTCGCCGGCGAATTCGCCAAGTCGGTCAATAAAGAAAACAAAACGATTCATAAGGAATTGATGAAAGACCCTCAATACCAGGCCGAGTTAGTCAAAACAATGAAAACGCCGGAGATGGAGAAGCTCATTCTGGAAGTGCTCAAAAGCGCGCAATATCGCAAAGAAGTGATGTCGCTGATGCAGGAATCGATGCAGAATCCATTATTCCGCCTGGAAGTGCTGGATCTGATGAAGGCTGCCGTCAAGGAAGAGCTGCAAACCAAACCCAACGAAAAGGTGCAAAAGTCGGGCGACGAGGAGCAGCAGGGTCAAGACCAGGGCCAGGACGACCAGCAAAGCCAGGACGATCAAAGCCAAAACGACCAGCAAAGTTAAGGACTGTAAAGCAAAAAGAGCCTTCAATACCACTTTGATCGACGTGGTTTTGAAGGTTCTTTTGTATGGGTTAGGATGCTTTTAATCTAGGAAGCCTTTATTTGACTGAAGGCTCCTGACAACGGCTCAACACGCTTTCGGCAAGCTCCATATAAAGCTGTCCCGTCTCGCTATCCTCTTTGTAGACGGATGGCGAAAAATCAGGCTCGGAAATATGGTTGTCCGGCGCGCCAAGCGGAATTTGCGCCAACAGATCGCAATGCAGCGTTTCTGCCAGCCTGCCGCCGCCGCCTCTGCCGAACACATATTCCTTGTCGCCGGATTTGGAGACATAATAGGACATGTTTTCGACAACGCCCAGAATTTCATGCTCGGTCTTGATGGCCATGGCGCCCGCTCTTGCCGCAACAAAAGCGGCCGTCGCATGGGGAGTCGTTACAATGATTTCTTTGCTATGGGGAATGATCTGATGGACATCCAGCGCAACGTCTCCAGTGCCCGGAGGCAGATCCAGCAGCATGTAGTCCAGCTCGCCCCAAGCGATTTCCTGGAAAAAGTTGCGGATCATTTTGCCCAGCATCGGGCCGCGCCATACGATCGGGCTGTTGTCCTCGACAAAAAAGCCCATTGAAATGACTTTAACGCCAAAACGCTCGATCGGAATAATCCGTTCGCCGATGATTTCCGGCGTTTCTTCGATGCCCATCATGTCGGGCACGCTGAAGCCGTAGATGTCCGCGTCGATGATGCCGACGCGTTTGCCCTTGCGGGCCAGGGCGACCGCCAAGTTAACGGTCACCGTGGACTTGCCTACGCCGCCTTTTCCACTGGCGACGGCGATAAAGGTTGTCCCGCTGTCGGACAGCAGCGGGCTCTCCAGATCGGCCCCGTGGCCTTGAACGGGGCCCGGTTCTGCGGCGTCTGCGCGCTGCGCCGCTGCTTCCGGCGGCGACTGCGTTGCGCCGCCGGCTGGCGCCGCCTCGTCCCGAAACCGGCAATGCACGGTTTCGACGCCGAGCGGCGCCAGGGCCGCGCGGAGCGCGGCCTCAAGCGCGGGCTGCACAGCCGCGCTTGCGTCAAGAACCGTCAGCGATACTTGACGGTTCCTGACCATGACGTCGCGGAAGGTGATTCCTTCCGCTGTATAGTCTTCAGCCATCGCCGATTGGATGGCTTCTATTGCAGATTCACGTGTCAACATATTGCCGCGTCCCACCTTTTTCGAAATATAAGCTTGCATAAGCTGCACGTCATGCATATTTACTCTATGACATCGCGAAGCGTTGCTTTTGTCGTTCAAGAACAGCGATGCCGTTTACGCTTGGATGACTGCGTTTTCACCATCCATTATAGCACACGTTGTCAGCTTTCCCCATTATGCAGCTGAAGCCGCTCTTCTGCCCCTCCGCTAAGCTTCTCCCCCGACAAATAACGAAGGATCCCCTGGTAAACCGAAGCCGCTACCTTTCGCTGATAGTTGGCATCAGCAAGCCTTGCAGCTTCATCCGGGTTTGACAGGAATCCAACCTCGACCAATGCAGTCGGTATTTTGTCCACGGCCTTCATTAAGTAAACATCGTTTTTGACCGCCGCTACCCGATTGGTATTTTCCAGGTTCTTTCTAATCTCTTCCTGTATGAGCGCGGCCAGCTGCCGGTTCCCGGCATGCCGGGAGGAATGGTAAAACGTTTGTGCGCCGGACCATTTGTCGGAGGGGATGCTGTTCATATGAATGCTGACGAACAACGAAGCATCGCTGGTTTGGATCACATTTGCCCTTCGTTTCAGGTCTTCCGTCTTTCGTTTGCTGTAGGCGTTGGCATCTCCTGACGCCAGATCATAGTCGCCTTCCCGGGTCATCACGACGACCGCGCCGCCCTGTTGCAGGTAATCCCTCAAATACAGCGCAATCGCAAGATTCAAATCTTTTTCAATAACGCCCGATTTGCTGACCGCCCCACCGTCCGCTCCCCCATGTCCGGCATCTATCGCTATGGTTGTGCCCGAAAGCGGCATGCTCCAATAAGACCAGGCTTGACCTGCAGACGGTTCCGATTGCCGCAATAACAAGACGATAACAAACGCAATCAAAATACCCAAAACGATACGAAGCCACCCTGAAGGCGTCAACCAAACCACCACACGCCGAAACGGGGAGCGCGTTTCCCTCCGCAGCTTTCCAACGGTCATTCCTGAAGCCGGCGTATGGCTGATGTCGGCATTATTTGATTCGGCCCTTTTCGTTGGGTTTGCCAATTTCGTCATAACAAAAAACCACCTCGATTTCCGCAATAGGAATAGGCGCCGTTTTGCGCTCTGAGCAGAAGGACAGGTCCTCCGCGCTCATTCCTATTTATATGGGACGAGGTGGTTAATTATGTGTTGGCTTAGCTTGCTCATTGAGGCAACGTTAGCTGCCCGTAAGTCGCTATGACCCTAAAAGGTTGCCTAACCCTTTAGCCGACGGGCTGCTCCGACATGCCTTCGATCAGAATTTTGGCAACTTCTGGTCGCGAGAACTCCGGAGGAGGACATACGCCGTCACGCAGCAGCGCTCTGACTTTGGTGCCGGACAAGGTCAGATGATGCTCCTTGTCATGCGGACACGTTTTGGTTGTAGCCATATTGCCGCAAGATTTACAGAAAAAGCTATGTTCAAAATAAAGCGGAGTAATGCCCAAATCTTCAGCAGGAATGCTTTTGAGCAGCTCCTGCGCTTCATAAGTGCCGTAATAATCGCCAACGCCGGCATGATCGCGTCCAACAATAAAGTGCGTACAGCCATAGTTTTTGCGAACCAACGCATGGAAAATGGCTTCACGCGGACCCGCATACCGCATTGCTGCCGGAAATACGCCCAAGAAGACGCGATTGGAGGGATAATAGTTTTCCAGCAGAGCCAGATAACTCTTCATCCGCACATTCGCAGGTACATCGTCGGACTTCGTTTCGCCAACCAGCGGATTCAGGAACAACGCATCCACAATCTCCATTGCCGTCTTCTGGATATATTCATGCGCGCGGTGCACCGGGTTACGCGTCTGAAAGCCAACAACGCTCTTCCAGCCTTTTTCGGCAAAGATGCGGCGGGTTTCCGCCGGGTCAAAATAAAACTCCTGGAATTTCTCCGGCTGCGGACGATTCAACACCGTAATGTCGCCGCCTACATAAGTCGCGGAACGCTCCAGCAGCTTTTTAACGCCGGGATGCTCAAGATCATCCGTCTTGAATACGTTAACTGCTTCGTGCTTTTGATCCACAGTGTAGATGCTTTGCACGTCCAGAATGCCATAAGTCACTCCGTCTTCGCCTACCAGCGACGCCCGTGTTCCAGTCTTTAATTGAGCCGCTTTGGCAGAATCAACGGAAAGGGTGATCGGAATGCTCCATACTGTCCCGTTCGACAACCTCATGTTGTTTACAACGGAGTGGTAGTCTTCTTCATTCAGAAAACCGGTAAGCGGCGAAAACGCGCCTACGCCGATCAAATCCAAATCCGAAACTGTCCATGCGTTAATAACGATTGCAGGCAAGCCCTGTGCTTCCTTTAGCAATTCTTCACGTTTTGCGCCTTCGGCAATCCGGTTAACCAGTGTGCCGCCATGAGGTAGTATTTGACTCATAATGGTTAGAAGCCTCCTGTTATTTGTGCAATCCGCATTCCGTTTTTTCTTGGCCGGACCAACGTCCCGCTCTTGGGTCTTCGCCCGGCATAACCTGTCTGGTGCAATATTCGCAGCCTATGCTTGGATAATAGTTGTCATGCAAAGGGTTGTAAACAACATTGTTTTCACGAATGTAATTCCATACATCTTCGCTGGTCCATCCGGCAATTGGATTAAACTTCACCAGACCGAATTTGACATCATACTCAATTTTTTTGGAATTAGCCCGAGTCGGCGCCTGATCACGGCGAATGCCGGTAATCCATGCTTCGTATTTGGACAAAATTTTGGTCAATGGTTGAACCTTACGGATATTGCAGCATTGGTTAGCGTCGGTTTTCCACAACTCTTCACCATATTGCGCTGCCTGCTCCTCAGGTGTAATTTCGGGTTTAACCTCCACAAAAGGAATACCGGGATAACGTTCTGCAAGCTTGTCGCGCGTCTCATAGGTTTCCTTGAAGTGAAAGTCTGTATCCAGATAGAAAATATCTGTTTTGGGGCTGATTTTTTGCAGCATATCAACAAGCACAACATCCTCTGCGCCGAAGCTGCAAGCAAAGGTAATGTTAGGGAATGTTTCTACCGCAAACGCAATTATTTCTTCCGGAGAAGCCGTTTCCAGTTCTACCGCCTTCTGCGCAATCAATGCTTCCTTCTCAAAAAGATTCATAGTATGCAACCTCCGTAGTAATTCCTAGTGAATTAGTCTGTATTGATTATTATACGCGCTTTATCCCGTCAGATCAACGAAAACTTTTCACCATTTTGAAAACAAGTCGAGAATCTCTCTCAATAACGAGCCCACCCTTACCTCGCCAAACAATTCGGCCGGCTGCCGCTAAGAGGTTCAGGTTAACCCTTACCAAGATGTTTCGGACAAAATAAAAAGCCCCTGGCCAAAAGGCCAAGGGCTGATCCTTGTACACAAGGAATATTAACGTTTCGAGAACTGTGGAGCGCGACGAGCGGCTTTCAAGCCGTATTTCTTACGCTCTTTCATACGTGGGTCGCGAGTCAAGAAACCTGCACGTTTCAGAGCAGGACGGAATTCAGGGTCTGCTTTCAGCAGAGCACGGGAAATACCGTGACGGATAGCGCCGGCTTGACCGGAGATGCCTCCGCCGTTCGCGATTACCAATACATCGTATTTGGACAATGTATCAGTAAGGTTAAGCGGTTGTTTAACGATCAGCTTGAGAGTTTCCAATCCGAAATATTCATTCAGATCGCGTTTGTTAACAATGATTCGTCCTTCACCTGGCACGAGACGTACACGTGCAACAGAGTGTTTACGACGACCGGTTCCATAGTATTGCACTTGAGCCATGAAACGTGTCCTCCTCTTTATTACCCGCGAAGCTCGTAAACTTCAGGGTTTTGTGCTTGATGTGGATGTTCCGCACCTGCGTAGACTTTCAATTTAAGCTTCATTTTGTTGCCAAGACGGTTTTTAGGCAGCATACCGTGAACAGCGAATTCAATTACGCGCTCAGGGTGCTTTTTCAGCATTTCATGCGCGGGAGTAACTTTCAGACCGCCTGGGTGCATGGAATGGCGGTAGTAGTTCTTGTCGGCAAGTTTGTTGCCTGTCAGAACGATTTTCTCAGCATTGATTACGACAACGAAATCGCCCGTGTCGATGTGCGGCGTAAATTGCGGTTTGTGTTTGCCGCGGATCAGGCTTGCAGCTTCGCTTGCAAGACGTCCGAGCGTTTTGCCTTCCGCATCAATGACAAACCATTTGCGTTCAACTTCATTTGGCTTGGCCATATAGGTGTTACCCATGGATGATCCTCCTTCAATCTCTTGCATTGATCTTTTTATAACAACGTAAACGTTGGTTCAATTGTCATGTTTGGTATTGCTTTTGCGGCCATTCTTAGTCGGGGCTGTGGGAGAGCCACTAAGAAAGCACAAGTTATATATTACTATAATTCGTGCCCAGAAGCAAGGCCTTATTTCCTCTAATGTCTTCTTTTTTATGCTAAACTAACATCATCCTGATCCTTTTTCATTATCATGCAAATTGTCCCTCATACTAGCCCTAAGTCCAGTATGCAATTAAGTCATCGGACCGTTCCAATTAGACATCCCATATTGGTAAAATAATGCCATGAGATGTATACGACCTTGCCGTGCAAGCAATGGAAGCTAAGGAGAGAAGAACAATGAAATTCAGAACATTTATCGGCCTGCTGCTTGTGATCGTCGGAGTGGCCGGAGTTGCATTAGTTTACTTAGACAGAGGAAATGATAACGTGCTTGCCCGACTCGATAATATTACGGACCGTCTCCTGGAAGAAGTGAATCTGGAGAAAAGCAGCGAAATCGACAACATCAAGGATATTGTCATTGATACCAGCGGTACTAACGTAACGCTTGTTAAAGGAAGTCAGTCCCAAGCTATTGCTACCTTAAAAGGAAAGGCTACACCCAACATTGCCAAAAAGATTAATCTGGAAGTCCTTCGTTCCGGCGACAAACTAATCATTGAAATTGAACAAAAGGGCTGGTCCTTTGGTGTAAACTGGATGAACGAAGGTCTGCGGGTCGAATTGCCGGAGGCTGTATGGAACAACGTAACCATTGAAACCGGCAGCGGCAATGTCAACATTGATGAATTGCATGCTGAACAGCTTGTTATCGACACCGGAAGCGGCAATTTGTCCTTAAACGCCCTTGAATTGAAAGATCTCGAGCTCGACAGCGGTTCCGGAAACGTGAAGATGCAAGATACCCGGACAAAGGAACTGACAGCAAAAGTGAGCAGCGGAAACATGAAAATAAACAATGTGATTGGAGACACCGTGGAATTGAAGCTTGGCAGCGGAAATCTTGAAATCGAAGGATATACTGCAGAAACGCTAAAATTCGAGATCAGCAGCGGAAATGCCAAGCTTATTGACGGACGCGCAAAGGTTGACGGCAAATCATCATCCGGCAATATAACGCTGAAAGCCGAAAACCTGTTTTTTGATACGACTCTTAAAGCCTCCAGCGGCCGTGTAGTAGTTGCTTTGGAGAACGATCCCGAATCCCTGGCGGTAGAATATAAAGGTGGATCTGGCGTCGGCTCCATTAAAAAGGATGGTTTCACCTACAATCACAAAAGCAGCGAGCGAGATTCCATTGATGCCGTTATTGGTTCCGGCAACATTAAGCTTAACGTAACTACCGGCTCCGGAAACTTTACTCTGGAATAAGTCGCTACCTGTCTTGTATAAAATAATCATGAAAAAAGCGCCGTTTGCTCATAAACGGCGCTTTTATTCATCCTGCTCGTCGAAATCCCCGTCATCGTCCGGCATGTCGGGCGGCAGCGGTTCTCCGTACTCCCCATATTCAACGTCGACCAGCATTAAGCCATGGGGCATTGCCGTAGGACCGGCCAGTGCTCTTGAACGACCTTCCAGTATTGCTCCCATCTCTTCAGGCTTCCGTTTGCCCTCGCCTATCTGCAGCAAGGTTCCCATAATCACCCTTACCATGTTGTAAAGGAATCCATTGCCTGTAATCGTCATATGGATTGCTTGGCCCTCTTGCACAAGCTCTGCTTCGTAGATCGTGCGGATATGATGAGGTTTGGTCGAACGGATAGACGTGTATGAAGTAAAATCATGACGTCCGATCACATAACCCAGCCCTTCCTTCATCGCATCAAAATTTAACGGTGTAGGATGATGAAAACGGTAGGCTCTTTGAAATACATCCGGAAACTTTCCGATATCGATGGAATACCGGTACGTTTTTCGTTTAGCAGAACGTCTGGCATGAAAACCGTCAGGCACATCCCATACATCCAAAATAATAATATCTTTGGGCAGCCTCGTATTCAGCGCAATTGCCCAGCGTTCCGTCGGGATAGATGAAGCGGTATGAAAATTAAAAATCTGTCCCCTAGCATGAACGCCTGCATCCGTTCTTCCGGAAGCTGTTATGATAATGGATTCGCCTGTCAGATGTTTGATTGCATGCTCGATTTCAACCTGCACAGTACGGCCGTAGGGCTGTGATTGAAAGCCGTTAAAGGCCGTCCCGTCATAGCTGACTTTGACGCATATATTCCGCATTTCATCCCCCTGCTCCTGTATGGGTTCACTCATTCGGCTTTTATTTCACTTAAAGGGGTAATAAAAAAAGGTGGCCGCATGGGTCCACCCTTTCTATCAATCATTAACCGCGGTCAACCAGTTCCAGGTAAACCATAGGCGCGGAATCACCGCGACGTGGACCCAGCTTCAGGATGCGCGTGTAACCGCCAGCACGCTCCGAATAACGTGTAGCCAGTTCAGAGAACAGCTTTTGGATAGCGTCTTTTTCACCGTCAACCGTCTCGCGGCGCACGTATGCAGCAACTTGACGACGAGCGTGAAGATCGCCTTTTTTCGCCTTCGTGATCAGTTTCTCAGCGATCGAGCGAACTTCTTTGGCTTTAGCCTCAGTCGTTTGAATACGCTCGTACAGGAACAGATCCGTTACGAGATCGCGGAACAAGGCTTTACGAGCGCTTGCGTCACGACCCAATTTTTGATATGCCATTTTGTTTTCCCCTCCCTTGCTGAGTGGTCTGAGCTTGCTGTACCGCTACTCTTCCATGCGTAAGCCGAGACCCAGCTCTTCAAGCTTCTCTTGAACTTCCTCAAGCGACTTGCGGCCCAGGTTGCGAACCTTCATCATGTCCTCTTCGGATTTCGTGATCAGCTCTTGCACGGTATTAATACCGGCACGCTTCAAGCAGTTGTATGAACGCACAGACAGATCCAGTTCCTCGATAGTCATCTCCAGAACTTTCTCTTTTTTGTCTTCTTCTTTTTCAACCATGATTTCGGCATCTTTGGCTTCATCCGTCAACCCGACGAACAAGTCCAGGTGCTCGGTCAATATTTTAGCGCCGAGGCTTACTGCCTCTTCAGGGCGAATACTTCCATCCGTCCATACTTCAAGCGTCAGCTTGTCATAGTTAGTGACTTGGCCAACGCGTGTGTTTTCCACGCTGTAATTAACACGAGTAATGGGCGTGTAAATCGAATCAACGGGAATGACGCCAATCGGTTGATCATCGCTCTTGTTCCGGTCCGCTTGCACGTAACCGCGCCCGCGATTAGCAAAAATCCTCATATGAAGACGCGCTCCGGAGGCCAAGGTCGCAATGTGAAGATCAGGGCTCAATATCTCGACATCGCTATCAGCTCGAATATCGCCCGCTGTGATGTTTCCTTCGCCTTCCGCATCAATTTCCAGCACCTTTTCTTCATCGGAGTGGATTTTCAACGACAGGCCTTTCAGGTTCAGAATGATTTCCGTAACGTCTTCAATCACTCCTGGAACCGTCGAAAACTCATGCAGCACCCCATCGATTTGTACCGATGTTACAGCCGCGCCTGGCAAAGACGACAACAGAATCCGGCGAAGCGAATTTCCAAGCGTCGTACCGTATCCGCGTTCCAGCGGCTCGACTACGAAACGTCCGTAGGTTCCTGCATCGTTCAGCTCTACGGTTTCGATTTTCGGCTTTTCGATCTCAATCACTAATAGTACCCTCCTTCAAACGTCGCTCCGTTACCTGTACCTTCATTTTGCCAAATCTCGTAGTATGCCAAACCTTCACAACCATTATTCACAAGTTGCAGTTATTTGATACCACCGCAGATCGGACTATACGCGACGACGTTTAGGCGGACGGCATCCGTTATGCGGAACTGGGGTTACATCCTTAATGAGGTTAACTTCCAATCCAGCTGCCTGAAGCGAGCGAATTGCTGCTTCACGGCCGGCGCCAGGTCCTTTAACCATAACTTCGACTGTTCTCATGCCATGCTCCATTGCTGCTTTAGCTGCAGATTCAGCAGCCATTTGAGCAGCAAAAGGCGTGCTCTTACGGGAGCCCTTGAATCCAAGGTTGCCGGAGCTTGCCCAGGAGATTGCATTGCCGTGAGGATCCGTGATCGTAACAATCGTGTTATTGAATGTTGAACGGATGTGAGCCACACCGCTGTCAATGTTTTTCCGGTCGCGACGTTTTGTGCGAACGACTTTTTTAGGTTTAGCCATTGTCCATTATCCTCCCTTCTTATTTCTTCTTGTTCGCTACAGTCCGACGAGGACCTTTGCGTGTGCGTGCGTTTGTTTTCGTACGTTGACCACGAACTGGAAGTCCGCGACGGTGACGCAAGCCACGGTAGCAGCCGATCTCAGTTAGACGTTTGATGTTAAGGGAAATTTCGCGACGCAGGTCGCCTTCCACTTTAACCGATTTGTCGATGGCTTCGCGCAGACGAGCCAGCTCATCTTCCGTCAGGTCGCGAACGCGAGTGTCAGGGTTGACCTCGGTTGCTACCAGCAGTTTTTGAGAAGTCGTTTTGCCGATACCGAAAATATACGTCAGGGCGATTTCAACGCGCTTGTCGCGCGGAATATCTACACCAGCTATACGTGCCATGGGCTATATGTCCCTCCTTTTATCCTTGTTTTTGTTTGTGTTTCGGATTTTCACAAATCACCATAACGTTGCCTTTGCGACGAATAACCTTGCATTTTTCGCAAATGGGCTTAACCGAAGGTCTAACCTTCATTGTGATTACCTCCCGAATCTTTCGCAAAGCCGACCGCTACATAGCGGACTACTTCCGATAGGTGATGCGCCCTCTCGATAAATCGTAAGGCGATAACTGTATAACCACTTTATCTCCTGTCAGAATGCGAATAAAGTGCATTCTGAGTTTGCCGGAGACATGGGCGAGAATTTGATGACCGTTCTCCAGCTCCACCTTGAACATGGCATTTGGCAACGGCTCGATTACCGTGCCTTCGACCTCAATGACGTCTTCCTTAGCCAACCGTCATTCTCCTTTCGCATGCGCAAACTTCTGAATCACATAACGCAACTTGGCGTTGGTCACCCTGCCCGTTTCTTGCAAGCTGCTTGTTACTTCTTGACTAATGGCAGGCTGTAACTGAAGATGAAGAACGTTTTTTCTTTTTGGCGAGTCGAAACGCCGCTTGTCGCCATCCACAATCAGGACGAAACGTTCATCCAATATGTCGATAATGACTGCATAGCTGTCTTCGTCTTTGCCTCTAAGCACTTTGACGAACTGACCAATCTGGGGACGAGCATCCATCGCTTCTAGCCTTCCGTTTGCTGCGGCAGAATGGTCAATATTTCAAAGCCGTCTTCGGTTACGGCTACTGTATGCTCGAAATGAGCGCACCATGAGCCGTCTTGTGTTACGACTGTCCAATTGTCCTCAAGCGTCCGGACATACCGTTCTCCGATATTGACCATTGGCTCGATAGCAAGCACCATACCCGGCTTTAGCCGCGGCCCTCTGTCCGGGATACCATAGTTCGGTATTTGCGGCTCTTCGTGCAGATCCGCGCCGATTCCGTGCCCTACGTATTCCCGTACTACCGAAAAGCCTGCTGCTTCAATTACCTTCTGGATGGCGTGCGATATACTATACAGCCGAATATCAGGTTTGACGAGCGCAAGACCCGCATAAAGCGACTCCTCCGTTACGTCCAGCAGCCGCTGAACTTCATCCGATACCTTCCCGACCGCATAGGTCCAGGCGGAATCGCCATGATAGCCTTCGTACTGGGCGCCGATATCAATGCTGATAATATCGCCTTCGTTCAACTTGCGCGACCCGGGGAAACCATGCACCAACTCGTCATTGACCGATGCGCATACGCTGGATGGAAAGCCGTTGTAACCTTTAAAGGAGGGAATCGCACCTTGGCTTCTAATAAACTTCTCAGCAATGGCGTCCAGCTCGCCGGTTGTAACACCAGGTTTCACTGCAGCTGCCATTAGCCGATGAGTTTCGGCCACAATACGTCCGGCTTCTCTCATTAATCGCAGTTCCGTTTCGGATTTGCAAATAATCATTACAACGTACCTTTCAAGCGGGCGGCAATTTCGGAGGTAACGACATCGATATCCTTCTCGCCGTCTACTTCGCGCAACAGGCCTTTACCGCTGTAGTAGTCCAGCAGGGGAGCTGTCTTGGATGTGTATTCATCCAGACGAGTGCCAACTTTCTCTTCCGTATCGTCGGAGCGTTGGTACAGCTCTCCTCCATCCTTGTCGCAGATGCCTTCGACTTTTGGAGGGTTGAACAAAACATGGTAAGTCGTTCCGCAAGTTTTGCAGATGCGTCTGCCCGTCAGGCGAGCAAGCAGCAAGCTGCGGTCAACCTTCAGATTGACGACATGGTCAATGCCTCGTCCCAGCTCCGCGAGCATAGCGTCAAGCGCTTCGGCTTGCTGCAATGTACGGGGAAAACCGTCCAGAAGAAAACCCTTCTTGCAGTCATCCAGCGCCAGACGTTCTTTGACGATGCCGTTTGTAATTTCATCCGGAACAAGCAGTCCTTGATCCACATATTCCTTGGCTTTCAAGCCAAGCGGTGTGCCTTCCTTCATAGCAAGACGGAATGCATCGCCGGTAGAGATATGGGGAATGCCGAATTGCTCCACGATCCGTTCAGCTTGAGTGCCCTTGCCGGCTCCCGGAGGGCCCATGAATAAAATGTTCATTACCGTGTTCCTCGCTTTAAACACAATAGGCCCGTTCGGGCACCGCGACATCAAGCAGTCTTGGGTGCGGCAGCCCGCTTTCGAACCCATTGTTATTTATTGATAAACCCTTTGTAATGGCGTTTGATCAACTGGCTCTCGATTTGCTTCATCGTGTCAAGCGCAACGCCAACAACGATCAGCAATGAAGTGCCGCCAAGCTGCACAGATTGCGGTAGGCCGGCCAAAGAACCGAAGAATACCGGAAGGATGGAGATTGCCGCCAGGAAAACCGCACCCGTCAGCGTGATACGCGTCATAACGCGAGTCAAGTAAGCGGATGTTGGCTTGCCAGGACGAATGCCGGGAATGTACCCGCCATTTTTCTTCATCTGATCCGCCATTTGTACCGGATTAATCTGTACGAATGTGTAGAAGAAGGTGAAGAAGATAATCAGAATGACATACAGCACCATGCCAAGCGGCTGAGTGTAGTTCATATTGTTGATAATCCAATTCGCCCAAGTTTGTCCTTGCCAGAAGTTCGCAATCGTAACCGGGAACATGATCAGGGATACCGCGAAGATAACGGGGATAACGCCTGCGCCGTTAACTTTCATCGGGATATGCGTCGATTGTCCGCCGTACATTTTCCGTCCAACTACACGTTTAGCGTATTGAACTGGAATTTTGCGAATACCTTGCTGGATAAAGATTACTCCGACGATAATCGCGATAATCGCAATCAGAATCAGAAGCATCTTAGCAATATTCAGGAACAATTGATCAGCTGCGCCTACAAATTCTTGCTCGTAGATTGTCATGATATGGCCAGGAATACCAGCCACGATGGCAGCAAAGATCAGAATTGAGATGCCGTTACCGATGCCGCGTTCCGTAATTTGCTCGCCGAGCCACATCAGGAATGCAGTACCGGCGGTCAAAATAATGGCGATTACGACATAATCGGCAAATGTTGCGTTTGGAATCATTTCCAGCGAGTACAAGCGGTTAAATCCGATGGCCGTAGCAAAACCTTGCACCAGACCAAGAATGACCGTACCGTAACGGGTAATCTGAGCCAGCTTGCGCTTGCCGTTTTCGCCTTCTTTAGCCCATTCTGCAAACTTCGGAATAACGTCCATCGACAACAGCTGCACGATAATGGAAGCCGTAATGTATGGGGTAATCCCGATTGCAAAAATGGAGAACTGGAACAAGGCGCCGCCGGAGAAGGTGTTCAACAAACCAAACAAATCCGCACCCAAAGCATCATTGTTCTTGAGAATTTCTTTGTCAACGCCCGGTACCGGAATAAACGCTCCGATACGATAAATGAATAGAATGAAAAGCGTAAACAAGATCCTTGTTCTCAGATCCGTCACTTTCCAAATGTTGGACAAGGTTTTGAACAATTAGATCACCTCGGTTTTACCGCCGGCAGCCTGGATTTTCTCTACCGCAGATTGAGAGAACTTATTCGCTTTGACAGTGAGTCCTACTTTTAGTTCGCCGTTACCCAATACTTTAATGCCGGCCAGAGGATTTTTGATGATCCCTTGCTCGAGCAGAAGAGCTGGAGTAACTTCAGTACCTGCTTCAAAGCTGTTCAGAGTCTCAATGTTGACGATCGCATATTCGGTACGGAAAGGGTTGTTGAAGCCGCGTTTAGGAACACGACGGTACAACGGGTTTTGTCCACCCTCAAAGCCAGGACGAACACCGCCGCCGGAGCGTGCGTTTTGACCTTTATGACCTTTACCGGCCGTTTTGCCGTTACCGGAGCCGATACCGCGACCCTTGCGCTTAGGCTCTTGGGTAGAACCTGGTGCTGGTGCTAACTCGTGCAATTTCATGTGTGCACCTCCTTGTTTATCTCTTAAGTAAAGCAAGCCCGTTTAGAGCCTTATTTAAACTTCTTCAACTTTAACCAAATGACTAACGGCGTTGGCCATGCCGCGAATCGCCGGGCTGTCGTTCTGAACGACCGATTGACGAATTTTGCGAAGACCAAGCGCTTCAACAGTCGCGCGTTGCTTCTCGTTACGGCCGATCAAGCTGCGAACGAGGGTGATTTGCAATTTTGCCATCGTTTGTCCCTCCTTAACCCAAAAGCTCTTCGACGGTTTTGCCGCGCAGCTTTGCTACGTCTTCCGCACGTTTCAAACGGGAAAGACCTTCCAGCGTTGCGTTCACCATGTTCAGTGAATTCGAAGAACCAAGAGATTTCGTTAAAATGTCGCCTACACCAGCCAGTTCAAGAACTGCGCGGACAGGACCACCAGCGATAACGCCAGTACCTTCAGAAGCAGGCTTCAGAAGAACTTCGCCAGCGCCAAAGTGTCCCAGAACAAGGTGAGGAATCGTTGTTCCTACGAGTGGCACCTGGATCAGGTTTTTCTTAGCGTCTTCAATGCCTTTGCGAATCGCGTCCGGCACTTCGCCCGCTTTACCGATGCCTGCGCCAACGTAGCCTTTGCCGTCGCCGACGACTACAAGTGCGCTAAAGCTGAAGCGGCGTCCGCCTTTAACAACCTTAGCAACACGATTGATATGAACAACTTTTTCAGTTAGTTCTAACGTATTAGGATCTACACGCAAGTCGTTTAACCTCCTTATTGAGTGATTAGAAGTTCAGGCCTGCTTCGCGAGCTGCTGTTGCCAGCGCCTGAATTCTGCCATGGTACAAATATCCGCCGCGGTCAAACACGACGTCAGTAACTCCTTGAGCCTTAGCGCGGTTAGCGATCAGCTCGCCAACTTTGCTTGCCGCTTCAACGTTGCCGCCGTTTCCGATGGAAGCTGCCAGTTCTTTGTCTTTAGTGGACGCGGAAGCCAGCGTTACGCCTGCAACATCATCAATCAGCTGAGCATAGATATGCTTGGAGGAACGGAATACAGACAGACGCGGACGTGCTGCCGAACCGTTAATTTTTTTACGAACACGAAGGTGTCTTTTCAGACGGGCCTTGTTTTTGTCGCCTTTTGTAATCATGCCGATTCACTCCTTTCTTTAAACCTTAGGAAGCTATTGGATGAAACGAGTCCGGATTTCTCCGACCGGCTTCATTGAAGTTTAGCTTACTTTTTCTTACCAGCTTTACCTTCTTTGCGGATGATGCGCTCGCCTTCGTACTTGATGCCTTTGCCTTTATACGGCTCAGGTTCACGTACAGCACGGATTTGAGCAGCAACAGCACCTACGCGTTCCTTGTCGATGCCGCGAACGGTAATTTTAGTGTTAACCGGCACATCGAACTCGATGTTAGCCTCGGGAGCAATCTCAACCGGGTGAGAGTAACCCACGTTCAGAACTACTTTATCACCGGATTTGCTGGCGCGGTAACCAACACCAACCAATTCCAGGTTTCTAGTAAATCCATCGGTAACACCTGTCACCATGTTCGCAACGAGGCTGCGCGTAGTACCATGCAGAGAGCGGTGCAATTTATTATCGGAAGGACGCTCGATCAGAATCTCGGCTTCGCTTACGTTGATCTTCATGTCTTTATGAAGCTCGCGGGACAGCGTACCTTTTGGTCCTTTTACAGTAATAACGGTATTGTCCAAGCTAACGTTAACGCCGGCAGGGACAACGATTGGTTTACGACCAATACGGGACATTGTTACACCTCCTGTCTTTCTGACTTATTAATTACCAAACGTAGCAGACAACTTCGCCGCCGGATTTAACTTGACGTGCTTCTTTGTCCGTCATAACGCCTTTGGACGTGGAAATAATCGCGATTCCCAGTCCGCCCAAAACGCGCGGAATTTCAGTCGCTTGCGTGTAAACGCGCAGGCCTGGCTTCGAGATACGTTTCAGACCAGTGATAACGCGCTCTTGGTTAGGGCCGTATTTCAAGAAGATACGGATAATCCCTTGTTTGTTGTCCTCGATATATTCAGCGTCGCGGATAAAACCCTCGCGCTTCAAGATTTCAGCAATTTGCTTCTTCACTTTCGAAGCTGGCAATTCCACTGTTTCGTGACGAACGACATTCGCGTTGCGAATACGTGTCAGCATATCTGCAATCGGATCAGACATAACCATTTATGTGAACCTCCTTCCCGAACTTAAGCTTATTACCAGCTTGCTTTTTTAACGCCAGGAATCTGGCCCTTGTATGCTAATTCGCGGAAACAAATCCGGCAAATTTTAAACTTTTGCAGAACAGAGTGCGGACGGCCGCAACGCTCACAGCGCGTATATGCGCGCACTTTGAATTTCGGTGTGCGTTGTTGCTTCACTTTCATCGAAGTTTTTGCCACTGGGTATTACACCTCCTAGAAGTGGATTACTTCGCAAACGGCATGCCCAATTGGGTCAGCAGCTCACGAGATTCTTCGTCCGTTTTTGCCGTCGTGACGATGACGATGTCCATACCGCGTACTTTATCAACTTTATCGTACTCGATTTCCGGGAAAATCAGCTGTTCTTTAAGACCAAGCGTGTAGTTTCCACGTCCATCAAATGCTTTGGTCGATACACCGCGGAAGTCACGAACGCGTGGCAACGAGATATTGAACAACTTGTCAAGGAAGTGATACATGCGCTCGCCGCGCAGCGTCACTTTAACCCCGATCGGCATATTCTCACGAAGCTTGAAGCCAGCGATAGATTTCTTTGCACGAGTGACAACCGGTTTTTGACCGGAAATGATACGAAGCTCTTCAACAGCAACATCCAGAATTTTGGAGTTGGAAACTGCTTCGCCAACACCCATGTTGATTACGACTTTCTCAATTTTCGGCACTTGCATAACCGAAGTATAGTTGAACTTCTGCATCAACGCAGGAGTGATTTCGTTAAGAAAACGACCTTTCATTCTTGCTGTCATTGATCATGGACCTCCTTTCCTACCTAAACAATTAGTCAATCACTTCTCCGGAGCGTTTAGCGATCCGGACTTTTTTGCCGTTGTCCAGCACTTTGTATCCGATACGCGTTACTTTACCGCTTTTCGGATCGATGTGCATGACGTTGGACACATGGATCGGAGCTTCCTGCTCGATGATTCCGCCTTGCGGATTGGCTTGGGAAGGGCGGCTATGCTTCTTCACCATATTAACGCCTTCTACAAGAACGCGGTTTTCGCGCGGATAAGCTGCGATGACACGGCCTTTTTTACCTTTATCTTTACCTGTGATGACGATGACGTTGTCATCCTTCTTCACATGCAGTTTGTTGTTATGGGATTCCAATACTTTTTTAAGCCTTGGCATTTGTTACACCTCCTGCTCGCTAAGCTTTCGGGCATTTATCTGTCTTGCATCAATTAGATTACTTCAGGCGCAAGCGATACGATTTTCATGAAGTCCTTGTCGCGAAGTTCGCGAGCAACTGGTCCGAAGATACGAGTGCCACGTGGGCTCTTGTCTTCCTTCACGATTACCGCTGCATTTTCGTCAAATGCGATGTAAGAACCGTCTTTACGACGAACCGAACGTTTTGTACGAACGATAACGGCCTTAACAACATCACCCTTTTTGACAACGCCGCCTGGTGTTGCTTGTTTGACGGAACAAACGATCAGATCGCCGATGTGGCCAACGCGACGGCCAGTGCCGCCCAAAACGCGGATACACATCAATTCCTTAGCGCCGGAGTTGTCGGCAACTCTCAAACGTGTAAATGGTTGGATCATTTTAGCGTCCTCCTTTCAGCAAAAAAATGCTTCGGTCACTCATACGCTCATTAGAGAACAACAGCAACTTCTACGACTTCAACCAGTCTGAAGCGCTTGTCTTTGGATAGTGGACGAGTCTCCATGATTTTTACGGTGTCGCCGATTTTGGCTTGGTTGTTTTCATCATGCGCTTTGTACTTTTTCGTGTACTTAATGCGTTTATGGTACAAATCATGTTTTTTGTAAGTTTCTACAGCCACCACGATTGTTTTATCCATTTTGTCGCTTACGACTTTGCCGATTTGAACTTTGCGGGCATTGCGTTCGCTCATGTTCTTCCTCCTTCCTTCATCCGTGATCGTACTTTATGCAAGGATACCGATTAGCTGCTGATTCCGAGTTCTCTTTCACGCAAAACGGTTTTAGCACGAGCTATTTCCTTACGCACGTCACGAATCCGAGTCGGGTTGTCCAGTTGGCCAGTAGCCAATTGGAAACGAAGGTTGAACAGCTCTTCTTTAAAACCGGCAACTTGTTGTTCAATCTCAGCAGAGGTTAGGTTGCGAAATTCACTAGCCTTCATTTGCTTCACCACCCACTTCTTCGCGTTTCACGAACTTGGTCTTGACAGGCAGTTTGTGAGCCGCAAGACGCATGGCTTCGCGCGCTACTTCTTCAGGTACGCCAGCCAGCTCGAACATGATTTTGCCCGGCTTAACAACGGCTACCCATTTTTCAACGTTACCTTTACCGCTACCCATCCGCACTTCGAGAGGCTTTTGAGTGATTGGTTTGTCAGGGAAAATTTTGATCCAAACTTTACCGCCCCGTTTGATGTAACGAGTCATGGCAATACGAGCCGCTTCGATTTGGCGGTTCGTAATCCAGGACGGCTCAAGTGCTTGAAGACCGTATTCGCCGAAAGCAACAGTAGTGCCGCCTTTCGCGCGACCTTTCATGTTACCGCGTTGTTGTTTGCGGTGTTTTACACGTTTTGGTACCAACATGATTAGTTGCCTCCTTCCTGGGGAGCTTTCTTCTTCGTCGGAAGGACTTCGCCACGGTAGATCCATACTTTTACGCCGATACGGCCGTAAGTAGTATGAGCTTCAGCAGTGCCATAGTCGATGTCGGCACGCAATGTATGAAGCGGTACCGTTCCTTCGCTATAACCTTCTGAACGTGCGATTTCCGCACCGCCAAGACGTCCGCTAACAGCGGTTTTAATCCCTTTGGCGCCAGCGCGCATAGAACGTTGAATTGCTTGTTTCAGTGCGCGACGGAACGAAACACGACGCTCCAATTGTTGTGCGATGCTTTCAGCTACCAAGATAGCGTCCAGATCGGCTTGTTTGATTTCAGAGATATTGATGTGAACCTTTTTGCCTTTAGTGATTTTGCCCAGTTCCGTACGAAGGTTTTCAACTTCGGAACCGCCTTTACCGATAACCATGCCTGGTTTAGCGGTTTGAATCGTTACGTTTACGCGGTTAGCGGCACGCTCGATTTCAATATGGGAAACAGCTGCTTCTTTCAGCTTGTTCTTCAGGTATTCACGGATTTTTACATCTTCCAGAAGAAGATCGCCAAAGTCTTTGCCAGCGTACCATTTGGATTCCCAATCACGGATAATCCCGACACGAAGGCCGACTGGATTTACCTTTTGACCCACACGTTATCCCTCCTTATTTTTCAGATACCACCAAGGTGATGTGGCTGGTTCTTTTGTTGATCCGGCTTGCACGACCCATCGCGCGAGGACGGAAACGTTTCATTGTTGGCCCCTGGTTAGCGAACACCTGAGTAACAACCAGCTTGTTGACGTCCAACTGATAGTTATGCTCGGCATTAGCAATCGCAGAGTTCAGCAGCTTCTCGATAATCGGGGAAGCAGATTTTGGCGTGTGACGCAGAATTGCGATCGCTTCGCCCACTTGCTTGCCGCGAATCAAGTCCGCTACGAGCTGCGCTTTACGAGGCGCGATGCGTACGAAATTAGCGTGCGCTTTAGCTTCTGGCATGTGAGAACCTCCTCTCGTTCATTGCAAATGATAAAGGGCACCGATTAACGTCTGCCCGTTTTTTTGTCATCGCTGGCATGGCCTTTGTAAGTACGCGTAGGCGCGAACTCGCCAAATTTGTGTCCAACCATGTCCTCTGTCACATAAACCGGCACGTGTTTGCGACCATCATAAACCGCGATTGTGTGACCGATGAATTGTGGGAAAATCGTCGAACGACGGGACCATGTTTTAATAACAACCTTTTTGCTGGTTTCGTTCAGATCCTCAACCTTTTTCAACAGATGACCGTCGATAAAAGGACCTTTTTTCAAACTGCGACCCATGTGTGTTCCTCCCTTCACGTAAGCGCTGGCGTGAGACGAGCTCACGCGGACTTAATCAAGCTGACTTTATTTCGTGCGACGACGAATAATGTATTGGCTCGATGCTTTTTTCTTCTTGCGTGTTTTGTAACCGAGAGTCGGTTTGCCCCATGGGGACAGAGGCGACTTGCGTCCGATTGGAGCGCGGCCTTCACCACCACCGTGTGGGTGATCGTTCGGGTTCATTACTACGCCGCGAACTTCAGGACGTTTGCCCAACCAACGGGAACGGCCGGCTTTACCGATTTTCACGAGTTCGTGATCTTCGTTGCCAACAGAACCGATTGTTGCACGGCAAGTGTTCAGAATGCGACGAACTTCGCCAGAGCTCAGACGGATCGAAACATAGTTTTCTTCTTTACCCAGCAATTGAGCTTCTGTACCAGCTGCGCGAACCAATTGGCCGCCTTTGCCCGGTTTCAACTCAATGTTGTGGATAATCGTACCAACAGGGATATTTTTAAGCGGCAAAGCGTTGCCGATTTTGATATCCGATTCAGGTCCGGAAACAACTTGATCGCCGACTTTAAGACCTTTAGGCGCGATGATGTAAGCTTTAGCGCCGTCCACGTAGTGGATAAGAGCGATGTTGGAGGTACGGTTCGGATCGTATTCGATCGTTGCCACGTTGCCAACAATACCGTCTTTGGTACGTTTGAAGTCGATGATACGATATTTACGTTTATGTCCGCCGCCATGGTGACGAACTGTAATTTTACCTTGGTTGTTGCGGCCTGCTTTTTTGAACAAAGGAGCCAGCAACGATTTCTCCGGTGTGCTTGTCGTAATTTCTTCAAATGTCGAAACGGACATGTGACGACGCGCAGGAGATGTCGGTTTGTACTTTTTGATTGGCACTTGGTTTCCCTCCTTTTCTAAACAGACGTTTCAAAGAACTCAAGTTCTTTGCTGTCATCGCTCAGTTGAACGATTGCTTTTTTCCAGTCAGGTCTGTAGCCGCTATGTTTGCCATAGCGTTTTGGCTTACCTGCAACACGCATTGTGTTCACGCTGGTTACTTTAACGCCAAAAATTTGTTCTACAGCTTGTTTGATTTCCGTTTTGTTCGCACGAAGATCAACTTCAAACACGTAACGTTTGACAGCCATGTAATCGCTCGTACGTTCTGTAATAACTGGGCGCTTGATAATATCGCGAGGGTTTTTCATTACGCAAACACCTCCTGTACTTTCTCAACCGCTTCTTTGGTAATGATCAGCTTGTCATACACAAGCACATCGCGAACATTGATGCCGTCAGCAGCGACGAACTTCACGCCGGGGATGTTGCGTGCGGACAATGCCACATTATCCTCGTAGTTGGCTGTAACAACCAAAGCTTTACGATCGGCTTTCAGGTTGTTCAGAATGTTTTTGAATTCTTTCGTTTTAGGAGCTGCAAATGTCAGCTGATCCAAAACGATGATGTTTTCGGCAATTACTTTAGAAGAAAGAGCCGATTTGATTGCAAGACGGCGAACCTTCTTAGGAAGCTTGAAGCCGTACGAGCGTGGCGTTGGACCAAATACAGTACCGCCGCCAACCCATTGCGGGGAGCGAATGCTGCCTTGACGAGCGCGGCCAGTGCCTTTTTGTTTCCAAGGCTTGCGACCGCCGCCGCGTACTTCGGAGCGACCTTTCGTTTTGTGCGATCCTTGACGCTCTGCAGCTTGCTGCAGAATGACTGCGCTGTGCATAACATGAGTATTAGGCTGAATACCGAATACGCTATCCGCCAGTTCCAATTCGCCAACTTGCGAACCGCTCACATTAAATACTGTTACTTTTGGCATTTCGTGTTCCTCCTTTCTTTCTCACCATTTATTTCTTAACGGTTTCTTTCACTTTCACAAAACCGTTTTTAGGTCCAGGCACGGAGCCTTTAACCAGAATCACGTTACGCTCAGCGTCTACGCGAATAACTTCAAGCTTTTGAATCGTGATGGTTTCATGACCCATATGTCCTGGCAGGCGTTTGCCTTTAGGCACGCGGTTAGCCTGGATGGAACCCATGGAACCTGGTCCGCGGTGGTAGCGGGAACCGTGGGACATAGGTCCCGTGCTTTGTCCCCAACGTTTGATAACGCCGGCAAAGCCTTTACCTTTGGAAATACCTGTTACGTCAACAAATTCGCCCTCCGCGAACAAGTCAGCTTTAACTTCCTGGCCAACTTCAAACTCACCAAGGTTGATACCGCGAATTTCGCGAACGTAGCGCTTAGGAGTCGAACCTGCTTTTTTAGCATGGCCGATCTCTGGTTTAGTCGCTCTTTTTTCTTTCTTATCGGAGAAACCGAGCTGTACTGCCTCGTAGCCGTCAGTCTCCACATCTTTCTTCTGGAGAACCACGCAAGGGCCAGCCTCGATAACCGTTACAGGAATAACGTTGCCTTCAGGCGTAAATACTTGCGTCATTCCAAGCTTTTTCCCTAAGATACCTTTCATGTTGACACCTCGTTTCCTCTCTATGATCGTCTATCACATGTTTACTTGTGTATAACTTTACAGCTTGATTTCGATGTCCACACCGGACGGCAAGTCAAGGCGCATCAGCGCATCAACAGTTTGCGGCGTCGGATTCACAATATCGATCAAGCGCTTGTGTGTGCGCATTTCGAATTGCTCACGGGAATCCTTGTACTTGTGAACCGCACGAAGAATAGTGATAATTTGCTTTTCCGTTGGCAACGGAATCGGCCCGGATACGCCTGCACCGGAACGTTTTGCAGTTTCCACGATTTTCTCTGCGGATTGATCAAGAATTCTGTGATCGTATGCTTTCAAGCGGATACGAATCTTTTGCTTTGCCATATAAGTCCCTCCTTCTATCGCCCAATTTTTTAATCGGACATACTCCGTGAGAATAACCCGCCACAGGTCCCATGGCAAAGGGGCCGGGTGTGTCGGCAACCTCTCACATCAACGCAACGTCAGACCAACAGTCAATATTATATACAATTAGGCGGGCGAATGCAACTAAAAGTTTTTAATGCAAAAATCGCCTTTTGAGCAAGCCTCTTTATCGGGTTTCTTCTATTATATAGAACCGTTTTGCACGCACATAAAAACGCGCATGCTTCCGGCTTGTTCCAGCCGATCGCGCGCGCGTTACTCCATTGCTATTCTTCCATGCTTATCCCAGCACAACCCGGTCATCCGCCATCTTCTTGCCGCTGATTGCTTCGAACTCGCCTAACAATTGCTCAACAGTCAGATTATCCTTGCGGTTGTCATCTACCTGGAGAATAATCTTGCCCTTGTCCATCATGATTAATCGGTTGCCGAGCCGAATGGCCTGCTCCATGTTATGAGTGACCATCAAGGTAGTCAGCTTCAGCTCTCTCACGATGGTTTCCGTGAGCGTAGTTACGAGCTCCGCCCTGGCGGGATCTAAAGCAGCCGTATGCTCGTCAAGCAGCAAGATTTGCGGGCGGGTAAAGGTTGCCATCAAAAGGCTGAGCGCCTGTCTCTCGCCGCCTGAGAGCAGACCTACTTTAGCGCCGAGACGATTCTCCAAACCAATGCCAAGACTCGACAATTCTTGACGGAAAACCTTTCGGAGCTTGCTGTTGATGCCAAAGCTTAATCCCCGTGTTTTGCCGCGCTTGTAGGCAATCGCCAAATTTTCCTCAATGGTCATCCGCGGAGCAGTGCCCGCCATTGGATCCTGAAATACCCGCCCGATCCACTTGCTCCGCTTATGCTCAGGCAATAGGCTTACATCATATCCATCTATCCACACCTTCCCGGCATCAGGTTTCATAACGCCGGAAATAATATTCATTAAAGTAGACTTGCCCGCGCCGTTACTCCCGATAACCGTAACGAAGTCGCCGGCTTTTAAATGAAGGTTTCCGTTCAGCAAAGCTATTTTTTCATCGACGGTCCCGGGATTAAACAGCTTGGATACACTTTCGATTTTCAGCATCAGCGAACACCTCCCGTTTTATTGCTGCCAAGAGAGGCCAACACTTGCTCGGTGCGCTTTTTTCCCACAGATTTTTCTTTGAGCGTGCGCCGGATCGCAGGAATAACCAAAGCACCTATAATAATAACCGCCGTAATCAGCTTCATATCCTGTGCGTCCAAGCCAGGAACACGCAAAGCCAGCGCGTAGATGACTCGGTAAATAATCGCCCCGATCACCACCGCTATAAGCGCCCGCAAGACGGTACGGGCTCCCACGATCGCTTCGCCGATAATAACCGAAGCCAGGCCGATTACGATCATGCCGATACCCATCAAATTATTTGCCGCATTTTGCGAATACGCAACGAGAGCGCCAGAGCATGCCACCAAAGCGTTGGAAAGCCCCACTCCCAAAATAATGCTCATGTCCGTATTTGCCCCAAAGCTGCGTATCATGCGATTATTGTCGCCCGTGCCTCTAAGGCTAAGTCCAAGATCGGTTTTGAAGAACAAAACCAGCAGCACAACCGCCGCAATAACCAGGATTCCCCCAATCAATAACTGCGAAGCGCCGTTCTGGAAAATATTCGCCTCGCCCCGAAGCGACAAATTCGGTTTTCCCAATATGCGAAGATTGATGGAATAGAGCGCGATCATCATGATGATGCCGGACAACAATCCGTTGATTTTGCCTTTTGTATGGAGCAAGCCCGTACATACGCCTGCCAGCCCTCCGCTTATGAATGCCCCCAGCAGCGAAAGCCATGGAGGGCTACCCGCTATGGTCATGGTGGCGCCAACGGCAGCACCGGTCGTAAAACTTCCGTCCACAGTCAGATCGGGAAAATCAAGAATACGAAATGTGATATAAACGCCAAGCGCCATTAATGCATAGAGCAAACCAGCCTCGATAGCGCCGCTAATCGATGTCAGCAACAAAATCGCCTCCCAACTTCATGACAATGGGGTGACCATAATCCGGTCCACCCCATTTAAACACGTTATGCAGCATGAACCATTCATTATTGAATCAGGTTGTTTTCTGCATCTTTAACATAGGCCTTCATTTCATCCGTTACAGTAATGCCTTGTTCCTCCGCCGCATTCAAATTCATGATAAAGTCCAGCTTCTGCGGTCTGGTTACGTTCATTTCGCCCGGGTTTTTACCTTTCAAAATTTCGACTGCCATTTGTCCCACTTCGTAACCATGATCATAATATTTGAATCCAACTGTTGCAAAAGCGCCCTTTTCTACCGTATCTCGGTCAGCCGAGAAAAATGGAATGTCGTTCGCGTTGGCCACATCAATGATGCTCTCCGCGCCTTGAACAACGGTGTTATCCAATGTAATGTAGATGGCTTGAACGCGACCCACCAGGGATTGAGCGGCTTGCTGGATATCCGACACATTGGCTACTGCCGCTTTTACCAACTGAATGTTGTGTTTGGCAAGAGCCTCTTCAGCCACTTTGCTCATATAGACCGCATTATCCTGAGATTCGTCAATAATAAGGCCTACGCTTTTGACATCAGCAATTTCTTTGGCGATAAAATCAATGGTCTGCACAATTGCATCCGGATTTGTATCGGAAGCGCCTGTCACATTGCCGCCCGGAGCTTCCAGCTGCGACACGATTCCGGAATCAACCGGATCGGTAACTGCTGCAAACAACACCGGAAAATCTTTTATCTCGTCTACCAGCACCTGAGTATTTGGCGTAGCGATACCAAGTGCAAGGTCCGGTTTATTAGAGGCAATTTTCTCAGCGATCGGCTTGAAGTTATTAGGATCGCCTTGAGCATTATTGTAATCAATTTTAAGATTTTTGCCTTCAACATAACCTGCATCCTCAAGCGCCTTCAAAAATCCCAATCGGGTGGAATCTAATGAAGGATGCTCAACGATTTGCGAAATCGCAATGTTATATACCTTTTCATCTCCGCCTGTTGCGCCGCCGTTAGCAGATCCTTCGCCTGCAGCGCCTCCTTCATTGGTTTTGCCGCCGTTGCCGCCTCCGCAGGCTGCCATAATCACCATGACGGCCGCCAGCAATAGACCCAGCATTGTTTTCTTTTTCATTTTCAAAAACCCCTTTCATTATATTCTGTTTCTTAATGACCAATGGTATGCGGGCTTGTCCAGACCACCGCTTCAACACTTTGCACTGGGGAAGCAATGTGATAGAGCTAAGCCCCTAGCTGACTATACGTTTTATATTAAGTCGATGTCATGTTTATAGTCAATGTAAAGTTACCGAGAATACTTGACAATTCGTTATATAAAACACAAAAAAACCCTCACCGAAGTGAGGGTTTTGCATGCAAAGCGACTAATGTCGCAATACATTATTTTTGGATAGTTGCAACAGCGCCGGCGCCAACTGTACGGCCGCCTTCACGGATGGAGAAGCGAGTTCCTTCTTCAACAGCGATTGGAGCGATCAGTTCAACTGTAACAGTGATGTTGTCGCCAGGCATAACCATTTCAGTACCTTCTGGCAGGTTGATGATACCTGTTACGTCAGTTGTACGGAAATAGAATTGTGGACGGTAGCCTGTGAAGAAAGGCTTGTGACGGCCACCCTCTTCTTTAGTCAGAACGTAGATTTGAGCAGTGAAGTTTGTGTGTGGCTTAACGGAAGCCGGTTTAGCCAAAACTTGACCACGCTCGATGTCTTTACGGTCTACACCGCGAAGCAATGCGCCGATGTTGTCGCCCGCTTGAGCGGAGTCCATCAGCTTACGGAACATTTCTACGCCCGTAACAACGGATTTGCGAGTTTCTTCTTGCAAACCGATGATTTCGATTTCGTCGCCAACTTTAACTACGCCACGATCGATACGGCCTGTTGCAACTGTACCACGACCAGTGATCGTGAATACGTCCTCGACAGGCATAAGGAAAGGCTTAGCTGTGTCGCGCTCTGGAGTTGGGATGTAAGAGTCAACATGCTCAAACAGCTCAACGATTTTGTCAGCCCAAGGGCCTTCTGGGTTTTGCAGGGCTTCACGAGCAGCACCACGAACGATTGGAGTGTCGTCGCCTGGGAACTCATACTCGGAAAGAAGGTCGCGAACTTCCATTTCAACCAGCTCAAGAAGCTCTTCGTCTTCAACCATGTCGCATTTGTTAAGGAATACAACGATGTAAGGAACGCCTACTTGGCGGGAGAGCAGGATGTGCTCGCGCGTTTGTGGCATTGGGCCGTCAGAAGCGGATACTACCAGGATAGCTCCGTCCATTTGTGCAGCGCCAGTGATCATGTTTTTAACATAGTCGGCGTGACCTGGGCAGTCAACGTGAGCATAGTGACGGTTAGGAGTCTCATACTCAACGTGAGCAGTGGAGATAGTGATACCGCGCTCGCGCTCTTCTGGAGCTTTGTCGATTTGGTCAAATGCGATTGCAGCACCGCCGTATTTTTTGGAAAGTACAGTTGTGATCGCAGCTGTAAGAGTTGTTTTACCATGGTCGACGTGACCAATAGTACCGATGTTAACATGCGGTTTATTACGTTCAAATTTTGCCTTAGCCATTGAACTGAGTCCTCCTCAATATATCTTGATTTTTATGTGCGGGCCGACGCCGGTTGTGCGTACACGTCCGGCGGGACCAAAAACAAACGGTTGAGCGAGCATTGCCGTTTGGAGAACTATTCTCCGCCTCTATGCTTCGCGATGATCTCTTCAGAGATCGATTTAGGAACTTCCTCGTAATGGGAAAGCTCCATAGAGAATACGCCGCGTCCTTGTGTACCGGAACGAAGTGTTGTGGAGTAACCAAACATCTCGGAGAGAGGCACCTTAGCACGGATAATTTGCGCACCAGCGCGGGAATCCATACCTTCGATGCGACCACGACGGGAGTTCAGCATGCCCATAACGTCGCCCATGTATTCTTCAGGAACGGTTACTTCTACCTTCATGATTGGCTCAAGAAGGACTGGTTTACATTTGTCTTTAGCAGCTTTAAGCGCCAGGGAGCCGGCAATTTTAAACGCCATTTCCGAGGAGTCGACGTCATGGTATGAACCATCGACAACAGTCGCTTTGATATCAACGAGCGGGAAGCCGGCAAGAACGCCGTTTTTCATCGACTCTTCGATACCTGCTTGAATCGGAGCGATGTATTCGCGAGGAATAGCGCCGCCGACTACTTTGCTTTCAAATGTAAAACCTGCTCCAGCCTCTTGCGGTTCGAACTCAACCCAACAATGACCAAATTGGCCTTTACCGCCGGATTGACGAACGAATTTACCTTCGACTTTAGCACCCAGACGGAATGTTTCACGGTATGCAACCTGCGGCTTGCCGACATTGGTCTCAACCTTGAATTCACGGAACATCCGGTCAACGAGGATTTCAAGGTGAAGCTCACCCATACCCGCGATGATCGTTTGATTCGTTTCTTCGTCTGTGTAAGCACGGAACGTTGGATCTTCTTCGGCGAGCTTCGAGATAGCAACGCCCAATTTGTCCTGGTCCGCTTTTGTCTTAGGCTCGATAGCGATTTGGATAACCGGCTCTGGGAAGTTCATGGATTCAAGTACAATCGGGAACTTCTCGTCGCACAGTGTGTCGCCCGTAGTTGTGTCTTTAAGACCAACGGCAGCGGCGATGTCACCAGAATACACTTCCGAGATTTCTTGACGGCTGTTCGCGTGCATTTGAAGAATCCGGCCAATCCGCTCACGTTTGTTCTTTGTTGCGTTCAGAACATACGAACCGGATTTCAGGATACCCGAGTACACACGGAAGAACGTCAGTCTGCCCACGTATGGGTCAGTCATGATTTTGAAGGCCAATGCGGAGAATGGCTCAGTGTCGGAAGAAGGACGAACCGCTTCCTCACCATCTTCAAGCGTACCTTTAATGGCAGGTACATCCACTGGTGCAGGCAGGTAGTCAACAACAGCGTCCAGAACAAGCTGAACACCTTTGTTGCGGTACGAGGAGCCTGCTACAACCGGGAAGATTTTAACTTCGCAAACACCTTTGCGAAGTACTGCTTTCAATTCTGCAACGGTGATTTCTTCACCTTCCAGATATTTCATAGTCAGTTCTTCATCCAGCTCAGCAACTTTCTCTACCAATTCATTGCGAAGCTCTTCAACCTGATCTGCATATTCTGCAGGAATCGGGCCTTGGATTGGGTCTTTGCCCAAGTCGTCTTTGTACGTGTAAGCAACGCGCTCGATGATGTCGATTACGCCAAGGAAATCGGACTCGGCACCAATTGGAAGCTGGATAGCTACCGCATTGGCTTGCAGACGCTCACGCATGTCTTTTACGACATTGAGGTAGTCTGCACCGATGATATCCATTTTGTTGACATAAGCGATCCGTGGAACACCGTAGCGGTCAGCTTGACGCCATACAGTTTCGGACTGAGGCTCAACGCCTTCTTTCGCACTGAAAACCCCAACGGCCCCGTCCAATACGCGCAGGGAACGTTCAACTTCAACTGTGAAGTCAACGTGACCTGGGGTGTCGATAATATTAATGCGGTTACCCTTCCATTGAGCGGTTGTAGCGGCAGACGTAATCGTGATGCCGCGCTCTTGCTCCTGTTCCATCCAGTCCATCGTCGCTGCACCTTCGTGCACCTCGCCGATTTTGTGGGTACGGCCCGTGAAGAACAAGATCCGTTCAGTTGTTGTGGTTTTACCAGCGTCAATATGCGCCATAATCCCGATATTACGCGTATTTTCCAAGGAGAACTCTCTTGACATAAAATCGTCTCCTTTCAATCATTATAATTCTACCAGCGGTAGTGAGCAAACGCTCTGTTTGCATCAGCCATTTTGTGCGTGTCTTCACGTTTTTTAACCGATGCGCCCGTGTTGTTGGATGCGTCAAGAATTTCAGCAGCCAAACGTTCAACCATTGTTTTTTCGCCGCGGTTGCGGGAGTAGTTTACCAACCAACGAAGAGCAAGTGCCGTACGGCGCTCAGGCTTAACTTCGATTGGCACTTGATAGTTGGAGCCGCCAACACGACGAGCTTTAACCTCAAGTACAGGCATGATGTTTTTCATTGCTGCTTCGAATACTTCCATCGGATCATTTCCCGAACGCTCTTGAATGAGCTTGAATGCATCATACAGCAAAGTTTGCGCTACGCCTCTTTTTCCGTCAACCATAATTCGGTTAATCAAACGAGTAACCAGTTTGCTATGGTACACCGGATCCGGCAATACGTCGCGTTTTGTAACAGGACCTTTGCGTGGCATGAAAAAGTCCCCCTTTCTTTTAATAGTGGATTACTTTGTAACAAAATGGAGTGAATCCATTCAATCCGGCCCGCTTAGAGCGCGGTCTTATTTCTTAACTTTAGGACGTTTCGTGCCGTATTTGGAACGAGCCTGGTTACGGTTGTTAACACCCGCTGTATCCAGTGCACCACGAACAATATGGTAACGCACGCCCGGAAGGTCTTTAACACGACCGCCGCGGATCAAAACAACGCTGTGCTCTTGCAGGTTATGACCGATACCTGGAATGTACGCTGTAACCTCTACACGGTTGGACAAACGCACACGCGCATATTTACGAAGCGCGGAGTTCGGTTTTTTCGGAGTCATCGTTCCTACACGAGTGCAGACACCGCGTTTTTGAGGCGCGCTGATATCAGTAGCTTCACGTTTCAGAGCATTAAAGCCTTTTTGCAAGGCTGGCGATTTCGATTTAACGACTTTCGCTTGACGTCCTTTGCGAACGAGCTGGTTAATAGTTGGCATTTTGGTTGCCACCCCCTTCCCCTTATTCATGTCTTTATGTGGTAGACATTTCACCCTACATTTAAGCCCACAGATCCAGGCGGTTCATAATTGATCAATGCTGTGCTACAAGCCTGGCTGTTAGGCACACTTCGATATATTATCACTTCCCCTATCCACATGTCAAGCGGGAAGTTCCAAGTTTATAGTCATTGCTTGATTAAAGCATAACAGCCGCTTGCATCCCCTAGAATCAGTGAATGCAAGCGACTGCTATTCTGCCTTTACAAGACTTTTATTTATTCAACGACAACAGCTTCCGCTGTTTCTTCCTGAACTTCGCCTTCCAGAGTCTCCTCTTCCAGACCAGTCAGACGAATGTTGCGATAGCGATGCATGCCTGTTCCTGCAGGGATCAGCTTGCCGATGATAACATTTTCCTTCAGGCCGAGCAATTGGTCGACCTTGCCTTTGATCGCTGCATCTGTCAGGACACGAGTGGTCTCCTGGAAGGATGCTGCGGACAAGAAGGAATCCGTCTCAAGGGAAGCTTTTGTAATACCAAGCAATACCGGCTTGGCAACCGCAGGTTCTTTGTCGGCAAAAATCGCCTCGCGGTTGGCTGCTTCGTATTCATGAATGTCTACGAATGCGCCTGGCAGAAGAGTTGTATCCCCTGCGTCCACGATACGGATTTTGCGAAGCATCTGCTTGATCATAACTTCAACGTGTTTGTCGTTGATCTCAACGCCCTGGTTCCGGTAAACGCGCTGAACCTCTTGCAGAATGTAGTTCTGCACGCCTCGGATGCCTTTGATGCGCAGCATATCCTTAGGATCGATAGATCCGTCGGTCAGCTCGTCGCCGGCTTCGATTTGTTGGCCTTCCGCTACGCGGATACGGGAACCATAGGTAACGGAATACACTTTGGATTCCGCTTCGCCTTGAACCTCGATTTCGCGACGGTCCTTGGCTTCGCGAATTTCCTTGATGACGCCGTCCAGCTCGGAGATAATCGCTTGGCCTTTTGGATTACGGGCCTCGAACAACTCCTGGATACGCGGCAAACCTTGCGTGATATCGTCGCCGGCTACGCCGCCGGTATGGAACGTACGCATCGTGAGCTGTGTTCCCGGCTCGCCGATGGATTGGGCAGCGATAATACCAACCGCTTCGCCGATCTCAACATGCTTGCCTGTAGCAAGGTTGCGTCCGTAACAAATTTTGCAGACGCCGTGACGGGCGCGGCAGCTCAGAACAGAGCGGATTTGCAGGCGCTCTACGCCGGCCGAAATGATTTCGTCTGCTTTTCCGGCATCGATGAGATCATTGCGGTTAACAATGATTTCGCCGGTCTGCGGATGACGAACGGTCTCGAACGCATAACGGCCTTCAATACGGTCGTACAGATCTTCGATAACCTCTTTGCCATCCTGGATTTTGCTTACGCTAAAGCCTTTGTCCGTTCCGCAATCGTCTTCGCGCACAATTACGTCCTGCGCAACATCGACGAGACGACGGGTCAAGTAACCGGAGTCAGCGGTACGAAGCGCCGTATCGGCAAGACCTTTCCGCGCGCCGTGAGTGGAAATAAAGTATTCCAAGACCGTCAGGCCTTCGCGGAAGTTCGATTTGATCGGCAATTCGATGATACGGCCGGACGGGTTCGCCATCAGACCGCGCATGCCGCCAAGCTGAGTAATCTGGGATTTGTTACCCCGCGCCTTGGAGTCCACCATCAACATGATGTTGTTGTAGCGATCCATGGACTTCATGAGCACTTCGGTAATTTCATCCTTACATTTGCTCCAGATGCTGATAATACGATCGTAACGTTCTTCGTTCGTAATCAGACCGCGACGGTATTGGTTCATTACCGTAGCGACTTTTTCATCGGAGGCTTTCATAATTTCCGCTTTTTCTTTCGGGATAATAACGTCGGATACACCGATCGTAATCCCCGCTTTAGTGGAATAGGTAAAGCCAAGCTGCTTGATGCGGTCCAAAATAATCGCAGTCAGCGTTGTATGGTATTGACGGAAGCACTCCGCAATGATCAAAGCCAAGTAGTCCTTGCCTACCGCGCCCGGAGTTGGAAGCTCTTCAGCGAGTTTCACCAGATCGGAACCTTTTTCATAAACGAAGTATTTGTCAGGTGTGCCTTGAAGCAGGTTAACCTTTGTCGCTTCGTTAATGAATGGGAAGTCCGTCGGGAAAATTTCGTTAAAAATAACTTTGCCGACCGTCGTAATAAGCAGCGATTTCTGTTGTTGTTCCGTAAAGCTCTTTTTATTCAGAACTTTAGCAGGAATCAAGATACGCGCATGCAAGGAAACAATACCGCGTTGATAAGCGGAGATCGCTTCATTCACGGATGCAAAGACAGCGCCCGAACCTTTGGACTCTTTGTTGTCCATGGTCAGGTAGTAACTGCCAAGAACCATATCCTGCGAAGGCGTAACAACAGGTTTGCCGTCTTTAGGGTTCAAAATGTTGCCCGATGCCAACATGAGCAAACGAGCTTCAGCTTGAGCTTCTGCGGACAGCGGAACGTGAACGGCCATTTGGTCGCCGTCAAAGTCGGCGTTGTATGCCGTACATACCAGCGGATGCAGCTTGATTGCGCGGCCTTCCACCAGAATCGGTTCAAACGCCTGGATACCCAGTCTGTGAAGTGTGGGGGCACGGTTCAGAAGAACCGGATGCTCCTTGATAACTTCCTCCAGCACATCCCATACCTCGGGGCTGACGCGTTCTACTTTGCGCTTCGCACTCTTGATATTGTGGGCCAGACCTTTGTTAACCAGCTCTTTCATAACAAAAGGCTTAAACAGCTCCAGCGCCATCTCTTTAGGCAGACCGCATTGGAACATCTTCAGGTTTGGACCTACGACGATAACGGAACGACCGGAGTAGTCAACGCGTTTACCCAGCAAGTTCTGACGGAAACGGCCTTGTTTACCTTTCAGCATGTGGCTGAGCGATTTCAGAGGACGGTTGCCAGGACCTGTTACAGGACGGCCGCGACGGCCATTGTCGATCAAGGCGTCAACTGCTTCCTGCAGCATCCGTTTTTCGTTTTGTACGATAATGTCGGGAGCGCCCAGATCCAAAAGACGCTTCAGACGGTTATTCCGGTTAATGACGCGGCGGTACAGGTCATTCAGGTCGGACGTTGCGAAACGGCCGCCGTCAAGCTGAACCATTGGACGAAGTTCCGGCGGGATGACAGGCAGCACGTCCAGAATCATCCACTCCGGCGCATTTCCGGAGTTGCGGAACGCTTCGATTACTTCAAGGCGCTTGATCGCGCGGTTGCGGCGTTGGCCTTGAGCCGTGCGCAGCTCTTCCTTCAGCGTGTCAAGCTCGCGATCCACATCGATATCCTGAAGCAGCTTTTTGACGGCTTCGGCGCCCATGCCGGCTTGGAATCCGTATCCGTATTTTTCACGGTAGCTGCGGTATTCCTTCTCGGACAACAGTTGCTTTTTCTCCAGCGGCGTATCACCGGGATCGGTTACGACATAGGATGCGAAGTAAATGATCTCCTCAAGCGAGCGAGGGGACATATCCAGAGCCAGACCCATGCGGCTTGGAATTCCTTTGAAATACCAGATATGAGACACCGGAGCGGCTAGCTCGATATGGCCCATTCTTTCGCGGCGTACTTTTGCGCGCGTAACTTCGACGCCGCAGCGATCGCAGACAACGCCTTTATAACGTACACGCTTGTATTTGCCGCAATGGCATTCCCAGTCTTTTGTAGGACCAAAAATCTTTTCGCAGAAGAGACCTTCCTTCTCCGGTTTGAGCGTCCTGTAGTTGATGGTTTCCGGCTTTTTAACTTCTCCGCGGGACCACGAGCGAATTTTATCCGGCGAAGCCAGACCAATTTTCATATACTCGAAGTTGTTAACGTCCAACAAGGAGCAACCCTCCTTCGTCATGTATGACTGTAACCGGCGCAGCAGCGGCTTCGCTTCCGAACCCGCCGCTACGCTCAGTTTATGATTTATTCAACGCCTGCTTCTGAACCTTCCAGATTGAGATTCAGCTTATCGCCTGTGCCTTCGTCCTCGTCATCGATTTCTTTCATTTCGATTTCTTCCTCGTTTTCGGTCAGGATTTTGACATCCATGCCAAGGCTTTGAAGCTCCTTGATCAAGACCTTAAACGATTCTGGAACGCCTGGCTCCGGCACATTTTCGCCTTTGACGATGGATTCGTACGTTTTCACGCGGCCAACCACGTCATCGGACTTGACGGTCAAAATTTCCTGCAGCGTATATGCCGCGCCGTAGGCCTCGAGCGCCCAAACTTCCATCTCGCCGAAGCGCTGTCCGCCGAACTGGGCTTTACCGCCAAGCGGCTGCTGCGTAACGAGAGAGTATGGACCCGTGGAACGGGCATGGATTTTGTCGTCGACCATGTGCGCCAGTTTGATCATGTACATGACGCCGACCGTAACTTCACGCTCGAAGGATTCGCCTGTGCGTCCGTCGTACAGAATCGTTTTACCGTTGCGCTGCATGCCTGCTTCTTCCATCGTGTCGAAAACATCGTTTTCTCGCGCGCCGTCGAATACCGGCGTTGCCGCGTGGATGCCAAGATGCTTACATGCCATGCCAAGGTGAACCTCCAGCGCCTGGCCGATGTTCATCCGGGATGGTACGCCCAGCGGGTTAAGAACAACCTCGACCGGCGTGCCGTCCGGCAGGAACGGCATATCTTCTTCTGGCATGATGCGGGCGATAACGCCCTTGTTGCCGTGGCGTCCCGCCATTTTGTCGCCTTCGGAAATTTTCCGTTTTTGAGCGATGTAGGCGCGAACCAGCTGATTGACGCCCGGAGGCAGCTCATCGCCGTTCTCGCGGGTAAAGACTTTAACATCAACGACAATGCCGTCAGTTCCGTGAGGAACGCGCAGCGAGGTGTCGCGTACTTCGCGAGCTTTTTCGCCGAATATGGCGTGCAGCAAGCGTTCTTCCGCCGTCAGCTCCGTTACGCCCTTAGGCGTTACCTTGCCCACGAGGATGTCGCCTGCGCCGATTTCGGCGCCTACGCGGATGATGCCGCGTTCGTCGAGGTTGCGAAGCGCCTCCTCGCCGACGTTCGGAATGTCGCGCGTAATTTCTTCAGGTCCAAGCTTCGTATCGCGAGCTTCGGACTCGTATTCCTCGATATGAATGGAGGTGTAAACATCCTCCTTGACCAGCTTTTCGCTAAGCAGGATCGCATCCTCGTAGTTGTAGCCTTCCCAAGTCATGAAGGCAACGACAACGTTGCGGCCCAGTGCCAGCTCGCCCATTTCCGTGGACGGGCCGTCGGCGAGGATATCGCCTTTTTTGATGATGTCGCCCTTGCGTACAAGAGGACGCTGATTGATGCACGTACCTTGGTTGGAACGCATAAACTTATGCAGTTTGTGCTTCACCAGGTCACCGTTAACCGGTTTGCCGTCAATCAATTCGACGCGGCGCAGCCAAATTTCGTTGGCGCTGGAACGCTCGATAACGCCATCGTATTTGGAAACAACGCAAACGCCGGAATCCTTTGCAGCTTTATGCTCCATGCCTGTACCGACAAACGGCGCTTTCGGAATGAGAAGCGGAACCGCCTGCCGTTGCATGTTGGAACCCATGAGCGCGCGGTTGGAGTCATCGTTCTCCAGGAACGGAATCAGCGCCGTCGCCACGGATACAACCTGCTTCGGCGATACGTCCATGTAGTCGACGCGGTCGCTCGGCATTGTCAGGATATTGTCGGCCTGCTTATTGTAACGAACGATGGTTTGCTTTTCCGCAAACTGGTTCTCCGAAGTCAACTGGGCATTCGCTTGCGCGATAATGTAGTTGTCTTCCTCGTCCGCAGTCAAATAGGCGATTTGGTCCGTAACCGTACCCGATTTGGGATCTACCCAACGGTAAGGCGCTTCGATAAAGCCATATTCGTTAATTCGCGCAAAAGTGGACAGAGAGTTGATCAGACCGATGTTCGGTCCCTCAGGCGTCTCGATCGGACACATGCGGCCATAGTGGGAGTGATGGACGTCCCGTACTTCAAAGCCCGCGCGTTCGCGCGTCAAACCGCCCGGTCCAAGCGCGGATAGACGACGTTTGTGCGTAAGTTCAGCTAGCGGGTTCGTCTGGTCCATAAACTGCGACAGCTGCGAAGAACCGAAAAACTCTTTAATGGACGCGATAACCGGGCGAATGTTGATCAGCGCCTGCGGCGTAATCGCGTTGGCATCCTGAATGGACATGCGCTCGCGCACGACGCGCTCCATACGGGACAGGCCGATACGGAACTGGTTTTGCAGCAGCTCACCTACAGAACGCAGACGGCGGTTGCCCAGATGGTCGATATCGTCCGTGCTTCCCACGCCATGAAGCAAATTCAGGAAATAGTTGATGGATGCAATGATGTCCGCAGGCGTAATATGCTTGACTGCTTTGTCGATAATGCCGTTGGAAATCACTTTAATGACTTTGCCTTCGTCGTTCGGCGAGAATACGCTGATAGCCTGCAGTGGTATACTATCGGCATCAAGCACTCCAGTCGCGACGTGATAAGTACGGAAGCCAATGTCTTTCTCCAGCTTCTCAAGAATCTCGTCAAGCAAACGACGGTCGATCATTTGGCCCGCCTCGGCGATAATTTCGCCGGTGGAAGGATCGATCAGGTTTTCCGCAAGCTTTTGATTGAACAAGCGGTTTTTGATGTGGAGCTTCTTGTTTATTTTGTAACGGCCGACATTGGCCAGGTCATATCGTTTGGGATCGAAAAAGCGTGCAACCAGCAAGCTTTTCGCGTTGTCCAAGGTAGGCGGCTCGCCCGGACGCAAACGCTCGTAAATTTCAATGAGCGCTTTCTCCGTGGAATCCGTGCTGTCCTTGTCCAGCGTATTGCGGATATACTCGTCATGTCCGAGCAAATCCAGAATTTCAGCGTCTGTACCGAAGCCAAGCGCACGCAAAAGCACCGTTACCGGGATTTTCCGGGTCCGGTCAATACGAACATAGACGATATCCTTGGCGTCTGTTTCAAGCTCCAGCCAAGCGCCGCGGTTAGGAATAACCGTTGCGGTGTACGTCTTCTTGCCGTTCTTGTCAACCTTCGTGCTGAAATACACACTGGGGGAGCGAACCAATTGGCTGACGATAACGCGTTCTGCGCCGTTGATGATAAACGTGCCTGTCTCGGTCATAAGCGGAAAATCGCCCATGAATACTTCCTGTTCCTTAACTTCGCCCGTTTCCTTATTGAACAGACGCACCTTCACCCGCAATGGGGCTGCATACGTGACATCACGTTCCTTCGACTCATCGACCGAATATTTCGGCTCGCCTAAGCTATAGTCGATAAATTCCAGCGATAGATTGCCCGTAAAGTCCGAAATCGGCGAAATGTCCTGGAATAGCTCGATCAAATCGGTTTCCAGAAACTTTTCATACGATTTTTGTTGGATTTCAATCAGGTTCGGGACTTCCAGCACCTCGCTGATCCTTGCGTAGCTTCTCCTCGCTCGCCGACCATACTGAACAAGTTGTCCTGCCAACTTAACCTCACCCCTCAAGTCTGTCTTACAGCATCGATACTTCCTGCGTTACCCTTAGGCAGCGGCAGCCGCCTATACAGATAAATAAAGAAAAGCCCTTATCGAATAGTTCGAAAAAAGAGCATGTTTCTGGCAGTTTGCCATACGCAGCGCAGTGCGCGTTGGTCTCATATCAAGTAATTTTGCCCAAAATGTAAACATTATACGTCAAATGTCACAAATGTATGCATTTCTGCGCTAAAAATTCATACTTGACATTTTAGTTGACTAAAGAGATTTCGAGCAATTTTATGCTGACATTTTATAATATTACCACATCCAAAATGTCAAGTCAATTCATTTCCATTTCAATTATGGACTTTTCGGTGTTAATGCTGCTTTATGCTTTGATTGCCTTAAGAATCCAGTAGCCTTTATCTCTTGTTACCTCTTCCACAGACTCGTACAACGATTCAAGTTTCTCCAGCGCGGAAGGCGCGCCTTGCTTCTTCTGAATGACGACCCACATGGCGCCGCCGGCTTTCAACAACTCCAGGCCTTCTTCAAAAATCTGATGAACTACCGCTTTGCCCGCCCTGATAGGAGGATTGGTCAAAATAACGTCGAATCGTCTCCCCTTTACCGCTTCGAACAAGTCACTTTGCAGCGCCTCGACGTTGGAAATGCCGTTTGATTTCGCATTTTCCGCCGCCAATTGCACCGCGCGCTCGTTTATGTCAATCAAAACGGTTTGACCGGCGGGAGCCAATCTGGCTGCCACAAGCCCGATCGGACCATAACCGCATCCAACATCTAGGATGTGGTCGTCCTTCTTTAGCTCCATCTGCTGGATCAAAACACGGCTGCCGTAATCTACACCTGTTTTTGAAAATACCCCGGCATCAGTCATCAGCTTCAACTGTTGTCCCCGAATCGTAAAATCATGGGTTTGCCGGTTATGAGCGATTTCCGGCTTTTTGCTGTAATAGTGATTGCTCATACGCCACATCTCCTTTCTTTTATTATTGCAAGAAAGAAACCCCTTGAACCGCAAGTTATGCGATTCAAGGGGTTTCTTTGCGGAAAGAAAAATTACTTAACTTCTACTACAGCGCCAGCTTCTTCAAGCTTAGCTTTGATGCCGTTAGCTTCGTCTTCAGCAATTTTTTCTTTGATTGCTTTAGGAGCGCCGTCAACCAGTTCTTTTGCTTCTTTCAAGCCAAGACCAGTGATTTCGCGAACAACTTTGATAACGTTGATTTTGGAAGCGCCAGCGCTTGTCAGAATAACGTCGAATTCAGTTTGAGCAGCAGCTTCAGCAGCGCCGCCGCCAGCTACAACTGCAACAGGAGCTGCAGCAGTTACGCCGAATTCTTCTTCGATAGCTTTAACAAGATCGTTCAGTTCAAGAACAGTCATACCTTTGATTGCTTCCAGGATTTGCTCTTTAGACATGGTTATACCTCCGGTAATTTGGTTTAATTTTTGTTAAATCATTTATTGCGATGCTATGCAGCAGGTCTTTCATAAAGTAGAAGCTTAAGCTCCTGCTTCTTGTTTTTCTCCAACTGCTTTAACTGCAAGCGCGAAGTTGCGAACTGGCGCTTGAAGCACGCTGAGGAGCATGGAAAGCAAACCTTCGCGGGAAGGAAGCTCAGCAAGAGCCTTGATTTGCTCCATACTTACTACTTTACCTTCAACAACGCCGCCTTTAAGTTTCAAAGCATCGTTTTTCTTAGCGAAATCGTTCAGGATTTTTGCAGGAGCGATAGCGTCATCGCCGCTAAATGCAACCGCAGTTGGTCCTGTCAAAATTTCGTTAAGCTCCGTCAGCTCCGTACCTTCAGTAGCGCGGCGAACGATGGAGTTTTTCAGAACTTGGAAGTCAACGCCCGCTTCGCGGAGCTGTTTCCGAAGTTCGGTTACTTGCGCAACGTTCAATCCACGATAGTCAGCAACTACAGTGCTTGGGCTGGAAGTCAGCTTCGAAGCAACCACAGCAACCGCTTCTTGTTTCCCTTGGATGATCTTTGCGTTAGCCAAATTGTACACCTCCCGTAAAATTATACATCCCGTTTATGCGTCGGATCTTCCTCTCCTCGATGCATGAGAAAGGCCCTCGCAGAACTGCGAAGGCCATGATGTCGTTAAGATGATTTTGCGGGACAAGCCTGCTCGATTCATCAACATTTTATCATAACACCTCGGTAGGAAATTAAGCCCGGCATGGGCACCTACTGTCTACGGTATGCGTATTCGATATAAGTGGTCGTTTCCCTTCGACTTAACGGTAGTTAGCAGTCGAAACGCGAGCGCCAGGGCCCATTGTGGAGGAAACGGCGATGTTTTTCAGGTAAACGCCTTTTGCAGCAGCCGGTTTGGCGCGAACAAGGGCATCAATCAGAGCTTTCAGGTTTTCGTTCAGCTTTTCGGAGTCGAACGAAACTTTGCCGATTGGAGCGTGGATTTGACCCGCTTTGTCCAGACGGTACTCGATTTTACCTGCTTTGATTTCTTGAACGGCTTTTGCAACGTCAAACGTTACAGTACCTGCTTTCGGGTTAGGCATAAGACCTTTACCGCCCAGGATACGGCCGAGCTTACCAACTTCAGCCATCATGTCCGGCGTTGCTACGCAAACGTCGAAATCGAACCAGCCTTGTTGGATTTTGTTGATCATGTCTGCATCGCCAACAAAGTCAGCGCCAGCAGCTTCCGCTTCTTTCACCTTTTCGCCTTTTGCGAAAACGAGAACGCGTTTTGTTTTACCTGTGCCATGCGGAAGGACAACTACGCCGCGAACCGCTTGGTCTTGTTTACGAGGGTCTACACCCAGACGCACTGCAACTTCGACGGATTCGTCGAATTTGGCTGTCGAAGCTTTTTTAACAAGCTCGATTGCTTCCAGTGACTCATAGCTTGCTTCGCTGTCAATCAGCTTAGCAGCTTCAACATATTTTTTACCGTGTTTAGCCATTGTAAGTTCCTCCTTATGTGGTAGTAGCGAAGCATCCTCCTTGGGACGATCCTCCCACTTGCAGAGCCAGAAGGCCTGCGCCCGTCGATGTCTCTAGGACATCTCCGGATTAATCAACGATTGTTACGCCCATGCTGCGAGCTGTGCCCTCAACCATACGCATTGCCGCTTCCACGGATGCTGCGTTAAGGTCTTGCATTTTTGTCTCGGCGATTTCGCGTACTTTATCACGCTTAACAGTAGCTACTTTCTTTTTGTTCGGTTCACCGGAACCTTTTTCGATACCAGCTGCTACGCGGAGCAATACTGCTGCCGGCGGCGTTTTGGTTTCAAAAGTGAAGGAACGGTCCTCGAATACCGTGATCACGACTGGAATAATCAGACCTGCTTGATCCGCTGTACGAGCGTTGAACTCTTTACAGAACGCCATAATGTTAACGCCTGCTTGACCCAGTGCCGGACCGATTGGCGGAGCCGGATTCGCTTTACCTGCAGGAACTTGCAGTTTGACCATCTTGATGACCTTTTTTGCCATGATTCACACCTCCTTGCCTTGATATACAGACGCCAAGCGTCTATGTGCGAAGCTCTGCGTTAAACCTTTTCCACCTGGGTGTAATCCAGTTCAAGCGGAGTTTCTCTGCCAAACATGTTGACATGGACTTTCAGCTTTGCCTTGTCCAGCAAAATTTCCTCCACCGATCCAACAAAATCGGCAAAAGGACCAACCTTTACGCGCACCGTTTCTTTCAGTTCAAACTCGATTTTCGGCTTCGGCTCTTCCATGCCCATGTGTTTCAGAATCTGATCCACTTCATCAGGCAATAAAGGAGTCGGTTTTGAGCCTGAACCTGTTGAACCTACAAAACCGGTAACGCCCGGCGTATTGCGGACAACGTACCATGAATCGTCGGTTTGAACCATTTCCACCAGAACGTAACCAGGGTAGACCTTGCGTTGAACGGTTTTTTTCTTGCCGTCCTTCTCCACCAGCTCGTCTTCCATTGGAACCAGCACACGGAAAATCTTGTCTTCCATGCCCATGGATTCAACACGGCGCTCCAGATTGGTTTTGACCTTGTTCTCGTACCCAGAGTAAGTGTGCACGACGTACCATCTTTTTTCCATTACAAATCCACCTTTGGACCCTTCTTAGACAATTAGTTGAACCAATTCAGAGATTCCGATGTCAAGAAGCCAGAAGTAAATCGTCACAGCCACAACCGTCATTAAGACGACGATGGAATAGCTCGTCAGCTCCTTACGACTTGGCCAGCGAACCTTCTTCAGTTCTGCCCAGCTGTCGGCAAAAAAACCAAACGTTGTACCAAAGCCTTTTTTCAGTTTCGCCAAAAAAGCCACGGTTCCACCTCCAATGGACTATCGCGTCTCGCGATGAGGAGTCTGCTCGTTACAGAACTTGCAAAACTTCTTCAACTCGATGCGGTCGGGGTGATTCCGTTTATTCTTGGTGGTTGCATAGTTCCTCTGCTTGCAATTTGTACATGCCAGCGTGATAATTACCCGCACCCAAATACACCTCCCGAACTGCTCAAAAATACGAATCACAAAACTCTATGTTAAAGTTCATTGATTCCACAAAAGCGTATGGGCCCATAACGAAAAAAAACCTCGAATTAAGGCCTACCTAAACACTTTATCACACGAAATACCGCATGTCAACGAAATTACGGCCTTCTCAACCTCTGGCGTTCCCTGAATTATTATCCAGTATAGCCGCTCCGGTTACCCTATAAACCAATGAACCCTCTTTATTGCCCGAAAACGTCGGACAGCAAAGAGGGATCGTTGATTGCTTCGAGCTACAAACCGCCGAAATCCCGCACTTCCAAATACTTCTCCAGTTTGCGCTTCACGCGCTGCAACGCGTTGTCGATTGACTTGACATGCCGCTTCAGATCAACTGCGATCTCCTGATACGAGCGCCCGTCCAAATAAAGCATCAGCACCTTCCGTTCCAGGTCGCTAAGAATCTGGGACATCTTGTCCTCCAGACCAACAAACTCTTCCTGGTTGATGATCAGCTCCTCGGGGTCGGATACGCGTGTGCCGCATATCACGTCAAGCAATGTCCGGTCGGAATCTTCATCATAGATGGGCTTGTCCAGCGAAACGTAGGAGTTAAGAGGAATGTGCTTCTGGCGAGTAGCCGTCTTGATCGCTGTAATGATTTGTCTGGTGATGCACAGCTCGGCAAAAGCTTTAAAGCTGGCAAGCTTGTCTCCCTTGAAGTCGCGAATGGCCTTGTAAAGTCCAATCATGCCCTCTTGTACGATATCCTCACGGTCTGCGCCGATCAGAAAGTAGGAACGCGCCTTCGCCCTGACAAAATTTTTGTATTTGTTAATGAGATATTCCAGCGCAAGGCTGTCGCCGTTACGGACCGCTTCAACGATGTCCTCGTCTGTGCTGCATTCGTATTGTAGCGTACTCCACTCTTTGAGGTCGATACTCACAAACTATCCCTCCGGCCTGCAAGGCGTACACCGCGCTAGATTCATATTTTTAAAGTCAAAAAAAATAAATGATTGGCAAATCCAAGGTTGTGCATGCTTGTATAAACATAGAGCCAGTATACATGATGAAACCTTACACCGTCAACCAAAAGACCACCCGAAACCCATCGATTATCTAGCAAAAATGTAACTTTGTGGCATGTTTTGCTAATACATGATTCGGCGTTACTTGTCGCCTCTGCGCAAGCGCTCCAGCTTGCTCCAGACGTCAAGGCTGATATTTTCGTCAAGGGGGTTCCGTTTGCCGGGCCGTTCGACGCCCTCCCGTATGGAATCCCGTATGATCTTCACATTCTGGGTAATGTCGATATAGAGTTCCCGGGCGGATACCCGAAGCGCCCCTTTTCCAAAAGCGACATGCTGCTCCACCAGATCGGAGGTGGCGACATAGACATCGCGCCTCCTGGAAATCAGCTCGCTGCACAAGCGCTCGATGCATTCGTCAGCCGTCTCTTTCTCTCTCGTATAAACAATAATCAGCTTATGCTGCTTGTAGGTCGCGCCAAGGCCGGGAACCTGATGCGCGTCGAAGATCACGTAGATCTGCATGCCGGTAAAGCCCTGATAATCGGCCAGCATGTCCAGCAAACGGTCGCGCGCATCCTCCAAATCCTGTTCCTTCAGCCGCTCCAGTTCAGGCCACGCACCAATAATATTGTATCCGTCGACCAGAAGGACGTCGTTTTTCCGGGCCATCGCTAGAGACTCCGGCGCTGCCTGACAACCTCATACATAAGCACACCAGCCGCAACCGAAGCGTTCAAAGAATTGAGACGTCCCAGCAGGGGCAGCTTGACCAGAAAATCGCATTTCTCTTTAATCAGGCGGCCCATGCCCTTGCTCTCGTTGCCGATGACAACAGCCAGCGGCATGTCAAAACGGGACCGGTACACGTCATCCGTCGCGGAAACATCGGTCCCGGCAACCCAAACTCCCGCTTCCTTCAGCTTATCTATCGTTTGCGCCAGATTGGTCACACGGGCGACTGCCACGTGCTCCGCCGCTCCCGCCGATGTTTTCAGCACGGTTGCGGTCAAGCCCGCCGAACGGCGTTTAGGAATAATGACGCCATGCACCCCCGTGCATTCCGCCGTCCTTAGAATGGACCCTAAATTGTGCGGATCTTCGATTTCGTCAAGCAGCATCAAAAAAGGCTGCTCTCCCCGCTCCCGGGCAATTTCCAGCAAATCCTCGACTTCCGCATACGGAAATGGGGCAGCTTGAGCAATCACGCCTTGATGGGCAATGTCTCCACCAGCCATCGCATCCAGCTTGCGCTTGTCGACCGTCATAACGACGATTCCCGCCTTTTTGGCCTCGGCTACTATCGCCCCTGCGTTTTTCTGCGAGCCTTCGGCAATCCATATTTTATGAATGCTCCGGCCGGAACGCAGCGCTTCAAGCACAGGGTGTTTCCCCGCGATCAGCTCTTCCTGATTGATTTGTTCTGACATCCTATCCACTCCTTAAGAGGTTGTTCAAAAAGCGATCTTTTGACCCCGCACATCAATTTGTTGCGTCTGTTCCTACTTGGCCGCGTTCTTGAATGGCCGCATTTAACAGCTCGCCGATTCTCTCCAGCTTGCCCTGATAATACAAATAACCGATCAAACATTCCAGCGCGGTCGCTTGCCTGTAGTCGGCAACATCGGCGTTTTTGGGCGGAGCGCCGGATTTGGCGTTCCGCCCTCTCCTAACCATGTCCGCCTCTTCTTCGGTTAGCAGCGGCTGAAGCCGCTCAAGCAGCCTCCGCTGCGCCTTGGCCGATACCAGGCCCGTCGCCTCGCGATGCAGATGATGCGGCTTCTGGTTGGGAAGCGAAATCAGATATTGCCTCACAACCAGTTCAAAAACCACATCCCCCATATAAGCAAGAACCACCGGATTCATCTGCGAGGCTTCCTTATGAGGGGGATGGAAGGCAAGCGGGTTTACGATCTCACGCTCCGTCATTTGCGCCGCCAGCGGATACCTTGCGGCGTATCCTCGATGACGATATTCAGTTCGTTCAGCCTGTCGCGGATTTCATCGGCCCGGGCCCAATTTTTATTTTTGCGCGCTTCCGTACGCTCCGCAATCAATCCTTCAACTTCCTCATCCAGCGAATCGCCTCCCGCATTCAAGGGAAGTAATCCCAACACGCCGTTGATCCTGTCGATTTCCGCCAGCAGCAGCTTAAAGCCCTCTGCTCCCGCTTCCGAATTATTCATATATAAATTGCTCTCCGTCACAAGCTCGAACAATGCGGTGATGGCGTCAGGCGTATTGAAGTCGTCGTTCATTTTAAGCTCGAACTGCTCGCGGATTGCCTTTGTTTTGACTTGCAGCGACTGAAAAACGTCGTTAGATCCAACTGCTTCTCCCGCCGTTTCCAGCCTGTGGCGCAGGTTGGCATGGCAGTTGGCAATGCGCTCAACGCTGTTTTCCGCCTGCTGAATGGCATCGTCGCTGAAATTATGCGGACTGCGGTAATGAGTCGACAGCATGAAATAGCGGATCGCCTGAGGCTTGATCTTTTGAACAAGCTCCTTTACCTTAATGCCGTTGCCCAGCGATTTGGACATTTTTTCGTTGTCGATATTAATATAACCGTTATGCAGCCAGTAGTTGGACAGCGGTTTGCCGGTCAGCGATTCCGATTGGGCAATTTCGCACTCATGATGCGGGAATTGCAGATCATGGCCTCCGCCATGGATATCCATTGTATCGCCCAGATAACGGCGAGCCATCGCCGAGCATTCGATATGCCAGCCGGGCCGGCCGGGTCCCCATGGACTTTCCCAGTTGATCTCGCCGGGTTTTGCGCCTTTCCACAGGACGAAATCACCCTGGTTTTCCTTGCGGTCGCCAACCTCGATACGAATGCCGAATTGCAGCTCATCAAGGTTCTGATGCGAAAGCTTGCCGTACTCCGAGAAGGAGGATGTCCGGAAATATACGTCTCCTTCGCTTTCATAAGCTTGCCCTTTAGCCACAAGCTCGCCGATAAAGTCGACGATATCCGAAATATGCTCCGTCACCCGCGGATTTAGGCTAGCCTTGCGAACGCCCAGCGCTTCGATGTCGGCATTAAACGCCTCAATGAATTGCTCCGCCACCTCCGGTACAGTTGTACCAAGCTCCTCCGCCTTGCGAATCAGCTTATCGTCAACATCCGTAAAATTGGTAACATACAGAACATCGTAGCCTACATCCTCCAAATAACGCCGCACGACATCGAAAAAGATAACCGGACGCGCATTTCCGATGTGAATATAATCGTAAACGGTCGGGCCGCAAACATACATTTTCACTTTGCCGGCCTCTTGCGGTTCAAACGGCACCTTGGCCCGGCTCATCGTATTGTAAACGGTTATGCTCATATCTATCATTCTCCTTTATGACCAGGGCCTCGCAGTTCTTCCACCTGCGTCCTCAACCCGTCGATTTCCTTCTGCATTGCGCGGAACATTTCGATCACGGGATCCGGAAGCTGGGTATGGTCCAGCCTGTCGCCGACACGTTCTCCGTTGCGCCTCACGACGCGGCCGGGATTGCCGACCACCGTGCAATTGTCGGGCACCTCGCGCAGCACAACCGAGTTGGACCCTATATTGCAATTGTCTCCCACGCGGAAGGAGCCTAAAACCTTTGCTCCGGAACCAACCACGACATTATTGCCGATGGTGGGGTGGCGCTTGCCCTTTTCCTTGCCTGTGCCGCCAAGCGTAACGCCCTGATAAATGACAACGTCATCTCCGATTTCGCATGTTTCTCCGATGACGACGCCCATGCCATGATCGATAAACAGCCGATTCCCGATAACGGCGCCGGGGTGAATCTCGATTCCCGTCATAAAACGGCTGAATTGGGACACCACGCGGGCCAGCGAAAACCACTTCCTCTTGTAAAAGCCGTGCGCGATCCGCTGCGCCCAAATCGCATGCAGCCCGGAATAAGTGAACACAACTTCAAACGTGCTCCTGGCTGCGGGATCATTGTCAAATACAGCTTTGATGTCCGAACGAAATGTTGACAGCACAAGCTCTCCCCCTTTTTGCCTTCGCCGGCCTTTATCTCTATTCTCGGGCCGTGGCCGCATCTACGGCAGCTTCTATGCGAACATTGAAAAAAAGCCCCCGCAGCACATATGTGCTGCAGAGGCGTTTGCAATCGCGGTTCCACTCTGCTTGAACACGCGTCCAGCTTACGCCGACACGGTTCATCTCATGTCCATAACGCAGACCTGCGTTGCTGCCTACCCCGTGCTTGCAGCGCGACATGGCGCTTCCGCAAGCAGCGGCTCGGAGCAAAGCTCCCAGGTGCATATTTCCGTCCAAGCGGATTAGACAACTTTCAGCCCCATGCAAACATCGATTACTCCGCAAGCGCATAATGCTCCCGCTTCTGTTTCCGATTCCATGACGGTTGTCCTCTCTGGAAATCCAATACCAGGGCGTACTTCTCCTGTTCATAGCCGGTACATCTATTTTATTAATAGACTATAGTATACCGAAAAGCCGAAAAAGTGCAAGAGGGAACCCCTTTTGCGCCAATTAGCCAGCATAGCGGCCGCTTGCGGGCTGTTGGCTGGATAGATGCCTTACCGAGCCCCTTGACCCAATCTGCTCCGCAGGCGGGCAAGCACCTTGTCACGGCCCAGCAGAGCCACCGATTGATTCAAGTCAGGACCATGCGTCTGGCCCGTCAAAGCAGCGCGAATCGGCATAAAGAGCGCTTTGCCCTTGCAGCCTGTTTCCTTTTGAACCGTTTTGATGGCATCCTTGATGCCGTCCGCCGTAAACTCCGCCGCTCCATTTTCCAACTGGCTCAGGAAAGCCCCCAGCACGACGGGAACCGTCTCCTCTGCCAGCACGGCAGCCGCTTCTTCCTCGTCCTGCACATCCTCGCGGAAGAACAGTTCCGTTACGGCAACAATGTCGGAAGCGCTGCGAAGCTTGTCTTGATGCAGCGCAACAAGAGCCGTCAGCCATTCGCGTGCAGCGCCGTCCACGTTTTCCTGAATGCGGCCTGCTTTTTGAAGGTGCGGCAGGCACAGATCAACGATCCGGCTTGTTTCGGTTTTTTTGATATATTCATTATTCATCCAAGCCAGCTTCTGCGTGTCGAACAATGCAGGGCTTTTGCTCAAACGATCCGCATTAAACGCCGCAACAAGCTCCTCGCGGGTAAAGATCTCCTGCTCGCCTTCCGGTGACCAGCCCAGCAGCGTAATAAAATTAAACAAGGCTTCGGGCAGATAGCCAAGGTCATCGTATTGCTCGATAAACTGGATGATGGACTCATCGCGCTTGCTCAGCTTTTTGCGGCTTTCGTTGACGATAAGCGTCATGTGGGCAAAAATCGGCGGCTCCCAGCCCAAAGCCTCGTAAATCATAAGCTGGCGCGGCGTATTGGAAATGTGGTCCTCGCCCCGCAGCACATGGCTGATTTTCATCAGGTGATCGTCGAGCGCAACGGCAAAATTATAGGTTGGAATGCCGTCTTTTTTCACGATAACAAAATCGCCCATTTCCGACGTATCAAACGAAATCTCGCCTTTAACCATGTCACGGAATGTGTAGGTGCGGTTTTCAGGCACGCGGAAACGAATGCTGGCGATCCGGCCTTCCTCCCGGAATGCCTGCTCCTGCTCCGGCGTCAAATCGCGATGTTTGCCGGAGTAACGCGGCGTTTCACCGCGCGCTTGTTGCTCCTCGCGCTCTTGCTCCAGCTCCTGCTCCGTGCAGTAACAGCGGTAAGCCAAACCCTGATCCAGCAATTGCTGCCAATACTCCTTGTAAATGTCCAGTCGCTCCGTTTGTCGGTAAGGGCCGTAGCCGCCGCCAATATCCACGCTTTCATCCCATTCGATGCCAAGCCATTTCAAATAGGTCAGCTGATTTTCCTCGCCGCCGGCCACATTGCGCTTCACGTCGGTGTCTTCAATGCGGATAATAAACTTCCCGCCCAGGTTTCTTGCAAATAAATAATTGAATAAGGCCGTCCGGGCATTGCCGATATGCAGATGCCCTGTCGGCGAAGGCGCATAACGTACGCGTACCTCTGATGTCATGAACTATCCCTCTCTTTCCTTGATCAAGCAAACGACGGATTGCGCGGCAATTCCTTCGCCGCGGCCCGTAAAGCCCAGCTGCTCCGTAGTTGTCGCCTTTACGTTCACCTGCAACAATTCTTCGGCCCCCAGCGTACGTGCGATAACCTCGGCCATTTGAGGTATGTAAGGCAGCATTTTCGGTTTTTGGGCAATAATCGTGGAATCCACATTGCCTAGCTTGTACCCTCTGCTTACGGCAAGCTCCCATACCCGCTCCAGCAGCTTGACGCTATCCGCGTCCTTATACGCCTCATCCGTATCCGGAAAATGTTTGCCGATATCGCCAAGTCCCAACGCTCCCAGAATAGCGTCGCTAATAGCGTGAAGCAGCACATCCGCATCGGAATGGCCCAACAATCCCTTTTCGTACGGAATGGTTACTCCGCCAATGATGCAAGGACGTCCTTCAACCAGCTGATGGACGTCAAATCCTTGTCCTACCCGAATCATTCCGTTCACCTCCCATTGCCGACGCCAAACGCTGCGCAAGCAGAAATTCTGCGTAAGGCAAATCCTCCGGCGTCGTAATCTTTATATTGGTGTATTCTCCTTCCGCAACAACGACCGAAGTCCCCGTGCGTTCAACTACCATTGCATCGTCCGTGCCCAAAAAACCTTCTTGCGCGGCCCGCTCATGGGCAGACAGCAGCAAATCCCGCCGAAAAGCCTGCGGCGTCTGGATCGCTCTCAGAGCCGAGCGATCCGGCGTGTCTACAATTGCGCCAGAAGCATTCACCTGCTTGATGGTGTCCTTCACCGGCACTCCAAGCACGGCGGCGCCCGTCTGAACGGCGGCATCGGCGCAAGCCGTCACAGCCCGTTCCGTCACAAGCGGACGAACGCCGTCATGAACCATCACCCACTGGCAAGAAAGCGCCCGAAGGCCGCATAATACGGAATGCTGGCGCTCGGCTCCGCCAGCCAGCACCGATCCGACCTTGGTCAAGCCGTAAGCTTCGACCCATTCACAACAACGTTCCACATCGCCGCTGCCCACAACAAGCGCAATCTCGCCAATAAGGTCCATGCGCTGGAATAGCTCCAGCGTATGGACCAGGATCGGCTTGCCGTCAAGCAGCAAATATTGCTTGCTCTCCTCAGTTCCCATCCGCGAACCGCGACCGGCCGCAACGATGACAACACCCCATTTGTTAATTGCCATTCATTCTACCTGCCTTAAGCTCAAGGAATTAGTTCTATCATACCTTGTTACTGAGCTTTTTCCAACAGCTTCGGCTTGGCAAAAATCATGCGGCCCGCACTTGTCTGCAAAACGCTTGTTACCAGCACCTCCATCGTGGTGCCGATATAATCGCGTCCGCCCTCCACAACAATCATCGTTCCGTCATCCAGATAGGCAACGCCTTGTCCATGCTCCTTGCCGTCCTTGATAACCTGGACGACGATTTCTTCGCCCGGCAGCACAACCGGCTTGACGGCATTGGCGAGATCGTTGATATTAAGCACCGAAACCCCTTGCAGTTCGCATACCTTGTTCAGGTTGAAGTCATTGGTGACTACCTTGCCGCGCAGCGCCTTCGCCAGCTTGACCAGCTTGCTGTCCACCTCGCCGATCTCTTCGAAGTCGCCTTCGTAGATCAGCACCTTGACGTCCAGCTCCTTCTGGATTTTGTTAAGGATGTCCAGCCCCCTCCGGCCGCGGTTGCGTTTGAGCAAATCCGAGGAATCCGCTATATGCTGCAGCTCCTCCAGCACAAACTCCGGAATAACCAACGTGCCTTCGATAAATCCCGTTTTGCAAATGTCTGCAATCCGTCCATCGATGATGACGCTTGTATCCAATATTTTGTGCTCTTCGAACCGCGGGTTCTCCTCCTCTTGCTGAGGAGCGGCCGGCCTTTCCATCAGTGCGGCAAAACCCGTCGCAATTTCATCCTGCTTCGCAAGCGCGATTCGCAGTCCGCCGTACCCAAGTCCCAATGCGAGCAGCGCAGGCAGCAGCCTGCCGATGCCCTGCAAATCGGAAACAGCGGGATGCAGCAAAACGGACATCAATAATCCCGCCCCAAGCCCGCAAATACCGACCATGAGCTGCCTGAGCGGCAATTCCGCTATCAGGGTCACGCCTTTTCCAAACAACCTCACTGCAGGTGCAGCCAGAAAAGAGGCTGCAATACCCCCTATCAGTGCGCCAACCGCAACATTCATGTAATAAGTTCCGGACTGCTCCAGCATGCCGTAAGACGACCCTGACCAAGCCGCGGTGCTATCCATCAATCCGTATACCTCTCCGCCGACCATGCCGCCGATCACGAGACCAATCAATTGAATGACTACTCTAACCATTACGGTTCACCTCCATTACAATTATGTTCCAAACTTTGGAACTCTAATCGGAGGCGGAGTGAAAATTTGCAAAAAGGAGAAAACCTCTGCCGGCGGCCTTTCAGCCTTGCTGAAGCGGTCCCGGGACGAACCTGTGGCTTCCGGCATGTGGAAATACGACCAAAGGAAGATTATAATAGGTAAGAGATAACTTCTTCGCGAAGGCGGGTGATTGAAGTGGAATCCACTAACGCTCCCACACTGGAGCAATTCCAACAGCAAGTTTCGGAGCTTCTCCTCAGACATCGCAGTTTGCTTGACGTGATGTCAAAGCTTGGACAATCCGGCGCTTCGGTAAACCGCGCCGTTTCCAAAGCAGTGACGGACTGCGGTTGCATTGAGCTGAATGCCAGAAAACAGCATTATTCGGACAAGCCGGATTTGGAAAATGCCAAGGAAACGCTGCAAAGCCATCTGTCCGGTTCGCTCTGCGAGAATTGCAACGAAGTATTAAGGAGCGAGCTTGGCCGCAATTTGTTCTATATGACGGCATTATGCAATCTGCTGCACATTAATTTGGATGAAGTTGTTGCCGAGGAATACGACAAATGTTCTACGCTTGGCCTGTTTAATTTAACCTGATTAATTTAACCTGATGAGAAACCTCTACCCATGCCTCTCGAAGATGAGCGGCCGCGTGTAGCGGTAGGTTTTATCGCCAATAAGAATTGATTTCTTATGTGGCAATTAAAGCGTAAGTGGCGGCAACCGTGCCGGCATTTGCGCTTTTTTTCTTTTAGCGGGAGGCTGGTGATGCTGTCGCACAAAAAAAAGACCGCCTTGCCTGCGAAAAAATCCGCATGCAAGACAGTCTGTCAGCCAGTCCGTTTATCAGGCCGGCTTTTCGTTATTAACCTTTTCCTCCGATTCTTCCTCTAATGCACGGCGCTTGCGCGCTTTCGGAAGCCGGCGGTCAACGTTTTTTTTTAAGCCGTACAGCGCATATAGCAGCAACGGCACAAACAATATTTTGGACAGCTGGTTCTCAAATAAGAGGCCCAGCACAACGGATACAACAACAATGATAGGAACAACCCATACCGCGCTGCGCGGAATGCCTACCTTCTTAAAGTTAGGATAACGAATCGTGCTGACCATCAGGAAGGAAAGCAGCAGCATGCTGCCCAGCAGCACAGGCAACGGAATATCTTCTTTAAACAGGGCAAGCGTTGCTAACACACCGCCTGCAGCAGGGATCGGCAGACCGATAAAGTAACCAGGGGAACTCGCAACCACGTTAAATCTTGCCAGTCTAAGCGCTCCGCAAATCGGGAAAATGGCCGTTGTGGTCCAGGCCAAAGCATGATTCAAATCTTGAAACGCAACGACGTACATAATAAAAGCCGGCGCTACTCCAAAGGAAATAACGTCAGACAACGAATCCAATTCTTTGCCAAACTCACTTTGCGCGTTAAGCGCACGCGCCACACGACCGTCAACCCCGTCCAGCAGCATGGCAATCAGAACCATCATGGCCGCCATTCCGGGATTGTCGTTAAAAACCAGAATAATGGCAATAACGCCCAAAAACAAATTGCCAACCGTGAGAAGGCTCGGTATCGATTTTGCAATCATCTGTTCCACCTCTTCTCTAATATGCCCAAACCCGGCCTCGATCCTATCGCCTAAAGTTTGGCACACATTCAATCCATTGTAGGAGATTTAAATTTGCCTGTCAATGAACATCTGCTCTTGAATCCGCTTCAATCCATCCTTGATTGCCCGCGCACGAACCTCTCCGATGCCGTCCACTTCATCCAATTCCTCAATGGTTGCCATTAGAATCCGGGGAAGATTCTGGAAGCGTTCCACAAGATTGTTCATTATAACAAGCGGCAAACGCGGTATTTTTCCAAGCAGGCGATAACCTTTCGGCGAAACCGATTCTTCTGCCATATTATGACCCTGAGGATAACCCAGCAAACGGACAATGGGCGCTCCATCCAACTGCTCGTCTGCGCTCAGCTTTTTCAGGCCTGCCCGAATTTCCTTGATCTTTTCATCGCTGTTATCCTTGGCATAGTCCTTAATCAAATACCAGGCATCCTCTTCAACGCCACCCACCAGCTCATCCATCTGCATGCTGATCAGGCGGCCTTCCGTTCCAAGCTCGTTGATATAGCGGTTAATTTCCGTTTTGACCCGAAGCACCATTTCCAGCCGTTGAATGACATGGGCAACTTCCTGCAGCGTTACCAGCTCTTCAAACTCCAGCGCCGACAGGTTGGTCAGGGATTGCGAAAGAACTGCCTTATATTTCTCCAGCGTTTGGATGGCCTGATTGGCCTTGGTGAGAATGACGCCAATATCTTTAAGCGAATACCTCAGGTTGCCCTGGTACAACGTAATCACATTCCGCCGTTGGGAGATGGATACCACCAGCTTGCCGGTTTGTTTCGCCACACGCTCCGCTGTCCTATGGCGAATGCCTGTTTCAATGGATGGAATGCTGCTGTTTGGAATCAGCTGCGTGTTGGCATACAAAATGCGCCGCATATCCTCGCTCATAATGATGGCTCCGTCCATTTTGGCCAACTCGTAGAGGTAGTTGGAGGAAAAATCGCAGTTGATGGAGAAACCTCCGTCAACGACCTCCATGACCTCCGGACTGTATCCCACCACAATAAGCGCCCCTGTTTTGGCTCTGAGCACATTTTCAAGCCCTTCCCGAAAAGGGGTTCCTGGCGCCACCAGCTGCAAAAGCTGATTCATGACTTCCTGCTGAGTCTGTTCCTTCATCTGTGCCCCCTATCCAAGCGCTGCTTTAAGTGCTTCCGATACTGTATTGACGCCAATCAATTCGATCCCTTGGGGAGCTTTCCACCCCTTCAGGCTTTTCTCAGGCATGATCACCCTTTTGAACCCAAGCTTCTCCGCTTCCTTCACTCGCTGCTCCGCACGGGATACTGCCCTTACCTCGCCCGTCAGGCCAACCTCTCCGAATATAACATCGTAAGGTTTGGTCGGAGCATCGCGGAAACTGGAGGCTATGCTCACCGCGGCCGCCAGATCCACCGCGGGCTCATCCAGCTTGACTCCGCCCGCTACATTCAAATACGCATCCTGCGTCTGGAGAAACATCCCGTTGCGCTTCTCCAGCACCGCAATGATCAACGCCATCCGATGATGATCGATTCCCGTGGACATCCGTCTCGGCGAGGGGAAATGAGTCGTAGCTACAAGCGCCTGCAGCTCCACCAGCACGGGACGCGTCCCTTCCATGCTGGCGACAACCGTGGAGCCTGCCACGCCTAGCGGCCGCTCCGACAGGAATAGCTCCGATGGATTCGACACCTCTCGCAGCCCGTCTTCGATCATTTCGAATATGCCAATTTCGTTAGTGGAGCCAAAACGGTTCTTCACGGCCCGAAGCAATCGGTACGTATGATGGCGCTCGCCCTCAAAATAGAGCACGCAATCCACCATATGCTCCAGCAGCCGCGGTCCCGCAATAGCGCCCTCTTTGGTCACGTGGCCGACCAGTACCGTGGCAACGCCTTTTATTTTGGCCGTACGCATGAAATGGGCTGTGCATTCCCTAACCTGCGATACGGAGCCGGGCGCCGACTCCACGCGGGGGTCATAGACGGTCTGGATGGAGTCAATCACCAGAAATTCCGGATTGACGGATTCTATCGCATCATTAATATGCTCCATATTGGTCTCGCACAGCACAAAGAGATTTTCGGAAAGCGCTCCCAGCCGATCTGCCCGCAGTTTAGTCTGCCGGACGGATTCTTCGCCGGAAATATACAGCACTTTCAATCCTTTGCTCGCCAGCGCGTGCGAGGTTTGCAGCAGCAGCGTCGACTTGCCGATACCGGGATCGCCGCCCACCAGAATAAGGGAGCCGGGCACAACGCCGCCGCCGAGCACGCGATTCAGTTCCACCATTCGCGTTTCGATGCGCGGCTCCTGCCCGCTCTCTATATGTATGATGGATTGGGGCTTTTCTTTCGTATGGATTCCCGATAAGCCGACACCCTTTGTTTTGACGACGGTTTCCTTTTCTTCCACCATGGTGTTCCAGGCATTGCAGCCGGGGCATTTCCCCATCCACTTGGGCGATTCGGCGCCGCAATCGGTGCAGACAAACTTCAGTTTTATTTTGGCCATTCCGAACTCCTTCAGAAGGATTCTCTCATGATTCTAATCAGTTTACCTTGAGTTTACCATCATATGTCGAATGTAGAAAGTCTTAACGTTCACAAATTTCATTGTCACTTTCCACACAACAACGGCTCGCCCCTGCGTATTGGCGGCTATTCAGGCTTTTTCGACAATTTTGAAAAAGTGATTTTTTTATAAAAAATACGATCCGACATCCCCAAATGCCTTGACTCCTCCTTTTAAGCGGAAGCTTAGACTTCCCTCTACTAATGTTCTGCCATTCATCGGCATTCTTTATCCAAATTTTAATAAATAAAGGAACCTTTTCCCGGTAATTGCGTCTATAATTTTGGACTTCCCTTGTTCTAGAGGAAACACATTTTTGTTAGCATGGTGATTTTGAAAGGAGACCGAAATGAAGAAAATCGTATCCGTCCTGATTTTTGCACTATTGTTAAGTTTGATTGCTTCGCCCGCTTATGCCGCCGGCTTGCAAATCAAAATCGATGACGTCGCGATCAAAAGCGATGTAAAGCCCGAAACAAAAAATTACCGCACGATGGTCCCTCTGCGCGTAATAAGTGAAAACCTGGCCGCCCATGTGGAATGGCTGGATCCTGAAGTCAAAATAACCAAGCATGATTTGGAAGTTACTCTGAAAGCAAACAGCAAAACAGCCATAGTCAACGGAAAAACGATTCAGATGGACGTCGCGCCTTATATCAAGAACAAGCACACTTTTGTTCCGCTTCGTTTTATTTCGGAAACGTTTGGGTATAAGGTGGATTATGTCAGCCCAACGGTTACAATTGAAACCACGCCTCTCATTATTGAAGGAAAACAGATTTATGCCATGCAGAACGAAGTCCGCATGACAATGGGCAGCATCGTCTCTGAGATAACGGGCAATGCCTACGTTGAAGCTTTTTATCATTTGTTCCAGCAGTCCAAAGGGAAGCCCGTGGAAGCGCCACTCGTTCAAAATCGGATTACGGGCAGTGTTGATCCAGGCTCCTATACGCCAGGACCCCAAAATGATTTTTTGGACAAAGATGGCGGCTCTGTTTTGCGGCTTGAGTTGTATAGCTTGAATAACGACTTTCCGGCCGAGCTGTTAGCTCCATATCCGGCTTGGTTGCTTTATGATGCGACAGCGGACCAATGGTATGAGTATCAACCGGACGAAGCAGAATCCTTTAATCAACTCTTTGACGCAGCTTCCCAGCAAGGCTTCTTGCGCACGATCAGCAACAACGTCGTCTAATGTCTATCGCCAGCCACCGTTACCATATGGCTATTATTCGATTTGACCGCAATGCTTGCGCTGCTTGCACTGCATTGCCTGCTTGCACTGCTTGCACTGCTTCCACTGCTTGCCCTGCATGGCCTGCTTGCCATGTTTGCACTGCTTCCACCGCATTGCCTGCTTGCCCTGCTTGCCCTGCATGGCCTGCTTGCCATGTTTGCACTGCTTCCACTGCTTCCACTGCTTGCACTGCATTGCCTGCTTGCCATTTTTGCACTGTTTGCACTACTTGCCCTGCATGGCCGCCTAACGGTCAAATCTGTCCATTAAAACCGTTTTGAGGCAAATTCTCGCTTGTAACGGACGATTCTGTCCATTAGGGCCCGAAAAAGAAGATTTTTCGCTTTATTTTTGCAGTAATGGACATATATGACCATTAGAATGACTCTCGATGCCCTAAATGTGTTCTAACGGCCTTTTTTGTCCATAAAAAAAACGCGAGCCCACAGATCGAGTCCCCGTCGAAAGTGATTCACGCGTTAGAAACCGTTAGAAACAATAAAAGTCTCAATCAAAACCAGTATAAAAATCAACACCAACACCAACACCAACACCAACACCAACATCAACCCCAATATCAAAATCAAAATCAATATCAAAATCAAAATCAAAATCAAAATCAAAATCAATATCAATTATCAGAATCAAGCCAAAAAAACCCCCGGCTCTTGCATCGCAAGAATCGGGGGGTTACATTTGTATACGGTCTTTATTGAGCGGCAGGCTGCTCTTGCGCTGGGTCCTGAACGATTTTGTTCACGACAAGCGCGCCTTCTTTTTCGTCGATGACAAAGGTATCGCCTTTTTGAATATGGCCCATCAGCAAATCTTCGGACAGACGGTCCTCGATGTGCTTCTGGATAGCTCTGCGCAATGGACGAGCTCCATATTGCGGATCGTAGCCTTCCTTGGCCAGGAACGCCTTGGCTGCATCCGTCAGCGTAAAGTCAACTTGCTGCTCGCGCAGGCGCTTGCGCAGCTCGTCGGACATCAGCGTTACGATTTGAGCGATGTGCTCTTCGCCCAGCGAATGGAACACGATCGTTTCGTCGATCCGGTTCAGGAACTCCGGACGGAAGCTCTTCTTCAGCTCCGCCATCACTTTATCCTTCATGAGGATAAAGTCGCGGCCCGCATCCTGTACCGCCGTAAAGCCAAGCGAGGAATTTTTCTTGATCTGATCGGCGCCCACGTTTGACGTCATGATGATCAGCGTGTTGCGGAAATCGACCACTCGGCCTTTGGAATCCGTCAAACGGCCGTCTTCCAGCACTTGAAGCAGGATGTTGAACACTTCAGGATGCGCTTTTTCGATTTCGTCCAGCAGCACGACGGAATACGGTTTGCGGCGCACTTTTTCGGTCAGTTGGCCGCCTTCCTCGTAGCCGACATACCCCGGAGGCGCTCCAACCAGTCTGGAAGTGGAGTGTTTCTCCATGTATTCCGACATGTCGATGCGGATCACCGCATTTTCATCGCCAAACATGGATTCCGCCAGCGCTCTCGCCAGCTCCGTTTTACCGACGCCTGTTGGGCCGAGGAAAATAAAGGAGCCGATTGGACGTTTTGGATCCTTGAGGCCTGCTCTAGCACGGCGAATCGCGCGCGAAACGGATTTAACGGCTTCCTCCTGACCGATAACCCGGTCATGCAGAATGTCCTCCATTTTCAGCAGACGCTCCGTTTCCTCTTCCGCCAGCTTGCTGACCGGAATGCCGGTCCAGCTTGCCACAACCTGAGCGATATCCTCCGGCGTAACCTCGGAATCGGTACGGCCTTGTTTCTCTTTCCACTGGTTTTTCGTAACGTCGAGCTCTTCGCGGATTTTTTGCTCCGTATCGCGAAGCGCAGCCGCCTTCTCAAACTCCTGGCTTTGTACCGCTGCGTCCTTCTCCTTACGGATGTCCTCCAGACGGTTTTCAAGCTGCTTCAGGTTTGGCGGTACCGTATAAGAGTTAAGCCTTACCTTGGAGCTTGCTTCGTCGATCAGGTCGATTGCTTTGTCCGGCAGGAAGCGGTCCGTAATGTAGCGGTCCGACAACTTAACGGCTTGCTCGATGGATTCGTCCGTAATTTTGACGCGGTGATGAGCTTCGTAGCGGTCGCGCAGGCCATGAAGAATCTGGATGGCCTCGTCCACGGAAGGCTGATCGACCGTAATCGGCTGGAAGCGGCGCTCCAGCGCTGCATCCTTCTCGATGTACTTGCGGTATTCGTCCAGCGTCGTAGCGCCGATGCACTGCAGCTCGCCGCGCGCAAGCGCAGGCTTCAGAATGTTGGATGCGTCGATGGCGCCTTCCGCGCCTCCCGCTCCGATAAGCGTATGCAGCTCGTCAATAAACAGGATGATATTGCCGGCTTGGCGAATTTCGTCCATGATTTTTTTCAAGCGATCCTCGAATTCGCCACGGTATTTGGTACCCGCAACGACGGAGCCCATATCCAGCGTCATAACGCGTTTGTCGCGCAGCGTTTCCGGAATTTCGTTGGCGATGATTTTTTGCGCCAGACCTTCCGCGATTGCTGTTTTGCCGACGCCGGGTTCACCGATGAGCACCGGATTGTTTTTGGTCCTGCGGCTAAGCACCTGAATGACGCGCTCGATTTCCTTGCTGCGTCCGATAACAGGATCCAGATTGCCTTCCTTGGCATAGGCGGTCAAATCGCGTGCCAGTCCGTCCAGCGTTGGCGTGCTGACGTTAGCCGGCGCGCCATGGTTGCTGGATACCGCTTCGCTGCTTCCAAGCAATTGCAGAACCTGCTGGCGCGCCTTGTTCAGGCTGATGCCGAGATTGTTGAGCACGCGAGCGGCAACGCCTTCGCCTTCGCGGATCAGGCCAAGCAGAATATGCTCGGTGCCTACGTAAGTGTGGCCCAGCTTCCTGGCTTCGTCCATGGAAAGCTCAATGACTTTTTTGGCGCGGGGCGTGTAGGCGATATTGTTCGGCTGCTCTTGGCCGCGTCCGATAAGCGCCTCCACCTCGTCCTGAATTTTCTCCAATCCCAATCCCAGACCGGTCAAAGCTTTGGCGGCGATGCCTTCGCCTTCCCGAATAAGTCCCAGCAAAATATGCTCGGTGCCGATATTGTTATGTCCGAGGCGAACCGCCTCTTCCTGAGCCAATGCAAGTACCTTCTGCGCGCGTTCCGTGAATCGTCCAAACATCATTGTTCTGCACCCCCATGATTCATTTGATTACCCAATTTCTCCCTAATTAAATCAGCTCTCCGGCAATCCCTTTGTTCCGCGCTCATTTTTTCATTAAACGCTTGCTGCAGGAAACCGGGTTGCGTCATCACCAGCAATTCATTCATGACTTGCGGCGTAATGATAGGCAATATGCCCAAATCCACGCCCAATCGGACATCCGACAGACGCTGGGCCGCCTCCTTGGAATCCATAATAACCGCATGCGTCAAAATGCCATAGGAACGTCTTACTCGATCCTCGATCCGAACCCTGGATTCCTCCAGCAGCCGTTTGCGGGCTGCGCGTTCATGCTCCACGATCTGCTTCGCAACGCCATGCAGGTTGTCGATAATTTCTTCCTCGGAGAGTCCAAGCGTGATCTGATTGGAAATCTGAAACAGATTGCCAAGCGCTTCGCTGCCTTCCCCGTAAAGCCCCCGAACAGCAAGGCCCACCTGGGTGACTGCCGACAAGATCCGGTTGATCTGCTGAGTCAGCACAAGCGCAGGCAAGTGCATCATCACCGAAGCTCGAATTCCAGTCCCTACATTTGTAGGGCATGTCGTCAAGTAACCCCTTTTTTCGTCGAACGCAAAGTCCGCAGCTTCCTCAAATATATCATCGATTCCATTTGCCAATGCCCAGGCCTCTTCAATCTGAAAGCCGGGATATAGACATTGGATGCGCAAATGATCCTCTTCGTTAACCATAATACTTACCGCTTCGTTGTCGCTCAGCATGACGGCTCCGCCTCGCGACTCGTTCGCCAGCGCCGGGCTGATCAAATGCTTCTCCACCAGCACCCGCTTGTCTAACTCGCTGAGATCGGAGAGCAGAATCGTTTCGAATGTCCCTATGCTGTTCAGCCGTCCTTCTTCATTAACCGCAGTCAGCTGCTTCTGGACCTCGATGGCCTGCTGTCCTGTCGCCAGGAGCGGGAACGGCTGATGTCTCAGATTGCGGGCCAGCCGTACTCTGCTGCTGATCACAACATCGTAATCGGGACCTGTGCCTCGCATCCAATCGCTAAGCGCATCACGCGAAAATCGGTGATTGCTCACCAGACTCACTCCTTCCATGCATCCTTATTGCTCTGCGAGCTTTTTCTCCAGCTCCCGAATCCGGTCGCGCAGCCCCGCCGCGCTCTCGAACTCTTCTTCCTGGATATGGCTCTGCATTTCACGGCGCAGCTTCTCGATTTCCCGTCTGCACTGGATTTGTCCGCCCGTCCGTTTTGGAACCTTTCCGCTGTGAGCCGTGCTGCTATGCACTCGCTTAAGCAGGGGGTCCAAACGTTCGTTAAAGGCCTGGTAGCAGGAGCTGCATCCAAAACGGCCGATTTTGCTGAACTGCGCATAGGTCATGCCGCAATCCTCGCAGCGAATCTGCTGCGGCGGCGCATTGCCTATTGTATGCTGGCCCGCAATTCCTGCTGCACCAAAATCCAGAAGTCCGGATAGAAGACTATGGATGGAAAACCCTCCGGGCGAACCCGGTATGCCCTCGCCTTTTTCACGGGCGCAGGATTCGCAGATATGGAATTCTGTTTTTTCGCCGTTAATGATTTTTGTAAAATGCAAACTTGCCGGCCTCTGGCCGCATTCCTGGCAAATCAACGTTAGCCCCTCCCTTCCGCCGGTCCTATTTGACCAGCAACGAAATGAGCATGGACGTCAGCAATCGGGCTCTTATCTCATCACGGGCTGGCAACATTAACGCTATCGTATCCCTGTGAATGGCCGCGCGAAGCATATTGCCTTCGCGTTTGGAGACGATTCCCGCTTCCTCGAGCTGATAGATCAGCCCTTCTGCGGCAGCCTGATCGACGCTGCGTCCGATGGTGCCCTCAATATGGTGCTGAAGACTTTTAAGAGCGGGAAGATCCACTCGCTGAATACGGATGTATCCCCCTCCGCCGCGCTTGCTCTCAACCATGTAGCCCTTCTCCAGCGTAAATCTTGTGCTGATTACATAATTGATCTGCGACGGCACGCAGGAGAAGCGGTCCGCCAGCTCGTTGCGTTGGATCTCGACTGCGCCTTCCTCGCTCCCATCCAGCATCTGCTTTAAATAATGTTCAATGAGGTCGGAAATGTTACGCAAATCACCAGCCTCCCATTGACTTTGACTTTCTTTGACTTTAACTTTATTATACGCAAAACAAGGCCGAGGTCAAGTGTCTTCGTTTAAATTTTCTGACGATTCAAAGCTTCTCGCCAAATGCCCGTCGCTGGCCCTTCAAAAGCAAAATTTCACGCCAAAAAAGCGCACCGCTTTTCCATTTAGGTTGGTGCGCCAAACACGAAATTATACCTACGAACTCCATTTTTCCGGCATCTTTGGTTTGCTTTTTACCGATTGGCTCCTCGTCCGGTTGGTTTGTGCCCATAAGGCAGCCGTACAGAAAACGTCGTTCCTTTCCCGACAATGCTCTTAACCCCGATCTCTCCGCCATGAAGCTTGACAATTTCCCAGACGATGGACAGCCCAAGCCCCGTGCTGCCCGCTCCCCTCTGCCTTGCGCCGTCTCCACGGTAAAACCGGTCAAAAATAAAAGGAAGCTGCTCCTCCGGAATGCCGTCTCCATTATCCGAAATATTAACCACGGTACAGCCGTTTTCCTGGAACGCCTTAATCTCGATCGATCGCCCTTCCGCTATATGCTTGACCGCGTTCGACAGCAGATTGGACCATACCTGCACAAGAAGCACTTCGTCCCCAAAAACATGAAGCTCAACCGGTACCTGCATGCGCACGGCCAGCCCCTTTTCGGTCAATTGCCACTCCAGCAATTTGAGGCTTTGCCTAAGCTGGGACTTCACGGGGAAAACGGTTTTGGCTATGTCTTCCTTGTCATGGTCCAGCTTGGACAACAAAAGAAGCTGCCTGCTGAGAGCGGTCAAATGGCGCGCTTCCTGGCCGATAATTCCAGCATAATAACGCTTCTGACCATCATTCAGTCCATCTTGCAGCAGCGTATCCGCAAAGCCTTGTATGGAAGCCAGCGGGGAATGGATTTCATGCGAGACGTTAGCGACAAAGTCTTTCCTGGCTTTGTCCGAACGTTCCAACTGACTGCTCATGATCTGAAAATGAGACGCCAATTGTCCGATTTCATCCCTTCGCTTGGTGGGAAGCCGTAGATTAAAGTCGCCTTGGGCGATTCTTTTGGTCGCCTCCGTCAAAAATGTGATGGGCTGAACCAGATAGCGGGTACTCAGCAGAAAATAAGGGATGCTGAACAGGATGGACAATACCAGGATCATCGCAAAAAAGATTCGCAGCTCCCCGAATTGCAAGGAAACGTCCGGCCTCAAAAACAACGCGTACCGTTTGTCGCCCACCTCCAGCGGCAGGCCAACCGAATTTTCCAGGCTGTTCTTAAAATAGCCCGTAATGAGGAGGTGGCTGGGGAACCGGGCTACGCCATGATACGGCTCGCCCTCCAGCACCTCCCGAGCGACGGATTGCGGCAACTCCGGATCGCGAAACGGGCTTCCATAAAAGATGCCCGCACCGTCATCGCTGTATACATAAAGCTGATAACCCAAATCCGCGGCATTTTGCAAATATTCCTGCAGCAGTTCGGGATTGCGCTGGGCAAATTCGCGTATGTGTCCGGCAATGCTGGATAGCTTGGCGTCATTGTAAGGCTTAAGCATCCAGTGATAATACACATTGGAGACGATAAACCCCAACAGGCTGCTGAGCGTTATCGTATAGATGGTAATGACGAATACGCGAAAATAAAGCGACCTCATGCCGGGCTTACCTCAAACTTGTAGCCGATTCCCCTGACCGTCTGTATGCCAAAGCTCCACGCGTTTTCGGAAAATCGTTTTCGCAAACGTTTGATATGGACGTCAACCGTCCGTTCGTCGCCCTCGTAGCCGAGTCCCCAAACAAGCCGGATCAACTCTACGCGCGAGAAAAGTCGTCCTGGGTATTGCGCCAGCTGCGCCAGCAATTCAAATTCCTTAAGCGGCAAAAAAAACACTTCGTCGCCAGCCTGCACCTCGTAGTTTTTCCGGTCGATCACGATGCCGGACAGCTTGATCTGGTCGCTGGAGACAAGGGAGTACCGGCGAAACAGGGCTTTGATCCGAAACAGCAGCTCCGGCAACTCAAACGGCTTTGTTATGTAGTCATCGGTTCCGCTCAGATAACCTTGCTCCTTGTCGCTAAGCTGATCTCGCGCCGTCAGCATAATAACGGGTATATCATAATGTTTTCTGACATATTGACAGAGCGAATAACCGTCGACCTCCGGCATCATCACATCCATAATGGCCAAATCGACAACATTTCCTTCCAGCAAACTCATTGCTTGACGCCCATTTTGAGCTTCCAGCACGCGAAATCCCTCTTGGGCCATATAATGGCCGAGCAACGCTCTATAGTGATCATCATCATCCGTAATCAGCACCTGCTTCATTAACAAACTCCCCCTCCCTGCCATCCCTTTTGAAAATTTGCCAACCCGGGTTAACGCTAGAGCTTGCGATCGCTGCGCTTCAACATATAAATTAGAAACGGCCCGCCGATCACCGTCATAATAATAGAAGCCGGAATTTCGACCGGGGCAAGTATCGTGCGCCCCAGCGTATCGGCAATCAGAATCAGGAGCGCGCCTCCAACCGCGGAAAATGGCAGCAAGTAACGAAAGTCGGCTCCCAGCAGCAGCCTTCCGATATGCGGCACAAGCAAACCTACAAACATAATCAGGCCGCCTACCGCAGTTGCGACCGAGGCCAGAAGTACCGCTACGGCCGAGAGAATCAGCCGGGTCCGCAAAACCCTCATGCCCAGGCTTTTGGCCGTCTCATCCCGGAATGCCAGCATATTGCACCAGCGGCCAAGCGGCATCGCCAACAGCAAGCCTATACCGCCGAAGACGACCAGAATCTGCACATCCTCCCAGGTCTTCATGGTGAAAATAGATGACACCGCCTGATTGACGCTTGTCACCGCGTAGCTGCCGCGATAATTAAAGGATTGCCCCAGTCCCGTAAAGGTAGCGTTGATCGCTACGCCCACCAGGATCAAACGTAGAGGGCTCAATCCCGATTTCCATGACAAGGAATAGACCAGATAGCAGGCAAACGCCCCGCCCAGCACGGAGAAGAGCGGCGACCAGAAATACAGCGCCGGAAAAAGAGTCACGACGGTTAAAGAAACCAGCCCCGCTCCCGAAGAAACGCCGATGATGCCGGGCTCCGCCAGCGGATTTTTCATAACGGCTTGCAGCAGCGCGCCGGATACGGAAAGCGCAGCTCCCGCCAGCATGGAGACGATGATGCGGGGAAACCGCAAATCCTTGACGATTTGTCCCTGTTCGCTGAAACCGCTAAAAAGACTTTGCACCAACTCAAGCAAACCGATCTTCAAGCTTCCTGTCGTGGCGGAATAAAGGGCGGCCGCGATCAACAGCAGCGTCGTGCAGCTTAATACGACAATAGGCCTGGCCATCTGTCACATTCCTTTCGCATTACGGATACAGCATTAGCAGCAGCACATCCATCGCTTCGCCTGCCGCCAAATTACCGGTTGTTCCAAACAACGTTTCTTCCAGATCGTATACGCGATCATTCTGGACCGCCTTGAAATGCTTCCATATATCGTTCTTTTTGAACTCCGCGTCAAACATCTTGACGACTTCCTCCGGCATGCCATGGGCTGCCCGCAGAATGACGTCGGGATTAGACTGATGCAGGTATTCGGTATTGGAGGCCAAGAACTCCACCGATTCTCCCTGCACAATGTTTACGCCGCCCATCAGTCTCACCAGGTCGCCGATATAGGAATGCTCCGTCGCTACCAAGTAGCTTCCGGGAACGCCCATCAGAATCAGTACGCTTGGTTTTTCCTTCCCCTCGGTTGCAGCTTTGATCTGCTCCAGCTTGGCATCGTATTCCCGTACGATGGCTTCCGCTTGTTCGGTTCTGTCGTATTTTTCTCCCAGCTTCAAAATCTCGGTTTGCATATTTTCCATGCTGGTCAAGTTCAGAAAACTAGCCGCGATTCCCGCATTGTCGAAGGCTGGCTCCAATTCATATTGAAGCGTCGTCACGGAAAGCACATCGGTTGGCGCAAGCGATTTGACGATTTCCATATCCGGGCTCATAGGGTTGCCTACCTTGGTGACATCGTTATAGCGTTCAGGCAATGTTTTTACGCTTTTGGGGATTCCCACCAGATCAAGCTCCAGCAGATCCATTATTTGCGTAATCGCAACCGTCGTGGACACGATGCGGTGTTCGCCGTCAGCCTCGTCATCCCCTTGCTTGTCATCCTCCTGCCGCGTTCCTTCGCTCTGCGAGTCAACTGCTTGCTGTCTGTTCCCATCGTCTTGAGGGCCTTCCGTTTTCTGTTCTTGACCCAACTCCGGGGATGCCGCTGCCTCTCCCTGTTCCATTGCTGAATTGGCACCACAAGCCGATAATAGCAGTACCGTTAGCAGCAGCATCCATGTCATTGCGGATTTCCAGCTATTCAAAAATTTCATTGTATCCTCCTGTACGGCATATGGCTTTTACGCCGCCTACCGTTTTTTCATCCTTCTGGCGTACAGGATTCCTGCGCCCCCAAGAAGGATAACCGCCGTCAGCAGCCACCACAGAAACGCGTAACCGGATGTCGATTCCTCCTTGTTCTGAGGAGCTGCCGCCGTCAAGCCGCCGTCTTCTCCATTTTCTGCCTCAAGGCCGCTTTCAGCTGTGCTGTCGGCTACCACATGTTCTTCTGATGAAGCGCGCTCTTCAGCCGCCGCATCAGCACCTCCTGCAAGCGCTGGTCCTTCTTCGCCGCCGTGATCATCGCCTTCAGCCTTGTTGCTGGAATCCGCTGCCGGGGTTCCCGCTTCCTCACTGAGCTCCGCAGTCAGGTCGGACGCTTGAGATGGCTCAGCCCCCTCTGCACCTCCATCAGGCTCGGGAGAACTCTCCTTGGCGCTATCACTTTCTGCCGCTAGGGCGGCTTCCGAAGCAGAAGGCGCTGCCGGAACTACAGTCTGGCCTGGTGCAGCCGATGCCGAAACGGCAGGTTTCTCGGAGCCGGATGGTTTCGTTGAAACCGATGGCTTATCGCTGCCGGCTAGCGCAGGCGTCGGCACTGCGGTTGCCGTCGATACAGCTTCCGTCTTCACGGTCGCGGCTGCCGCTTCAGCCGCCTTAATCAACTTGAAGCTATCCTCTTTGAATACAATGCGTATCGTATAGTCGTGATCGTAGTCGATTTCTTCAACCGTAACGTGAATTTTGGACACGATTGGTTTGCTGATGTCATCCGTCCCGAATTCAACGAGACGGGTATCCTTGCTTTTGCTGCTGGATATGACGCGCGTGTCGGCATACCCTCCGCCGGAAGGCACTTTAAACTCCGTTACCCATTTGCTGTGATTAATGGTGAGGCGAATACTGGCTTTGCCGCCGCTCAACGTTACGGTAGCCGGCTTTTCCCAATAGTCATTGGCCATGGACACGGAGTCATCCTCCGCTTTGAGCACCAGATAATCGGCTGTATAGGTGCCGTCTGCCAATTGGCTTGAGGCCTGTGCCTTTTGGGGGTTAATCAGCACATGGAATACAAGCACAAACATGCCTATCCACTTCAAAGTCTGAATTACCTTCAAGGTTGTTCCTTCCCTTCGATCAACGGATTCTATCGGAGCTTGCATATTCGTCGGTTACATATCGGTCAGAATTTTATATGATAACGATAATTATTATCAACTACAAGATTATCAATATAAAATCCTCTATGTCAACACCTTTTTTCCTGAATATCCCTTCAACTTCTTTCCTGCAACAGACCTAACGGGCCTCAAGGCAACTGCTGTATCCCTGATAGCCCGCTATAAAAGGAGTTCGTGCATTTTAAAATTGTTCAGAAATCCGATCCAGAAATCCGGTCTGCTTCGGTTATGCGTTTTGGGCTTCCAGGGATTGCTGGAGAGGCTGGCGTACAACCTTCACCTCATAAAATACGATTTTGTTGGAAATGATGTATTCCGGCGTCTCGCGGTGGGAATGGGATTCGCGGAACGCCTCGCTCCGAGTCCAGCCCTGGAAGCTTTCTTTGTTGGCCCAGCGGGTTACAACCGACACTTCATCATATTCCTTCGTATTTTCCGTCAAAAGCACCTCAAGACCCAGAAAACCTTCCATTCCTTCCACTTTGCCTACCTTGTTGAAACGCTCGATCAGCTTCTCTCCATTGCCCTTTGTGATTTGCGATACATTCGTTACAATTACCATTTTGTTTTCCTCCTCGTTTTTGATTGGTATGGGGATAATGACGGGATAACTTCCATTAAAATCAACCTTGGCCGCAACCCCGAATACATTGAGCATAAAAGCGGGGTTGATGACGGCATGCGGCGGACCGCTTGCCGCTACGCTGCCGTTCTCCATCGCGATCAGATGATCGCTGTATGCGGCCGCCTGCTGCAAATCATGCAGCACCATCACGACGGTAATGCCGAGCTTCCGGTTCAGGCGCTTTAGCGTCTCCATCAGCTCTAGCTGGTGGCATAAATCCAGGTAGGTCGTGGGCTCATCCAGCAGCACGATGTCCGCTTCCTGGGCAAGCGCCATTGCAATTCTCGCTTTTTGTTGCTCTCCGCCGGACAAGGTATGGAACAATCGTTCCTCCTGATGCCGGATGCCGACGGCAGACAGGGCCGAATCAATAGCGGATTGATCGGTTGACGAAAGCCGCTGCCTAAATGGAGATTGGCGTGGCGCTCTGCCTAGAGCGACCAGCTCCCGCACGGTAATATCCGGAATTTGGCCCTTCTCTTGGCCCAGCAGGGAGACGAGCTTGGCGAATTCCTTGCGGGAGTAGGCCTTGGATTGCTGCCCCTGGTAGCGGATTTCTCCGCTATCCGGCTTCATCAATCTTGCAATGAGGCGAAGCAGCGTCGACTTGCCGGAACCATTGCGGCCCACAATGGAAGTGATTTTGCCAGCAGGTATGCTTTGATGAATGTGCTGAAGCTGAAACCGTTCGAAGGTGTAGGACAATTCCCTGATATCTAAAGCCATTACCGGATCAGCCTCCTTTTTTTGAGCAAGACGAGAAAAACGGGAGCCCCTACGCAAGCAAGCAAAATCCCTGCCGGCAGCTCGAGCGGATCAAACCAGCTTCTGGCCATGGTATCCGCCAGCACCATGAGCACTCCGCCCCCCACGATGGAAAAGGGCAGCAGATAGCGGTGATCCTCCCCTATGACCAGCCGCAGCGCATGGGGAACCAGCAGACCGACAAAACCAACAAGTCCGGCGACGCTGACGGCCGTTCCCGCAAGAAGTGCCGCCAACACGATGATGAGGAAACGTTGCCGCTCCACATGCTGCCCCAACGATTGGGCGGATTGGTCGCCCAATATGAGCAAATTGGACGCTTTGGCCGCAAAAGGCGTCAGCAGCAAACCAATTGCGGCATAGGGCAGCATAAAGGTCAGATGAGGCCAGCTTCGGCCGCTTAATCCGCCGGCCAGCCATGGAATAACGCTTTGAATACGGTCGGTATGGAGCACCATAATGCCGTTCATGACAGCGCCCAACAGCGCGTTGACGGCAATTCCCGCCAGCACGATTTTGACCGGGGAGCTTCCTCCATCCCATGCCAGCAAATAGATAAGCAAAGCGGAGATCAAGGCGCCTCCAAAAGCAAACGCCGGCAGCAGATAGGAGAGCTGCGGGAATAGCACCAGCGCAATGACGGCTGCCAGCCCCCCCCCCGCTGAAACGCCGATAATACCGGGATCCGCAAGCGGATTGCGCATAACGCCTTGCAGCAGCGTGCCGGAAGCCGCAAGACAAGCGCCGGCCAGCAGACCCACCAGCACTCTGGGCAGGCGAAGATTCCAAATAATAGTGTGGTAGGCTTCATCGCCGTTTCCGTTTAACGCCTTAATGATTTCCGGCAGCGGTATAAAAACCGAGCCGCTGGCTACTCCGTACAGCGATACAATAAGAATGGCCGGAATGGCCAAGATGGCAAGCCAGCGTCTTTTGTTGTTTCGGGATTTTACGCTCATGGCTCCAGCAGCTCCTGCAGCAGCGCTATGGCTTCAAGCACCCGCGTTCCGGGATTGGTTCCGAACAAATCGGCCGGCAGCACGTGGATGCGGCCCTCCCGAACGGCGCTTAGGGCATTCCAGGCAGGACTGCCTTCCATCTCGCGCACAAACCCTTTTTCGACCTCTTCCGAGCTGCCATGCGTCATGATCAGAATAACCTCGGGATTGGATTGCACGACCCGCTCCGTATTCAACTGGGCGTATTGGGGAAAGTTCTGCATGGCTTGAAACTCTCCGGCAACATTTACGCCACCGGCTTTCGCCAATATATCCCCGCTAAGGGAGTTCGGCAGCGCGGCAAGGTAAGTCCCGGGAGCGCCGTAAACAAGCAATACTCTGGTATCTCTGGCCTGTTTTTTTGCTTCCTTTGCCAAACCTTCCTCTATGTCCCCTATTAACTCCGCAGCCCGCTCCTCCTTGCCCAACAACCGCCCTATCAGCTCGATCTGCTCCTGAATATCCTCAACGGAATTGGCATGCGTGAGCACGACCTTGGCTCCGATGTTCTCCAGCAGCGGAACATCCTTGAGATTAAGCGGATCATTGCCAAGCAGAACATCCGGCTTGAGCACCGCGATTTTTTCCAAATCAACCGTGTGGGTAGAACCTACCTTGGCTGCCGCGGCCGCTTTTTCATTCGGCAGGGAGTCTTCTGTATCGGGCCTGCCTACGACCTCTCCTCCCAACGCGTAGATGATATCCACCTCTCCGCTGCCAAGCGCAACAATTCGTTCTGGCATTTTGTCGAAGCTGACTTTGCGACCGGCAAAGTCGGTGATGTCGACGGCTCCACTACTTCCGCCGATTCCGGCGCTTATGGCATGTTCTGCGCCATCGGTTGCCGCCGATGCCCCGCAGCCTGCGGTTATTCCAATTACGCAGACGATAGCTGCCAGAAAGCCTATGCTGCGTCCTATGACGAACTTCACTTTTAAGCCCCCAAGCATGGTGATTGATGTTGCTTCCATTTTTATTGCTTCCATTGTTATTGCTTGAAGTTTTTGCATTCATTGATGCTCTTTAATTGATATTGATTATCACTATAGATTCCATTGTACTATCCAAATATGAACGGCGTGTGAATAGCAGATTACAATTTTCCATTCCCCTGAACGTAGCGTGTTAAAAAGCAACAACCCCGAGCCGCCGTCAGGCAGCCCGGAGTTGAAGTGACAAGACATCGGAGATTGGATTGATCAGGATTGAGTGAAGCTGTCCACAAGTCGCATGATCAAGGTTAATGCTTGCGCTCTTGTTGCTGTTGCATGGGGATCGAAGACATTGCCTTCTTTGCCCTGGATCAGGCCCGCCTTGACGGCTGCCGCCACTTCCTTCTGAGCCCATGCCGGAATTTGACCGCCGTCGTCAAATGTAACGGCATCTGCTTCATCCAGCTTCAGATCCGCCGCTCTTGACACCATAACGGCCAGCTGCGCTCTGGATAGCTTGCCCGAGGAACGGAATGTGCCGTCCTCGAAGCCCCCGATCAACCCCGCCGCAACGGCGCGTGCCACATGGGACTGAGCCCATGCCGGAATGTCGCCGATATCGCCAAAGGCCAAGGAATCTCCTTCTCCTTCCAGCTGCAGCGCGCGGCTCAGCATAACGGCAAACTCGCCGCGCGTAACCACGTTCTCCGGACGGAAGTTGCCGTCCTGATAGCCGTTTACGATACCAAGCTTCACTGCGCGGTCGATGCTCTCTTTTGCCCAATGTGAAGCTGTATCGGAAAATTCTACGTTTGGCGTCGCTGGCGTTCCCGGATTTGTTCCAGGATTGGCGCCTTCGCTGCCTTCGCTTTGCTCGTCGTCTCCATCGTCGCCAGGCGTTGTCCCGCTTCCGGGGGTTGCTGGATTAGGCAATCCCGGAGGTCCAACAGGGCCTCCTCCAATCACATCAGAGCCGCTTGCAGCATAAGCTCCTGCTTCGTTGAACAAGAAGTCGATATCATAGGAATAATGGTAGTTAACGGCAGGCCAATCCACTTTTACCCACGATCTCAGCTTTTGCGACAAATCGGATAGGGTAAAGGTAACGACCCGCGTGTTTTTTGCTGCATCGCTTGAAGTGACGGAACCGCTGGAGCCGCCGACTGTCAGGCCTGTAATTTCGGCGCTTTGCTGCACGGTGAAAGAAACCGTCTTGCTGCCGCCGGAAACCTTCACAAGCGCTGGACTAACAAAATATTGATTCGCTACCGAAGTCTCGCCGGAATCCTTCTTCAATATGGTGAATGGAACATAATAGGTTCCATCAGCAGGGTACACCGGACCAACAGGCGTAACTGGAGGGTTCGTTCCCGTGTCTGGGTTGCCGGGATCGGGATTGCCCGTTGCAGGCGGCACGACAGCAGCGTTAAAGGTTTGGACTGCTTGACGCAATGCGTTAAGCGCGGCGTCGGTTGCCGCTTGCGATCCGTTTGTATTAACAGCCTCGAGGGAAGCTGTCGCAATGGCTGCTCTGTACGCCGTTATCGCTGCGGCAGGGTATTGGCCGGGCTCTGTCCCTGCTTGGACCGAGCGCAGCTTCGTATTGCCGGCATTGATTTCACCGGACAATTCGGCATTGTCAACACCGTTCCAATTGATTCGAATATCATGAGTGCGCTCATAGTTGGCTGCGGGAATAGAGACCTGCAGCTTGGCGTCCAGCAAGCCGCTTGCGCTAATATTTTTCAGCAGCACAGTGCGGGAATTGCCGGACGTATCTTCCGACAGCACCTGAGGCGAAACATAAGTACCGTCTGCTTGTTTATATTGGAAGGACTTGATTTGCGAACTGTTCAAAATGGTAATGATAACGGAATTTGCTCCTGCGCCGTCTCCGCCAAACACTGCCGGTTTGCCAAAGTAGGAGTCCGAGCTGGAGAATGCGCTATCCGTTGCATGAGCGATTGTATAATGTCTGGTTTCGTTCTTCGTTGTAAGGAATTCCCCAACAGCCTTGCCCAGATTCTCGGAAGCCAAATCGATGGATGGACGTGTCGACGAAAGCTGTTGTCCAACCGCTTTTGCTTCAACAATCGCTTGCTGCAGCTTCGCAAGGGCGTCTCCATCGGCATTTTGATTCCCGTTAGCTAAGCCTTCAGCATAGGCAACATCCTTGTTCAAGTTATCTAGCGCTTGACCATTCATGCTTAAATAAACGGATTGGGTAACGGTTGGTTCTTCCTTTGTTGCGTAATTCAAATGAATGATTCCGCTAACAGACTGACCTGCGCTCAAGCTTGGATTAAGTATAAATTGCAGAGAATATTTGTCCGCACCCTTATCAATACCCGTCTCCGTCGGATAATGCTTTAGGCTGACAAAAGTCGTTGTTCCATTGAGGGCAGGCCTGTAATAAGCTAGCGCCGTTGCCTCCAGGTCATCCTTGCCTGTATTCAATGTTACATTAACATGCGTGCGCTTAGAAGCATTAGTGAAAGTGGCAACGACTTCTTCGAACAAATCGCGATGGACGGATTCTACGGCATCGGAAGCCAGAGAGTCCAGCACAATGAGCTTGGTATTGCCTTCGACAATGCGGTTTCTTTCGATTTCGGACAATGCATTTAGCAATGCGGTCCTGCTCGCATCTACCTCTGCCTGTGTTGCCTGTCCGTTATCATAGACAGTTTGACTATTGAGCAATACAGTATCCAGAGAGATTGCGTAACCAACGATATACCCTGCTTGATAAACGTCATTTGGAGCGACGTAGGAAAGCGTTGGCTTCAGACTATTTGCTTGATTCAGCACATTAAGCAGAGCAGATTTATCGATATGAACGAGTTGTTCGTTAAAATAAGACAGCATTTGAACCAACTCATTATAGGTTTTGTTAATGTCATTCGCGTCAGCTGCCCCATCGGCAAGAAGAGCTTCGGCTTTTTCTATTACGTACAACAGCGAGGATCTTGCCCCCGGCAGGTACGCTCCTTCCCAATTTCCGTCTACAGAGTCTCTATGCAGCAACCGGGCTTGCTCAACCTTTTCGGAAAGAGCTTCGCGAGTAGCGCCGGTGCCGGAAGGTTCATCGTTAAGCGGAACAAAAGGGAGATTGCTGACATCAATTGCGATTTGCGCTCTGTACCAATTGTTGTAGCCAAACTCCAACCACGAATCCGTTCCCGGATTGTAGATATAGGTGTCTTTTACAACGATGTGCATCAACACATCCTGATTCACTCGGATATCCTCGATTGCAAACTCGACTGTCCCATAATAATCATCAACCTGAGTATCCGGCATTCCTACGCCTCGTTTGGTCATACCGGGCAAAACTTCAATTTCCTTGGCTTCGTCGTATTGCGACGCAGCAGCCGCGTTTTCTCCAGCGGGCGTTCCATCTGCTTTCAAGCTGCCCCAATAATGGAACCAATCATAGTTAATGAATTTGATTTGAAGTTTGTACTTGCCGTCCTGGGCAATCAGCTTCCCGGTTTTCGACTCCAGGTAACCCTCTGCTACAGATTGGCTGTTCGTGCCATTTTTCAAAATTCTGAAGTCAACGGAATATTCCCCGTCCCTAACCTTTGACGCTGATGTCGTATCGGCCCCATATACCGGAGCGGCGGACAACAGAAGCAAGCATGAAAGCAGCATTGCTAAATAACGCTTAAATGATTTTTTCAATCCTTTTCTCTCCTCGCATTATAGATTGTGAAGAAAACCAATGGCCGCTTTCCCGCACAAGCGACAGGCAGATCGATGTTAACCGACCTGCCTGTCGCTTCTACAGTAAAGGAAAAGCTTTCTTCTAAACGTACGTTAGGCAGTATTTCAAGCCCTGGGCTCTAGAGCCATTTGATTTGAATATCGTAAGTTTCGTTGTAAAGCCCGAAGACAGAAACCGCAATTTTGGCTTTTGTATTAACGGAGAAATCATCAACCGGGAACGTAAAGTTGATCACGCCGCCCGATGTCGTGCCGGAATACGTCGTATACGTGGAACCGCCGTCATTGGAGATGCTCAGCGAATTGATATTGAACAGGAAAGAAGTGTTGAAGCCCAGTGTGACCGTTGTGCCGTCGTCCCCAACAGACGCAGGAGTGACCGCAAAGTCATTGGCTCTGGAATTTACTTCAGGGTTGTCGGCACGTACGATTCTGTAATCCTTCGAGGTTGCTGCAAACGCAGAACCGGCAATCATTACAAGCGAAAGTACTAACGTCAGGATCATAACAGGCAAGGTTTTTTTCATTGAAAAGTTCATTGAATCATCTCTCCCTCAATTTGTTTTCATTCTTATTTTTCCTGGCTGGATGAATAAAGTGGCCTGACTGGCGACAATCAATTCCCGCTTCTCGTTCCTTTCCCCGCTTCCATTGAAGGTCGGGCTCATCTCCCCTTTGCTATAAAAATGAATCCAACGGCGAACCACAGATTATTATGCAATAAGATAATGATAATCATTATCGACAAAGGTGCAAAAAAAATTTCTGTGGCTAAAGCTGGCTGCACCGGTATACAGACCCTGCTTAACAATACAGAAAAGTCCAGGACGTGTACGGCGTCCGTGACAGTTTTCATTGTACAAGATGAATATGAACAACGTATGAACGGAAGATTACAAAATTTTTTGCCCGTTTCCACTTCAGATTCATTTAAGAAAACGCATTTATACTGCAAGCATACTAAAAAAAGGATGTGTAAGCCTTATGTTGAAACGATCAACCTCTCTGCTGCTTGCAGTCGTAATGAGCTGGTCTTGCTTGTTTTTTGTTTCATCCGCAAATGCGGCAAGCAGTGACGAAACCGTAATCAAGTTAGCCGACAGCGGCGTCACGGTAAACGGCGCAACCGCCTCGACCCAATCTTCCTCTGCCGTATACACAGGCGCAGACATTATCTACTATAAAGCCGGACAAGGCGCTTCTTACGGCGAAGGGACGGCCGTGGACGAGCATGATGCCAGCGAAGCAGACGCTCATACCGTCGTTACCATTACAAAGCCGGGTACATACCGTGTTTCGGGAACGTTGACAGCTGGACAGCTTGCCATTGATCTTGGCGAAGACGCTTCGGATGATCCCGCAGCGGTCGTAACCTTGATTCTGGACGGCGTAGACATCACTTCCACAGTAGCTCCCGCCGTCATCTTTTACAACGTCTATGAGCCTTATAGCGCAAGTCAGGATACGGGAGGCGTAACAAACTTGTCCAAAGCAGGCGCCCAGGTAATCCTTGCAGACGGTTCTGTTAATGAGGTGAGTGGTTCATATGTCGCCCGTATTTATAAAGAAGGCACAACCAAAAAGCTTCACAAATACGATGGCGCCTTCTATTCCAAAATGTCCATGAACATCAGCGGCGAGACGGCGGGAACAGGCAAGCTGTACATTACAGCCGAAAACGAAGGTCTGGATTCCGAGCTGCATCTCACCTTAAACAGCGGCAATATTTATATTAAAGCGCAGGATGATGGCATCAATACAAATGAAGACGGCATTTCCGTTACGACTATCAACGGCGGATATTTACATGTCAATGCCGGCCTGGGGGCCGAAGGGGATGGCATCGACTCCAACGGCTACTTGACGATTAATGGCGGCACCGTCATTACGATGTCCAATGAGCGCAGCCCGGACGGCGGAATTGACGCCGATGGGGACATAACGCTCAACGGCGGCACTGTCATCGCATTAGGCACACGCAATGATGCGGCTAGCTCCAATTCCAAGCAACCTTTCATGGAGCTTATGTTTGCTTCTACGCAATCAGCCGGCAGCGTCGTAACAATTACCGATGCCAATGGCAAGGAGCTGCTCCGCCACACCGCGGAAAAAGCATTCCAAAGCTTAACCTTCACGTCTTCCGATTTGGCTCTTAACACGGATTACTCCGTTTATGTGAACGGAGTCCAGCAGCAATACAGCGGAAACTCCTTCGGCATGATGGGCGGGTTCCCTGGAGCCGGCGGCGCTTTCCCTGACGGCGTCTTTCCTGGCGGGGAACGGCCGGCAGGCGAGCAAGGAACGGCTCCCGCGGGCGAAGCTCCCGAGCCTCCATCCGGTGAAATCCCACAGATGCCTGAAGGCATGACTCCTCCTGCGGCAAGCGGACAAGCGACTACGGGAGCAGCTGCAACCGGCGAAGCATCGGTCTCCTTTATTTTGACGGAAACGGTGCATAGCTTCTCCGCCGTTACGGATTCCACAGATGCCTCCGGCAAGCAAAAAGTAACATTTAGCGTGAACGAAGGGAAAGGCATTTCCAATGCGGCGTCCGGGAAAAGCGTTGCCGTAAACAGCATTACGGCCAACCGCGAGGTTCCAGAGGAAGATGTTCAGATTACCATTACCGATGTGCCATCTGAAAACTATTCGGAATCCGTCCTGCTTTCGGATGGAATGGAGGCGCTCGCCGCAATCCTGCCTGAAGCCGACGGCACATATCAGCTGACGATTGCCGTTATATCTGGCAACGAGACCTATACAGGGGCAACCCGTCTGCAGTTTACCATCGGCGGTTTGCCGTTTACGGATGTCAAGCCGGGAGATAGCGCCTATGAAGCCATTCAGGCTCTCTACGCCAAAGGCGTTATGGTAGGTACCGGCGCAACAACATTCTCTCCTGACACCGGCTTATCCAGAGCTGCCGCAGTAACAGCTCTTGGCCGACTGCTGGGCGTGGACATTGCCGAATCCAGCTTGTTCAGCGATGTAGCTCAAAACAGCTGGTATAGCGGTTACGTCGGTTGGGCGGCGGAAGCCGGCCTGGTGCAAGGCGACGGAAATGGCCGCTTCCAACCAAACAAAGGCATTACCGCCGATCATATGAATTTGATTCTCTCGCGATACAGCGAGCTGACAGGCAAAACCTTTGAGGCGGCCCAAGGCGGCAGCAACTTGCTGACACGCGGCGAATTCGCCATTGTATTGGCTTCCCTGCTGTAATAAACCGATCACCTGCAACAATCGGAAAAGTAGCTGAAAAAGAAAAAGCGCGGGTCGGGAACGTTTCAGTTCCTGATTCGCGCTTTTTTACTGATCAGCTTTCTAGGGCGTGTCAGGAAACTCGCTCAAGGCATGTTCAGACACTCCCTAGCAAAAGCTTGTACAAAACATCATCATAAGTCGATCGTGCACAAACAGCCGGATACTTTGAGCGTATAGCCTTACTTCTGCGCCACAGCAAGCCAATGCCCCTTGCTGACTTCCACAAAAGAGGAACGGTCCAGCCCGTATGGATCGATTTTTCCCGCTTCCGCATTAATAATCGGTTTTTTCCGGGATTGAATCTCGGGGTCCGGCACGGGAATGGCAGACAGCAGCGATTTGGTATAGTCATGCAGCGGATTGGCATACAACTCTTCGCTTTCCGCCAGCTCCACAATTTTTCCTTTGTACATGACCGCTACCCGGTCGCTGATATGCTTGACCATGGAGAGGTCATGCGCGATAAAGAGATAAGTCAAACCCAGTCTTTCCTGGAGCTCTTCCAGGAGTTTGACGATTTGGGCTTGAATAGACACGTCGAGTGCAGATAACGGCTCGTCGCAAACGATCAGCTCCGGCTCAACGGCGAGCGTCCGGGCAATGCCGATCCGCTGTCTTTGTCCCCCGGAAAATTCATGGGGATACCGCATGGCATGGGAAGATTCCAGCCCCACCATGTCCAGAAGCTCTTCCACCCTTCTCAATCGTTCCCGCTTGCCTGATGCCAAACCATGCACGTCCAGCGATTCACCGATAATGTCCGCAACACGAAGACGAGGATTAAGCGAAGCATACGGATCCTGAAAAATCATGCCCATATAACGGCGCATCTTTTTCATTTCCGACCGGTTCAAATGCTGCAGTGGAATGCCCTTGAACAACACCTCTCCGCCTGTTACCTCGTTAAGGCGCAGAATGCTGCGGCCCGTCGTCGATTTGCCGCTGCCGGACTCCCCGACTACGCCAAGCGTTTCTCCAGCCCACACATCAAAGCTGATATCATTAACGGCTTTAAGAATTTGTCCTTTGCCCATGTTGAAATGCTGCTTCAGAGAGGAAACTTTCAAAATCGGCAGCCCCTCCTGTTTAACGGGCACCGCCTTGGGCTTTTTCTTCTCATCCAGACGCGGCAAAGCGCCTAGCAGCCTTTTTGTATAGGGGTGAGAGGGATTAGCGAATATTTCGGCCGTTGTTCCCGTCTCGACAATTTCGCCTTCTTTCATGACGACAACTCGGTCGCACACGCCGGCTACAACACCCAGATCATGCGTAATCAAAATGATGGCCGTGCCGAATTTATTCTGAAGCACTTTCATCTGATCCAGAATTTGTGCTTGAATCGTAACATCCAGCGAGGTCGTAGGCTCGTCCGCAATAAGCAGGGACGGGTTGCAGGCAAGCGCGATGGCAATCATGACCCGTTGTCTCATGCCGCCGGAAAATTCATGCGGATATTGCGTATACCGGGTTACGCCGTTAGGTATGCCGACGAGCTCCAGCATAGCGATTGCTTCCTTGCGGGCTTCCGCCTTGCTCAGCTTGCGATGCTTGATAAGCCCCTCTTCAATTTGTTTGCCGATTCGCATGGTCGGATTCAGAGATGACATCGGATCTTGAAAAATCATACCGATATCCCGGCCGCGGATTTTCTCCATTTCCCGATCCGATTTGTAAGCCAGGTTTTCCCCTTTAAACAGAATCTGGCCGCCCTTTACCATGGACGGAGGGGACGGAAGCAGCCGCATGATCGAACGCGCCGTTACGCTTTTGCCGCTGCCGGATTCCCCGACAATGCCCAGCGTCTCTCCTTCGCGCACCTCGAAGCTTACGCCCCGAACCGCTTCAACCTCTTTGTCTCTGGCAAAAAATGATACCGCCAAATCCTTGACCTCTAACAATACACTCATGTTGTCACCCGCATCCGCATTTTGTATATTTAGTGCCGCATTAATTGTTGTTATGGATATACTATAATCAAGTAATAGGGATAAAACGATGCTTGCGCATCATTTGGCTTAACTAATCCTTATTATATATTGTATAATGAAGATTGTGTGATTTGTGCCGTGTTTTTATTGACAATTTGCAGTTCGTAAAATAAAATCTACTATATCAATCGGAATAATGCAAATTAAAAATAGATTGTAAAGGAGCGGACCAGCTTGGCAGGGCATGTTGCATCAAGAAAAAACGGCATCGCAGACGGAACGGCATCCCTCTATCGCAAAATGCTTCTTCATCCGTCCTACCGATTCCTTCTACTGGTATTCGGCGCGCCGCTTACCATTCTTCTCTACATATTATATCGTTATCGCCTCGCTAAAGGCGGTTATCGCAATATTTCCCAAACGATCAGCAAGGAACTGCTGGATTCCGGTCTCCGCAATGAGCTCCTTCGGGAAGCACGGGAACAAATTTCCCGCAAACATGCCTTTTTCGGCAAAAACGCCGGCAAGGAAGACCTGGAGAAGGAAGCCGCAGCTTTAGCCGAAACCCGGTTTAATGCCGCCGTTCGCGAAGAGCTTGCCCGCAAGCTGGAGGAAGCGGATAGCCCGCGTTTTTCCTTTGCCGACACCTACCATGGTTTTATTAGCCATCCCGGTTATTTTGCGCTATCTCTTGTCATTGGATTCCCAATGTATCTTTTGATGGCATTGTACGCCAATCCCTATCTGAAATATATTGCGGAACGATTGGTTATGACCGTTTTTGTCATCATCGGAGTTGCCGTTCTTGTCTTTACGATTCTGTATGTATCACCAATGAATCCCGCAGCCAACCTGCTTGGAGAAACGGCCACCGCTGAACAGATCGCGGCTTTTAATAGCATGTATGGCCTGGATCAGCCTTATCTGGTACAGCTCTGGCAGTCGCTAAAAGGCATCTTGACCTTTGATCTCGGCAAGTCGTTTGCCGGCAACGAATTAGTGGCAACCGCTATTTCCAACAAATTCCCGATTACGTTGACTCTTTCGGTGATAGCGACGCTCATTGCGGTTGTGATCGCGCTGCCGATCGGCATTATTTCGGCGACCAGACCCAATTCCTTTTTTGACTATACCTTTATGTTTATCGCTCTGCTCGGATTGTCAATTCCAAACTTCTGGCAAGGCTTGATTTTTATTCTGAACTTTTCGATCAAGCTGCCGTGGTTTCCGGCGACATACAACCCTAATAACTGGGTATCTGCAGTCATGCCGATCATCGTGCTTGGTACCGGCTTTACGGCCGCCGTCGCGCGGATGACCCGTTCTTCCACGCTTGAGGTCATTCACGAGGACTACATAACGACAGCCAAAGCCAAAGGCTTGCGTTCCGGGCAAGTGCTGTGGAAGCACGCCATCGGCAATGCGCTCATTCCCATCATCACCGTTATTGGCCTCATGTTCGGCGGGATGTTGGGCGGCGCTGCCGTGACGGAAAAGGTGTTTAATATCAGCGGTATCGGAAGCTACATTGTCGACCGTCAATTCATTCCCGATATCCCCGCTATTATGGGCGGCGTCGTCTATGTAGCCATCACAATATCGATCGTTAATGTAATTGTGGATTTGCTCTATGCGTTTTTTGATCCTCGGATTCGATCCAAAATGAAACAATACTGAAGCAGGTGCAGACCGTGAAAAATGTTTCGTTAACCAAGCAAGAGCTGAATTTTCGGCTAAAATCCAATTCGGAATACGGGCAAGCAAGCTTTGCCGGGCTTATCTCGCTGGCGATCGCCGTTTTGCTGTTATGGAATGCCTATAGCCCGGCGGATGGCAGCTTCAAGCCTATCGGGTTGGGGGCCGGAATTGCCTTTGGTCTGTTCGGCTTGCTGCAGCTGACTGTCTGGTATTTGATCCGGACTAATCTCATCAAGCATGCCGCAATAGGCAAAGCGACCCGGGGACTTGGCTTTCTGTTGCTGCCAAGCTTGTTCACAGGCAATGTTTTTGTCGCTTCGACAGCATTCCACCTCGTGAAAAAAAACAAATTCGCCGCTTATACACTGGCTGTTTATTCTTTGATGACTACCGTACTGGTTTTTGGCGTAACTGCCCTAAACCTGTTTAAACCTTATGTAGCTAATGGCTTCCTGTCCGGCATGTCGCTGCTGCTGATTGCGGGAATTATTCAATTGATATCCCTGCTGCTGATTGCAAAATTCGGTGGCGGCGCCGTTCTTCCGCGGTGGATGGCAATTGTTGCGATTGCTTTGCTGGCAACGGCTGCAACCGGCAATTTGTTTGCCTTGTTCCTCAGTCTGATGCTGCTCGCCAAACTTCGCAATCGAGGTTTTACGTCTGGATCGCGTTTTGGCGATGTTTTTGAAAGATTGTCAAGAAGCTCAACCTCCATGCTTGGACTGCTGTTTGTAACGTTTCTTCTAACCCTGTCGATCACCAGCCTGATCACATTTGATTACGGCTTGGCTATCGACAACAACTACAGCGCTATTCTGCAATCGCCAACGCCGGAGTATCCTCTCGGTACGGACAACTATGGACGGGATCTTTTCTCCCGCATCGTGTTCGGGGCGCGCATATCGTTGATTGTTGGCTTTTTAACTACTTTGATTCCACTGTTGATCGGCGGTTTGCTAGGTGCTTTATCCGGTTATTACGGCAAACGCACGGACAACCTAATTATGCGTGCTCTGGATGTTTTGTATGCCGTTCCCGCTATTCTGCTCGCCATTGCTATTATCGCGGCTTTTGGAGCCGGCACCGTCAATTTGATCATCGCGCTTAGCGTCAGCTCCATTCCAACCTATGCGCGTACCATGCGAGCGAACGTGCTTCAAGTTTCGACGCTGGAATATGTTCAGGCCGCACGGGCATTCGGCTCGAACGACTGGATTATTTTGTTCAAGCACATCCTGCCGAATTCCGTTGCGCCCATGATCGTGCAGTCGACGCTTACGATTGGTTCCGCCGTCATTTCTACCAGCAGCTTAAGCTTCCTCGGACTTGGCGTTGAGCCGCATATTCCGGAGTGGGGCAATATTCTGAAGCTGGGAAGCGCCTATCTGGAGACGCATTCGTTCACGGCCATTTATCCGGGTCTTGCCATCATTTTGCTGGTTCTGTCCTTTAACTTCCTGGGCGACGGCTTGCGCGACGCGCTTGATCCCAAGCTGGATTAACAACAGATTAGCAGGGTGATACACCCGATTAAAACGGCCTAACGGCCTTCCATTTTGGACCTCATTCATATTCCGTCGTCATTCCCGTTCAAACGAAAATGGCGAAGCATGAATGTGAGTTAACATATATCTAGATACACAGGAGGAGACAATCATGCAAAAGAAAATGAGGCTGGTCGCACTGCTAATGGTAAGCTTGGCACTTCTGCTAAGCGCCTGCAAGCTGACCACCAAAAACGACGTTAACGAAGCTAGCCCAAGCCCATCCGCTTCAGCGGGCACCGAGGCTGTCGTCGACAATAATCCCGTGGATATCGAATTGCTCGGGATGAGCTCCAACGAGGCCGACCTCAACATCGTGCGCGACCAACTGAACAAAAACGGCTTTAACGTTAAACTGAACATTCAACCAGACTACGGCAGCTTCAAAACGCAAGAAGATGCCGGCAACTTCGATATTTCCCTGTCCGGCTGGACTACGGTTACCGGCAACCCGGACTATGCAGTTCGTTCGCTGTTCAAAACAGGCGGAGACTACAGCAAGCTGTCCGATCCGGAAATCGACGAGCTGATCGAAAAAGCTTCCACTCAAACACCGGAAGAATATAAAGAAACCTACAAAGCTTTTGAAGAAAAGCTGGTTTTTGAAAAAGCTTATATCGCGCCCTTGTACCGCTCGCTGAAATCTCAGGCATTTAACCAAGAGGTGCTGAACAAAGATTCCGTTCGCTTGTCCAAATCGCGTTCCCTGCCTTGGGAAGCGCTGGACTTTAACGACACATCCAAGCGTGAAACCGATGCGCTTGTCCTGCAATCCACGATGCCTACTCTGACATCGCTTGATCCAATCAAAGGCAATGACGGTTCCATCAACATCATCAACACCAACTCCAACGTTCGTATCGTTAACCTGACTGACGATGACAAAGTAACATCGGAAGGTTCGTTGTCTCTGAACCACGCGATTGCTGAAGGAAACTCCGACTATTACTTTATTCTGAGAGACGACATCAACTTCGCCCGTGTTGAAAACAAAACAGCGGTTGATTCCGGCGAGCGCGTAGGCGCAGACGACGTTATCTTCTCCCTGTTGCGTGCAAAAGACAAAAATTCCGTGCCTGACCACCGTACGTACACGCTGCATGAGCATATCCAAAACGTTGAGCTTGTAACAGATGTTGCTTCGTTGGATGCGCTGAAAGTATCCGGCAGCTCCGAAACGGTAAAAGCGGCTCTTGAAAATGGCCTGAACGCCAAAATATCCGAGCTGGTTTCCGATAAAAACCAAGCAAGCAACAAAGACGGCAAATACCAGGTTGTTAAATTGACTACAACCAAACCTTTCCCGCAAGTTCTGAATTACCTGGCTCACCAATCTGCCGGTATCGTATCGCAAAAACAGGTTCAAGCCATCAACACGTATGACGTAGCAAACTTCGACGTCAACAAAGATATTCCATACGGCGACCAAAACACCGTAACAGAAGGCGCTCAATACAACAACACGCTGTATGCAAGCGGTCCTTACATCCTGGCTTACAAAAATGATTACGAAGCTGTTTTCTACAAAAACCCTGGCTACATGAAGGGCACTGAAAACGAACCAAAAATCAAAAACATCAATGTTCGCTTCATCAAAGATGCAGACAGCACTCTGGCTGCGCTTCGCAGCGGTGAAATCCACCTGTATTATGGCGTAAGCGAAACGAAATTTGATGTTGTGAAGGGCGACAGCAAGCTGTTGCTGCAAACTGTTCCAAGCAACGCTGCATCCTACCTGCTGTTCAATACTAGCAACCGCCCTGTAGCGGAAAGCGTAGATCTGCGTAAAGCTGTTTTGTATTCCATCAATCAGGATGAAATTCTGGCGTTCTACGGCGGTAACAAATTCAAGGCTGTATCTACCCTCAGCCCGCTTGTTGACACCGGATTGGAACTGAAAGCCGACGCGGCTAAAGTCAAGGAATTCCTGAACGCGTACAAAGCCAGCAAATAATCCAGCTTACACAACCAACATTGGCAAGAGGCGGCCTCACACGGCGTCTCTTGCTTTTGTATTACACACCTGCATGGAAAATGAGGAGGATAACCGCATGACCCATTCATTATCGCAAGCAAAAGCGAAACTATCTCAATGGGACGCTCTTATGCTGGAGTCGGTCAAGGCTTTGGGTTGGCCAAAGGATGAGCTCATTCAAAAGGTACTGGAGGGGAATCTGCCGCAGGACGACAGCAAGTTCCATTTTGACTACACTCTCTTGACGTCCTTCGCCAAAAAAAATGAAGAGTTGTTCCGAAGCGCCGTTCAGGATGGCTATCAAATCAAATATAATACGATTCGCGGCATTCACAGCTGGATTCTGGTTGCTTTGAAGCAGGAGGGCGTTTTGTCGCTGGAAGCCGGCGAAGAGGCCGTCTCTGCTGCTCTGACCGATTCCGAAGCGGAGCTTCTATCCTCCGTGCTTTCTTTTGGCTGGGCATTGTCTCCCGCTGTGGCTGACGAAGGACAAGCCTTGCAGGAAGGCAGAAAAAGCTACCAGATCAAACCAGCGGCAAGCACTTCTTTATAAATAGTAGAGCGCGTGTACCGTTATTGTTGCTTCTTATGTGGAGCTCTCAAGGGTTAGGAATAGGGAAGGCTAATATGCCTCCAAAATAAAAAGTTGAGCGGAAAACATGATGATGTTATCCACTCAACTTTTTTTGCATTTATTCAAGATATCTCTTAGCCTTTATTCTGCCATTACGTGCTTCCTTTTTTGTTTCTCTCGGTACTTATCTCCATACGGCTGGCTCGCTCGTTTGCTCGTTTGCTCGTTTGCTCACTTGCTTACTTGCTCATTTATTCATTTAATTACTCTTTTATCACTTACTTACTTCATTTACTCAATTGCTTGCTCATTTACTCAATTGCTTACTCATTCACTTATTTGCTTACTTACTCATTTACTCATTTAATTACTCTATCACTACTTACTTACTCTTTCACTTACTTCCTTATTTACTTGTCCGCTTTTATCCCAGCTTTATGTTACTTCCCGGTTTTGCGAACTTTCAACGGATTGGCATCTCTGTTGGTGCCCAATACACCCGCAATAATCAGGATAGCCCCAACATAGTGGTACATGAATAACGGCTCGCCCAAAATCAATGCTCCACCCGCAATTGAGATCAATGTTGCCAGGTTACTGAATACACTCACCTTTGAAGCCTCCAAATGCGTTAAGGCATAGCTAGACAACAACGTTGTTCCCATCGTGGACAATATCGCCAGATATCCAAGTGCCCCCAAATAACCGGGATCAGTAAGCGGAGCCACATAAGCATCCATCGTTCCATCCATCGCATGACGTATGAATGCAGCAGCGTTAAACACCAGGAATCCAAGCGCCAATGTTACCCATGTGAGTTCCATCGGCTTGTAGCGGCGGGTTAACGGACGGGCAAGTACCCCATACCCTGCAAAGCACAAGGTAGACAGAAGCAGCAATCCGATGCCTTGGAAGTTTTCGAGGGATAACCCGATGCCTTTCATTGCAAGAATAAAAATAACTCCGCCTATCGATAGCAGCAAGCTAAGCTTTTGCAGCAACGATGTTTTTTCTTTCAGAAACAAAGAGGCCATTAACAGCGTGAATACCGGTGCAGTTGCTTGTATAATGCCAGCTTCCGAGGAGTTGGACGTAACCAATCCAAATGCCTGAAACAGAAAGAATAAGACCGGCGACAACAGCCCCAATGGAATGATCCGCCAAATATCGCTCCATTTTAAGCTCCACTTGAACCAGCCTAACGCGATTGGAACACTTGTAACGATCAGGGATAGAGTAAATCGATGAGCTAACACATCCATGGGATGAGCTTGCTGAACGGTCAGTTTAACGAATAAGAAGGATAATCCGATGATACTTGCGTATAAAATGGCGGCCAGATATGCATATTGCTGCGATCGTGATGTGTTCATAATTATTTTCCTCCAAATGATTGTGTTGTGCCAAGCTGCTTCTATAGTGTATCTTGCGACTAATTCGGTTACAATGTGTAAAAAAGAGAATTGTACCGGTACAGTTCATAGAGGCGGCTGTAATGAAAAAATACGAGCAAATCGCTGACGCAATCTTGCAGTGGATTAGACAGCAAGCAGATCAATCAGATTCTATCCATCATAAAGCGCAAGGCATCAAACTGCCTGCCGTCCGTGTTTTAGCAAAACAGTATAACTGCAGTATAAGCACCGTAATCCGTGCATACTCCATATTGGAGGAGCGGCATTTAGTTTATGCCCTGCCGCAATCCGGATATTATGTAGTCAGAAATTCAACAGGCAGAGACGACCAGGCTCTGGATGAAGGGTTGCTTGATTTCGCCTCAGCTGCACCTGATCCTCGCGTGTTCCCATATGGAGATTTCAAACATTGTGTCGCCCAGGCTATGGAAAAAAATCATGAGGATTTGTTTCTTTACGGGACAGAACGGGGTCTTCCATCTTTAATCGGGTTGCTGCAAAACCAGTTTGCAGATTATCAGGTTTTTGCAAAACCTCAGCAATTTTTTATTACCTCCGGCGTTCAGCAAGCCTTGGCTGTCCTCGCCTTAATGCCTTTCCCCGGCGGTAAGCGCAATGTACTTCTGGAGCAGCCGGGGTATCATAATATGCCGCCGCTGCTGCGGAGCCTAAACGTTCCTATGCTTGGTGTCCCCCGCAACCTGGGAGGGCTAAACTGGGAGGTATTAGAACAACGTTTTCGCGAGGAATCGCTCAAGTTTTTTTACGTCATGCCGCGTTTCCACAACCCATTAGGAACTTCGTTATCCGCAGCCGACAAAAAAAGACTAATCGCCATGGCAGCCAAATACGATGTTTATTTGGTAGAAGATGATTATCTGGCCGATTTGGAGGACAACTCCAGACAAGATCCACTAAGGTCTTATGACACGGAAGATCGAGTAATCTATCTGAAAAGCTTTTCCAAAATTTTGTTTCCCGGCTTGCGCATTGGAGCCGCAGTATTACCTTCAGCATTGTCGGAAACCTTCAGCCTGCACAAAAGAATGCTCGATATCGACAGCTCTATTCTTTCGCAAGCTGCGTTGGATATGTATATCCGCAACGGAATGTTTGCTCAACATCGAAAAACGATACAATCCAGGTACGCACGGCGGATGACCAAGCTTTTTGAGGCATTGGACGACTACCCGGACTTTTCTCCCTTCCGGCTCGCCCCTCGCACAGGCGGTGAACATACCGTTCTTCCTCTGCCGGATGAGGTTAGGCAGGATCAATTATTACAACGTCTGAGATCCCAAGGCATCATAGCGGGCACTACAGATCCTTATTTTTTTGAGACGGCGGCAGCGGCTTCCCCCAAAATGCTTCGCCTTAACATCTCAAACATTCATGAGGATCGTATAGAGGCGGGAATTCAAGTCATCTATCAAGCACTTTCAGGCATTATTAAAGGGCATTAATCTTTAACCCGCTATACCTACCGACCAGCACATTCAATAATGAGTCAGATCACAATAATATGCGCCAAGCAGGTGGTAGTTGTGAATGGAGTTGTCAATAAAAGTGCAGTTTGAAAACACACTCATGCTGAAATCCCGTTACTAGGCTGCTTGTGATAGCACTCTTTCGCGATAAATAGCTGGGGGCCAGCCCCCTGGATTAGAGGTATAGATTCGCTGCCTGTTGTAGTAGACCATGATGTATCTGAAGAT
>NZ_JBTOLL010000002.1:0-403395 GCF_054551715.1 Paenibacillus sp. CAU 1782 | reverse complement strand
CCCCTCAAGATGAGATTTCCCAGTATGTAAGACCCCTTGAAGACGACGAGGTTGATAGGTTCGGGGTGGAAGCACAGCAATGTGTGGAGCTGACGAATACTAATCGGTCGAGGGCTTATCCTATTAGACTTGATTGCTCATACAAGCGTCAAGCAACCAGCTAAAGTAACGTGAAGCACTCTTTCGTATCCAGTTTTCAGGGTACAAAAACCTTGGATTTATACATATTCCCTGATAGCTCAGTCGGTAGAGCACTCGACTGTTAATCGAGTTGTCACAGGTTCGAGTCCTGTTCGGGGAGCCAGTCATGGAGAAGTACCCAAGTGGCTCAAGGGGACCCTCTGCTAAGGGGTTAGACTGCGTAAGTGGTGCGAGGGTTCGAATCCCTCCTTCTCCGTTTTATAATCAAGGCCCGTTGGTCAAGGGGTTAAGACACCTCCCTTTCACGGAGGTAACAGGGGTTCGAATCCCCTACGGGTCACCATATGCCGTTGTAGCTCAACTGGTAGAGCAACTGACTTGTAATCAGTAGGTTGGGGGTTCAAGTCCTCTCGACGGCACCATTTTGCGGAAGTGGCTCAGCGGTAGAGCATCGCCTTGCCAAGGCGAGGGTCGCGGGTTCGATTCCCGTCTTCCGCTCCATTAGTATTACGGGATGTAGCTCAGCTTGGTAGAGCACCTGGTTTGGGACCAGGGGGTCGCATGTTCAAATCGTGTCATCCCGACCATTTATTGCATATTTAACAAAGCTGCCGAATGATAGGCGGCTTTTTTTAGTTTTGTTAAGCCCGCATTCGCGATTGCGAATGCGGGCTTATTTTCTAGCACGTTTTTTCTATAACATACATCGTTTCTAGACGTTGACCGGCGCCGTGATGCGGTCGATGCGAACATGAAATACGTTCATAGGCGTTTCGACGGGGATAACATCGCCCCATGTTCTTAAAAGCAATTTTTCCGCAATGGGAGATAAAAAGGAAATGCGATTTTGCCCGGGATCCGCTTCCTCCGGAAAAACGATGACGAAGGTGTCGGTCATATCTTCCTCCGTATAGGTTACAGTCACGGTACTGCCGATAAGAACTACGTTTTGCGGCTCCTCGCCGGAATTCAGCAATTCAACCAGTGCGTCTGTGTAGGCATTAAGCATTTTTTCGGCATTTGTCCGTCTGCCATCGTATTCCGGGAAGTGGGTGTTTAAAAATAAGACTTTCTCCTCGCGGAGCCGGATGAGCTGGTGATAACAGGCCTCGACATCTACTTCTTTCTGTTTACTATGGCTCATAGTAGATTTCACCCCCTGGGTGCTGATGGCCGCCATGGAAGACGATTTGAGTTCGTTTACTCATTTTGGATTCCTCCCGATAGTAGGATAAGGCCTCCGAGGGAGGCCTTACCTGTATTGTATCAGACTTACAGCGGGAATACCAAAGTTAACTGCATAGCGTCTAAAGCGGCAGGGAATAGTAGGCATACGGTAAGGTTGAAGCAGGCAAAGACAGCAATTAAGAATTCGGGGAAGGGGTCTTGCTGAAAATGAGGATAAAATCCGGCGGTATCGCCGTTTTATTAACCGTTTTAGTATTGGCATTTGCGAGCATTCTTCACGCTCTGCCGGATCGCAGTGCGTTTGTGTTAAAACAGGGGCACTCAGAGGAGATATCGCTTTTGCAAACGCTCGCGGCTAAGCTGGTTCAAAGCCACAACGGAAATCAACCGTCCGCTTTTCATTTTGGCTTCAAAAAAAGCGTAAACGGCAAACTTCCCTCCATTGACGAAGAAGGCTTTAAAGATATTCTGAACAAGCATGACTCTTTATTTCTGGGAAATACGGAACGCAAGGACTTGTACCTGACCTTTGATAACGGGTATGAAAACGGTTTGACGCCGGCAATTCTGGACGTGTTGAAGGCTAAAAAGGTGCCTGCCGCTTTTTTTGTGACCGGACATTATGTGAAGGATCAGCCGCAACTTTTGAAGCGTATGGTGGATGAGGGGCATATCGTTGGCAACCATTCCTGGAGCCATCCCGACATGTCGCAGCTATCCGAAGGCCAAATAACTTCTGAGCTTGAGCGGGTCGATGAACAAGTTCAGCATATTACCGGTCAGAAAAAAATGCAGTATTTAAGACCCCCAAGGGGTATTTTTAATGAACGCGTCCTTTCTGCAAGCCGGAAGTTAGGCTACAGAAGCGTATTTTGGTCCATTGCTTACAAGGATTGGGATGTCAATGCGCAAAGAGGGGCCGGGTTCGCTTTTGAGCAAGTCATGAAACAACTGCATCCAGGAGCGATCATGCTTCTTCATTCCGTTTCCCGCGATAATGCAGAGGCTTTAGGCAGCATCATTGATAAAGCCAGAGAGCAAGGGTATACCTTCCGCAGTCTGGATGAACTGGTTGCGGGAGACCTGCCCGGAGGCATGGGATTATTTCCTTAAGCGCAATTCGCGCTAACTTCACCGCCTGTCTGTTAAACATGCTTCGCTGCATGTTTAACAGACAGGTTTTTTTGCATCTATCAATAAAATACAATGCGGCAGGTTAATAGAATGGAATGAGCCTGCCTCATTGATCACGTATACTTATGGTGAATTATGTAAGCGCTATCAAATCTCTTAAATCATTTTGGGAAAGGGAGATGGTTGAGCATGGGGAATATGGGGATTCAGTCGAGGGCAGGGAGGTTTATAATCGGGCTGGCCATATTGGCGCTGCTGGGACAAGCCATTCAATTTGCCGGTCCGGCGCAGCGGGCGGATGCGGCAATTGGACCGGCGGATTTTTTGAAGACGGATGGCAGGTTTATCAAAAATAATAGCGGAACAGGAGACATTGTAACCCTTCGCGGAACAAACGTTGGAGGCTGGCTGGCTCAAGAGGACTGGATGTCGCCGTTAGGCGAGTTTGCGGCCGACCGTACGGGGTGGAGCGTGACTGCATCCTCTAATCTTGCTAATGCAGGCAATGTGATTGATGGAAGCAATACGACGTATTGGGATACCGGGGCTAATCAAACGAGCGGGCAATGGCTGCAAATAAATTTAGGCGCGCCGACGTTGTTTAACCGGATCTATGTTGATGCGGGAGGCAGGACGGGCGATTATCCGAGAGGTTTTGCCATCGAAGCATCCAATGACGGTTCTACTTGGCGAAATATTGCCAGCGGAGCTTCTGTAACGGCCAATACGGTTATTCGCACCATTCCGCAGGTGGCTCAATATGTGCGTGTCAGTCAGACTGGAACGGCATCCAGCTGGTGGTCTGTGGCGGAATTTAATCTTTTTAACGATCCCGTTCTGAATAATGGTACCTTTACCGCTTCCGCCTTTGCCACGGGGTCCGGCACTACAGCAAATGCAGCCGTGGACGGGAATGTAAATACCAGGTGGACAAGCGGAGCTGCACAAGCAGGCGGCCAAACCTTTACGATGAATCTGGGCGGGAACAGGGAGGTTAGCCGAATTCTAATCGATGCCGGCGCGACTTCAGCTAATGATTATGCCAGAGGTTACGAGGTTTGGGGGTTAACAGACGGAGTATGGACTAAATATGCAAGCGGAACCGGCACTTCGCGATTCATCCATGCGGAGTTTTGGTGGTCCTACTGGATGAGCGAAATCCGAATTGTGCAAACGGGCAGCAGCTCCAACTGGTGGTCGATCGCCGATGTTGCCGTGTACTCCGGTGGCAGTCTGGAGCGAAGCGGATGGACGTTAAGCGCATCGTCCAGCGCAACTGGCTCAACCCCCGCAAATGTAAGGGACGGCAATCCGGGAACCGTGTGGACGACCGGCACCGCTCAGGCTAACGGGCAATGGTTTCAGATCGATCTTGGCTCGAAAACGACCTTTAACCAAATCGTGCTGGATACGGCCAAAAATTCGGGTCAGGAACAGGATTATCCGCGAGGATATACCGTCCAGGTTTCGCAAAATGGCAGCACATGGACTACTGTTGCCACTGGGCAAGGATTGCGCAAAGCAACGCCGATCAATTTCCCCGCAGTGGGCGCAAGATACATTCGCATCAACCAGACGGGAAGCGCAGGCAACTGGTGGTCAATCGGGGAATTAAACATCAGCCTGAACAATGATGACTATTCCCTGTATTCGACGCTGGGGCAGCGTTTTGGCGCTTCTACGAGGGAAAGTCTGTATACGACGCATCAGAATACATGGATCGTGGAAAGCGATATCGATGTGATCAAAAGCATGGGCATGAATGTGATACGGGTGCCGATCGCATGGTTTGAAATCATGGACGAAAACGGCGCGATCAAGCCTGGAGCCTGGAGCAATATCGATTGGATCGTCGCCGAAGCGGCTGAGAGAAATATGTATGTACTGATTGATTTGCATACCGTTCCGGGAGGAGGTTGTCCTTGGGGCAGCTGCGGACGCGTCGGCCCCAATCCAAATGCGTTTTGGACTACGCAAGCCTATCAGGATATGGTCGTTGATATTTGGAAGGCAATCGCGGCCCGTTATGTCGGCAATCCGGCTATCGCGGGTTACGACCTGATCAATGAACCCTTGATCGATTATTCGGAGGATACGGATGACGTCGCTCAAAAAAGCGCGTATTACGACCGCCTGTACGATGCGGTGAGGGCGATTGATCCCGATCATACCATTTATCTCGCTGCATTTTTTAACTGGAGCAGCATTTACGCGCCGGGCATTTACGGTTGGGAAAATGTTGTTTATGAAGTTCATCCCTACGATATGCCCAATGGGAAAGATGCCGACGCGCAGAATACGCTGGTTGAATCGACGGTAGCGCAAGTTGGCGCAATCCAGAACGATCCCAATTGGAATATACCGATTTTGCTGGGCGAATATTCGCTCTATCACTATGATGATGTTTGGGCCAAGTTTATGTCAGGTTTAAACGCCTTGAATATTTCATGGACAAACTGGTCGTACAAAGTGCGGCAGGACCATTACCAGGGAGCAGGCGGCTATTGGGGCTTCTACAATTCCAACAATAATCCCCTCCCGATTATTAACAACGATGCTTCAGCGACAATTGCCGCCAAGCTGGGACAATTCGGCACGTCGCAATTCGCGGCCAACTCGCGGTTCATTGATGTCGTGAGCCGATTTGCGACTGGTCAACCCTGGATGGCAACCGTCCCAATCGACAAAAGCGGCTGGACGGCAACGGCATCATCGACAGAGTCTGGGGGATCTCCTATGAACGCCTTGGACTGGAACCCGTCTACCCGCTGGAGCAGCGGTACGGCGCAGGCTTCCGGTCAATGGTTCCAGGTCAACATGGGAGGAAGAAAAGCGTTTGATCAAATTTCCTTTGAGACGGGAACCTCTAACAAGTGGGATTACCCAAGGGGTTATCAGGTACAGATATCAAATGACGGCGCAAGCTGGACAACCGTAGCATCCGGTCAGGGATTTGGCTGGAAGCAGGCGATTGTGCTAGGTCCTCAATATGCTCAATATATCCGGATCACGGGAACGGGCTCCTCGCATGAATGGTGGTCCATCTCGGAATTCCACGTCTATTCCGAGCCGTCTCTCGACCGCAGCGGCTGGACGGCCAGCGCATCCGCCACGGGGGCAGGAGATTCAACTACCGGACCGCTTGACGGCAGTTTGACGTCGCGCTGGAGCAGCGGGGCGCCGCAGAGCAATGGACAGTTTTATGGGGTCGATATGGGCAAGGCGCAAACCTTTAACCGTTTGCTGCTGGAAACGGGAGCATCATCCAGCGATTATCCGCGCGGCTACGAAATCCAAGTCTCCGGCGACGGGACGAATTGGTCGACTGTTGCTTCAGGCGCCAACGGAAATGCAAACCTGCTGATCCAATTCCCGGTACAAACCGCTCGCCATCTTCGCGTTGTGCAGACGGGAACGGCAAGCAGTTGGTGGTCGATCGCGGATCTCCAGATTTATGGGGAAAAGGAGCTGTCGCGGACAGGATGGACAGCATCGTCATCGCACAGCGAAGTCGGAAGCAGCCCGGCCAACGCCTTGGATGCCAGCGAAACGACGAGATGGAGCAGCGGCGCAACACAGGCAAGCGGCCAGACGTTCCAGGTCGATATGGGGGCAAACCGGTGGTTTAACCATATTGTGATGGAATCCGGCTCAAGCACAAGCGATTATGCAGGGGGCTACGTCATTGAAGTATCTTCAAACGGCTCCAATTGGAGAAGCGTAGCAAGCGGTGAAGGCCGTTCCGCAACAATATCGGCAAATTTCCCTATTACGGAAGCCCGTTATATCCGGGTGACGCTTAAGAAAGCTTCGCCAAACTGGTGGTCGATCAGCGACTTCCGGGTATTCGAGTAGGAGGGGGGCATATGGGCGGAATGATGACTATTCGAAAATGGATTTCTGGCGTGACGGCATTGTTTATGCTGACGGCAATAGCGATTTTTCCCGGCAAGGCGCTTGCGAACGATTACCAGAATCCCGCGTTAGGCGTAGAGCAACGTGTATCGGATTTGCTTGGCCGCATGACGCTGCAGGAAAAAATCGGGCAGATGCTCCAGGTAGAGCGGCTTGCCGCAAGCCCCAGTCAAGTAGGGAGCAATTTCATCGGCTCCGTATTAAGCGGGGGAGGCTCCAATCCTTCGCCCAATACTAAGGAAGCTTGGGCGTCCATGGTGAACGGGTATCAGGCTGCGGCAATGGGAACGCGTCTTGGCATCCCGATTTTGTACGGCGTGGATGCCGTTCATGGACATAACAACGTTTACGGAGCAACCATTTTTCCGCATAATGTCGGGTTAGGAGCGGCGAACGACGAGTCGCTTACGCGCAGGATCGGCGCAGCTACTGCGAAGGAGATCAGGGCGACCGGAATTCAGTGGGATTTTGCTCCTTGCCTGTGCGCGCCGCAGGATATTCGCTGGGGCCGAACCTATGAAGGCTACTCCGAAGATCCCACCATTGTTTCACGGCTGGGCACGGCATATGTGGAGGGATTGCAGGGATTGCCGGGCGATGCCGGGTTTTTGACAGGCACTAAAGCTATTGGCACCGTCAAGCATTGGTTAGGCGATGGCAACACAACGGCTGGAGACGACCAAGGAAATGTCACGTTGTCCGAAAGTCAGCTTGATCCGTTCATTCAGCCGTACAGGGAAGCTATACAAGCAGGCGCCCGTTCAGTCATGATTTCGCTAACGACATGGAACGGCGAAAAAATGCATGCCAGCTCCCATCTGATCACAAACATGCTGAAGCAGGGTTTAGATTTTGACGGCATTGTTGTTTCGGATTGGAATGGAGCTTATTCGCTGGTGAATCAGGGAGTATACCCGAATTACTCCGATGCGCTCAAGGCGACGGTTAACGCGGGAATTGACATGTTCATGGAACCGGACAGCTGGTCGCAGTTCATTCCAACATTGACCGCGCTCGTCAACAGCGGGCAAGTGAGCCAATCGCGTATTAACGATGCCGTTGCGCGCATTCTCAGGGTCAAGTTTCAGGCGGGATTGTTTGAAGCGCCGTATAGCGATCCCTCCCTTCTTACCGATGGTTCGTTTGGAGGAATACAGCATAGGGCGCTTGCGCGAGAGGCGGTTCGCAAATCTGCCGTTTTGCTCAAAAATGAAGGCAAGCTGCTTCCGCTTTCCAAAAACGCCAAAATTTTTGTAGCGGGATCAAAAGCCAGCGATATCGGCACGCAGTCCGGAGGCTGGACAATCAGCTGGCAAGGCTCATCCGGCGCCATCACGCCTGGAACAACGATTTTGCAAGGGATACAGGCTGCTGCGGCCAATCCCGCAAACGTGACTTATTCCGCTAGCGGCTCAGGCGCTGCCGGACATGATGCGGCTATCGTTGTTATAGGGGAAACCCCGTCAGCGGAAATGATGGGAGACGTCGGGCCCGGCCAGCCGCGTCCTAATCTGGACTTAAGCGCTGCCGATCAGGCGGTGCTGGCAAATGTTGCGGCAAGCGGAGTGCCAATGACGGTTGTTCTTCTATCCGGCCGTCCCATGACGGTAAGCGGCATGCTTCCGGATTGGGAGTCGTTTGTGGCGGCTTGGCTGCCAGGCACGGAAGGAGCGGGGATAGCGGATGTGCTGTTCGGCGATTATGATTTTACGGGGAAACTGCCCTTTACCTGGCCCCGCGACATGGCGCAAATCCCGCTGACCTACAGGGATAGCGGATATACGCCTTTGTTTCCGATCGGCTACGGGCTTAACGCGACATCAGCCGGGTTGCGTGAACTGCCAGGCATGATCGAAGCAGAAAATCACAACGCTGCGTTTGGTGTCCAGTCGGAGGCGTCGACCGATGCCGGAGGCGGTCTGAATGTTGGATTTATCGATACCGGCGATTGGATGGATTATCGGGTGTTTGCTCCCTCCGCCGGCACATACAAGCTTAGAGTGCGCGTAGCCAGCGGCATTAGCGGCGGAGCGCCAAATGGCATCGGCGTCAGCTCCGGCGGATCGTCGCTGGCTACACTGAGCGTCCCCGGCACAGGGGGCTGGCAGTCATGGACAACCGTGCAAGGTACGGTTACATTGGCAGCCGGCGCACAAACTCTGCGACTCTCCGCGCTTGGCGGAGGGTGGAACGCCAATTGGCTGGAGCTGATTCCGGTGGCAGCTGCTTCGGGCAATCTGCTCCTCAATCCGGGTTTCGAGACGGGAAATACATCGGGCTGGAGCGAATGGAACGATGGCTTGCTGGCGCAAAGCGTCGATACCGATCAGCCCTATGATGGAACGCGCAAGCTGACGCACTGGGCATCCTCCCCTTATCGCCAGTTGACCCGGCAAACCGTGAATCTTCCAAACGGGCTCTATCGGCTCAGCGTCAAAGCAAGAACAGGGGGCGGTCAAAACGCTCTGCATCTGTACGCAAAAACAGCTGGCGTAGAGAAGCGTGCGGCCATATCAAGCGCAGCATCGGAATATTGGAAAACATACACCATCGACCGGATTCAAGTGACGGACGGCATGCTGGAAATCGGCGTATGGTCGGATGCCAAAGCCGGCAACTGGTCGGCGTTCGACCGGTTTGAGCTTATTCCAACCAGCTAAAGCCAGCTCGCAGGAGAACTCTTCCATCTAGTCGAATTAGGGTATATAAGTTCAATTTTGTTGAACTTATATACCCGCCAACATTAGAACGGCCCGGAAAGCCGGGAGCAGGAGGAACCTATGCCGCTGAAATCAATCAGCATCCGCTTCCGGCTGATGGTGCTTATGATTGCGTTAACGACGCTGCCGGTCATTACGGTGACCTGGCAGGCAACGAATAATACGAGAAGTTCGGTGGAGACGGAAATGATTGGCGCCAACAAGTCCCGAATGATGTGGGCAAGCCAATATGTGGACGAGCTGACTCAGCAGATCGATACGCTGTTTTATGCGCTGCATATCCGGACGGATTTGATCGGCGAGCTGGCGAGGGTAGATGAACTGGAGACGGAGGAACGTTACCGGCTGCAAAACACGTTGTTTGCGGCTATGAACACAGCTTATTATTCGTTCTCCCGAAAAATCGACAATCTGACGTTGTATATCCATGCCACGGAAAGGGCGTATTCCGTCAATTACGCCAATAGTGGAATGACCCACTCGCTTGATATTGCGGAGGGACCGTGGAGCCGCATACTAAGGCAGCCGATCGGTTTGTATTTCAAAGCATCCGGAGGAACGTTAAGCGCGTACCATTCCATGAACGAATTTCAAGGGCAGGAGTTGATCGGCGGCATAGCCGTACGTATCGACGATAAAGTATGGGGGCAAGCTGCCGCCTTATTGCAATCGGAGCCAGAAAGCTCGATCTTCCTCATCAGCGATGAGGGAGAGCTGCTTCCGGGCTCTTCGCCGTTGCCGGAGGATGATGGCTTGATCGCGGTTTTGGAAGACATGAAGCCGGATTCGCCTGATGTCAGATTTGTGCGAACCGATAACTATTATGCCTTTGCGAAGCAGGTTGGCGACGGCCAGCTGCACATCGTCAAAGCCATACCGGCCGCAACAATCGATGCCATTGCCAGCAAAACGATGATGACTGGCATATGGACGGGGGGGCTGTTTGCGGTTATTTCGATTATTTTGTCCGTCGTTGTGTCGTTTCGCATTAGCCGACCGATCGTAAGTCTTGCCAAAACGATGAGAAAAGCGCATATTCACGATTTTGAGATGAAGGCGGTTCAGAGCAAGGATGAGATCGGGCTGCTGGAAGTGGGTTACAATTTCATGATGGTCCGAATGAAGGCGTTGATCGAAAATCAATACCAGCGTGAAATCGATTTGAAAAACGCGCAATTGATCGCTTTGCAGGCGCAGATCAATCCCCACTTTCTTAACAATACGCTTCATATGATCGGCGGCATGGCATTGGTAAAAGGCGCCCCGGAAATATACCGCGTCACGCATGTTATCGGAGATCTGCTCCGTTATTCCATCAGTTCGGAGCAAGAACAGACGGTTCAGTTGAGCGACGAGATGAAACATACGTCCAACTACCTGTACATTCAGGAGCAACGTTTTGCGGGACGGTGCACCGTCAAGCTGTTTGCGGAAGATCGGGCAGGAGAGGTGAACATGCCGAAGTTTACGCTGCAGCCTATTGTAGAAAATGCTTTCGAGCATGGACTGCAGGCAAAGGAAGGGGAATGGAGGCTGGAAATCAGGGCAACAGTGATCGGCGAGCGCCTTATTTTGATCGTAAAAGACGGCGGTGTCGGCATGGAGCGGGAGAGATTGGCTCAATTGCGCAGAGAGCTTGCTTCGACAGGCCGGGCAACGAGTTCCTCAGCCCCTTCCGATGAATTTGGCAGAAGGCGAGGCATTGGATTATCCAATGTTCACGGGCGGCTCTCGATTGCTTATGGAAAGCGGTACGGCATCCGATTGTTTAGCGCAAAAGGCGAAGGGACGCTGGTTGTTCTTGTGCTGCCGGCAGCCGGCCCGACGATCGACGACAGGAAAAACAAGGGGGATTTCCATGTATAGCGTGTTTATTATTGACGATGAACCGTGGTCGAGGGAAGTAGTCAAAGCGCTGGTCGATTGGGAGAGCCTTGGCTTTGTGCTGTCGGGAGAAGCGGAGGATGGCACCGCCGGCTTGAGGGAACTTGGCGTGCGGCGCCCCGACATCGTGGTGACGGATATGAGAATGCCAGGCATTGACGGCGTAGATCTGCTGCAAGCCATGCATAAGCGTCATCCCGCGATGAAAATCATCGTAATGAGCGGTTACGGCGACATTCTCTACCTAAAAGGCGCGATCCGTTCCAGAGCGGTGGAGTATCTGCTTAAACCCATCAACGGCGAAGAATTAAATGCGGCGCTTGGCAGATGCAGGGAAGAGCTGGACACGATGAACAGCCTGAACAACAGGATCAATCAGGACAAGCAGGTTCTTCCCAGATCGCCGATATTTTCAAGCGGAGAAGCTATGGCTCGTTACTCCGGCTTCCGCGATCGGATATACGCCAGTTTGCTTGCCTTGGACAGGAATCGGGTCGAGGCTTCCTTCGGTGCTCTTGCAAGGGCTCTTGGAGATAAGGATTTTAGTGTGAAAGAGGACGAAGGCCTGCCCCGGATTGCCAGCGATTTGCTGCTGCTGTTGGAGCAATTCCTTTCCGAGCAGGAAACGACGCTGGAACAACTGCTGCAGGGGAAATCCGACAAGGCAGTTAATTTAAAAAGCGGGGACGGAGCCGGAGATGTGGTTACGGCCATGGGCGAATTATACCGCCGGGCGATTGACGGGCTGCTGACGTTGCGTCTATCGCGAAGCCGGCTTGAGCTGGAGGATGTAGTGGGGTATATTGATGCCCATTTTCATGAAGCCATCTCGCTGGAAACGGTAGCGGGACAATTCCTCGTCAGCCGGGAGCATCTCAGCCGTTTATTTAAAGCCAGAACGGGCGAAAATTTGTCGGATTACATTCTGCGCAAGCGGATGGAGAAAGCCCGTTTTCTCATTGCGGAGGAGCGGCTGCCGATTAAGCATGCCGCGCAATTAGCCGGATATGAGGATATCGCGTATTTTTACAGGGTATTTAAAAAACACTTTGGCGTCACGCCGGGAGAATTGCGCAAATAAGGGCGGTTGAAGGATCAATATTGTACAATGCAAAACATTAAAATCCTCAAAAGAAAGCGCTTTATTCCTTCGGTATACTGAAGCTGCAACTAACTCTTAGGGGGAATTCACAATGAAGAGAGCACTTCACCTGCTGCTGGCTCTGACGATGATTATGTCTGTGCTGGCCGCTTGCAGCTCGGGAAGCAACAAAAACGGAGCGTCGAGCAGCGCCTCTCCGTCATCCGCCAGCGGTGGAGAGGTGACTGCCACGGAGCCGCCAAAAAAAGTCGAACTGAAGGTGTTTATGAGCTTTCCGAGGTTTAAGGATCAATTCGAGCGTTACTTCGCGCAGTTCAAGGAAAAACAGCTGGCGGAGAAAAATATCGACGTTACGATCCAACTGGAGATGCCGAATGCGGACCAGGCAAAACAAATCCTGCAATCCCGGCTGTCGTCGGGCGACGCGCCCGATCTCTATACCCTGCATGCCAATGACATTCCGACCTACTACGACGCGGGATATGTCGCTGATTTGACCGGACAGCCGTTTGTTGCCAAGCTTTACGAAGCGGTGACGGAGACTGTCAAATATGACGGGAAGGTAGCGGCGCTTCCGCTCGAAAGTCTGTCGTGGGGGTATTTGTACAACAAAACGATTTTTAAAGAGCAAGGCTTGACGCCTCCGCAAACGCTGGACGAAATGAAAGCCGTAACGGAAAAGCTGCAAGCCGCAGGCGTAAAACCGTTCCTGCTCGCTTTTCAGGAATCGTGGATTCCGCAATTGATGATGGCGCTGTCCCTTGGAGGCACCGTATCGTCGTCCCATCCCGACTGGATTCAGAGAATGAATGAAGGCAGCGCTTCCTATGCCGATGTGAGGTCGGTATTCGATATTATCGACATTATTATGGAGAATGGCACCGACAAACCGTTTGAGACGGGCAATGAAGCGGGGTCCGCGGAATTTGCCAACGGCAAGGCGGCTATGTGGGTACAGGGTCCTTGGAATGCGGAGACGATTCTAAAAGTGAATCCGGAGATGGACTTTGGCGTTGCGCCTCTGCCCGTCAGCAGCAATCCGGAGCATGCAATGATTAATCTTGCGACCTCCACTTCGCTGGCTTTGTCTCCAACAAGCAAAAATAAGGATGTAGCGCTCGATCTGCTCAATTACATCCTGGACGACAAGGATTCCTCTGCTTTGTTTGAGGAATTGAAATTTAATCCTATTGCAACCGTTCATCAATATGAAGTATTTCCTTGGGTGAACGAAGCGAGCTCCTACGTCTCCCAGGGCAAGGCCTACCTTGATCTCAAGCTTCCGAACGGCGTAACGGACGAAACGGCAAAGCTTCTCCAAAGCTACTACATCAAAGACGTAACCCAGGACGATATCATCGCAGCGTTGGATAAAGTATGGCAAACCGCCGTCAAGAGCAATTGATTATGACGCGGGAGAACGATCTCCGGCCAACCGGGAGTGAACAATAAATGCCGACAACTAGAAAGTGGAAGCCGTCTGCCATGCTGCTGCTGTTTGTTTTTCCCGCTCTTGCGTTTTATTGTGCCTTTACGCTTGCCCCCGCTATAGGGGGCATCTGGTACAGCCTGACGGACTGGAATGGACTGAACCCGACCTATCGCATGGTGGGGTTATCCAACTACGTCGAAGCGATGGGCGATCGTTTTTTTCTGAAGTCGCTTTGGTTTACGCTGAAATTCGTTGTTTTTATGCTGGTTCTGCAAAATCTGCTGGCCATTCTGCTGGCTGTTTTTATCGAGGCGATGGGGCGCAGCAAGGTGTGGTTCCGAACGATTTTTTTTATGCCCAATATGCTCAGCCTGATTATCGGCGGTTTTATGTGGATGTTTATTTTTACCCGGGTTTTTCCTTATGGGGCAGAAAAGCTGGGATGGTCCCTGCTGGACCAGTCGTGGATCGGCGACCCCCGCTATTCTTTCTTTTCCATTCTTGCTTTGTCGTTATGGGGAGGCGTCGGTTATTTGATGGTCATCTATATCGCGGCTCTGCAAGGCGTGCCAAAAACGCTGAAGGAAGCGGCCGCGATAGATGGAGCGGGGGCGTTCAGCCTGTTCCGGAACGTTACGCTGCCTATGATCTATCCGGCGCTTACAATCGGCGTTTTCCTGACGCTGAATGGCTCGTTTAAGGTGTTTGACGCGGTTTATTCACTAACGGGCGGAGGACCGGGGCGGTCAACGCAAGTTATCGCAATCAACATCTTTGAGGAAGCGTTTAGCTTCTCCAATCGTTATGGGTACGCCAGTTCCAAAGCAATGATCCTGTTTGGCATCGTTATGGTGATTTCCATCATTCAGCTTGCGGTTATGAAGCGCCGGGAGGTGAGGGCGTGATTGTGCAAAAACCTCTGGATTCGCATATTATTGGCATCCGGCAAACAGTGCTTCGGAAAATTGGCGCAGCCGGGATGTTCCTGTTCCTGGTTGCCGCGGCAGCCGTTACGCTGTTCCCCATCTATATGGCGCTGCTGAACTCCGTCAAAACGCAAGGCGATATGCTAACCAATATTTTGGCGCTTCCTTCCTCTCTGGAATGGGGCAATTATGCAGATGCTTTTCATAAAACGGATTATATGCGAAGCCTGTGGAATACAATTGTTGTTGCTGCCACTGGCCTTGCAGGCATCATCCTTTTTTCGTCCATGGCCGGCTACAAGCTGTCGCGGACGCCGGGTAAGCTTAGCGCATTTCTGTTTGGCCTGTTCGTTATGTCCACGCTAATTCCGTTTCATTCCATTATGATTACGCTGGTCAGGATCAGCAGCGGCTTGAAGCTGCAGGGGACCGCCGTTGGACTTGGCTTGCTCTATATAGGCCTTGGCGTGGCCGTAGCGATTTTCCTGTATCACGGCTTCGTCAAGTCGGTGCCGAAGGAGCTCGACGAAGCTGCGGTCATTGACGGGTGTGGCGAATTCAGACTTTATTTTGCCGTCATTTTGCCGCTTTTGCTGCCGATTACGGCGACAATCGCTATCTTGAATACTCTTTGGATGTGGAATGATTTTTTGCTGCCGCTGCTGGTTTTGACCGATTTCAAAAGCTACACCTTGCTCTTGTCGACCAACATGCTGTTTGGCGAATACAACAACGATTGGTCGGCGATTCTGGCATCGCTGGTGCTGGCCATGCTTCCGGTCATCCTCCTTTATTTGCTCCTGCAGAAATATATTCTGCACGGCATTTCGGAGGGCGCAATCAAATCTTAAACGCAAGGAAGGCGCATGAAAGCTTGCATTTCAGGGAGGATTAGGGATTCATGAATGTGGAAAGAAACAAGGAAGTCTATGGCTTCCTCCGGGCGGACGGCCGCAGGCTGGTCAACGGAAGGGGGGAGCCGGTTGTGCTGCGGGGCGTCGGCTTTGGCAGCTGGCTTTTGCCCGAAGGTTATATGTGGCGCTTCCCGCAGGAGGGCGATCGGCCGCGGCGGATTGAGGTCATGGTACAGCATCTTATTGGCGCGGAGAAGGCGAAAACCTTTTGGGATACCTACTATAACAACTATATTGCCGAAGAGGACATCGCCACAATAGCGGAGGAAGGCTTCAACTCGGTACGCATTCCGATTAATGCGAGGTTTCTGACAGGTGAAGGGCCGGAAGGCCGGGACGCAGATAAGGGTAGGCTTGCCTTTGATGAAGAGCGATTGGCGCTGATCGACCGTTCCATTGCTTGGTGCAAGACGTATCGCTTGTATGTCATTCTGGATTTGCATGGAGCGCCCGGAGGACAAACAGGGACGAATATCGATGATTCTCCGTTTGACCGCCCGGAGCTGTTTAGCGACAAAAGCCGTTCCGAAGAGGCCGTAGAGATTTGGAGGATGTTAGCCGAACGTTATAAGGACGAATGGATCGTTGCAGGGTATGATTTGCTGAACGAGCCGCTGCCGGAATGGTTTTCGGAATACAACGACCGCGTTCTGCCGCTGTACAAGGAAATGATAGCGGCGATCCGCGAGGTGGACAAGGAGCATATGATTATTTTGGAAGGCGTCCATTGGTCGACGGATTGGTCGATTTTTGAGGAGGCGTTTGGCGGCAGTGAGCCTATTGACGGCAATGTGCTGCTGCAATTCCATAAATATTGGAACAATCCCGATACGGAAAGCATAGCGAACTATTTGGCATACCGGGATAAGTGGAATGTGCCGATTTTTATGGGCGAAGGCGGCGAAAATAACAAGGACTGGTACGCAGGGGCGTTTTGCTTGTTCGAGGATCACGAGATTTCGTGGAATTTCTGGACGTGGAAAAAAATCGATACGACAAACTCGCCCTGCTCCATAAACAAACCGGAGCAATGGGATCGTCTGACCGCATTTTTGCAGGGCGGAGAGCAGCCGGAAGTTGAGACGGCGGAAGCCATCTTAAATGAATACCTTCATAATATGAAGCTCGCAAATTGCGAATACAACTCCAACGTTGTCAGGTCGCTCCTAAGACAAGCGCCTCTTCGAATCCCTGCCGTATTTTACGGATATAAGGGAGAAGGCGTCAGCTATGGGTTTGGCGGTGGACAGTTTGAGCACGACGAGACGGTTCGTGGGCAGCTTAGCGCTGAAAAACTTGGGCAAGCGCAGCATGACCCTGAGCAGCTTGCTGCCGAACTTCCAGCGGCAAGTCATTTGCCGAACCCTCCTGCCGCTATCGGCTTTAGGGAAGGAGACCGTTCCATCATTGCTTTTAAGGAAAGCAGACGGGAGACGGCAACCTTTGCGCATGGCGGGGGAGAGGAGTGGAGGGCCGATGAATGGCTTTGCCTGAGGCTTCTGGAAGGCGATTGGTATTCCTATTCATTCTATGAAGATATTGCGCAACGGCAGATGGCGGAAGTCACCGTCTTTTTGGAAGGGAAGGGATGGGATCAAGGAGGAAGCTTGTCGCTGGAATTGGATAACCAACAGATAGGGGTGTTAGCTGCGGAACCCGGCGAATGGCGGACATACGGACCGTTTTCCCTGGGGATACCGGCTCCGGGCCGGCATGAGCTCACGCTTAGATGCACTCAAGGCTCATTAAACGCGAGCTGGCTGGTATTGGATCGGGGTTAATTATGGGGTTGGCATTTATGAAAAGGAGCCTTTGCAGCCATTTTGGAAAGCGGCTTAATGGCTCCTTTCGCATGAGCGGGTAAAGCTTGTTTTTATCCCGATGTCAGACCAGCGCCGGTTTTTTGGAGAAGAAGGTGGTTAGAGCCCTATACACTTCATTTTTTTCTTTAATAATGGAGTACATAAATTTTTTGTCCTGAATATGCTTGTAGGCCGACATTAAAGTGCTGCTCCGGTTATATTGGTTGACTTCGCCGTAGCCAAACATATTGCAGCGCTCCAGCAGCTGGGAGATCAGCTTTACGCAGCGTTCGTTGTCCGAGGTCAAATTGTCGCCATCCGAAAAATGAAACGGGTAAATATTCCAGCTTGCGATGGGGTAACGGCTATCGATAATATCCAATGCTTTGACATAAGCGGATGAACAAATCGTGCCGCCGCTTTCGCCGCGCGTAAAAAACTCTTCCTCCGTCACTTCCTTGGCTTCGGTATGATGGGCGATAAACACGATCTCCACCTTTTCGTATTGCTGCCTCAGGAAACGCGTCATCCAGAAAAAGAAGCTGCGGGCGCAATATTTTTCAAAGGAGCCCATAGAGCCGGAAGTATCCATCATTGCGAGAATAACCGCATTGGACTGCGGCTTGATGACTTCCTCCCATGTTTTGTAGCGCAGATCGTCCGGGCTGATGCCATGTATGCCGGGTTTTCCCGAAGTTGCGTTCCGCCGCAAATTTTCAATGATGGTCCGCTTTTTGTCGATATTGGACATGATCCCTTTTTTGCGGATATCGGTAAACCGGATTTCCTTCGTTTCAAGCTGATCCTTGTCCTTATTTTTGAGGAAGGGGAGCTCCAATTCCTGAAAAAGCATCTGCTCCAGCTCGGCCAGCGAAATTTCGGCTTCGATAACGTCTTCTCCGGGCTGATCGCCAGCCCCTTCGCCTTTTCCGCCTTTTTTGGCAGCTTTGGGATCAACGCCGAGCACGTCGCCAACCTGGCTGTCCCCGTCGCCTTGGCCAATATGCTTGCTTTTATTGTAATTGTAGACAAAACGGTATTCGTCCAGGCTGCGGATCGGCACCTTAATGGTTTGTTTGCCATCCGACATAACGATGCTTTCCTCGGAAACCAGATCGGGCAGGTTTTGCTTAATCGCCTCCCTTACCTTCTCCTGGTGGCGAGCCTGGTCTTGATAACCTTTGCGGTGCAACGACCAATCTTCTTTTGACACAATAAACAAGCGGTTGTCTTCTGTGCTCATTACCGGCCACCCCCTGCTTCAATGGTTGCTGTTAACTAATATATTCAAGCCCCGCCCTGTTATGTGAAGGAAATGAGCCTGCAATCGTCATACAAGAGGCATATTTCTCCTTGCTCGCGGTATGGCGAGCTTTTGAGCTTCAATGATAGAATGGAAGAATAGCAGTTTGCAGGAGGGGAAGTGTGTTTTTGTGAAGCTGTTTCATACGGCGGATTGGCATTTGGGCAAGCTGGTTCACGGCGTATATATGACGGAGGATCAGCGCTACGTGCTGGAGCAATTTATAGATGCAGTGCGTGAAGAAAAGCCTGATGCGGTTATTTTGGCTGGCGATATCTATGATCGGGGCGTTCCTCCCGTGGAGGCCGTGGAGCTGCTGGATTGGGCGCTGGCGCAAATCGTGCTGGAGCTTGGCACGCCGGTGCTGGCGATTAGCGGCAACCACGACAGCCCCGACCGGATTGCCTTTGGCTCGCGGTTTATGGAGAGCCGGGGGCTTCATTTGGCCGGAGGATATACGGGGGAGATAAAGCCGGTTGTTTTGCGGGATGAATATGGAGAAGTGTTTGTCCATCTGGCCCCTTACGCCGATCCCGGACAGGTGCGGCACGCGCTTGGCGATGACGGCATACGTACTCATCAGGATGCCATGGCTGCAATCACGGCAAAAATTAATGAAAACCGGGACCCTTCCGCACGGCATGTGCTGGTGGGACATGCTTTTGTAACCCCGGCTGGCGAATCGATGCCCAACACCAGTGATTCAGAAAGGCCGCTTTCCATTGGAGGAGCCGAACATGTCAGCGCGGCATTATTCAGCAGCTTTCATTATACGGCGCTGGGTCACCTGCATGGAGCCCACTATGTACTGAACGAAAACATCCGCTATAGCGGTTCGCCTCTCAAATATTCCATCTCCGAAGAAAACCACGAAAAAGGCTACTTAATTGTGGAAATGGATGGGAGCGGGGTATCAAGCGTCCAAAAGAGACCGCTCCTGCCAAGAAGAAATATGCGGCGGGTGGAGGCGTCGATCGAGGAGCTGGAACGCCATCCGGTCAATGACGATTACGTGTTCGTCACGCTGCTGAACGATGCTCCGGTGCTGTTTCCGATGGAAAAAGTCAGAGCCGTTTATCCCAATGCATTGCATGTTGACCGGCGTATGGCCCAAGGCGCGAATCAGGAAGGGCAAAGCAGCGTTTCAGAAGCAAATGCCGCCAAACGAAGCCAAAGCGAACCTGTCGATTTGTTCGCTGGTTTTTATCAGGAAGTAAAGGGCGTGCCGTTGACGGAGGAGCGAAAGGAATTGTTTTCCAACATGCTGGATAGCTTGCTGAAGGAAGAGGGGGCTGGCGCATGAAGCCGTTAAAGCTGGCCATGACGGCCTTTGGTCCCTACCGGAATGAGGAAATTATTGATTTTACAAAGCTTGGCGAGCATCGGCTGTTTGTGATTGCAGGAAATACAGGCGCTGGAAAAACAACGATTTTTGACGCTATCTGTTTTGCCTTGTTTGGCTATGCCAGCGGCGAGGATCGCATGGATCCCCGAATGCTGCGCAGCCAATTTGCCGATGAAGACACACATACAGCGGTAGAGATGACGTTTGCTTCAGGAGGAAGGACGTATCGGGTCCTTCGGCAAATGAAGCATCGCAAGGGAGCCAACAAAAGCGAAACGGGCGAAAAGACTGAGCTGTACGAGCTAAGGGATGACGAAGAAATCCCGGCTGTCGATCGTTTTATTACGACTGAGGTTAATGCCAGGCTGCTTGCCATCGTCGGGCTGACCAAAGAACAATTCAGCCAGATCGTGATGCTGCCGCAAGGCGAATTCCGCAAGCTGCTGACGTCCGATACCGATAATAAAGAGGACATTTTGCGTCGTATTTTCCGAACGGAGCTGTTTCAGCGTCTGCAAGGGAAATTCCAGCAGCGGAATCGGGAACTGCAGGACAGGCTGAAGGAGCAGCGAGCTGGCGCGGCCGCCGTTATGCGGCAGGCGGCAGAAGCGCTGCCGCTGCGGGAAGAGAGTCTCCTGCAGGCGACTTTCGGCCAAGAATCATACAACAGCATTCAAGTAGGCGAGGCGTTGGCGCTGGAGGCGGAGCATTACAGGCTGCTGCAAGAAAAGGCTGAGCTGGACAAGCAAGAAGCGGGCGCGGCTTTGGAGAAGCTTCAACAGAAGCTTCAGGATATGACGCTGCTGAACGGACGGCATGACGAGCTGGATCTCAAGCGCCGGCAGCTTCACGAGCACAGCGGACAAAGCGACCGTATGTCGCTCCAGGAGCAAGCATTGAAGCTGGCCGTCACCGCAGAGAGGCTCCGGCCGCATGAAGAAGCTGCTCTGCGGAGTGGGAAAACACGGCGGGAGCAGGAGTTGATGCTGGAGCAGCGGGTGAAGGAGCTGGAGGAAGCCGAAGTGCGCCGCAGCTTGGCGGCCGCACGGCTGCAAGAGGAGGCCGCGAAGGAAGAGCAGCGGCATGGCGCTGAACGGGAGCTGAATGCCAGTATGGAGCTGCTGCCGATTGTTCAAAGCTTGTCGGCCAGGGAAAAAGCAATTGCCGGGCTTGACCGGCGCTGCAAAGAAGCGCTGGCCGCCGCAAGGTCGACCGAGACCTCGCTGCTGGAAGGGCGCGCGAGGCGCAACGAGCTTCTGCAGCAAATCACGGCTAGCGAAAAAGCAATGAAGGAGCTTAATTCGGCGCTGCAGGAGCTGGCTTCCATCGAGGCCTCCGGGAAAGCCGTGAAACGTCTGCTCGGCGTTTCGGAGGAACTGCGGCAGTGTATCTCCATGGAAAGCCAGTACAAGCAGGCGCTTGCCTCCGCCCGCAGGGCGCACGAGGCTTTGGAGCAAGCCTGGATTGAAGGGCAAGCGGGATTGCTCGCTTCTCATCTGCATGACGGCCAAGCTTGTCCTGTGTGCGGCAGTCTGGAGCATCCCGGCAAGGCTTCGAACCATGAGGAAATGCCAAGCAAAGAGCAGGTTCAGGAAGCAAAGGAACGGCTGGCGCATGTGGAAAGAGAGCTTATGGCCGTTCAAGCCCAAGCTGCGGCGGCAACGTCCGCACAAGCGCTTGACGACGAGGAATGGGATCAGCTGCTGCCCGGCCTTGGCAAATTGCCGTTAGCGGAAGACGCCACGGAAGAAAAACTGCAAAAAAGGCAAGCGGAGCTTAGAGAAGCATGGAAGATCCAGAAGGAGACCGCCGGAGGTTTGCAGTTAGCAGCGGATGCCCTGGACGGACTCAGGCTGCAGCAAGGAGAGCTGGAGAGCAGACTTGCCATGCTGGAAGCGGAGCTTGAGGCTTCAAGAGGTCGGGGACGCGAGCTTGAGCTGCAGCATGCGGCGGAGAAGGCGCTGCTTGAGCGCGAGCTTGAGCGCATTCCGGAGCCGCTTCGGAGTCCTGAGGCGCTGAACGAAGTCATTGCGAGCGGCCAGCGGCGTTTGAAGGAGCTGCAAAAGGCCTGGCAGAACGCGCAGGAGGAAGCAGCTGCGGCTGAAGCAAGGCTGGCGGAATGCAGGGCCTATGCCAACGGTGCGCACGAACGGTACGATGAAGCTCTTCGCGTAGAGGAGGAAAGCGGCGAACGGTTGAAGCGGGAACTGGCGCAAGCCGGTTTCGGGACGGTTCAGGACTACCGGAATGCATTGCTGGAGGAAGGTCAAAGAGAGCGGATGCGCAGCGAACTGGAGCAATATCGCACTAGCGTGGCGGCGTTGAATGCGTCGATCGCCCAGCTTGAGGAATGGCTCGCGGGTACTTCCCGGTTTCCGACGGAGGAGCTGCAAGCCGGGATTGCCGTACAAAAAGAAGCCCATGAAGGGGCGATCCGCGCGGAGGGCGAAGCCCGGCGCTTTAATCACGAGGCCTCCCGTCTAAAGGAAGCGGTTGGGGCAACGGCGGCTTCGGTGGCCCGCCTTGAGAAGGAACTGGAAGACGTGTTGGATCTCTACAGCATGCTAAAGGGCGAAAACAGCCTCAAGCTGTCTTTTGAGCGATATATCCTAATTGAATATCTGGAGCAAATCGTAAGCATGGCCAATGTGCGTCTTGCGGAGCTTTCAAACGGGCAATTCCAACTGCAGCGCAGCGACAGGCTGGAATCCAGAGGCAAGCAAAGCGGCTTGGGTCTGGATGTATACGACGCTTATACTGGACAGCAGCGAGACGTCAAAACGTTGTCGGGCGGTGAAAAGTTTAACGCATCGCTTTGTCTGGCGCTAGGCATGACCGACGTTATTCAATCCGTGCAAGGCGGCATTTCTATCGAGATGATGCTGATTGACGAAGGTTTCGGCTCGTTGGACGAAGAATCTCTGCAGAAGGCTGTAGCGGCGCTTGTCGATTTGCAAAAAAGAGGACGGATGATAGGCGTTATCTCGCATGTGGGGGAACTGAAGGAGGCTTTTCCGGCATGTCTGGAGGTTCACAAAACGAAAGAGGGATATAGTAAAACAAGATTGGTGCTGAAGTAGGGATACCTCAACCAAACTTGTGCTTGCTTGCACAAAAAAGCACCCTTTCCTGAAGGACAGGAAAGGGTGCGCCGATGCAATTAAGCAATAAACCTAAGTGGCGGCAGCGGCGCCAGCTATACCTACGATGAAAAGTCCGATGGCTCCCACAAAGATAAGGCCGTTAAGAACAAGGCCGATAATGCCGAAGACTTTGCGTTTGTTTTTGGCAAATACGGCGATCAGGCCAAAAATGCCTCCAAGGAAGGCCAAGCCGACAGCACCCACAATAAGGAACAAGGCGCCTACCATGCTATAAATGGCTCCGCTGACTTCTTCGTTTTCCAAAATTTTATTGCCTAGCTCGGTTTGATCTTCATACTGCTCCGTCAATGAAAACATTTCGTTAAGCAGATCCTCGTTATTTGTAAATTCGGACACGGAAGAACCTGCCATGATCGAACCGACGATGACCAGCAAGACGGCAATAATAGCGATAACAAACGATGTGATGCCTAAGCCGGAATGTTTAAGCGGCTGGTCGTAGCCAACCGGCTGAATCGGGCTAAAGCCTGGGTTGTTGGACGGGAATTGATTTTCATTATTTTCCATTACTCAAACTCCTTTTATTTGTATTTAAAGAATTATACACAAAAACGGAAGGATTGAAAATAATATGTTTCCCAAATTTTTTGTAATCGGAGCGATTAATGCAGCTTTTGCCATTGCGCTGGGAGCTTTCGGAGCCCATGCGCTGGAGGGCCATTTTACCCCGGACCGTTTGGACACGTTTGAAACTGGCATCCGTTATCATATGTACGGAGCGCTTGGCCTTATGCTGGTATCGCTGCTGGACAGGTTTGCGGGAGGAAGCCGGTTGATCGGCATAGGCGGTAAGCTTCTTTTGGCGGGAATGCTGATTTTTAGCGTAAGCCTGTACGTGCTGGTTTTAGCGGATTTCCCTATGCTTGGCGCGGTTACTCCAATCGGGGGAGTCGCAATGCTGGCGGGCTGGGGCTTTGTCATTGCGGGTGCGCTAAAGCTTAAGGGAGAGTCAGGGCAGCAGAAATGAATCCGGCGCTTCGACGGCATTCGCCCCTCGAAAAAGGCCGTATGCTGTCGTTCAAGCAAATATTTCTATGACAAATTATTGATTTCGTTTATAATAAAGCTGACAATGAGTTGACTCGACGCGAGGAAGGAAGTTTGTGTGTGGCTAAAGACATAAACAAAACGCCTGAAGCACGGCTCCGACAACGGAAAATGACGGTTCTGAATGAGCCGTGGACAATGATAGCGGGTATAACCGCGTTAGCTTTATTGTGGCTGCTTATTACCTTTATGGTGATTCATGATGCCATGTACCGGTGGACGTCGTTTACGGTGGCGGCATTGCTGCTTGCCACAGCCTTACTGCTTTATTTGCGCCGAAATCCGCTCGGGGGCGTCCAGAAGTATCACGGAGCAATCGCTGACGCCTTACTCGTATCCGATGCGGTCCCTCTGACTGTGCTGGATGCATCCGGCCATGTCGTGGAAGTTAATGAAGCATCCAGCCTGATGCTGGGTTACCAGCGCTTTGAGCTAATCGGCGAACCTTTGATGACGCTTATCGATCCCGGAAGCCGCCAGGTGCTGAAGCAGGCGCTTGATGAAGCTGCGGAAGGTTCAATCACAAGAAACAATATTCATATTAATCATCGCTCCGGCTTTCCGCTGGAGCTGCAGGTTATATGTTCTCCCATGCAACGAGACGGCATTATTATCGGATCATTGCTCATCTGCCAGGATTTGAGCGACCGCAAACGCAATGTGGAGCGGATTCGTTACATGGCTTATTACGACGATATGACGGGGCTGCCTAACCGCACCTTGTTCCAGATCAAGCTGTCGGAAAGTCTGGCCAGCGCCGATGAAGAAGGGCGTCTGGTGGGCATATGCTATCTGGATCTGGACGGCTTTAAGCTGGTCAATGCGTCGTTCGGGCGCGAATTTGGCGATATGCTGCTGCTTCAAGTGGCGGAGAGGGCAAATCGCGGTTTGTCGGAACAAGATCTGGTTGCCAGAATGGAAGGCGATGAATTCGCTTTTCTGTTCCATTCCATCTCTTCCGAAGAAGAGCTGATGGACAACGCAAACCAATTGCTGAAAGCAATCGAGGAGCCATACGAGCTGAAGGGGTTTCCCGTCCATGTCACGGCCAGTATGGGTTTGGTGACGAGCTCTCAGGCGCTAGACGACGGCTACACGATGTTCAAAAAAGCCGATATCGCGTTGGTCAAAGCAAAGGAAAACGGGAAAAGCGACTGCAAGCTGTACTCCGAAAGCTGGGAAAATTCTTCCTTCGAGCGTTTAAAGCTGCAGCATGAATTGTATCAGGCCATTCAGCGCAAGGAATTTGTGCTTCATTATCAGCCTCAATATGATCTTGCCGGAGGCGGCATTGTCGGCGTCGAAGCGCTTGTCAGGTGGAATCACCCCGCACGCGGCCTTTTGTCTCCAGGAGCATTTATTCCTCTTGCAGAGGAAAGCGGCATGATCGTTCAGATCGGCGATTGGGTGTTGATGGAGGCATGCCGTCAGAACAAGGAATGGCAGGATGAAGGTCTTCCTCCTATGCCTGTTGCGGTTAATCTTTCCATCCGGCAGTTCATGCAGCATGATTTGGCGGAGCGAATTGCGGAAGTGCTGAAGCAAACGGGTCTGGAGCCGCGATATCTGGATTTGGAAATTACTGAATCCATGACAATCGATGTTGGGCATATTACTCGCTGCCTGCTTGCGATAACGGAGCTTGGCGTAGGCATAAGCGTTGACGATTTTGGAACGGGCTATAGCTCCTTCCACTATTTGAAGAACTTCCCGATTGACCGTCTCAAAATAGACCGTTCTTTTGTCCGGGATATTCAACAAGACCCGGATGATGCCGAAATTGTGGCGGCTATTATCGCTATGGCCCACAACTTGAACATTCAAGTCATTGCTGAAGGCGTGGAAACGGAAGAGCAAATGGAGTTTTTGCGCAGGCATCAATGCGATGAAATGCAAGGATACTTCCGCAGCCCGCCCGTATCCCATGACCGGATCGAACATATGCTAAAGGCAGGCTAATTCATAATAAGCTAATGATTAATGGCTTGCTCCTCGCGATAATGAATCATTCATTATCGCGAGGAGCAAGCTTTTTTGCTGATTGCGCCCTAATCCAGAAGATCTTCGATTTCGGTCATTCTGAATGTATAGACTTGTTTTTCATCTACATGGTAAACGGTAATCAGCTGTTCTTTTTCGTCGATGTTAATAATCCGGCAAGGGATATTCAGCTTAATTCCCAGCCCCTTGTTCACAATTAGCCGGATAAGGGCATTGCTTTTCATAATTGTATGCAAGCCGTCGAATCCAGGCAGTTCCTGTTGTGGTGCAGGCGGTGCTTTTGGCGGGGTGGGGAGCGTTACGGGAATTTCAGAACGTTGGCTATTTTCAGCCAGCATGTTTTCAATCTTTTGGCCAAGCTGAATGCCAGAAGCAATACGGTAATCTTTAAAACCGCCTTGATTCAACGCCTTGAGCAATTGCTCAAGTGCTTTGGCGTGGTGGACATCTTCCACCAGAATGTCTACATTAAACAGGTAATTGGCTGGTGTACCTTGTTGCTGCTTGATCATAGTGAATGCTCCCACTGTTTATTTAATTCAACATTTACTAATATACCATTAATATCGAAGGGTACATAGACCTATATATTGCCAAAGTCCACACTGGGATATGATGGATGCATATACTGTTTTTGCGGTTGATTTGGTCATTTTATAGGTCCTGGGAGGTGGTTCGTCTGATAAAAGTGGTTCCTTTTACACTGGAGAGCGGCGCTACTGTATTGGGGGTTGAAGTAAAGCTTCCCAAAACGACACTGCTATCCATTTCAACGGATCGGGGTTATATTATGTGCGGCGCATTGGATGTTGCTTTGCTGAACGATAAGCTTAAAAGCCGAGAAATTATTGCAGGGCGCGCAGTTGGCGTGCGAACGCTGGAAGAGCTGATGGCAGCTCCTCTGGAATCCGTGACGCACAAAGCCGAAGCATTGGGCATTACAGCGGGGATGATTGGGGCAGACGCGCTGCAGCTTATGCTCTGAGCCATAATAATGAGAATTCAAAAAGTTCGGTTCTCGGACTTTTGGAACAACTACTTCAGCCGCTACGAGGGAAAAGCAGCGGCTGCAAGATTTGAGTATGAAATTATTCAGCAAAAAGCTTGGCCAGGTTTTCCTTGAACGGGGCCGTTACGATCCCTTTTTCGGTAATAATGGCCGTTACATATTCATTAGGCGTTACATCAAATGCGGGATTAAAAACTTTGACGCCCTCCGGAGCGGTGCGCTTGCCAAAACCGTTAGTAATTTCCTCCGCGTTGCGCTCCTCGATTGGAATTTCAGCGCCTGTCGGCGTATTGAGATCAATGGTTGAAAGAGGGCACGCAACATAAAAAGGAATGCCATGCGCTTTAGCCAAAACTGCTACGCTGTACGTTCCGATTTTGTTGGCGACATCGCCATTGGCTGCAACCCGGTCCGTGCCTACAATAACGGCGTCGATCCAGCCTTTGGACATGACCATGCCAGCCATATTGTCGCATATCAAGGTGACGTCAATGCCAGCTTGATGAAGCTCAAATGCTGTCAAGCGCGCTCCCTGGAGAACGGGGCGAGTTTCGTCCGCAAATACGCGGATGGACATGCCTTGTTCTTGGGCCAAATAAAACGGGGCCAGCGCCGTGCCATATTTGGCGGTTGCCAGGCCGCCCGCGTTACAATGCGTCAATACGCCCATATCATCCTTAAAAAGCGACAATGCATGTTCGCCGATAAGCCGGTTGGTCGTTTCGTCTTCGCTCTGAATCGCGATTGCATCCTGAAGCAGCCCTTCTTTGCAGGCTTCCAAATCCAATGACTTCCCGGCAAGCCGAAGCGCGGTGGCCTTCATCCGGTCAAGCGCCCAAAACAGATTAACCGCCGTTGGCCTGGAGGTAGCAAGGTGCGCGGAGTCGCGATTGATAGCTTCCTGCCATTCCTCCAGGCTTGCCGCTGATCGGCTGCCCAGAACGACGCCGTAAGCGGCTGCGATTCCGATTGCCGGCGCTCCTCTTACCTTCAAATGAAAAATCGCTTCCCACACGTCTTGAACGGTCGTTAGCGGCAAATATACAATTTCCTCCGGCAGAAGCCGCTGGTCCAGCAAATCCAGCTTTTCGCCTTTCCAAATAAGGGATTGCAGCCCGTTATAGAGCTCAGTCATTATGAACATCCTCTCTTGTTGCTACACTATCAAGCAAATCCTGAATAGATTCCGCTTTGCGGTTGCGGCGGATTAATTCTGTGCCGATGGAAAGCGCCAGTCTTTGCGCTGTTTCACGGCCTGCGGCATCCGGAATACGGTCTATATCCGCGACATGGGACAAACCGACGATGCGGCGAACCATTTTGGCTCCGGCATACCCGATCGAATCTTGAAGCAGACGTTTCATGTAGTTTTCTTTGTAGCCCGGAGCGGCCGAGGCCAGGCGGTCAACGCCATGTTCATTCCACAGCGCCAGGAATTTGGATGCAAAGGCAGTCCAGGTTTTTTCGATCGTGTCCAGCAAATAAGCCCGGAAAGCCGAACGTTCCTCATTGTTTTGACTCCAGTGGACTTGTCCGGCATAGTTCAATAGCAGGTTGGCGAACACAGCTCCCACATCAAATCCGATTGGCCCGTAGAAGGCGAATTCGGGGTCGATGACTTTCGTAGATTCAGGAGTGGCAAAAATGCTGCCGGTGTGCAAATCGCCATGAAGCAGCGCTTGTGCCTGGGTCAGAAACTTTTCGCGCAGCAAGGCTACTTCCAATTGAAGATCTCCGTCTTTTCGCAAAGCGGCTGCGGCATCTTCCAGATGGCTGTCGTAGCTATTGTTTGGAGAATCGGTATATGGATCGTCAAAAATAAGATCTTCCGTTATTTTGCACAGTTCCGGATTTATAAAGGTTTTGACGAGCTGCTTCTTATCCTGCTGATTCATGCCCAGATCGGAAGTGAAAAACAGCGTTTTCGCCATAAAAGTGGAAATGTGGTCGCTGAACAGCGGGTAACGAATGCCATCCATCAGGCCTTTGCGCATAATTTGGTGGCTGCTGAGATCCTCCATGGCTGTCAGCGCAAGCTCGGCGTCATAATGGTATACGACAGGCACAAGTCCCGGTGCAAGCTTGCCTTCCAAAATTAGCTTTTCGCTTTCGATGCGAGCGCGGTCGAGGGTGAGAGGCCAAGATTCACCAACAACTTTGGCATAGGGCAGAGCTTGCTTCAGAATAACACTGGCGCCGCTTGAGGCGTCGGTAATATGAAAGACCAGGTTTAGGTTGCCGTCACCGATTTCCCGGCAGGACAGCTCGGCGTTTTCCGGAAAAAGCTGCTTGATTTCCCGGGCAATTTGTATCGCTTGTTGTTCGTCTAAGGGACGATAGGCGGTCATGCCTGTACACCTCCGGATAAGTATCGTATCATTGCGAAAATGCAAAATCATTCCCAATAGGGGTGTCTTTAAACTCCGAAGGGAGCAGATTATTCCGAATTTTCGTTTCATGCAAGGCGCTTTTTCTCAGACTTACCGGGGTAAGTCAAGGAAAAGTAACGCAGCAGGGGGCGGAAAGGCGGTGAAAGATGCCCTTAAGAGAGATTGAAGACACCCCCTAGTATAATGGATATTAATAAGTGATGGAATACCCCTGAAAGGTTGTTCAAAAAGTCCCAAAACGTAATGTATCGTACCGACACTTTCAGTTGACTTCTGGTTGGGTTTTTTCCAAAATAGAAGAAACGAAACCAATGGGGGACAAGGTGATGAGCGTAGAGGACAATGGGCAGCCTGTCGCATTGAAGGAATGGGCTGTATCGGTTAAGGCTTTGCAGGAAGGCAAACAAATCATTGTAATGCGTAAAGGCGGAATAATTGAAGAAACGCGTGACTTTCGCCTGCTTAGCCACAGTTTTTATCTCATGCCGGCGTATGAGCATCAACGGAAGGATCTGCTGAAGCCGCCATATCGCGACGACATGGATGAGACGTTAAGGGATTGGTCGCCGGAGATGGACACCATGACGTTGTCGGCTTATGCCGAAGTCAGCGACGATATCGAAATTAGGGATCAGGAGACGCTGGACCGACTGAGGGAATTTCATATTTGGAACGATACGTTCGCCGAGGAGCGGTTAAAGTGGAAGCGCAAAAATCCCCTTCATTTGCTCATTCTGAAAGTGTATGCCCTTGATCAACCCCTTACAATTCCTATGAAACCGGCGTATACGGGATGCAAATCTTGGGTAAGGCTGGAGGATGAGGTATCCCGCAGAGAGCTGACTCAGGTGGTGCCGGAGTCGAAATTTGTGGAGGAAAGAGACAGAATCAGAAGGGCTTGCATTGATTTATAACAAAAACTATATTAAAATGATTATTGAGAATCATTGAGAATCAGAAATTGTAAAATGAAAAACAACCGTGGAGGGATATGCATATTATGGCAACGCATTTTGTCATCGATGGTCTGAAAGCAGAAATCGAAGGAAAAGAAATTTTGAAGGGCATTAACCTGGAAATCAAGGGCGGGGAAATCCATGCGATCATGGGTCCTAACGGTACAGGCAAAAGTACGCTGGCATCCGCATTGATGGGACATCCTAAATATGAAGTGACCGAAGGAGCGGCTACGCTGGACGGCGAAGACCTGCTGGAGATGGAAGTGGACGAAAGAGCGCGCGCCGGCCTGTTCCTGGCGATGCAATATCCAAGCGAAATTCCAGGCGTAACAAACTCCGACTTCCTGCGGAGCGCAATTAACGCTCGTCGTGAAGAAGGCAGCGAAATTTCCCTTATCCGCTTCATCCGCCAAATGGAAGGCAAGATGAAGGAACTGGAGATGAATCCGGAGTTCGCGCACCGTTACCTGAACGAAGGTTTCTCCGGCGGCGAGAAAAAACGTAACGAAATCCTGCAAATGATGCTGCTGGATCCAAAAATCGTCGTGCTTGACGAAATCGATTCCGGTCTTGACATCGATGCATTGCGCATTGTTGCAAACGGCGTTAACGCTATGCGTTCCGAGGACCGTGGGTTCCTGATCATTACACACTATCAGCGTTTGTTGAACTATATCACTCCTGATTTTGTCCATGTCATGATGCAAGGCCGCATCGTTAAATCCGGCGGACCGGAGCTTGCGCAACGCCTTGAGAACGAAGGTTATGACTGGGTGAAGGAAGAACTGGGCATCGTTGACGAAACCGTCGGCCAGTCTTAATACGGGAGGAGGCAGATAACATGAGTACACAATTGACGACTCCAACCGACCGCAGCTCCGCAGAGGCGCTGGCGCGGAGCAAAGGGGAGCCGGAATGGCTCGTCAAGCTTCGCGGCGAAGCCGCGGAACTAGCCGGCGAACTGGCATGGCCAAAGCCGGAGAAGGTTCGGATCGAACGCTGGAATTTAACGGCGGTTGGCAGCTACGCTGAGTCCGCTCCTGCGGCATCCCTGGCGGAACTGCCGGAGGCTATCGGCTCGTTGGTAGCGGAAGGAACGGAAAATCTGGTTATTCAGCGTAACTCCGGCGCTATATGGCGCGGCCTTTCTCAGGAGCTGTCGGCCAAAGGCGTTATTTTCACGGATCTGGAAACAGCTTGCAAGGAACATGGAGATCTGGTTCAGCAATATTTGTTCCAAGCCGTGAAGAAGGACGAGGACAAGCTGACCGCATTAAATGCGGCAATCTGGAATGGCGGCGTATTCCTGTACGTGCCTAAAAACGTGGAAGTGGAAGTGCCGCTTCAAGCGATTCTTTACAATGATAATGAAGCAGCGACGTTTGCCCCGCATATTGTGATTGTTGCCGAAAGCAACAGCCGCGTCACCTATGTTGATTGCGTCGTAACGGATAAAGCAGCGGTTTCGTCTCCGTTTGTGCATCCATCCGTCGTTGAAGTGTTTGCGAAATCCGGCGCGCTTGTACGCTTCGGCTCCATTCATTCTCTTGGCTCGGCCGGCGTCGACATGACATTCCGCCGTGCGGTTGTAGAAAATGACGGACGCGTGGAATGGATCATCGGCGATTTGAATGACGGCAATACGTTGTCGGACACCAAATCCATTATGAAGGGCCAAGGCTCGACTTCCGATGTCAAGGTTATCAGCGTAGGCAATAACGCGCAGCAGATGAGCTTGACTACGCAAGCGGTCCATTTTGGCAAAAGCTCGGACAGCAACATGATTACACGCGCGGTGATGAAGGATTCCGCTTCGGCGATCATCAACGGCATTACCAAAATTGAACATGGCGCAACTAAAGCCAACGGCGTTCAGACTGAAAAAGTTCTGATGCTGAGCCCGAAAGCGCGCGGCGACGCCAATCCTATTCTGTTGATCGACGAAGACGATGTAACAGCGGGACACGCGGCAAGCGTTGGCCAAGTTAACCCTGAACAGGTCTATTATCTTCGCTCTCGCGGAATAAGCAAGCAGGATGCTGAACGATTGATCATCTACGGATTCCTGGCCCCTGTTGTATCGGAAATTTCGGTCGAGGCGGTCCGGACCCAGCTTCAGCAGTTGCTGGAAAGGAAGCTTGAGGGATGAATATACATGCAGTAAGGGAACAATTCCCGATACTGCATCAAGAGGTAAACGGGCATCCGCTCGTTTACCTGGATAGCGCGGCGTCTTCCCAGAAGCCGCGTTCCGTCATTGATGCGGTAAGACGTTATTACGAGTTGGACAATGCCAATGTTCACCGTGGCGTGCATACGCTTGGTTCCCGCGCGACGGACGCGTATGAGGGGGCCCGCGAAAAGGTAGCTGCATTTCTAAATGCGGAATCGCCGGAGCAAATTATTTTTACCCGGGGAACAACAACCGCCCTTAATTTGGTCGCTAGCGGCTATGCACGCACCGTTTGCGGCGAAGGCGACGAAATCGTCATTACGCCGATGGAGCATCACAGCAATCTGATTCCTTGGCAGCAAGCCGCAAAAGCGACTGGCGCTACGCTGAAATATATTCCGCTGCAGCAGGACGGAACGTTGTCGTTGGAGGACGTGGAAAAAACCATCACTCCTCGCACCAAGGTTGTTTCGGTAACTTATGTTTCCAATGTGCTTGGCGTGGTCAACCCTATTAAAGCCATTGCTGAAATCGCGCATCGCGCAGGAGCCGTTATGGTGGTTGACGGCGCGCAAAGCACGCCGCATAAACGGGTTGACGTACAGGACCTGGGAGCTGACTTTTACGCATTCTCCGGCCACAAAATGTGCGGTCCGACGGGCATAGGCGCCCTGTACGGAAAACGTTCGCTGCTGGAGAATATGGAGCCGATCGAATTTGGCGGCGAAATGATCGATTTTGTCGAGTTGTACGACTCTACCTGGAAGGATATCCCTTATCGTTTTGAGGGAGGGACTCCGGTCATTGCTGGCGCCGTTGGTCTTGCTGCCGCAATCGATTTTCTGGAGAGCGTTGGATTGGATGAAATCGAACGCCACGAAAGACATCTGGCTGCATACGCTTATGAGCGTTTGTCCACAATCGACGGGCTCGAAATCTACGGCCCTAAAGAAAACAGGGTTGGATTGGTCACCTTTAATTTGGGCGACGTTCATCCTCATGATGTGGCAACCGTGCTGGATTCCAAGGGCATTGCCATCCGGGCGGGGCATCATTGCTGCCAGCCGCTGATGCGTTGGCTGAATGTTTCCGCTACGGCACGCGCAAGCTTTTATTTATACAATACCGAAAGTGACGTTGATCACTTAACCGATGCGCTAATCCAAACAAAGGAGTTCTTCGGTCATGCAATTGGATGATTTGTATCGCAGAGTCATTATGGATCACTACAAAAATCCGCGAAACCGGGGCACGATGGATGAGGGAGCGGTTACGATCAATCTCAATAATCCCACTTGCGGCGATCGCATTTCGCTGCAGCTTCAGGTGGAAAACGATGTAGTGACAGATGCCAAATATACGGGCGAAGGCTGTTCCATCAGCATGAGCTCCGCATCTATGATGACGGAGGCTGTCAAAGGAAGAAGCTTTCAGGAAGCTTTGGAAATGGCGGAACGTTTCTCTTCCCTGATGAAAGGCGTAGACGTGGAGTTTCAAGAGAACGAAGATATCGAGGCATTGTCCGGCGTCAACAAGTTCCCGGCGAGAATCAAATGCGCCACGCTTGCCTGGAACGCCTTGCGCAAGGGCATCGAGAACGAAGCTAAGAACTAAAGAGCGAGTTCAACAACCTCTTAAAAGTTAAAGGAGCGTGAACACCATGGCAAAATCGATGCCGGAAATGGAAGAATATAAATACGGTTTTCGCGACGAGCATAAAGCGATTTTTCAATCGGGTAAAGGTTTGACACCTGAAATTGTTCGCACAATTTCCGAAATGAAAAACGAGCCGGAGTGGATGCTTGAATTCCGTCTCAAATCGCTGGAGCAATTCAACAAAATGCCGAATCCGAATTGGGGCGGCGACCTGAATGATCTGGACTTCAACGACATCCAGTATTACGTCAAGCCTTCCGAGAAGCAAGGCAAAACGTGGGAAGAGGTTCCTCAAGAAATCAAGGAAACCTTCGACAAGCTGGGCATTCCGGAAGCGGAGCAAAAGTTCCTTGCTGGCGTATCCGCTCAATATGAATCCGAGGTTGTTTACCATAGCATGCAGGAGGACCTGGAGAAACAAGGGGTTATCTTTACGGATACCGACACCGCTCTCCGCGAATACCCTGAGCTGATGAAAGAATACTTCGGCACAATTATTCCTCCTACGGACAACAAGTTTGCAGCTCTGAACAGTGCAGTTTGGTCCGGTGGATCCTTTATTTATGTACCAAAAGGCGTGCAATGCGAAATTCCTCTGCAAGCGTATTTCCGGATCAACTCCGAAAATATGGGACAATTCGAGCGTACGCTTATCATTGCGGACGAAGGCAGCTCGGTTCACTACGTTGAAGGCTGTACCGCTCCAATCTACAGCACAAACTCGCTGCATAGCGCGGTAGTTGAAATCCTGTGTAAAAAGGATTCCCGCGTTCGTTATACTACGATTCAAAACTGGGCGCCAAACATCTACAACCTCGTTACCAAACGTGCCGTTGCAGACGAAAATGCGACCATGGAATGGATCGACGGCAATATCGGCTCCAAGCTGACCATGAAATACCCGGCGGTTGTATTGCGCGGCCGCGGCGCTAAAGGCATGGTATTGTCCATTGCTGTTGCAGGCAAAGGTCAACATCAAGACGCCGGCGCAAAAATGACGCACCTGGCTCCGGACACAAGCTCCACAATCGTGTCCAAGTCGATCAGCAAACACGGCGGCAAAGTAACGTACCGCGGTCTGGCATCCTTCGGACGCAACTCCGACGGCGCTAAAGCCAACATCAAATGCGATACGTTGATTCTGGATAACCAGTCCACGTCGGATACGATTCCGTATAACGAAATCCTTAACGACAACATTACGCTGGAGCATGAAGCTACGGTTTCCAAGGTGTCCGAAGACCAGCTCTTCTACCTGATGAGCCGTGGTTTGAGTGAAGACGATGCTACGCAAATGATCGTTATGGGCTTTATCGAGCCGTTCACCAAAGAACTGCCGATGGAATATGCGGTCGAAATGAACAGATTGATCAAATTCGAAATGGAAGGCAGTATCGGCTAACCTTGCGGCCATATTTGCCACCTTTCAACAAATTACGTATTTTTGTAGAGGACGAGTGCATCGTTCTCTACTTTTTTTTGTATTTGCAGAATTTGGCGTTTTACATACGCAGAATGCCTTATCAAAATAAACTAGCATAATCATTTACGGCGCAACCTTATCATCAGCGTTTGATTTCACTAAGCATGAGTGTTAAACACTGAAAAAGGTGACCTTTTTTAAAAAATGGACATTGATGGCTGCCTTTTGCCCGCCTAGCGGTCGCCTACGACTGCCTTTTGCCCGCCTAGCGGTCGCCTACGGCTACTTTTGCCCGCCTAGCGGTCACCGATGGCCGTTAGAGCCCCAAATGGAGGCATTTGCTTCAGCTAACGGTCATCCGTGTCCTTTAGAGTCACAAAAGCCGCGTTTCGGGGATGAATGTTAGCTTTAACGGTCATGGATGACCTTTAAAAATGGACATTGCATCAAAACAGGGCTCTAACGGTCATGGATGTCCATAGCATGCAGCTAGCTTCCGGCTCTGACACTTCACAAAGACGCCGCGTACCAATTATTTTTTTCTGTACAAACGAATACTTATGCTGCTGGAATAAAGGGCACTTTATTAAACGAACAGAGTTCGTTGTTTTCGATAAAATACTAAGCTTCAGCGTAGATGAGTACGTAAACGCAAATGAAGAATAAATTTTTATAACAAATAACCCGTCCGGCCTGTGCCTGACGGGTTTCTAGCATTTATTCTAAATAAAACACGGATGAACGAAACTCTACAAAAACACCTGCTTGATCTCGTATTCGCGCTCGATGCTCATATCGATGAAGTGTTCGCCGATTTGAACTAGCGGGCGGAAAAATTCGGTTGGATGGGTCATAATAATGATGCCCATCTCTTCATTGTTAAGCAACACATTTTTACCGATAAAATTGGGAATCATGTGACGGATAAATGCATGGGTCGTCACCGGATCAAGCTCGGTAAAGCTGAGCCTGTACAATTCGCGGAGCACGTACAGAAGGTCGCGCTCTTTTTGATAGACGCGCGCGGATATCATGGCGCTGTAGATATCCACAACAGCCACGATTCTGGCATAGGGATGAATCTCGTCACCCTGCAAGGCATGGGGATACCCGCTGCCATCCATACGCTCATGGTGCTGCAGCGCGGTCAGAGCCAAATCCTCATCCTGATACGATTCCATAATGATATCATGACCATATATCGTATGGCGTTTAACTTCGTCGAATTCATCGGTAGACAGCTTGTCAGGCTTGTTTAGTATAACGTCTTTGATTTTGGATTTGCCAATATCATGGAGAAACCCGGCTCGTCCGATCTTGGTGGACTCTTCCGGCGAATAATCCAGCCAAGTTGCCAGATAGTAAGATAACATGCCGACCTGTACGGAATGTTGGTATGTATATTCATCTTGCGTATTCAACAGCAGCAGCATCGACACGACATCCCGTTCCAGCTGCAAATTGTTAAGCAGTGGATGAAGAACAGCGTCTACAGCAGCGGCGTCGACAGTTCCCTGATCAAGCGCGCTAGAAAAAAGTTGCTGGATTGTTTTGACTGCGTTTTCATATATAGGCTGAACGGTAGGAAGCCATTTTGGATTTACCGTTGATTCCAACGTCCGTTGTAATGGCTCCGGGCTTATCGAAATTCGTTCTTCTATATCAATAAAATCAATCTGATGCTGAATCAATCGCGAGATTTCGGTTTTGGTAATTAGGGTTCCCTTGGAGAGCACATGCAGCCCATAATGGTTAAAAACATCATTGCTTAACCGGTCTCCGTCCAATAAATCCGATACATGAATCCTCATAGAGACACCTCAAAATCCCTTAGTATGCTCCTCAAGTAGCAGGAATAGGCGTGTATATTAGCATTTACCATTATATAGTAGCAATCTAATTGCCAAATGACAATATGAGAAGGACACAAATGATACTAAATACCCAGACATTCAGCATAAATATATCTTGCTCTTGCTAAATCTTCAATTCCTTGAATAATAGCCCGGCCATCCCGGAATAAAACAAAGGACAAATTTCCTGGCAGCTCTACCTTGAGCAGGAAACGATTTAACGTAACCGCGCCACTGGAGGATAGGCGATCTGCCATTGCTCCCAAGTCTAACTCCATTGGACTTGCCGGAGTCAGGTGTACGGATTGGCGTCCGCAAAGCGCTGCAGCGGCGGGAGCGGCATCGTTGTTGTCCAGATAGGGAAACTTCCGTTTGCCGCAGCAAGGACAATCCTCCCTGCGAGCCTTGGCAATCGCCATCGGCATCCAGCCGTTCCGCCACATGTCGATCTGAAGCAGCCCGCCATGCAAGGCGTCCGTATTGCCGGTGAGCAGCTTGATCGCCTCCATGGACTGAAGGGAGCCGATCATGTCCACAACGGGAGAGAGAATACCTGCCGTTTCACAGGTATCTGCCGTGCCAGGAGCTGGCGCCGATGGAAACAGACAAACATAACACGGCGTTTTGCCGGGCAGGACGGTCATCGTCATGCCGTTGGAGCCTGTAGCTCCTCCATAAATCCACGGGATATTATGTTTTACGCAGAAATCATTGATCAAATAACGGATGGCAAAATTATCGCTGCCGTCCACGACGAGATCAACGCCGCCCAGCAATTCCTCTACATTGGATGCCGTTACGTCGGATACATGAGCTTCCAACTGGATGGTGCTGTTGATACTTCGCAAACGCTCGGCAGCGGCTTCGGCTTTGGGCATCATGTCAGTTGCGTCTTTTTCGGTATAAAGCATCTGGCGCTGCAAATTGGTCCAGTCTACGTAATCTCTGTCGATGACGCGCACATAGCCCACGCCGGATCGGACAATATGTTGCGCGATGACCGAACCAAGGGCGCCAAGGCCGACGATGGCGACTTTTGAAGCCCCCAGCTTGCTTTGGCCGGAATTGCCAATTGCTCCAAAACGGATTTGCCGGGCATAACGGGATTGTTCCATGTGATAGGGTCCTCCCTTTATGCTTGCTGGGGCGGAGCGACCGGATTCCAGGGACCTTGCTGATGTCCCTTCCATTCCGAGCCGTCCTCCCAAATTTCTTTTTTCCAAATGGGTACGATTTGCTTCAAGCGTTCTATCGCATACCGGCTGGCATCGTAACATGCTTCCCGGTGCGGAGCCGAAACTGCAATAACGACGCTGGTTTCCGTCAGTTCAACTTTTCCGATCCGATGGCTAATTGCGCATTTTGCCCCGGGCCACCGTTCGGCAATTTCGTCGCCGATTTGCTTCATCGTAACAATGGCCATTGGCGCGTAGGCTTCATATTCCAGATGAACCGTCCGTTGACCATGCGTCCATTCCCGGGTCGTGCCCACAAACGCGATCGCGGCACCATGCTCTGCAACAATCACCTTTTCAAGCACCTCGTCGGAGCCGATAGGGTCCGACGTAATAATAAAAAGCTCCGCTTTTTCGTAGCTATTGACGGTTTCCTCAAGGTGATCGCCGGGCGAAGGTTGTCCGCCGGATACCGGCGGCAGGAGCGCCAACTCGTCATTAGCTGACAAGGTTTCCCCGTCATTCGCATAAGCATGATTTCGCGCTACAAAAGCGGATTCAAGTACCGCCAGATGCTGGGGCCATGTCTCGGCGATTGCTTTTTTTAACTCGCCGGCAGTCATGGTCGGAGCTTCGTTTTCGATAGTGATTTCAGATGCGCCGAAACGTTCTGGAAGTCCGGCAAAGAGCTTTATTTTCCAAGTGTTAATCATTATGTTTTTACCTTTCGGGATGGTGATTTGGGATGGATATAGAATACCATAAAACTTAAAATAATGTTATGCTGTAGGGAACTGAATTTGACGAAATGGAGGCGCGGCATGAACTCGTTAATCGACCGGTTTGGACGGCGGCATGACTATTTGCGGATATCGGTAACAGACCGGTGCAACTTGCGGTGCCTCTACTGCATGCCTGAGGAGGGCGTGCAATTTGCGGATTCCGATACCCTTTTAAGCTATGACGATATTGTGAAGGTTGTAGAAGAAGGCGCGAGACTTGGCATTTCCAAGCTGAGAATCACCGGAGGGGAACCTTTGGTGCGTCCCGATTTGCCGCAACTGATCGCCCGATTGTCCCGTATTCCGGGCATTCAGGATATTGCATTAACGACCAATGGCATCTTTCTCGCCAAATATGCGGAAGCGCTGCGTATTGCCGGTCTCAAACGGGTTAATATCAGTCTGGATACGCTTGACCCTGCCAGATTCCGTTTTATTGCGTGGCGCGGTGATTTGGCAAAAGTGATGGAGGGTATTGAAGCCGCAGCAGCAGCCGGCTTTTCGCCCATTAAATTAAATTGTGTGTTGCTGAAGGGCGTTAACGAAGACGAAATTCCGAAATTTTTGAAGCTTGCGCATGAAAAACCATTACATGTGCGTTTTATCGAATATATGCCGATTGGCCATGCCGACGAAAACTGGCGTAATCACTATCTGCCCCTGTCCACCGTACTGGAGATAGCGGAACGGGAAGGATATGTCATTGCCCGCAAGGAAAAAGTAACCGGGAATGGCCCTTCGGACGATTGGGAGCTTGAAGGGGGAACGGGGTCTTTTGGCCTGATACACCCCATCAGCGATCATTTCTGCAAAAATTGCAATCGGCTGCGGCTGACTGCCGACGGCATGATAAAGCCTTGTCTCTATTGGGTGGATGAGCTGAACGTAAAGGAAGCCATGAATAAGCCCGGAGGATTGAGAGAGCTTTATTACCGTGCCATGGATATAAAACCGGAAAATCATGAAATGGCCGCCAAGCTGGCGGAGGAGGCATTGTCCCACACGCCGACGGAACGGCGGATGTCGCAGATAGGCGGCTGACAGTGCATAGATGTTACAAAGACGGAGAGGCTGGGATCAAGTTGGCAAAGGAAATAGAGACGGCTGTTGTGCTGCTTCACAGCAATGACATTCACAGCCGGCTGGAAAACGCCGCCCGCATAGCCTCCATTATAGAGGAAGAAAAAGGGCTGTGGGGCGCGGACAGAGTGCTTGCGGTGGATTGCGGCGACCATATGGACAGGATGAGGCTGGAGACGGAAGGAAGCGGCGGAGAGGTGAATATCAGGCTTCTGGAGGAAGCCGGGTATGAAGCTGTGACGCTGGGCAATAACGAAGGGTTGACTTATTCGATCCATGAACTGGAGCAACGTTTTGCGGACAGCGCCGGCTTTGCCGTTATTTGCGCAAATATGAAGCTGGAGCCTGATGGCGATAGTCCAAGCTGGCTTAAACCAAGCACAGTCATTGTCAAAAATGGCCTGCGGTTTGGCGTTATTGCGGCAACGGCGGATTATAGACCGTTCTACAAGCTGCTGGGCTGGCAATCGTCCGATCCTCTGGAAGCGATCGCGGCGGAAGTCCAAAAGCTCCGAAGCAAATGCGATACGATCGTTGTATTATCCCATCTGGGTCTGCTGAACGACCGCAAAATGGCGGAGGAAATCGACGGAATCGATCTGATTCTGGGTGGACATACGCATCATCTTCTTCAAGAGCCGGAAATGATTAACGGTACGGCAGTATGCGCCGCCGGAAAATTCGGAGAGCATGTTGGACGAATTGAAATCGGACGTAGGACGGAGGACGGCAGCCTTGTTTACTCATGCTCTGTCATCCCGACAGCTGCATATGCAGAAAATCCGGAAGCGTCATCCATCATCTCCCGTTACCGCATAAGCGCAGGCAAGCAATTAAGCCGTATTATTGCTACTTTGGAAGAGGCTTTGCCCGCCAGTGCGGACCGCGAAACGCCGCTGCCCAACCTGCTTGCGGCGGGAATCCGGCGCTGGACTAACGCGGAGGTTAGCCTGGTCAATAACGGCCAGCTGCTTGGCGGCTTGGCTATTGGCGATGCAACGGCAGGCGATTTGCATGCCTTATGCCCTTCGCCGATCAATCCCTGCGTCATGAAGCTGTACGGCAGTCATATCCGGACCGCTCTGGAGCAGAGTCTGCTTCCGGAATTTTACGATATGCCGCTGAAGGGTTACGGTTTTCGTGGGAAGGTGTTGGGCATGCTTGCCGTTGACGGCATGGAAATTGATTATGACCCCGCGAAACCGCCGATGGAAAAGCTGACAAAGGTTCTGATTGGCGGCCAGCCAATGGAAGATAGCAGGCAATACACGGTGGGAAGCCTCGACATGTTCAGCTTTCGGATAGGGTACGAAAGTTTAGCTGAGGGAGAGGACTATCAATTTTTCCTTCCTGAATTTATTCGGGACGTGCTGGAACGGGAGCTATGCGATAAATCCGCGTTGCAGTTGTGCAAAAAGAAACGTTGGAACCGGATGTAGCCTGCTGCTCCAAACGACATCTTTCCGATGATAATAATGGGGTGTAAATAGGTCGGAATGACGTATTATGTCGAATAAAAGCATGAAAATGGTTGCGAAATGACGCATTTTGACGTAAATTAACATTATGAGCGGCTTTTTCCGATACTTTTATATACAAGGCCACAGACGGAGAGGACCGAAAAAATGCGATTGCTACCTGTTTCGCAATGCAAACCAGGCATGAGGCTGGCCAAAAAAATATTTTCCGAAGAAGGCATCGTTCTTCTTGCTGAGCATATGGAGCTGTCTACCCGTCTGATTACAAGGCTGGAGCAATGCGGCGTCCAATATGTTTATATTGAAGATTCCAGGACTGACGATATAAATCCTCCTACCCTCATTACGGAGGAAACCTTCCGTATGGCGATTAAGGAGATTCGCACTAATTTCCGTAATTTAATGGAGCGCCCCAAAGCGAAAAAAGGCGTTTCGTATCCCTATATCGCGGCTCCGTTCAAACAAATGATGAACCATATTATCGATGATTTGTCCAATCACCAGGATGCCATGATCATGCTGATGAATATGGGCACAGTGGATCATTATTTATTCCAGCACTCGCTAAACGTTTGTGTCTATACGACATTGCTGGGCATGTCAAACGGATATACCCGCGATGAAGTCGTGACGCTTGGCATGGGCGCGCTGCTGCATGATATCGGCAAAACTCAAATATCGACCAACGTTTTGAAAAAGCCGGGTTCGCTTTCCGTTGACGAATTCGAGCTGATGAAACGTCATGCCCAATTGGGATTTGAACTGCTCAAGGATGAGCCCAATATGCCGCTGCTTGTGGCCCATTGTGCTTTCCAGCATCATGAGCGGCTTGACGGCAGCGGTTATCCCCGCGGCATTGCCGGCAAAGAAATTCATGATTACGCTAAATGGATTGGTCTTGTAGACTCGTATGACGCTATGACGACCAATCGCGTTTACCGCGCGCCGATGCTGCCGCATCAGGCGATGGAGAGGCTTTACGCTGGATCGGGCACCTTGTACGAGCAGCATATGCTTCAGCAATTCAGGGATAAAGTCGCGATTTATCCCATCGGCATTTCGGTAACGCTGCATACATGCGAACGCGGGGTTGTTGTGGACTACAACAATAGTTATCCGCATCGTCCCATTGTGCGTGTCTTGTATAACGAAGCTGGCGAGGAACTGGCCGTGCCTTACGAAATCGATCTATCGAAGCAGTTGACTGTTATGATCGTTGGCGTTAATGACGACGTGACCGACACCCAGCTTGTTTCCGGAATATGACGAGGAGCATCTGAACGGGGCCGAAAGGCCTCTTTTTGCTGTCAAAAAGGCATGGCAGGCAGCTTCTATTTCAACATTATCATTTGCTTACTCCAGTATCGAGGATTACAATGAAGAAACAAAGAATAGTAATAATAACATGAACCTCTAAAAGATAGGATGATTAAGACAGGTGCTGAACAGAATAGAAGTACAACCCGAAACCTTGTCCCCGAACCGGGCATACCGGGAGCTTTCCCCCATCAACGACCCTTGGGACCCCATTGGTTCCCTTGTCAAATACGGCGAGCACCGCTTAACAAGCGTTGAAATGACGGTATCCAACTTGTGCAATATGCGTTGCGAGCATTGCGCGGTTGGCGATACGCTGGTTATGCTGGAGCCGTCCAAGCTGCCGCTTGACCTGATGTTGTCCCGGCTGGAAGAGGTCGAGCATTTGGAGACCATCAGCATTACGGGAGGAGAACCTACTTTTTCGGATCGAACCGTCGATGAATATATGGTTCCCCTTCTGAAGTGGGCTCGAAAGAGAGGAATTCGCTCGCAGATCAATTCCAACGTAACGCTTCCCTACAACCGCTACGAGAAGCTTGCTCCTTACCTGGACGTTATGCATATTTCCTTCAATTACAGAAATGCGGACGATTTTCACAGCATCGGTTTTGCCAAAGCGGGACATGCCGTTTCCCGGGATACGGCTGCGCGGATGTACGAAAGAATGATCGACAACGCAAGAAGGCTTGTTGGGGAAGGCGTTTTGGTCTCCGCAGAGTCGATGATCAATTACCGTACCCATGAGCAAATAGATGAAATTCATCGCTTGATCGTCGAGATGGGCTGTCAGCGCCACGAGGTCCATCCCATGTATCCAAGCTCGTTTGCCCGAGATTTGCCCATGATTACCAAGGAGCAGATGCGCGCGGCTATTGAAAAGCTGCTGAATGTGCGCGACCAGTCGGTGTGGATGCTGTTTGGCACGCTTCCTTTTTATCATTGCAGCGACAGCAAGGAGGAGCGAGATCTGCTGAAGCGGCTGGCTGCCGAACCTAAAGTGTCGGTACGGAATGATCCTGACGGGCGCAATCGGTTAAATGTCAATTTATTTACGGGCGATGTGTTTGTTACCGATTTTGCGGATGTGCCGTCCTTTGGCAATATAAACGACTCCGATCTGGATGAATTGTTCGCCCGCTGGCTCCGTCACCCGTTGGCGCAAGGCGTCAACTGTCATTGCCCCGCCGCTTCCTGCTGCGGACCAAACCTGCTCGTCAAGGAAATGTATTATAGCGATGTGGACTTTCACAAGCGCAGCGCAAAAATTTGAATGTCGTGCGTGTTCAAAAAGAGCGCTTTTCAGTACCGAGAGGATGGGATGAAGCCAGAAAGTGAGTAGCGGAGCTTAGTGTAAGCTATGTGAGCAACTCCAATGTTTCCAGAGGAAACATCCTTCGTAAGCGTGCGCTTATTTCGGCTGAATTTGAAAAACCTTTAATAGGAGGCGGGATGGATGTCGGTACGGGCAATTGTGCTGACCGCAGTTGGGCTTTTGCTGATTTATTTGATGTTTACGGTCGGCGCTCCTTTTTTGCTTGCGCTGATTGTGGCCATTTTTCTGGAGCCGCTAAACGGCTTTTTTATGCGCCGCTTCCGGTTAAACCGCTTGATGGCCGCAACGTTGTCCAGCACCTTGTTTACCGTGGCGCTGCTTGGAATGATTGTGCTGCTTGGCATCAAAATCATTGCCGAGCTGATCGCGTTTCTGGAGAGGGTGCCCAACTACTTTGGCGATGCCAACAACTTCGTGAATCAGCTGCTGATCGATGCCCGGGGTTTGTATCAAACCTTGCCGCCTGACGCCGTGGAAACGCTGGAAGGCTACCTGCTGGATCTGACCAAAAATATTACCTCCATGGTTGGCAAGCTTTCCTCAACGCTGGTTGGTTTTGCATCTACGCTTCCGGGGATGTTTATCTTTTTTATCGTTTTCCTGGTTGCCGTGTATATGTTCAGCTTCAGCTTAAACACAATGAAAAACTCCGTTTTATCGTTGTTCGATGAGTCCTCCCGCTCCCAGGTGGATCAGGTATTGGGCAATTTGCGCAAATCGATATTCGGCTTTCTGCGCTCCCAGATCATTTTGAGCGGATTGACTTACGTTCTGTCGCTTGTTGGCCTGCTTATTCTGGATATCAAATTCCCGATGGCGATCGCATTGTTGATTATCATCGTGGATATTTTGCCTATACTGGGAACCGGCTCCGTGCTGGTGCCTTGGGCATCTTATTTGTTGCTTACCGGGGATACGTTTACGGGAATAGGCTTGATTGTGCTGTTCCTTGTCATCACGGTGTTCAGACGAATTGTCGAGCCAAAGGTATTGGGCGATTCCATCGGAATTGGCGCTTTGCCGGCATTAATCAGCCTATACGTCGGCTTCAAGCTGGTTGGCGTTATCGGGGTGTTTATTGGCCCGGTCGTCGTCATTATTTACATTGCTGCCAAGCAGGCGGGATTGTTCCAGCACAAAATCAAGCTTTAGTAAAGGTTGACAGAAGTTTGGAAATGAAGGTATAGTCTAACAAGGAAATCCACTAGGGGCGCCGCAAGGCTGAGATAAAGCGAATTGCTTTGGTCCCTTTGAACCTGATCTGGGTCATGCCAGCGTAGGAAAGTGGGACAATCGAACGCGCCGCAGGCGTTGTTCGTCCATAAGGCTGTTGCGATTAAGGCGAAGGTCTGTTTTGTTTTTGCGGATGGGGATTCTATATCCCGGCAAAAGCATGGCTGCACCGTTTTGCGTCCAAGCTGCTTTCAGCCCTACTTTCTCATATGTTGCATAGACCTCCAGGTGGAATTCCAATATTCCATTGCGGAGGTTTTTTGTTATGTCCATTCTTTCAAACCCGTTGCCAGGCAGTACAAAAGTGTATGTAAAAGGCTCCGACCCCAGCATATCGGTGCCGATGAGGGAAATTGCCCTGACGGCCACCCAAGGACGGAACGGGGAGGAAATTCCCAACGAGCCGGTGCGCGTTTACGACTCCAGCGGCCCATATACCGACCCCGGTTATGTCGCGGATGTGAGGTCGGGATTGCCCCCGCTGAGAACTCCTTGGATAGCGCAGCGCAGAGACGCCGAAGCGTACGAAGGACGGGAGGTAAAGCCGGAGGACAATGGATTTTCATCGCCAGAGCGTGTCAAGGAAAAAGGGGCTGAGGTATTTCCTTCCCAAGGCCGCAAGCCGCTTAAAGCGCTAAGCGGCGGAAATGTATCGCAGCTTTATTACGCTCGTCGCGGAATCATCACGGCCGAGATGGAGTATATTGCGATCCGCGAGGGCATGAATCCCGAGTATGTGCGATCCGAGGTTGCTGCGGGACGTGCCGTCATTCCGGCCAATATTAACCATCCGGAATGCGAGCCGATGATCATTGGGCGGAATTTTCATGTAAAAATCAATGCCAATATCGGCAATTCCGCCGTCGCCAGCTCCATCGAGGAAGAGGTTGAAAAAATGACCTGGGCAACACGCTGGGGCGCCGATACGATTATGGACTTGTCCACCGGCAAAAACATCCATACAACCCGGGAATGGATTGTCCGCAATTCGCCCGTTCCGGTCGGCACCGTGCCCATTTATCAGGCGCTGGAGAAGGTTAACGGCAAAGCGGAGGATCTGAGCTGGGACGTTTTCCGCGATACGCTGATCGAGCAGGCGGAGCAAGGCGTCGATTATTTTACGATCCATGCAGGGGTGCTGCTTCGGCATATCCCCCTTACGGCAAAAAGGGTAACGGGCATTGTGTCGAGAGGCGGCTCCATCATGGCGGCCTGGTGCCTTGCCCATCACAAGGAAAATTTTCTGTACACGCATTTCGAGGAGATTTGCCTCATCATGAAGCAATACGATGTCACCTTCTCCCTGGGAGACGGCCTGAGGCCGGGTTCAATCGCCGATGCCAACGACGAAGCGCAATTCGCGGAGCTGGATGCGCTGGGCGAGTTGACCAAAATCGCTTGGCATCATGACGTGCAGGTGATGATCGAAGGTCCCGGACACGTTCCCATGCATCTCATCAAAGAAAATATGGACCGTCAGCTGGCGGTATGCGACGAAGCGCCTTTTTACACATTGGGGCCGCTGACGACGGATATTGCGCCGGGTTACGACCACATTACATCCGCTATCGGGGCGGCGATGATCGGCTGGTTCGGCACGGCTATGCTTTGTTACGTAACGCCCAAGGAGCATCTGGGCTTGCCGAACAAAGAAGATGTCAAGGAAGGGGTCATTACGTACAAAATCGCGGCGCATGCGGCGGATCTCGCCAAAGGGCATCCACGGGCAAAAATCCGCGATGACGCGTTGTCCAAAGCCCGGTTTGAGTTTCGCTGGCGCGATCAGTTCCATCTGTCGCTGGACCCGGAGAGGGCGATGGCTTATCACGACGAAACGCTGCCGTCGGAAGCGGCAAAGTCGGCCCACTTCTGCTCCATGTGCGGCCCCAAGTTTTGCAGCATGCGAATAACGCAGGACATTCGAGACTATGCGGCGCAAAACGGGCTGGACACGCAAGAGGCGATCGAATCCGGCTTGAAGCAAAAAGCGGAGGACTTTAAGGCGGCGGGGAGCTCCATCTATGCGTGACGCAACCTCCGGTGTGCGTGAAGCAAACTCAAGCCAATTGGAATGGCCGGATCGCTATTCGCGCCAGGTTGCTTTTGCGCCTATCGGGACAAGGGGACAGCGCCGGCTGGGATCTTCGACGGTGTTGATCGTCGGCTGCGGGGCGTTAGGCGCAAGTCTCGCCCAGCATATGGTTCGAGCCGGTGTCGGGCGGGTTGTGATTGCGGACCGCGATTACATTGAACCCAGCAATCTGCAGCGTCAGGTGCTGTTTGACGAATCCGACGCGCGGGCGGCTTTGCCCAAGGCTGCGGCCGCAGCCGATAAATTAAAGCGGATCAACAGCGACATTCAAATCGAGGCCCATGTGACGCATGTGGGGATAGATAATGTCTGGGCATTGGCGGAAGGCGCCGATCTTGTGCTGGACGGCACGGATAACGCAGGAACAAGGCTGTTGCTAAGCGATGTATGCTTCCAATCAGGCATTCCTTTTGCTTACGGCGGAGTCGTTGGATCTACGGGGATGAGCGCGCTGCTCCTGCCTGGCACAACCGCCTGTCTCCGCTGCCTTATTGGCGGTGAAGAGGCGGCGGGAGAGACGGAGAGCTGCGATACGGCAGGGGTGCTGTCGCCCGCTGTTGAATTTGTCGCTTCGCTTCAAGCAGCCGAAGCGCTTAAATGGCTTTCCGGCAATGGGTCGCAGGCGAGAAAAACCTGGCTGTCCGCTGATTTGTGGAGCTTCCGCCTAAGGGAAGCCGATTTGCCGGGTCCTTCGGCGGGATGCCTGCATTGCGCTCCTGGGCGAACCTGGCAGCAACCGGAGGGATGGGATGGACGGAGCGACTTTCGCGTTGCGGGACATGTGCCGCCCGTTGTGTTGTGCGGCAGAAATTCGGTTCAGGTGACGCTGGGGGCATCTCCCTCCATAGAGCAGGCCGAAGCCGCGCTGGAAGCAAACCTCTCCATGGAGCATGTCCAAACTGCAGGGGATGCAGTCATTCCCTTGGAGCAGGGGCAGACTTCAAGGGCTGAAGGTGGCGGCTGCAAGCTGATTCGCAACCGCTATTTGCTGAAAGCGGAATGGCGGAATGGCGAAACCCTGGTTTATTTTCCGGATGGCAGGGTTTTGGTTCAAGGCACAACGGATATCGACCGGGCGCTGGAGCTGTGCAAGATGCTGTACAGCCAAGAGAGCCTTGCCCAAAAGAGCCATAAGCACTAGAAACTCAAAAGATTTTTGCTCAATAGCTCCGTACCCTATAAATCCGTTCCTAATAGGAACGATAGAATCTTGCGTTAGTAGTGGGCTGAAAGGAGGACGGGTCATGTTTGCAAAAGAAATTTGGCGGGATTTCCGCCTATATGTCATCACGGCGGCGGATTGTCATCCTGGCAGAGAGCTCATTCAGGTGATGGAGCAGACTCTGATCGGAGGCGCTGATATTCTGCAGCTTCGCAATAAGACGGGGACCAAAAGAGAGGTAATGGAGCAGGCAAAGGCGCTGCGGGAGCTGACAAGCAAATACGGCGTTCCATTTATCGTGAACGATCATCCAGATATTGCATTGGAGGCGAAAGCCGACGGCGTTCATCTGGGGCAGGAGGACATGCCCATCTCGGAAGCAAGGGAGCGTCTCGGCCGGGACAAAATCATTGGCATTTCAACGCACTGCGTGGAGCAAGCGCTGGCGGCGGAGGCGGCGGGAGCGGATTATATCGGCGCTGGCCCGGTATTTCCAACACGGACAAAGCCGGATCGCGAAGCGGTTACGACGGAATATATCCGGCAGGCTGCCGGAGCGGTGTCCGTTCCGGTCGTGGCGATCGGGGGCATTACGCCTGATAATGCCATAGCGGTGCTGGCGGCGGGAGCGAAACGGCTATGCGCGGTTTCGGCCATCGTCGGCAGCGAAGATCCGGCGGAGGTGTGCCTGGCATTGAGAAAATCCATCGCTGCGGCCGGAGGGTGGAATCAGATCCGCATTACGCTGAACGGAATGGAGCATCACACGTCTGCGTCCCGACTGGACGAACTGGTCCATTTCCTTGGGCAGGGGGCAAAAAGGCTTGTGGCGGAATTGGACGGAACTGTGGTTCCGCGCAATCAATGGGCAAGAACCACCTTGATCCAAGGGGCAAAGCTTGAGCTGATTCATTTTGTGGGAGGAGGATAACGATGGCGGAGAACATAAGAAACCAGTTAAGGAATCCGGTTAAGGATCAACTGCCCGATCAGCCAGGCAGCTGCTTGCCCCATCCGTTGAGTCAACCTCCATCCGAGGAATGGCGGGACTCCTTGTTGCTGGGCGGGCAGCAGCTGCAATCACGTTTTTTACTGGGAACGGGCCGGTTCCCCAGTCCCTGGGTGCTGCAGGAGGCGCTGAAGGCGTCGGGGGCGGAGGTTATTACGTTTGCGGTTCGAAGGGTCAACCTTGACAGCGTGGAGGACGATTCCGTGCTTCAGCATGTAACGGGGCGCAGCTTAACCTATTTGCCCAATACGTCCGGGTCCAGAACGGCGGAAGAAGCCGTGCGTATTGCAAGGCTTGCCCGCGCGTCGGGGCTGGGCAACTGGATCAAGGTTGAAATCAGCGGGAATCCAAGGACGCTTCTGCCAGATCCTTTCGAGACGCTAAAAGCGACCGAGTTGCTGGCGAAGGAAGGGTTTGTTGTGCTCAGTTATACTTCCGACGATCCGATTCTATGCAAGCGGCTGGAGGAAGCCGGAGCAGCCGCTGTTATGCCCGGCGGTTCGCCGATCGGGACTGGCCTGGGATTGCTCAATCCTTACAACCTGGGCCTGATTGTGGAAGAAGCCAACGTTCCCGTTATTGTCGACGCAGGCATCGGCTCGCCAAGGGATGCGGCAGAGGCGATGGAATTGGGAGCGGCGGCTGTTTTGGCGAATACGCCCGTTGCGAAAGCGACTGATCCCGTCACAATGGCCAAGGCGTTCCGCCTTGCGATTGAAGCGGGGCGTTTGGCGAGAATGGCGGGACGGATACCGAAAAAAAGATATGCTTCAGCAAGCAGCATGGAAAGCGGGTTGCTCTTTGATGCAAACTACCCGCCAAACAGCTTGGAGATGATCGCTCCAAGTGAAAATTCGCCCAGCATATATGCGCCAAACGTCAAGATGCAAGGCATGCAAACGATAAATACCTTAGCGGTAAATTCGGAGGGAACGGGACAGTGAGCGCTCTATCCAGTGACACAATTGTACTCGGCGGCGGCATCATCGGATTATCCTGTGCTTTTGAAGCGGCTCGCCGGGGTCGTCGGGTGACGCTGCTGGAAAGCGGCAATCTTGGCGGTCAGGCATCCGGAGCCGCGGCGGGCATGCTGGCCCCCTTTTCCGAAAATACGGAACAGCCCGACCCGTTTTTCCAGCTGAGTTTGGAGAGCTTGCGGCGTTATCCAGATTGGATTCAGGCTGTCGAAGAGGTGTCCGGCATTAAAGCAGAGCTCATGCACACCGGGAGCCTGTCGGTCATCCAGCATGAGGCGGATTTGCTTCCTGCTCAGGGGCGAGCGGCTTGGCAGAACAAATGGGGAGCGGGAGCGGAGTTGATTCAAGGGAATGCTTTGCGCAATCTGGAGCCGAATTTGTCTCGAGATGTGCAGGGGGCAATCCATATTCCATCGGAGAGTCATGTTTATGCGCCAAAGCTTGTGGAGGGACTTATCACCGCCTGCAGGAAGCTTGGCGACAAGCTGATCGAACATGCCGGAGGGCTGGCAAAGCTGGATCTTCTTCAAGGCGGCGGGGTTACTCTCCGAATGGCGAATCTAGATGAAGACATACATGGTCAATCGTTGCTCGTCTGCTCCGGAGCATGGACAGGCGAGCTGGAGCGATGGCTTGGAATTCGTATTCCCGTCCATCCCATTCGAGGCCAGATTTGTTCGTTCCGGGGCAGCGTGGAGGAGGTTCGGCATATGGTGTTTTCCAGCCAAGCCTATTGGGTTGGCAAACAAAACGGAGAGATCGTCTGCGGAGCCTCGGAGGATGTCGGCGGATTTACGACCGATGTGACGGAGAAGGGGATTTCCCGCCTGACCTCCGCAACGAGCAGCTTTTATCCCTTTTTGAATAACCGGGTCTTGGCGCGGCGTTGGGCCGGCTTGCGGCCTGCGACCAGGGATGGCTATCCTCTTTTGGGCAAAGTGAAGGGAAATAGCGGCGTAATTATGGCGGCTGGCCATTATCGGAACGGCATCTTGCTGAGCCCCGTAACGGCAAAGCTGGTGGTTGACGAATTGGAGGGGCGGGATAACGGCGATATTCTCCATCCATTTTGCCCCAATCGTTTCACGGCAATGCCTCCAGAGAGGCGTGTACATTAAAGGGTAGTAAGGGCAAGGGTCCAAACCGGGAAGCGGGAACGTCATATACTATTCCAGTGAGTGTAGAATCAGAAATTCTGGAGGTGTAAATATGATTTCTCATATTCCCGATAGCGACTTGTTGGACAAGGACGAAATCGTAACGCGCCTGCAGCGCGCTTTGCAGGAGAAAACGCCGTTTTCTTTTGTCAGAATTGGCGATGGAGAAAACTTTGTATTATCCCAGGACTCCGTTTATCCCATGGAAAAAACGCTGGAGCAGCTATGGGTCAAGGAAGCGAACAAAGGCAGAAAAGGCGTCAAGCTGCCCGATCTGGTTTTGCGCGACCGGCTGGTGGAGGCGATCCGTGAGGCGGATATCGTTGGCGTGCTGGCGAAGGACGATCGCGTCATCCGCGCCCATCCTACGCACAAGCGAAACTTAACCAATAGCATCTTCGATTATTTTCAGCTTCAGCCCCCTGTGCTTGCCAATGCGATTGTTAACAGGGACCTGTTGTATCATGCTCCGTTTTGGCAAATGCTTAAGGAACAGGGGACGCGGCTGGCTCTCATTTCCCGCTGGGCAGGCTCCGCCAAGCAGCGGCTGATTCGGCCGCCGTATGAGTTGCAAGTAGCATTTACGCTGCCGTTTGAGCGGTACCTCATGATGGACGATACGCTGAAGATTATGGAAGAGCGGAAGGATGAGTTTGATCTAGCGCTTATATCCTGTGGAGTGAACGCGGTTGTGCTGACCCACGAAATCAAAAAAAGGACGGGAAAAGCCGCCATGGATTTTGGCATCGCTTCGCAGATCATTTCCTCTGTCAAAATATAAGATATGCACAAAGGGTTGTCCGAAAAGTCTGATACGGTGAATAAATATTCAGCAAAACCGGTCCTTCCGGTCCTCTCTGCTGAATATTTATTACTTCCACTTGACTTTTCGGATAGCCCTTTTACTATTTGGTATTGCTTCCCGTGACACGACGGAAAGCTTTATATAGACCAGCGCAGTACAATGCCGGCTTGCGTCAAGCCGCCGCCAAAGCCGTACAGCAGAAGGAGATCGCCCTTGTTAACCGTACCGCTTCGCACGGCTTCACTTAGAGCGAGCGGGATCGAAGCCGCTGATGTATTGCCATAATAGGTAATGCTGGACAAAACCTGCTCCTGCGTAAAACCCGTTCTTTCACACATGGCGTCAATAATGCGCTGGTTAGCGCTATGAGGCACAAACCAGTTGATATCGTTCGGAGTCAGTCCGCTTTTTTTCATTAACGTCTCGATGCCCTGAGTCACCTGGCTCACCGCCCAACGGTAAACTTCGCGGCCGTTTTGTACAATTTTTCCATTGGTTTGAAGCGGTTGTCCATTCAGCGTCGAGGAGAGGTTGCTTAAATACAGATGATGGCCGTTTTGCCCGTCAGTGTGGCTGTGGGCTGCCAGTAATTCACCAAAGCCGTCCGCGGACGTCTCCAGCATAACCGCACCGGCTCCATCGCCAAACAAAATGCAGGTGGTGCGGTCGGTGTAATCCGTTATTTTGGATAAAGCATCGGCTCCAACGATCAGCACTTTCCGGTACAGCCCCGTCAGCAGCAAGCCATTCCCCATCTGCAGCGCAACCGCAAATCCGGCGCAGGCGGCTTGCAAGTCGGCGGAGCCGCATGCCTTGATGCCGTAACGGCTCTGCACCCTCGCGGCCATGCTGGGGAAAACCGTCTCCGGCGTGGAGGTTGCGACCAGAATATAGTCCACGTCCTCCAATGTTGTGCCATACCGTTCGACCATGTCGTCAATGGCTCCAAAAATGAGGTCGCCAACGCCTTCATCGCTTCCCGAGATGCGCCGTTCCAGGATGCCTGTGCGTTGTCTGATCCATTCATCGGAGGTTTCTACCATAGTTTCCAGATGTGCATTGCTCAATATAGTGGACGGTACATAGGATCCGATTGCCGTTATCGTGCTGTTGGATGCCATTTCCTGTTTTTCGGATGGTTGAAAAGAAGTCATGAATAATCACTCTCCTTATTATTAGTACCAAGTACTAAGACTTGATACTAATATATACGCATGGACGCCGGGTGTCAATAGAACTGTCAAAACACTGCGCGATAGTTGCGGCTTTTTTTGCTGATAAAACAATGATAAAAGGATTGATATGAATACCGTTCCCGATGTCCGCAAAAAATAGGCATGAAGGTCAAGGGCAATGATTTTTCAGAAGGAACGGAGGAGGCATGCATAGATGGCAAAAAAAATTAGGCATATGCTCGCAGTTTTGCTTATGTGCTTAGTCGTGGCGGCAGTGGCCGGCGGCTGCGGAATGGAGAAAGTAGGCGATCTCGGAAATAAAAATATCCGGAGCAATCAGGTACGTTACGATGCTAACGGCAACCTGCTGCGGGACAAACGATTCGCAGACGATCAAAGAAACGATATGAACCGGGTTAACGGAAACCGGCTGTACAGCAACAACTTGATCGGTTCCCACAAAAATTATAGAGTCGAAATGAATGCCGAGGTATCCAATAAGCTGACGGAAGAAATCCCGCCCGTAAAAGCGTCGTATGTGCTGCTTGCCAACCAGAATGCTTACGTCGCTTTGTCGCTGAATGAAGCCGAACCCAAGAGCAACGCCAAAACATTGAGCAGAACCGGGATCAGCATGCTTGGAAAAGGAGATGCCCGCCCGTATCAGGGGCTAAGAAGCTTGTCCACAGGAGAAGAAAATTTGACTGATACGATAAGGTCGGAGGTAGAGGTCATTGTTAAAAGGCTTCGTCCCGATGTGGAGCATGTATACATTTCCGCACATCCCGAATTCGTAGGCCGGTTAAACGCCTATATGAACGACGCCAAGGAAGGGTATCCCGTCCAAAATTACATTATGGAGTTTAACGCATTGGCGGAACGGATTTTCCCTGCGGGCTCCAAACCTACCAGTGAAGAGCTGCTGCGGCCTTATGGCGGCCGGAGCGGAAGATTGCTGGAGTAGCTCAGAGGAACAAAGCAAAGGAATTTTCGGGAAAGTCAGCTTAAGCTGGCAGGAGCTCCGGCCGCAATGCGGTTCGGAGCTTTTTATGCTTCAAGGTCAATTCTGTTTTAGCTTGGAATGGCCGATGACTGCTGATGTATTCTGAGTGTTAGTATTATTCAAATATAGTTGTTATTTATCATCCGCTTATGAGTGGTTTACTCTAAAATAACATTGCAGATGATCTTAAAACTAAGGGGAGAATGTAGATGAGAATACGCTATGCAACACATGCAGATTTTGAAGCAATAAAAGCCCGAGACCATCATATTTCGGATCGCATGATATTGTCAAAAATCAACGAAAAGGAAATATACATACTGCAGCTCCAGGATGAAAGTATGATTGGATGGCTGAGGTATGGTTATTTTTGGGACAACATTCCTTTTATGAATATGCTTTGGGTTGACGAACAATATCGAGGCAAGGGTGCAGGAAAACAGCTTGTCCTCTTTTGGGAAGATCAAATGAATCAACAGGGTTTTAAATTGATTATGACATCCACTCAGGCAGACGAAGAAGCTCAACACTTTTATAGAAAACTAGGATATAACGATGCAGGCTGTTTAATTCTGGATACACAACCACTGGAAATATTTCTTACAAAGAAGCTAAATTGACTATAAAAGTTGAAATAAAGAAAAGTAGCGTCAGTCCAGAGTGTGTGGGGTTCTGGTTTTCACACGCCGGCCCACACCGCTGAAACTCTGTAGTTTACCTTATCCTTGAAAAGGCTCGTCATGTCCCGGGATAATCCAGTCCGGAGAGAGCGCTTTAATCATTTTGATGGATTGCTTGGCAAGCTCCTTATCCTCCGATATGGGATGAACCTCGATATGCTGGTAATATTCCTTTGCCAAAACGGCATCGGCAGCGACCAAAATCTTCTGTCCTTTATGCTTGAATAGCACTGAGGTGTGGCCAAGGGTATGCCCGGGCGTCTCCACGATGCTTAACCCGTCAACAATGTGGCCCTCTATAGGCTGGAAGCGATCCATAAGTTCTTTGTCCGTCCCGGTTAATCTTCCCCACCAGTTGTTTAGCTCATTCCGGTTTGCAAGCAAGCGAGCGTTTGGAAACAAGCTGGCGCATCGGAAGTGGTCGGGATGCATATGAGTAGCGTAGACGATGTCGATTCCATCCCGCGCAAGCTCCGATTTTTCCAAAGCCTCGCGCAGCAGATCCTCGCGCCAGCCGGGATCGATCAGCACCCGGACTCCATGTCCGCTAACCAGTGTCGTTGAACAAATGATGTCTCTTTTTTCATCCGGATAACGGTATTTGTTCGTGGATAATTGCCCGGTGATCAGCACTTCATAGTGAAATTCTTCCATAAATAATACCTCCTCCAGCAAGTTGGGAGACAGGACACAGCCAACCGGCTGGAACACGTCCTGTCCCGACATGCATGATAATGCGGAACAACCTCTTATAGGGTTGTTTCTTGCTAAATGGCCTTTTCCATGATGTAATCGTCCATTACATAACCGTTCCCGATATCGCCAACTTGCTCGCGCAACTTACGGAAGCCTTTTTTCTCGTATACGGCAATAGAGGCGTCATTATGCCGGTTGACGGTCAGCCAGATCGTTTGGAGATCCCGAATCTTGCATAACTGTTCCAAAAAGGTCATCGCCCTGCTTGCGGCTCCTTTTCCCCGATGCTCTTTTAAGACATACAATTTGCTCAAAAACAATGCGCCGTTGTCCTCGGAGACGGCAAGATAACCGACGGGTATGCCCTCTTCGGCAATAAAATAATAGTCCAGCTTCCCTTCCTGTATTTGGGAGGAAATAGCTTGTACGGATTGAAACTTGTCGACCATGTAGGTAATTTGTTCAAAAGAGATCAGGCTGGCGTAATATTCATGCCAGATCGTCTCCGCCATGGCTGCCAGAAGGGAGATATGCTCCGCTGATTCCGCCTTTGCAAATTCAGGTATAACCATCACGCTGTTACCGCCTTTCCATGATGTATCTCATTCCTTCCCAGCGTACATCATTTCCAGGAGACAAGTCTACTGCCCGCGGCTTAATCCGGTATTTTTTGAAGGGTAAGCACTGCGTAAGGCTCCATGGTTACGGAACCTTCATAGATATCCTCCAGCAGCACGTCGCGGTAAACACCGTCCAGTGAAACGGAGGCGGCAACATTATTGTGGTTCATCAGCATTAGATAAGGCACGCCTTCCGCCGTCGTGCGGGTTACCGCCTCGATGCCGGCATGCTTCTCATTCAAAGCGCCGCTTATTCCTTCTTTATCCATAATCATTTCCGCCAGCGGCACAAGTGCAGCTTGGTCGAGGTCGCAGCCGACATAATAAACACGGCCTTTGCCATAGCGGTTAACCGTGACGGCAGGAGAACCTTTATAATAATGGCTTCCGTATTCGGCAAGCGACTCCGCGCCGTCAAGCTTCAGCACGTCGCACCATACCTCCGCTTTTCCGCTGCCAAATGAACCTTCCACTGTTACTGTCCGCTCGGAAAATAACGAATCGTATTCCTCAAGCTCCACGCCGGCAATCGGCCTGAACAAGCCGGGAAGGGTCAAGGTCGTCATGGCGTTGTTCCAGGTTCGGGTGCCCGAGCGGAATGTAATCAGCAGCGCTCCGCCTTCACGCACATACTGTTCGCATTTTGACGCGATTTCTTCCGTCATCAAATTAAAGGCCGGCATAAGCACCAGCTTGTACGGCGAAAAATCGGCTTCAACGCTTGTAACGTCCATGCCGGCATGGTTGCTGTTGAACGCGCGATAATAGGAATCCAGCAGGCCGTTATATGAAAATTTGCGGTTATGCGGCTGGCCGCGATGGCTCCACAAGTTGTCATAGCTTTTGATCAGGGCAACGTCATTTTGATTTCGGGCGCCTACATACCATGGCGAAAGCTCCTTGAGCTCTTTGCCTATTCCCGTAATTTCGCGCAATCTTCGGCGCCCAACGCCGTCATGATCCAGAATGCCGTGCCAATACTGCTCGATGCCTACCGTACAGGCTCTCCAGCGAAAATATACCATGGCATCCGCCCCGTGAGCGATGGCTTGATAGGTCCACAGCTTCACTTGTCCCGGCTCAGGCGTGTCGCCCATGGCTTGCCAGCCGCACGGACCGCTTTGCTGCTCCATCATCCAGAAGTTCCTTTGCTTGATGCCCCGCATCAAATCATGCGCCATCCCGACGGTATGATGGTCGGATTTGCCCCACATGTTATTGGGGTAGTTGTCCCAGCAAACAAAATCGAGATCTTTGCCCAGGTCGAAATAATCCAGCTCGCTGAAATGGCCCATCAAATTATGCGTGATCGGCAAATCGGTAAAGTAACGAAGCGCGCCGATCTGCATGCTTTGGTAATCCGCCGTGGCATCCGAGAAGAAGCGATAATAATCCAGGAGCAGTCCGGGGTTGTGGTTGTTCGGCGTGGACTGGATACCGCCGGAGCCGTTATTCTGCGAAAAACCGTCGCTGGAGGAATAGGCCGGCAGAATGATTTCGTCAAAGTGGCGGTACGTCTGGCTCCAGAAGACGGTGCCCCATTCGGCGTTCAGCTTGTCGATGGTGCCGTATTTGCGGCGCAGCCACAACCGGAAGCCCAATAGATCGCTCTCGCAAAAGCAAGGCCCGCCAAACTCGTTGTCGATTTGCCAGGCAATGACATGGGGATGATCCTTGTAATGGCGGCCCATCGCTTCGACGATCCGACGCGAGTATTCCCGATAGACGGGATGGTTGACGCAATAATGGCGCCGCGTGCCAAAACCTTTGGTAAGGCCGTACACGTCGACGGGGTACATATCGGGATATTTGTCCATCAGCCATTTAGGCGCCGCCGCGGTTGGCGTGCCCAATACGATTTTGATGCCTTGCGCGGTTAAAACGTCTATAGCCCGGTCCAGCCAGGCAAAGTCGTAGACGCCCTCCTCCGGCTCCATGACCGACCAGGCAAACTCCGCAAGCCTGACGATATTGATATGGGCTTCGCGCATCATGGCCGCGTCGATCTTCCAACGTTCCTCCGGCCAATGCTCCGGATAATAATCTACGCCAAAGTACATACAGTTACCTCTTTTCTTGTTTTAATGGATATGTGATTATTTTGCTTGAACTACAAGTTATGTCTTCATTATAAAATGAGGTATACTAACGGTAAATGCGATGTTTTTGATCCGGAGTATGAATATTTTGCTCTTTGGGAGGAAGGAATGAGAATTAATCATTTTTTGCCGCAACCACGGTTTCGGAGGTTTCTTTGTTATCCGGAGTCCTTCGGCCATTATAAGAATGAACCGGCCCATGCCGAACTTCGGGAGCAAGGCCGGTTTGCCGCCTACAACCTTCATATTGTCCTTGCTGGAAGGGGATATGTGGAGTTAGGCGGAAGAAAGACGGCATTGGAAGCGGGACAGGGCTTCCTGTACGGGCCGGGCCTGGAGCAGAACTATTGCGCGGATGCCGAAGATCCTTGGGAGGTTGGCTGGGTCCACTTTGTTGGTCCGGCGGTTCCTTTGCTTCTCCAAGGCAAGGGGGAGGGGGAGCCTTGGCTGTTTTTCTGGCGCGGGCGTCCCGAGATCGAAGCTTTATGGAAAAGGCTGCTGGAAGGAGGCATTCCTTCGTTATCCAGCGGCGAGGCCAGTGTTTCAGCCCTGCTCTACGAATTGCTCGCGGAGCTCGCTCAGCACGGAGAAGAGGCGGGTGAAAATGCCGCCGGCGTGCAGCGAAGCCGCTTTCTGGAAGCGGCGGAATGGATAAGGGAGCATAGCCGCGAGCCGTTGGCGCTCCCGCAAATGGCCAAGGCGGCGGGCTGCAGCATGTCCCATTTTAGCCGCAGGTTCCATGTAGTGATCGGTTCGTCGCCGATTCAATTTTTGACAGAATGCCGGGTTCTCCATGCAAAAAGGCTGCTCGTTTCAACCAAGCTGACAATCAAAGCCATCGCCGAGACGGCTGGTTTTGCGGAAAGCTCTTATTTCATTCAAGTCTTCCGAAGGTCGGAAGGAATGACGCCCGACCAGTTCCGAAAGCTTAGAGGTTAGAAAAGAGGACAAATAAGCATAAATATCCTGCAAAAATGACGTGATTTTACCGTATCGTAAACAATAAAATCCCTGTAGAATTAAAGACATGTTAACGTTAAATGCTTGATCATATGCATTTGTACAGGAGAAAGGAAGGATTAATATGGCAAACAAAACATATAACATGGCGATTGTTGGTTACGGCGGGATGGGCTCTTATCATACAAGGCTGGTAGAGCCAGTGAATGGCATCCAGGTAACAGGCGCGTTCGATATTAGCGAGGATCGGCTGAAAGCGGCCGCAGAGCAAGGGTACAAAACTTATGGCAGCCTGGACGAGCTGCTGGCAGACGGCACGGTAGACATTGTCCTGATCGCAACGCCTAACGACGTGCACCGGGATATTGCGATTTCCTCGCTGAGAGCCGGCAAACATGTCATTTGTGAAAAACCCGTGACGATTACAAGCAGCGAGCTGCTGGATATTATTGAAGTTCAGAAGGAAACAAACCGGGTGTTCTCCGTTCACCAAAATCGTCGCTGGGATGAAGATTTCCTGACGATCAAACATCTGATTGACACCAAACAAATCGGGGATACTTTCCATCTGGAATCCCGCGTTCAAGGTGCAAACGGCATTCCAGGCGACTGGCGCCAAGTGAAAGCTCCGGGCGGCGGCATGCTTCTGGACTGGGGCGTCCACCTGCTGGATCAGCTGCTTCTTATTACAGACAGCAAGATCGACAGCGTATGGACAGAGCTAAGCAGTATTCTCGGCACGGAAGTGGATGACGGCTTCACCAGCTTTATCAAGTTCAAGGACGGCTTGACTGCGCTGATCGAAGTGGGAACAACCAACTACATCAAGCTTCCCCGCTGGTACGTGAAGGGTACGGAAGGCTCCGCGATACTGAAGGACTGGGATTTGAGCGGCGAAATTGTACGCAACAATCCCGATGTAGCCAAAGTTGAGCCTAAGCCGATCAAAGCGGGACAAGGCTTGACCAAAACGATGGCTCCTCCATCCGAGGAGTCGACATTGAAGCTGCCGCTGGAGAAACCGCCAGTGCCTGCGCAAAGCTTCTACGAAAACTTTATCGCTGCCATCGAAGGCACATCGCCACAGCTTGTCAAAAATGAAGAAGCGCTCCGGGTGCTTCGTTTGATCGAAGCCATTTTTGAATCCGCTGAAAAACGCACTGTTTTGAACGGTCTGGACTTGTAATAAAGCAGGTAAAGGGGGAGTTTTCGGCCCCCTTTTTTTGAACAACGCAATAAGGAAATGGGGTGGGTTGAAAGGGCTTCCTTTTTTTGATATATTTTTGAATGAACGTTCATTCAAAAGATTCCGGGAGGCGGACAAAGGAATGTCGGAGCAAAGCAAGCTGCTGATGCAGCAATTTATGGAGGCTTTTCAGAATGGAGCGGGGGATGCGAACCGCCGCAACATTATGCTTCATGCGGTAGATGTATTTTCAAAAAAAGGCTATACAGGTGCCAAAATCAAAGACATTGCCGCGTCTGCGGGATTTAGTCAGGGGTATGTGTACAGCTATTACAAGTCCAAAGACGAGTTGTTTGTCAAAATCGCGGAAATCGCATTAAATGGAGCATCCCAATCGGTGATTTGGGCATCCCGGCTGCCTGGTTCTCCGCTAGAGCGGATCACATGGCTGACCGAGGCCTATTTGGCCAGTGATAGTGTTGCCCTTCAGCATTGGCGGTTCAATTTGTTGCTGTCCGCTGCGGCGGATGGCGTTCCGGAGGAAGCCAAATCTCTGGCGGAGCAAAAAAGGAGCGAGCCCATTGCAAATCTGGTCCCTCTTCTTCTGGAGGGCCAAGCGATTGGGGAAATCGCGGAGGGCAATCCGGTTTCGCTGGCTATCGCTTATTTTTCGCTGATGCAGGGATTGGGATTAACCCGGGCAGGGATGGAAAGCGACGACGGCTTGTTTCCATCCGTGGAGATGGCGCTGCGTTTGATGAAGCGGCAAACATAAAGCCTCATCCCAAGCCTTCCCGACGTGTACGGAAAAAAGGAGGAGAATCGTTGAAAATGCTATCGCCTTTCAAAAACGACCGTCAGCGCTCCAAGGTATTGGATTCATACGACGAACTGCTGAAGCTGTGGGATGCCCAAGTGGAATCGCGTTATGTTGAGAGCTCTTATGGCAGGACGCATGTGCTTCTGGCCGGCAAACCGGAAAATCCGCCGCTTATGCTGTTTCACGGAGTTGGCGACAATGCAGCGTTAATGTGGGCGCTTAATATAGGGGCGCTGTCGGATCATTTCTATTGCATTGCGGTGGATACGCTGGGCGGACCGGGAAAAAGCGAGCCGGGAACGCGATTTAATCAAGCGGAGTTCGATTGTATTTCGTGGCTGGAAGAGGTGCGGGAAGGCCTCAGGCTGGGCTGTCTCTATGCGGCAGGCGTGTCCAACGGCGCTTACATCGCGTATCGGTATGCGGCGGCCAAGCCGGACATTGTGCTTAAAGCGGTTTGTATGGAGGGCGGAATGATTCCCGATCCCCTCAAAGCGATGTTCGGCACGGTGAAAATGATGTTTCCTGAGCTTTTGTGGCCGACGGACCGGAATTTGCGCCGGGTCATAGCCAAGCTGAGTTCGCCGGAAAGCGATGTTTTCGAGCGTTATCCTGCCTTGGCGGAGCATCTTGTATTGCTGATGAGAAGCCATAATCAACGCGCCATGTTCCCGCACAAGCCGCAAAAATATATCTCCGGCGAAGCGGCGAGCTTGAGGCATAAGCTTTATTTTCTGCTGGGAGATCATCATACGGTGGCGGGACCTTCTTTTGTCGGGCTGCTGGAGTTCGAAGGCCTACGATATTCCATTGTAAAAAGGGCCGGACATGCCATCAATCATGAGCAGCCGGAGATTGTGCACAAGGGGATGCTTTCATTCCTCCTGCAAACGTCAGGCGCCTAAAGTCGCCGGTCATGGCAACATTGTCATACAGCACCGCGACTTCGTATGCATGAAGTCCACATCCACGTCGAGCAGTTCGACGTATTTCGGTGTTGCCTTTTATCCTATCGCAGTATAGAATATTTGAAAAAAATTACTGAAAGGAGTGGGAATATGAGGTTGAAAGGGAAGTGTCTTGATAAATCGATTGTTACAATTTTCATATTTTCATTCCAGTAAGAGGGGCTGTCCAAAAAGCCGATCCGCGTATCTGATTCAATTAAAAACGCTAATGGACATCCGTGCCCGTTAGCGCTTATTTTTTAGCTTTTTGCGTTTGTAACGGACATTGATGTCCGTTACAGTGAAAATTATCCAATAATTACCCATTTTGGGGCTCTAACGGACAAGGATGTCCGTTAGAATTTCAAAATCTGCGTTTTACGCGTCTAACGGACTTCCGTGTCCGTTAGAGCGTTTGACTTTTTGGACAGCCCCTTTTTTATTTGCGCGGAGGTGATTATTTGACAAGGTACAAAAGAATTTTGACAATCCGGGCTCTATGAAAGAAATTTGCGAGGGGAAAGGTAATGGCACAATAATTAGTGGCGAGTCCATTTTGGAATGGGAATAAGCGTAAGATTATGAGGGGGCATAACAGTGCTCTCTCTTTTTCGTAATACTTGCCATTACAGTTAGCGCAGCTAGCTTCTTCCTGCCTTCTTTTTTGTCCGCAAGCCGCATAGGTATGGGTAAGGTTGGACAGGATCGGGGGAAGGCAACGATGGCAAAATGGGGAAAAAGAAAGCTGCTGCCACGGCTGGTGATCGACCTCAGACCATGGCGCGGCAAGCGTCAAAAGCGGAGCCCCCTCTTTGGAGGCGGCAGTGGCAATCGCCCGGGCAAGGGCGTTCGCTGGGGCAGCGGGGGAAAGCAAGGCGGGACGCTGCTTTCGCGCGGTGCTGGAAGCAAACCTCCGAAGCCATGGGGGAAACCATCCGGCGGTTTTTTTGTTTCGTCAACATTGGGGGGAAAGCCGCGTAATTCAAGGCGGCCAGCGCCTGCGGTAGCACCGCGTCCTCCCGGAGCGAGACGGCCGGTGTTGCGAAAACGGACGATAGTGCTGCTGTTTCTGGTTTCAATGCTTTTGTTTTCTGTGCCGTCGTTTGTGTTTATCGAGCGCAATTTGCGGCCTCCACTGATGAATATTGCCAAGGTCAGAATCAAGCAGGTTGCGACACAGGCAATCAACAAAGCCATTACGGAGCAGGTTGCCCGCCATTCGGAAACGGAAAAGCTGATCGAATGGAAAATGAACGACAATGGAAAAATATCGGGGTTTATGCTGAATTACGGAGAGCATATGGCGATTACCTCGGAAACGATCAAGACCGTTCAATCGACGCTTGGCGAAATTAAAAATATACCGGAGCATATTCCTATCGGCCATGCCTTAAACAGCGCGATTATTTCCTCCTTCGGCCCACGCGTGCCCGTTAAGTTCGAGCCGGTGGGAGCGGTGAAGGTCGAGCTTGGGACGCGCGAACGAAATTCGGGCATTAATATGGTGCTGGTGGAGGTTTATATCACCGTTACGACAGAGGTTTCCATCATCATTCCTTTTGATACGGCCCCGGAGCTGGTGCAAACGGAAATTCCGATTTCTTATTTGCTGGTTGTTGGGGATGTGCCGATGTATTATTACGACGGCAGCGGCAAGCCGGTAGGCGAATCTGCGCCGCAAGCACCTAATATTTCTGTTCCTCTGGTACCCGGAACCGGCATCTCCTCCTCCGGCAATAAGGAGGAGAGCGGTGGCGAAGGAGAGGGACATTCCTCCGGCGGTTTGCAGATGGAGAGTGAGTAGCAGGCAGCCTAACGCTTGCGTTCGGCTTGTTCCCACCGTTTCAGCAATGGGAACGGGTCGAACGCCCACTCCACAAGCCCGCGGTCGCTGTAAATGCCGTAGTGCAGATGGGGCGGAAATTTTCCGGAAGTACCGGGTTTGCCGTAGCCCGTGCTGCCGACCCAGCCGATCACTTGACCCGGCTCCACGATTTGGCCGGCTGCAAGCGATTTTTGAAATCCGGACAAATGGGCGTAATAGTGGTAATGGTTATTCAAATCGCGAATGCCGATGCGCCAGCCCCCGTATTTGTTCCAGCCCTTGCTTTCAACGATGCCGTAGCAGGTGCTTCGAACCGGCGTGCCGTGGCTGGCAAAGATGTCGGTTCCTTCATGAATTCGCCGTCCGCCCCATCCGCGCCGGTCGCCCCATGTATCCTTGAAGGAATAGGACACTCCTTTTGGAAGCGGGAAGGAGTTTTGGAACAAATCCAATTGGCCGTAGTGGCCGTAAATGGCCGCAAACTGTCCGATTCGCTGAACCGCGCGGCTGTTGCGGTAATATTCCCAAACGCCGGCCGGAAAGCGCGCTTCTGTCGGACCGTACGAGGACATAAAGGAGATTAGCGAGTAGAGCAGGTCGAAATCGCTGCTGCGCGCTGCCGTTCCATCGCCGTCTCCGTCTTTCCCGATGCCCCCGAACAATCCAATGGACAGCGGGTAGACATCATCTTGATCGGGATTTAACCCGCCAGCCCAGCGTTCGGGCTCTACGAACACGCCTGAATGCTGGCCCAACGTCATCCTTGCTTTTGGTTTGGCTTTTGACATGGACCGCTCATATTGATCAACGGCGGCGGACCAATACCAGGGGACCCCCGTTACTAATTCCAGCCGGTCGTACAACTCTCTGCGGGCATCGAAATCTCCGGCGCTTAATGACGCTGTTTCCAGCGCCTGCGCACCCACCGCATCGGCCTGCTGCAACGTCCGCTTCTCCTGTAATCGAGTTGCCGGCATTTCCTCCCCCGACTGATTGACCGGCAAAGCCGGGACAGACAGCAGCGCGACAGCAACGACCGTTGCATGAAAGATCAGTCTCAATAGTCCCACCCTTTCACCATATAAATGATACAGATATGGTTTGCAGAGAGACTTTTTTTATCCCTATATGGAGAAATGCGGGAAGTCCATATTGCCAATGTATCTCATTTTGAGATAAAACAGATAATAATTAGCTATCATTATTTGCCGCGGGGACAGAGGACTTGTCATTACTTTTTATGGGCAAAGCGTGTTATAATGGGTGCGATGAGTTATAGTGCGTGTTCAAAGGAGGAAACCTCCTTCGCAAGCATGCGCTTACTTCGAGTGAATGCCATATTCGATGCTGCTATTTAGCGAGGCATGTTTCGTAATGGAAAGTGGACTTTTTGAACAACTTCTTATAATTGGACGCGAAAGCAGGTAATGATAAATGAATCAGCGTGAAAAGTTGCAAAAGCCGGACTGGCTTCGCATCAAACTTACGACCGACGGTCACTATTCCGAGATCAAGGACATGATGCGTTCCAAGACGCTTCATACAGTCTGCGAAGAGGCGCGCTGCCCCAATATTTACGAATGCTGGTCCAATCGCACAGCTACGTTTATGATTCTAGGGGATATCTGTACGCGGGCTTGCCGTTTCTGCGCGGTCAAAACAGGTCTGCCAACAGAGCTGGATTTGCAGGAACCGGAGCGCGTTGCGGAAGCGGCTGAATCCATGGGCCTGATGCACTGCGTGGTTACCTCCGTTGCGCGGGATGACCTGGCTGACGGCGGAGCCTCCATTTTTGCGGCAACCATTGCCGCTATTCGCAAACGGATGCCATCTTGCCGGGTCGAGGTTCTTATTCCCGATTTCATGGGCAATTGGGACGCTCTTCAAGTCGTCATGGATGCGAATCCCGACATTCTTAATCACAATATCGAGACGGTTTCCCGTCTTTCCGATCGCGTAAGGGCCAAAGCCAAATACCAGCGTTCGCTGGAATTGCTGCGGCGGGCCAAGGAAATGAAACCAAAAATTCCGACGAAGTCCAGCATTATGCTGGGCGTTGGCGAAGAATGGGATGAAATATTGGGAGCGATGGATGATTTGCGCGCGGCTGATTGCAATATCTTGACGTTGGGGCAATATTTGCAGCCTACGCCAAAGCATATGCCGATCAAGCGCTACGTTCATCCCGACGAGTTCGCCCAGCTTAAAATCGAAGGCAAAAAAAGAGGATTCCGCCATGTGGAGTCCGGGCCGCTTGTACGCAGCTCGTACCATGCGCATGAACAGACGGATTCCGCCCATGCAGCCATGGCCGCCGAAATTTCTACAGGGATAGAGAACGAGTTTGTGCTAGAGCCCTCCGGTTCATGCGCAAGCGCTGCGGTAGGCATCAAGTAATGCAGTTTTTAGCGAGGTGAAACTATGGCTTTGATTCATATCGGGGGCAAATCCTATGAGCTTGTCCACGAAAACAGGAACGGCTGGAATCCGGAATCCTTCCGGAGCCGATACAGCGAAGTGCTGGAGCGTTATGATTTTATCATTGGCGACTGGGGCTACAATCAGCTGCGGCTTAAAGGTTTTTTTCGCGATAACCACCAGAAGGCCAATCGGGATTGCTCGTTTTCGAGCATAAGCGATTACATTAACGAATATTGCAATTTCGGCTGCGCTTATTTCATTTTGGAGAAAAAGCAAGGGGCGGCAAAGGAATTTGGAGCTGACGATCTTGATCTGAACGAAGCTCCTCCTGTTATCGCGCTGGATGGCATGGACCTGAGGGCAGCCGCCGAGTCCGCAGCTGCGGCTGAAGCGGACGGAGCAGTCTTGGCGATATCAAGAGAGGCTGCTGTCATCCCTCAGCGCAATCGCCATCGTTATCAGCCGCGTACTGAAGCGGGAAACGAGCATCAGGAGCAGCAGGGACATAGCGGAAAGCAGGAGAGGGAAGGGAGAAGCCCACGGGAATCCCGGAACAGTCAAGGCGATAACCGCAGACGCGACAAGGAGCATCAACATCGCAAGGGGAACAGCCGCCCTCACGAGCACAGAGGCAAAAAGCCGTCTAAAGGCGGTCCAAATGGAAACGGTTCACAGGAATCGGCTTCATCGGAGCCGCGGCAAAGCAGAGGAGCCTCTCACAAGGGAAGCACTGAATAAACCTGCCTCTCTTTAAAAAAAGAATATGTCCCAAAAGCAAAAGTTGGAGAGAAACGATTTCGTTTCCTCCAACTTTTTTTGCATTATTGTACATCGTAACCAAGGAACGCTTCGCGAACCCGGTTCCAGAATGGAAAAGGCCGGTACCTTGGGAAACTTACCTTACGGTTGCTTACACTGCAGCGGATGGAACGAATATCGCTGTACATCATGCTGACATGGTCAATGCTAAGCTGAATCCGCTGTTCTTTTTTTGAAATAATATCGCAATGATGGTGCTTGGGCAGCAGGACGGATGAGCCAAGCGTGCGGAAAACCCGATTATTGATGGATGCAATCTCCGCAATCTGCAACGATTCAATCGAGGGATGGACGACTGCTCCTCCCAGGCTTTTGTTGTAAGCGGTGCTGCCGGAAGGGGTGGAGATGACGATGCCGTCTCCGCGGAACATCTCGAACAATTCGTCGTTGACATCGATTTGCGCAACCAGCGTGCCGTCGACGCCTTTAAGCGTAAATTCGTTCAAGGCCAAATAATTCAAGGTTTCCGTACTGGTTTCCACCTCGATCTGGGCTAACGGATAGCGAACCATAATAGGGGTTTCCTTGGCCATCAGAGCTACCAGCTCCTCCAGCTCATCTGCATTCCAGTCTGCATAAAAGCCGAGATGTCCGGTATGAATCCCAATAAATGCAACATCGGAGATGGAATTAACATAATTGTGAAACGCCTGAAGCAAGGTGCCGTCTCCCCCGATAGAAATGACGATATCCGGCTTGACCTCATCCAACTGGAAGCTGTTCTCCGCGGCAAGTTCGTGAAAGCGCCGGGCCAGTTCCTTTGAACGATCGTCCCCTCTGTCAACTACTGCATATTTCAACGTGGAAATCTCCTTCCGGGTTTTACGAGGTTTTTCTTTTGTATAGTCATATTATGGAAAGCAAGCTTTTTGAACATCCTTATTAAATGATATCGGAAACAGGCGTTAAATTCAATGATTAGGGACCAAGAACTCCCCATAACAGATAGACCAGTCCCATAGCGATAAAACCATGCAGGAGACGGGCCATCAGCAGAGGTGTGTAGCGCACCTGCGTTCTGCTGAGCAAGCTTGCGATTTGGGCATGGACGGACAATCCGCCCCAAGAAAGGACCCAGGCCGCTATGGCGGCTTGGTGCATGAGGCTGCTAGCGCCGGACCCGGCGCCACCGGCAGCTCTTGCTCCAAGCGTTACCTCGAACAGACCAAACACCACTGCATCCGCCAGCTGCGCAGGCATGCCTGCAAGATCAAACAGCAACCGAAGAACATTGGATAATCCCTCCAATAGACCCGCATGGTTAAGCATTTCCATGACTACGGAAAAAAACACAACAAGACCGCCAACCACAATCATAAGCCTCAGAGCCGATTGGATGGATTCCTGCAGCAATTGGCCAAAATTCCGCCCGTCCAGCAGACGGGCATCGTGCATAGCGCGAAACGCAGATTTGAGCCGTCCGCCATATACTCTGCCGCCTGAAGGCGGACGTCCGCCTTCCGCAATTTTTACGGCCGAGGAGGGGCTGGAGCCGTCCTTGGAGGCATGAAACCGCATCAGCAAGCCGATGACAAGCCCTCCACCGTAATGCGCTGCCGCAAGTACAGGGGCCAAAGCGGCCTGGTGGAAAAAACCGACCGATACGGCGCCGATTAAAAAAATGGGATCCGAGGTTGTTGTAAAAGCGACAAGCCGTTCGCCTTCCGCCCGGTTGATCAGCCGCTGCTCCCAGAGCTGTGCCGTTAAGCGAGCTCCTACGGGATAGCCGGATATGTAGCCCATGGCTACCACAAAACCTCCAATTCCGGGCAGGCGGAATAGCGGGCGCATCAATGGGTCCAGAAGCCTGCCAAAAAAGTGGACGATGCCAAGTCCCAGCAGTAATTCAGAAATGACGAAAAACGGGAAGAGGGCCGGAAACAGCACCTGCCACCAGATCGAAAGTCCTCTAAGGGAGGATTGCAGAGCCGCTTCTGGAAAAACGGCCATCAGCAGGCATAGGAGAAATGCCGCGTAAGCTACCAGCGACAAGGGATGAAATAGGGCTCGGAGCATCTTCGGGACCTCCTCGGCTTTCTAACCATAAAGATAAAGGCTACTTCTACATCCTATGTAAAGAGTTGGACAGCCATCACCGACTTTGAAATGTTACAATGTCATTACAGTTTGGAAAACGCTATCATTTTGGGTGTTATAGGACCTGTTTTATGGTACAATAAAACTATCCTTAATGCTTGGAGTGGTGAGTATGAGTATTATCGCTGGCATTCTTGTCTGCGCTTTTGTCTACGTCATCCGTGAGTCTATTGCATCGCCAAACGAAGAGGATTACAAAACCTGAAGCAACTGTTTATGAACAACCTCTCGAAGCTTGGCGTCACCGTATAGCGCCCGCATGCATGCATGCGGGTTGTTTTTATTTGGGCACCTCTGGGGCGTTTCTGAAAATTCGCTCAAGTGCATCGATGTCTGCTCCCTGCGGAGTTTTCAGACACGCCTTAAACAGGCCGCAAGTAGGATAAAAAGTGTGATATTCTTCGCGGACAAACAGAGGGAAAGTGTGTTATAATTCAAAATACCTACAAAATGGAGTTGGATATGCCGATGAATAGGAATATAAGCCTTTATGAAGCATTGGGCAGCGAGGTTGGAATTAGGTCTATAGTCGAGTGTTTTTACCCAAAGGTGCAAAGTCATCCATTGCTGGGTCCTCTTTTTCCGGAAGATATTAATCCAGTCAAGGAAAAACAATATTTGTTTCTATCCCAATTTTTTGGCGGGCCCCATTTGTATTCGGAGCAGCACGGCCATCCCATGATGCGCGCCAGACACATGCCTTTCCCCATTACGCCGGAACGGGCGGAAGCATGGCTGTCCTGCATGGGGGAGGCTTTAAAGGAAGTAGGCATTGATTCTGAGCTTGCCGCTTTTGCTCTGGAGCGACTTTCGGGTCCGGCTCATCATTTTGTAAACACAACAGAGTAGGAGACGTGATGTTATGGAGCCGCTATATGAGTCGAAAATGGAGTGCATCTGCTGTGAAACCACCTTTGCCACCTCTCGGGTTCGCCCCAGTTTCAAAAGGGCGACGGTCACGGACTCCGATTTTTGCGGACATTATACAAACGGCGTGAATCCGGACTTTTATGTTGTGCGGGTATGTCCCAATTGCGGCTTTGCGTCTACGGAGAACGGTCTGGATAAGCTGAGTGACGCGCAAAAGATGCTCTATTACGAACGGATCGGCATTAATTGGAAGGGCGGGGATTTCAACGGCGAGCGTAGCAAGGAAACGGCAATGTATTGCTACAAGCTTGCTTTGTTGACGGCTCAGACAACTGGCGCTAAGGATCGCGTTATAGCGGGATTGCTCCATCATATCGCATGGCTTTACAGGTACGAAAAAAATGTCAGCGAGGAACGGCGTTTTCTGGTCTATGCACTGGATGCTTATATTCGCGTGTATGAAACAGAAGGCGTTTCGCTGAATAACGCACGGTTGATGTTCCTGATCGGGGAATTAAACAGACGGGTGGGCCATGAAAAGGAAGCCGTAAAGTGGTTTTCTCGTATCATCAACGACAAACGCATTATGGATGCCGCCATGATCAGAGCAAGCCGCGAACAGTGGCAGCTGATCCGCGAAGAATCCATGCTGCGCGGAGAAGTGGACAACGAAAGCCTTTCGCAAACCGTTACCTCAGCCTGAAGCAGCTGCTTCAGGCTTTATTATTTGCGCAGGATGATGTCGGAAAGCAGGTAATCCTGGTCGGCATCAATAATGGTGAGAACGTTGCGGCAGCATGGGAAAACGAGCCGCTTTTTTTTGCCGTCCGCAATCACCTTTAATTCCGCTGGCTTCAACGGCAGAAGCACATTTTCTGCATCACAGAAAGGGCACTGGGATACATAGAGGTCGCCCATGACCGTTTCGTAAGGCCAGGTATTCTGAAAAGGATGCATCATTGGCCGGAACCATTTGCCTTGTCACCGTCGTTTTCGCCGGAATTGCCTGGACCTTGGGTTTCTCCGCTCTCCGTTTCCGCTTGTTTAGCGGCAGGCTTATAATCGGTATTGTCCTGAACGGCGGAAAGTTCCCCGCTATTCAATGTTGCCAGCTTCTGCAGCAAGATATGGCGAGGCATATGCATAAGATGCTCGATCGGAACACCCAGTTGCTTGGAAAGCTTAATTGCTGTGTCTGCTGAGATTTGTAATGGCTTTGACATGAGTTTTTCCTCCATTTGGGTTATACTGTATCCATAATTCTATAACGAGGTGTACAATTATGTCCAATCATTATCCTTTAACCTGGAATCTGGATTCCATCTATCCTGGCGGCTCGGCCTCCGCTGAGTTTGCCGCAGAGCTCGCCGGCATTGGGACCGGCATAGGGAAGCTGCTGGCCCTGCTGGATGAAAAAAGCTCTCCTACGCTTGAACTCATCAAAGAAATGACCGGGCTTGCTCAGCAGATTTTATTCGCGCTGCGCCAGTCAGAGTCGTTCACAAGCTGTTTGCTGGCGGCAAATGTAAAAGATCAAGCTGCTGCGGCATTAAGTGACCGCGTCAAAACATTAAGCGCCGATTATTTGTCTGCTATGGCCCGATATGACGATATTCTTCGGAACATCGGCGACAACGATTGGGAGGCGATGCTTGCCGATCCGGAGCTGAGAGCCGTCGCCTTTCAGTTAAACGAACGCAGAGAACTGGCAAAAATCAAGCTGTCCCCGGAGCTGGAGGCGTTAGTGGGGGATCTGTCGATCGACGGCTATCACGGCTGGGGAGATTTCTACAACACCATTGTTGCCCAAGCTCAGTTCAAGTCAGAGGAAAGCAACGGCGAAGAAGTTTTGCTTTCCGCCGGCCAAATGTTTAACCGGCTAAGCGATACCGATCGCGAAGTTCGTAAAGCCGCTTTCCAGGAATGGGAGCGTGAGTGGGCGCGAAATGGCGATTTATGCGCCGATGTGCTGAACCGCATCGCCGGCTTCCGGCTGAAATTGTACCAGCGCAGAGGCTGGGATCAAGTGCTTCAGGACCCGCTTCAAATCAATCGCATGAGCGAAAAAACACTCTCTGCCATGTGGGATGCCGTGAAGGAAGGGCAAAAGCTGCTGCAGCCTTATTTCCAGCGCAAAGCGGAGCTGTTTGGCCTGGAACGGCTGGATTGGCATGATGTCGCCGCTCCCGTCAACACCTCGGAGCGGAAAATTCCGTTTGCGGAAGGCGCCGATTTTATTTTGGAGCAGTTCCGCGAGTTTGATCCGCGGCTTGCCGAATTTTCCGAAAAAGCGTTTAAAGAGGGTTGGATCGAGGCGGAGGATCGCCCCGGCAAACGTCCAGGCGGCTTCTGTATTTCATTCCCGAAAAGCGAGCAGACGCGCATATTCATGACTTATTCCGGAACCACCGACAATTTGTCGACGCTGGCGCATGAGCTTGGCCATGCCTACCATCAGCATGTCCTGAATGATCTCCCGCCTTTTGCCCACGAATACGCAATGAACGTAGCGGAGACGGCATCGACCTTTGCGGAAATCATCGTTACTGACCGGGCTCTCAAAGCTTCCACAGACAAGGACGAAACAATAAGCTTGCTGGAGAGCAAAATCGGCAACGCGGTGGCGTTTTACTCCAATATCTATGCCCGCTTCCTTTTTGAAACGCGTTTTTATGAGGCTCGCAAGCAAGGGCTGGTCTCAAAGGATGAATTGAATGTGCTCATGGCGGATGCGCAAAAAGAAGCGTTTGGCGATGCTTTGGGCGAGCTCCATCCGCATTTCTGGGCGGCCAAGCTGCATTTCTACTTAACCGACGTCCCGTTTTACAACTTCCCTTATACATTCGGCTACTTGTTCAGCGCGGGCTTGTATGTGCGCGCCAATCAGGAGGGAGAAGCTTTCCGCGACAAATACGTGGCATTGCTTCGCGACACCGGCTGTTTGACTGTTGAGCAGCTTGCAGAGAAACATCTTGGCGTAAATCTGGAGGAGCAGCATTTCTGGAACGAAGCCGTTGCTCTGACAGCAAATGATGTAGCTTTATTCCTGGAGCTGACGGAAAAATAAACGGATCAGGAAAACACGATTGTTTTTAAAGCTCCCAAGCGCTAGGTATTGATCGAAGGATCATTGACCATGCTGCGTAAGGGGGCTTTATTTTTTGTAAAGCAAGGCATATGTTGTACATGATATTGCAATGTGATATTTTATACAGGTCAACAGTTGGAAAAATGGTACACTTTAATTATCTTATAGTACATGTTCATAAAGTTCGGGAGGGGAGAATAATACAGCTAACATCCAGACAGTTGGAACTGCTTGAGCTCGTTAAGCAGCATGCGCCAGTGACTGGCGAACAGCTTGCGGAATATTTGGGCGTCAGCCGCCCGACGCTTCGTTCGGATTTGTCGCTGCTGGTTATGCTGGGCATGTTGGATGCCAAGCCGAAGGTCGGTTATTTTCTTGGAACCCAATACCGTGCCGGCAGCGCGCCATTCCAACGTTTTCACAACATGAAAGTAAGGGAAGTTCAAGGCGTTCCTGTCAATATACCTGAAACGCTTTCTGTGCATGATGCCGTCATTACTTTGTTTATGGAAAATGCGGATACCTTGCTGGTCGTAACGGAAAGCAACCGGTTTGCCGGAATCATTACCCCCAAGGATTTGCTCAAAATTACGCTGGGCAATGCCGGAGCGGCCTCCATCCCCGTCAGTATGGTGATGACCCGGTATCCCAATATTGTCACTCTTAACCCGGAAAATTCCGTTATGGACGCCATTAGCAAAATGTCGCAGCATCAGCTGGATTGCTTGCCGGTGCTTATACCAGAGGAGGAGCCGGGGACAAATCCGGTTTTGGCGGGTTGGGTTTCCAAGTCCAATATTATTGCCATTATGGCGGATATGGCCTTGGGCGGAGAATCGGAGGGGCCGGGACGATGACCAAAGGAACGATTTATGTCTGCTCTGACGCAGTAGGCGAAACCGCAGAGGCGGTTGCCAAAGCCACGCTTCGCCAGTTTGCCGCTGGCGATGTAAAAATCAAGCGGTATGGACACATCCGGAGTGAAGAAGAGGTAATACACATCGTATCAGAGGCGGCGGAAAGCGGCGGCTTTATCAGCTATACGCTTGTTCAGCCGGAGCTCAGGGAACTGATGAAGGAAGAGGCCGTGAGGCTTGGCGTGCGCGCGGTTGACGTGATGGGACCAATGATGCAGGCCTACATCGATACGTTCGGAGACTTTCCCAGCAAGCAGCCGGGGCTGCTTCATTCCGTCAATGAGGACTATTACCAGCGTATGGAAGCAATTGAGTTTGCGGTAAAATACGATGACGGCAAGGATGCCAGAGGGCTGACCCAAGCCCAGGTCGTATTAATCGGCGTATCACGCACCTCCAAAACGCCGCTTAGCATCTTTTTGTCCCATAAAGGAGTCAAAGTAGCGAATTTGCCGTTAATGCCGGAGGTCAACGTGCCCGTGGAGCTCCAAGCGGGACCAGAGCGGATGATTGTGGGGCTTACTATGCAGCCGGAGCATCTGTACGAAATTCGTACGGAACGGCTCAAAAGCCTGGGTTTGCCGGCTTCCGCCCAATATGCTTCGATGGAACGAATTCAAAGCGAGCTTCGTTATGCCGAATCCGTAATGGAGTCGCTATCCTGTCCGGTTATTGATGTCACCAATCGCGCGATTGAGGAAACGGCCGGCATTATTCTGGAATGGTTGAACCGGTAAGGACCACGGACTAAAGTTGAAAAATTGAAACAAGCGGTAGATCGGAGGAACTATTCACATGTCGGGCCTCTTCGCTGAAATTCTTTTGTTCAACTCCTATAAATCAATAAAACGGAGGAATTCTCATGGAAAAAACATTTGTGATGGTAAAGCCTGACGGCGTGGAACGGGGATTAATCGGAGCCATTGTGGCCCGTTTTGAAAATAAAGGTTTTAAGCTGGCGAAGGGCGAGCTGATGCAGCTTTCCAGAGAAAAGGCCGAAATACACTATGGCCATTTGCGCGCAAAGCCGTTTTTTGGAGAGCTTGTTGATTTTATCACTTCCGGTCCGGTGTTTGCCATGGTGCTGGAAGGAAAAGACGCCATTAAAAATGCCCGGCTGCTGATCGGGGCAACCAACCCTTCCGAAGCGGGAGCGGGAACCATTAGAGGCGATTTCGCGCTTGATGTGGAGGCCAATATCGTTCATGGCTCCGACTCCGCTGAAAACGCCGAAATTGAAATTGAACGCTTTTTCGGCAAGGAGTAGTTGACGGGAAGCGAATTTTTGTGGTAGATTTTTACCAAGTAAATACGCAAACACGGAAGCACCGTATAAGCGCAGCTGATCGCTGTCCTTATAGGGTGCTTTTTTTGCGTGTTTTGCTATGGCTCAGACCAATGGGGCTGCACGGGAGCCGAGTATTCAGGAAGGGAGGAATAGAGGTGGGCAAGATTCAATTGGGTTTGGCGGTTAGAGATATGGAATATACGCGAAGGCTTGCGGAATATGTGCGAAGCGGACCGTTCCGCGACCGCTGCCAGCTTGTTGCCTTTACGAATGCGGAAGCATGCAGACATTATATCAAGCAAGGTTTTCCGATGGAGCTTGTTGCGGGCGAGCCAGCTCTGCTGGAGGAATTGAGTCCTGATCTGGCGCAGACAAGGCAGGTTGCTCTGGTTGGACGGCTGGGCGAAAGCAAGCTGCAGGAGGAAACGCTTCGCTACCAAGCGCTGCCGCAATTGCTGCAATCTCTGCTGGAACGCAACGTTGCCGCCTTGGCAGGCAAAGTGATTGCGGGAAGCGCGATCGGCGGATATGAGGAGGGGCCGGTTGTTATTGGCGTCAGCTCAGTATCCGGCGGCGTTGGCGTTACGGCGCTTTCGCTCCATCTGGCTCACGGCGCCGGGAGTATGGGATTGCATACTTGTTATCTCAATCTGGAGCGCTGGAATACCGCAAACTCCTGGCTCGATGGACATCATGCCGCCAGGGGCGGGGGATTATCCGAATTGCTATATGAAATCAAGGCGCACGGAAAGGCGGACAAGGAATGGCTTGGCGCCAACCGCAACCACAATGCCACACTCAAAGGAGATTATTTGACCGGCTTCAGCCATCCTGGGGACCGCGAAAACCTGACGGCTGAAGATGCCGTTGCCCTGATTGATTACATTGCTGGTTCGGGCCGTTACAAAGTGATTGTCGTTGATCTGGATCACGAGCTTTGCGAATTGCATCTGTCGGTGCTGGAGCGCTGCAACTACAGTTTCTATGTTGTGGCGGATGATGCATCCTCCCTTGGCAAGCTGTCGCTTGCTTGGGGCTACGCCAACCACAAATGGGGCGAACGCCATACCCGCATGCTGGAAAACAATTGGGTTGTGCGCAATCGCACGGCTGGCGGAGGGACGTTTGCGCTTCCGCAAAGCTATCGCAGCGCGCCGGGCGGACTGCCCGATGTGGAGGTCTGGCGGCAGGGACGGCGAGGCAAGCTGCTGGAGTCGCCGGCCTTCCGCGCCGCCTCGGCGGAATTGCTAAAGCTGGCGCTGAAAAACGAGGTGGCCCGCTATGTCCATTGACGGGACTGTTCGCGAACTGAAAGAGGTTATCCGCTCGGAAATCGACTTTGGCGGCGCGATTACCGACGAGGAGCTGCTGCGGAAAACGGAGGAAGCCGTGCTGGACTGGTGCAGCCGACAGCCCATGCCGGCAGCAGAAAAGGTCAGTCTGGTGCGCCGCGTTTACCATTCCTTTCGAGGCTTGGATATATTGCAGCCGCTAATGGATGATCCCTCCGTCACGGAAATTATGATTAACAGCCATGAGGATATTTTTGTGGAGCGGAACGGGGAAATGGAGCGCCATGGCGCTTGCTTTGAAAGCCGGGAGAGGCTGGAGGATTTGATTCAGAACGTGGTAGCGGAAGTTAACCGGGTTGTAAATATGTCCTCGCCCATCGTTGACGCAAGACTTCGGGACGGTTCGCGGATTCATGTTGTTTTGCCTCCAATCGCTCTTAAGGGACCCTGTTTGACCATCCGGAAATTCAGCGATCAGCCCATTACCTTGGAGCGGCTTGTGCAGCTTGGCGCATTAAACGCTGAAGCCGCCGATTTTCTTCGGGTGCTGGTGGAGTCCAAATACAACATTTTTATAAGCGGCGGTACGGGAACGGGGAAAACAACCTTTCTTGGCGCATTGTCCCGATATATTCCGGCTGATGAGAGGGTTGTGACGATTGAGGATTCCGCCGAGCTGCAGATTGGAACGGTGCCCAATCTGGTGTCCCTTGAAACCAGAAACGCCAATACGGAGGGCAAAGGCAAGATCGGAATCGGAGATTTGATTATCGCATCGCTCAGAATGCGTCCAAACCGGATTATTATCGGGGAGGTGCGGGGCGCGGAAGCTTATGATCTGCTGCAGGCGCTTAATACCGGACATGACGGATCGATCTCCACCGGCCATGCCAACAGCGCCAGGGATATGATGCTGCGTCTGGAAAGCATGGTGATGGGAGGCGCGGAGCTGCCGCTGCCGGTCATCCGGGCGCAAATTGCTTCGGCGCTGGATATTGTTGTGCATCTTTCGCGGTACAGGGACAAAACCCGGAAGGTTGCGGAAATTTGCGAGGTATGCGGAATTGAGGACGGTGAAATCAAGCTGAAGCGTCTTTTCCATTTTGAAGAAGAGGGCGAGCGGAACGGTAGAATTATCGGAGGGTTGAAATCAACCGGGGAGACGTTAAGCAATACCGATAAACTGCTGCTTGCCGGAAAGGGGCGATATGTTAAAGGCTGAGCATGGGGTTCTGGCGAGATGGGCTTATTGGTGCGGATGGGAAAGCGTCTTGCCCGGGACCAAGTCGCCAAACCGAACAAGCGCCGTGAATTACGGCGTCTACACATTAAGCGCCAAAGAGCTGCTGCTGTTTGCTTTCATCGGCTGTGGAGGATTATACGGCGGGGCTTATATCTTTTATCAATCGGTCTGGATTGCGGCGTTCCTGGGACTGCTTGGTGTTGCCGCGCCGAGATTTGGACGCGCCATGCTGCTGAAACGGAGAAAAACGCAGCTGAAGCTTCAATTCAAGGAGGCGTTGTTTTCGCTAACTTCATCGCTTGCTGCGGGTCGGTCCATTGAAAATGCGTTTCGTTCATCGCTAGAGGATTTGCAAATGCTCTATGGCGACTCTAAAAGTGATATTATCGCTGAATTTACGGTGATCTGCCGCAGATTGGATAATGGAGAACCGGTGGAAGCCGCGCTTCGCCATTTTGCCGAACGCGCCCATAGCGAGGAAATTACTCAATTCGCCGATGTAATCGGGGCCTGCAAACGATCCGGCGGCGACCTGGTAGAGGTAATGCGGCGAACCGCTACGGTAATAGGCGAAAAACTGACAGTCGAGTCGGATCTTATGGTGCTCATTGCCCAGAAGCGGCTGGAATCCCGCATTATGATGGCGGTACCGTTTGTTTTTATGGGGTTCCTGTCCTTCGCGGCCCCGGATTATATGACGCCTCTCTACAGCGGGATTGGTTATGTATTGCTGACGGTGTCATTGGGCCTGCTGCTTTGCTGTTATTGGGCGATGGGCAAGCTCATGTCGTTTGAAATCTAGGAGGCTACTATGGGAGTGATTTTTGCCTGCTTGCTCACGGCAGCATGGGTGGCGCTGTTTATTGGGCCATCGGAGAAAAGGAAGAAGGGCAGAACTTCAAAGGGAAAAGCGTCCAAGGCGGTAAGCGGACATACATCTCTTCTGAAATCAAGGCTGCTGACAGAGCCGTTTGTTTATGCGTTGGCGCGGGCATGTAAGTGGCATTTGGTGCAGCAATACACCAATAGTTATCATGCAAGGATGCTGGTGCTGAACGGTCCTGCCTGGACGGGCGAGGCATCCAGAGAAAAATTAGCCCAGGCGTTTGGCGCAGGATTTGCCCTTCTCTGGTGCTGTTCCTGGCTTTCCTGGATCGGCGGGGAGGGGCTTGTGCTCCTGATTGGATTCCTGCTCTTTATTGTTCTGGCCTTCCGGACCCATGTGGAAGCGGGGCGCCAGCTGGAAAAAAGGAGAAGGCTGATTGTGGCTGCCCTGCCGGACAAATTGAGCAAGCTGATGCTGCTTGTAGGCGCAGGCGAGACAGTCCAAGGCGCTTTTCACCGATGTGCGGAGAGCTATGAGGCCAGTTCCAAACATCCGCTGGATCGGGAATGGGCCAAAGCAAGCCTTTCGCTTGCCAATGGAGAAAGCTTCGGTGTTGTGATGGAGCGCTTCAGTCGGCAATGCGCGGTTCAGGAGGCTGCCGTTTTTACAGCGGTGCTGCTCTTGAATTACAAGCGGGGCGGGGAGCATTTTACATTGGCCCTGCGCGAGCTTTCTTATTCATTGTGGGAGAAGCGCAAAGCCTTGGCCAGAACCAGAGGAGAAGAAGCTTCGTCCAAGCTGGTTTTTCCGCTTGCAGCCATTTTGTTCATTATGATGATTATTGTGGCCGCTCCGGCTGTGCTGATGATGTCTTGAATGGTGTTTACAAAAAGAAAAGGATGGTGCTTCATGTTAAAACTATATGGAAAAATGAAATCGTTTTGGAGTAATGAGCAAGGACTTGGCACATTGGAAATTATTTTGATCATTGCCGTTGTTATCATTATTGCGCTGCTGTTCAAGGATTGGATTATCGATCTGATCGAAACGTTGATGGGCAAAGCCGATGACGAGGCATCCCGCATTTTTGAGAAGTAGCCCCGTGAAACGGTGGCTGAAGGATGAACGGGGCAGTTTTACGCTTGAGTCAACATTTGTATTTCCCGTTTTGTTTGCGATGGTAATGCTTTTTATTGTTTTTGGCTGTTACCTCTACCAGAAAACCATTGTATTTTATTATGCCTCTGCGATTGCTGAAAGGGTGGCATTTAGCTGGGACAACAGCAATCGCGATCCCGTGACGGGACTGTTGGCCGAGCCGGCATATGATCCGCTCTATTGGCGTATTGGCAGTAATGGCGTATTGGGAAGTTTGCTGAAATCCGGCTGGCAGGGAGAATCGGCAAATGTGAAGCTGCCTGAGGAAATTGTCATGGCCAGGGATGGGGAAGCCGGACTCGGTGACAGAAAGCTGGCTCTTGCTGCAGAATCCATAACGGCAGGAGGGTTTACTTTTAGAGGGGAAGCGTCGGTTATCAATGCCGGGCTTAGCCGTTATGTGGAAGTGAAGCTGAAAAAACCGATGGAAATGGCTCCTCAGCAATCCGGTTGGACATGGGACGAGCCGGCTGGAGCGGGAAGAAGTTATCTTGTTGATCCGGCCGAGTTTATTCGCAGTGTTGATCTTCTGCGATATTACGTCCAAAAGTTTGCCGGGGACTCGGAGCAATCCGGGAGCGGCAGAGATCATGCAGGCAAAGTGCTGGCGCCGTATCGGCCGGAAGACAGATAGGAGGGCGAGGTGCCGGATGAAAGACGTGCTGGTGAAAAGAGACGGAACGGTGTCTATTTTCGGAGTGATTATCCTTTCTTCGCTGCTGTTGTTTTTTGGCGTTCTTATTGATTATGCACGAATTGCTGCTTTTCAGCTTCAGTCGGAAAGCGGCGTTCGTTCGGCCATTCGTTCCGTTATGTCGGCTTATGACGAGACATTATATGAACAGTATGGGTTATTTGGACGAGGCGGTACCGAAGGCGGCCTTATTTTTGAGGAAGTGCTGAAGCAAACGCTGGAAAAGAAGGCTGTATTTTTGGATGGCGGTTTTGATCTCGCGGCAACCCGCGTGGAGGGGACATCGCTTAACACCTCCTTGACGTTAGGTAGGCATGATGTTTTTGCCAGAGGCGTTTTGGAGGAAATGAAATATAAGGCGCCCGTTGATTTTACGCTGGAATTACTATCGAAGTTTACTCCGCTCGCCAAAACGTTGAAGGAAAGCTCGGCAGCCGTTGCTTCGCTGGATCAACTAAGGGCGCTTTACGAAAAGCGGGAGAAGCTGCTGGAAGAAGCGCTGCATCAGCAGGAGTCGGCGGGCCGGGAAGCAGCAGCCAATAAAGCCGTCAGCTTGATTCCTGCGGGCAGCGGGTCAGCTTTTTCTTACATGACGGCAGCGGGGTACGCATCCGGTGTAGAAGGTTACGTCAGCATGATGCAATACGATGCTGCTTTGCCTCCGGAAGAGAAAAGGAAATTTACGGCGGAAATTTGGCGCTTCCAGTACGAAGCAGGAAAGCTGTCGGCTGCCCTTCAAGAGGAAGCGGCGGTTATGGAGCAAAATCATAAAGCTAAGCTGGAGCTTGCGAAGCAGCGTATACAAGAAGCCGAGCAGGTGAATCAATCTATGAAAACCGTGTTGCAGAAGGCTGAGCATGCCGCTGCTCAAGGGTATGAGGAGGTTGCGGCCGGCGAAGCGCCGGGATCGGTGTCAGCCGAAATTTCCGGAGGCGATGAAATCAAAGACATCGTTAAAGACGGAAGCAAGCTCATAAGAGATGAGGTCTGGTTTGCCGCCTACGTAAATGAACTGGATGGGCAAACGGGCGAAATCGCTGTCTTATCCGGACTACTGCAGCAATTCGGCAGAAGAGTGCTTTCTGGCGTCCAGTCTTCTTCTCATGCCTCGGATATGACAGCTTTGGCGGGAAGCTTGTCCTCCGCTTACAACAAATATGGGCAGAGGTATGTATCCCCAGCCACCGTTTTGAGCCGGCGGGCCGCGGAATTGGAAGACCAGGATATCAAACGCCAGTTGAGAGAGCAGGAGAAAAAGAAAGGGAGCTTATGGTCGGAAGCCGGACAATTGCTTAAAGGAATGGCGAATAGCAAGGAGTCTGAGGAGCATGCGGAAGTGTTTCGGCAGGTGCAGCTAAAGTACGAGCGCAACTTGCGATATAACGGTGCGGGGGATACAGCAGGGGAAGGAGCGGGAGCGGCGGATTTTCCGCGTGCAGGCGATGCCAATGAAGGTGCGGTTCAAGCTTCCGCAGAAATGGACGGCTTATTTTCAGGCATGGCGGATATGCTTGCGCGAAGCAGGGACTATTTTTATTACGGTGAATACGCAGCCGCTCGGTTTACGTCCTTTGACCCGCTCCAGCTTCGCTCTTTGCTGGAGGCTGGAAGCTCGGAGGCCTTGTCGTCCGCCTCCTCTTTTTATAACCAGGAGATGGAGTATGTTTTGTACGGCTTCCATAATACCAAGGGCAATCTGCTTGCGGCATACGGCGAATTGTTTGCCGTCAGGCTGGCAGTCAGAACGATGGAGGGGTTGATTGAAAGCCGGTCGCTGGGCCATCCGCTGCTTGTTTTGTCGGCAGCTATTATTTATGGATTGGAACACACCATTCAGGATATGCTTTCATTCGCGCAAAAGGGGTCTGCGCCTTTGTCTAAATACGTCAAGGTTGAGCTTGCCTATAAGGACTATTTGCGACTGTTTATGCTGCTCCACGGCGGAAGCCAGGACAAGCGGCTGGCGCGAATGATTGCGGTGATTGAACAAAATTGCGGCATAACGCTTGCAGAGGTTCCCTCAGGAGTGACGGGCGAAGCGACGGTTTCCATGCAGCTTTGGTTTCTGCCGGGCGTCATGAAGCTGTTGAACCGCGCTCAAGGCATGGGGGGAAGGGTGGTTGGCAACCGGTATGAAGCTCATCATTTGGCGGGTCATTCGTACTAAAGGCCGTTCTCGCCGCATTGATAACTGCTCACCAGGAATAGCCGGCGGCAGCTGCTCCGGCAATAGCGGCTCCATTGTGCTGGAAGCGGCTATTGTTATGCCGCTAATTTTGTTGGCGCTGCTTGCATTTTCAATGCTGATTTCATTATGCGCTGCGCAAATGGCGCTGCAATCCGCAGCTTCCCAGTCTCTTCTTCAACTAACGGCTCATATTCGCCCCGTAGAGCTCGCTTTAGTTGAAATGGGCGGAAAAGATGGGGAAACAGAGGAACCCGCCGACAGCAGGAAACTTCCTGAATGGAGCGAAGCGGCGGCAGACGCGGCTGAATGGCTGCCAGAGCCGTTTGGCGAGGTGTTGTCCTCAGGCTTGAGGGGAGATTGGGGACCTGCAAGGGATATTGCCGCGACAGAGCTTGGACGTTCGGTAATGGAGCCGTTTATTAGAAGGCAGGCCAATTCTTACCTGCTCGACCCTGAAGCGATATCTCTGCTCCGATTAACGCTGCCGGACCTGCAAAAAAAAGAAAAACCGTATGCCGGCATCGCCTTGACCTACGATTATCCCATTGCGGTGCCGCTGCTGGGGAAAAAGATTCAATTGCAAGCATACGCCTATGAGCGTGTGTGGACTAGCGATGCTTTAGCAGCGACTTATGGCGCTACGAGTGATGATGATCCGTTTTTTCTTCAGATTATTTCAATCGACCCTTCACCGGTTCGGCCTGGGCGCAAAGCTACCGTTGTAGCATTGACTGAGCCGGGCATGACAGTGTCATTAGGCGTTGTGTATAAAAGCGGCGCAAGCAAAGCGCGAAATTTGGGCGATGCAACGGCTGATGGCGACGGTTATATCAGCTGGACGTGGCATGTATCCGGCAATACAACGCCCGGCGTTTGGGAAGTGACGGCTGCGGCAGCCGATGGCAGAGGGGAGAAAAAGATGCATTTTCTGGTGGAGAAAAAACAAACTGACGGGGCGGAGGTGGAGTAGTATGGCAACTGCCGCCGTTTCATTGCTGCTGCTGATCGCTTTTGCCTCCGATTTGCGAACGCAGAAGATTCCGAACGGTCTAAATTTGATCTTCTTTTGCGCAGCTCTTCTGTTTTTTGTTTGTTCTGAAGGAATGAACGGTTTAAAAGCTTCTTTGCTTGGCGCTACAGCAGGTTTTATTCCGCTTCTTCTTCTTTATTGGGCAAAAGGAATCGGCGCGGGGGACGTTAAGCTGTTTGGAGCCGCAGGAGCCTGGTTAGGTGTGCTGCCCGTGCTTCAGCTAATGCTGTATTCCTTCCTGTATGCGGGAGCGTTAGCGGCCCTTTTGCTTTTTGTCCGCAAGCTGGGTCTTGTTGGGGGACTAGGGCAGCAGAATGCCGGGGATGGGAGGAATAAGGGTACCCCACAACTTCGCTATCGGCAAGGCTTTGTAGAGAGAGTTGCTTGGCTGAAGGAAGGTCGAAGCTTCCCTTTTATGCTGGCAGTGGCGCCTGCTGCTGTCACACTGCTATGGATGGCTGCTTTTCATTAAGCGGCAGCCACGCATTTGAAGAGAGGAGAACGGGATGATGTCGCGATTTGTGGTCGATTTTGAAATGAATGCCGGACATGAGATGACGCTTGGGCGTGAACCTGGCATACAGAGAAGCGAATTGTACGAGTTGGAGCTTAACATGCTGCAAGCTGCTGATATTTCGGCTCTTTTGCGTATGGATTGGGTCAATATCGATGGCGCTGTAACGTTCCGCTACGCGTTATCCGGCAGCAAGCTTCTGCTTCACCGTCTTCAGCAACATGCTATCACAATGGAGCAATATTACGGCTTGCTGCTCAGTACGGTGGACGCATTGACGGAATGCGGCGATTATATGCTTCGGCCGGAAGGATGCCTGCTGGATGAATCGCTCATTTATGTTGGCGAGCGTATGCATGAATTGCGGTTTGTTTATGTGCCCATTGACCATAAAGGTTATTATGGCTATAACAACGGGGATTTACTTTCGCTGGCCGTAAAATGGCTTTCTTATGTAGAACTGGTTGACGGGGAAGGCTTGCGCAGCATTTTGCAACTGTTTGGCACCAGCAAATGGCCGTTGGAACGGCTGCGCGCATTATTATTGGAGCTTATCGGGAAATCCGCTCCATCTAACGAAAATACTTTAGGAGCAAAACCATTAAACGTAATACCGTCTATCGATGAGCCGTTGCTAGCAACGGCTACCCAAAGGGAAACAAGGCTTGGGAAGGCCGAGAAGCAGCAGGCGTTAAAGGAGGCTGAATTTCAGTTTTCCTCCAAAGCTTCTGCTCCAGAAGAGGAAACAACCCGTTCTTCGGAGAATGATTTTTCATTTCCGGAGCCGGATGAAACTGCCGAAAATCAGCAAGGGAAGGCACGGGGATGGCTGGGGGCGGCGGCATTCCTTATCGGCACGGCGTTGGTTTGGCGGTTTATCTACATGACGGAGCCATCTTCCCGAAATCTGTATTTGAGCTTGGGACTTACTCTGGCTTTATTGGCGATTGTTTTGTTTATCATAAAGCGGGGGCAGCGGTTTTTTGTGCAAAAGCTAGATGAGGATGTTGAAGGAGACTGGAACTCGCTTGAACCAGATACAGGTTATTTGCCTGCCTCAAACCGGCGTTTTCGAGCGTTGGAACAGCGGGATGAGCCTATCAAAAAAAGCGGGCTTGAAGCAGGGGAAGGAACGACCGCTTCGATAGGGGATTATAGTCTTCCCTCGGGTGCATCCCTAACGTATGGAGAACGTCAAGGCAATTCGGCTGATTTTGGCGATTTTGGACAACGGTCTGTCAAATCAGCCCAATACGAACCTACTGTGCTGCTCTCCCGCGGCGGCGAAGAGCCAGGCGGCATCGCGACCAACGAGGTTTTGCCCGCCGCATTGCGAAGAAAATGGAACGGAGTGGAAGAGGATATCCATTTGTCCAACGATATCTTCAGAATTGGAAGGTCCGGCGAAAACACGAACTATATGGAAAATGCGGATGGCGTGTCCCGGGTGCACCTGGAGATCGGGCGAAGCGGCGAGGAGCATCACGCCAAAGATCTGGGCTCCCGCAACGGAAGTATACTTAACGGAAACCTGATGGTTCCTTACAAAGTTTATAAACTTGTTAGGGGAGATATTATTCATCTTGGCGGAGAAAAAGGCCCGCAATATAGTCTTGTTTAATGCGGAATGCGGCCGGCACCGGCTTTATTCCAGTGAATTTGCACCATGACCGAGCCGCTGTTTTCGATAATCGGATGGCGCAAGCCCGGCTATTTTTTTGAATTGCTTGGAAAAGTGATACATATCCCGGAAGCCAACCATTTCGCCGATTTCGGTTACCGAATAGGAGGATTGGGCCAGCAATTCTTTTGCTTTTTCCATCTTTTTTCGGCCTATATAATGGATGGGCGGCACACCCATTTGTTCCTTGAACATCCGGATAAAATAGTTGGGATGCAGACAGGCTCGCGCCGCAAGTTCACCGATTGAAATCTCCCTGTGAATATTTTGATGGATAAAATCCAGAATTTCGTTGAGTCTTTGCACGGGAGCGACATTTTTGAGCGAAAGTGTTTCATTGGCGTGCTGGCTAATAAAATGGGAGAACAGCTCAAGCAATCTTGCTTTTGCAAGAAGGCCGGCATTCAACTCGCTGCTGTTTGTGTAATAAACGAGCTCATCAAACAGCTTTTTCGTCAAATCTGGTTCCTCCGGCGTACACAGGAAAGGAAGGTCGATAAGCTGAAAGAGGTTGACCTCTCCGACTTTTGCGGTAAAGTGGCACCAAAATTTGTAGTAAGGCTCCCCGCCGATATAGGAGTAGGATTGGGATACGCCCTCCGGCATGAGGAGGAATTGTCCCGGCTTGGGGTAAAACTCCTGATCGCCGATGCGGACCCACCCGCTCCCTTCCAAAAAGAAATAGAACTTGCTGTAGCCGGGCGTATAATCAATATCGCGCCAGCCGTCGTGCACGGTGGTGCAATGAGCCAGAAACAGATCCACATGAAGGTTGGACAAATAATAGTTCAGCAGGTATTGGGATTTCATTCTGCACCCCGCATTTATTGATTTGTAGAATCATTGGTTAGTTTTTTACAAAAAAAAGTTAGCGAGCAACATGTTTGGCCGTTATCCATCCTGTTAAAATGACGGTGTGCCTCTAAACAGGAAAGGACGGTTGATTGATAATGGATAAGCAGGCTTATTTAAATCAAATTAATGCCGTAATTGCGCAAGGCCCGTACCAGGATAATTGGGAATCATTAAGCCATTTTCAAGTGCCGGCATGGTATAAGGAAGCCAAATTCGGCATTTTTATTCATTGGGGACTTTATTCTGTACCCGCATTTGCCAACGAATGGTATTCCAGAAATATGTATATCAAAGACAGCAGGGAGTATCAGCATCATATCGAAACGTATGGCAAGCATACCGAGTTTGGCTACAAGGATTTTATTCCTATGTTTACGGCGGAAAAATTTAACGCCGATGAATGGGCGGAGCTGTTCCGCAAGTCCGGCGCCAAATACGTCATGCCGGTAGCGGAGCATCATGACGGCTTCCAGATGTACAAAAGCGATGTTTCTGTCTTTAATGCGGCCGAAATGGGACCCAAACGCGATCTGATTGGCGAAATGAAAGAAGCGTACGAGAAGCAAGGCCTCGTATTTTGCGCTTCCACCCACCGGGCGGAGCATTGGTTCTTTATGTCGCATGGCAAGGAGTTTCCTTCCGATATTCAGGAGCCGATGCAATGTGGAGACTTCTATTGGCCGGCAATGCCTGAACCGGATCACCACAATCTTTACGAATCTCCTCCACATCAGGAGTACCTGGAGGACTGGCTGATCCGCTGCTGCGAATTGGTGGACAATTACATGCCCAAGGTGCTTTATTTTGACTGGTGGATTCAGCATTCGGCCTTTAAGCCTTATCTCCAAAAGCTGGCTGCTTATTATTATAATAAAACGGCAAGCCAAGGTTTTCAGGGCATTATCAACTACAAACATGAAGCGTTTGCATTCGGAAGCGCTGTCCCGGACGTAGAACGGGGACAATTTGCCGAAATGAAGCCTTATTACTGGCAGACGGATACCGCGGTAGCCAGAAATTCCTGGTGTTACACAATTAACAACGATTATAAATCTCCGGTTGAGCTTATTCAAGGCTTGGTCGATATCGTAAGTAAAAATGGCAATTTGCTGTTAAACGTTGGTCCGCGAGCCGACGGCAGCATCCCGGAAGAGGACCGCGACATTTTGCTGGCAATAGGGGAATGGCTCGGCGTTAATGGTGAAGCTATTTATGGGTCGTCCTATTGGCGCATCAGCGGTGAAGGCCCTACAGTTGTCGCAGAAGGCCAGTTCACGGACGGCGAAGCCAAGTTTTTCACGCCGGAGGACATTCGCTTCACCAACAAAGGCAATTTGTTATATGCAACGGTTCTGGCGTATCCGGAAAACGGCGAGGTGCAAATCCGTACGCTGAAGGAAAAAGGACATCATTTCCAAGGCGCCATCAAGGATATCGAGATATTGGGCTTTGATGAAAAGCCGGAATGGACAAGAACGGAAGAAGCTCTCGTGCTTAAAACCAAGGAAGTTAAAAGCTCCTTCCCTGTCGTATTCAAAATTACGACCTTGTAATAATGATATCATCTGAAAAATAAAAAGGCCGTTTCCGGCCGCGAGCTTGGCTCGCGGACTGGAAACGGTTTTTTGTAAGTTAAAGCGTTATTGTGTTATCTGCTCAATGGCTTTAAGCCAGTTCTGATGTGCGGAAGGGTCGTCTTCCAGGGGAGTTACCGTGTATTGGAAGCGCACCTTGGCATCTGCCGGAAGTTCGTTTACAACGGAAGCCAGCTCCTCCGTAATCCGGTAGGCGTCTGCTCCGGCATCCGTAATGATCTCGATCGAATTGTTATCTATTATTCCGCTAAATGTGCCCGTTGCGACTACAACTGCCGTATCGGGATCCCCTTGAGAGCTTTGATTGCCCGTTTCGCCGTCTTGTGTTCCCTCGTTTGCAGCTTCGCCGTCAGCGCTATTGCTGCTTCCCGGTGAACCCGGCTCCATAATACCGTTGTCTGAAGGCAATTGGTCGCCTTCGCCGGTGTTATTTCCTCCGGCGTTTTCCACTGATATCGGGTCGATTTTGGTTGTTCCGCATGCCGACAAGGTGAGTGCGACAGCTAACAATACGGCTGTGGCTATTCCGGCATCTCTGCGTTTTTTCGCTTTTGATGTATTCATGATGAAGCACCTCCTCATTGTTTTAACGAAATTGCCGCCTATAGGGTTGCACTTTTTTTGATGGCGGCACTGAAATCGGGAGTGCTATTTGTTCAGAAGATGCTCGTATGCGCTGTAATCGATGCCTTTCCGGTTCAGGAAATTAACCAGGCTGCGGTAGTCGCGGCTTGGGGTTGCCCGAATGTATCCCTCTATGCAATGTTCTCTGGTTACGGCTTCAGCGCCTTGCTCAATTGCCACCTGGCCGATTTTGGCGGCGATGGAATGTTTGGCGATATCGCGGAAGGCGGACGGAACAGGGGATACCAATTCATCCAATAACGCTTTGGCGTCGTCGCCCCACATGCTGCGGCTGCGTTCGACCCAGTAATTCTGCCAATCCAGCTTTGACTTGCCGTCCCGCATGGGAAGCACTTTCAAAAACTTGCGGAACATAAAAAAACCGCCGACAGACATAGCAAGAATCATGATAATCGCCCAAAACACGATAAAATACATAAACCCGCTGGAAGTATCACCCATACGACTTTGTCACCTCAGTTATAAATTATACCGTATTCCCGGATTGTTTTCGATACCGCCTCTGAAAAAACCATATCGCAATCGCTAACCAACCGCCGCTCGCTAGAAAACCTCCAAGCACATCTGTTGGATAATGTACGCCGAGATAGATACGGCTTAAACCAATAAGCAAAATCATTATGCCGCTGATTATTAGTAGAAGGGTTCGACCTGAACTTGACTTGATATGGCGCAAAAGTAAATACGTCAACGCTCCATACAGACTGAAGGCAGCCATTGAATGTCCGCTTGGATAGCTGAATCCATTTTCTTCAATAATGCGGTGAATCATTGGTCTGGCTCTATGGAAAATTTCTTTAAGCACAGGGTTTAACAGAGCCGAACCAATGATGACACCCATTAATAATACCAACTCCACTCTGTGATGGAGCACCTTATATAAAAATAAAATTGAAATTGCAGTAATCACGCCGACTGGAACGCCGCTTCCTATAAACGTGAACACTTTCATTATCCGGGTGATAGTCGGATGTTCGAGCCCTTGTATGAAACTAATTAAGTTTTGATCAAAATGTGCGACCTTCTCATTGGATATGAATACGCCTATTAATCCGAAGCTTATTATACATACCGTGCAAATAGCCGGTGCGACATTAAAATGAATCTTGATTTTCATGAACTATAAAGTTCCTCCTTTATGTATGTGTTCAAAAAGTTCGGATTTCAGTACCGAGAAGATGGCATAAAGCTAGAAATCGAGGAGCAGAGCTTAGTGGAAGCTAAGTGAGCACTGGAGATTTCGGCTGGATGTCATAATCGAAGTTGACTCCGCTAGGCATTCTGTGTAATGGGAAGTGGACTTTTTGAACAACTTTTTTAAATAGATGCTTCATTTATTTTTTGAAAACTTCTCTTTATTTATTAACGATTTAAAACGTTAAGCGTTGCTTTTCGTTTAAGGCCGCTTACTAGATTTATTTCGGCATTCCCTGTAAAATAAGCTTTGATCAACAATCGTACGTTAATTGTACAGTCTTATAAAGGGGTGTTTGCTCATGTTGAAGATAGGTTCCCATGTATCTTTTTCGGACAAGGGGCTGGTCACTGCAGCCAAAGAAGCCATTTCCTACGGCTCCAGCACATTTATGATTTATACCGGCGCACCGCAGAATACACGCCGCAAGCCGATAGAATCGCTATATATCGATGAAGGAAAAGCCTTGATGGAAGGGGCGGGCATCAATGAAATCGTTGTGCATGCGCCTTATATCATTAATCTGGGCTCCTATAAAGAAGACACCTTCGAGCTGGCGGTTAATTTCCTGCAGGAGGAAATTCGCCGTACAGCTGCCATTGGCGTGCGCAATATCGTGCTGCATCCAGGCGCTTATACGGACAAGGATGCCGAATACGGGATTAACCGCATTGCAGAAGGCTTGAATATGGTGCTGGAAGGCACGGACGGGCTGGACGTCAATATCGCGCTGGAGACGATGGCCGGCAAAGGTACGGAAATCGGCCGCAGCTTTGAGGAAATCGCATCTATTATAGAAAAGGTGCGGAACAATGGACGTCTGACAGTATGTATGGACACCTGCCACATGCATGATGCAGGGTATGACTTAATTCACAATCTGGATGGCGTGCTTGAGGATTTCGACCGGGTGGTTGGCCTTGACCGAGTAGCCGTCGTTCATGTCAACGACAGCAAAAACGGTCGCGGCGCGGGCAAGGACCGCCATGCGCCAATCGGTGCCGGATGGCTTGGTCACCAGGCGTTGTCGGCGCTTGTTCATCACGAGAAGCTGCAAGGACGTCCGTTTATTCTGGAGACGCCATGGATCGGGAAGGATGACAAAAAGGTTCGTCCGATGTACGAGATCGAGATTGCGCTGCTGCGCGGCGAAGCGGAGGCGCGCTTTGGCGCGGGCTTCCTGGAGGATGTTGAACGCCTGAACGATTTTTTTGCCACGCGTGAAATTGACCGGCGCCAGTTCGTGCTGGATACCTGGAACCTGCTGAAAACTGATGCCAAAGCCAAAAAAGCCGATCCGCGCGAGCCGATGGAGCGGTTATACGATCTGGTGGTGGCTGAACGGCCAATCAGCGCAGATTTGAGCGAAGAAGAAATCAACCAGCGCCTGACGGCGTGGTTTGCAGGCTAGGGCGTGTTAGCAAACACGCCCTAGTACCCTGCTCCAAATTCATGTGAGAAAAGGACGATGAATGTGACGCAAGCTGATGTAAACAATAATCAAACCGGCAAAGGCGGCCGCGCTAGAATGTTGATTTCTTGCCCGGACCGCTCAGGTATCGTGGCTGCCGTATCCCATTTCCTGCATGAGCACGGCGCCAACATCGTGCAGTCGGATCAATATACGATGGACCCTGAAGGCGGCATGTTTTTTATCCGCTTTGAATTTGACTTGAACGATGTGGAGACTGAGCTGCCGATACTGGTCGAAGATTTTACGCGGGTGGCGGACCGCTTCCAGATGAAGTGGCATATTTTCCGCGAAAGCCGCAAAAAACGGCTGGCGATCTTTGTATCCAAAGAGGATCATTGCCTTCTTGAGCTGTTGTGGCAGTGGAGAGCCGGCGATCTGGACGCCGACATCGCTATGGTGGTCAGCAATCATCCCGATATGCGTTCCCTGGTAGAGCCTTTCGGCATTCCTTTCCACCATATTCCTGTCACGCCATCGACTAAACAGGAGGCGGAGCGCAAGCAGATGGAGGTTGTGGCAGGCAAAGCGGACCTGATTGTATTGGCTCGCTACATGCAGATTATTTCGCCCAAGTTCATCGAGCAGTTCCCTAACCGGATTATTAACATCCACCATTCCTTCCTGCCTGCTTTTGTCGGCGGCAAGCCTTATGCCCAAGCTTATACCCGGGGGGTCAAAATCATTGGCGCAACAGCTCATTACGTGACGGAGGAGCTGGACGGCGGGCCAATCATCGAGCAGGACGTCCAACGCGTCACTCACCGCGACAATGTGGATAATTTGAAAAGAATAGGCAGAACGATTGAACGCGTCGTGCTGGCAAGGGCCGTCAAATGGCATATTGAAGATCGCGTGCTCGTACACCAGAACAAGACTGTTGTGTTTAATTGACAATGAGTGATACAATGAATACAGATTTTGAAATTGTCAAAATGAGATTTAAGCAGAAAACAGGAGGGTAATGAAATGACAGTCAGTCAAAAATCGATTCAACAGCTTTCAATCGATACCATTCGTACGCTTGCGATTGACGCGATTGAAAAAGCTAAATCCGGCCACCCGGGCATGCCGATGGGCGCAGCTCCGATGGGGTATCAATTGTTTGCTCAAAATATGAATCACAATCCATCCAATCCGGAATGGGTGAACCGCGACCGCTTTGTATTGTCTGCTGGACATGGTTCGATGCTGCTGTACAGCCTGCTGCACCTGTCCGGCTACGCGTTGCCGCTGGAAGAACTGCAAAACTTCCGTCAATGGGGTTCCCTGACGCCGGGCCATCCGGAGTTCGGTCATACGGCCGGCGTTGACGCAACAACTGGACCGCTGGGCCAAGGCGTAGCGATGGCAGTTGGCATGGCGATGGCAGAGGCTCATCTCTCCGCTGTATATAACAAAGACGGTTTTGACGTCATTAACCACTTTACTTACTCCATCTGCGGCGACGGCGACTTGATGGAAGGCATTTCCCATGAAGCAGCTTCCCTCGCAGGCCACTTGAAGCTGGGCAAGCTGGTTGTTCTTTATGATTCCAACGATATCTCTCTGGACGGCGAATTGAATCTGTCGTATTCCGAAACGGTTCAAAGCCGCTTTGAAGGTTATGGCTGGCAAGTGCTTCGCGTTGCTGACGGCAACGACGTGGAAGCTTTGGCTGCTGCAGTAGCGGAAGCGCAAGCGGAAACAGGCAAGCCAACCCTGATCGAGGTTAAAACCGTTATTGGCTACGGCAGCCCGAACAAAGGCGGCAAAGGCGGCCATGCAGGTCCTCACGGTTCCCCGCTCGGCGCTGACGAAACCAAGCTGACCAAACAATTCTACGGCTGGAATGAAGAGCATCAGTTCCATGTGCCTGACGAAGTTCGCGCTCATTTTGCTGATGTAAAAGCAAAAGGCGAAGCGACTAATGCAGCATGGAATGCCCTGTTTGCGGCTTACAAGGAAGCACATCCGGAGCTGGCCAAGCAATTTGAATTGGCTACAAGCGGCGATCTGCCAGAGGGCTGGGATGCCGACCTTCCGCATTACACGACCGAATCCAATGCGGTTTCGACACGCGTAGCTTCCGGTAACGCACTGAATGGCCTTGCCAAAAACGTGCCTAGCATCGCAGGCGGCTCCGCCGACCTGGAAAGCTCCACGATGACTCACCTGAAAGGCTTGACGCAATTCAAGCCGGGCAGCTACGACGGCCGCAACATTTACTTCGGCGTACGTGAATTCGGTATGGCTGCAGCAATGAACGGCATCAGCCTGCACACTGGTATCAAAGTGTTCGGCGGAACGTTCTTCGTCTTTACGGACTACCTGCGTCCTGCAATCCGTTTGGCTGCGCTGATGAACCAGCCGGTCGTTTACGTGCTGACGCATGACAGTATCGCTGTAGGCGAAGACGGACCTACGCATGAGCCGATCGAGCAATTGGCTTCCATTCGCATCATCCCTGGTTTGACGGTTATTCGTCCTGCTGACGGCAACGAAACATCCGCTGCATGGGCGTATGCGGTTGAAAACAAAGAAAATCCGGTTGCGTTGGTGCTGACTCGCCAAAACCTGCCGATTCTGGAAGGCACCGTTCAAGGCGCTCGCGAAAACCTGCGCAAAGGCGCATATGTTGTTTCCGATGCGGCAAACGGCAAGCCGCAAGCCCAACTGCTGGCTACAGGCTCCGAGGTTCAACTGGCGGTAGCGGCTCAAAAAGCGCTGGCTGAAGAAGGCATCCAGGTTCGCGTCATCAGCATGCCAAGCTGGGATCTGTTCGAGAAGCAATCCAAGGAATATAAAAATTCCGTATTGCTTCCAGACGTAAAAGCCCGTCTTGCTATCGAAATGGCGCATCCGTTCGGCTGGGAGCGTTACACAGGCGATGGCGGCGACATTTTGGCTATCGACCGTTTTGGCGCTTCGGCTCCTGGCGACCGCGTAATCAAGGAATACGGCTTTACCGTTGAAAACGTAGTAAGCAAAGTCAAAGCGCTTCTGTAATCCCAACATAAAGGAGAATCCCCTCATATGTCGCAATTCGAAAATGTAACGGTTGTTAAAAAAGCCAATGTCTATTTCGACGGCAAGGTGACAAGCCGCGTCGTTTTGTTCCCCGACGGAACGAAAAAAACGTTAGGCATCATGCTTACCGGCGATTATGAATTTGGCACGGACTGCGTGGAAATTATGGAGATTCTCGGCGGGGATCTCAAGGTGCTGCTGCCAGGAGAAACCGAATGGCTGCATATCCAGGGAGAAGGCGAATTCCAGGTGCCTGCAAACACCAAGTTTAAGCTGCAGGTAGCGGAAGTAACCGACTATTGCTGCTCGTACATCTACGAGTAATGAACAAGAAGGGCCTCGCGGCATTCGCGGAGGCCCTTTTTTATTGCCCGAGACTTGGGGGCTTTCAATCTTTCTTAGTATGTCCTATCATTCTTTCTTCGCCGCGTGAAGCTTGCGATACTGCAAGGGCGTGCAGCGCAGCAGCCGCTTGAATACGCGCTGGAAATGAGCAAGATTATTGAAGCCGGACTCATGGGCGACATCGACTATCCGCAAATTTGTTTCCGCCAGCAGCTCGCGGGCTTTTTTGATACGCAGCCAAACCAGGTACTCCGTAAACTGAAAGCCCGTATATTGGCTGAATTTGCGGCTGACATGATAAGGGCTCATATAGAAGTGTTTGGAAATATCCGTAAGCGTTAACGGAGAGGCAAAATGCTCATGCATGTAATGGATCATCCCTTCCCACACGGTTGGCTGTTCCGGGCTTTTCTCCGACGTCTTTTCCGCAATTCTCCTCACCTGAATCAATAATTGAGTCAGCAGGGACGCCAGATATAGCGGAGTCGAATGGTCGGGTTTGCGGGATTCGGCGATCATTTGGTTCAAAAGAAACTCGATCAGCTCCTGCTCTTTAACATCTGGAGTTAATCTGCGGCTTGCCGACAATGCCGATAACATCAAATCGGGATCTATGCCAAGATTCTCCCGGAGATAACGGCCGTGAAACTGAAGCAAAATCCGTTCGTGATCCGGCTTTCCGGTATCCAGGGTGCGGTGGAGGATATGGGGCGGAATCCAGATCAGGTCGCGCGCCTGCACGAGCATGTTGATGTCGTGAATAAAGTATCTTCGCTCTCCGTGCAGCAAATAATACAGCTCGTAAAAGTCATGGATTTCATCCTCTTCCATCGTAAAATGGCCCGCGCGCTTCAGCCTCTCGATTTTGAACAAGGAATTCTCCATATCCTTAACGCCTGCCTTTCCCTATAAGGGGTTTCTTGATAAGGTTTTTTCTTATTTTAGCACAAGATATGCATCTTTTTTAAAAGATCAGCAAATATTCAGAAGAAAGATGACTTATTTTGTTCTAAGATGGTTTCAAGGTTAAGACAATCCAATGGCGAAGGCGGGAATAGAGATATGGGCAAAAAGAGATATGCACTGGTTGGCACGGGTTCGCGGGCAGAGTTTTTTTACGGGGCGCTGGTACGGGACTTCAGGGATCAGGGCGAGCTTGTCGCATTCTGCGACAGCAATGTCACCCGGATGAACTACGCCAACTCCTTGCTGCAGGAGCGATATGACCATGCACCGGTTCAGACGTACCGGGCAGAGCAATTCGAGGAGATGATTTCCCGGGAAAAGCCGGATTGCATCATCGTAACCTCCATGGACCGCACGCATCATACCTATATCATAAAAGCGATGGAGCTCGGCTGCGACGTTATTTCGGAAAAGCCGATGACCATCGACGAAGATAAATGCCAGGACATTCTGGACGCTGTTGAGCGGACAGGCAAGTCGCTTCGGGTTGCGTTCAACTACCGTTATGCTCCCCATAATACGAAAATCCGCGAGCTGATCATGGACGGGGTAATCGGCGAAGTCAATTCGGTTCATTTTGAATGGCTGCTTGATACGCAGCATGGCGCTGATTATTTCCGCAGATGGCATCGGGATAAACGCAACAGCGGGGGATTGCTGGTGCACAAATCGACGCATCATTTCGACCTCGTTAATTTCTGGCTTGGTTCGGAGCCGCAGACGGTCTTTGCGATGGGCGATCTTCGCTTTTACGGCAAAGAAAACGCCGAACGCCGCGGCGAAACCCGTTTTTATCAACGGGCGCACGGAAGCTCTGCCGCAAAAGAGGATCATTTTGCCCTGCATCTGGATCAAAATCCTTATTTGAAATCGATGTACCTGGATGCGGAGCATGAAGACGGCTACCAGCGCGATCAAAGCGTATTCGGAGACGGCATTAACATTGAGGATACGATGGGTGTGATGGTGCAATATCGCAGCAAAGCGATTTTGACCTATTCACTTAACGCGTATTTGCCTTGGGAAGGCTTCCAGGTTGTGTTTAACGGCAGCAAAGGCCGCCTGGAAGTGAGAGTGGTGGAAAAGCCTTACGTAAACGGCGGCGGTGAAAAATCGCAGGAGGGCGCTGTAAAAGGCATACGTCTGCTGGTTATTCCGATGTTTGAACCTGCTTACGAAGTCGAGGTGGAGACGGGCGAAGGCGGACATGGCGGCGGCGATCCTGTCCTGCTGCGCGATTTGTTCGGACCTCCGGCTCACGACCGTTTCAACCGGGCGGCGTCGCATATCGACGGAGCAATGTCCATACTGACGGGCATTGCGGGAAATCGCTCCATCAAGACGGGGCAAGCCGTCAAGGTAAACGAACTGGTCCGGTTTCCTTCACAAAGCTAAGGAGAGGCGTTCGGATTAAAAGTGGCACGCTCCGCAAGGAGCGTGTTTTTCTTTCTTTTGGAACCTGTCCCGACCCTGCTTGCCGCAAACCATTTGTACAATTACTCACATGACGGCGAGCTGAAAATGTTGGAACAAGCAAACTTTCGTTAATTTGTGACAATCAAAGTGAGAGAATGCATTGAATACGAAGGGGGGAATGAGATAAAGTTATATAGACTGCATTAAATGATGGAGGTTTACTGATGAAGCAAAAGAATTATACGCCGCTGGTGGCAATCCTGACCGTGGTTATCGTGGCGCTCGTTGCGATCCTGTTTTTCCTGCCCGCCTATGACGGCGAAATCGGCTTTAACGTTAAGATTTTGCCGATGTTAAACGCGATTTTCAACAGCTTCACGTTCCTGTCTCTGGTTGTGGCGCTGGTTGCGATCAAACGTAAAAACATTAAAATGCACCGGACTTTTGTAGGTATGGCGTTTCTCACAACCACTTTGTTTTTGACCTCCTATGTGACCTATCACTATTTGACGGAGTCGACGCCTTATGGCGGCGAAGGCATCCTGCGCGGCATTTATTTCTTTGTTTTGCTCACGCATATCGTGCTGGCCGTTGTGGTTGTCCCGCTGGCGCTTCTGTCGGTGGTGAGGGGAATGACGGGTCAAATCGAAAAACACCGCAAAATCTCCAGGTGGACGATGCCGGTCTGGTTGTATGTCAGTCTCACAGGCGTAATCGTGTATTTGATGATATCCCCCTATTATTGAGGAAAAACACGATGTTCCTTCATCAACCGTTCATGTTGAACAGGCTTGTGTTCCGGGGTTAAATTGGCTATTCTTAAGGAATAGTTGAATTTGTTGTACAGGTGAAGCCAAGGCTTCGCATAATACGTTGGGAGGCAATGCAAGATGAGTAAAACAGTAAAGTTTGACTACAGCAAAGCGCTTGGTTTTATCGGTCAGCACGAAATCGATTATTTGACGGCGCAGGTTAAGACGGCGCATGAGAATTTACATAACGGAACAGGAGCCGGATCTGACTATCTGGGCTGGATCGATCTTCCTGCCAATTACGATAAGGACGAGTTTGCACGCATCAAAAAAGCGGCAGAAAAAATCAATGGCGATTCCGAAGTTCTTATCGTAATCGGTATCGGCGGTTCTTACCTCGGCGCGCGCGCCGCGATCGAAATGCTGTCGAACTCCTTCTATAACATCCAATCCAAAGAGCAGCGCAAAACTCCGCAAGTGCTGTTCGCGGGCAATAACATCAGCTCCACTTACGTGACGCATCTTCTTAAGCTGCTGGAAGGCAAGGACTGGTCGATCAACGTCATCTCCAAATCCGGAACAACAACAGAGCCGGCAATCGCGTTCCGCGTATTCCGCGCCGAGCTGGAGAAGAAATACGGCAAGGAAGAAGCTCGCCGTCGCATTTACGCGACTACCGACAAAGAAAAAGGCGCTTTGAAAAAGCTGTCCTCTGAAGAAGGTTATGAGTCCTTCATTATTCCTGACGATGTTGGCGGCCGTTACTCCGTTCTGACAGCGGTTGGTTTGCTTCCGATCGCGGTTGCGGGAATCGACATCGACGCCATGATGCAAGGCGCGGCTGACGCTTCCAAGGAATACAGCAACCCTAACCTGGCGGAAAATGAAGCTTATCAGTATGCTGCTGCCAGAAACGCTCTTTACCGTAAAGGCAAAGCAACCGAAATTCTTGTAAACTACGAGCCAAACCTTCATTTTGTATCGGAATGGTGGAAACAGCTCTTCGGCGAAAGCGAAGGCAAGGACTATAAAGGCATCTACCCTGCATCCGTTGATTTCTCAACGGATCTGCACTCCATGGGCCAATTTATCCAAGAGGGCAACCGTAATATTTTCGAAACGGTTATTCAAGTAAATGAAGTTCCAGAGCAAATCACGATTGAGACGGATGCCGACGATTTGGACGGCCTGAACTTCCTGGCTGGCAAAACGATGGATTTTGTCAACAAAAAAGCATTTGAAGGCACGTTGCTTGCCCACACAGACGGCCAAGTGCCAAACCTGATCGTCAACATCGCCGATATGTCGCCTTATACGTTCGGCTATCTTGTTTACTTCTTCGAAAAAGCTTGCGGCATCAGCGGCTACCTGCTTGGCGTCAATCCATTTGACCAGCCGGGCGTAGAAGCTTACAAGAAAAATATGTTTGCTCTGCTCGGCAAACCTGGCTACGAAAAAGAAAAAGCAGAGCTGGAAGCACGTCTGTAAGGCTCGGAGGCGCAATATTCCATGCTGATTAGATACCGGACGGTGCGCAAGGAAAATAACCGGGAGATCGTGATCAAGAAATCCCGGTTTATCGGCTTTGCCAAGCCGGTGGAGTCGGAAGAGGAAGCAGTTGCTTTTATTGAGGAAATCAAGCGGCAACACCGGATGGCTACCCATAATTGCTCCGCGTACATCGTGGGCGAGAGGGATCAGCATCAGAAGGCCTCGGACGACGGAGAACCAAGCGGAACGGCAGGTAAGCCGATTCTGGAGGTTATCCGAAATAAAGGATTGAAAAACGTAGCGGTTGTTGTCACTCGCTATTTCGGCGGCATTATGCTGGGGGCGGGAGGCCTCGTCCGCGCTTATACGGATGGGGCGGTCGCCGGCATTGAGGCAGCCGAAGAGATCGAGCTGGTCCTGCACCGCGAAGTGTTCGTAGAGGTAGACTACACCTGGTACGGCAAGCTGGAAAATGAGCTGCATGCCCGTTCCATGCGTGTCGGGGGCACGGAGTTTACCGACAAGGTAACGGTTTGTTGCTTGCCTGAGGAGCCCGACAAAGAGAGCTTTATGGCTTGGATTACGGAGCTAACGGCAGGCCAAGCCGTCATTGCGGAAGGCGAAGCCCGATATTGCATTGAAGGCGAATAGTTAAAGATACAGCCAAGCCATACGCTTGGCTGGCAAGCTGTTTTTTCTGCCAACGCGGCAGAAAAAAACAGCTTTTCTTTTTGTCAAAGTGGTAAAAACGTATTGACGTACCCGCTATCGGGATGCTACATTATTAATACCTAGTAATTTAATAGGAATTATGAAAATAGCTGGTTTATTACCCTACGGCACGAGCCGATGGTTTGGAGGGTCACGTCACAGTGAATGCGTTGTTTCGGGGAAAGGCTTGGAGCTTCGGTTTCCGGAGCGCAATTATGCTTTACTTTTTTTGCCTGATTGTATTGCCTATCTGTGGAATTTATGTTCAATCTCTATCGGAAGGTTGGCCCGCATTTTGGGAAAGTATCGCTGAACCGCTTGCGTGGAAGGCGGTTGCGCTTACCGTCAAGCTGGCCGTTATCGCAACACTGATTAATGTGGCATTAGGCACCATGATTGGCTGGGTACTGATTCGTTACCGCTTTCCTGGCAGAACGATTCTGAACAGCTTGGTGGATTTGCCGTTTGCTTTGCCAACAGCGGTTGGAGGTTTGCTGATTCTATTGCTGTTGGGTCCAGGGAGCCTGATCGGCGGCTTGGCGCAAGCGATTGGCATTGAAATCGTATTTCATGAGCCGGCCATCGTCGTAGCTATGGTATTTGTAACCTTTCCGTTTGTGATCCGGGCCATTCAGCCGTTGCTGGAGGAGCTGGATAAATCCGAGGAGGAGGCTGCCTATACGCTGGGCGCTTCCAAAGCCAAAACTTTTTTTCAGGTAATATTGCCGACCATGGCCCCCGGCATTGCCAGCGGCGCTATGTTAGCCTTTTCGCGCGGACTTGCCGAATTTGGCGCAGTCGTTCTGGTGGCGGGCAATATTCCCGGAAAAACGCTGGTTGCATCGGTATTTATTTTTGGAGAAATCGAAAGCAATAATCCTCAAGGAGCCGCGGCGGTTTCCGTGCTGCTGCTTACTCTTTCCTTCCTGATTCTCTGGATCGTCAGCATGATTCAGTCCAGGAGGTCGGGGCAATGAATATGAGACGTTTATGGATTGGCTTGACGTATGTCGTATTTGGTCTGCTGCTTATCGTGCCGTTGATTCAAATTGCCGCCGGAGCCTGGAGCGACGGAGCGCAGTCCTTTGTTGACGCGCTGCTTCGCCCGCAATCGCTTCACGCTTTGATGATGACCGGCATCATTGTTGTGGTGGTTACCGCAATCAACACTTTGTTTGGCGTCATGCTGGCGCTGTATCTGGTGCGCGGAACATGGCTTGGAACCAAGATTAAACGTCTGTTGAACAGCATTGTGGATCTGCCTTTTGCGGTTTCTCCCGTCATCGGCGGCCTGATGATTGTTCTGCTGCTGGGGCCTAATACGGTCATTGGAGCCTTTTTCGAAGATATTGGCTTTAAAGTTGTTTATGCGCTGCCGGGCATGATTCTGGCAACCCTGTTTGTTACATTCCCGATTATGGTGCGCGAGGTTATGCCGGTGCTTCAGGAAATCGGGTCACAGCAGGAGGAAGCCGCATCGATGATGGGGGCTTATCCCTGGTATACGTTCTGGATGGTCACCTGGCCGTCTATCCGCTGGGGCGTCATTTATGGCGTGGTGCTGACGGTAGCCCGTTCGCTTGGCGAATTCGGAGCGGTATTGGTCGTTTCGGGCAACATTATGAATAAAACGCAAACGGCTACAACATTGGTATACCAAGATGTCGAAAATTTTAATGTGGTCGCCGCAAATGGCGTGGCGCTGGTGCTTGCGGCTTTTTCCGTAGGACTGCTGCTGCTCATGGAATGGTCCAAAAAACGAAAGGAAGTGCATTAGCGGATGCATATCGAGGTACGGGGTTTAAACAAAAGCTTCGGCGACTTTCATGCGGTCAGGGATGTCAGCTTTGATATTGAAAAGGGCAAGCTGATTGGCCTTTTGGGGCCAAGCGGCGGCGGCAAAACATCGATTCTGCGCATGCTGGCAGGACTAGAAACGCCTTCCAGCGGGGATATCGTTTTTCATGGCAAAAGAGTAAATGATCTTCCTCCTCAGGAGCGCGGCATCGGCTTTGTTTTTCAAAACTATGCGTTGTTCAAACATATGACTGTTTATGACAACGTGGCGTTTGGACTCAAAGTGAAGAAACAAACCAAAGAGCAAATCCGCGAGCGCGTTATGTATTTGGTGGAACTTACGGGCCTTAAAGGCTTTGAGCATCGTTATCCGCATCAGCTGTCCGGCGGTCAACGCCAAAGGGTGGCATTTGCCCGGGCATTGGCTCCCGAGCCGCAATTGCTGCTCCTGGATGAGCCGTTTGCGGCGATTGACGCCAAAATCCGCTCCGAGCTGCGGACGTGGCTGAAGGAAATGATCGAAAGCGTCGGCATTACCTCTATCTTCGTGACGCATGACCAGGAGGAAGCCATCGAGGTAGCGGATGAAATCATGATTATCAGCAAAGGCCGTCTGGAGCAAAAAGGCAGTCCGTGGGATATTTACAAGGACCCGGCAACGCCGTTTGTGGCCAGCTTTATCGGAGAATCCACCGTTGTGGAGAATTTGTCCGAATTGAAGGGCTTTGAGCATGCAACCAATGAACCGGGCACGAAGGCATTGATTCGTCCTGAATATATCGAGCTGGGCAAGCCGGGAGAAATTAGTCTGGCATCCGCTACGATGCCTGCGATTGTAAAACATCTTCATTTCCGCGGCAGTGAATGGATGGTTGAATTGGAGATCGGTTCGACCAAGCTGATCACATACCGTTCTCTGGAGAAGGAAGTGCTTCATCCCGGAGAGCAGATTAACGTATTGCTGCATCGGGCTTACCTGTTTAATGATTCCCGGAGCTGGGTGCTGGAAAACCCGCTAAAAGTAGATCCGATGCCGATGTTCATTTAATGATTTAATCTACTTTCTCGAGAAAGAGATGTTGTGATGATGGGTATGAAAAAGGGAAGATCCAATGCGGCGCGGGCAATCGCAATGCTTGCGCTGCTGCTCCTAATTGCAGGCTGCAGCGGCGGAAATGGCGGCAATAATACGGAGACTGGCGAACCGCCTGCGGAGGGCCAGGTTACGCTTGTCATCGGCGCTTATTCCGTCGTAAAAGACGCCTTTGCAGAGCTGCTTCCAGAGTTCAAGCAGAAGTGGCTGGAGGAAACGGGACAAACGGTCGTGTTCCAGGAATCCTATGAGGCTTCCGGCACACAGGCTCGCGCGATTGCCGGAGGTTTTGAGGCTGATGTCGCGGTGCTGGCGATGGAGGGCGATATCGACAAGGTTGAGGACGCAGGTTTTATTACGAATGACTGGCGGTCGCTAAATGACGGGATGATAACCGAATCCATTGTTGTTCTGGGAACGAGGCCGGGGAATCCGTTAGGCATTTCCGATTGGGAGGACTTGGCTGCCGACGGGGTAAAAGTGCTTTATCCCAACCCCAAAACATCCGGCGGCGCTCAATGGGACATTAATGCAATTTACGGCGCCGGACTCAAAAAGTCGGAGGAGCAAACCGGCGAAAAGTCGCCCGATTACGCCAAGCAATTTCTGAAATCGATTCATCGCAACGTAGAGTCGCTGGACAAAAGCGGCCGGGCTTCCATGGCGGCTTTTGAATACGGGGTAGGGGACGTTATCGTCACCTACGAAAACGAATTGCTGGCGCGGATCTCCAAAGGCATTCCTTACGATATCGTGATCCCGGAATCCACGATTCGGATTCAGAATCCAGCTGCCGTGGTGGACAAAAATGCGGACAAACATGGCACGCGCGAAGTGGCGGAAGCTTTTGTTGCTTTCCTTCACAGTCCAGAAGCGCAGCGCAAGTTTGTGGAATACGGCTTCCGGGCCGTTAACGAGGAAGTAGCGAAGGAGACGGCGGATCGTTATGTGGTTCCTTCAGGTCTCTTCGATATTTCGTATCTTGGCGGCTGGGATTATGTTCGCGAAACGTTGTATTCCAAACGCGGAGTCTGGTATCAGGTGCTTGCCGACCTGTAACTTCACGTCTTAGTTGAATGGGACTAAAAAAAGCACGCTGCAACATTGTTGTAATAAACAACAATTGCGGCGTGCTTTATTTTGATCCTATTGGGGCGGAGCAAGGCTGCTGCTTATTTGACCAGCCGAAACGGCAAAGCCGTGTTTTCCTTGCTGTTTGGACCTACAAATGCGATGAAAGCCCCTGCATCGCTGGACAAGCTCAGATCGGAATGATAATACCGAAGCTGCTCCTCGGTCAAAGTAAAGGCGATACGTTTGCTTTCGCCTGGCTGCAGCTCTATTTTGCGGAAATCCTTCAGCTCCTTGACGGGACGAACCACTTCGCCCGACAAATCGCGTACATACAACTGCACAGTCTCCATACCCGCCATCTGGCCGGAATTGGTTACCGTTACCGATATGGTCAGTTCTTGAGCATCCCTCAGAATTTCGGAAGAAATGGCGGCATCGCTGTAAGTAAATGCGGAATAGCCTAGCCCGAAGCCAAACGGCAGCAGCGGCTCGTTAGGGATATCGAGATATTGGGAAACGTAACGTTCCTGAGCGTCAGGCGCGCCTTGCGGTCTGCCTGTGTTGAAGGCGTTGTAATAGACCGGAACCTGGCCAACGCTGTATGGAAACGACATCGTCAGACGGCCGGACGGGTTGGCATCGCCAAGCAGCAGGTCGGCAATTGCCCGGCCAGCTTCGGAGCCGGGGAACCAGGCTTCCAGCACCGCATCGGCTTCATCCAGCACACCATGCAAATCAAGCGGGCGTCCGTTAAATAATACCGCGATGACAGGTTTGCCAAGCGCCTTCACTTTGGATACAAGCTCAAGTTGAGCCTGCGGCAAGCGGATATCGGCCCGGCATCCCGCTTCGCCGCTCATATCGGAATCTTCGCCCAGTGCCAATACAATAACATCAGCATTTTGCGCGGCAGACAATACTTCCTCCCATTGGGATGCCGTCGAGTGCTGCAGGATGCCGCAGCCTTCCGCAACATGCAGCTTGCCGGAGCCGGTTGCCAGCCCTGCGGCCAATCCTTCCGCAAGCTTGACGGCGTCCTCGCGCGAGCCGGTCCAGGACCATGGGCCAAGCACGTCTCCGCTTGTTGCAAACGGCCCGATCAGCGCAATCTCGGCATTTCTTTGCAGCGGCAATGCGCCGTCATTTTTCAGCAGCACGCAGGATTGCAGCGCCAGCTCATACGCAGCCTCGCGATGCTCCTTACTGAACACGACCTCTTTTTCACGTTCGGGATTCGCGGCACGGTAAGGATTTTGGAATAATCCAAGCTTTTCCTTCAGCGTCAAAATCCTCAGTACGGCTTCATCGATCAGCGCCTCTTCTACTTCGCCAGCTTCAATTAGCTCTCCGAGATGATTGACATAACAAGGGGTCATCATTTCGATATCGACCCCGGCATGAATACTCTTGAGAGCCGCTTCGCGCTCATCGGCGGCAATGCCGTGCGCAATAATCTCTCTGACGGCTCCCCAATCGGAGATGAGAATGCCGTCAAAGCCCCATTCCTTCCGAAGCAGGTCCCGCATGAGACGGCGGTTGCCCGTTGCCGGAATGCCGTCAACCGTATTAAAGGAGGTCATCACCATTTCGCACCCTTCGTCCAGCGCGGCCTTGTAAGCCTGAAGATAGAACTGGCGAAGCTGCCGCTCCGACATATCCACTGTATTGTAGTCGCGTCCCGCTTCCGCCGCGCCGTAGGCGGCAAAGTGTTTGACGCAAGCCGCGACGCGGCCCATGTCGCCCGCAAGATCGCTTCCCTGGAAGCCGCGAACAAAAGCGCGCGCGAACAAGGCGTTAAGATGAGGGTCCTCGCCCGTTGATTCCATCACGCGGCCCCATCTGGGGTCGCGCACCAGATCCGCCATTGGAGCGTAAGTCACGTGGACGCCGGAAACGGCAGCTTCCAGCGCCGCAATTTCAGCGCTGCGCTCTGCAAGCTCCGTATTCCAAGAGCAGCCGATTGCGAGCGGAACCGGGAATATCGTTTTGAAGCCGTGTACAATATCAGCCATCATTAGCAGGGGAATGCCTAGACGGTTATTTTCCAGATGGGTGCGCTGTACGGCAATCACTTCCTCCGCTCCCGCCATGCCTAAGACAGACCCGGCATTTGTTACTGTATCACGTGTAATGCCCATCGCTTCCATTGGGCCCGTAATGAGTCCCGCGCTTTCCGCTCCTTCGAAAAAAGGTACGGCTAGCTGAATCAATTGGGCGATTTTTTCATCCAGCGTCATTTGAGCCACAAGCTGGGGCAAGGTGCCTTTTCCCCGATAACCGATGCTCTCCGCGCCTTCGGTCGGTGCCGATGAATGTTGAGGTTGAGCATGTTCAGTTGAGTGCTGATCTTGTTCAGGCAATTGTTGATTATGTTCGGGTGATGTTGCGCTCATGTCGAATAAAACCTCATTTCTTATAAGTGTTGACTATTTCAGCTGATTGTTCGCTGTTCTGTTACTGATCGTCCACAGGTCAGTTAACTGCCGAATGGTAGTTGGTCAAATGATCAAATGGTTTCGAGGCATAAAGGTCAAAAAGAATAAAAGATTTTAAGGTTCAAAGTTTAATCATTTCAAGGTTTCAAGGTTTAAAGGTTTCAATGTTTCAAGACTTTGAGATTTTGAGGAATTAAGCTCTATGGTGTAAATAACTATGATGCAAATGTCAATTGAGCTAATGGTCAGATGGCAAAACGATTCGGCAGTATAGAGGTTTAAGGTGTTAATGGCTACTCTGTAAAGGATAATTATTCTAATGGTCAAATCTGTCCATTAAAGCTGCTTTTACAGAAAAATCAATTTCTAATGGACATTTTTGTCCATTAGAACCTAAAAAAGAATAGTTTTGGCATTATTTTGAGCTGTAGTGGACAGATATGACCGTTAGAAGTCACCAGCAGGTCCGAAACGTGCTCTAATGGTCATTTATGTCCATTATCCATTACAATAATAGTTGGAAACCCTCGCAGCCTTAGGCTAGAAGAACAGCCTGCGGCCCCCCGCCGACTTCGGCTAGAAGTACCGCCTGAAGTCCCCGCCATCTTCGGCGAGGAGAACTGCCCGAAGCCAAGTCCCTGCCGACTTCGACAAGGAGAGCTGCCCGAAGCCAAGTCCCGCCATCTTCGGCGAGGAGAGCTGCCCGAAGCCAAGTCCCCGCCATCTTCGGCGAGGAGAGCTGCCCGAAGCCAAGTCCCCGCCATCTTCGGCGAGAAGTACTGCCCGCAGTCCGCGCCTTCACCTTCGCCTACTCCTTTACTGCGCCAATTACGATGCCTTTGACGAAATAGCGCTGCAGGAAGGGATAAGCAATAAGGATCGGCAGCGAGCCGATAAAGATTTGCGAAGCCCGGATGGTGCGCTGCGACAGCTTTTCGACGACGGTTGGGTCAAAACGAGTCATGTCGGCTTGCACGATGATGGTTTGCAGGAAGCTCGCCAGCGGCAGCCTGGAGGATTCCTTGATATAGATCAAGCCGTCGAAGTAGGCGTTCCAGTGCATAACCATCGTAAAAAGCGAAATGGTCGCCAGCGCCGGCAGCGACACTGGCAAATAAATCGAAACAAACGTGCGGAAATGTCCGGCGCCATCCATAAAGGCGGCTTCCTCCAGTTCTCGCGGCACCGTCCTGAAAAAGTTAAGCAGCAAAATCAGGTTGTACACGGATACCGTAACGGGCAGAATCAGGGCCAGCAGCGTATCCATCAGTCCCAGCTTCAAAATCAGAATATAGTTCGGGATCAAGCCGCCGCTAAACAGCATCGTGATGACAAAATACCACATGTAAACCTTGCGGGCGCGGAAGTCCCGGGTTTCCTTGGACAAGGCATAAGCGGCAAGCGATGTAATCAGCATGGCGAAGGCTGTGCCGAGCACCGTCCGCTGCAGCGACACCCATAGGGACGAAATGAAATTTTCATTTTCAAAAGTGATGGAATAAGCCTTCAGCGTAAAGCCTATAGGCCAAAAGGTGACCAGTCCGCCGTTTGCTGCGGAAGCGGAGCTAAGCGAAACCATCAGCAGGTGAAATAGGGGAAGCAAACAAACAACGGCAACGACGCTCAGAAAAATATTGTTGAATATGCTGAAGATGCGATAGGACAACGTTTTGTGATACAAGATAGTTCCCCCCTTTCTAGAAAATCCGGTAACCGGCGAATTGGTAGGCAAGACGGTAAGAAATAATGATCAGCACCAGGCTGATGCCGGATTTGAACAGGCCAACTGCGGTTGCAAAGCTGAACTGGCCGCTTAACAAACCTTCCCGGTAAACGAACGTGTCGATAATATCGCCTTGCTGGTAGATCAGCGGACTGTACAAGTTAAAAACCTGGTCAAAGTTGGCGTTCAGCACGTTGCCCAGCGCCAGCGTCGCAATAACGATCATTATCGGAATAAGCGCCGGAATCGTAATATGCAGCGTCTGCTTCAGGCGTGTTGCGCCGTCCACCTCAGCGGCTTCATACAGCGACGGATTAATGCCCGCTAGCGCAGCAAGGATAACGATTGTATTAAAGCCGAATTCCTTCCAAACGTCGCTGAAAATGATGGTAATCCGGAACCAGAACCCGTCGCCGAGGAAAAAAATCGGTTTAATGCCGAACACCCCGCTGAGAAATTGGTTTAGCAGCCCCGTTTGGGCAAGCACGTCGATCAAAATGCCGGACAGCGTTACCCACGACAAAAAGTGGGGCAAATAAACCAGCGTCTGAATGCCGCGCTTCAGTCCCATATGCCGCACCTCGTTCAGCAGCAGCGCAAAGAGGAAGGGAATAAACAGATTAAGCAGCATTTTGGAGCAGGCAAACAGAAGCGTATTCAAAGTAATCTTGATAAAATATTCGTTTTCGAACATGCTGCGAAAATGCTTCAGTCCAACCCACGGCGAGTCCAAAAAGCCCAGTCTGGCGGAATAGTCCTGAAATGCCATCGTAATTCCCGTCATGGGAATATAGGCGAATACAAAGACGAGCACGACTGCGGGAAGCACCATCAGATGCAGGCTCCAGGGCTGTCGTTTCCGTCTCTTTTTACCCTTGCTCTGCGTGAGTCCGGGGGGTGTGTTCTGCAATGCTGTAGCCTTCATCCTTCTCCCTCTCCCAAAAAAACATAATTGTGTATTGCGTCAAACCCTGATATAAATAGTACCAAAGCGAGTTGAATACGCTCTATAAGACAATTTTAGGATCGATAGCGTTTTGTTAGGGTGTGTCTTCAAACTCCGCAGGGAGCAAATATTGCCGAATTTTCGTTCTCTGCAAGGCGCTTTTCCAAAGGCATACCGGGGGTAAGCCTTTGGAAAAGTAACGCATCAGGGGGCGAAAAGGCGCTGACAAGTGTCCTTGAGCGAGCTTGAAGACACACCCTTAGGCGATTCATTTAGAGGGGGAAATGAGAAATGGCAGCTGGAGGCAGCCAAGAATTCGTCAATCGGAAAACCGCAGTAAGATACAGCCTGTTTCTCAAAATGAATGCCCTGATTATCCTTTTGTTTGTGCCCATTATCATCCTTTTTGCCTATTCCAACGGGGTGACCAACAATGTCATCAGCAAGGAGCTGAAAGAGTCCAACATGACGCAATTGGCCTTCTTGTCGAGTCAGCTGGAAAACCGGATATCGCAAACGGTCAACTTTGTCATTTCTTTCTCGCGCGATCCCAACGTGGAGAAATTCAACGGTTTGAATATGTGGGATGACCGCTATGACAGAATGCAGACGAGATATGTCGTACAGGAAAAAATGCGACTTCAATCCGGATTAAACAACATATGGCCGGTAAATTATTCCGTATATTCACAGCAAAACAAGGAAGCGATTTCAAATTCGGCAGCTCCGGTCAACTATGACGAGGACTATTTGAAGTCCAATATGTCGGGAAAATGGACCTATGGAGACGGGCGGGACAGCGAACCTGCCGGGAATGGGACCTTCAACTGGTTTTATACGGATTCCTACGGTTATCAGGGGACGCTGAAGGGCAGCAATCTGGTTGTCCAGGCCAGCTTTAGCCACGACAATATTCGGAATATGCTGGATGAATACAAGGCGGGCGGGCAAGGCAATGCGTTGCTTTACCGCAAGGGCGAAATGCCGATTGTAAACAGAAGCGCGACGCAATCCCTGCTGTCCGAATTGGCAAGCGATCTGGAGGATCGGGATTTGGGCGAAAAGGCCCAGCACATTGTGACGCTGGACGGCCAAAGTTATTTGGTCAGCTCCATCCGGTCGCCGCAGTTGGGCTGGTATTTGGTGGACGCGGTGCCGCTGGATCAGATGTTGGGGCCTATCGCCGCCAGCCGCAATCTGTTTTATTTGACCATGGGGCTGCTGTTTGCGGTTGGGATTAGCGCTTCCGTACTGCTGTACCGAAATGTCCAGCGCCCCATCATTCAGCTTATTCGCGGCTTGCAAAGTGTACAAAGGGGCGATTTTTCCGTCCAAATCAAAGCAAAAGTGAACAATGAATTTTCCTTCCTGTTTTACCGGTTTAACGAAATGTCCAGGGAAATCCAGGAGCTGGTGGAGAAGGTGCTGGGCGAAAAACTGAGAGCGCGGGAAGCAACCCTGAAGCAGCTACAGGCGCAAATCAATCCGCATTTTCTGTACAACTGTCTTGGCTTTATTATCAATATGGCGCAGATGAAGGAGGAAGAGGCTGTTGTTTCGATGGCCTACAACCTGAGCGCTTATTATCGGTATACGACTCGCATGGAGCGGGAGACGGCGGCGCTGGAGGAGGAAATGAAGCTGGTTGTCAACTATCTGGAGATTCAGATGTTGCGCAACAGCCGAATCCGCTACAGCATTGAGCTGCCGGAGGAAATGAAGCGGCAGCAGGTGCCGCGCCTGATGTTGCAGCCCCTTGTTGAAAACGCAATCATTCATGGCATCTCCAAGTCGTATGCTTCCGGCGAAATTGCCATTACGGGCAGCATAGGGGACGGTTATTGCAAAATTTTTGTGGATGACGACGGCCCGGGGTTGGACAAAGAAGGACGGGAGCAGCTGCTTCGCAAAATGTTGGAGCCGCTGCAGGAGGAAATGGGCTGCGGCCTCTGGAATACAAACCGCCGGCTGATGCATTTATTTGGCGAGGGCTCCTGCCTGCGGTTCTGCGAATCGCCGCTGGGCGGCTTCCGTACAGAGCTGATCTGGCGGCTGCCCGAGGAAAAGGAAACACAAGGCATGGCTCTGCCAGAAATGAAAGGAGCATCACCATTGGCCGGAACAGTATGAACAGTTAGTACAGTCCGTACATCACAAGGGGGCACAAATATTGCAACTGCTAATTGTTGACGACGAAGCGCATTGGGTAGATAACTTGGCGATGAACAAGCCATGGCATACATTGGGAATTACGGGCGTGCACAAGGCTTATTCCGCGCGGGAAGCCTTGGAGCTGATTGATGCCAACGGCATCGACATCGTCATCTCCGATATTTTGATGCCGGAAATGACGGGAATTGAACTGATTCAAAAGATTCGCGAAAGGGATAAAGGAATCAAATGTATTATCCTGTCCGGCCACTCCGATTTTGAATACGCCAAGGAGGCGGTTCGCCATCAGGCGGTGGAATATGTGCTGAAACCGCCTTCGGACGAGGAGTTGTTTGCGGCGGTGGGGACCGCTCGGGACCAGCTGCAGGCGGAGTGGGCAAGCGTCAGCTCCTTCGAGCGCACGCAGTTTACGCTGCGTGAGAATTTGCCTTTGCTGCGCGGTCAATTGCTGCTTGGGGCGCTGCGCGGGGAGCGACTCCGCCGCGAGGAATGGAGCCGGAAGCTGGAGAGCTACGGTCTGCCGGTGGAGTTTGGCGACAGCTGGCTGATGCTGGTGCGGATGGAGGAGGAGTTTGGTCAATATCGCAACAAGGGGCAACATCTGCTGGAATATGCCGTCATGAACATCGCGGAAGAAATCGTAGGCGAGTATGCACAAGTATGGGGTGTCAAAGACGAGCATGGTTACTTGGTCTTTCTGCTTCAGCGCAAAGGCGAAGCAACCAGAAGTCGCGGCGATAAGCTGCTGGAAGGGTTGATGGTGAGGCTGCAAAGCAAGGTAAAGCAATACCTTCAAGGCTCGTTGTCGATCGTGATGACGGAAACTTTTCAATTTCCGGAGGATTTGGCGGCGCGTTACCGGCGCTCGGTTAGCAGCTTCCGCCAAATCGTCGGCGATGAGCGTGAATTTATTATGGTGCTGGGCGAAGAGGACAAGTCGCCTTCGCACGGTACGTTGGAGAGCATTCATATGCCTCCTTTGCTGGGACATTTGCTGGAAGCGGGTCGATGGGATGCGGCGGAGGAGAAGCTTGGGGATATTTTGGGGGAGCTTGACGGACATTATTCAGACTCCCTGGAGCACTGCATGGAAGCCGGATTTCTGATTGCGGCGGCATTTACCCATATTGCCCATCGAAACGGCCTGGCGTTGTCGGGACTCCCCGGGGTCAATGCGGAGCAGCTGATGAACGGGGAAGCTTTTTCTTCCATCAGCAGATTGCGGGTCTGGTCCATCGGCGCTTTGTCAGCGCTTCGTTCGGCGACTGCGAATGAAATGAACGATACCCGCTCCCGTTATGTGAAGAAGGTGCAGCAGTTTGCCGAAAGGAATCTGCATCTGGACGTCTCGCTGCGGGCTTTGGCGGATCATGTGAACCTGCATACGACGCATTTGTCCAAAATCTACAAGCTCGAAACGGGCGAAGGCATCAGCGATTATGTGTCGCGGCTTCGCATGGAGAGGGCTTGCCATCTGCTGCGCGCCAGCGATAAAAAAGTATATGAAATCAGCGCCGAAATCGGCTATTTGGAGCCTGCCTATTTTATTAAAGTGTTCAAAAAACAGTTTGGGGTAACGCCTCAGGAGTACCGAAACGGGCAACAAACAACATGACAGAGTGATATGTAAACTAACAAAATCATATAGATGGCCTCCCCGCCATGTTGATAAAGTTGTTTATGAGGCCGTCAGGAAAGCCAGCCTTTCCTGACGCAGAAATAAGCTCCATATTTCACTTCAAAGGGGAATCGCAATGGCTACTTTCAGAAGAACGTTTGCGCTTTTGCTGTCGCTTGTCATCGTTTTAAGCGCTTGCAGCAGCGGCAACGGAAACAACGCAGGCAAGGACAACGGCTCTAACGCCGGGGGAACGGCCGCAGTGGAATCGGACGCAGCGGAAGCGGCGTTTGCCGCAGGCAAATACGATCCGCCGATCGAAATCAGCACCGTAATTATGCCCAAAAAATACACCAACGGCGACACAAAGGAAAACAACGTGCATGACCGTTGGATGCTGGAGACGCTTGGCATCAAGCACAAGGATACCTGGTACCCTGCCGGCAACGACCCTTACAAGCAAAAGCTGCAGCTTGCTCTGTCCTCCGGCGAAAAGCTGCCCGACTTTGTTTTTGTTCCGACAGACCCGGTATTGACGAATCAGCTTATCGAATCCGGCCAGTTTATTCCGGTTGACGAACTGTTCGACAAATACGCCAACGATATTTGGAAGGGACATGCGGAACAGCATCCAGAGCTCTGGTACCCCTTCACGAAGGACGGCAAAAAGTGGAATGTACCGATCATGGAATATACAGACAATGACGACACGATCCTGTGGCTGCGCGAGGACTGGATGCAGAAGCTGGGCCTTGAAGCGCCAAAAACGATCGCCGATCTGGAAGTCATCATGGATAAATTCAAAAATGAAAATCCGGACGGGCTGGCCGCCAAGGATGTGTATCCTCTCGCCATCTCGCTGAAAAACAACACAAACACCTGGATGGGCTCGCTGGATTGGCTCTTTGGCGCATATGGCACCATCGAAGAGCAGTGGAACAAGGATGACGACGGCAATCTGGAATACGGCTCCATCAATCCAGGCGCAAAGCAAGCGCTTGCCAAGCTTCAGGAATGGATGAACAAAGGCTACATTCATCCCGATGCCGCGTTGTGGGATGAAGGCAAATCGGCGGAGATCTGGACTAGCGGCAAAGCCGGCGTATTGCCGGGCGCCAACTGGGTGCCTGACTGGCCGGCGCCGGACTTGCTGAACAACGTTCCCGGCTCCAATTACAAAGCCTACCCTGTTCCGGCAGGACCGGACGGCCATGCGGGAACCAAATGGCAAAACTCCGGCGTCAACAGCAGCTTTATGATTAACAAGGATGCCAAAAATCCGGAAGCGATTTTCCTGTATTACAACTACCTGCTCGACAATTTGGCTAACCCGGCCGAAGGAAGCCCGTACGAATACGGTTTTGCCCAAGGCTACGACTGGGATATTGTAGACGGCACGCCAACGAACAATAAAGACAAAATCGCCGACTTCAACAATGAATTCCCGTTTATTACGGGACCTGCGCGCATTCCTGATTTGTACATGAAAACGCTGGTGAAGCTCGCCGATGGGGAAGAGCCTTCGACGCCATACGAAAAACAGCAAGCCGAATTCCGCAAGCCGGAGAACTGGTATTCCGCCAAAGTGGTTATGTCGCAAATGGATGTCCGCAAGCAAAACTACTTTACGGGAGCCGCAACGGAAACCATGATTACAAAATGGAGCCTGCTGCGCCAATCCGAACTGGAAACGTTTAATAAAATCATTTACAACAAACTTCCAATTGATGCCTTCGACACGTTTGTGTCCAACTGGAAAGCAAACGGCGGAGATCAAATTACGAAGGAAGTTAACGAGTGGTACCAATCGGTGACCGCAGCTAAATAAGTCCTGTCGCTTGCAGCACTTGCTTTAGCGATCTCAGGCTTCTGCAAGTGAAGAGCGAGCCAGCCTGCCAATAACAGATTAACTGCAAAAGAGCCTTCATTCCATTGCAAAGTGGAAGGAAGGCTCTTTTTAATGCTCGATTTAATAAATTTTTTATTGCTCGATTTAATAAATACCGCTTCAAGCGCGTTGTATGTTCTCGCTGGCCTCGATAAGGCCGTTTTTATTCCGGAAGGCCGAAGATGCGATAGAGTGTTGCCGCCGCTTGCGCTCTGGTAGAGAGATCGCGAGGGGCAAACAAATCATTTTCTTTGCCATTCATTGCGCCGTGGCGCTGCAGCTCGGTTACGGCTTCAAGCGCATAATCGGAAATGCTGCCCTGATCGGCAAATTGACTTGCGTCAGCCGCAGGCTTGCTCCATTCAAGTCCCATCGTTTGCGCGGCTCGATAGAGCATAACCGCCATATCCTGTCTGCTGATGGCATCATTGACACCAAATGAGCCGTTTCCTTTGCCGGTTACAATTCCCAGCTTTTGCGCCGATGCAACGGCATTGTAGTACCAGGCATCGGTTTCAGTGTCGGTGAAGGATGCCGCGGCCGATGGATCTGTCAAATCAAACAGGTTGACGAGCATCGTAATAAATTGGGCGCGCGTCAGTTGGCCGTTTGGATTAAAGCGGTCATTGCCAACGCCGTTAATAGCTTCTCTGGCAGCCAGCGATTCAATGTAATTTTTGGCCCACGCCGCTTCATTCAAATCATTAAACGATTTGTCGGAATAAGCCGGGAAGTGAGGGTCCAAATGGGTAGCGCTCAGCTTCACCGTGCCGGTTTCCGCATTGTATACGGCATTTTTAATTACTTCAAGCTTGCCGTTTTCATTGACATAATAAAGTACGACCTTGCCCGGGGTTTCGCCAGGCTGCAGCGTATAAGGAATTTCTATCGTAACATCGCCTTTTTTGAAGGCGTCGATGGAACGTCCGTCCAGCTTCACATCAATATCGTAAACCTTGATATTTTGCTTCAGCTTTTCCTTTGCTTCAGCCGGCAATTTGGCTTGGTCAACCTCTGACACCGTGATCTGAAGGTTGCCCGGATTGCCTTGAGTCAGCAGGTTCCGATCCAGCAGGATGCGGGAAGCTCCGGAATCGATAGCAACAGCGCGGACTTTATCCGCATCGGCCTTTTGAATGCCGTCAAGCGGGATGTTCAGTTCTACGGTTTTGGCTCCCGCGTCGGGTTTTACAACAACCGACAACGTGTTTCCGCTCATCTGCTCAACCGCACGCTGCAAATGTGAGGAGGACAGCTTGACGGAAGCAAGTCCGCTTTCATTCGGTTTGGCTTGCAATTGAATGGATGAGCTCGTAATTACAGGTTCCGGCTCGGGACTTGGGGCAGGAGTGGTCGTATTATTGTCCACTGGCTGAGTTGTAGGGACGACTGAGTTCGTCAGAGACACATTGGCTTGAACGCCAGGCGTATAAACATTCCAGCTATCGTTGGATTGTCCGGTTTTGATTCTGTCCAGCGTTATTTTGCCTGTGCCGACCGAAAGGGCGGTCAGTTTAAATTTGGCGAGTACAACGGCCCCGTTTTCTCCGGCGTCATTTCCGATTTTCGTAAAAGCGGCATTGAGCTTTCCGCTTGCCAGAAGCTCTGGATTGACAACCGAGCTGAAACCGTTTAAGTCCGTTACATAAGTGCTGCCGGTTACGGTCCATAGCTTAGGGTCAAAGGAAACATTAAGCTCGTATGCGACCAAATCTTCAACGTTTTGCGCACCGATGATCAAATCCGCCTGTTCGCCGACAAGCAGCGAAGACTTTGATGCGCTGACGAAAAATACTGGATCACTTGCGGCTTTTAGCGTCTGGGGCAATGCCGGAAACAGGAGAAGCAGCGCCAAAGCGATAGATAACAATTTGTTTTTCAAGATCTCTTCTTCCTTTCCTTTGGAAATGGGCCGGGCTTTACCCCGGCCTCATTCAGGTTTACAAACCAGTAAGGCGCGTTAGTTCTGCTCCACGTTTTGAGCCTCGTTTTGAACCGCGTTTTGAACCTCGGTTTGTCCTTCGTCCTGGACTTGATTTTGAGTTTCATCCTGGATTTCGTTTTGCTCCTCATTCAGCACCGCGTTTGGAATCGGGTTCTGAATTTGTTTGGCTATGCCGCGCAAATCTTCGATATCGATAATGCCGTCACCGTTCCAATCGGCAGCCTTGTACAGCTCCCAATCGGAATTTGCTTCGCTTTTTCCATAGTAGATGGAGACCAGCAAGCGCAGATCTTCGGTGCCCAGATGACCGTCTCCATTCAAGTCCCCTTTAGGAGGCAGAACAACCAGAGCCTTGAAGGCTTGAATGGCATCAAGCAATTGAAGGAGCGTAGCTTCGATATTTGACAGCTCTGGCGACACTTCAGAAAGCAAAGGTTTGGCGCTGTCAATGGCAGCTTGCAGCGTTGCTTTGGAGCCTTCTGCATATTGTCCGATCAACGTGCCCTCGACTGCTGCATCATGAAGTGCTTGCGCACTGTCAATTGCATTGCTCAGAACAGAAAGATCAAGCACAACAACATAAGGTATTTCAATCACTTGGCTGGATTCGCCATCTACGACTGCAAGCGCTTTGATTGTAGTTTCCCCAATTGGCAGAGCGATAGGGCCGGTATAAAGCTTGTTTGTATCGCTTGGCACATCGGAAGGGTCGCTTCCGTCAAGCGTATAGTAAATACGGGCTCCGTCTACCGGATGAGAGAGCTTCACTTTTTTAGGATAATCGTACGTGCCTGCATTAGAATCTGCTGTCGGAGGCGTCAGCACAAAAGCATCCGGAGATTTGGCATACACTTCAACCTCGACAAGTCCGCTTCCCCAGTTGTTGCTCAAGGCGTTGTTGTTTGCACGGCGAACTTCCACGACTTCCAGCTTCACATAACGGTAGCGACCATCAAGCTTGCTAGAATTAAAGCCGACCCAATTGTTTGCCGTTCCGTCATACAGCTGAGTCCAAGTCTGGCCGTCATTGGATGCGTGAATTCTATATTTGTGGTACATTTCCGATCCGTTGTACAACCGGTAAGCCACATCGATTCGGGACAGGTCATATTTATCGCCCAAATCAATCGTATATTCGTACGGTCCAACTAGTCCGCCAAAATAGTCGGTTGAATCGCCAGAGGTGCTCAAGCTATACGCAATACCATCATTTGCTTTAGCAATGTCTTTCAATACATCTGTATTTCCGGTTATTGTTGACGATTTGCCGCGGGAAACCAGATACGTTTGCGGCAATTGCACGCTGCCGTCTTCGGCGTTGAGCTTCCATCCGGTGGTGTATGTCATGGAAGCGGTTTGTTTAGCTTCGTCAAGCGTCATCGGCAGCCAGACATAACGGGAATCGGATAGCTGGCTTGCGCGCCATCTGTCGCCCATATAAACAAAGCTTTTGTTGCCATTGCTGTCAACCAGTCTCATGATGTTGGTCGGCTGGCTATAGAAGGTGCTGTTATTGCCAAGCGTATACCCAGGAATAAGGAGGTTGTTGTCCTTAACAGGCGTCCAGCCGTTTGGATCTTTTAAATCGGTTGTATAGCTGATCATGGTTTGGTTCGGGAACCATCCGGATTGGCCGGAGGTGGCCATATAATAGCCGTTTTCCGCCCGCACGATTGCCGGAGCTTCACGGCCGACATGATCGTAGAACAGATAAGATTCAAAATCGGTTGCTTTAGTTGCTGGATCGCTGTCGACATAAGTGGTAAAGTCGACATCCGTAAATTCCTCGTTCAAGCGGTGTACCCTCATGGAGTGGCCTTCCGCGTTTACCAGATAGGCTTTACCATCGTCATCCATAAACACGGTGTAGTCTCTGAGCAGCTTGCCCATTTGATTTTCATCGTTTTGGATATCCGAAGGAATGGTGGTTTTCACTCCGCTTGTTTTGTAGAACTCGGAATCCAGATAGTTTCCGCCATCGCTTCTCCAGTTGCGCAGCGTGCCGCCTGGACGCCAGTGGCCGAGGAACGTATAGGGTCCATTAACCTGGTCAGCGGTTGCAACCGCAATTTGGCTGCTTGCATAGCTGTTTGCTGTTTCCCAGTGGCCGTAAAGCACATATTTTTGAGTTTTCTCGTTGTAGAGCAGCTTAGGACGTTCCCATTTGTTATCCAGCAGACCAAACTCCGCTCCTGGAACCGTTTGGGTAAATTGATCCACAATATCACCTTCATTGACCCAGTTAACAAGGTCGCGCGAGGAATAAAGCGATACAGCGTGGAAAACCGCGCTATTATGGATTTTATTTTCGCCTACCCAATAATAAATCGGTTTGCCGTCAGCCGCAGTTTGCTGCAGGAAGCCGCCCCCGTGTGCTTGAATGGCGTTGCCTTCCGTGTCGTACCAGGTCTCGCCGACCGGTACGCCAGCTTCTGTATAATCAACAATTTTGTCTTCATTGATGGTCAGCGCCCATCTAAAGGCTTCGTCGATTTGCAGCGCAGCGCGGTCCACCTTCCATTGAGATGCCGATTGATTGGCGAGCACAGCTTCGGCGTTGTTTAATGCCGTAACTATTTTGTTCCAAGTGGAATTTGCATAGGTTCCTTTAACGGTATCTTTCTTTTCGTTGTACTTGGCTTCAAGCAGTGATTTGTTTACATCCGGCGTACCAAATACAGCTAGTTCGATCAGACCGTCAGCCCACACCGCATCATTGCCGTTATGGACATTTTTAATCGAGTTTACAGTCAGACGCACGTAACGGAACGGCGAGTTATTGCTGATCGGATTGGTAACAAATCCAACTACATTATTTTGCGAGCCGTCTACAAGCTGGGTCCAGTTCTGATTATCCTGGCTGCCAGAGAGCGTATAGCGGAAAACGGTATCGGAGCCGCCTACCAGTCTGGTTGTAAAGTTGATTTCGCTAAGCTGGGAGGCTTGCTCCAGATCAACAACAACGCTATAAGGCAGGGTGGCATGATTCAGCTGCGGAGAGGAAGCCAGATCAGCGCCGTCCGTTGCCGCAGTAGCGTTTAATCCCTGGGAATCGGAAGCGTTTTTGTTAAGCGAAATGTATTGTCCCGACTGTACAGGGATCAGTCCGCGTACAGGATCAAGGTCAAGCTGCTTAAACCATTCCGCAGTTGCGATTCCGTTGTTGAAGACCATCGGGAAAAGGCGGGCGTAGGTGCCCATTGGATCCTGGAAGCCGGCATGATGCTGATTTCCCCAATGATAGCCATTCAGAACAAAGCTTTGTTTGCCGTCGGTTCCGGCGTATTCTTTTACGCCGTTGGCTTGCGTAGCAAAGGTTGCGCCGTTTGCGATTGGACGAAGCGGCGTCCATTCTCCCCCCAGTGTATCGGCGGAGGCATATTCAGCCTGGCTTGGGTACCAGCCGCTTGCCGTGGAGCCAAAGAAATAATAGCGTCCGTCATGCTTGATAATAACCGGCGATTCCTTGTGTTTGCCCCTGAAAATGGTATTCACAAGCTCGACAGGCTGGGTCCAGCTTGCATTGAGCTTTACAATCGCCAAATCGCTATTGGTGTTTGTAGCAAATACGAGATAAGCCGTGTTGTCGTCATCAACAAACATCGACATATCGCGGGAATCATGATCAAGCGGATGTCCTCGGAAGGTATCCTCGAAATCATTGCCGCCCGGTGTCATGGAGCCAAGGAATACGGCGCCTCTGCCATAGCCGCTGCTTGCTTCCTCATGAGCCACAAACACGATTTTTCCGGTGGCGGGATTCAAGCGGTAGCCTTCCATCTCCACACGCATATCCTCAAACGATTCCAGCAATCGTTCATTGCCGAATTGAATGCCGTCAGTGCTTGTGAATTCGTAAATGCTGGTGGTGACAATGCCTGTGTCGCTGTTTCGTTCAGCCTTATAAGTGTAGTGGTACCAGGTGCCGCCGACTTTTACGCCGTTTGGCTGGCCTGCTGTGAAGCCGTCTTCGCCCGTATAGTTGTTTTTTACGCGCGTTACTGCCGAAGGATCGTAGGTAAACGTCTCAATGGCATTTGTTGTTGCTTCAGCGATGGTTGCGCTGCCGCGAATGGCTTTGACGCGGTAGGAGAAGGATGCATCGATATCCAGCCCATAGTCGTCCACGACATCGCCGCGCACTCTATCGATCAAGGTTTCGCCGCGGTATACCTCGTAATAGTCTGTGCCGGGAATGACAGGCCAGGAAATTTTGGCGTTATTGACACTCCATTCTCCTTGCAGTCTGAAAGCAAGCGCAGTAGCTGCCCATTGGCTGCCGTAGTATTCAACGGTTCTGACAGAGCTGCTTTTGCCATTTGGAGCAATGGCTGCCGTCTTGACGACAGTGCCTTTTGAAACGGTAAATGGACCCGTATATTTCGAGCTGGATAAGGTAGGGTCGCTTCCGTCAGTCGTGTAATAAATGTAATCGATGCCTGTTGGGTGAGTAATGGTTACAGGCGTATAAATTTGACCGGCTGCCGGTGAAATGGTTGGCGAAACATTGGTTAATCTAAAATCGGTAAGCTGCTCCAGCGACAACGCTTTATTGAAAATTTGCACATTGTCGATGAGGCCGTTGAAGTATTCGCCGCCGCCCCAGTTGCCTTTGCCAAGCTGAAGAATACCTCCCGTTTGGGAAACAATGCTGGACAAGGAGTGGGAGCTTGGAACAGTTGCTTTTAATTGGTTATTGACATAAAGCTTAGTATCCGTAGAGGATACAACTACGTCGATGTGCTTCCATGCATTGCTGCTGGCTGTTTCCGCGATTTGCGGCCTGGAGCCTGAATTGTTATAGCGCTCAACGACGATTTTGCTCGGCTGGTCGAGTATGCCAAGGTAACGTTCGCTATTATGGGTTTGGGCGCTTGTATTTGTAGCCGCAAAAATAGTCCAGCCCGGATCAGCATTGGATTTGCTGTCGTAGGAGATTGTGATTTCGTCAAGGCCGGCAAGCAGAGGCGTGCCGTCGGTTTTTGTTACGTTAAGCCAGAAGCTGCTGCTAAGGTTGGCGGCTTTGCCGTTTCCTTCAAAGGAGTCGCCATAGCTTGCAGTGCCTTGAACGGTCGCTTTGGCGCCGCCCCCTTGCAGGCCGGTTGTAGCATCGTCAAAGTTAAAATTTGCGATCAGCATATCGCCTGCATCCGGCGGAGGCACGATGACGGTATAGCTTTTGGTCAAGCTAAACCAGTTCAATGTCAAGGTGACTTCTTCAGTGGAGGAAGGCCTTGTCACAACGCCCGTAGCGGCATTGATGACGTTGTTTTTACTGGATGTCCAGCTAATGTTGGGGTCCTTCAACAAGGCCAGATTGTTGCGCACCTCTGAACCATCAGCAAACGGAATTGAAGCAAGCAGGTCATTCCATGCGAAGCTACGTGTTTCATTTGCTAACTCAACCGCAATATCACTATTGACAGTGTTATTAAAAACACGCACATTGCGATAATGTGCATCTAGATTCAGGAAACCAGATAAGGTACGGTTTAACCGGAATTGGTTGTTGATGATCTCATCGGCTCCTATTCCTTTGGAAGAGACCGATTGAACCTGAACACCATCCACCCAAACGACAAGCTGGCCAGTACTAGGGGTACCGTCCACCGAGATGGTGTAATTGTGCCACATATCGGCAGCAGGAGCCGGGAAAGATGCGACTACCTCATCCGTACCATTGCGCTTAAGCACAACGGCTGCCGTCCCGTTTGCATAATAAGGCCGCAATGTAATATTGTTGTCTGTGTTGCCGTAACCAAACAAGGAATTGGCCGCACTAATGGTGCGTGTTTGCACAGAATTGTTTTTTACATTAAATGAAAAAGCGATTTTATCCCCAGTTACAGCTGGTCCAGGATTAGCTCCCGCGATGTGTCCTTTGTGCTCGCCATTTGCTCCTGGATTAACCAACGACACATAGTCTGTTCGCCAGATAGGTGTATCCCCGGATAATGTCTGTGCTTCATTTAATTTGTTTTTATACTGGTAAGCACTGTTCAAGGGATAGTGAGCGATTGTTCCTTCCGGTTCACTATCCGCAGCGTTTGCATTGGGAGACAGCGGCAACAAACTGGTAATTAAACTAGCCGCAAACAGCAGTAGCAACGGTTTTCTAAGCGTCTTTTTCATTTTTTTCCAACGTTCGGCTTTCATCTAACCTCTCCTCGTATTGGATTTTCATTTACCTGCCCGTGAAGGTTCACGTCAATTCCACATGTTTGCATAGCGTGGAAAATTGATTTGTCCCCCCTTTTTCAAATTTTGAAACGCATTACAGAAAACGCTTTCAATCGAATTTGATATTACCATGCACAGTCGTTTTTTTAAAAGTGAAACTTTGCTTCATCCATGAACATTTCAGCTTCTTAACAGTGAACAATACTGATATTCCTGTACAAAAGCAGCTTTTTTCATAAAAAATCGATCTTTTATTAATAAAAAAAGAACATTTGTTTTGTGATTTCTGTTTATGCAGATTAGAAATTAATGAGCAAGCGATTCCTTTATTATTGTAGATAGAAGGAAGTTGTAGTATCGTAAACGAGTGAAGTTGGGGAAGGGGACCTGGCTTTTGGCGAGCGTGTGAAAAACCTCACTGCGCCAACCCAGGAAAAAGAAGGAAAATGAAGCCATTAGGACGAATTAAGGAAGAAACCTGCTTGCATGAAGTGGTTGGATGTGGCAATAATGCCAAAGAGGTTTATCTAATTTGATGTCTGCTGTTGATTTATGAACGAAAATAACATACCATTAGATTAGAATGATTCTAATATGTTGCCTTCACATATAAGTGCTGCCAGCATCAAGGGGGTTTGGTGTATGAATGTATCTGCCGAAATCGACAAAATTAAACGCAGTTTAATGGAAAATGGCTCCAAGCTGACGACGCAGCGGGAGATCATTGTCAGAGTGCTGCTGGAAAACGAAAAAGAGCATTTGAGCGCCGAGGATGTATTTATGCTCGTTAAGGAAAAATTTCCGGAAATCGGACTAGCTACCGTTTACCGGACGCTTGAGCTGCTGGCGGAGCTTCAAATCGTAGCCAAAATGAACTTTGGCGACGGCGTTGCCCGTTATGATCTGAGAGGCGAAGGGCATGAGCATATGCATCATCATCTCATTTGCCAAAAATGCGGCTCGCTGGAGGAGATCAAAGAGGATTGGCTGACGGAGCTGGAGGAACGCGTGGAGCGTGAATATGGCTTCAAGGTTCTGGATCACCGTCTTGATTTTATGGGCTATTATAAAAATTGCGATAACGGCAATTGCAAAAAACACGGAGATAAAGCAGTATCGTGATATTGCAGCTGCATATCCATCTTGAATAGATGTCGTAAAGGCCACGGCAGGGGAGTGATCTCCAGCCATGGCTTTTTTTGTGCGCTGGATTCTGATTGACCCTGAGAACGGTTATCATTAAAATGGGAGTAACGAGTATGGGGGCTTTTAGATGCTCCCTAGATGTCAGGAAGTTGGATTGCTAGGAGGAACATCCTTGAAGCGGATACTAATAATCGAAGATGAAATCAATATGGCCCGGTTTTTGGAGCTGGAGCTGAGGCATGAAGGTTTTTGCGCCGTTGTTTCGGGCAACGGACAAGCCGGACTTGAGCTGGCACTGGCGGAGGAATGGGATCTTGTGCTGTTGGACTTAATGCTTCCCGGAAGGGATGGTTTGGACATTTGCAGAGAGATTCGAAGCTTGAAGCAAACGCCGGTGATGATGATTACGGCACGGGACAGCATCAACGACCGCGTATCCGGCCTGGACAGCGGTGCGGATGATTATTTGCCAAAGCCATTTGCGATCGAAGAGCTTTTGGCGCGGATTCGCGTTATTTTTCGCAGGCAGGAAGTTGCGGAGTCGGAGGGCCATACTGCTTATACATGCGGGGACTTGAGGTTAAACGCCGATTCCCGTCTTGTCACAAAAGGCGGCGTTCAGGTCGAGCTGACCAAAAGGGAATTTTCCCTGCTGGAGGCGCTTATGAAAAATATAAACCGTGTGTTGTCCCGGGAAACGCTGCTGGATACGGTATGGGGGTTTGAAGCGGCTGTTGATACAAATGTTGTAGATGTATATATCCGCTACCTAAGGAACAAAATTGATGTCAAGGACGGTCCCAGCTTGATCCAGGCTGTGCGCGGGATCGGCTACGTGATGCGCAGATGAATAGGATCCGCAACGGGTATGCCGGGCTTTCGATTCGCTGGAAGCTGACGCTTTGGTCTTCGCTGCTCCTGTTTCTGCTGTTTGCGTCAAGCAGCCTGGCGCAATTCTGGTTTGTCGAGAAATGGATGGTCAATCAGGAAGAAGAACGCATTGAACGTGACATGAGAGAACTGCTGAATGTGCTTCTGGCAAAGGAAATCACCATGGAGCCGGAGCATTATCCCACGATCCGGGCCCAGCTTGACAAGGCCAATGTCCGAAACGGAATGATCCGCATTTTGAGCGAAGAGGGAGAACCCGTCGTAACCGTGGCCGACAATATGCCGCAATCCTGGGTGTCCGGTGCAAGCCGGGCGGAAGGGGGCAGGCCGGCAAGCGTCAAAGAAGGCATGCTGGTCATGGCAAGCCCGTTAACCGTTTTTCAGTTTAAAGGCACGGTGGAAATGGTTCGCAGCATGGGGGACATCGACCGATTGATTAGCATCTTAAACCGTATTATGCTGGCTTGCGGCGCAATCGCGCTTGTACTTAGCGTAATTGGAGGCCGCCTGCTTGCCCGCGTTTTGATTAACCCTCTGAAAGTCATGAACGAAACCATTAACCGGGTCAAACAAAACGGCTTGCAGGAAAGAATGCCTCTGGAGGGCGCAAAGGATGAAGTAGCCGCGCTCAAAATGATGTTTAACGATATGATGGATCAGGTGGAGCGGTCTTTTCGCCAGCAAAAGCAGTTTGTGGAGGATGCCTCGCATGAGCTGCGGACGCCAATCGCGATTATGGAAGGACATCTTCATATGCTGCAGCGCTGGGGGAAAAATGAACCCGAGGTTTTGGACCAATCGCTTCAGAGCTCAACGGAGGAGCTTACGCGTCTCAAAAGGCTGGTTCAGGAGCTTCTTTTGCTGTCGCGCGCGGAGACGACGGGCGGGGTGCCGGAAAATAGTAAACCCTGCGATAATCTTGCGGAGTTAATTAACTCTGTAGTTTGGCGAACAAGCATCGTACATCCCGAATTTGATCTCCAGGTATCCGCAGAGCGGGCGAAAGGCTTACGCCCGGCGGCAAGCGAAGCTCAATTGGAGCAAATGCTTCATATTTTGCTGGACAACGCGGTCAAATATTCCGGAGACAGCCGTACAATACAAATCCGGGTTTCCGTACCATCAAATGAAGCCGTCATCGAAATTATTGATGGGGGCATCGGTATATCGGAGGAGGATTTGCCCCATGTCTGGGACCGTTTCTATCGAGCGGACAAGGCGCGCAGCGGCAAGACGGGGTATGGTCTTGGCCTTCCAATTGCCAAAAGACTTGCCGATAGCAGCGGCTGCCGGGTGAGCCTTGACAGCAAGGCGGGACAAGGCACAACGGCCCGGCTTGTCATTCCGATATAATTTTTTTCATTTTCACAGTGTTTTCTCATTTTTGTCCTATACAATAAGCGGTAATGATATTCATTATCAAAAAAGAAGAGAGAATTGAGAGGGACTTGAAATGAAAAAGAAATTAATGGCGGGGGTTTTGACCTTTTTATCCGCGGCGGTCATCGTAACGGGATGCGGCGGAACAAACAGCGGAGGCAACGGCGGTACCAATGGCGGAACAAACGGCGCATCGCCAGGCGCGTCCGCCGAAGCAACGGCAAAGCCGGAGAATAGCGGAGTTGTTAATGTATTTACGGCGCGGCACTACGATATCGATTTCGCGATGTTTGATCAATTCGAGAAGGAAACCGGCATTACAGTCAATGAAATCAAAGGCACGGCGGAAGAGCTTGTGGAGCGCATGAAACGCGAAGGGGAAAGCTCGGAAGCGGATCTTTTCATAACAGTGGATGGCGGCGTTCTGAATTATGCTAAGGAAAGCGGAGTGCTTCAGCCGATCGAATCGGAGTCCCTTTTTGCCAATGTGCCGGAGAAATTCCGTGACAAGGACAACAATTGGGTGGCGTTGGCATCCCGTGCGCGCGTAATTGTATATGCAAAGGATCGTGTAAAGCCTGAGCAGCTGTCGACCTATGAGGCTTTGGCTGAACCGCAATGGAAGGGTAAAGTTGTAGCCCGTTCATCGACCAATATGTACAATCAGTCGCTTATTGCTTCATTTATTGAACTAAACGGGGAAGCCAAGACGGAAGAATGGGCAAAAGGCATTGTCGCCAACTTCGCCCGCGATCCCGAAGGCGGAGACCGCGACCAGGCCAAAGCGATTGCGGCCGGCATTGCGGATGTAGCGATTATGAATACGTATTACGTCGGCCAGATGCTTCATTCCAAGGATGCGGAAGAAGTGAAGGTGGCGGAAAATATCGGCGTCTTTTTCCCGAATCAGGAAACGACGGGCACCCACCTCAACATTAGCGGAATCGGTCTAGCTGCGCATGCCAAAAACAAGGAAAACGCGCTTAAGCTGGCGGAATACATGACCAGCAAGGCAGGCCAGGAAATGCTGACAAACGGCAGCTTTGAATTTCCGGTCAATCCGGCAGCGGAGCTTCCGGAGCTTTTGAAGGAATGGGGAACATTCAAGACGCAGGACATTCAATATGCCCAGCTCGGAGTTAATAATAAAGCGGCAACTGAGCTGCTGAACAGAAGCGGCTGGAAATAAGATGAAGACATTGCTTCTGCGCAGATGGAAACAAAGATTCGGCGCTTGGAGCGTAGTCAGCGGAATCGGGGCCATATTGGCCCTGCTTCCGTCGCTTTACATTTTGGCGGGATTGCTGGGCAAGCCTGGCGAGAACTGGGCGCACATCACCGAATATATGCTGCTGGATTATGCTCTGGAATCGCTGCTTTTGACCGGTGGAACTGTTGTGCTGGCTTCGATCGCCGGCATCGTGCTGGCTTGGCTTACCGTTGCTTACGATTTCCCGATGCGTCGTTTTTTTGGTTTTGTTTTTTTGCTGCCGCTTGCGATTCCGCCATATATCGCCGCTTATACGTACAGCTCGATGCTGAGCTATACGGGGAGTGTTCAAACCTGGCTCAGAGCGATGGGCGTAGCAGTCAATCAGAACTATTTTGATGTGATGTCGATGAAAGGCGCCGTGATCATCTTTTCCTTGTTCCTGTTTCCTTATGTTTATTTGATGGTCCGTTCCTTTCTGGAAAAACATAGCGCGTCCTTTGTGGAGAGCGCCCGTTTGCTTGGAAAAAATCCCTTTGCGGTGTTTTTTCGCGTTGCGCTGCCGCTTTCAACGGGGGCAATCGTCGGCGGAGCAAGCTTAGTCGCTTTCGAGGTGCTGAACGATTACGGCGTTTCCAAACATTTTGGGCTTCAGACATTTACGGCAGCGATTTTCAAAACCTGGTTCGGGATGTATGATATCGATTCCGCGCTTCGGCTTGCGGCATCTCTGATGGCGCTGATTATCGGCATTTTTGTTGTCGAGCGGCTGCTGAGAAGGCGCAAGCGATACCATATCCCCGCTAATCGGAGCGTGCCGCTGACGCGAAGAAAGCTTAAAGGACCTGCAGCCTGGCTAGCCGTTACCGTGAGCAGTATCATTGCGCTGCTGTCTTTTTTTATACCGGTTATTCAGCTTCTGGTCTGGGCCTGGTGGACGTTTGAGGATGTCTGGAATGCCAAGTTTGTCGGCATGTTGTCCAATACGCTGCAGGTTTCCGGCTTAGCCGTTGTGCTGATTATGTTTTTTGCCGTCATTGCGAGCAATGTGAACCGCCAGTGGAGAAGCCCGCTGTCGTTAGCTGCCGGCAGGCTGCTGTCGATGGGATATTCCATTCCCGGAGCTGTATTATCCATCGGCGTGTTGGCTGTATTTTTGTCTGTGGATAAAAGGTTGGCCGGCGTTTACGCCGCAATGGGGCTTGGCCACAACAAGCTGGTGCTCAGCATGTCGCTTGTGATGCTGGTGTTTGCGTATTGCATTCGTTTTCTCGCGGTTGGCTACAATGCAATGGATGCCGGCTTTGACCGAATCGGCAATAAGTACAGCGAAGCCTCCCGAACATTGGGGTATGGCATGACGGCGACCTTTTTTAAGGTGGACTTGCCGCTTGTAAAAGGAGCGGTGCTGGCAGGGAGCATTATGGTTTTTCTTGAGGTGGTCAAGGAGCTTCCGCTGACGCTTCTGCTGCGTCCCTTTAACTTCGAAACCTTGGCGACAAAAGCGTATCAATACGCCAGCGACGAGCAAATTCATCAAGCGGCGCTTCCTTCTCTATTTATTATCGCATTGGGAATTTTGTCCGTTTGGCTCTATCACTGGCTCGGAAGGAGGAAGGTCTAAATGGCGTATGTAGAAGTAACCGATTTGAGGTTTGCCTATGCTGGCGGGCGAGCTGATATATTGAACGGATTTTCGTTAAGCCTGAAAAAGGGACAAACCGCCGGATTGCTTGGTCCCAGCGGAAGCGGGAAAAGCACGCTGCTGCGGTTGCTTGCGGGCCTGGACATTCCGCTTGGCGGAAGCATTGCCATTGGCGGGACGATAATGGCGGGCGGCAGCGCGTTTGTTCAGCCGGAGCGCCGCGGCGTTGGCCTGGTGTTTCAGGATTATGCATTGTTTCCCCATATGACGGTGGGGCAAAACGTCGCATTTGGCTTGCGCGGGATGTCCGGGCCGGAACGCCGCAAAACAGTGGAGGAGATGCTGGGAATGGTGCGGCTGGAGAGCTTTGCCAAACGTTATCCGCATGAGCTGAGCGGCGGACAGCAACAGCGGGCTGCCTTTGCGCGCGCGCTGGCTCCGAGGCCGCGATTGCTGCTGATGGACGAACCGTTCAGCAATCTGGACGCCGACCTGAAGGCGAGCATACGGGGCGAATTAAACGGACTGCTGCGCCAGACCGGCATGACCTCCATATTGGTTACGCATGACCGCGAGGATGCCGATGCAATCTGCGATACCATTATTATGATGCCTTCGGCGGACAAGTCTGGCACGGTTGCTGCACCTGAGCCTGCAGCTGTCAGGCTGTAGGCTGGAAAGCTGCGGGCTAGTGGAGAGGGAAGTCAAAAATGCTGCTAATCGTAAGCGGCTTACCCGCTATGAAAGCTTTTGACGCAGCTGCTGCACACGCAGGCTTTGCCCCGCTGCTCCGCCGGAATGCGGGCAAGCAGCTCTTTTGGGATTGCGGCGTGGAAACACCAGCAATCCAGACCGGCGGCTTCTTCCCCTGGCGGCAGCTTCTCGGCCGCGCAATGGTTTTCTTCTCCGCATAGCGGACATTTGTCGGGACTCATTTGTCCTCCTCCTTTGCGCAAGTCAGCCCTGCGGCATTTCGCCGCAGGGCTGACTTTCTTTTGGCGCCTCAAAAAATCCTCTTACAGCACAAATTTTTCGATGACGTGCCTTACGCCTTCCTCATTATTGGATAAAGTTACGTAGTCCGCAAGCTCCTTGAGGCTATCCACGGCATTGGCCATCGCAACGCCCAATCCGGCGGCTTGAATCATTTCGCGGTCATTCCAGGCATCGCCAATGGCGATTGTTTGATCCATGGAGCAGCCCAAATGCTCCGCCATAAATTGCAGGGCGTGGCCTTTTGTGCCTTCCTTGTGCATAAACTCCAGATAGTGGGCTTTTGATTTCGTAATATGGACACGGTCGCCGATCAGCGGCTGAAGCTCCAGCGCGATTCGGTCAAGCCGCTCGGGTTCGTCAATAATAAGCAATTTATTGAGCGGCTGCGTAATTAATGCGCTGTAATCCTCCTGGATCTTGTAAGGAATTTTGGACAAGGCCGAATAGGCTTTGATTCGGTCGTTATCCTCGGTTCCATATAGCTCGTCGTTCACGTACACTTGCAGATGAAGGTTGTGCTTGAGGCAATAGCCGTACAGCTCTTCCGCTGCGTCTGTCGGCACGTTGCGCTCGTATAAAACCTGCCCGTCGAGCAGTGTTTTGACGAGAGCGCCCTGGTAAGTAATAATAGGTACATTAAGTTCAATCTGCTTGGCGATTTTTTGCGCCGAGGCGAACATGCGCCCGGTAGCCAGCGTAACCGTCACGCCCTTGGCGATCGCGGCTTCCATGGCCTTTTTTGTGCCTTCGCTAACGGTCAAATCATCATTTAGCAGTGTGTCGTCTACATCAATTGCAATCAACTTGTACATACTGGCGGAAAAGCTCCTCTCCCATGCATAAAGCAGGTTCTCTATAGTCGTGCGTGCGGTGAATAGGTTGATTGTAGCGAAAATTAAGCTTTCATACAAGGAGATCATGACATGAACAACTATGACGCGGATATTCAAAAGCAGCGCTCAGGGATATGGTACGCTATCGGGGCTGTTGCGCTGCTGCTTGCAGGATTTATTTTGGGCATGTTATTTGGCGGTGCCCGGTATCCCATTACAAAAGAACCGGAGTTTAAGCAGCTCAGCAATGCATACAATCGTATCCTGAACGATTATTTGGATGGCGCAACTCCAACGCAGCTGATTAACGGCGCCGCCCAAGGCATGGCCGCTTCGCTGGAGGATCCCTATTCGCAATATTTGGCGGGCGAAAAGGGCGCGCAGTACACGCAATCCTATGAAGGCCAGGTTTATGGCATCGGCGCGGAAATCCGCCAGGAAGAGAGCCTTTTCATTATCCAATCCGTCTTTAAGGATACTCCGGCCGAGCGAGGCGGCTTATTGCCCGGGGATATTATCAATTCGGTTGACGGGGTGGCGCTGCAGGGCAAGTCTCTGCAGGATTTGCTAGGTTTCATCAGGGGAGAAGAGGGTGAACCCGTAACATTGTCCATCCAGCGCGGCAGCAGCAGCGAACCCATTGAAATGACGCTGAATCGAGCTGCCATTCCGATTCATACGGTAACCTCGGAAATGCTGGAGGACGGGATAGGGCATGTGACGATTACCCGATTTGGACACAACACCGCCACCGAGTTTAAGGAAGAGCTGGCCAAGCTGAAGGAAACCGGGGAATTGAAGTCTCTGCTTCTGGATTTGCGTTCCAACCCGGGAGGGCTGCTGGATGCGACACAGGAAATTGCCAGCGTTATTATTCCGAAGGGCAAAAAGATACTGGATATCGTCTATAAAGATGAACGAAAGGTCGTCAGCCTGGTTTCCAAGCAGGCGGAGGAGTGGAAGCTCCCCGTTGTTGTGCTGGTCAATGAATATTCCGCCAGCGCAAGCGAGGTGCTCTCATCGGCTTTGCAGGAATCTGCGGGAATCAAAATCGTTGGCGTACAAACCTTTGGCAAAGGCGTTGTCCAGCAATTTTTCTCATACCCGGACCAATCCGTATTGATTCTGACGGAGGCGCAATGGAAAACGCCGGGCGGGGCCTGGATCAACAAGGAAGGCGTTACGCCGGACTATCCTGTAGAGCTGCCGGCTTATGCATCGCTTCGCCCGCTGCCGCTGGGAGCCAAGCTTGCAACCGGCAGCTACGGCGACGACGTATCGACGCTGCAAGCCATGCTCCAGGCATTGGGCTATGAGGCTACGGGGCTTGAAGGCCTGTTCGATGAAGCGACAAAAGCCGCACTGACGAAGTTCCAGAGCGACGAAGGATTGACGGCAACCGGCGTATTCAATGATAAAACGGGTTATCGGCTGACGGAATTGCTGCGTGAGAAGCTGGGTCGCGACGATACTCAGCTGCAAAAAGGCGTCGAGCTCTTAAAGGCGGCCACTCAATAGATGGGGAAAAAGCCGGAAAAGGTGAAGTTGTGCAGGCGGAACTGGGGGAAAGGCTCCAAACAGCTTAACAAGGCGCTAAAAAAGGATTTTCCGGAAATCAAGCGCAAAAAGAAGGATTGCCTCGGCAAATGCAAAACCTGCAGGAGCGAATGTCTGATTATGGTGAAATCGGATTACATCAGCGCAGCTACGCATCAAGGGGTGCTCAAAAAGCTGAAAAAAAGAATGAAATAACGGATAAATCAAGAGAGAACAAGAGACGGGCTTTTGCCGTCTCTTGTTTTTGTGATAAAATGGCATTACAACACAAAAGCGAGGTGCCCTCCATGAATGATAATTTGGCAAAAGCGTTAAACGATCAAATGAACTTTGAATTTTACTCTGCGCACGTCTATCTGGCGATGGCGGCCTATTGCTCCGGCGACAGCTTGGATGGATTCGCCAACTTCTTTATTGTGCAAGCAGAGGAAGAACGGTTCCATGCGATGAAAATATACAAATTTTTGAACGACCGGGGACGCCGCGCTACGCTTGACGCGCTGCCGGAGCCTAGCAATGAATATTCCTCCATGCTGCATGCGTTTCAGCAAGGCTACAAGCACGAGCAGCAAAATACGAAGCGGTTCTATGATCTGTCCGACATCGCGCTGAACGATCGCGAACATGCAACCATCAACTTCCTGAAATGGTTTATCGACGAGCAGGTAGAGGAAGAAGCGTTGTTTGACAGCATCATTAACAAGCTGAAGCGCATCGACAAGGACAGCAACGCATTCTATATGCTGGATGCTGAATTTGCGGGCCGCAGCTTTACGCCTCCTGCTGAATAAAGGACGTTTTATGAATGGCGTAATTTGCGAAGCTCATCCGCAGGATGCGGGTGAGCTTCTTCCGTTGCTGCTGTCAGCCATTGGTTCAATCGCATATACGCTGTCCGGATCACGGAATCAGAAGGAGACGGAAGAGGTTTTGCGGGACTGGATCGCCAGAGAGAATAATCGTCTCAGCTATTCCAACATTCTGGTCGACCGCAGAGACGGTGAAATCGCGGGCATGCTGGTTTGTTATTCAGGCTCCGATGCCGCAAGGCTGGATGAGCCCATCAAGAAACGTCTTGCAGAGCTATACGGAGCCCAGGCTGCAGAAGAGCTTGTAGCGGAATGTTCGCCAGGGGATTATTATCTGGATACCGTGGCGGTTGCAGAAGGGTATAGGGGACAAGGCGTAGCCAAAGGGCTTTTGGCTGCTTTCGAGAGCCGGGGCAAGTTAAGCGGATGCAGTCGCCTTTCTCTTATTGTAGAGCCCTATAATGAAAAGGCGACTTCGCTTTATCGCGGCCTTGGGTACCGCGAGGACGGCAAGCTGCCCGTAAGCGGAACGATGTACACAATAATGGTAAAACCGCTGGATTGATGGCGGGTTGATTTTGTACGCAGCCTCTATGCAGGCCTCCTATGAAAAGGACGGCCTGCATAGAGGTTTTTTGCGCAAAGATATGGAAAGATCAGATAGACAATAGTAGAGCCCAAATGATAGGATAAATTGGTAATGATAGATTTGGAAAATGAAGGAGAGGCGGATGGACGAAACAATGACAACACGAAATTGGAATAAGGCTGCTATCTGTACGATGCTGGCAGCAGGCTTGCTGCTAAGCCCTCTTGCGCCGGTGGGAGGAAATGCCGTTTCCGCGGCAGCGGCGCAGCAGCAGAGCATTCAGCTTTGGTTGGACGACCAAAATATTCAGTTGTCGGCTCCCGTTTATAAGGAAAACGGTGTCGTTATGGCGCCAATGAAAGATTTGCTAGATAAGCTCGGCGTCACTTCCGTTTACGAGACTAAAACCGGAACGATTATTATCCGCGACTTTGATTTGACGATATCAATGACAGTCGGAGGCAAAGGCGCAATCGTTAATGGCGCGTCCGTACAGGCTCCTGCAGCGCCTGCGGTTAAAAGCGGCGTTGTCTTCATCCCCGTTCGTTTTATTGCGGAGCAGTTGTATCTCGATGTCATCTGGGATGGCGCAATTCATGCAGTCAAACTGGAGACATGGGATTACTCCCTGTCCAAAGAAGAAGAAGTGGATGACGAAACCGACTGGATCGGTCCCGATACGGAAGCTGCATTGACAGCGGAAGATATTGCTGCCATGTTTGACGAAAGCGTCGTCATGATCATGACGAACAAGTCTCAGGGAAGCGGCGTTGTCATCGGCGATAATCTGATCCTCACCAACTACCATGTCATTGCAGATGCATCATCGGCGACCGCATATTCCATTTATTCCGATGAAATCAAAATAAAAGGCGTGGCCGTATGGAATGAAAACGCCGACCTTGCAATCATTACTACAGAAGATCCAATTGACCTGAGTCAGGTCAGCGTCGATTACGCACCTATCTCCAAAGGCGGGAAGGTTTATGCGATAGGCAGTCCGCAAGGGGTGCAAAACACAATTTCCGAAGGCATCGTCAGCAATTTGCATTACGAAGACGGTGTGCGGTATTTGCAAACAAATGCGCCCATCGATCATGGCAGCTCCGGCGGGGCCTTGTTTGACGCTTATGGAAATCTGGTCGGCATAACGACAAGCGGATATAGCAATACGCAAGCGCATCTCAATTTTGCTGTTTCAATCCTTCATGCTTCCGTGCTTTACGAGACGGCCACCGATTCCAAGATCAAGGACGCTGCGTTTTTTGATCCAAAGCTCCCGGACACGCTGGTTGGAGCACCGCTTTCCACCATTGAAAAGCTGTTGAAAGAGGAATTCGGTTCTGTCCTAACGAACTACGGAGAGGCAGAATTCTCGAATTGGGAGGCCAAACGGGACGGGGAAGGCTGGCTTGTGCTTAGCGCAACGATCGACCCGCGATTCTATATTTACAATGGCACTGCCGCTGAAGCAGAGCTTCGTTTGTGGAGCATTAATTTAGGGCATGAATTGCATCGGATGCTGCCAAAGGAGCGCATTCAGGTGAAAATCGATTTTGTGCGGGATTACAGCTTCAGACCGAGAGGTTTTGCTTCGGATGAAGTGACCCAAATCGAAGGCGGCAAATGGCGTCTGCGCCATTTTGTCATCGATATGCAGCTGCAAGATCAAATGTACCTCAAAACAAGATTTTAGAGAGGTTGTTCAAAAAGTCCGCTCTCCATTACGGGATATGACTGGCGTCATGGCCAGCAGCGAATATGGGATTCAGCCGAACTAAGCGTAGGCTTACGAAGGATGTTTCCTCCAGAAACATTGGAGGTCCTCGCGTAGCTATCACTACGCTCCGGTCCTCTATTTCTAGCTTTATCCCATCTTCTTGGTACTGAAAACCGGACTTTTTGAACTTCATTTAATAGGTTGTTCAAAAAATCCGCTTTCCATTACGGGACATGACAGGCGTCATGGCCAGCGGCGAATATGGGATTCAGCCGAAATATCCGGTCCTCGCGTAGCTGCCACTACGCTCCGGTCCTCTATTTCTAGCTTTATCCCATCTTCTTGGTACTGAAAACCGGACTTTTTGAACCTCATTTAATGGGTTGTTCAAAAAGTCCGCTTTCCATTACGGGACATGACTGGCGTCATGGCCAGCGGCGAATATGGGATTCAGCCGAACTAAGCGTAGGCTTACGAAGGATGTTTCCTCCAGAAACATTGGAGGTCCTCGCGTAGCTATCACTACGCTCCGGTCCTCTATTTCTAGCTTTATCCCATCTTCTTGGTACTGAAAACCGGACTTTTTGAACCTTATTTAAAGGGTTGTTCAAAAAATCCGTTTTCCATTTCTCTGCGTATAAAATGCGGTGCCGGCTTCCATGCCGGCGCTGTTTTTTTTGTTAAGAAGCCGGAATAGTTTGTCCATCAAGACTTCATGGTATATAATATGCTCGCTATACAAAATGCAAAAGCGGCCAGGATTATTTTGATGTCGCCGAAAGCGGGGAGAGAATTCCAATGAAAGTTGTCCTGTCAACGTTAAACGCCAAATACATTCATACTTCGCTCGCCTTGCGCTGCTTAAAGGCTTATAGCGAGCATGCATTTGATATCGAAATTACGGAGTACACGATCAAGGACCCTGCGATGAACATCGTATCGGACCTTTTTGCAAAGGAACCTGATGTGATCGGATTTTCCTGCTATATCTGGAATATTGAAGAGACGATTACCGTAATCAACATGCTTCGAAAAATAAAGCCGGAGCTAAAAATCGTGCTTGGCGGTCCCGAGGTCAGCTACGATATTGCCCAGTGGATGGAGCGGCTTGACGATATTGACTTTATTATCGGGGGCGAAGGAGAGGAGACCTTCCACCATCTGCTTCAGGAATTGGAGGGCGAATCCAAATTCCATATGGTATTTGGTCTTGCCTATCGGAAGCAAGGTGCGGAGGGCGCCGAAATCATCGTTAATCCGCCGCGTCCCAAGCTTAATCTGAATGAACTGCCATCGCCTCACCGTTTTGCCGAGGACTTGCCTCATTTGGGCAAACGCGTCGTTTATTTTGAGACGAGCAGGGGTTGTCCGTTCAGCTGTCAGTTTTGCCTCTCCAGCATCGAGGTTGGCGTCCGTTACTATGACATCCAGCGGACGAAAGAGGATATCCTGTATTTGATTGACCAAGGAGCCAAGTTGATTAAATTTGTTGACCGCACCTTTAATATCAAAAGGGACTATGCGCTGGAAATGTTTCAGTTCCTGATCGAAAACCACGGTGGCTGCGTCTTTCAGTTCGAGATAACGGCGGATATCATGCGTCCCGAGGTGCTCGATTATTTGGCGGAGCATGCGCCGCCGGGCATTTTCCGCTTCGAGATCGGCGTGCAGTCGACCAATGATCCAACCAATCTGGCCGTTCAGCGCCGCCAAAATTGGTCCAAGCTGGTACGGACCGTCACCAAGGTGAAGGAGTCGGGCAAAATCGATCAGCATCTGGATTTGATTGCCGGTTTGCCATTGGAAAACTATGATACGTTTCGCGAAACATTCAACGATGTATTTGAGCTTCGCCCGGAGGAGCTGCAGCTGGGATTTTTGAAAATGCTGCGCGGTACAGGACTGCGGAGGGAAGCCGACAAATGGGGCTACATCTATATGGATCGGGCGCCATACGAAATGTTGGGCAATGAGTTGATGCCTTTTGCCGATATCGTAAGGATCAAACGCGTAGAAGATGTGTTGGAGAAATATTGGAACAGCCATAGGCTGGATCATACACTTCTTTATTTGGTCGATAACGTGTTTGCGTCGCCGTTTGATTTTTTTCAGCTGTTCGGCGATTTTTGGGAGAGCCAGGGTTGGTCCAGAATCGGACACCAGCTCGAGGATTTGTTCTCGCGGCTATGGGAGTACTTGAACAGTCTGGCCTCGGGGAGCGATGGAGAAGCTTTGCAGAGCCAAGGCGTGCTTAGACCGGGAGCGGAACTGCGTCTCGATATTGTGCTTGGATTGATGAAATACGATTACTTCCTGAACCACAACTATAAACCCCGCAAAATCTGGTGGGAGCGTACGATGGAAAAGCCGGAATGGGGACATTGGCTTCGCAAGCTGTCGGAGCAGCCGGAAACGGTATCCGGCGACTTTGCCCAATTGGGCCTTCGGGAACGCGAGCTGCAAAAACATGCCGTTGTGGAGAAGCTCCCGTTTGATCTTGGCAGCTATTTGAGTACCGGCGAGTTGTCCCCGGGCTCTGAATCGCTTCTGGTTATGCTGTATGCGCTGGATCAGAATGAGAGCAAGCCCAAGCCGCGAGCTTATTCGGCCGTTCTATAAAAAAAGAATCCCCCGCATGGAGGTCATTCTGGTCTTGCAGCCAGATGATGACATATGCGGGGGAATTTTTTTGGCTATAAAAGTTGAACAATGGAATTTCAGCAAAGAGGGCCGCCATGCGAAAAGTTCTTCCGATCACTCTTGTTCCCCGATTTCCCTGAATGAAGGGGTCTAATGGTGATATCAGGGAACAAAGGTGAACGCTTCGCTTCTCCAGAACCATTCGCACTCTGGCCTTCTGCTTGTTCCTTTTGTTCAACTTATATTGTTATTGAGGAACAACGCTGCGCAGAACGGTCAAATTGCCGGAAAGCTCATAGCTGCCAAGTGTGGCCGGGAGCAGGAAGCATTCGCCGGCTTTTACCGCTTGTTCGCCGCCGTCCCATTTCAAGCTGCCTTTGCCGTCGGCAATAACGAGAATCACGAAGCTTTCGGGTGAAGTAGCCAAGGAAACCGAACCATCAACCACGCCTTTTTCCACCAGGAAATACGGGGACGAAGCAATGGTCAGCCACTCGCCGTGTTTTACGCCGTCCGTCTTCATGCGTTGAGCGCCGGCGCCTTCATAGGCGATAACATTGAGGGAGTCCTCAATGTGCAGCTCGCGCAGTTTGCCGTCCAGTCCGGGACGATCGTAATCGTACAGGCGGTAGGTCGTGTCGGAGTTCTGCTGAATTTCCGCGACCAGAACGCCGGAGCAGAGAGCATGCACAGTGCCGGCTGGAATGTAGAAGGCGTCGCCGGCTTGCACGGTTACTTCCTGCAAGGTATCGGTAATGCGTCCTTCCGCAATCGCGGCTTCCATCGAAGCGCGATCCACGCCTTCTTTTAGGCCGTAAATGATTTTGGCGCCCGGTTTGGCATCCAGAATGTACCACATTTCCGTTTTGCCCAGCTCTCCCGCAGGCAGTCCGTCGTAGCTGTCAGTAGGGTGGACTTGCACGGACAAGTCATCGTTGCAGTCCAGCAGCTTGATCAGAAGCGGGAAACGTCCGTTTTTCTCCGAAAAACCACGGCTGCCGAACCATTCGCGTCCAAATTGCTCGCGAATTTGATCCAGTCCTTGTCCCGCCAGCTCGCCATTGATAACCTTGGTAATGCCGTTAGGATGGTCGCCGATCATCCAGCCTTCACCGATTGCGCCTTCCGGCAGCTCCAGGCCAAATTGCTCCAGAGCGCGTCCTCCCCAGATTCTCTCTTTCATTTCGGCTTTAAATTGTAGCGGGTATGCTTTAACAGTTGTCATGTTTCTCTCTCCCTTATCAGTTGTCGTTTTCTAGGATGCGGATGCAATCTTCGCAGAGGGCGAAGGGGCGGTGCCAGATGTCCTTGCGCGGGCCGACGTCCATGCCTTAAGGTGTTTGTCCCGGTTGGAATAACTCCAGCAGTTCGCCGTCCGGCCCGTACAGGAAGAAATAGCGCGCGCCATTGGGGAGCGTCGTAATTTCCGTATCGCGAAGCGGTACGTCCAGCTCCTTGATGCGAAGAAATTCGGCTTCGACGTCGTCAACCGTAAACGCCGCATGATGCACCTTGCCTTCTACGGGCAAATCCGGGTTATAGCCCTCCACCAGCTCGATTTGCGTTTCTCCGGAGTCGGGGAAAGCAAGAAAAGCCAGTCTGATAACGCCGTTGGTATGCGTCATCGTGTACAGATGCTTCAATCCAAGCACGTTTTCGTAAAAATGAAGCGACTTATCGATGCTTGAAACCATAATGCCTAAATGCTCGATTTTTTTGACTGCCATAGTGGTCCGCCTCCTGTCTGAAGTAAGGATTACATATTTCATGATAAAAAGGAATGGCTGCTAAAAGGATTGTAAACGGGCCAGCTACCGTGCCCCTGGCAGCCGGCGCTTCTCCAGGGCAAGCAAATACGGAGCGGCGGAACGCTGCGGCTGCCTATAAAGAACCGCTTGGGCTTCGATCTGCGGCAAAGCGGCCGCCCAGTTTTCCACCGCAAGCGCTTCTTCCTTGCCGCCGGGATGACCGGGATACAGGACGCAAGTAATAATGCCGCCCGGCCGAAGCAGCGCGAGAGCGACATCCAATGCCCGGATAGTTGCTTCCGGCTCTGTAATGACGGTTTCGTCCCCGCCCGGCAAGTAGCCCAGATTAAACATGATGGCGGCAATATTGCCATGATGGACGGGGTCAATCCTTTCACCCATCACGGCATGGCTGTGCAGCTCCAGATGAAGCCGAGGCAGCTTGCCTTGCTCCTTCAGATCCTCCAGACGGCGGTTTGTCCGCTCCAACGCCTCTTCCTGGATGTCGAAGGCGTACAAGGTGCCGGATGGCCCCGTCAGCTCCGCCAGGGCAAGACTGTCCACGCCGCCGCCCGCCGTAGCGTCAATAACGGCGTCTCCGGGGGAGACTCGTTCGCCGATCCATTTGTGAGCCTGGCTCAGCACGGATAAAAAACCCATGGCTAGCCTCCGCTCCAGAGCTTGCCCTGCCAGCTGTTGCGGCGATTCAGCTCCTGGTCGATGCCGTTCAGCACTTCCCATTTTTTCATGCTCCACATGGGGCCAATCAGCAAATCCCGAGGCGCGTCTCCGGTCAGACGATGCACGATCATCTCCGGAGGGAGGAACTCAAGCGAATCGGCGATAAGCCCGATGTATTCATCCTGCTCCAAAAAACGGAGAAGTCCGGCTTCGTATTGCTTGACCATCGGCGTTTTGCGCATGAGATGGAGCAAGTGGATTTTGATGCCCTGCACGTCCATGGCGGCGACAGCGCGTCCTGTATCCAGCATCATTTGATGGCTTTCCTGCGGCAGCCCGTAGATAATGTGGGCGCATACGCGAATGCCGCGAGCGCGCAGCCTGGCAACGGCGTCCACGTAACAGGCCGTATCGTGAGCGCGATTGATTAGCTCCGAGGTAGATTCGTGGATCGTTTGAAGACCCATTTCCACCCACAGATAGGTACGCTCGTTCAGCTCCGCCAAATAGTCCACCACGTCATCGGGCAGGCAATCCGGTCGAGTGGCGATGGACAGGCCAACAACGCCGGGCTGCTGAAGAATGACCTCGTAATATTCCCGCAGCTCTTCTACTGGCGCATACGTATTCGTATAAGCCTGGAAATAGCCTATGTAGGCCGCGTCCGGCCATTTCTGATGCTGCCTGTCGCGGATAGTGTTGAACTGGGTTACCAAATCATCGCGCCTGCGTCCTGCAAAATCGCCGGAGCCTCTGGCGCTGCAGAAGGTGCATCCGCCCTTGGCGATTGTCCCGTCCCTGTTGGGGCAGGTAAAGCCGGCGTCCAGCATCACCTTGAATACCTTGCCTCCGAATTGCTCCCGCATTTCATAATTCCATGTATGAAATTTCTTGTCCCCCCACAGCAGGGGCTCCTGGCGAGGGTCTTGAAGCTCGATCATCATTTCCCCTTCTTTCCAAGCGATCCTCTTCCATTTTAGCGAAAAAACCGCCGAAAAGCCATGCTTTGAGCATGGGTCGTCAAGGAATGTTCGGAATCCTTGAAAATTGGAAATAATAAAAACGGAAATGCATTTTAGGCTTGCATAACCTAACATGATGTGTTATATTAAAAGTGCGACAAAACAATAAAAATACCTGACATAGCCTAAATGTAACCGCACACACGAAACGTCGATAAATTGGAAACAAAAAACAATCTGATGAGGTGATTTTAGATGAGCATGACAAAAGTTCCCGGCGGCGACGAAAAAGTAACAGTTGAATTGACAGTGAAAGAGCTGCTGGCTTTGACCGGCGTACATTTCCATTCCAACCACGACATTAAAATATCGGCACGCAAAAAAATCAATTCCGTGCTTGTAGACAAATGGGAGCAGGAAGCAAGAGATAATGCTCCGATTCCTTACCAATTGCTGAACTAGCAGGCAGTAGTCTTCGCATTATAAATGAAGGGACCTCGATTTCCACTCCCCAGTGGAGACCGAGGTCCTTTTTTATATCATCCCATCTATAAGCCTTCAGCCCCGTTACGCGACTCACTCTTTTTAGAGTTTTTCCATTGGAACGAGCAAGTCCAGACCGCGCATATACGGCTGCAGCGCCTTCGGAATCCGTATCGAACCGTCCTCCTGTTGATGATTCTCCACCAATGGAATCAGAATACGCGGGCTCGCAACGGCCGTGTTGTTCAATGTGTGGCAGAACTGCAGCGCGCCTTGTTCGTCGCGATAACGAATATTGGAGCGTCTGGCCTGAAAGTCGAGCAGGTTCGACGAAGAATGTGTTTCACCATAAGCGCCCCTGCTTGGCATCCAAGTCTCCAAATCGTATTGCTTGTAAGTTTTCTGCGACATATCTCCTGTACATACAGCTACAAGGCGGTACGGCAGCTCCAGCAACTGCAGCAATTGCTCAGCATTGCGGGTTATCTCCTGGAGCAGTTCCTCCGAATGCGCTTCGTCTCCCCGGCAGATGACGACCTGCTCCACCTTGGCGAACTGATGCACGCGGTAAAGCCCATGTACATCCCGTCCAGCCGAGCCGACTTCGCTGCGAAAACACATCGATGCCGCAGCCATGCGGATCGGCTGCTCCACATCAACGATTTCACCCGCGCAATAAGTGATCAGCGGCACCTCCGAGGTACCTACGAGATATCGCTCCTCCTCCGCGATGCGGTAGGTCTGATCCTGACCAAGCGGGAAAAATCCGGTGCCTCGCAATGCATCGGGCCTCGCCATCAATGGCACCTCCATCGGCGTATAGCCGTTGTCGAGCAGCAGGTCTAGAGCCAGCTGCTGCACGGCCCGATGCAGCAGCGTTCCGGCGCCCTTCAAGTAATAATGGCGGCTGCCTGCCGTTCTCACGCCTCTCGGGACTTCAATCATGTCATGGAGCTCGCCAAGCTCCATATGATCCTTCGCTGGGAATGGGAAGGCCGGTCGCTCGCCTTCCGCCTTGAGGATGATGTTGTCCGCATCCGAAAAGCCGATCGGCGTATCCGGCGAAACGCGGTTCGGCACAAGCTCCATCAGTTCCGCAAGTTTCCGCTCTGCCACTTCCAGACGAGGCTCCATCTCTCCTAAAGCGGCGCCGGCGGCAGCCGCCTCTTTCTTACACGCGGCAAGCCTCATCTCAAGCGGAGGGGGCTCCGGTGCGCCTATTGCGTCGATTTGAGCCGCCGATTGCCCCTCAAGTTCACTAAATTCGCCTTTTCCGTCCGACGTTTCGCCGGGTTTGAGCGTCACGCTGTTCTTAGCTTCCGGCATGCTTTTCGACTCGCGCAGCGCAACCATTAGCCGCCCGATCTCGCCCGACAGCCTGTTGCGGGCTTCCCGCAAACCGTCCGCCTGACGCTGGAGCTTCCGTCTCTTCTCGTCCCAGCGGAGCAGCTCGTTGATCGACAGCGCGATTCCTTTGCGGTCCGCCGTCTGCTGTGCCTCTTCCGCGTTTTCCCTAATCCATTTCAAGTCCATCATGTCCACCGCACTCCTTCTCGAGAGAAAATAAAAAAAGCGCCCTAATCCCACATGGGACGAGGAGCGCTTCTCTCGCGGTGCCACCCAAGTTGACCAAGCTGATAAACGGCTTGATCCTCTTTGTTCCGCGGTAACGGGCGGGCCCGGTTGACTTAGGAGAGACGGCTAAATCTTACAGCTGTCCACTTGACGAAAACGCCTCCGAGTTGGATGCTCTTCACAGGCATGATGTCGAATTCGATTTTTTCGTATTATAGCTTATGAAGTTTGGATGCGCAAGTGCAGCTTTCGGTGCGTGCGAATTGCAGACATCCAATAATCGTATCCAAGAGGCGTTGCTTAACGAACCATCCAGCCGCCGTCGACGCACAACGTATGGCCGGTCACATAATCCGAGGCGCGCGACGCCAGGAAAACGGCAGCGCCTTTCAGATCCTCCGGCGTTCCCCAACGCTCTGCCGGTATGCGGCCCAAAATGGATGCGCTGCGAACGGGATCGGCCCTAAGCGCCTCCGTATTGGCCGTGCTCATATAACCGGGAGCGATGGCGTTAACCTGAATGCCTTTGGAGGCCCATTCATTGGCGAATGCTTTTGTAAGGCCCGCAATGCCGTGTTTGCTTGCAGTGTAGCCGGGAACGTTGATGCCGCCTTGGTAAGAAAGCATGGAGGCGACGTTGATGATTTTTCCGCTTTGCTGCTTCAGCATGACGTTGCCGACAAGCTGGGTTATAAAGAAGGCCGAATTCAAATTAAGCTGAATAACGGCATGCCAATCGCTTGCGGAATGCTCCGCGGCGGGCGTACGACGGATGATGCCTGCATTATTGATCAAAATGTCGATGGAACCCATTTTTTCCAGCGCTTCCTCGACCACTCCGGGCAAATGCTCTTCCTTGCTGAGATCGGTGTCGATGATGTGGGCTCCCCGCCCAAGAGCGGCAATAGCCTTCGCTGTTTCCTCCGCGCTTTGCTTGTACGTGACGACTGTAACATCCGCGCCTGCTTCCGCAAGCCCAACTGCCATGCCTTGTCCCAAGCCGACTGCTCCGCCAGTGACCAGCGCTTTTTTGCCGGTCAGATCAAAAAAAGAATGCACATGAAACACTCCTTTTGTCATTTTCGTTTTGGTTCATTAAAGTCTTATAATGTTTGTTTTAGTTCGTAATTGTATGTTAACATGTGTGTTTTTGAGTGGTAAAGGAACAAAATTGTTGACGATTGGTGTCTGAAATGTGGAGGCTTTACAAGATGGGCAATGTTCGTCAAAATAGGGACTATCCATACGTAAGAGGAGCTGTAACCGATGCGTTTAAGAGGAAGAAAAGGCATTCGCGAAAATTTGGAGGGCCAGCCTGAGCTTGTTGTGCTGGACGCTGCGCCTCATAAGGGCAAATGGCGCGATTTTTTTGGCAACGACAACCCGATTCATGTTGAGCTTGGCATGGGAAAGGGACGTTTTATCAGCCAGATGAGCGTTCGCAATCCCCATATTAATTACATCGGCGTCGATATGTACGATGAACTGCTGCGCAGAGCCAGCGAAAAAGCACGTATTGCCTGGAGCGAAAAAGGCGAGGTTTCTCCGCCCAATCTGGCTCTGCTCAGAGCCAATATCGAGGGCATAGAAGACATGTTTGCGACAGGCGAGCTGGAGCGGATCTATTTGAATTTCAGCGACCCGTGGCCTAAGAGCAAGCATGCGCGCCGGAGGCTGACGCATTATCGTTTTGTTGAAAAATACAAGGACATTTTGAACGGGCTTGGAGAAATTCATTTTAAAACGGATTCGTTGACCTTGTTCGAATTTTCTTTGAACAGCTTTACGGAGATGGAGCTTGTGCTTCGCAATATCTCGCTGGACTTGCATCGGGACGGCCCGCGCGAGGATCTTGTGTTTACGGAATACGAAACCAAGTTTATGGAAAAGGGCCAAAATATTTACCGGCTGGAAGCCGTTATCGGCGATGAAGCGCTGAAGCTTTATCGCGAGGAAAAGGGCGAAACGCGGAAACGGGAAGCGCAGGCAGTTCGCGTTGCTTCGAGTCCAAATGAAGAGCAAGGCGGCGACGAAGAGTAAGCCGAAGCGGGAGCCAGATCCCATGAACTAGCCGCTTAGCGGGGCGTAATCCGACCCTAACGAAAAATCCTCCGTTCCACATGGACTTCAGTGGAGCCGGAGGATTTTTTTTGCATGCAGGAACGGGGGTTAAATCGCTGCAGGCGCAATCCAGAAATAATGAACAGCCAAAGCGGATAGTGTGCCCACCAAAGCTCCCGCCGCCACATCAGTGGGGTAGTGAAGGCCCAGATACATGCGCGACCAGCCTACCGAAAAGGCGAGAATTAATCCTAACGGAATAATCAATAAGTTCCAAGCGCCGCTTGCCGTCATCATTATAGGTACAGTCCAGGCAAAAATGGCGGTGGTGTGGCCGGATGGAAAAGAAGGATCATGCAGCGGCCGGGCAACGGTTGTCACGTTGGACATCGCTTGATAGGGCCGCAGCCGCCGGTATGCCCGTTTGACCACGGCGACCGGTATATGGCTGATCGCGACTGCAAGCAGGCATTTCCATCCCGCGGAGCTCCAGGGGGAAGGGGCCAGCAAGGCAAAAAGTAGCGCTGTAGCAAGCGTAAAGGTGGCCCCTCCCATATGGGTGACGCGGCTGAACCAGCTATGAGCGAAACGATGCCGCCTGCTGCTGCCCGTTCGGCTGTTGGCCCACAGCAGAACCCGGCGCTCGCTGTGTTTAATCCAGCGTATCATTTTATCCACGAGTCATTCACTCCTTTGCTTGTCTGGACGCGGTTTTTTCTATTGTAGCATTGATTTGTTAGAAGAAAGCCCCGGTTTTGAAAAAACTGCATTAACCAATGCTTCACGGAGTGTTAATTCGGCGAAAATAATCATCTCGTACGATAGGATCAAACGAGCATGGGAGGCGACGACGATGAGAGTTGCGATTTTCACCGACACGTTTGTTCCTGAAGTAAACGGCGTTGCAAAAACGCTGGAGCGCTGGAGGGGTTACCTGGAAGGCCTGGGCATTCCCTGCAAAGTATTTGCGCCGGAATCCCCGCCTTCATTGGTGCAGGAGGGGATTCCGATTGGCGTCGAACGGTATCCGAGCTTGCCCTTTTTTCTTTATCCGGAATGCCGTCTCGCTTTACCCAACCTGGTAAACCTCCGCAAATCGCTGCATCAATTCCGCCCCACGCTAATCCATGTAGCCACTCCCTTTAATCTTGGCCTCTGCGGCATTCATTACGCAAAAAAACACGGAATTCCCCTTGTTGCTTCCTATCATACCAATTTCGATCATTATTTGCCGTTTTACAATTTAAGCGGAATGGAAAAGATATTATGGAGATATATGGATTGGTTTCATCGCGATTGCCAAGCCATCTTTGCGCCTTCCGAAACAACGCGAGACATGCTGGAAAAACGCGGCTGGGAGCCTTCGCGTCTTAAAATATGGAGCAGGGGCATCGATTCCGCCGCTTTTCACCCGTTAGTGGACCGCAATGAGTTTTTGCGGAGGCACGGCCTTGGGCAATGTCCGTTTTTGGCGCTTTACGCGGGCAGATTGTCGCCTGAAAAAGATGTGGAAACCGCTATCAAGGCGTTTGCGGATTTCCAGCATGGGCAATGTCCCGAAGCCGTGCTGGTGCTGGCCGGCGACGGACCTTCCGCTGGAGAACTGAATGAACTGTGCGACAAACTTGGCGTCAACGCCCGTTTTGTCGGTTTTGCGGGGATGGCGGAGCTGCAGCGCTGGTACGCCTCCGCCGACGTATTTCTGTTTCCGTCTCCCACCGAAACCTTCGGCAATGTCGTATTGGAGGCGATGGCGTGCGGCACGCCTGTTTTGTGCGCGAATGCGGGAGGAGTCACCGATATCGTGGAGCAAGGGCGCACAGGCATTCTTTGCCAGCCGCGCGATGTGGAAGCCTTTTCAAGGGGACTCGGGGAGCTCCATCGGAATCGCTCTTTGCTTATACAAATGGGGCGTGAAGCGCTTTCCTACAGCAAATCAAGAACCTGGGACGGCGTGATGGAAGGCCTCTTGGATGAGTATAAATTAATTAATTTTAATTCAACCCCATTTATCAAGGACGTTTGTGCTAAAAATGCAGAAAATGGTTGAGAATAAGACAGACGCGAAGCAAAGCGCGGGGAAATGAGTCCTGGTCTTCCGCAATGCGTTTTTCTGACTTAAAAGAGTTAAAAGCAGTCGAATTCCCATTTTGACAAAGTGGTGGTTTCAGAGGAAAATCAGTAAATCAAACAGGGCAAATAATGCACTGGAAAATCTTGCGCCCCATTCGTTCGAGTTCGCAAAGTCCGGTTTTCAGGGAAGCGGATTTTTTGAACAACATTGTCAGGGGATAGAAGCAAGGGGTCAAAAATAGGGGTTTCAAGGGGGCAACGCCGTATGGGTTTTACAATTGCTTTTATTGCTTTTCAGGTCGTGTTGGCCTGCATCGCCGTCTATCAGTTTGGTCTTTCGTTGTTCGGCTTTATGAAGCACAAGGCACGCAAGCGGCATGAGCCGCAAAAGTCCTTTGCCGTGCTTGTCGCCGCGCATAACGAGGAGCAGGTCGTAGGGGCGCTTATTGAAAATTTAAAAAATCTGGATTATCCAAAAGAGATGTACGACATTTTTGTCATTTGCGACAACTGTACCGACAACACTGTGCAAATCGTCCACAGCATGGGCGTGAAGGCTTGCGTCCGCACCAATTATCATCTTCGCGGCAAAGGCCACGCCATTGAATGGATGCTGAAGGAGCTTTGGAGCATGCCGCGCCAATACGACGCAGTGGTTATGTTCGACGCCGACAATCTGGTTAACCCGGACTTCCTGAAGCTTATGAACGATGATCTGTGCGCGGGGCACAAAGTTATTCAGGGATATCTGGATACCAAAAACCCGGGCGACTCGTGGATCACGGCGGCATACGCCATTACGTACTGGTATTGCAACCGGCTATGGCAGCTTTCCAGAACAAACTTGAACATGAGCAACTTCCTGGGCGGCACGGGCATGTGCTTCGATTCCGCCTTGCTTAAGGATATGGGCTGGGGCGCCACCAGCCTGGTGGAGGATCTTGAATTCTCCATGCGCTGCGTCAAACGCAACATTTATCCCGTGCTGAATTACGACGCCAAAGTGTTTGACGAAAAGCCGGTTACGTTCCAGGCATCCGCCCGCCAGCGACTTCGCTGGATGCAGGGGCACTTCAACGTGGCGCGCAAATATTTTTTTCCGCTGCTATGGGCAGGCATCAAGGAACGCAATTTGACCAAGTTTGACGCTGCAATCTACAGTATTTCGGTATACAACACGCTGCTAGGCTTTCTTCTGACCGTGCTGCTGTGGGCGGACATGGCGATTCCCGCGTTTAACGTATTCCATTCCGTCTACAGTTATCTGCCTTGGTGGCTGGTGGCGGTCGCCGCAACGGCAACCGTGCTGCAATTCCCGGCGGCTATGTTGATGGAGAAGGTCAAGAGCAAAAAAATGTATGCCCATCTGCTGACGCTGCCGTTTTTCCTGGTCTCATGGTGGCCGATTACCTTCTATGCCTTTTTTACGCAAAACAACAAAACCTGGAGCCATACGCAGCATACCCGCGTGGTTCGCATCGAAGAGGTACAGGGCAAATAAGGCAGGTCCGGGAAGAGAAAGTATCTTTTGGACACTTTTCGAAAAAAGGCGCTTGACAGGGTTGGATGAGTAAGTTATATTAATTTAGTATTGTGTTAAAACATATGCAACAAGCAGAAGCACCCGCTTCTCACCTCCTCGGCGCAGGCTGACAGGTTCGCGATCATGGAATGATAGCTGCATTGCCTTTGAACGGGAGTGCAATGAATTTCAATGGACGTTGATGTGATGCGGGTTCTATCGAGCCCGCATCTTTTTATTATGAGAAGAAGTAAAACCATTTGGAGGTGGCACGTTATTAGCAGAGAACATCAAATCAACGATGAAATCCGGGCCAGAGAAGTTCGCCTGGTAGGCGCTGATGGAGAGCAAATCGGCATTAAATCGATTCGTGATGCGCTGCAGCTTGCAATTGATGCCAGTCTGGATCTGGTGAACGTTGCGCCAACGGCTAAACCGCCGGTTTGCCGCATTATGGATTACGGCAAATTCCGCTACGAGCAACAGAAGAAAGAAAAGGAAGCGCGCAAAAATCAGAAGATCGTTGATCTTAAGGAAGTATGGTTCCGCGCAAACATTGAGGAGCATGACTACCAGGTTAAATTCCGCAATGTTGTGAAGTTCCTGAATGAAGGCGACAAGGTAAAAGCTTCCGTTCGTTTCCGCGGCCGTGAAATTACGCATGCATCGATCGGGCAGCGTATTCTGGACCGTCTTTCCAAGGAAGTTGCCGAAATATGCAATGTCGAGCGCGCTCCAAAGCTGGAAGGCCGGAGCATGATTATGATTTTGGCACCGAAAAACACCAGTCAATAACTGGATACAACTTTAAGGAGGAAAATACTGACATGCCTAAGATGAAAACACACAGCAGTCTGAAAGACCGTTTCAAAATTACCGGTACTGGTAAAGTGAAACGCTACAAAGCTTACAGAAACCACTTGCTTTCGCACAAATCCGGACGCCAGAAGCGCGTTCTGGCTGGCCAACCTTTGATGGCAGCTGGCGACGTTCGTCGTCTGCAACAAGGCCTTTCCAACCTGAAATAATAGCACGTCAATATAACGAGAGTTTCAAAAGGCCGAGCTATATTCGACACGCTTATGCATATAGACATGTTGCGTAATCGGAAGCAGACTTTTTGGACTTTCCTATCCAAGTACATTTAAACTACAGGAGGTCTCCACTCATGGCAAGAGTTAAAGGCGGCTTTGTCCGCACTCGTCGTCGCAAAAGAATTTTGAAGTTGGCAAAAGGTTATTTCGGTTCCAAACACCGTCTGTTTAAAACAGCGAAGGAGCAAGTTGGCAAGTCGCTTATGTACGCATACCGCGACCGTCGCAACAAAAAACGCGATTTCCGCAGACTGTGGATCGTTCGTATCAATGCGGCTGCTCGTATCAACGGCTTGTCCTACAGCAAATTCATGCATGGCCTGAAACTTGCTGGCGTTGAAGTAAACCGCAAAATCCTGGCTGACCTGGCTGTTAACGACATCGGTTCGTTCAACTCCCTGGCTGGCATCGCTAAAGAAAAAATCAACGCTTAATTGCAAAAAAGCCGTTTCGTTACAGGCCACAACCTGCGAACGAAACGGCTTTTTTATTTCTGCGCTATCCAATTGCTAATTAAGTTCAAGCTCTGCGCCATGGCAAAACTTGCGGTCAAGCGTTTTCACTTGATGGAGCAGCTTGTTTTTCAAAATAACTTTTTCGATGCCATTGTAGTTTCCGTTTTTCAGCGTTATAACCGTATCGCCCAACCGAAAACGACAGCTCATGCCATTTCCCCCCGATTCTACTGGCGGGTTTTGTTGAAGCAGAATCCGGTACCAATCCAATGTATTACTCCATTCATCCGTGACAATCATCAGCTCTTGAAATCCATAACTGCCGTTTGGATGCGTCGTCAAGGCTTCACTGAGAGAAATAGCAGGCTTATAGGGGCTCATGAAAAATGGAAGCTTTTCGTCACCGGGATAATAAATGGACCACGTTGTAGCAGTCCCATTCTCATTTTTTCTTTTCATGCGCTTTGGTCCGTGTACGTGAAGTCCGGATAAGGATTGAGCCTCCATGTTACGCTGAAAAGATTCGTTTGGGAAGCTGTCCAAGGCGTAATCCCTGAAGCCTTCGCCAGCGCGGGTGTAGTTATCGTATCGGCCGCCATCAGGCTTTTTGAAAAAAAGCATGCAGCGCACCGCCAGGCGTATAAGGCTGTTCAGCGGCTGGCCAAAATTTGTGCAGAACAGCTCCAGAAAGGAGCCGTCTTTAAAATAGATCATTGCATTAACGGATTTGTCCGGTTTGGTTGGGTAAGTAACGCGAAACCCCAGTTTTGTGAAGTTATTTACGGCCGTCTTTAAATGATCGACTTTAATTAAGACATGTCCGATCCGAAACGGCGGGGTTGGCTGCATATCGTCTCCTCCTGTTATAATCGTATATAATAGCCATCAGGATTAAAATACTAACGCAGAATCAATGAGTTTTGTGCTCCAAAGCGGATTTTTTAATAACCCGATCAGTATTTTTGGACAGCAAAAAAAATCCCGAAAAAGCGGCGCGGAAATTGGATGGACCGGATAATAATCCGTCATACTTGCCAAATTAGCTTGATCGGGTTCTGGAGTTGAATCCAATATGAACGATAATAATGCCGCTGCTAATCTTCTGGCGGATGGCACCGCAAGCGGCGAAATCATAATAAGCAATGTCGCAAGCGATTTGACAATGTGCCGGAGTGATTTAATCTTTGCGAAAAATTGCGTTATACATGAACCATATGATCCCCGCCGGCTTGTGCAGATTAGCTTTTGTCTGGAGGGGTCCATGTCGTGGCGTTATCCCAATCTTTCCGGGGGAGATTATGCAATAGGACGTTGCGAGAGCCGGATTCAAGATGGGACTTCTGAGGAATGCCGGAGTTCGTTTGACGCCGGTCAGCATTGCGCCGGCTTGAGCATCGGTCTGGGTCAGAGGCGTTTCGGGGAGCTGCTCTCCAATTTCCGTGCGAAACATATTTCATCCGCGGATTTTGGCAAAGCAAAGGTTATTTCGCCTAAGGCACAGCTTCTGATCAAGCAGCTGGATGAAAGCTCCATTTGCGAAAGCCTTCGCCCAATATATACGGAAGGAAAAATACTGGAGCTGCTCGCGGTTTATTTTGATGAAATGATTGGCATGGATTCCAGAAGCGGCGGCAAGCCTTCCGTTTCGAAGGATGATTACGAGCGGCTGCAGCTCGCAAAGGAAATCATAGATCAAAAACATGCGGAGCAGCTCACCATTTCCGGCTTGTCGAGAATGGTATGTTTAAATGAATACAAATTAAAGACCGGATTCAAGAAAATCTTCGGCCATACTGTGTATGGATATATTCTTAATAAACGAATGGAAACAGCGGTCATTCTGCTGGATTCCGGGAAGCGAAAGGTCAAGGATGCGGCATGGATGGTGGGTTACTCCAACGTAAGCCATTTTATCAAAGCATTCAAGAAACAATACGGGTGCACCCCTGGAGAAACAAGTCGAACAACGCCTGATTAGAGCGCGTCTTAAAACTTGCTCACGTAATAGATTTATAGGGTAAACAAATGTTCGCGAGCGGACAAACATACAGGCAATCCCTCCTTCAAGTGAATAATCTGTAGGATAACAGGGAAGGGGGGAACCGGCATGCGTGGCAAAGTTTCTAGGGAACAAGCCAGAAAGCTTCTGGGCAAGTCCGTTTATGCGGTAAAACGTGACGGGGCGGTCGTGACTGGCCGACTGATCCGAATTAGCGGCAATCGGCTTTATTTGTCCTCAGGCAAATCATCAAAAGGAAAAAAGGTTAAAACCAAAGCCTTTTTATTGCCGCTTGTTTTATTCGACCTGCTTGCAATCGGCACTCTTGGCTTTTGGGGAGGCGGCTGGGGCGGCGGTTACGGATTCGGAGGCGGCTTTGGCGGCGGATGCGGATGCGGCGTGCCAAGCTGCGGAGGCGGATGCGGCTATGGAGGTTACGGCGGCAAAGGCGGCGGTTATGGCTTTGGCGGCTTCTAAATCGGCTTGAAGAGCTCATAACATTGCAGATTCGGCCAGAAGCGAAGGATGGAATAGCCAAGCTTATGGTAATATGCCATGGCGCGCCCGTTGCTTCGGTCAACAAATAACCGGCTGACGGAACAGTGATGCTTGCGGCCATAAGCCTCGGCATAGTTCATCAATGAGGTTCCGTGTCCGCAGCCTCGGTGCTGCGGATGCGTAACCAGCATATCTACCAGCAGTTCTCCGCGTGAGGCGCTGCAGTGGACAAAGGCGACGGGGGGGCCTGTCTTGCCTTTTGTTGCTACATAGGTGACGCCCCAGCGAAAGCGCTTGGGCAGCTCCCGAATGGCATGGGCGTCATGCGGCCTTACTGAATAGGAGTAGGGAAGCAGTTCGGCTCTGATTAACCGGACAAGCTCGGTATCATCGCTTGGCTTGCGGATTCGGATCATATCGAACCTCCACTTGTTTCGGGCAAAGACGGCGATTGGCGAATGCTGAATGAATCCCCGATGCCCGGGTTATAATACGATATGAAGACAGAGCCAAAATGTCCCTCCAAAATAGGGTGCAATTTTCAATGGTTATTGTTCTTGACGAACAGATTGAATCGGACTATAATGATGAAAAGTCATATCAATCAGCTATGATGAGGACGAAGTGTTAAGGGCTCTTTTGTTCAGAGAGCGGATGGATCAGCTGCAACCATCGCCAAAATCCCTTTTCTACGAGCTCACCTCGGAGCTATCCTCCTGAAAAGCGGCAACGCGTATTAGGGAGCATCGCAGGGCAAGCGTTAAAGTGCCACTGGTGGAACGTCGATATGTGCACAGCGTTCCGACCTGTAGAGGTTACGTATCGGGAGATATGTAACGAATTTGGGTGGTACCACGGAAGATCAACCTTTCGTCCCTTTCAGTTTAATGACTGAGGGATGAAAGGTTTTTTGTTTTGCTTTTTTGAGAGGAGGACCACTAATGACAACACAAAGCGCAACATTGAAGTCAAAAGAAGAGTTGTTGAAAAAACTGTCCAAGCCCGAAGTGATTTCCGGTTCCGAAATTTTGCTCCGCAGCCTATTGCTTGAAGGCGTGGATTGCGTCTTCGGTTATCCGGGCGGTGCAGTCTTGTATATTTATGACGCCATGCATGGCAATTCCGATTTCAACCATATCTTGACCAGGCATGAGCAAGGAGCCATACACGCTGCGGACGGTTACGCCCGCGCCAGCGGCAAGGTTGGCGTATGTATCGCCACTTCCGGCCCAGGAGCGACCAATCTGGTGACGGGAATTGCGACCGCTTATATGGATTCCGTTCCGCTGGTTGTCATTACGGGCAACGTCATGTCGACTCTGATCGGCACAGACGCTTTTCAGGAAGCCGATATTACCGGCATTACGATGCCGATCACGAAACACAGTTATCTGGTGCGCAACGTAGAGGATCTGGCCCGCACGATTCATGAGGCGTTCCATATTGCCAATACGGGACGCAAAGGACCGGTGCTGATCGATATTCCGAAGGATGTATCCGCGCAGCAGACGTTGTTCGAACCGGTTAAAAGCGTCAGCATCCGGGGCTATAATCCAACGGTTAACCCTAACAAGCTGCAAGTAGACAAAATGATCAAAGCTATTGCGGAAGCTGAGCGTCCGCTCATTCTGGCAGGCGGCGGCGTCGTTTACTCCGGAGCGCATGAGGAACTTCTGGAATTCGTTACGAAGACCGAAATTCCGATCACGACAACCCTTCTTGGACTGGGCGGATTTCCAAGCGGCAACGATTTGTGGCTGGGCATGCCGGGCATGCACGGCACCTATACGGCCAATACGTCCATCCAGAATGCGGACCTGCTCATCAATATCGGCGCGCGGTTCGATGACCGCGTAACTGGCAAGCTATCGGGCTTTGCGCCGCTGGCAAAAGTCATTCATATCGACATCGACCCTGCGGAGATCGGTAAAAACGTACCGACGGACATCCCGATCGTTGGAGATGTCAAGACGGTTCTGGGTTTGGCCAACAAAGCAGCGGTTCGTGCAGACAAGGCCGATGAATGGAGAGCGAAGCTGAAAGCTTCCAAAGCGCAATATCCGTTCCGTTACAAGGATTCCGATACGGAGCTTAAGCCGCAATGGGTTGTGGAGCTGATCCACGAAACAACTGGCGGGGATGCAATCGTAACAACGGATGTAGGCCAGCATCAAATGTGGGCAGCTCAATATTATCCGTTTAACAAGCCGCGTTCCTGGGTAACTTCCGGCGGCCTTGGCACAATGGGTTTTGGCTTCCCTTCGGCAATCGGTGCCCAGATGGCGCAGCCGGACCGCACGGTTGTTTCCATCAATGGCGACGGCGGCATGCAGATGTGTGCGCAGGAGCTGGCGATTTGCTCAATCAATAACATTCCGGTTAAAGTTGTTATTATTAACAACCAGGTGCTCGGCATGGTTCGCCAATGGCAAGAGCTGATTCACGGTAACCGGTACAGCTATATCGATCTGGCCGGAAGCCCGGATTTTGTCAAGCTGGCTGAAGCATACGGGGTTAGAGGCTTCCGTGCCTCCACTAAAGAAGACGCCAAGTCGGTATGGGAGGAAGCGCTCCGCCATCCAGGCCCTGCCGTAGTAGAATTTATCGTTCGCAAGGACGAAAACGTCTTCCCAATGGTCGCGCAAGGCAGCACGATCGATCAAATGATCATGGGGGATGCGGAATGAAAAAACATACCATCGCAGTAATTGTCAATGACCAGCCCGGTGTTTTGCAGCGCGTATCCGGTTTGTTCGGACGCCGGGGGTTCAACATCGAAAGCATTACGGTAGGCGCAAGCGAGGAGCAGGGATTGTCGCGTATGGTTATCGTCACTTCCGGCGATGACCATACACTGGAGCAAATTACAAAGCAGCTGTACAAGCTGATCGACGTAATCAAGGTTATTGATCTTAGCTCCAACGCTATGGTTGGCCGGGAATTGGCGCTTATCAAAGTATACGCCGAGCCTTCCAGCCGTCCCGAAATATTGGGCGTGGTTGAAACCTTCCGCGCATCCGTCGTTGATATCGGCACTCAATCATTAATGGTTCAGGTTGTTGGAGATTCCAGCAAAATAGATGCTATGATCGAGTTGCTGAAGCCTTATGGCATCCGCGAGCTTTCCCGCACTGGCGTAACTGCGCTTAACCGCGGTAACGTAAAACAATAGTATGATATAATGCACACAACCGCTTTTGAGCGGGCGTTTAAGAGGAGAACCGGCGTCAGAAAGCCCGGCTTCTCCGCTTAAACACCCGTTCAAAAGGGTTAAATCAAAGGAGGCAATTATTAAAATGGCAGTTACATTGTATTATGAAAAAGACGCTGATCAAGGCGTACTTCAAGGCAAAACAATCGCAGTTATCGGTTACGGCAGCCAAGGCCATGCGCAAGCGCAAAATCTTCGCGACAGCGGTCTGAAAGTTGTTATCGGTCTTCGTCCAGGCAAATCCGCTGACGTTGCCAAAAAAGACGGCTTTGAAGTGTTGACAGTTGCAGAAGCAACTAAACTTGCCGACGTTGTTCAAATTTTGCTTCCTGACGAAACACAAGCCCAAGTATATAGAGATGAAATCGAGCCTAACCTGAAGCAAGGCGCGGCTATTATGTTCTCTCACGGCTTTAACGTGCACTATGGCCAAATCGTGCCAAGCGCAGACAAAGACGTATTCCTGGTTGCTCCTAAATCGCCGGGCCACATGGTTCGCCGTACTTATGAAGAAGGATTTGGCGTTCCCGGCCTGATCGCCATCCACCAGGATGCAACAGGCAATGCCAAAGCAATCGGTTTGGCTTATGCTAAAGGTATCGGCTGTACTCGTGCAGGCGTTATCGAAACCAGCTTCAAAGAAGAAACCGAAACAGATCTGTTCGGCGAGCAAGCCGTATTGTGCGGCGGCGCTACTGCGCTGGTTAAAGCAGGTTTTGAAACACTGGTTGAAGCTGGCTACGCTCCAGAAATGGCTTACTTCGAGTGCCTTCACGAGCTGAAGCTGATCGTTGACCTGATGTATGAAGGCGGACTTGCAACTATGCGCGATTCCATCTCCAATACAGCAGAATACGGCGACTATGTAACAGGTCCTCGCGTTGTAACGGAAGAAACGAAAAAAGAGATGAAGCGTGTTCTGGAAGATATCCAATCCGGTCGTTTCGCTCGCGATTTCATCCTGGAGAACCAATCCGGTCGCGCTATGCTGACGGCTACACGCCGCAACGAAGCTGCTCATCCAATCGAGCAAACAGGCAAACAGCTTCGTGAACTGATGCACTGGATTAAAAAGTAATAGATAAAAGACCAATCCCGGTTCATTGGGGCGGCCGCAGGAGGACTCATTTTGAATCAGCCTGCGGCCGCTCCGTATGCAATCGGGATCATTCTGTTCACGGAGGTGCAATGGAGAAATGCGTAAAATCTATATTTTTGATACTTCGCTTCGCGACGGCGAGCAGTCTCCCGGCGTCAACCTGAATACCAAGGAAAAGGTCGAAATTGCGCTTCAGCTTGAAAAGCTAGGCGTAGACCGGATTGAAGCAGGCTTCCCGGCTGCGTCTCCTGGCGATTCCGCTGCGGTCAACGCTGTAGCGCGCGCAATCAAAAATGCATCTATTATTGGTTTGTCGCGCTCGCGCGAAGGCGATATCGATGCCGTGCGGGAAGCGCTTAAAGGCGCCCAGGATCCTTGCATCCACCTGTTTCTGGCTACAAGCCCGATTCATCGCAAGCACAAGCTGCGCATGGAGAAGGAGCAGGTACTGGAAGCGGCAGACCGCGCTATTCGTTATGCCAAGCGTTATTTTGACAAAATCGAGTTTTCGCCTGAGGATGCAGGCCGGACTGAGCTGGACTTTCTGTGCCAAGTAACGGAAATGGCCATTAAAGCTGGCGCAACCGTTGTCAATATTCCTGATACAGTAGGGTATATGAACCCGCAGGAGTTCGGAAACATCTTCAAAACCTTAAAGGAAAACGTGCCTGGAATTGAAAAAATTCAGCTGAGCGCGCATTGCCATGATGACCTGGGAATGGCAACGGCCAATTCCCTGGCCGCTATCCTGAATGGTGCGGATCAAATCGAAGGCACCATTAATGGTATTGGCGAACGTGCAGGCAACACGGCTATCGAGGAAATCGCAATGGCGCTGGCGACTCGCCCAGATTTCTTTAATGCTCAAACCACGTTGAACCTGAAAGAAATCGCCAAAACAAGCCGTCTTGTCAGCAAGCTGACGGGTATGCCTGTGCCGGGCAATAAGGCTATCGTTGGTGCCAATGCATTTGCCCATGAATCCGGTATTCACCAGGACGGCATGTTGAAGGAAAAAACAACCTACGAGATCATTTCTCCGGACGTGATCGGCCTGAAGGATTCCAAGCTGGTGCTTGGCAAACACTCCGGCCGCCATGCCTTCCGTGAAAAGCTGATTGATATGGGATACGATTTGGATGATGAGTCGGTTAATACCGCTTTCGCTAAATTCAAGGATTTGGCGGATCGGAAAAAAACGGTTGGCGATGAAGATATCCGGGCTATGCTGGAAGAACGCCTGATCGATACGCCGGAAGTATTTACGCTGGAAACGATCCAGGTTAGCTATGGCAACCGTTCTACGCCAAGCGCAACGGTTGTGGTTCGTGCCGCAGACGGAGAGACGCGCGAGGAAACCGCTGAAGGAAACGGATCGGTTGATGCCATCTACAATGCTCTCGATAAAGCGACTCGGGAAACGGTAGAGCTTGAGGATTATTCCATCAAGTCGGTATCGCAAGGCAAGGATGCTTTGGGCGAGGTGCATGTCGTTCTGAAGCAGGATGAGCAATCGGCGCAGGGGCGCGGCCTCAGCACCGATATTTTGGAAGCAAGCGCCAGAGCTTATCTGGATGCGGTTAACCGGCTGCTCGACAAACGCAATTCGCCAGGTCGCCGCGACAATATCAGCTTGATTTAAAATGTCTAGTAACAAGCAAGGCCCGAAGAGAATTTTCTCTTCGGGCTTTGCTTGTTGGTCCTTGCATAATGATGAGTTCGAATAGCTTCGGTAAACTTGGGGAAATTCCGTTCAAATAGCAGCAGGCAGGTTATGAATAAAAGGCAAAAAGTTAGAATCTCTGGTGAAATGGATAAATGCCTCAACGATTTCGGGATCAAACTGGCTTCCGCTGTTTCGTTGCAGCTCATGTATGGCCGTAATATAAGACAAGCCTCTTCGATAACCGCGATCCGATGTCATGCTGTCAAACGCATCAATGACGGAACAAATTCGGGCCAGATAAGGAATTTGGGTGCCGGAAAGCCCATCCGGATAACCGGAGCCGTCCCATCGCTCGTGATGATGCATAACAATGCCCCATACAGCCCGGTCATGGCTGCATCCATCATAATCCAGCAGATGACCGCCGCATGCAGGGTGGAGCTTCAGAATCATCCAGTCCTTTTCGGTCAGCTTGCTGGTGCAGTGCAGAATGGTATTGGGAACCAATAGCTTGCCGATATCATGAAGACGGCATCCTTCAACGAGCTGGTTCAAAAAGCGGGCGTCCAAATCCATAAAAGCGCCAAACTGACTGGCGATGATAGAGGCGCGTATGCAATGGATGTAGGTCGAAGGACTCTTCCGTTTCAAAAGCTTCAGGCACAAGCTTTCCATGTCGTCTTGCTCAATATCGGAATTGGAGTTGTCGACCGATGTAATGCCTCTGGTCATACCGGATCTCTCCTTCAAATTTTCGCTTGACCGATTGTTGGCAGGCCGTTACGGGTATAATGCAGGTTAAGAAGCTACATTCCGTAAGCTCTCGGGATCAATTTCCAGCGTCTCCAGTATTTTGGATAAATATTTTTTGCCGGAGCGTTCGCCATGCAAAATATAGTTCAAATATACCTTCGTCGTCCCGACATGTTCAGCGAGCCAGGCTTGGCTAACTCCTTTATCAAGCAGACGTTTTCGGATCAGCATGCCTAGCGGGGTTAGTTTTCTTTTCTTCAACCGAATTCACTCCTTATTCACAACCAGATATATCTAGCTGTTGTGAAACGGGTTTCTGGTTTAAGCGCAAGAGTCAACCCAAGCCGAAAAGACAGACTGATCCCGTTAATGCCGCTCTGTTAGTATATCTGCATATCTGGTATGATGAAAAATATTGACCTAATTATAGGTTACACGTATTTTCGAGCGTTGTCAACAAAAGGACGGTTTATTCGTCATATTTTGCCCAATTTTACACGAAAAACCATACAATGGAGGCCCTTATGTCGGGAATTGGAACACGGATCAAAGAATTGAGAAAAAGACATGACATCAGCCAGGAAGAGTTGGCTTCCGAGATCAAGGTTTCCCGGGGAAATGTCGGAGATTGGGAACGGGGCCGGGCGAAGCCGGGAGCGGAGGCGCTCGTTGCATTGTCCAGTTATTTTTCCGTTTCCGTTGATTGGATTCTCAATGGCCACGAGTTTCAATCGCCCCACATGAAGCGCTGGAATCAAGCCTTGTCCGGGGAAAACATAACGCCTGATGACATCGAATTGCTGGCCAAGTTGAAAAAGCTGTCTGAAAAAGAGAGATGGAAGGTTGAGGGGTATATCGATGCTATTGCGGGAGGATCAGCGGTTCAGTCAAAAAAACCGATGGGAAAATTATCTCCATCTCCAAGTGGAGAAGAAGCCGCCGCCAGTGAAGGGGCTTAATTTTTAGCCCGCTTTGATTAACTTTTTAACCAATTAATGTCTGAGTTCGCGTTTGATTATAGTTATTGGCTATAAAGTTCATAGAATTTATATCTTTGTCTTGTTAGCCGATTTGTGGTACAAATGATAATAGAATGAGAATGATAAGAGGAGAGTTGAATTTACATGTCTGAAGTGAAAAAAATTGCGGTTTTGGGCGGAGACGGTATTGGACCGGAGGTTGTTGGCGAAGCGCTGAAAGTGTTGAAAAAAACAGAAGAGCTTTTCGGCTATCAATTTGAAACGGAGCATGGATTATTCGGCGGCATCGCCATCGATGAGAAGGGTACTCCGCTTCCGCAGGAAACGCTTGATATTTGCCAAAATGCTGATGCCGTGCTGCTGGGCGCGGTTGGCGGTCCAAAATGGGACAACAATTCCAAAGAGCTTCGTCCTGAAACGGGCTTGCTGGGCATTCGCAAGGCGCTTGGCCTATTCTCGAATATTCGTCCGGCAACTGTATTCGACTGTCTGAAAGAAGCTTCTACGCTTAAGCCTGAAGTTTTGGAAGGCACGGATCTGATCGTTGTGCGCGAATTGACAGGCGGCATTTATTTCGGTGAGAAGTTCCGCCGCGAGGGAGCCGGCGGCGAAGAAGCAGTTGATACTTGCGTATATAATGTACAGGAAGTGGAGCGCATCGTTCGCCAAGCCTTCGATATTGCCATGACACGCGGCAAACGTCTGGCATCCGTCGACAAAGCAAACGTTCTGGAAACATCGCGTCTGTGGCGCGAGGTTGTTAACCGGATTGCGGTTGAATATCCGGAAGTTGAGCTTGAGCATGTATTGGTCGACAACTGCGCAATGCAGCTGCTGCGCCGTCCATCCAGCTTTGACGTTATCGTTACGGAAAACATGTTTGGGGACATTCTTAGCGATGAAGCGGCAATGCTTACCGGCTCCATCGGCATGTTGTCTTCGGCTTCGCTGGGCGAAGGCAGCTTTGGCCTTTACGAGCCCGTTCACGGTTCTGCGCCTGATATTGCCGGACAAGGCATCTCTAATCCGATCGCTACGATTTTGTCCGTTGCTTTGATGTTCCGTTTGACTTTTGGTTATCACGAAGCCGCTGCATCCATTGAAAAAGCGGTGAAGGACGTATTGGATGCGGGTCACCGTACAGGCGATATCGCGGTTGACAAGTCTAAAGCAATCGGCACCACTGCTATGGGCGATCTGATCGTTGCGGCAATGACAAAATAAATATAGAAATCCAAGGGCGCTGCGGCGCCCTAGCGGATAGGAGGAACGATATTATGGCAGAACGATTGGTTGGACGCAAAGCGCCGGACTTTACGATGGAAACGGCGACTGGCAATGGCGGGGATTTTGGAACGGCTTCGCTGGCCGATTACAGAGGCAAATGGCTGGTATTTTTCTTTTACCCGCTTGATTTTACGTTTGTATGCCCGACTGAAATTACGGCGCTGAGCTTGGCTGCGGAACAATTCAACAAGTTGAATACCGAAATTCTAGGCGTTAGCGTGGACAGCAAACACAGCCACCGCGCCTGGATCAATACACCGGTGAGCGACAACGGCCTTGGCCAGTTGAGCTTCCCGCTTGCTTCCGATTTGACCAAAAGCGTTGCCCGCGATTACGGCGTGCTGATCGAAGAAGAAGGCGTTGCGCTGCGCGGATTGTTTATTATCGATCCAGAAGGCGAGATCAAATACCAGGTCGTTAACCACAATGATGTAGGCCGCAGCGTTGACGAGACGCTTCGTGTGCTTCAAGCGCTCCAATCCGGCGGATTGTGCCCGATCAACTGGAAACCTGGCCAAAGCAATCTGGTTGCCAAATAAGAGAGCATACAAAACAGAAACAACGTAGACAAATTAGGTAAAACAAATTGCGTAACCAACAATAGAGAGAGGGGCTGTCCAAAAAAGTCCCTAAAATTACGGGCTGGGCGGAAAAACGTTAGGTTTTCCGTCCGGCCTTTTATGTACGTGCTTTTACAGGTGCATGGTGAGGTGCATCCCCACCACTTTTACCTGTACTGTCATCTTCGCCTTCGCTGTAGTGGACATGAATGTCCCTTAGAAGGGGGAAAAGTAACTTTTCTACATTGTAACGGACATATTTGACCGTTACAGCTTGAAAAAGAGCCAAAATGGCATGTTTTGGGGCTGTAATGGACATGGATGTCCATTACATTCGTCAAAAGCTATGAAAAATACGGCTAACGGTCATGTTTGTCCACTAGCCATGCGTCGTGCTTGCACCGAGCGCTGTACCACTAGCCATGCGTCGTGCTTGCACCGAGCGCTGTACCACTAGCCATGCGTCGCGCTTGCACCGAGCGCTGTACTACTAGCCATGTGCCGACCTGTATTTTCTGTTAGCCATGTGCCGACCTGTATTTTCTGTTAGCCATGTGTCGCTAGCTGTGCCTTTATCCGTCAAGTCATCGTTTGTCCTCAACAAGTGGTTCAAGCTGCCTGCATGTGCCAACCGTTTCCACAGTAATCCCAGGCTATCTTTTTGTTTTTTGTTGATATCTACTTTTTGGACAGCTACTTTTTTTCATTACCCTCCAATATACGCCGCTGCAACAAACGGCAATAATCTAGATGACTCCGATACCGCAATTATTTTTGCGGCTCTACTGAGAAAACTCCCCCATGTACAGATTTTCTACATCTTTTGGCAGATCAGGTATCCAGGAGCCTGATCCAGGAATGATTTCTGTACCGCCAAAAACAAACCAGCCCAATGTCTTAATTAGCCAATATAAACCGGCTATTCGCAATTGCCAGTTCAACTGTTCAATTTGAAGATCAGCTACTTCAAGGTAAGCTGAAATTATTTTTTCTTTTGAAAGATGGTTCCTTAGTCAAGCAATACAGGTCACCGAGATGAGGGCTTAGATAGGCGATGGACCAATCAATCGGCATTATGCCCTCGTGTTGAATTAATAGGTTTTTTGCATGGTAATCATGATGGACAATTGAGGTCGGCACTATTGATAAAGTTTGTCTAATTGATCAGGCCGTGGATAGGTAGAGCTTTTTTTTGTATCTATTCCTGAAATTGACACAGGTTGGTCTATTGTTATAAACTTGTTTTAATGGTCTGTGATTATAAACCAAAACGGGGGAGAAGCGATATGGAACGTTTGAATCTTTGTGAAAGCGACTACCAGTTTATGCTGGTCGTTTGGGAGAATGAGCCTGTAGCCTCAGGGCGGCTGGTTGCGCTTTGCGCTCAAAGGTTGGGTTGGAAAAAGTCCACGACCTATACCGTGCTGAGGAAAATGATTCAAAAAGGCATGTTAGTCAATGAGGAGACGATCGTTGCTTCGCTTGTGCCTAAGGAAGAAATCCAGTCGTTTAAAAGCGAGAATTTTGTAGAAAAAGCTTTCGAAGGTTCGTTGCCGAATTTTTTGGTGTCGTTTTTTGGAGGCAAAAAAATAACGGGCAAGGAAGCGGATGAATTGAAGCGGCTGATTGATGCGCACAAGGAGGAATAGCCATGCAGGATTTGTTTGGTACGGTCCTGAAGATGAGTTTGACTGCAAGCTATGTGATTTTGGCCGTGCTGCTTGTTCGTTTCTTTCTCCAAAAAGCGCCAAAAAAATATGCCTATTTGCTTTGGGTAGCTGTAGGTTTCCGCTTGGTTTTTCCACATTCCTTTACGTTTGATTTCAGCTTGCTTCGTTTGAAGGAGCTTTTTTCGTCAACTGATTCTGCGGGATTGGCGGCGGGGAGCGGGATGTTTCCAACTTCCGCAATAGAACCTGATCCATCCCCCTACTTCAATACGCCAACTGAAGACCACATCTCTTCGGGAACGTTTAGCGGGATTTGGAGTCCATTTCCTGAAATTGTTGCTGAAGAAGGGGGCTTTCAGCCTGAATGGGTAATGTTTGCCGCCTTGATCTGGCTCGTTGGCATTGTTGTATTGTTAACGTATAGCGGTGCTGCGCTATATAAGGTTAATCGAAAAACCGCAACGGCAATTAAGCTTGAAGGAAATATCTATGAATCAGACGCCATTTGCTCTCCGTTTATATTAGGATTTTTTAAACCGCGCATTTACATTCCGTTTGGTCTTGGGCAGGCTGAAAAAGCCTACATATTGATGCACGAAAGATATCATTTGCGCAGAAGGGATCACTGGATTCAGCCGATCGCTTTTTTAATACTTGCTGTTCATTGGTTTAATCCGCTAGTATGGGCGGCTTATATAGGGATGATGAGAGATATGGAGATGAGCTGCGATGAAAAGGTATTGACCGAAGCAGGGCCGGGTATAACCAAGCCATATAGCCTCTCTCTTCTTTCCTTTGCCTCAAACCGGCGAATACCGACGGCAAGTCCTCTTGCTTTTGGAGAAAGCAGTGTCCGGAAACGAATCATAAATGTTCTTTCATTCAAAAAAGCAAACAAGTGGGTTTCAACTGCGGCAGCTATCTTAACCGTAATGGCTATTGTAGCTTGTACAGCTGATCCCGGAGCAGGAAGCAGCGGTAAGAGGCTGCAAGCAGAGAAAGGGAGTGCAGGGGTCTCCGGCACAACTGCGGAATCGGAAGTTCGACCAGCTAACGAGGCTCAGGTGGGGGACAAAGCAGTTAGCGGGTCGTATCGTTTTGAGAAAAAGCTGTATTTGAATCCACTGAGCTCTTTCTATCCGGGCCCTGATTTTGTTGAATATTATTCCTTTAGAGAAAACAGCTTTACAATTACAGATCAAAAAGGCGAGCAGACGCAGTTGTCTGCCCGATATGAAAAATCGGTAGTGGAGCCAGACGACTTCATTGAAGCATACGGGAACTATGCGCTGAAATCATTAATTCCGGATATTGGGACATACCAAACCCGCCTGCAGTACGATCTGGATAGGGCTCACGACGACCAGCGTGATTTTTATCGCCTCTATATCATGGATGGAGAAATGTGGTTGGCTCATTTTTTAAATGATGTTGTTTGGACGGTGTATCAGATTGCCCCTTATTACGGAAACTTGCCAATGAAAGAATCGGCGGATACGGGGGAAAGCAATCGTAAATAATGAAGGAATTTGCCGGAAGGATAGCGAATAAGTTAAGAAGGAAGCGGCGTTTTGTGGTTCAGTTTCGAAAGTACGTCCAACAGATATGAAGGAGGTCTTCCGATGAGCTTTTGCTGCGGGGCCAGCATGATTGGAACAAAAGGAACGTTGAAGCATCATAGCACGCATGTTCATAATGTGCCTATTACATTTTGTCCGGTATGCCATCGGGTGGACATTCATTATCTCGCCCAGCACGAATATGACATTCTTGCGGAATACGCTTTTGGCGATGGGGCTGCCGAGGTTGATTTTACGGATTATGTGGAAAAAAGAAAGCAGGATCTGGTCGAAAACTGCGTTAACCACGAAAGTGAAGAACCGATGGAGGTTGTCCGAAGCCAAATCGACATGGCGCTTGATTTGTTGAGCTTTGCCAAAGGCATTAATGACAGAGAGTGGCAAGTGATGCTGATGAAACGGCTTTCTTCATTAAATGAGCGCCGCAATAAGCTGATGCAGAGACGATCCTCTGTTTAGAATCCACCTTATAAAACGTCCATATAAGAACAGTCAAGGCCTCCTTTCAAGGAGGTCTTTTTGAATTTTAAAAAATGCGCCTGCCGTGAATATTCCGCCTACGTTACCATTAGCAGCTTAGAAGCAGAGGATTTAACGCTGTTGCTGTTTGATTTTGCACCGTTTAGGGTATAGGGTTACAGGTTTGTCCTGCGGCCTCGCCGGATTAGAATTGTTTCATTTAGGCGCTTCAAGCGTTATAAGGGATGTGACTTGTCCGGCAATTGGTGTATAATCGGCAAGATGTCCGGGGCCTTACGATATTGCTGATCAAAAAATGAAGGTTTTCTCATTTGGACCCCCGCAAACCACAAACGTTCGGCGAAACTATATAGTAGCGAGGTGGAGCGATTGTTGCTGATCCTGTTGGAGCGTTTTCTGCGGAAATCGTCTTCCTCCAAAAAAGGGGCAAAGGAGCAAGCTCTGAGCCCGGAAGAGACCGTTTCCGAAATTATAAAAGGCGATGAAAGCAAACGCGATGCCTTAATCGCGAATTATTCGCCATACATAGCCAAATTAACAAGCAAATTCTGCAGACGTTACATCGATCCGAAGAAGGATGATGAATTCAGCATTGCGCTGCTGGCATTTAATGAAGCGATTGACAGCTTCAATGCTGGCGCAGGCAAATCATTCCTCGGTTTCGCAAAAACGGTCATTCAGCGCAGGCTTATTGACTATGCCCGAAAAGAGAAGAAGCATCGCCAGGATGTGCCCTATAGCGTATTCGATTATGAAAGTGATGATGGCGCGGCTTATAATGTATTAGAGACTCGGCAATCGATCGCGGCCCATGAAGCGGGAAAAACCGAATCGGCCCGCCGTTCGGAGATTGCGGAACTTAGCAGTGAATTGGGAAGGTACGGCATTACCTTTGCGGAGCTAGTCGAACTCTCTCCCAAACATTCCGACTCAAGAGTCATGTTGATCTCGATTGCAATCGTACTGGCCGAAAACGGCGAATTGATGGAGCAGTTGAGGGCGACGGGAAAGCTGCCGGTAAAAGAATTGATGGAGGTTGGGGGCGTATCCCGCAAAACGATTGAGCGCAACCGAAAATATTTGATTGCCATCGCTATTATTAAATCAGGCAATTATCCCTATATGAACGATTATTTGCGTGTCGAAAAAAGCGAGACTGAAACGTTGAAGGAGGTGAGTCGATGAAACGCGGCGTAGTCATGAGCATCCATTCCAAACATGCAGTTGTAATGACGCGTGATGGCCGCTTTCTGAAGGCTCCCCTTCGCGGCAATCCTCAAATCGGAGAAGAAATCGCATTTGAGGAAGAGCTTCCTTCCGGAGAGGATAGGAAACGAATCGCATTTTCGTTGCGGGGCGGTTATGCGCGATATGGCGCCGCAGCAGCTGTGTTGTGCCTGTTGCTGAGCGTTGTTCTCGTTTATGCGGTAAGCAGCGCAAGGACGGTTGTCGCTTATGTCACAATTGATATTAATCCCAGCATCGAAATCGGCATCGACAAATCGGAGAAGGTTCGTGTGCTGCGTGCGTTGAACAGCGACGGCGAGATTGTGATTGAAGGTTTGAAATACCGTGGAATGGATATTGAAGCCGTTGCTGCATCCATTCTGAACATTGCTGGCGACACGCATTATCTGGATACTCCGTATAAAGATATCTTTATTACAAGCATGCTGGTGGATGGCTCAAGCTCGGCAGCGCTGGATTTTGAAGCCGTGCTGGCGCGTAAGCTGGATCACAAGCTGCAGGAGTGGCTAACGGAGCATGGGACGCCATCCGATATGGTGCATATCACAACGCTGCTTGCCCCGGAGGAGCTGCGCCTTGCCGCCGAAGCAAACGGCTTGTCCGCAGGGAAAATGGCGGTTTATTTGATGGCCAAAAGCGAAGGTTTCCAGCTAGGGCTGGATGAGCTGCGCTCTCAATCGATTCATGATGCCACGGAGTCCATGGGTGGCGTAAAAAATCTCGTTTCCAGCGAGCCCGAGGTGGAAACGAAACAAATGCTGCAGGAGCTGCTGCAGCAGGAGCAAAGCACGGCTAGCGCCAAGCCGTCCGCTACGCCAAAGCCTGCTCCGACAGCCAAGCCGGTTTTGCAGTCGGAAACGACCCGTCCTGCCAGCCCTTCCGCCAAGCCGGGCATTGGAGCAACGCCAGATTCATCGGCGAAGCCTGGCAGGGGGCAAGGCCGCGATAACGATGATCGCGGCAACCAAGATCAAGGCCGCGATAACGACGACCGCGGCGGCAGGGGTCAAGGCCGCGATAACGACGATCGCGGCGGCAGGGGTCAAGGCCGCGATAACGATGATCGCGGCGGCAGGGGTCAAGGCCGCGATAATGACGATCGCGGCGGCAGAGGTCAAGGCCGCGATAACGACGATCGCGGCAACCAAGGCCAAGGCCGCGATAATGATGATCGCGGCGGCAGGGGCCAAGGCCGCGATAACGACGATCGCGGCAACCAAGGGCAAGGCCGCGGAAACGGCGGCCGCCATTGAAAAATGTAAGTCGATGAATGGTTTTACCATAATTCGACAGGATTTCTGATTGACAGCCTTCGCAAAGTAAACCTATGATGAGGTATGGTCTTTTGAACATTCCATAATCCATAGTTTTGCCGGGGAGGAGTAGTAGATGCAAGCCATTCGAAAGCGGTATTTCCCGGCGCTTGCCGAATTTGTTCGTGGCGGCGGAGAAGCATCGCTGTTTCATGCCAGTGAGCTTGGCAAACAACTTTACGACTTTCATCCTGAAGCGATTTTTGCCGTACATGAAGAATGCCTAGGGACACTTGCCGCAAATATGGAGTCACACGACGCACTGAAGCTTTATCATGACTCTTTTTCTTTTTTGAAAGAGTTGCTGGCGGCCCAACATGAGAAGGTAGGCATTGACGCCAGCGGAGAAATTATCGATTTGCGCCGTCGAACCTCAAGTCTGGAATTACAGGGATTGCTTCCGGTTCAATACCCTACCGATTCCGAAAGAGTCAAAAACAAGTACGAAAATGTGCTGCAGCATATGGATAGCGGAATCGCTTTGTTCGATGATGACGGCATCCTGACGTTTATTAACGTGCAAATGGCCAAGGAACTTAATATATCCCGGTACGAGCTGGTTGGCCATAATATCAGGGGCATTCTGCTCCACCCGGGCCTGCATATCGGCACCAAACGCATCATTTTGCGACTCTACCGGGAAATGTTCCGCAAGAGAAACCGGTATTACGAGTTTCAGCACAGAGACGGCAGACATCTGCTAGCGACCGTAACTTACGGCGATCAGTTAAACGGCGATTTTCTCATCAGCGTCAAGGATGTTTCGGAGTACAAGCAGATTGAGCAAAGCGCGCTGCAAAACGACAAACTGGCCATGCTGGGCAAAATAGCCGCGGCCATCGCCCACGAAATCCGCAATCCGCTTACTAGCATCAGAGGATTTATTCAGCTTCTTCGTCCCTATCTGCTGGAAGTGGGGAAAGAAGAATATGCTCGTATTATTTTGACAGAAATCGATCGCGCAAACGACATCATATATGAGTTTCTGAATTCCTCCAAGCCTTCCGCGCCGATGAAAAAGGCGACCTCAATTGACGGGCTGATCCGCGAAGTCGTCATGCTGACGGAAAGCGAAGCGCTGCTCCGCAATTGCGAGATCACGTTTGAATCGCTTGAACCCGATGCTTTTGTCGCCGTGGATGTTAAGCAAGTGAAGCAGGTTATGCTGAATATGGTCAAAAATGCGCTGGACGCTGTGGAAGAGGTTCGGACTGAAAGAAGAGGCAACATACATATTTCGCTCAAAAGTGACGGTCAATACGTGGAAGTTACTATCAAGGATAACGGCAAAGGAATGGACAAGGCTGTCATGAACCGCCTGTTCGATCCGTTTTTCACGACCAAGCAAGCCGGAACGGGGCTGGGGTTATCGGTTAGCTATCGCATCATCCGCAATCATGGAGGCACCATTCGGGTAGACTCCCGCGAAGGATGCGGCACAGAGTTTATCATTTATTTGCCATTGGCGGAATAAAGGATTAGAATCGAATCGGGGCATATGTTCCGATTCTTTTTTATGGGGAAAATGAAAGTGGGGAATAAGATGATTAAAACGAAATTAACATACGGCGAAATCGCCGGAGAAAGTAATGGAGCGGCTGGAGGAACGGCTCATGCTGGAGTTCAGATTCTGTTTGTGACAGAGGAAGAAGCCGGGGGGACAATGCCGCTAGTACAAGAGCACATTGATGCCGAGCTCAGAAGAGCGGTGTCCAGGGGACTGTTCAAAGGCAAGCCGGAGCAGACGTTTAGCGCGCCAACGCTAGGCCTGTTCAAAATGCCATACGTTCTGTTCGTAGGTTACAAGCCGGGAGAAGGCCGGGAAGGTTTGCGCCTGGCGGCTGCTGCGGCTGCCAAGGAGCTGAAATCGCTGGCGGCGGAAACGGCCTCCTTTGATTTGCGTTCCGAAGTTCTGCAAGCGGAAGTAGAAGCACTCGGCGGCGCGGCGGTGTCGCAAGCTCTGACAGAGGGGATGCTGCTTGCGCTGCATGATCGTCTCCCGCTCAAAAAAGAAGCCGCGGTGCGTTATCAGCCCGTACAAGTCGGCATTGTGCCGGATAGCGGACTGCTGAAGCTGGCCCCGCAAGGGCAATGGGAGCAAGGAATCGCGAGCGGGCTGGTGATTGCGGAAGCCGTAACATACGCACGCGACCTGACTAATCTTCCCGGCAATGATTTGACCCCGGAGCGCCTGGCCTTTTTTGCCGAGGAATTGGCGCATGAATACGAGCTGGACGTGGAAATTATCGATGAATGGACCGCTGCGGAGCAAGGCATGGGCGGTTTGCTTGGAGTAGGTCAAGGCAGCGTCAATCCGCCTCGCATGATTGTGCTTCATTATAAAGGAGATCCAGACAGCAGCGAAACCTGGGGATGGATCGGCAAAGGCATTACGTTTGATACGGGCGGCATTTCGCTCAAGCGAGCGCCGGGTATGGAAGAAATGATTTCCGATATGGGCGGAGCGGCAGCCGTGCTTGGAGCATTGCGAGCCGTAGCGGAAATAAAAGCAAAAGCGAATATCGTGGCCGTTATTCCCACCGCTGAAAATATGCCTTCCGACCGCGCGTTGAAACCAGGCGACGTTCTGACGACGATGAGCGGTTATACCGTAGAAGTGGTCAACACGGATGCGGAAGGCCGGATTGTGCTGGCGGACGGCATGACAACAGCCATTCGCAGAGGCGCCACCCGACTGGTGGATGTCGCTACGTTAACCGGAGCCGTCATGCATACGCTCGGATTTGAGGCGACTGGCGCGGTTACCAACCATCCGGAGCTGCTGAAGGAAATTATGGCTGCGGCGGATAGAGCCGGAGAACGCGTCTGGGAGCTGCCTGTTTACCCCGAATTCAGCAAGCCGCTGCGCAGCGCTGCCGCGGATCTGAGGAACGGCGCAGGCCGTTACGGCGCGGCCACCACGGGCGGGCTGTTTATCGGTCATTTTGCCGAAGGCCTGCCGTGGGTGCATCTGGATATTGGCGGTTCCAGCTGGCTGGAGGCCGATAAAGCGCTGGAGCCCAAGGGAGCTACGGGCTCGATGACCCGTACATTAGTGGAGCTTGTGTGCAAAAAATAGAATAACGCCGGGCGAAAGTCCGGCTTTTTCGCCATCTTTTGTAAGCTCTTTCATAAAATGAAGCATGCATCTCTATTGATGCTGCAAAACGATGAAACCGATGCCAATATGATTATGGAAGGCAACTCGTTATTGTACTAAAATATGAAGAAGCCAAGCAACAGCAAAAATCACAGTTTTAATTCTTTTTTTGTAAAATCAATGCCGTGGTGGCAAAAGTTCAAGTTTGTAGTCTCAAAAAGCGCAGCGGACGCGCATGGTTTAGTCCGTGGCAGGCAATAATGAGATGGTTATCAATAGAGAGGGTGGAAATTTCTGCAATGAGCGTCCATGATGAAGTCAATCATTCGCCTTGGAAAAGCTATTATGGTCCCAATCTTGGTTATGTTCAGGAGCAATACGAGCTCTATCTGAAAAACCCGGAAGCCATTGAATCATCGGTACGCGAGATGTTTGAACAGTGGGGCCCGCCTCCCGAGAGCACAGAGACAAACAAGTCCGTTTCTTCGGGACGAGCTGACAGCGCTTTAAACCAAGCGCCTGCTTCCGCGATCAACAGCAATATGTTCAAAAAGGTCGTTGCCGCGCATCAGCTCATGCTGAACATTCGCAGGTACGGCCATTTAGGCGCGGATATTAATCCGCTTGGCATTAGCCAGGCTGCCGACACCAGACTGCTGGAGCCGGAAACCTTTGGACTAACCAAAGAGGATTTGGCCAGCATACCGGCATCGTTGATCTGGGACAATGCTCCGGAGTCGCTTGCAAGCGGCTGGGAAGCCATTCAGCAGCTCAGAAAGATTTACACCCGCTCGGCTGCCTACGAATTTACGCACATTCATGACGAGAATGAACGCAACTGGCTGCATCGCCAAGCGGAATCCGGCTCGTTCCCTGCCCCTCTGACGGGTGAAGAACGCGTTGCTCTGCTGGAGCGGCTGCTGCAAGTTGAATTGTTCGAAAGCTTTATTCATAAAACCTTCGTGGGACAAAAACGGTTCTCCATTGAAGGCCTTGATATGCTGGTTCCGGTACTGGACGAAATCGTTCGCAACTCCGCGCAAGGCGGTGCCGAGCATGTCCTTATCGGCATGGCGCACCGCGGCCGTCTCAACGTGCTTACTCACGTTTTGGGCAAACCGTACGCCAAAATCTTTTCGGAATTCCATCATTCGCCTAACAAAGAGCTGGTGCCTTCCGAAGGCTCCATCGGCATCAACTTCGGCTGGACAGGCGATGTGAAATACCATCTGGGCGCCAATCGCTCCGTCCAAAGCAGCGAAACGATATCAACCCGCCTGACGCTGGCGAACAACCCGAGCCATCTGGAGTTTGTTAACCCTGTGGTGGAAGGATTTACGAGAGCGGCTCAGGAGGATCGTACGCAACGCGGCTTCCCGGTTCAAAACGTACAAAGCGCCGTTACGGTTTGCGTTCACGGCGATGCGGCTTTTATCGGTGAAGGCATAGTTGCGGAAACGCTTAACTTCAATAATCTGCAAGGGTATCGCAATGGCGGCACGCTGCATATCATCGCGAACAACCGGCTTGGTTTTACGACCAACAGCCAGGATTCCCGTTCGACCTATTATGCGAGCGATCTGGCCAAAGGTTTTGACATTCCGATCGTACATGTCAACGCCGACGATCCGGAAGCGTGTCTGGCAGCAATCCGTCTGGCTTGCGAATACCGCTTGAGATTCAATAAAGGATTTGTTATCGATCTGATCGGCTATCGCCGCTACGGTCATAACGAAATGGATGATCCTGAAGTAACCCAACCGCTGGTGTACTCCAAAGTGCGCAATCACCCTACGGTGAGCACCATTTATGGCAACAAGCTGGTTGCCAAAGGCGTTGTCGGCGAGGAGCAGGTGGAGCATCTGCGCCAAAAGAGGCTCGGCGAGCTTCAAATGGCCTATGACTCCATGAAGGAGCAAGAAAGCAAGAAGCATGCCCAGGCCCCTCAGGACAATGGCAAAATTGTACCGGAGGACGTAGCGACAGCTGTTCCTATGGAAACGTTGAAGGAGATTAATCTTGAGCTGCTCAATCGTCCAGAGTCCTTTACGGAATACGGAAAGCTTCAGCGCATCCTGCAGCGCCGCTCTATCGGCCTGAACGATGGGGAGAAGCTGGATTGGGCGCATGCGGAATCGCTGGCTTTCGCAACGATTCTGGCAGACGGAACGCCGGTCCGCTTGAGCGGGCAGGATTCGGAACGCGGAACATTTGCGCACCGCCATATTATGTTGAATGATAATGCTACGGCCGAGAAGTTTTCGCCGCTTCATATTTTGCCGCAAGCCAAAGCGTCCTTTGCGGTTCATAACAGCCCGCTGTCGGAAACGGCTGTACTCGCTTTTGAATACGGATATAACGTATTTGCGCCGGAAACCTTTGTTATCTGGGAAGCGCAATACGGCGACTTCGCCAACGTGGCCCAAGTTATTTTTGACCAGTTCATCTCGGCCGGCCGGGCAAAATGGCTGCAAAAATCCGGTTTGGCTATCCTGCTGCCGCATGGTTACGAAGGTCAAGGGCCAGAGCATTCCAGCGCTCGCTTGGAACGTTTCCTTCAATTGTCCGCCGATAACAACTGGACCGTAGCCAATTTGACGACATCGGCCCAATATTTCCATCTCTTGCGCAAACAAGCCGCCATGCTCGGAAGCGACAACGTTCGCCCTCTGGTGCTGATGGCTCCAAAAAGCCTTATCCGCAACCCGCGTGTGGCATCGCGTGGCACGGAGTTCAGCGAAGGCTCCTTCAAGCCGTTGCTGCCAATGTTTGATACGGGCGAATCCAAGGATGCCAAGAGCAAAGTAAAACGCCTGCTGCTTGGCACGGGCAAAGTTATGGTGGATATTGAGGAAGCCATGTCCGCTTCCGAAGCGCAAGAATTTGACTGGCTGCGCGTAGCTCGCGTCGAGCAGCTTTATCCGCTGCCGAAGGCCGAACTGGAAGCCATTCTGGCCCAATACCCGCGCCTGTCGGAAATTGTATGGGTTCAGGAAGAGCCGAAAAACCAAGGCTCTTGGAATTACATGGAATCTCGCCTGCGCGAGCTTGCTCCGGCGAAGGTGACGGTAAGCTACATTGGCCGTCCGGATCGTTCCAGCACAGCAAGCGGACATCAGGAGGTTCATGCCGCAGAGCAGCAGTTCATTATTTCTTCAGCGCTTAATGGTCAGCCAATACAATCCAGCTTGGTAGGGAGGTAGCCACACATGGCAGAAATAATCGTACCTGATTTGGGAGAATCGATCTCGGAAGGCACTATTTCAAAATGGTTTGTAAAGGACGGCGACACCGTCAATCAAGGCGACGTGCTCCTGGAGCTGGAAACGGATAAAGTCAATATTGAAATAAGCGCGGACAGCAGCGGTACGGTGTCCGGCATTACCAAAAAAGACGGCGATGTTGTTTTGGTAGGCGAATCTATCGGAACAATCGGGGCTTCCTCGGAGGCTTCCGCGCCAGCGGCTGCGGCTGAGCCGGCTTCACAGCCAGCCGAAACTGCAGCTCCGGCGGCTTCAACCCCGGCTTCGTCCGCCGCACCGGCTGTAGCGCCTGCAGCAGCTTCTGCTAACAATGCCGCAAGCGTAAATGCTTCTCCTGCGGCACGAAAGCTTGCTCGCGAGCAAGGCATCGATTTGACCCAGGTGCAAGGAAAAGACGGCATTGGCCGTATCTATCCCGACGATGTGCGTTCACATGGCACCAAATCGGCTGCTCCAGCAGCGTCCGCACCTGCGGCGACTGCTCCAAGCGCTCCGGCAGCTTCCATCGCGCCTGCTGAATCCGGCAAGCCGGTTGAACGCCAGCGTATGTCGCGCCGTCGGGCTACGATTGCCAAACGCCTGGTTGAAGCACAACGTACGGCTGCTATGCTGACTACCTTCAACGAGGTAGACATGACGGCGATACTGGATTTGCGCAAACGACGCAAGCAAACCTTTTTTGAGAAAAACGAAGTTAACCTGGGCTTTATGTCCTTCTTTACAAAAGCTGTTGTTGGCGCCCTCAAGGCGTTCCCTCTGCTTAACGCGGAAATCGACGGCGACGATGTTGTCGTTAAGAAGTTTTATGATATCGGCATTGCGGTATCGGCGAAGGAAGGGCTTGTTGTTCCCGTTGTCCGTGACGCGGACCGCCTGAGCTTTGGCGAAATCGAAAAAAACATCGGCGATCTTGCGAAGAAAGCTCGCGCCAATACGTTAGCGCTTAGCGATCTGCAAGGCGGCAGCTTTACGATCACAAACGGCGGCGTATTCGGTTCCCTGTTGTCCACGCCGATTTTGAACACGCCTCAGGTAGGCATTCTGGGCATGCACAAAATTCAGCTTCGTCCAATCGCGATTGACGAAGAGCGGATGGAGAACCGGCCGATGATGTATATCGCTCTCTCTTATGACCATCGGATTGTTGACGGAAGCGAAGCGGTTCGTTTCCTGGTAACGGTTAAGGAATTGCTGGAAGATCCTGAGCAGCTTCTGCTGCAAGGTTAATTTCTAACCTAAATAGCGCCTGCAACAGGACTTAAATCGGACAACAAATAAATCATATCAAGAAACTCCCTGCAAACAGATATCCGATCTGTACGCAGGGAGTTTTTTTTGCCGTTTTCGGCACTCAATTATTTAACTGATGCTGCTTGCGGTATTGCTCCGCTGTAAGTCCCGTATGGCTTTTGAAGGAGCGGCTGAAATGGGAGGGATGTTTGAACCCTATCTCATAGCCGATATCGGTGATGCTGACGTCCTGCTGGATAAGCATCAGCTTGGCCTCGTAGATCCGGCGATGCATCAAATAATGAAAGATGGTCATGCCGGTCACTTCTTTAAACGTTTTGGCCAAATAATATTTGCTTAAATGCAAGTTTTCCTGCAGCCCCTCCAAGCTGATATCCTCTTTAAACCGCGACTCCAGAATGCTTATAACCGCCTGCGCATGCTGCTCTTTGGAAGAGGGGAAGGTCGGCATATCCTTTAGCGGGTTTTGGCACAACTCGCCGATGATCAGCAGCAGATCCAGCAATCCGGCCTGAAAGCGCTGATGGGCATACGTTGTTCCCTGATTGTATAACGTCTCCAGCCTTGCAAGGTTTTGTTCCATTTCTACTTTATCAGCGCCTTTCAGCTGCAGGCGGATGTTGCGCAGCTTGAGGAAAGGCTCCAGCAGGTTTCCGGCAAATCCGGGCTGGATCAATTGACTGAAATAGCGGGGGTCAAAATGAATAATGGTGCGTTTGTACTCCACTTTGGGATCGGCATGCGCTTTATGCAGCGTCATTCCGTGCATCAGCAGCAAATCGCCGGGCTCCAGCGCATAGACGCGGTCATTGATCAGATAATTGGCTTTGCCATGGTGGAAATAATAGATTTCATAATGAAGATGGGCATGATAAGAAATGGCTGCATTATAGGTAGCGGAAGTGCCGATGCTGTATGGCGTTGTGATTGAATAGATGAGGCCCATAAGATCACCCTCCTGTGCTATTCAAATTATACACCAACCAGAGTTAAATGAAATAGAAGAATCCATTAACCCTGTAGAAGCCGATCAAAAGCTGTTTTGATACGATAGCAATACGAGTTCCAATTAAGCAAAATAAAGGGGAGAGCTGAAGCATGGAGGCTGTGAGGCTGGGCATTATCGGGCTGGGAAACATGGGCAAAGGGCATATCGGCTATTTGAAAAGAGGCGAGGTCAGCAATGTTCGGCTGACAGCTGTAAGCGATTACGCGCCTGCGGGACTGGAATGGGCAAAGGAAAATGCTGGCGAACATGTTGTCCTGTTCTCCGATCCCTATGAACTGATGGCATCGGGATTGGTGGATGGAGTTTTGATCGCGACCCCGCATTATTCGCATCCCGAGCTGGCCATTGCCGCTTTTGAAAAAGGGCTGCATGTGCTTTGCGAAAAACCGGCTGGCGTTTATACAAAGCAAGTGCGGGAAATGAATGATGCGGCTGCCCGCAGCAATGCCAAATTCAGCATGATGTATAATCAGCGCACCAATCCGCTGTATCGAAAACTGAAGGACCTGACGGATAGCGGAGAGCTTGGCGAAATCAGGCGAACAAACTGGATTATTACCAATTGGTACCGCTCGCAATCGTATTACGATTCCGGCACGTGGAGGGCAACGTGGGCTGGAGAAGGCGGCGGCGTGCTGCTGAATCAGGACCCGCATCAGCTGGACCTGTGGCAGTGGACCATTAATATGATGCCGAAACGCGTACGCGCTTTTTGCTATTTTGGCAAACATCGCAATATTGAGGTTGAGGATGACGTAACGGCTTTTGTGGAATATGAAAATGGCGCAACGGGCGTATTCGTAACAACGACCGGAGAAGCGCCGGGCACGAATCGTCTGGAGATTAGCGGAGATCGCGGCAAAGTGGTCATTGAAGACGGCAAGTTGACCTTCTGGCGCCTTCGGACGCCGGAGCGGGAGTTTAACGCCACTTTTACGGGCGGATTTGGCCAGCCGGAATGCTGGAAATGCGACATTCCGATACAAGGTGAAAATCCCGATCACAAGGGCATTACGCAAAACTGGGTCAACAGCATCCTGTTTGACGAACCGCTGATTGCGCCCGGCGAAGATGGAATAAAGGGACTGATGTTGTCCAATGCGATGCTGCTTTCCACATGGCTGGACGACTGGGTGGATCTTCCGATTGACGAGGAGCTTTATTATTCGTATTTGCAGAAGCAAATTGCGGACTCCCGCAAAAATGAAGGGAATGGTGTTTTGTTATGACAAAAAGCGACGGCATGAATTACGCGCCAACAGGAGAAGTAAAGCCGGTTGTGGAGCCGGGACAGTTTGTATTCGCCGCTATGAGTTTGGATCATGGACATATTTACGGCATGTGTAATGGATTGATCGAGGCAGGCGCAAGGCTCAAATGGGTATTTGACAATGATCGCGCCAGAGCGGAAGCATTCCGGCAAAAATATCCCGGAGTCGAAATCGCCGAAAGTGAAGAGCAGCTGTTGGCGGACCCCGAAGTGGCAATGATCGCAGCGGCGGCGGTAGCCAATTTGCGCGGACCGCTTGGCGTACGCGTGATGCGGAGAGGGAAGCATTATTTTACGGACAAAACGCCGTTTACTACATTGGAGCAATTGGAGGAAGCGCGGACGGCTGCGCGCGAAACAGGCAAAAAATACGCAGTCTATTACAGCGAGCGGCTGCATGTGGAAAGCGCCGTACACGCCGGAAAACTTATTGAACAAGGAGCAATCGGACGTGTCGTGCAGGTCATCGGATTTGGTCCGCACCGGCTGAATGCGCCATCGCGCCCGGACTGGTTTTTTGAAAAAGAAAAATACGGCGGAATTCTCTGCGATATCGGTTCGCATCAGGTGGAGCAATTTCTCTATTTTACGGGGAACCTGGATGGCAAGGTCGTAAACAGCAAAGTGGCCAACTACGCCAATAAAGACTATCCTGAGCTCGAGGATTTTGGCGATATGACGCTGGTGGGAGAGAATGGGGCTACAGGTTATTTCCGCGTGGACTGGCTGACGCCTGACGGGTTGGGCACATGGGGCGACGGGCGCACAACGATTTTGGGAACGGAAGGTTACATCGAGCTGCGAAAATATATCGATATCGGCAGGGAAGCCGATGGCGATCAACTCTATCTCGTCAACCGCGAAGGAGAGTTTCATATGAAGGTTGGCGGCAAGGTCGGGTTCCCTTATTTTGGAGAGCTGATTCTGGATTGTTTGTATGGCACGGAAAATGCGATGACTCAAGAGCATGCCTTCAAGGCGGCTGAGCTATGCCTGATTGCCCAGCGCAATGCGCTTGTTGTCGAAAAATAAAGGAGAAAAAATAGAGGTATCAGAATTAAATGTAAGCGCTATTATTCATATTTGTCTACGTTGACAATCCAATAGGCGATTGCTACGATTAACTCGTGAACACGGGTTAATCGTTTTTTTCTTTTCCCGGGCGTTTGTTCTATTGATGGAAGCGCTTTAATAGGTTTGTGGAGCTAGACTGGTCCCGGGTATCATTCTTTTTGAAATATCAGGGGATAAAACATTCGCTGACAATGGAGGAGTGGAATAGATATGGGCAATAAGGCAACAGGAAACGGAACATTAGGCAACAACACGATTACGCAAATCGGAATGGTTGTTCATGATATTGAAGCGGTGTCGGCGGCTTACGCTCAATTTTTTGGAGTGGAGAAGCCGGCGTGGTTCTGGACCGATACGGTAGACAAAGCTCAGACGGAATTTCAGGGGGCGTCTACCGAAGCGCGGGCCAAGCTGGCGTTTTTTGATATGGGCTCGCTGCAATTGGAGTTGATTGAACCCGATCATAATCCAAGCACGTGGCGTCAGCATCTGGATCAGCATGGCGAAGGCGTGCATCATATCGCTTTTGGAGTAGAGGGGATGAAGGAGCGGATCGCTGCAGTGGAGGAAGGCGGCATGAAGCTGGTTCAAAAGGGAGAATATACGGGCGGCCGTTACGCTTATCTGGATACATTTGGACCGCTTAAGGTCATGCTTGAACTGCTGGAAAACGATAAGTAGCGCAAGTTCAAAAAAAGGAGGAAAACGGGAATGAATCTATTGATTACAGGAGCCGGCAGAGGGCTTGGCTTGCATTTGACCCGCGAAGCGGCGGAACGGGGACATACGGTTTGGGCAGGCGTGCGTAATCCGGCTTCGGCCGGCAAGCTTAAAGAGCTTCAGGTGGTTCATGGAAATGCCATCCGGCTGCTGACGCTGGATGTGGAGGACGAAGGCTCCGTTGCGAAAGCCGCCGAAGAGTTGGCCCGCCATAATGAATCGCTGGATGGCGTCATCAACAATGCGGCAGTGCTGCTGGGCCGCGAACAAAAGCTGGAATCATTGAATCTGGAGGAGCTTGAGCAATCGTTTCGGGTAAATTTGTACGGCCCGATTGCGGTTGTTAAATACCTTTTGCCGCTGCTGCGCAAGGGCGAGCAACAAGCAATCATCAACATCAGCTCCGAAGCGGGAGGTTTTGTGGGAGCTTATGACGGCGATTATGGCTATGCCCTTACCAAAAGCGCGCTGAATATGTTTACGGCACAGCTGCATAAGTCGTTCACTCCTCAAGGCTATGCCGTTTATGCCGTTCATCCCGGCTGGATTAAGACGGATATGGGCGGCGACTCGGCGCCAGGCGATGCGGGGGAATCCGCAAGCAGCATTCTGGATTTGATCGAGCGCAAGGTCATTCCGCCGGAAGGGGCATTTTTCATCAATGCCGACGGCAGTCAGCGAGCATTATAGCACGGCGAGTTGCCGAAACCGCCAATCAGAGAGCAAGCCTTAGCAAACAGGAAGCAGCCGATGCTTCAACAGGTTGAGGAGGAGATCTCTTTGAAGTACAGAAGACTGGGAAAAACGGGATTGAAGGTCAGCGAAATCAGCTTGGGAAGCTGGCTGACTTACGGCAACTCGGTAAGCGATGCGACAGCGGAGAGAACGATTCAGCAGGCTTATGAGCTAGGCATCAATTTTTTTGATACCGCCAATGTGTACATGCAGGGCAAAGCGGAGGAAGTGGTGGGAGAAGCGCTGCGCCAATATCCCCGCGAATCTTATGTTTTGGCGACAAAAGTATTTTGGCCGATGGGAGAAGGGGTCAACGACCGCGGGTTATCCCGCAAACATGTGATGGAGCAGGCGAACGCAAGCCTCAAGCGGCTGGGCTTGGATTATGTCGACCTCTATTATTGCCATCGCTACGATACGGAAACGCCGGTAGAGGAAACGCTTCGCACCCTTGAAGACCTTGTCCGCGCGGGCAAGGTGCTTTATGTCGGGGTCAGCGAATGGACGGCTGCGCAAATTCAGGAGGCGCTTGGCGTAGCCGACAAATACCTGTTGGACCGTATTGTCGTCAACCAGCCGCAATATCATATGTTTAATCGCGGCATCGAAAAAGAGATCGTGCCCCTGTGCAGCCGAAACGGCATCGGCCAGGTCGTTTTTTCTCCACTGGCTCAAGGCGTGTTGACCGGCAAATACAAACGCGGGGCGGACGGCACTCCGCAAGGCAGCCGCGCGCTGGATTCCACGGCTAATCGCTGGATTACTTCCCTTCTGAGCGACTGGCACTTGTCGCGTGTGGAGAAGTTGACTGGTCTTGCGGAGGAAATCGGCTGTACGACGGGCCAGCTGGCCCTTGCATGGGTGCTCAGGCTGGACAATATCGCCAGCGCACTTGTTGGTGCCAGCCGTCCGGAGCAAATTGCCGAAAATGTCGGCGCAAGCGAAATCAGCCTTTCGGCTGAACACCTATCCGCAATAGAAGATATTTTGGGAGAGTAGCGGGTGATGTCGGGCAAGCGGCGCCGGATCGCCGCAATTGCAGGAGGGATCGCGCTTATTCTGGCCGCGGTTACATTGCTCCTGCTATTCAAAGGAGGAGCAGATAATATGGAACGAGGCCTTGATCAGGAAAAAGAAAATGGCATTGTCGCAGAGGAGATAACGTCAGAGGGGCAGTCAAGGGATGGCGATGAAACTGGAAGCGGCGCCGCTGTTCAACCAACGATTGTTTCTGACGGCGGTTATGGGGAAGGCGAAGCAGTCAAAGTAAACCAGGTTGGCTATCCCGTGGGAGCCGCCAAGATCGGAATCATTGCCGGAGAGGAATGGGATACCGGCGACGCTGCTTTTCAATTAATAAAGGCAGATAGCGGGGAGCCGGTCTATAGCGGCACTGTGACAGCGCCTGTGTTTGATGCCGCATCGGGCGAAAAGGTAAGCCGTGCCGATTTTTCGGATTTCAACGAACCGGGCGTCTACCAACTGGCAGTGGAGGGCGCGGGGCGTTCTTTTCCTTTTGAAATCGGTGAAGGACTGTATGGTAAAGAATTAACGATGCTTCTCCGCTCTTACACGCTGCAGCGAGTAGGAGTGGATATTGAAGATAACATCTCTGGCGTCAAGGTTCCTGCAGGTCATTCGCAGGATCGACAATCTGTGATTTCCTTTAGCGACGGCATCTCCAGGCAAGGCGACATCATAGATGCTTCCGGAGGCTGGTACGATGCGGGTGATTTCGGGAAATACATATCCCCGGCTGCTGTAAGCGTAGCGCAGCTATTGCTGGCCTTCGAGCTTAACCCCGGAGCATTTCCCGAAGGGCAAATGAGTTTTCCGCCGGGCCTGGAATCGGCGCAGCAGGGGCTTCCTGATGTACTGGCGGAGGTGCGTATCGAGCTGGATTGGATGCTGAAAATGCAGCGGGAGGACGGGGCCGTCTTTCACAAAATGAGCGGTGCGGCATGGCCCGGTTTTATTATGCCGCAGGATGATACGCAAACCCGCTATATCTATGGTTTGTCCACATTCAGCACTGCGCAGTTCGTTGGGGCGACCGCACTGGCGGCGCGTATTTATGAGCCTTATGATCAGGAGTTTGCTGCAATTCTGCTGGATGCTGCCGAACGTTCTCAGCGTTATCTCGACGCCAATCCTTCCTTCAGTTTCCGTCAGGATGAGGGCCAGGATAACGGCTCCGGCGGGTATGGCAAAAACTCCGACAGGGAAGAGCGGCTATGGGCGGCTGCCGAGTTGTTCCGGACGACGGGAAGCGCGGCATACGGGGAACAAGCGGAGACCTATGAGGATTTGCTTGGGAAAAATGCGCAGCCTGTCACCTGGATGGACTCTGGCATTCTTGGGCAATGGGCGTATTATCATGCGGAAGGTGCAGACTCAGTGCGCAAAGGGGCAATTGTTGACGCTTTTGCAAGAAGCGCCGACTCTATTGTGCAGCGCTCCGCTGCCGACGGCTATTTGACCGCGCTTAGGCTCCAAGATTACCACTGGGCATCAGCCAAACTCGCCGCGGCATACGGTTCATTGCTTTTGCTTGCTAATGAGCTTAAGCCTTCACCAGCCTATGAGCAGGTTGCTCTGGAGCAATTGCATTACGTATTTGGCAGAACCGCAACCGGATACAGCTATGTTACGGCAATAGGCACAAAATATCCCGAGAATCCTCATCATCGTACCAGCGATGCATCGGGCGTATTGTTCCCGGGATTGGTGGTCGGAGGGCCCAACCGCGACGGGGGAGATCCCGACCTGGACGCGGTCAAGGATAAATTGTCTCCCGCCAAAGCCTATCTGGATGTGTTAGGCTCCTACTCCAGCAACGAATACGCTATTGATTACAATGCGCCGGTCGTTTTTCTGGCAGCTTATTTCGCCGATCCGGACCAATAATTTGGAGGCATGATGAATTCGTGGCAAGTATGCATTGGAGGTAACAATGACTAGCTATAGCTTAATTGCAAAAAATGAAGACAATGACTTTTATGAAGTGACTTCAAATGAAATATGTGAAGTAGAAAGTTCATTGGGATTTAAAATACCTCATGAGTTAAAGTCGTTTTATTTGGAAGTCGGATATGGGTTTATTAAGGGGTCGGAGTATTCGATTAATCGAATTATGGACCCGGAATCTGTATGCGATTTTCGAAAAAGAGAAGCAGACTATGAATGTTACCCGGATATTGAAATATACGACGACTATGAGGATGGAAAACTCATTTTTTTTGAGTGTAGTGAATCCGCTTTGATATCCATTGATTTAAATGACGGCATTGAAAATCCAATCTACTACTATGACAAACAAATTGCACCATCCTTAAAGGAATTTTTGATAAAGATGAGTCAGAATGATCGGTATTACTGTAATCTTTAAGAATAATATGAATCGCTACTATTCGCTGGCGCGCGTTTAATTGCGCGTTGACAGCATTCTATGTTGGAAGTACAATATATACTAAGTTGGTTGGAATAGTATGATATAATAGTTGTCATCGTTGACCAGTTATCTGGAGACTAGAGGGCGTATGCTGCGAAAGCATGCCCTCCGGTCTCTTTTTTTATTGCCACAGAAATAGAAGGGAGAAACCGCATGGCCGATGAACAAAAGCGGGAAAGAAAATGGAGATTCGATACACTGCAGGTGCATGCCGGACAACAGCCCGATCCGGTGACGGGGGCAAGAGCGGTGCCGATTTATCAAAGCACGTCGTTTGTTTTTAAAAATACGGAGCATGCCAGGGCGCTGCTTAACTTTGAGGAAGCAGGCAATACGTATACGCGCATCAGCAATCCAACCAACGAGGTGCTGGAGCTACGGATCGCCGCGCTTGAAGGAGGATCAGGGGCGCTGGCGGTCGCTTCCGGTTCAACGGCCGTTTCGTACAGTATCTTTAATATCGCCGGAGCAGGCGATGAGATCGTAGCGGCAAGCACGCTTTATGGCGGTACCTACAATTTGCTGGCTGTTACGCTGCCTAAGCTTGGCATTCATACCACATTTGTTAATCCGGATTATCCGGAAAACTTCCGGGGAGCCATTACCGATCGGACAAAAGCAGTTTTAATCGAGTCGATTGGAAATCCGGGCCTGAATGTTCCCGATATAGAGGCCATTGCCGAGATTGCTCATGAGCACGGCATTCCGCTGATCGTGGACAATACGTTTGGCACGCCATATCTGATTCGCCCCATAGAGCATGGAGCGGATATCGTTGTACATTCCGCGACCAAGTATATTGGCGGGCACGGTACCACAATCGGCGGATTAATCATTGACGGCGGCAAGTTCAATTGGAATAACGGCAAATTCCCGGGATTGTCAGAGCCCGATCACAGTTATAACGGAATCACCTATGTGGATAGCTTTGGGAACACTGCCTATATAACAAAGCTGAGACTTCAATATTTGCGAGATTTGGGCGCCGCAATCAGTCCGTTTAATTCATTTCTGCTGCTGCAGGGGATAGAAACATTGTCGCTACGGGTGGAGAAACATCTCTCCAATACACGCCGAGTCGTGGAATATTTAAACGAAAACCCGGCAGTTGCTTGGGTAAGCTACCCCTCCTTGCCGAACAGTCCCTATTATGCGCTCGCTCAAAAGTATTTTCCGAAAGGGGCAGGGTCCATCTTTACGTTTGGATTAAAAGGCGGTCCGGAAGCGGTCACCGCTTTTATCGACAGTCTGGAGTTGTTTTCGCATCTCGTTAATGTGGCGGATGCCAAATCTTTGGTTATCCATCCTGCCAGCACCACTCATGCGCAATTAACGGCTGAGCAACAGCTTGCCGGAGGCATAACGCCCGATTTAATCCGGGTATCGATCGGCATTGAAGATCCGGATGACCTTATACAGGATTTGGAGGAGGCGCTTCGAAAGGTTGCTGACAGAGTGGAATTAGGAGCGGAAGCAGAAACAGACGCAGTAGTGAATGCGGAAGTACACGCAAAGCCGACAGCTGCGCTATAGAAGATGCGGGGGTAAGCGCTATTTCATCATGCGCGGCCCTTTTCTCAACCAATAACAAGCTTGGGGCTGTCCAAAAAGCCGATCCGCGTATCTGATTCAATTAAAAACGCTAATGGACATCCGTGTCCGTTAGAGCGTTTGACTTTTTGGACAGCCCCTTTTGGGTTGTCATGGCAGGTTTGTTATACCAAGATGATTCTGGCGGCGCTGTGTATAGCGGTTTGGAGGCACTGGCAGGCCAAAATGCTCCCGCAGCGTGCTCCCCGTATAATCGCTCCGGAACAAGCCTCGTTCCTGAAGTATCGGTACGACTTCGTTTACAAATTCCTCCAGTCCCTGCGGCAGCGAAGGAGCCATCAGCATAAAGCCGTCCGCAGCGCCTTCGAGGAACCATTTCTCCAGCGTATCCGCAATCTTGCTTGGCGTGCCGACCAGATGATCGCCGGTGAACGAGCCGATAATAAGGGAATAAATTTCGCGCAACGTAGGATTCTCGCGGGCAATGACGGGCTGATGTTTGACATAGTCCGGATTGATAGCCTGCAAAGTATCCAGTCCGGCTTCCCTTGCGGTTGTTTTTGTAGTAAAGATGCTGAAATCAATCTCTTTGAAATAATCTGCCAAAAAGCCGATAATGGTTTCTTCGCTTAGCAGCTCCTCAAACTGGCTGCGTTTCTTGCGCGCATCTTCCTCAGTGGCGGCGATAATCGGCGAGATGCCTAACAAAATAAACACATCATCGGGGTTTCGTCCTGCTTCTGCAATTTTTTGTTTGTAATCCCTGTAATACTCTCTTGCATCCACAAAGTTATATTTGATCGAAAAAACAATTTCGCCTACCCGGGCAGAAAATTGTTGGCCTGCCTCTGAATTGCCTGCTTGCACCAGGACAGGTTGTCCCTGAGGTGAACGTGCAATATTCAGCGGGCCTTCTACCGAAAAAAATGCTCCTTTATGGCTCAGACGATGCAGCTTGGAAGGATCAAAGTAAACCCCGGATGCCTTATCGAATACAAAAGCATCATCCTCCCATGAATCCCACAAACCGCGTACGACATCAACAAATTCAGTTGCCCGCAAATAACGTTGTTCCAGTCCATAATGCTCTTCCGCGCCAAAATTGCGCGCCGTATTGCCGGACAAATCGCGAGTCGTCACAATATTCCAGCCGACCCTGCCTTTGCTGATCTGATCCGCCGATAGAAACTGGCGCGCAAGATTAAAGGGTTCGACATAGGAGGTGGATGCGGTTGCCACAAGACCGATTCTCGAAGTGGCTCCAGCCAGCGCCGAGATGAGGGTGATTGGCTCAAAGCGGTTTAAAATATTGGGGTGGGATTCCTCGTTAATTGCCAAGCTGTCTGCCAGAAAAACCATGTCGAACTTGCCGCGTTCCGCCGTCTGGGCGAGCGTGCGGTAATAGTCAATGTCGATGCTTGCCCCGGGGCTTGCGTCCGGCAGCCGCCAAGAGGAGGCATGCATGCCGGTGCCGACAAGATACGCGGATAATTTAATTTGTCTTCCGGAAGTCATAGTGTCACTCCTTTACAATCATAAAATAAGGGCTATGAATTGAAAATAATAATTCCAATATGAATAATGGTGTATGGTTTATGATTGAAATAGTAAGGGGAGATCTATTCCTTGTCAACAATTGAATTGTTGTCCATTTCATGAAGGGATGTGTTCATTCTGTGAAAAATAGGTTGACGAACTGGGAAATTTGCGCTACGATACCTGATAAACCCGATGACAATTATCGGAATTATATAATTGACCAGTCAACTGGAGATGTCTTCTGCCGAATTGCATTGCTTTCGGCGAGACATCTTTTTTCATTTTTACAGCCAGAAAGGTGAATGATCCACGTGACAATCAGACATTCAATCCGCATTGAACGCAACGTGCCTGCAACCATGCGCGACGGAGTAAAGCTGTATGCGGATATCTACCGTCCCAAGGGGGATACGCCATATCCGGTGCTGCTGCTTCGAACCCCTTACAACAAAGAAGATGCTCAAACGATGAATTATGCCCATCCAAGCTGGTATGCCCGGCATGGATATGTGGTTATCGTGCAGGATACGCGAGGCAGATGGACGTCGGAGGGACAGTTTGCTCCCTATATCCATGAAGCCGAAGACAGCTACGATACCATCCAATGGGCCGCGTGTCTTCCTTACGCGGTTCCGAAGGTCGGCTTGTACGGATTTTCTTATGCAGCCGCGATACAATGGCTGGCGGCTAGCGGGCGGCCGCCTGCCTTGGCCTGTATTACTCCAGCGATGATTGGCGCCGACTCCTATCAGGGCAAAGCCTATCGCAATGGGGCGCTTAATCTGGCGATGCAGCAATCCTGGGTACTGTTTGTGGCGGGAGATACCGCCCTCAGGCAAGGCAGAAGTGATTGGGTACAGGAGCTGACTGCGCTTTACGGCAATATTCAGCTCTTCTACAAAAGGCTTCCGTTGTCTGATCCCCCCGACCCGGTAAAGGAATTAGCGCCTTATTATCTGGATTGGCTCAATCATCCGCTGCGAGATGAATTTTGGCAATCTGCTTCGCTGCTCCATCAGCATGAGTCCATCGAGGTGCCGGCCTTGCATATTGGCGGCTGGTACGACATTTTTATCGACGGCACGATAGAAAACTTCCAAGAGGTACGCGCACGAGGAGCAAACGGGTTGGCGCGAGATAATCAATATTTGTTTATCGAGCCTTGGTTCCATATGCCGTGGTCGCGCTATGTGGGGGAGCTGGACTTTGGGCCGGGAGCGGCAAACGGCATCGACGAACTGCAATTGGCCTGGTTTGACCGCTGGCTCAAAAACAAAGAGCCTCTGAATAAGCTGGCTCCGGTGACCTATTTCCGGATGGGCAGCAATAGCTGGCATGAAGCGGAGCAGTGGCCGCTGCCGGAGACTGTACATACGCCTTATTACCTGCACAGCATTTCCAAAGCAAATTCGATCAGCGGTGACGGTACGCTGGATACCGTTTCTCCCGGCGCGGAATATCCCGACACGTATGTCTATCATCCGTCGATACCGGTGCCGGCTCTTGGCGGCCGATCGGGTGCGGTGCCGGACCTGACGCCAATGGGGCCGAGGAATCAGATTCCGGTTGAAATTCGCAATGATGTGTTGGTTTATTCCACTGAACCGCTGCTGCGGGAAGTCATTGTAACAGGTGAGGCAATGGTGGAGCTATACGCCGCAACGACAGCCGAAGATACGGATTTTGTCGCGAGACTGATAGATGTCTATCCTGATGGCCGATCTTACAATGTCGCGGAAGGCATTATCCGCGCCAGTTACCGGCATGGCCTATCCAAACGGGTGGAGGTTGTGCCTGGCGAAGTCGTTCGTTATCGTATTTCCCTTGGCCCAACAGCCATCGCGTTTCAGCCGGGCCATCGTATCCGTCTGCATGTAACCAGTTCTCTATTCCCCACTTTTGACCGTCACCCTAACCGGCTGCTTGAACCAGCCAACGTGACGGAGGCTGATTTTGTTACCGCGACCCAATGCATATACCATGACGAAAGGTATCCTTCGGCGCTTTGGCTGCCTGTCATTCAAGAGGATCGGAAGGGGGAGAGCGCTTGAGCATTGCTTACATCTGGTTTGATTTGGGCTATACCCTCCTTTATCAGGAGAGGGAGTCAATCTATGCGCGTTACCTGGAGGAGCAGGGAAAGAGGGTGCCGCTCCGGCGGATTGAAGAAGCCTACCATTTGACGGACAAATATTTTATGCGCGTCTATCCCGGCGTGTTAGGCAAGGATCGGGCATGCTTTTTTCCATGGTACCTGGGCGTTCTCAATCACACGCTTGGCCTGCAATTTGATTTGAATCAGCAGAATCGCAGGCTTGCTGAGCTGCAACAGGCGCAGGGCACCTTCTGGCGGGCATTCCCGTTTGCGGTTGAAACGCTAAAGAAGCTTAGGGCATCGTCATTTAAGCTGGGACTGATCAGCAACTGGGATCACACTGCAAGGCAGGTGCTGCAAAACACAGGGCTGCTTCCGCTGTTCCACCAGGTAGTTATTTCCTCCGAAGAGGGGGTCGAGAAACCCGATCCCGCGATTTTTAAAATCGCGCTGGAGCGGGCTGGTGTTGAACCCGGCGAAAGTCTGTATGTCGGCGATAATTACTACGATGATGTCATCGGCAGCGAACGGGCGGGGATGCAAAGCTTCCTGATCAACCGATTTGGCCGTCTTGGCATACAGGAGTTGCCGGAAATCGGGCTGATTTCCTCGATTCAGGAGCTGCCGCAATTACTAACCGTACCATCCAAAATCATCTCATAACATATAGGAGAGGGAGTTTAAGAATGAATCATTTAAAAAAATCAAGGCATGTAATTACTCTATCGGCGCTGATTCTGCTGTTGGTCCTTCTGTCGGCTTGCGGCAGCAATAATGCCGCCCCTGCAAACGGCGGCACGCAAGGAGGGGCGAACGCCGGCAAGACGGAGAATGCGCAGGCGACTGCTACTTCCGCTCCGGAAATCAAGCCTTCCCAGCCTACGGGAGCCAAAGTGGCAGGCGGCGATGTGGTGGTCGTTATTTTGCAGGATCTGGATTATCTCGATCCCCATCTGGCTGTAGCCGCCGGGACTAACGAGGTGCTGTTCAATGTGTTTGAAGGATTGGTAAAGCCCGATGAAAAGGGCGAGCTGTACCCGGCGATTGCGGAGTCCTATGAGGTGTCGGAGGATGGCCTGAACTATACGTTCAAGCTGCGAAGCGGGGTTAAGTTCCATAACGGCCAGCCGGTGACGGCGGAAGATGTCGTATTTTCCTATTCGCGCCTGGCGGGACTGGATACTGGCAAACCGCTGCAGTCGGCATTCGAAGGCGTGGAAGCTGTTGAAGCCAAGGATGAGTCAACCATTGAAATCCGGCTGAAGCAAAATAATTCTTCATTCCTGACGGCATTGACGGCCGCCGTGATTCCTAGCGGTTATGAGGACAGCAACAAGCAGCCTGTCGGCACGGGTCCTTTTAAATTCAAGGAATATGTTCCAGGCCAGCGGCTGGTCGTTGAAAAATTCGCGGACTATTATATTAAGGATGTGCCGTCTCTGAATAAGGTGGAATTCCGGATCATTACGGATGCGGAGTCTGGGCTTCTTGCCTTGAAGTCCGGCGAGGTTGATATTTATCCCCGGATCAGCACGGAACGCCTTGTTGAGCTTGGCGATGAATATACGGCACTGAGCGCGCCGCAAAACCTGGTGCAGCTAGTGGTTTTGAACCATAATAAAGCGCCGTTTGACAATATCAAGGTGCGCCAGGCGTTGAATTACGCGGTCAATAAGGATGAGATTATTGAAGGTGTTGCCCTTGGATACGGAACTAAGCTGGGATCCAATATAAGTCCGGTTTTGGCGAAATATTTTCAGGAAGGTCTGGAGAATTCTTATGCAACCGACCTGGAGAAAGCAAAAGCTCTGCTGGTCGAAGCGGGTTATCCCGACGGATTTGAAGCTAAGCTTTCGGTTCCGTCCAATTACCAATTCCATGTCGACACGGCCCAGGTCGTAGCGGCGCAGCTGGAGCAAATCGGCGTCAAACTGAAGATCGAGCCGGTGGAATGGGCAGTATGGCTTGAGCGCATTTATAAGGGCCGCGACTATGAGCTGACGATTATCGGCCTGGACGGCAAGCTGGACCCCTATCAAATATTGAACAAATATATTTCCGATGCCAGTAATAATTTCTTTAATTACAATAGCCCGGATTTTAACGCCACGCTGAAAGCGGCGGTAACCGAAGTGGATGACGCCAAGCGGGTGGAGCTGTACAAAAAAGCCCAAACCATTCTGGCCGACGACGCGGCTGCGATTTATATTATGGATCCCAATACAAATGTCGCTTTGAACAAAAAGCTGGCGGGTTACAAGCAATATCCTCTTTATGTACAGGACCTGTCCAGCGTCTACTTCACAGAGTAGAAGGCGGCAGGAGGTGTACGTTCTGACATGAGTTACGCTGCGAGACGGTCGGTTTCACTGCTGCTAACGATGCTGTTTGTTGTCTTGCTGACCTTTTCGGTTTTCCGCGTCATTCCCGGCAATCCGGCATTAACCATTCTAGGCGTGGAAGCTTCGGATGAGCAAATTCGCATGCTGGAGGAAAAGCTGGGGACCGACCGGCCGCTGGGCGATCAGTTCCTTGGCTGGCTGAGGGGAATTGCGGTGCTTGATTTTGGAGAATCGCTGCGTTTCTCGGAGCCCGTCATTTCGCTGATTGGAGATCGGCTGCCGGTGACACTTTCTTTGGCGGTACTGGCGATGGTCATCACTATAGTGGGGGCAATTCCTTTGGGCATTCTGGCTGCGAGAGCCAGAGGGAAGACGATGGATCTGATCGTGTCGATCGGTACGCAATTGGGTCTTGCCATTCCTTCCTTCTGGATGGGCATCATTCTCATATCCATTTTTGGGCTGGCGCTCAAATGGGTGTCAGTCAGTACGTTTACGGGATGGTCGGAGAATCCTTGGCTGACGTTTCGTTCCCTGATATTGCCCGCGACGGCGCTTGCGCTTCCGCAGATAGCGATTGTTGTTCGTTATCTGCGAACGACCATGCTGGAACAGATAAGCCTTGATTACGTTCGCACCGCAAGAAGCAAAGGTTTGGCAGAGAAAAGAATTCATTACCGTCATGTATTAAAAAATGCCTTGCTTCCGGTCATTACGATTATCGGCATTCAATTTGGCGAAATGCTTGCCGGCAGCCTGGTAATCGAACAGGTTTTTACGCTGCCAGGGTTCGGCAGCCTTCTCATTACCGCTATCGGCAACCGCGATTATCCGCTGGTGCAGGGGCTGGTGCTGATCATCGCTTTTACCGTCATTACGATCAATTTTCTGGTGGACTTGTCGTATCGCTGGCTGGACCCGCAAATTTCTTTAAAGTAGAGGCTGACTTAAATGAAAAAAAAGTACAGTATCAACCTGACGTTGGGGGCTTCGTTTATTGCCATACTTCTGCTCATCATGCTGATCAGCCTTTTTTATACGCCGCATCCGGTTAATGCAATGAAGATTGTTGAACGTCTGCAAGGCCCTAGTATGAGCCATTGGCTGGGGACCGATAATTTTGGCAGAGATGTGCTTAGTCGGGTCATGGTTGGCGCTCAAACTGCTTTTCTGGTCGGAGCAGTCTCTGTCGCAATCGGTTTAACCGGAGGCCTTATTGTCGGAACGCTGGCTGGTTATGCGGGACGATGGGTCGATGAACTGCTGATGCGAGGAACCGATGCTTTATTGGCTTTCCCCGGTATTTTGATCGCCCTGCTGCTTGCAACGATTTATCAGCCCAGCATGTTCCAGACTATTTTGGCCATTGGGATTCTCTCCATGCCGTCGTTTGCCCGCGTTATCCGCAGCGGTGTGCTGCAGCATCGGAAAGCGGAATATGTGAAGGCGGCTCGCGGCGTTGGAGCGGGACATTTTAACCTTATTTTTGTACAAATATTGCCTAATATCGCATCTTCTATCGTGACGACAGCTGCCCTGAGTTTCTCGACGGCTATTCTGGTTGAGGCAGCGCTTAGTTATCTTGGGTTAGGAGTACAGCCTCCGGACCCAAGCTGGGGAAGAATGCTCAATGAGTCGCAAAGCTATCTGGGCAAAGCTCCCTGGTTCACGCTGGCGCCTGGCGTTGTTATAACATTAACTGTGCTTGGCTTTAATTTGCTTGGGGACGGCATACGCGATATTCGGGACAAAAGGGGATAGATTGGGGGGAGCAACAGTGGAGCTACTGGGTGAGTTGCAAGGACAATGGCGTGACCGCCATTCTGGCCGTAGCAAGCAAATGGTTGATATACGAGACTCTAATACGGAACGCCATGACCATCCAAGCTGGAGAAAACAGGAGCAGCCTTTGCTACAGATTGACAAACTAAACGTCGATTTAGCGGTATCCCGCGGCAAAACGGTACCTGTTCTGGAGAATGTGTCGCTGGAAATCGGGAAAGGTGAAATTGTGGGTGTCGTCGGTGAATCGGGCTGTGGCAAAAGCATTTTGTCGCTGTCGGTGCTGGGCCTGCTTCCATCGTCAATGCGAGCTGCATCAGGCAAGCTGTGGTATAGGGGAGCGGAGAGCGGGCAGGGTGGCCAGCTGGAGCGGCAGCCCCTTCCGCTGCATGAATTCAACAACCGCAAGCTGCAAGCGGTGCGGGGCAAGGAAATCGCGATGATCTTTCAGGACCCCATGAGCTCGCTCAACCACGGATTAACGATAGGTTATCAGATGATGGAAGGGCTTCGCCTTCATCTGGGCTGCTCCCGCAAGGAGGCCAAGGAGCGTGCGCTGCAGCTGCTGCACAAGGTTGGTTTGCCTCGTCCTGTGCGGTTGCTGCACGAATACCCCTATCAGTTGTCTGGCGGCATGCGCCAGCGGGTAATGATTGCTATGGCAATTGCTTGCCAACCAGGCCTGTTAATTGCGGATGAGCCAACAACTGCGCTTGATGTAACGATCCAGGCGCAAATTCTGGAGCTGATGCGCCGCATCCGCGAGGAGGACGGAACGGCCATTATGCTGATTTCGCATGATCTTGGCATGATGTCCCGAATGTGCGACCGGATCGTTGTGATGTATGCGGGTCAAGTGGTGGAGCAGGGGACAGCAGCCGATATTTTCGAGCGGCCTCTTCATCCCTACACGATCGGGCTGCTTCATTCCATTCCTTCGCCGGACAAAAAGGGCAAGCCGCTTTATTCCATTCCGGGCACAGTGCCGGCGCTGCATGAGCGGGGCGAAGGCTGCCGTTTTGCTTCACGCTGCAGTTCAGTCACGGCGCGTTGCCTCGCGGTGCAGCCTGTGTTAACGGAGGCGTATGGCTCCAACGATCAGCATGCTGCGGCTTGTTTCCTGCTTGAGAAGGGGGCTGGAGAACAAAATGAACATACCAACGAACACGCCGTTGTCTGATACTGATCTATTGCCACTGAAAGCCTCGCTGTCCGAGAAGATTCCATCGTCAGAGACATACCCGTCATTAGAAAAATTTTCACCGTCAGGGGGATATCCATTCTCCGAGCATAATCCGCACTCTGAGGAAGTCCCGCTGCTGGAGTTGAGGCGACTGGAGAAGGCCTATAAGGCGAAGGCGTGGGGAAGCCGCGGAGATTTGCTTGCCGTCCGTGGCGTTTCGCTTGCAGTGAAAAAAGGAGAAACCCTTGGACTGGTGGGCGAAAGCGGCTGCGGCAAATCGACCGTAGGAAGGATGAGCGCGCGCTTGCTTGAGCCAAGCGGCGGCTCCCTTTATTACAAGGGCAAAGACATTACCGAGTCTACCGGATCAGAATCCCGGCGATTGAGGCAGCAGATCCAATACGTGTTTCAAGACCCGTATACCTCGCTTAATCCGCGTTTTACAATTGGCCGCCTGCTGGAGGAGCCGCTGAACTACAACCGGTTGGGAGATCGTGCAAGCCGGCGGCAGGCAGTTATGGAAATGCTGGAGCGGATTGGGCTTGGCGCGGTCTACAGCAAGCGTTATCCGCATGAGCTGAGCGGCGGCCAACGTCAGCGTGTAGGCATTGCTCGAGCGCTGATGCTGCAGCCGGAGTTGGTTGTGCTTGATGAGCCGGTTTCGGCGCTGGATGTGTCCGTCCAAGCGCAAATTCTCAATTTGCTCAAGGAACTGCAGCGCGACTTGTCTCTCACCTTTCTGTTCATTTCACATGATTTAAACGTGGTGCACTATGTAAGCGACCGGGTAGCCGTCATGTATTTGGGCACAATCGTTGAATTGGCGGAGGTTCGCGAGCTGTATGAACGACCGCTTCACCCCTACACGCAGGCGCTTGTGTCGTCCATCCCGAATGAACAAGGTAGAGCGCATCGTGAACCGATTATTCTAAAAGGAGACTTGCCCGATCCTGCCGAGGAGATTACAGGATGCCCGTTCCGTACCCGCTGCACGCAGGCCATTGACCGCTGCGCGGCCGAAATGCCGGGCTGGGAAACCGTTGGCGACGGCCATGCCGTGCGCTGCCACTTGTGGAGTCTGCAAAACCAAACATAGGGAGACGACTGTTTGAAGCGAACAGTCGTCTTTTTTATTTATTGAACTGCTAATCGGAAATATGGATTATTAAACCGTTCGCTTATGGTCAATGATCATCATACTTGATCTATTAGAAGTTTTCCGTGGAGGTTGATCGATTTAAACTGATAACCTATCATGATGGAAGATATCTCTAATATATGGATAGCGCTTCCCTTTTTTGATGAAAATTCAGGAAACTCAACGTTTGGAGAGGTATTTTTAATGAGCTCAGATGAGTTGCTTCCCGAAAATGAAGTAGTTCTATGTGGATGATAGGGGAGTTGACTTTCAAAGTGTCGATTATAATGGAAACTCCGGTTCTGAAGGGAGAGAATTGCCAATCAGAGTGAGATTCAGAAAAACCTTTAATGAAAAACAGTTAAACTACCAAGTCGAAGCTGTTTTTCCAAAGGAGATTTCACCGAAAGGGACGGGATTTTCCGGTTTTTGGACAAAGGGAACAATCAGTCTGGAAAGTCTTGTTATTAAGAAATCTTCTTTGGTCATGCAATATAACGTTTGGCACTGGCGCGGATGGAAATAAGTGGATTATTCGTTGGGGAAAAGTTTTGGAGGCGTTGACTTGTGCAAACTAACTTGAAATGGTCAAATACAGTGAGTTTGGACGAAGCTATTGTTGGAAGGCTGGAGCGAAAATGGAATATTCGTTTTCCTCAAGCGTACAGACATATCTTACTTTATTATGACGGTTCTATTCCTTATGTTATGAATGAAAAAGGTGAGTGGGACGCCGGAGTTGTAGAGATTCCCGGGAAATTGAAATGGATGTTTCAGTTCTTGTCATTAGTTGAAATAGAGCTACATGGAGAAAAGATTTCAATGATTGAAATTGCTTATCGTACATTGAGCGAGGCATTGCCCCCAAAAGTGTTTCCATTTGCAAGCAATGGATCAGGAGATAAATTTTTGCTTGATTATCGTAATAATGAATACGCCCCAAGTGTCGTTTTTCAAAATCATGAGGATGTCATTTTGGAGTCGGAGATTACGGAAGAGGAATTGGAAGAGAAGCCGCTTGAAGAGTGGCAGAACGAGACTTTATTGTATGTAAGCGATTCGTTTGAAGGCTTTCTTGGCATGATTACAAGGAGATAAATAAACGTAGCAGACTTCTACTTAAAAAGGCCGTCCCATGTCTAAAATGACAAAGGGACGGCCTTATTTTTACCGACTAGCTTTTTTTGAAAATTCCCTAAACTAACAGAATTCCTTAAGCTAAAAGCTTACAAATAAACCGCTTTGCCGGTTTTGGAGGATTCGTAGATGGCCTCCAAAATTTGAGAAACAACATAAGCTTGCTCAGGAGTAACGACAGGGTCTTTGTCCTCTTCGATCGCTTTGATCCACATTTTCATTTCCAGATCAGCCGCATTTTCGGCTTTGCCTTCGTAGAATGCAACACCGCCGGAGTTCAGCTCGATTTCTTTGGTGAAAAGACGGCTGTTTTGCTCGCCGTTAATACGCAAGCCGCCTTTCATGTCGGCTCCGCCTTCTGTGCCGGACAGCGTACATTTGGCTTCATCGACTTCAAGCGTGTTCAGCGCCCAGCTGGATTCCAGAACGATCGTAGCACCGTTTTCCATAACGATCATGCCGAATGCGGAATCTTCAACCGTAAACTTAGCAGGGTCCCACGGTCCCCAAGCATTTGCTGCATTTTCACGCTGCGAAAGCTTGTGATAGGATGTGCCAAGAACGACCTTCGGCTTGTAGTTGTTCATCATCCAAAGCGTCAAATCAAGCGCATGCGTACCGATATCGATCAGCGGGCCGCCGCCTTGTTTTTCTTCGTCCAGGAATACGCCCCAAGTTGGAACGGCACGGCGACGAATCGCATGTGCTTTAGCGTAGTAGATATCGCCCAGCTCGCCACCGTCAACGATAGCCTTCAGTGTTTGGCTGTCGCCGCGGAAGCGGTTGTTGTATCCGACAGTCAGCTTTTTGCCAGTCCGTTTGGAGGCTTCCAGCATTCTGAGGGCGTCCGCCGCCGTTTTGGCCATTGGTTTTTCGCTCATTACGTGTTTACCGGCTTCCATTGCAGCGATGGAAATATCGGCATGGGAGTCGTTAGGCGTACAGACGTGTACGATTTCGATGGTTTCGTCTTTAAGCAGCTCTGTGTAGTCGGTGTACACCTTTGCTCCTTCCACCCCGTAATTGGCGGCAGCTTCGATAGCGCGGTGCTCAACAATATCACAGAATGCAACTAATTCAACATTTGGAACGTTTTTCAGACTTGGCAGATGTTTACCGTTGGCGATACCGCCGCAACCTACGATGGCGAGTTTAAATGTTTTGGACATGTTCAAAAACCTCCTGTAAGATTCATTTATGGTTTAAGAAAAATGGGTGATTCGGTAGCTGGACGGCGTCATGCCGTAACGCTTGCGAAATACGGCATGCAGATAGCTGCCGCTGGAAAATCCGGTTTCCCTGGCGATTTGCTCTACGGACATCTCTTCATCCGCAAGCTTGCTGCACACGGCGGCAAGACGGATATCCTCCAGTATGCGGCTGAATGAATGCCCGCCATGCAGTTCCTTGAACAGTCGCTGCAGCTGACGGCCGCTTAATCTCAACTTTTCCGCAACATCGTCCAGCGATATGGCCCCGCCGTAATTGGACTGCATAAATTCCAGCGCAAGCCGGTAACGGTAGGTTTTCATATCTTTTGTAGGCAAATCGTTAATTTCCGACGCGGCGTCATAGGCGCGAGCCGTGCGAAGCAAAATTTGAATGACACTTTGTTTGATCGTGGTATAGCTGCCTCCATAGGGAGACGTAATGGCCTCGTAAGCAGCCAGGAAACACGGCATCGCCCCATGCAGGTCCTGCGCCGGAAACAGCGGAAGAGACTCCAGCTTGCTTACGCATTGGCGAGCTTCCTCCCATTCCCATTGATCCTCGGAAGCAGGGGCCGAAGCGGCTTCTTTTTTTTCCTTGACCGCAACGTGAAGGCAAAGCTCGTCCATGTATTCGTAAGCGTCCGCTTCCTGGTAATGCATAACTTCAGGGCCGGTCAAATAGAGCTGGCCTTGCTTGAGAGGAAATTCCTGCTCGCCCAAAATCACTTTTCCTTTGCCGCGCGGAATATAGTGAAATTCGAATTCCGCATGCTTATGAAACGGAACAATCCGCCCTGGCGGGAACTGGGTCAAATGAAACCGCAACACATGGATTTCATAAGGTCCCCAGCCGATACGCAGATCAAGCCGCTCCAGGGCATCGGGACGCTCTCGCATTTTGTCATAGGCAAAGGGAGCAGCCATCTTTCCATCCTCCTGAAAGTTAGCTCTGGTCATGCCAGATTTCTACTTTCTATCATAACCTTCCAAGTCGGCAATCGCAACGGAACGGCCTTCTTTGACGGAACGGCCAGCAGCTTCCATCAGCATCGTCAGGTCTGTCGCCAAAGCAACATTTTCGCCGGCTTCAGTGTCATTGACAATATGACCGACCCATTGGTCGAAGGCGCTTTCGCGATCTTCAGGTATTGCGACTTCCTCCCAAACCTCGCCTGTCGTGCGAAGAAGCAGTTTGCCGTCATGGGTGCTGTAAAGCAAGGTGCCCTTAGTACCATGCACCTCGATCACAAACGGGGATTGCGGATTAATGAAACCTGCCTCCACAATGCCGATGGCGCCGCCCGCGCCCGTCAGGGTAGCAACCGCGTTATCTTCGACTTCCTTGCCAGTCACAAAACCATAGGTTGCGGATACGGAACTTGGAAGCGCCCCCAAAAAGAGTCTGGTCAGATACATAGGATGACAGCCCAGGTCGATGAGCGCGCCGCCGCCGGTTTGCTCCAGATTGTAGAAATGCTCTGGCAGCCAGCCTGCCGTAGCCCCGTTATGGGAAAGACGGGCTCGTACCAATGTCACTTGGCCGAGAGTTTCCGCTTCGAGCAATTTCCGAATTGCCAACGTGTAGCCGTGATCAAGGCGAGGAAGCGAAACCGTAAGCTTGACGCCTGCCTTTTGGACCTCGTCCAGAATATGATTGACTTCGCGCAATGTCGGCGCGATTACCTTTTCAGTGAAAATATGTTTGCCAGCTTTGGCCGCTGCCACGATGACTTCTTCATGCCGGTTGGTCGGCGCGTCTACGATGACGGCGTCGATGTCGCTGCGCGACAGCATTTCATCCAGCGATTCGTGGAAGTCTGCGCCAAGCTTTTGTGCGGCTTCCTTGCCGCGCTCTGCAATTTCGTCCCAAACTGCTACAATTTCTGTACCGGGATGACCTTGTGCTTGCTTGGTATAGTCCCATGCGTGTACATGCCAATAGCTGATCTTGCCGATTTTAATCATGAATCAGCCTCCTTGATCTTTTGTGCTTTGGATGCTCAAATCTTTAAATTTGTGACATCACAGTAAATCTACCATATTTTCATCCCCATTATAAGTGCGAATAAACGACGGTTGGTGTATAAGATTACGACATTTAGATAAAATCTAAAAAAAGCAGGTGTGACTGTTGATATGGTGAATCTAGTCATTTGAAGCTATGATGGTTAGTGATGGACAATAGACTGAAACAGACTATATTGAAATTATCTGTCGTAGAAGTGTTAGTATTTACAGTTTGGAGGATTATACAATAATGAAATTACTGGACCAAATTAGCGACCAATTTTGTATTGAAGTTAGCCAAGAGCCGTCTAGCAAGAGCGAAATTGAGCTGCTTATCGTTTTTTCGAGCATCATGGTGCCAAAAGAGTATCTGAATATCATTACACAAGCCACAGAAATAGAAATCAATGTCGCTAAGAAAATCTATGTCCGTATTTGGGGTGCTAAAGGATGTACGGAAATGAATGAAGCTTACCAAATCCAACACTACATTCCGAACTCTCTTGCAATCGGTGATGATGAAGGAGGAAGAGTATTTATATATCTCGATGGTTCAAATGGATTCGGACTTTACTTAATAGGGTTAGGAAATCTTGATGTAGAAGATGCCATATTTATTGCTCCTGCATTAGCGGATTTTCTGATTAATAATACAGGGGTAGAACATATTGTGAATGAGGACTTCAAGGGGTGACTTTGACAACGATGAGCCATATTTTGATCAAGGATTTGGATGAAGGCTAAAAAGGCAGTTTTTCTAACATTGGACATTCCTTCCGAAGGACAGTTACATCAGCTCCCATAAGCAGATTCCAAGAGATTCTGAGCTGCTCAAGGTTTCGACGCGACATGGCTTTACCCAAATCCATATCGAGGATGACGATTATTTTTACTTCTGTGCGGAATTAAAAAAATGATATTTTTTGTTCTTCGCATATAATCTTGCGCTTATCGCTAAGATCGATTGCGGACCATCCTATGTTACGCTACACTTGGGTCAGATTCTTTTATTAGGAAAGGTGGAAACAAGTCATGAAACCATTTTTGGACGATCATTTTTTGCTAAACAGTGAAACCGCTATCAAGCTTTATCATGAATATGCAAAAAACATGCCTATTATTGACTACCACTGTCATCTTAGCCCAAAAGAAATCTATGAAAACGCCGCGTTTTCCAATCTGACGGAGGCTTGGCTATACGGCGATCATTACAAGTGGAGAGCGCTGAGGACAAACGGAGTGAAGGAGGAGCTCATTACCGGCGGCGAAGGCGTAACCGACTACGATCGTTTTGCGGCCTGGGCGGCAACGGTTCCCCATACGGTCGGCAATCCGCTGTATCACTGGTCGCATCTGGAGCTGCGCCGTTTTTTTGGCGTAGAGGAAATCATTAACGAGGCCAATGCTCCTTTTATATGGGAAAAGGTAAATGCCAAGCTTGCAACGGGGCAGTTCCGCGCCCGTGATCTTATCAGTATGTCGGATGTTGAAGTGATCTGCACGACGGATGACCCGGCAGATTCTCTGGAATACCATCTCAAAATCAAAGAGCTGAAGGACTTTAAGACGGCTGTTCTGCCATCCTTCCGTCCTGATAAAGCGCTCGAAATCAATCGTCCGACATTCCGGGATTGGGTGGGCAGTCTTGGTGCGGCTTCGGGCATTCAGATCACGGACTACAAAGACCTGCTGGACGCTCTTTCATCTCGTATTCAGTTTTTCCATGAAGTTGGCTGCCGCGTCTCCGACCATGCGTTGGATTATGTGCCGTATGCCCAAACAACCAAGGAAGAGGCTGGCGCTATTTTTGCCAAAGCGCTGAAGGGAGAAGCCGTGTCCCTGGAGGACGAGAAAAAGTATAAAACCTATACGTTCCTCAGCATGGGGCGGCAATACGCCCAGCATGGCTGGATCATGCAGCTTCACATCAATGCCGCACGAAACAATAACAGCCGCATGTTCCGCCAGCTTGGACCGGATACCGGCTTCGACTCCATCAATGACAGCCCGCTCGCCTATCCGCTTGCGCGGCTTCTGGATGAGCTTGACGGAGAGGACCAGCTCCCGAAAACCATTCTTTATTCCTTAAATGCCGGAGACAATGACGTGCTTGGAGCGCTTATCGGCTGTTATCAGGGTGGCGGCGTTCCCGGAAAAATGCAGCTGGGTTCGGCGTGGTGGTTTAATGATACAAAACTTGGCATGCTGGATCAGTTAAATGCCTTGGCGAATTTGGGGCTGCTCAGCCGGTTTGTCGGCATGCTCACGGATTCGCGCAGCTTCCTTTCCTATACCCGGCATGAATATTTCCGTCGCATCCTTTGCAACCTCTTGGGCGAATGGGCCGAAAACGGGGAAGTGCCGAATGATGTGGAGCTGTTAGGCGGCATGGTGCAGGATATTTCGTATCGCAATGCCAAAGCTTATTTTGGATTTTAACGGAGGGCAACGGTGTTATGCCTGATTTGCAGCCTTTTTTGATCTTGTCCTCTATCGCGGCGGAGAGTTGTAACTGCCGGAAGAAAGTTTATCCTCCTTTTATCTGGATAGGGCTTACACCGAATTATGCTGCATGAGGCAGATCGGCTACCGGTTGCAGGAGTGCGAAACGATGATTGGCGATCCAGCAGCTATTGCCGGAGCTGGTTCAAACGGCAAAACCGCTCCGACTGGTGCTGGACCGCAGGCCGTTTCTGTAGGTCAGGAGACGCCGGCTCCTTGCGGGGCGACACTACTGATATCGACTGTTTTCTGATGAGCGTCTTGGACTGAGTCTGTGTTCTGATGAGTGCCTATGACTGAGTCTGTTATCTGTAAAGTCTCGCTGACTGTTACGGTTTCTTGAGGAAAGTTGTTAGTTTCTTGGATTGCAGCAGCGGCTGTTTCGGCTGTTGAGTCGGAATAGCCTCCCATAACGGAATCCAATAAATTCAGCATATCATCGATATGCTGCTGCGTCACAATAAGCGGGGGCACAAGCCGAATGGTGGATGCCCCTACCGCGTTAATCAGCAGTCCGGCTTCAAGACAATCGGCAACCAACTGCTGCGCCGTGCCTTCGGGCACATCAAAACCGATTAGCAATCCACGGCCGCGAACGTTGCGGATAGGCAGCTTAGCGGCTAACGTCTCCAGCCCCTTTTTGATAGACTCCCCCTGCACGGCCGCGTTATCGGCCAATTCCCGATCCAGAATTTCCTTAACGACGGACAGCCCCGCAGCCATTGAGATTGGAGCGCCGGTATAGGTGCCGCCTTGATCCCCCGGCTGGAACAAATCATATTTTTCTTTGGTCAGCATGGCTGACAATGGAAAACCGCCGCCGATGCCTTTGGCCAGCGTTATAATATCCGGCTGAATGCCATAGTGTTCAAAAGCAAACAATTTACCCGTGCGCCCCATACCGGTCTGGACTTCGTCCACGATCAGCAGGATGCCGTACATATCGCATATTTTGCGAAGGCCGAACAAATAGGATTCCTGAACGGCGTGAACGCCGCCTTCCCCCTGGATCAGCTCCAGCATAATCGCGCAGGTGTTGTTGGATACGGCAGCAAAGCAAGCATCCAAATCATTAAGCGGCACATGCTTGAACCCATCGACTTTAGGCGCAAAAAGCTCTTGCCACTGCGGTTTGCCCGTGGCGGACATCGTAGCCAGCGTACGGCCGTGAAAGCCGCCGGAAACCGTAATGATTTCATAAGCGCCATTCAGATTGACAGCCCCGTGTTTCCGCGCAAGCTTGATGGCACTTTCATTCGCCTCAGCGCCGCTGCTGCCAAAAAAAGCTTTGTCCATGCCGCTGATTTCGCACAGCAGCTTGGCGAATTGAATCATCGGTTTGTTCAGAAAACCGGGACTAGCGTGAACCAAAGTAGACGATTGCTCTGCAAGCGCCCGGCTTAACGCCGCCGGCGAATGTCCCAGACTGGCCACGGCCCATCCCCCGATAAAATCCAGATAGGTTTTGCCATCCGTATCCTTCATATACATGCCTTCGCCGCTCTCCATAACGACAGAAGGGCGATTAGCTGTAAAAAGAAGACTTTTGTCCGCTTCGTTCAGCAAGTTTTTTGTGTCCCCATTGCTATGTTGCATCATCATAAACCCCTCCGGTTTTTCTTCGATACGAATAAATATACAACATAGTGTATAAAAATACAATTCCCATCGACCTATTTTTCAAGAATCGTTGTTTTTGTTAAAAGGTCTGCTTTTTGATCAAAGACAATGGCGCGGCAATATCATAAGATCAAGATGCGGCATGCCAATTGGAGCAGGGATTGCCTCCATGTCCGGCGGGGGGCATAATGAAATGGAACAGTATGAAAGAGCCCGCCGGGAGGTTATGGGAAATGGATGCCGAACGTTTGTATGCGCTATCTCCATTCGTCCGTTTTGTGAAAAAGGTAAAAAGCCAAAGCTTGACCGGTGAATGGCTGGATTACGATTATGTGTTTACGTACATTGAGCAAGGAGAGGCGCTTTTTATTATTGATGGCGTATCGCATCCGCTTAAGGAAGGCGATGCCGTGCTCATTCACCCATTAGTGCCGCATATTATCCGCTCGACGAGCATTGCTCCGCTCATCCAGTTTATATTTCATTTTGATTGCCAATTTACGCCGGAGCGGGGCCAGTGGACGGAAATCGGGTGGCAGCACCGGAGAATTCATGAAATACCGCAGGGCGAAAAGCTGTTGGAGTCGGTTTATCCCGTTGCCCGCATTCGCACCACGGATGCCATTGAGCTGAAAAAAACCTTTTTGGCCATGCTCAAGGAATTTGAAGGGAAACGCCCGGCACATCAGCTGCTCCTAAAAGCGGGGGCGCTGGAGCTTCTGGCTTTGTTTCTTCGCAACCAGGCTATTCAACCTGAAGAGCGAGGGGCGGTATCCAGCGGTTGGCCAATCATCGAAAAATGCGTCAATATTATGCAGGAGCAATTTTCAGACTATAGGCTGGGCAATATTGAGATCAGCAGAGGAGCAGGCGTATCCGCAAGCCATATGTCCTATTTGTTCCAGAAGGAGCTGGGCATATCCGTGCACGGTTATTTGACGCATGTCCGCATCGAGCATGCCAAGCGGCTTATTCTGGAGACCGGAAGCAGCCTGACGACGATTGCCGAAAAGTCCGGTTTTTCCAGCATTCATCATTTTAGCCGTATCTTCAAAACGACGACCGGAATGACGGCAACGGCGTTTAAAGCCGTGGGTGCCGGAACTCCGCAACGCTAACCCAAAAGGAGAAGATGGCGATGAACAACGACAAAATCGTATTTACCGCGTCTTGGCAAGTAGAATTAAAGCAGGAGCAGCTTGATCCGGCCAGTCTTCAGCCGGGTTTTGCGCTTGTTCGAAAGCGCTTTACTTTGATCAGTCCGGGTACGGAGCTGGCTTGCCTGTCTGGAGGAGAAGCCTGGTTCGGCATGCCGGGAACCCCGGGTTACGCCGCTGTAAGCGAGGTGGTGGAGATCGGCCCGAATGATAACGACATTAAACCGGGCGACTTTGTCTTCCATTACGGTCAGCACAGCCGCTACGAAATCGTGCCGGTTTCCGGCGTGTTTCTGAAGATTCCGCCGGAGCTGGATTTGCGCATGGCTCCTTTTTGCCGGATGGTTACGGTTGCTATGACAGCGATTCGGGTTTCCGCTATCGAGCTGGGGGATAGGGTTGCGGTGACAGGTATGGGGTTGATCGGCAATATGGCGGCCCAGTTGTCCGGTCTGCAGGGCGCCAGGGTCATCGGTGTTGATCTGTCGGAACGCAGGCTTGCGCTGGCTAAAGAATGCGGCGTGGAATATACTCTGCATGCCGGAAGCGGGGATTTGACGGGCTCCATCAAAAAGCTGAGCGGAGGCGTCGGCGTTTCGACGTTTATCGAAGCGACCGGCGTGCCGCAGGCTGCTGTAAACGGCCTGCCCTGGATCGCGCCTTTTGGGGAACTTATTTTTCTGGGCAGCCCACGCGGAGAATTCCAGACCAACGTCACGGATGTGTTCAATTATAGCCATCTGGTTGGTCGTGGCTGCATCACGTTCAAGGGCGCGCATGAATGGAGGTATCCGCTCACGCCTAATGCTTTTGTCAAACACTCTCTTGTCCGCAATACCGAAATTGCATTTGATCTGATCGCCAGCGGCAAGCTTCAGATCGAGCCGCTGATCAGCCATACATTAAAGCCGGAGACGGCCGCGTTGGCATATGACGGCTTGAGACATCGAAAGGACGAATTTAACGGAGTATTGTTCGACTGGGCGTAGGTAAGGTTCCTATGAAGCATGAACAATTGCCCGTATCTGTCTTGAATGAGATTCGTACGAGGCATGAATAATGCCTGTATCTGTCTTGAATGAGATTCGTAAGAGGCATGAATAATGCTTGCGTCTGATTTGGATGAGCTTGACATGAGGCATGAACAATGCCCGTATCATAGTTGGTAAGTTTAGTATAAAAAAACATTGCGAAAATGCTTGCAGGATGCATTCTCTCAATGTTTTTTTGCATTCGTAGATACCCTGCGGGTTGACCAATTTTTAATGGACGAAAATGGCCGTTAGAGCACGTTTTAACGATCGAAGCAACTTCTAACGGTCAAATCTGTCCATTACAGCTTAAATGAAGCGAAAATAGATCATTTCGCGCTTCTGATGGCCATAGATGACCGTTACAAATCGGAATTGACATAAAAACGGCGCTAATGGACAGATTTGACCGTAAGGTGGATCTTGGAGTGGTCAAGGTGTTTAAAATCCTCTTTTTATGTTCGAAAATGTGTGTTATCATGTAAACGAACACAAAAGACACATGGCGGATGTTTGAGAACAAATGGTTAGAAGCGTCTGTCCGAAAAGTCCGGTTATTCATAACGGGACGTTTTGAACAACCTCTATTAACATCCGGCGCAAATTTCAAAGGAGGCTATCAAGCCAATGGAAATTCGTCACACAACCAACCCGACTGATGTCAAGCAATATGATACGGAGCGTCTGCGCAAGGAGTTTCTCATGGAAAACCTGTACGAGAAAGACGAACTGAATCTCGTTTATTCCCATTATGACCGCATGGTCGTAGGCGGCGCATGGCCGGTTAGCAAGGAACTGCTGCTGGATGCCGGCGACGGACTTCGTACGGAATATTTTCTGGAGCGCAGAGAGATCGGTTTCTTGAATATCGGCGGCCCTGCATCCATTACGGTTGACGGCGAGGCGTACGAGCTGGACAAGCTTGACGTGCTGTACGTCGGCAAAGGCAAACGCGAGGTGAAGCTGGCAAGCAAAGATTCCTCCAACCCTGCCAAGCTGTATTTCTGTTCCGCGCTGGCTCACAAGGAGCTGCCAACCCGCAAAATGACGAGAGAAGAAGCTAATCCGCTTAATCTGGGCGCACAAGAAACGTCCAACGAACGCGTGTTGTACAAATACATTCATGCTGACGGCATTCAAAGCTGCCAGCTTATGCTTGGCGTAACCAGCCTTCAGACGGGAAGCGTCTGGAATACGATGCCTTCCCATGTGCATGATCGCCGAATGGAAGCTTATCTGTATTTTGATATGGCCGAAGAAACAAGAGTGTTCCATATGATGGGCGAGCCGTCGCAAACCCGGCATTTGGTCGTGGCGAACGAGCAAGCGATCCTGTCGCCCCCATGGTCGATCCACTCCGGCGTTGGCACAAGCAACTATACGTTCTGCTGGTCGATGGCAGGCGAGAATTATACCTTTACGGATATGGACGTTGTACAGGCAAGCGAACTGAAGTAGAATGGCTCCATAGAGGAAAAGTGGAGGAGGAGCTTCATGCTTGCGGCAGAACGCCATCGGAAAATTATAGAGCGGCTTGAGGAAAAAGCCGCAGTCAGGGTATCGGAGCTTAGCGAACAGTTTATGGTCACGGAAAAAACAGTTCGCGAGGATTTGGAAAAGCTGGAGGAGAAGGGACTGCTGAAGCGTACGCACGGCGGAGCCGTATTGGCGCAGGACGGAGAAAACAGTCTCCTGCCGCTTCAATATCCCAACGTCAGGCATCAGCGGGAAAAAGCGGCGATTGCGGCAATGGCGCTGACTTGCATCGAACCCGGCGATATCATCGTTCTGGATGCGGGCAGTTCGACGCTTGAGCTTGCGCGCCAGCTACCCAATATGCCGGTTACCGTTATAACCAGCGATTTGCTTATTATCCGCGAGCTGACCGCCAAGGAGGAAGTCCGTCTGGTTGTTCCGGGCGGCTACCGACACCGCAATATGCTGATCGGGCCCGAACCGCAGGAGTGGATCAGCAGATTGAATATTCACAAGCTGTTCTTGTCGGCGACGGGCGTGCATCTGGAGTATGGCCTGACGATTTTTACGGAGGAGCTCAGCAAGCAGAAGCGGCTTTACCTGGATAACGCCAAGGTAACGTATTGCTTGGCGGACCATAGCAAGTTCGACAAAGGCGCCTTGATTACTTTTGCGGGCCTGAACGAAATTGACGCCATCATCACGGATGAAGGCATTCACCCTGAAGTCGCTGCGCGTTATGAAGCAGGCGGTCTAACATTGATGAAAGCGGAGCTGCCAGGGAGCGGCAAGCGCGGTAAAGGAAAGGTGTAGATAAAATGGGGTTGTTTGATCTGACTGGCAAAAAAGCCATTGTAACCGGAGCCGGCCGCGGGCTTGGCGAAGCCTTCGCCATTGGGTTGGCTCAAGCAGGCGCTGATGTTGCGCTGGTAACAAACCGGACTCCCGCCGACGAAACGGCGGAAAAAATCAGAGGACTCGGTCGTAAAGCGATTACGATTCAGGCAGATGTAGGCGATCGTTCCACATTGCCGGGTATCGTAGAACGGACGGTGGAGGAGCTTGGCGGCCTTGATATTTTGGTCAATAACGCGGGCATTATCCGCCGCACGCCTGCCGATGAGCATACCTTCGAGGACTGGCAGGAAGTGATGGACGTTAACTTGAATTCCGTCTTTGTTCTTTGCCAGCTTGCGGGCAGACATATGATCGCGCAAGGTTCCGGCAAAATCATTAACGTGGCTTCTATGTTGTCCTATCAAGGCGGCATAACGGTGCCCGGCTATACGTCGAGCAAACATGCCGTCGCCGGCTTGACCAAAGCGCTGGCGAACGAATGGGCGTCCAAGGGCATTCAAGTAAACGCGATTGCCCCGGGGTATATGAGCACGGACAATACGGAAGCTCTCCGCGACGATCCGGTGCGCAGCGTTCAAATTCTGCAGCGCATTCCGGCTGCGCGTTGGGGAACTGCCGATGACCTTGTAGGTCCCGCTATTTTCCTGTCGTCTGCTGCGTCCGACTACATGAACGGCCATATTCTAGCCGTGGACGGCGGATGGCTGGTCAGATAAACGTCTTATTGGATCTGAAAAGCTAGTATATAGCCCCTTAAATAACGTAACCATAAATAGATGAATATGGTATACTCTAAGTAGCCAACAGTGAACGGAGCGAGAGTATGCCATTTCAATCAAAAAAAGAAAAATTACACCTATCCTCGGCAGAGCGGGATATGCTTCAAAAAATCAGTCATGCGCGTTCAGAAGAGTATAGGCGCGTAGAGCGTGCTCGGATGCTTTTGCATTATGCTGACGGTTTGAGCATTCCCAAAATTGCAGAAGCACTGGGCACAACCGTACCAAAGGTCAATCGCTGCATCGATAAAGCGCTGGCGTTGGGACCGGAGACTGCCCTGGGTGAGGAGCAACGTTCAGGCCGACCTGCTGTCGTGACTCCTGAAGCCAAAGCCTGGGTTATTTCGCTTGCTTGTCAGAAGCCGAAGGAACTGGGTTACTCGTATGAGGTCTGGTCTCAGCGACTACTGGCTCAGCATGTACGCAATCATGCGGTATCCGAAGGGCATGAGTCTCTCTCCCGTATGTCACCCAGCAGCGTGTTTCGGCTGTTGAATGCGCATGATCTTCAGCCGCACAAGGTACGTTATTACTTGGAGCGCAGAGACCCCGACTTTGATGCCAGACGTGCGGAAGTGCTGTGCGTGTACCAGCAAGTGGAATACATTTTAGAAAATGAAGAACTGAAACCGCTCTGCGACGTGTACGTGTCCTATGATGAGAAGCCTGGGATTCAAGCGATTGGCAATACCGCAGAAGACTTGCCGCCCGTGCCGGGAGAGCACCCCACAATCAGTCGTGATTCTGAGTATAAACGGTACGGCACACTGAGTCTGCTCGCTGGCATTGATCTGGTTACAGGTGAAGTCATCGGCGCGGTCGAAGAGCGACATCGTAGCCGTGAGTTTGTTGATTTTCTCAAAAAACTGGATGCTCACTACAGCCCGGATTTTCGCATTCAAATCATTTTAGACAACCATTCGGCCCATATTTCAAAAGAAACGAACGCCTATTTACAGACACGTCCAGAGCGTTTTGAGTTGATCTTCACCCCCAAGCATGGCTCTTGGCTGAATGTGATCGAAAGCTTTTTTGCAAAAATGACCAAGCAGGTACTTCGTCATCTTAGGGTCAAATCCAAGGAAGAGCTCAAACAACGGATTGAATTGTACCTACAAGAAGTCAACGAAAGCCCGAATCCCTTCCGCTGGACATATGGGCTGGAAAACTAGACGCTCGTTATGAATGTTATTTCAGGAGCTTTCTACTAGAGTTGAATAGTTGATGCAAAAGAAAAGGCTGCGCGTTTTGTCTGCTTTCAGACAAAGTGCGCAGCCTTTTGGCTGTATAGGGGGAGATGGATGCAGTGGCATTGTGTTTTGCTTTGGTCGGAAGACGAATAGCCCGGACAATCAAAGCCACACACCAAAGAACACCATACTAAGACACAAAACACAATACATAAAACAATACAAAAAGCGAAAAAACGGCTGCACAAAGCACCCATCGAAATGATGATATATTCAAATAGAACCATTGAAAACCGGGTTTCCAATTAAAAGGTATTTCCTCGTCATCTATAATAATAGAATAACACGGCAGAAAAGATAAGTCTATACTTTTTTTGAAATTTAGGATATATTTTTTTCCTGTTGGAATGCGAGAGGAGGCTGAATATGAATAACGGAATGATTCAAATGCACGGCATCAGCAAAACGTTTAAGGTGGCTGAGCGTACATCCGGCTTGAAGGCGGCGGTCAAATCGTTGATTGTCCGCAAGCATCGGACGGTCGAAGCGCTGAAGGACATTTCCTTCGAAATCGGAGAAGGAGAAATCGTAGGCTACATTGGTCCTAACGGAGCGGGCAAGTCCACCACGATTAAGGTCATGAGCGGAATTCTTGTGCCGGATGCGGGAGCCTGTTCCATTATGGGGTACACCCCATGGAAGGAGAGGAGCCAGTATGTGCGGAATATCGGCGTTGTCTTTGGTCAACGCTCGCAGCTTTGGTGGGATGTGCCGGTTTTGGATTCGTTCGAGCTGCTGAGGGACATTTACCGGATTCCCGAGCAGGCTTACAGAAAAGAGCTGGATTTGCTAAGCGATATGCTTGACCTTGGCCCTTTGTTGTCCATGCCGGTCAGGCAGCTAAGCCTAGGCCAGCGCATGAGGTGCGAAATAGCGGCTTCCCTGCTGCATAGCCCCAAGCTGTTGTTTCTCGACGAGCCGACCATCGGGTTGGATGCGGTTAGCAAACTGGCCGTAAGGCGGTTTATTAAAGACATTAACGCGGAACGAGCGGTTACTGTCATTTTGACCACACACGATATGAGCGATATTGAAGCGTTGGCTAACCGTATCATCATGATCGGCAAAGGAACAAAGCTTTATGACGGTTCTCTGGCGGAGCTAAGAACGCGTTTTGGGCGTAATCGGATTCTCAAGGCGGATTTCCGGGAGCATCCGGAGCCCGTGGACATTGAAGGGGCGACCCGTCTGGAATGGTCCCCGGAGCATGCGGTTTATGGCTTCGATACGGATCAAACCAGCATGGCCGACATTATCGCGCGGCTATCCCAAAATCTTCAATTGCGGGATGTGACGGTTGAATCCAAAGATATCGACGAAATGATTCTGGAACTGTACGAGGAGCATCTTGTATGAGCGCCATTCATCTAAAAGCCTACGCCAGCTTATGGCGCATACGCTTCATCAACGGGCTCCAATATCGCGCGGCGGCGCTTGCGGGAATAGCGACCCAGCTGTTTTTTGGCTTTGTGTTTATGATGATTTTTATGGCGTATTACGAAAATAGCGGCGCCTCCCCGGATCTGTCCATCCAGCAATTAGTCACGTATGTGTGGCTTCAGCAAATGTTTGTTGCCTTTATTATGCTCTGGTATCGGGACAACGAGCTTTTCTCCATGATAACGGGAGGCAATATCGCGTACGAGATGTGCCGTCCCGTCAATATGTATCTGTTCTGGTTTGTTAAGCTGCTGGCGCAGCGTATGGCGAGCGCATTGCTTCGCAGCATTCCGATCATGCTGGTCGTTTTCTTTTTGCCGAAGCCTTACCGCATGAGCCTGCCGGATAGTCCGGCCTCGTTTATTTTGTTTGTGCTTTCTCTGATGCTGGGTTTGCTTGTTGTGGTGGCTATATCCATGCTGATTTATATTTCCGTGTTTTGGACGATGTCTCCTGTGGGTTCGACTTTATTGATTGCCATAATCGGCGAATTTTTAGCGGGTCTTGTCATTCCCGTGCCGCTTATGCCGGAGTGGCTGCAGAGCATCGTATACGCCCTGCCGTTCCGTTTTACGGCGGATTTTCCATTTCGGGTTTACAGCGGTCATATTCCCGTAAACGAAGCTATTTCCGGCATCGGGCTGCAGCTGCTCTGGATTTTGGCGCTGGCCGCGTTTGGGCAGTGGCTTATGCGTCGGGCGCTGCGCAGCGTTGTCGTACAGGGAGGGTAAAGGCGCATGAAATTGTATTTCAAATATTTGAGCATTCACTTCCGCAGCCAGCTGCAATACCGGATGTCTTTCCTCATGCTGACAGCGGGGCAATTTCTGATTCCGTTTACTGTATTTGCAGGTGTTTATTTTATGTTTGAACGGTTTGGCACCCTGAAGGGCTGGACGTTTTTTGAGGTTGCGCTTTGTTACGCGGTCATTCATTTGTCTTTTTCGCTGAGCGAATGCTTTGCGCGAGGGTTTGACGTGTTTTCCGGCCTTGTGGTAAAAGGGGACTTCGATCGTTTGCTTGTGCGGCCGCGCGGAACGGTTGTGCAGGTGCTTGGCTCTGCTTTCGAGTTCACCCGATTTGGCCGCCTCATTCAGGGAGGAGCGGTATTGGCATGGTCGATCAGCCAATTGCCGGAGCTTTGGACGGCTTCCAAGCTGCTGGCGCTGCTGCTGATGGTCGTGAACGGCGTATTTGTTTTTACCGGTATTTTTATTCTTGCGGCGACGATGTGTTTTTGGTCGGTTCAAGGATTGGAACTGGCTAACGTATTTACCGACGGCGGCCGTGAAATGGCGCAATATCCGCTTGGTATTTACGAAGCTTGGGTAAGGAAGTTTTTTACGTACATCATTCCATTTGCCTGCGTCAGCTATTTGCCGTTAATGTTGTTGCTGGATAAACGGGAAGGCAGCACGGCAGAGCTGCTGCTGACTCCGTTTGGCGGGGCGTTATTCCTGCTTCCGTGTCTGCTGATCTGGCAAATTGGCATCAGACATTACCGTTCGACCGGCTCGTAAATGCTGTATATTGGCACAAACGCTCAAAAGAGCAGTGTTGTTTTGCCAACCCGATGAACACAAACGTAAAAGCAAACGATTCTTATTTACTTGGAAGGAAACAAGTTTACCTAAAAGGAATCAAGCACTGTCGTTGAAGACAAACAGCAAACCCCCGCCGCCGGCTCCTGGGAGAGTGCGGTAACGGGGGCTTTGCCTTGTCTATTCATTAATCCAACGAGATGTACGAAATGGACCTGAGCTGCAAAACGGATTCTTCCACGGGAACCGTCGATGAGACGGTGGCAATACCCGAGGCGTATTGCTGCTGAATGGAGCCAAGTGCGGCAGCAAACAGCGAAAAGGCGCGGTTGTCGGCATCGGCTTTTCCGGCAATCATCTCCGTCAGTCTTGTCGTGAGGGAGGATAGCGGAAAACGGCCGATAAAGCTTTGCAATTGTTTACCCCAGGACTCCGGCTCGAAAAAGACGTAATCTTGTTTAGCCAGGAAGACCTCGCTCCATCCGTATCCATGTTCTGTTGTCAAGCGAAGGCATACACGGTATCCTTCATTGTCAATTGCCAGTGCGGGAATAACGAAAACTTCAATTCTGGAGACGGTCAGGTGCCCCGGATCTTGCTCCGGGTAAGGGGAATCATGCAGCGATAAACAAAGCATCATACATCTCTCCTTTGTTCGCTTGCGAGGTTAGCTGTCGGATTCGGGCTAGAGAGGAAGCCCTACCAGATAAATCTGGATTCACCCCTGCGAAGAAAACGTCATACATGAGCGTATGCGGATTCCGGTCGCTTTGGTTCCCCCGCTTTTTCCAATCGGAAAAATTCAGCGTTGTTTACATAATATTTTAGCTCTAAACCGTTCGTTTGTAAATGCTTGAGTTTATGTCCTTTGTCCATCTCCCGCAAAAATAGCACAAAAGTCCCCAAAATGTGTCTCATTACACCTATCAAAATACCTGTTGAAGCACTTGCCAAAACACCTGTCAAACACCTGTCAAAACAACTCCAAAGCACGTGCCAAAGGACCTGCCAAATCAACTACCAAAACACCCGCTTTGACGGCCGCGTAGCTGGACCGGATTAGTTACAGCCCCAACCTTGAGCCTATCTTTAAGGGAAACGAAAGACACCAAACACATCGTGTAGTGCATCAAAAGCATCGGTGTTTATGCAAGGATTTATACAAAACGCAACTTCAGCCCGGACTGCGTTGTTCTAAGAGGAAAAGGTTCATTTTCTTGTTGGATTTTTCCAGGGTTCGTGGAGAGCATATGCTTATTCTTGTGCATATGGATGTTCATGTGCGTGTGTATCGGTCATCCATGACCGTTAGAGCAGCAAATCGCCAAGTTACCACAATCAAATGGACATTCATGTCCATTAGCGCTCAAATCCAGCTAAAATGGAGTGAAAATGAGTTCTTACGGTCAAAATTGTCCGTTAGAGAGCGGAAATTAATGAAAAACGGCTTCTTGTGGTCATGGATGTCCGTTAAAGATCAAACGCTGTCGTGGGGATTATGGAAGCCCCCCACCCATGGATTAAACCGGCATTATCCGCTTAAACAAACCGGCGGTGTATTGTTTTTCGGTGTTTGAGCAGATGACTGATAGTAAATGAATGACAAGCTAACGCCGAAGATGAGTCCAAAGGAGCCAACGGCATTGCCGTTAAGGAATAGATTGACGTCTATCCGCTTTAAAATAGGCAATAAAGCTTTGCGTTCCCCGTCTTTTTCAAGTATGATGTAAGGTAAAAATGAACTCATGTTCAAATCAAAGGAGCAGCAGTATGCATTCGAAAACTAGCCATTGCAAAATCGTCGATTGCACCATTCGCGACGGCGGCCTCGTTAATAATTGGGACTTCAGCGTGGAGTTTGTGCAGCATTTGTATAATAGCCTGAACGAAGCCGGCGTTGACTATATGGAAATCGGCTACAAAAATTCTCCCAAGCTTCTGAAAGGAGCCGACAGCGCTGGACCTTGGCGGTTTCTGAATGACGACTTCCTTAGAAAGGTACTGCCGAACAAAGGCAATACCAAGCTCTCCGCACTCGTTGATATCGGGCGAGTGGACGAAAATGATATTTTGCCGCGCAGCGAAAGCATGCTGGATCTCATTCGCGTGGCTTGTTATATTCAAGACGTGGACAAAGCGCTTGAACTGGTTCAAACCTTCCATGATCGCGGCTACGAAACAACGCTGAACATCATGGCATTGTCCAATGTGATGGAAAATCAGTTGGTTGAAGCCTTTGAACGCATTAACGAAAGCGTCGTTGACGTTGTTTACATCGTTGATTCCTACGGCAGCCTGAAGCCAAACGATGTTGGCTACCTGGTGGACAAATTCCGCCAGCACCTGCCGAATAAGCGTCTTGGCGTACATGCTCATAACAACCTTCAGCTTGCCTTTGCCAACACGCTGCTGGCGGCAGGCAAAGGCGTAGAGCTGCTTGACGCATCTGTCTATGGCATGGGCCGCGCGGCGGGCAATTGCAATACCGAGCTGCTTGTATCCGAACTGCAAAACACCAAATACAACGTTCGTCCCGTTCTGGACATGATCGAAAAATTCATGATTCCGCTTCGCGAGAAGGAAGAGTGGGGCTACATCATTCCTTATATGATTACGGGCATTCTGGACGAGCACCCACGTTCCGCCATGGCGCTCCGCGCTTCGGAGAACAAGGACAAAGCCGTTGATTTTTACGATCAGCTGACTACTCCGGAAATTTCGAATAAGTAGTTCCCGGCCTGACGTTGGAACGGTTGTCTGTACATCAGTGGTACAATAAGTACGATGTTGGAAAAGCATCACGCCAGCAGAAATCAGGTCATTGCACAGCCAAAAGCCTCAAGCTCCCCGCAAGGGACTTGAGGCTTTTTTTGACTTAAAGAGGTTGTTCAAAAAGTCCACATTCCATTAAAAAGCATGTCTGGCGGCAAAATCTATGCTGAACATCAAATTCAGCCTAAACACGCTGGTTAGATATTCTGGCGCTTTAACTCGCCCACGCCACGTATAGCCGCGGCCCGGTGCAGCGTGTTGGGGTGCAGATATCCGGCGCCCCGCAGCGCTTCTCCATCCCCGGATTCCGCCTCCATGGTGACGGAAATATCCTCGCTTGCGGCAAACCAGTCCAGCACGTCGCTGTTCGCAACACCGTCCACGTCGATGTACCAAAGCTTGTCGCCGTATTGCGTAACCAGAAGCAGCTTGGCCTCGGAAAAATCAAGCTCCAGCGTCTCCCATTGACCGTTGCTGATGGCGATGCGGGTTAACGCGATTTGTTCAACTTCCATTTCGTCCCAACTCCTTAATAAAGCTTGCCTTGTCTGTACAAAACGGAAGAAAGCTTCATGACGGCATGGACGTAGCAATTTTGCCTGAGCGTTTGGCTATCGCCGAAATAAGCAGGAAGAATGCCTTTCATCGTATGCTGCATTTTGTCATAAAGCAGTTTGAATATTTGCTCCTCGCTGTAAAACTGCGTTTCCCGGCCTTGCAGCCATTCAAAATAAGAAACAATAACGCCGCCGGCGTTTGCCAAAATGTCGGGGATGACGATCGTCCCTTTGGCTGCCAGCTTTTCGTCCGCATTGCCCGTAACCGGCGCGTTGGCGCCTTCCACGATAATGGACGCTTTTACTTCGTCCACGTTGGAGTCATGAATTTGACCTTCCAGCGCGGCCAAAATCAGTACATCAACGTCCAGCAGCAATACGGCTTCGCGATCTTTCAGATCGGCTTTGATGCCGGATTCGGCAAGCTGCTCCTCGTTCGACGGGAGGTCGCCGGAATTGGCGGCGGCGTATGCGATCAAGGATGGGATATCCAATCCTTCTTCATTATACAAAGTGGCGTTGCGGTCGCTGACAGCTACGATTTTGTTACGGAGCATGGAGCATTTGTAAGCCTCCAGCGCCGCGATGGAACCTACATTACCGAAACCTTGCACGGCAATGGTCAACGGTTTGTCGGCGAGTGCAAGAGCCGTTTGAGCAAAAGGACTGCCGCTAGCCGAAAGCCAGCCGCTTTGCTCCTTGAGGAAATCATGCAGCAGGTAGCGCAAGCTGAAATAGACGCCTTTGCCGGTGGCTTCCCGCCTTCCCAGCGAACCGCCGCTAATCAGGCTTTTTCCGGTAAAGCTGCCCAGGTAAGGTCGGCCGGGATGAATGCTTTTGAACTCTGCCATCATCCAGTCCATTTCGCGGTCGCCCGTGCCCATGTCGGGAGCCGGGATATCCTTGTCGGGACCTAAAATATCGCTGAAATATTGCACATATTTTTTGCAGATTTGATAAAGCTCGCGTTCCGAATAATCCCGGGGGGAAATTGCTACGCCGCCTTTGCCGCCGCCAAACGGTACCTCGTGCAAAGCGTTTTTGAGCGTCATCAGAGCCGCAAGATTGGTCACTTCATCTTCGTTAACGGTTTCATGGAACCGGATGCCGCCCTTGTAGGGACCCAGCGCGTCATTGTGCTGAATGCGGAAGGCAGGAATACGCACCACATTTCCGCTTTCCAGCGGTATGCGCAGGAAGGCTTTATGTACCTTGTTTGGCGTTGACAGTATAGCGGTCAGAGATTGAAAGGCCTGTTCACGCCGCTGTCCCTGAATATGAGGGAGAAAAGTGGAATTTCCCAGCAATGCCTCAAGTGACTTCTGAACGATAGCGCCTGTATGTCTTTCCATAGAAAAAAGACCTCCTTTATCGCTTTTGATGATTGTAACATAGGTTGCCCCTGTCTTAAAAATCGTTCATACTGTCAGAGCGGAAGATCATCGGTCAAAGTCCGACAAAAAGGTGGACAAATTCGGAGGCTGGAGCCTATGGGTGACATTAATGTTTTTATATACGGCTCGCTGCTGCCGGGCATGTGCAATCATGGGGTTATCGCAAAAACAGCACGTTTGATGGACCCCGGCACGATCGGAGGCAGACTGGTGGATTGCGGCGCTTACCCTGCGCTGGTGAGGGATGAACGTGCCCTAAGTGAAGGCGCTGCCGTCAGAGGACTTTGGGTTGCAACCGGCCGGATGGGCCTTGCGGCTATGGATGCCTTGGAGGAGTTTTACGGCATTGAGGAGCCAAACGATTACGAGCGTGTATGGGTTCGCGATGCCAGCTGCAAGGTGGAGGGGGGGGCTTACGTATGGCATAGCGACAGAGGTTGTCCCTCGGTTCAGGCCGACTATTGGCCCGATTATGTCAGCCTCCGTAAAAACAGAGATGAATGCAGAAACGGAGTGTAGAAGAATGTAGCGGAATGCAGCGTTGCCGCTCAAGTTGTTGGTCTAGTAGGAAAAAGGCAGCAGGCAATGCGTCGATACGACAGGTTGAGGATACATACGTAAGGATGTGACGGGAATAATGGGGATTCGTTTAGGCAAAGGAGCAACTGCCTGCCGGAGTCGCTTCAATATATTTTTTTCTGCCAGGGCGATGTCGGGACTTGGTGTCTCTGGAGCAAAAATATGGCTGCTATGCGCGTCGTTGCTTCTTGTGTTTATGGCAATAGGCGGCATAAGAGCGGAGGCCGCAACGGCAGCGGGACAGGTCTATCCAGCAGTGGAAGAAACCTACCCAGCAGAGGGACAGGCCTATGCAGCAGAGAAACAAGCATATCTAGCGGCGGGACAGGTCTATCCGGCTGCCGGCTTCAAGGCCGAAACGGAGAGCTTCGTCGTCAAGGCAGCCCAAGCGCATTTGCCAACAGGCGTCTCTGTAACGGAAAAGCAAGTGTCCGCCTATCACAACGGTATAGGGAGCGGTTCATGGTTCGAAGCATCATCGGCTTTAACCGCTGCGGCACCCGAAGTTACTGCGTTGCTTCATTCACACGGAGCGGGACAGCAAGGCGATGAGAAGGCGGCGTTTGGGGAATTGGCGGCTTCGGTTGCCTTGTATATTTCGCGCGCCCTTTTTTATTTTGCCATGCTGCTGGCGGCGAGCTTGCCGATATTGTCGCTGCTGCTTCCAAAAAGAGAGGATTACAATCCGTTGCGTAAACGATTGGAGAACTGGCAGCATACGGCGGCAAAAGCGCTGCTTCTTCTCACGATGGCCTACGTGTTTCTCCATTCCATTTCGATGGCGGGAAGCGTGGGAGGCGGGGAAAACTGGCTGCTGGTATTTATGGAAACGTCGTCGGGACGGGTATGGCTTGCGCAATTGATTTTGTCTCTGCTCGGCTTTCTGGTCGTTTCCCTCAAACCGGCGGTCAAAATCATTTGGACGATCGGTCTGCTAGCTGCGGAGAGCTCCAACGGACATGCCGCCGCCTCCGATTTTAACATTGCCGCAAGCAGCGTCGATTTTGTCCACTTGCTGTGTTCGTCGATCTGGGCGGGCGGCGTAATGGTTCTATTATTGCTGTGGCGGAAGGATCGAAAGGAAGCCGGGCGTTTTGCAGAGCGTTTTGCCAATATCGCCTGGATGACCATTGCGCTGTTGGTTGCTAGCGGCGTCGCCATGATTCCGCTGTTGGCGCCATCCTGGCATTATGTACTCTATACCGCCTGGGGCCAATGGCTTCTCGCCAAAGCCGGGCTGGTGATCGTGGTTGCCGCCACCGGGTATGGGCTTCGGCGCAAAGCCAAGGCGCGTCTAATGCCGAATGCTACGCTTCTGAAGCTGGATGGGCTGTTAATGGCTTCTATTGTTGCCATCGCCAGCTTATTTACATTTGTTGGCCCATCTGCTTCGGGAGAACCTTTCAGGCATCATGAGATGGGCGAAACATTCCATTACACGCTTGAAATCGAACCCAATGCAGCTGGACCCAATACGGCGAATCTGGTTGTATGGCTGCCGGAGGGTAGTGGCCCGCCGGAGCAGATCGCACTGTCGCTCCAGGCCAGCCGAAATAGCGGCGACAAGATTATAAATGTTGAGCTCGCAGCGCAGCCAACACCATCTTCCGATCTTGAATTTCCGGGATTTATCGCCTATTACTATAAAAGCGAAGAGTTTGTTTTCTCCCGCCCGGCCAAATGGCATGCCCAATTGGTGCTTCTGAACGGGGAAGGGGAGGAAATACGCCGAAGCGTCGAAGTGGACAACAATTGATATCAAGGCGGAAGCTGGAGGATACGTTTAACCAATCGCAGGATGAATGGAATGGGCGAGATGTTGGAGCAGGACATGCTGCTTTCCATCGGAGCGCGTCATCCAGAAATAAGCCTGCTGGAGCGCGCAGGTAATGAATTGCGAAATGGCGGCACAACGACTTGCTGCTTGAGAATACACGACAAAAAAAGACATGGTTTAGACTCATGGGATGGATTTTCCGCCCCGTTAGTCCGGGCCATGTTTTTTTATTGCCGTCATATGCATGAATTCGACGTTTTCTCTTCTATAAAAATGGAAAACTTCTATATTTGGGAAGCGGCCGGACTACTAGAATAAAAAGTAAGCAAGGCAGCTCATTGAAGAAGGGGAGACAAATGAATGCATGTGAGAGCGCGTAAAGAAATGGCGGCATTGCTTGCTGCGATTATGTTGGGGGTATCGGCTTTGGCCGGATGTTCAACTGATAAGGACGGGAACAACGGCGAAACCGTCACGAAACCTGCAGCAACGGCTCAAGGGGAGGACGGTAAGCCGGTATGGGATTTCAAATACGATCCGCCCGTCACGATCACAACCGCGATTATAGACGAAGATCGTCCCAATGCTTTTAAGCCCGGAGAATCGCTGGAAGACAATATTCATACCCGCTGGATGAAGGAAAACCTCGGCATTATTACAAAATTCAGCTGGACCGTGGGCAAGCCGGAGGATTATCAAACGAAGCTTCAATTGGCATTGGCTACAAAAGAAAAGCTGCCGGATACCTTCTATGCGGATGGCGATGTGCTCCAGAACCTGATTACGGCCGATAAGCTGATGCCGCTGAATGATGCGATTGAGAAATATGCATCCCCGACGCTGAAGGCGGTTTTTGAAGCAAGGCCTTACGTGCTTGGAGAAGTGACGAGGGACGGCAAGGTGTACGGCATTCCTCGCTTTTTCATGGGAGACGAAGGAAGCGTCATGTGGATCCGCAAGGATTGGCTGGACAAATTATCGCTGCAGCCGCCCAAAACCATCGCGGAGCTGGAGAACGTGCTGAAGGCATTTACGGAACAGGATCCAAACGGAAACAACAAGGCCGACGAATTTGGATTGGCCGTGCCGCTTAAGGAAGGCCCCTGGACCTGGATGGGACAAACGGACGCAATCTTTGGCGCTTACACCAAGCATATGATCCACACAAACGATATTACCTCCTACTGGAACGAAGATGAAAATGGCAACCTGATATACGGCGCGATCCATCCGGACGCCAAAATGTATCTGGAAACGATGCGTTCCTGGATGAGCAAAGGCTATATCGACAGCGAAGCCGGCATTAAGGATCCTACAAAAGCTTCCGAGTTTGCCGTGTCCGGCAGAGCGGGCGTCATGTTTGGCCCTTATTGGATGGGCGCTTGGCCTTTGGGGGATACGACGCAGATTGATCCCAATGCCGTTTGGCAGGCTTATCCGCTTCCAGCCGGACCGGACGGAGAGGTCAGACTCGCGCAGAAAACGCTCTATGGCGGCGCATTGGTCTTTAGCAAAGACTTCGAGAACATTGAAGTTTGGTTCAACTATTACAACAAAGTTTTGGCTAAGGCTGCGGGACCGGATGATCCGTTCTATGACCCTCGCTTCAAGGACGGCTTCCATGAAGGATACGATTATGTGGAATACAACGGCAAAATTTACACAGGCAATTACGAGGAAGCGGGCGTGCCAAGCGAAAAATGGCCGTTATCGGACGGCAACAACCTGGATATGCGCTGGATCATCAGTCCGTTATTCGGCACCAATACCCCTCAGGTGCCTTATATGAATACGGATGCGATCAATAAATTCGTCGCGGATCCAAACGCGGAGGCTTCAACGCCGATTGAAGCATCGGTAAAAGCCCTTAACCTGGCGCAGCTTCAAGGCGCCGGCGTCAATGTCTCGCAGCGGGATAAGGAAATTCCGAATCTGTTCACGGGCCCAAGAACGCCAATGATGAAGAAAAACGGGGAGTTCCTGCAAAAGCTGGCGACGGAAAGTTACCTCAAAATCATCTATGGCGAAGAGCCGCTGGACTATTTTGATGAATTCGTCAAGCAATGGAACAAAAACGGCGGCGAACAAATCACAAAAGAAGTGAACGAATGGTACCAATCCAACAAGTAACGGCATACTAATTCGAAAGGGGGAGGAGCCGGCATGACAGAAGCCGAATCCGCTCCCTTTTTTACGCGAAATGGATGGTGGACGAGAATGAGAAAATACTGGACCAAAACATGGCCTTTTCATATTTTGCTGCTGCCCGCGGCGTTGATGATTCTGATATTCAATTATATCCCGATGCTCGGCGTGGTGATGGCTTTCCAGGATTATCAGCCGTGGCTTGGCATTACGAATTCCGAATGGGTGGGATTGGATCACTTCAGCTTTTTGTTCTCCTATCCCGACAGCAAGCAAGTCATTGTAAACACGTTGATTATCGCCGGCATGAAATTGATTTCCGGGTTGATCGTTCCTATTCTATTCGCGCTTCTTTTGAATGAAATCCGGCTAATGGCGGTTAAACGCGTCATTCAAACGATGGTTTACCTGCCGCATTTTATATCCTGGGTCGTGCTTGGCGGTATTTTGATCGATATTTTGAGTACGGAAGGGATTGCGAACCGGCTGCTCAACGTATTTGGCCAAAGCTCGATTTTTTTCCTCGGAAATGGCAACTGGTTTCGCTTTACGCTGATCGTCAGCGACGTGTGGAAGGAGTTCGGGTTTTCGGCAATCATTTTTCTGGCGGCGTTAAGCAATATCAATCCTACGCTGTACGAAGCGGCAGAGATCGACGGGGCAAACAAATGGCAGCAGGTGTTGTATGTGACGCTGCCTTCTATTCTGCCAATCATTATTGTTGTTGCTACCCTTTCGCTGGGGCGCATTCTGGATGGAGGCTTCGACCAAATCCTGAACCTGTACAACCCGCTTGTTTACAGCAAAGGAGACATCATTGACACCTTTGTATATCGGGTAGGCTTAACCAAAGGGGAATTCAGCTTTGGCACGGCGGTTGGACTGTTTAAATCGGTGGTCGGGTTTGCTTTGATCGTATTCAGCTATCGCATGGCTTACAAGCTTGCAAATTACAGGATATTTTAGGAGTGTCGGACAATGAGATACCGGTCTGCAAACTATACAATTTTTACTGCATGTAATTATATTTTTCTGATTGCGCTGGGAATACTGTGTCTTTTGCCCATCATGCACATGTTTGCTGTCTCATTCAGCTCGCGGGCTGCCGCAACGGCGAATATCGTCAACTTCTGGCCCATCGGTTGGACATCGGAGGCGTATACGACTACTTTGGGAAATGCCGCTTTTTTGAAATCGTTGTGGATCGCGGTTCAACGAACCGTGTTTGGAACGGCGCTTTCCATGCTGCTGATCACGATGGGGGCTTACAGCCTGTCCAGAAGCAGCGAGAAGTTTCCCGGCCGCACGGTGTATACGTGGTATTTTGTCTTTACCATGTTGTTTAACGGCGGGTTGGTGCCTACGTATTTCCTGGTCAGCAACCTCAATTTGATGGACACGTTATGGGCATTGATCCTGCCGACGGCGGTCAACGTATGGAACATGATTCTGATGCTGAATTTTTTCCGTTCGCTGCCGAAGGAACTGGAGGATGCGGCGCTAATTGACGGAGCGGGACATTTTACGGTGCTGTGGAGGGTTTATTTTCCCATTTCTATGCCGGCCGTTGCAACGTTGTCTCTGTTCGCCATGGTGTTTCACTGGAATTCGTGGTTCGACGGCGTCATTTATATGAACAGTAAAGACAATTATCCGTTAGCTTCCTTCTTGCATGCGATGGTTGTATCCAACAATTTGACACAGCTTGGCATGAGCGCGCAGGACGTAGCCAACATTTCCAATCGTACTGTTAAAGCGGCCCAGCTGTTTATTGGATCGCTCCCCATTTTGCTGGTCTATCCGTTTCTGCAGAAGTATTTTGTAAAAGGAATTGTACTGGGTTCGGTGAAGGAGTAGCACCAAACAAAACTATGATTCATTGGCACAATCGGCATGCAGGCAAAAACAATGTATGGTTATGCCTTGCATGCCACATCGATTTTGCATATAATAATGGGTATTATGGAAGCTTGATAGCTGAAATGCAGTGATGGAGAAGAGTAGCCAGTGCTTTTGCACAGGGAGGGATTGCCGAAGATTGAGAGCATTCCCGCAGAATCAGGCTGGTGAAGTTCGCTCCGGAGCACGCTCCTGAAACGCCGAGAGGTCGGCGCGGGTAGGGAAACGCGGTTGCCCCCGTTATCGGGCTTGTGAGGACAGCTTGTTCGGCGTCGACCCGTCTTGCTGTTGAAATCAGGGTGGTACCACGGTTCTTCCGTCCCTTTTGGGGAGGAAGGACCTTTTTTTGTGTTTTTTAGAGGTTGTTCAGTGCTGAAAACTGTGCTTTTGAACCTCGTGTTTTAAGAAGTTGATTACTTAAGTGAAAAACGGAGGCGTTTGGGATGAAAGAAAGGCTGGAGGAGCTGCGCGGCGAAGCGCTGCGCGAGCTTCAAGTAGTGGAATCGCAAGGCGCGCTTAACGATCTGCGCGTCAAATATTTGGGCAAAAAGGGAGCGTTGACGGAAATTCTTCGCGGCATGGGCTCGCTTAGCGCGGAGGAGCGCCCCGTCATTGGCGGCGTGGCAAACGATGTCCGCGCTGCAATCGAAACCGTAATCGAAGAAAAGCAGGTTGCTTTTCAAGAGGCGGAAACAAACCGCAGACTTATGGCTGAAACGCTTGATGTTACCCTGCCCGGCAGGGCGCTGCCAACAGGCGCGATCCATCCCTTGAACCAAGTGGCGCAAGAGATCGAAGACGTGTTTGTGGGACTTGGCTACAGCATTGCGGAAGGCCCCGAGGTAGAAAGCGATTATTACAATTTTGAAGCGCTGAATTTGCCCAAAAACCATCCCGCGCGCGATATGCAGGATTCCTTCTACGTTACGGAAGACATTCTGATGCGTACGCATACTTCCCCGGTTCAGGTCCGCACGATGCAGGCCAAAAAAGGCGAATCGCCGATTAAGGTCATTTGCCCCGGCAAGGTGTACAGAAGGGACGATGACGACGCGACCCACTCCTTCCAGTTCAACCAGATTGAAGGGCTTGTGGTAGGCAAGGGCATTCGGATGAGCGACTTGAAGGGAACCTTATTGCAGTTCGTTCAGCAAATGTTTGGCTCTCAGGCTCAAATCCGCCTTCGTCCAAGCTTTTTCCCGTTCACGGAGCCAAGCGCCGAGGTTGACGTAACATGTGTGCAATGCGGCGGCCGTGGCTGCCGGATGTGTAAGGGAACAGGCTGGCTGGAAATTCTCGGCTGCGGCATGGTGCATCCGCGCGTTTTGGAAATGGGCGGTTACGATCCCGAGGAGGTTACCGGCTTTGCTTTCGGCATGGGGGTTGAGCGTATCGCCCTGCTGAAATACGGCATTGACGATATCCGCCATTTCTACAGCAACGATCTGCGGTTCCTTGGCCAATTCGCGAGAATGTGACGAGAAGAGAAGGGAAGAAGACAAATGAAAGTATCCTATCAATGGCTTAATGATTATATATCGCTGGAAGGTCTTCCGGCTGAAGAGCTTGCGGAAAAAATGACGCGAGGCGGCATTGAAATCGATGGCGTGGAGAATCTCAACAAAGGCGTTACCGGCGTAGTTGTCGGCTACGTCAAGTCCAAGGAGCGCCATCCCGACGCAGATAAGCTGAATGTGTGCAAAGTGGACGTTGGCACTGGCGAAGAGCTGCAAATCGTGTGCGGCGCAAAAAATGTGGACGCCGGTCAGCTTGTTCCGGTAGCCGTAATCGGCGCCGTTCTGCCGGGCGATTTCAAGATCAAACGCGCCAAGCTGCGCGGCGTGGAGTCGCAAGGCATGATCTGCTCCGCCAAGGAGCTGGGGCTGAACGACAAGCTGCTGCCAAAGGAGCAGCAGGAAGGCATTCTGGTTCTGCCGGCGGGTACGGCAATCGGAACTTCGATCGGCGAGGTGCTGGGTCTTGACGACGAGGTGCTGGAGCTGGATTTGACGCCTAACCGTTCCGACTGCCTCAGCATGCTGGGTACGGCATACGAGGTTGCGGCCTTGACGGGCCGCGAGGTGAAGCTGCCCGACAATTCCGTTCTCCATGCGGCAATTAAAGGTGATGAATATGTATCCGTTGACGTGCAGGCAACTGAACAATGCCATCATTACTCCGCTCGTTACATCAAAGGCGTAAAGATCGGAGAATCTCCGCTTTGGCTGAAAAACCGGTTGATGGCAGCGGGAATCCGCCCGATCAATAATGTCGTGGACGTAACCAACTACGTCATGCTGGAATACGGCCAGCCGCTGCACGCCTTCGACGCGGACAAAATTCCGGGCGGCAATATCGTGATCCGTTTGGCGCGCGAAGGCGAAACGCTGATTACGCTGGATGAGCAGGAGCGCCGCCTGGAGCCCCATATGCTGGTTATTGCCGACGGCAGTTCGCCGATTGCGCTGGCTGGCGTAATGGGCGGAGCAAGCACCGAGGTGACGGCAGATACCGTTAACCTGATCCTGGAATCCGCTTGTTTCGACGGCGGCGTCGTTCGCAAGACGTCCCGTCAGTTGGGCCTCCGCTCGGAATCCAGCATTCGTTTCGAAAAAGAAGTGGATCACTCGGCTGTTGTTCCCGCACTGAATCGCGCAGCGGCGCTTATTGCGGATTTGGCTGACGGCTTAGTGGCCGATGGCGTGGTGGAATCTTCCCAGCGCCAGCCGGAGCCAACTGAAATCAAGGTGTCGCTTGAGCGCATCAACAATTATTTGGGCACCGCGTTGTCGAGCCTTGAAGTCCGCACCATTTTGGCCCGCCTTCAGTTCTCGTACGAAATGGACAATAACGATGTTTTTGCCATAACAGTTCCGGCCCGCCGCGGCGAAATTTCAAGAGATGTGGACATTATTGAAGAGGTAGCCCGTCTGCATGGTTATGACAACATCCCGACAACCCTGATTCACGGCGACGTGACGCCTGGCGCTTTGACCAAGCCGCAAGCCATCCGGCGAGAGCTTCGAAAACGCCTGTCGGACTCCGGCCTGCATGAAGTGATCAGCTATTCCTTCACCAGCCCGGCCCGCACGGTATTGTTCCCGGCATTGACGAGGGATGCCAAACATGTGAAGCTTTCGATGCCAATGAGCGAGGAGCGCAGCGTTTTGCGTACGACGCTGATTGCGCAATTGCTGGAGACGGCAGTTTATAACCGCAACCGCAGGAATGAAACGGCGGCATTATTCGAAATCGGCAGCGTCTTCCACAGCGAGGAAGAGACGTTGACCAAGCTTCCTCAAGAGAAGCACCGGTTTGCCGCGCTGTTGACGGGCAACCGCAAGCAACAGGCATGGAACGAAGGGGCTTCCGCCTATGACTTTTTTGATGCAAAAGGGATTGTTGAAACGCTGCTATCCGTGCTTGGCCTCTCATCCAAAGCGACCTATACAGCCGCGCAGCCGGAGCATTTCCATCCTGGGCGCACGGCAGCCGTAACGCTTGAGACAGCCGCTGGCCCGCTGGTGATCGGTTATGTCGGACAGCTGCATCCTGCAAAGCAGGTGGAGTGGGATTTGGCAGACACGTACCTGGTCGAGCTTGACCTGGCTCCGATCTACGAGCTGGCTGACGGCCATCTGGTCTACAAGCCGCTTCCTCGCTTCCCGGGCATTGAGCGGGATATCGCCGTCGTTGTGGACGGGGCCGTTGCTTCCGCCGATTTGACGGCTGTTGTACGGGAGAAAGCGGGCGAGCTGCTGGAGGCGGTTTCCGTGTTTGACGTATACACGGGCGAGCGGCTTGGAGAGGGCAAAAAAAGCATCGCGATGTCGCTCTTGTACCGCCATGCCGAACGTACGTTGACGGATGAAGAAGTGACCAGCCTGCATGCCTTGGTTGTCCAGCAATTGGAACAATCTTTTGGCGCGGAATTGCGCAAGTAGGCAGGAAACCTTGCAAGCCGCATCGAATTAGTTCTTAGGTGAACGTCGATGCGGCTTTTTTTTGCTGCGAGCTTGGCGGTATCAGCCAAATGATAGGGGGATACGACACACGTGGATGCGGAGCAAACCGTTGTAACCGTTGATATATATGGAGTTCAGTATAAATTGAAAGGGCATTCCAGCGTCGACTATGTCAAAAGAGTAGCCACCGCCATTGACGAAAGCATGCGAAAGCTTGCGATTAACAACCCTCGTCTGGACATGCCAAAGCTTGCTGTATTGTGTGCGGTGCAAATTACGGAAGAGGTTTTCCAGCTTCGCAGAGAAACGTTGCGGCTGCAGCAGGAGGAAGCCAAGCTGGCGGAAACGGCTCGGCTGCTGGATGAAGCCAGACAAAAGGAAGCCGAACTGGCTGCGGCTTTAGTAGAACAAGCCGGAGAAGCTCAATCCAAGCTGGCGCGGGAGCTCCAATTGGCAGAGCAGAAGCAGCAGGAACTTGAGGGGATATGGGAAGAGAAGCTGCGCCAGGGGCTGGAAGCTGCGGCTGACGCTGCGGCAGAAGCTTCGCGTCTTCAGCAGGAAGCTTCGGATTCGCTGATTCAAGGCCATGAGGAAACGCTTCGGACACTCCGTCAGGAGCAAGAGCAAGCGATCGCCAGAACCCGCGAGGTTATGATTTTTGAGAAAAAGACGGAGCTTGTCCAGTTAAAAAGCAAACTGGAGACGGAGCTTGCCAAACAGGAGGCGGAACGGGAGCGGCTTATCGCCCAATTGACCGCTGAAAAGGATGAAGTAATTCAAGGGCTGGAGGCGCAGCTTGCAAGTGCCGCGGAATCTGCTCTTTTGCAGAAGGAAGTGGAGCTTGAGGCTGCTGAAAACGCACGTAAAGCCGAGGTTGAGGCCTTAAAGGCCGCAGCGGCAAAAGAGCTGGAAGCGCTAAGGGCCGCGAAGGAGCAGGCAGAGGCGTCATGGCTGAAGGAGCGCGACGAGGCGCTTGAGCTTGCCGCGGACTTGGAACGCCGCAGCATGGAGACGGAAGCAAGCCTGCGGGGCGAGCTGACGGAGCTGGAGCGCCGAAGCGCCGAGCTGGAAGCAGAACACCAGCGCGAGCTGACGGAGCGTGCGGCCGCTGAGAAACTGGAGAATGAACAAGGCCTTGCGGCACTCCGGGAAGAGCATCAAGCAAAGATTGACGAGCTTGAGCGGGTCTGGAAGGAAAAGCTGGAGCAGCTTGACGGAGAATGGACAGCGGTTGCTTCAGCGGAACGGGAAGAGCTGGAGCGCAGAAACGGAGAGCTGGAAACCTCGTTGAAGGAGGAACTTGCTCGCCTTGAAACCGACATGAAAGCTGATCTGGAGCGCAGACGCAACAGCTGGCAGGAAGAACGGAGCAAGCTGCTTGCCCGCCAGGAACAGCTGGAATCTGCTGTTGCCGCAATTACCGGGGATAAAGACAAGCTTTTGGAAGAAACGCTGGCCGAGCGGGAAACGCAAGAAGCGGAACGGAATGCCGAAAGAGAAGCTTGGGAGGCAAAGCTCCTTGCGGAAAAAGAGGCTTCAGAAGCACGGCTTGAGGAAGCGCTGGAGGCTCAAAGAGCAGCTTTGGAAGCACAGCGTGAAGAAGCCTTGGCGGCAGAAAGAGCAGCCTCGGAAGCACAACGCGAAGAGGCTTTGGCCGCTGAACGAGCAGCTATCGAAATCCGCATGCATGATGAATTGGCGGAGCGTGAGCGGCAGTGGAGAGAAGCTAATAGCGGCCTTGAAGCTCAGAAGAAAGCTCAGCTTGAGGAATTGGAAGACCGGAGCCGTAATGAGCTTGCGGCATTGGAAAGCCGCTTGTCTCTGGCGGACGACCAGCTCATTCAAGCTCTGGAGCAGGAGGAAGCGCTTCGCGGCAGCATTGCCGAGCTGCAGCAAGAGCGTGAAAACTGGCAGACGCAGCTGCTTGATGCCAAGCAGCAGGCGGACGAACTCCAAGAAGCCAAATATGCACTGGAGTCCGAGTACGAGCAGCGCAGCCGTCAATTGAGCAATCAGCTTGAAGAGCAAGCGAGCTTGAAAGAGCGTCAGCTGGAAGAACTGCTCCAGCAATTGGCAGCAGCTGAGCAGGAACAGCAACTAGCGAAAGCGCAACTGCAAGCATTTGCTGACAAAGAAGCTGAGCTTGAAAAAGAAATCCAGGAGCATTCCCGATTGTCTGCCGAATATGAAGAATTGCTCAAGCTTCAGGAGACCAGTGAGCATGAGCTTCGTGAGCAATTGCAAGAGCAGTCAGGCAGAGAAGCCGAGCTTCGCAAGCAGCTGCAGGAGCAATCAGACAGAGAAGCCGAGCTTCGCGGTCAACTGCAGGAGCTGTCTGACAGAGAAGCCACGCTACGCGAGCAGCTACAGGAGCGGTCGAGTATGGAAGCTGAGCTTCGCGGTCAACTTCAGGAACTGTCTGACAGAGAAGCCGCGCTACGCGAGCAGCTGCAGGAGCGGTCGAGCAAGGAAGCCGAGCTTCGCGGTCAACTGCAGGAGCTGTCTGACAGAGAAGCCGCGCTTGCGGAGCAATTGCAGTTGCAGCTTCAGCGGGCTCAGGATCTTGAGGACAGGATAGTTCAGTTGGCAGGCAAGGAAGAGGCATATATAGCGGCGCTCGGCAAACACGAGGAAGCGTCAGCAAACCTTCGCGAGAAGCTGGAGCTTTCGGAACTGAGAGAACTCGAGCTTCAGGAAGAGCTTCATGCAAGAGGTCAAAATGAACAAGAGCTGGCGGCAACAGTTGATGAGCTTCGCTCCGTTCGCCGTGAGCTGGAAAAGGCAATGGAGCTATCCGCGATTAAAGAGGAAGAATTGGCCCAGCGTTTGGCTCTGCTGGAAAGCGAAGACAAGCAAAGCGGACAACGCTTTGAGCAGCAGGAGCAGCTGCTTCAGGAGTTGGAGGAGCAAGCGGACCAGCTTCGCGTAAAGGCCGAGCAACTAGCGGCGGAACGCGACGATTACCGCAATCGCGACCGCGAGATGACGGAGCAGCTTGAGCTGATTGCCGCCAGGGAGCGCATTGCATCAGGTCAACTGGCAGCTTTGGTGGAGCGCAGCGAGAAGCTGGAAGCCGAGCTTCAAGCGCGCGAGTCACAATTGCAGGAGCGTGAGTCCGCCATTAAGGAACTGCAGCAGGAACTGGAGCAGCAAGGGATGGAAGGCGATTCGGCCGTTGCAGAAGAAGATTTGAGACATCAGCTGGAACAAGCAATGGATGAAGCCGCTGCTGCAAGTCAGGCGCGGCAGCAATTGCAGGAGCTGCTGGAGGAACGAGATGAATGGCATCGCGCCTTGGAGCAGCGGCGTCAGGAACAAGAAACACTTTCTCAAGAGCATTCCAAACTAAAGATCGAGCATGCCAAGCTTCAATCCGAATTCAATGAGTGGATTGAATTGATCGAGCAAGCTTGACCCGCAAAAGCAGCCTCAGCAAACCGCATTGAAGCGGCAGCTGAGGCTGTTTTTTGTAGAGTTCTTCAATCGGGAGGATTCCGGTCAAAGCGGCCTCCTGTTAAACCTTAAATTTGCTCACTTCGCGAGACAGATGCTCGGCATGCTCCGCTAACTCGGCGGAACGATCGGAAATGCTTTTAATATAATTGAATTGTTCTTGCGTGGAAGAAGCCACTTCTTCCGTTGATGCAGCGCTTTGCTCCAACATGGAGGCAACCTCGGCAATAACATCGGAGATTTTGCCCGCGTTTTTGTCCAGCTCCTTTCTTGCTTGAGATACAGCTTCGATTTGTTGGCTCATCTCGTCAATGGCTGGACGAATCCGTTCAAAGGAAGACTCTCTGTCTTGTCCTGCGCGGGCCGCTTCAATGGCGGCGTTAAGCGCCAAAATATTGGTTTGCGAAGATAAGCCGTAGATAATGCCGGCAACATCTTCAATCCGTTTTGTGTGCTGGCGCATTTCAATGAGCGTCTTATTGATGTCAAGTATGGCGGAGCGGTTTTCTCTCGCAAGATCGATTTGCGTCTGAACCATTTGCAAGCCTTGGTTCATAGCATCGGATGCTTCTTCCATCATTGAAGCGGAATGTTCGACATTGCGATTGATGCCGCTGACGGCTTCGCTCATTTCTGTCAACCGCACCGAACCATCGTTAACGGACTCCGCCTGCGCGCTTGAGCCGATTGCCGATTCGTCCGATGCCAGCGTGATTTGTTCAGCGATGCTCCTGGTGTTCAGGGTATGCTCGTTTAGCTCGCTGGATATGGCCTGTACCTGGCCTGCCGAGGCGCATACTTGAAGGAGATTGAACAAGGGAGAATTCCCATTGGTGGAATTAATCGTGGAAAACCTGCATGCCCAAGGCTGTTACTGTGCCAGAAGCAACAGCTCCGCAATCGGCTATATCGATAAGAAGAGCTGGCATGAAGATGAAGATCGTTTGGGAAAAGGCCTTACATATGTAAAAAAGACCCGTAAGAAAGCACTTTTGTCAAAGTGTATTTCTTTCGGGTCGTTTAATAATGATTATTGACCAAGGAAACCTTCCTTGTAGATGTTCAGCAGGTATTCCAGTGTTGTAGGGTCACTGTAGGACGAAGCTTTGCTTTCGATTTCGATGACTTGATTGTTTTGAACGGCAGGGATGTTTTTCCAAACCTCCGAGTTCAAAATGTCGTTGTCCAAACTCAAATCTCTGCTTACGACAATGAAATCGCCGGAGTATTCCGGTAAAACTTCAAGAGACAAGGAGTAATAACCGGCTTCCGCAGTGTCTTGCTTCACTTTTTCCGGCAAGGTTAGACCCATGGCTTGGTAAAGGATTTCGGTGCCGCGAGCCCAGCTGTCGCCCATGGTGAATACGCTGTTGTCTCCCATTTCAAATACGGAAACGGATACGTCATCACCGTATTTGGCTTTGATCTCCTGGCCAATAGCGGCTGTTCTTGTTTTGAAATCATCGACCCACTTCTGAGCGTCGTCGGTTTTGTTCAACAATTTGCCGATTTCCAGCTGTTGATCCAGATAGTTGAGTTTGCCCCAAGTATACACAACGGTTGGCGCTATTTTGGAAAGCTGGTCGAGGTTTTTCATATGCGAACCCGCAATAATAAGGTCGGGGTTTTGTGCTGCAACGCCTTCAGGATCTTCCTCGGATACAATCGCTACATCTTTAAGCATATCGGTGAAAAGGGGATTTGCGCCTGTCCATTGATCGACGCCTACCAGGGATTGACCCAGCGAAAGCACGTTTGGCGCATTGGTCAAAGCAACGATACGGACTGGTTTGGCCGGGATTTCAACAGGGCCGGTTTCCGATTCGTACGTAACCGTTCCTGAAGCTTCTTCGGAAGCGGGTTGTTCTGCGCTAGGTTCAGGCGAAGCCGACTCTTGCGGCTGAGTTGACGGCTCGTTATTTGCGGAATTGCCGCCGCATGCCGCGACAATGACAGCAAGCAAAATCAGGATGGACAGCGTTAAGATTGATTTTTTTTTCATTTCTCAGTATCTCCCCTTAATGTTGATGCTTCGTACAATGAAAATCATTATCATTGTGAACAAATGTGATTGTAAGTCATATTGGGGAGGATGTCAATGCTCCTTTTGCATGATTCCGTTAACTTTGCTTAACGCCCCGGATAGCACGCCGGTAATTGGAAATACGATCCAAGCTATATGCCAGAGGTTATAAATAAAACCGCCGATCAGAAACGCGATCGTAGCGATTGGCCAGACGATGGCATTGATTGCAGCAACGGCGCGATTTTCTTCTTTTTTTTCCGGCGCAAAATCGTCGGTCTGCAGAACGATGGAATAACTTTCCTTAATATTGCCCCAATAAATGAAGAGAAAAACGGCAACGGCGACAGCCAACAACATGGCGGTTACCCCATACCCAGAGGCATCCTCGTTAATGATCATGGGGACAAATATCAAGACCGGGGAAAAAACGCAAATGACAACGCCTAACGAAATGACCAGCTTGTAAGTTGGCATAAAAGCGGCTTTGCGCTGATTGATCTCATCCCACAAGGCATTGGGCAGTTGGAATTCCCTCTGCATGTATTCTTTGGGTTCGTTTTTGGAGCTATTATAGCCAAACAGGGCAATGCCCGGCACAACGCAAGCAAACAACGCAACCATGCTGATCATAGCTACGCGGGTTTCGCTCAGATTAATAAAACTGCCGCCTTCGCCAAGCAAAATGTTGATCAGCATCATCAGCGCAACGCCGAAAATGATGATCCCAACGCCTAACGCGACGTTGAAGGCCGAACGTCTCCGCATTTGCAAATAATCCTCGACCTCATGCGATGTCAACACGCGCGGCTGAGTCTCCGCGGCAAGCGGCGTCATTTCCAGCTCCTGCATCAATTCGTCAATATTGCCGAATTCGGAGATGACGATGCCAACCGCTTCGTTTTCGCTGCGGCCTTCCGCCTTCAGCTCATTATACTTCTCCTCCATCGTAGCAAGCAGATCCTCTTTGAGCTTCCATGTCTGTGCATTGCGGGGAAGCTGTGCAAACATCGTTTCTAAATAATTGACAAGGGTATTCATAATCCTTATCACTCCCTGATAAATTTATTGACGACTTCTTGCGTCAAACGCCATTCGATGCGCTTTTCCTCATAATACGCGCGGCCCTCTGGCGTAATGCGGTAGTATGTTCTGCGCTTTCCGAACGTTTCGTCCCTGTAAAAAGATACGATATATCCGTTTTTCTCCAGACGTGTAAAAGCGGAATAAAGAGTGGTTTCTTTCATGACATATTTCTCTTCCGAAAGCTGCCTTATATTTTTGGATATTTCGTAACCGTAAGACTCCTGCTCCAGCAGCATATACAGAATCATCGTATCATTGTAACCGCGTATGACATCACTGCTGATCAAACGTTAACCTCCTAATTACTTCGACTGTCGTAGTAATCTGACTATAGCATAATTACTACGACAGGTAAAGTAATTTATCCAGTTGTCATATGACTAACTTGTGACAGGGATCACTACCGGGATTTGGGCTCTCTTTTCTATACTTAAAAAGGAGTGAACGCAGAGTAGGAGGAGAAGATGAAATGTTACATGTTGGAAAAATGGCAAGCAGGTTGAAAATGAAAAAAATAGTGGCGGCGTCATTGGTATTTTTGTTATTAAGCGGTTGCATATCAACCGCAACGATGGTTTCGTTTACTATTCTGGGCGGTACATTAACAACTGATGAACAATTGTATATGAGGTACAACGACGGCCTTGCCGTGACATCCGAAAATCAAACAGGAGCCCAATCCATAGGGCTTGCTAATCCTGATGGCAAAATGATTGTCGGAGCGTATATTTATGATAAGACCAAGGGCGTGAGCTGGGTTCCGCCGCATACTTTTCCTGACTACAGCAGAGTTGAGGTGAACTCGATCCATTCAACCAAACCTGCATCCCCTGCCGCCTATGCGGTTTTGAAGGGAAAGCCGAAGCTGGACCTTTCTGGGAACAATTACGTTACGGCCAGGTTTGCGGTATACGATAGTCAGTTTCAACCGGTAGGCGACAGAACGGAATTATTCTTTTCGACTTCTGACGCCGTTAAGCTGCTGGATACCGCTTCTAATCAATCGACGTCCGAAGTTGCGCAAGGCCTATCCTCATTTACGATGGGCGGAGTTGTTGAATTTAGGTTGAAATCCGATCTGATCGATATTTCCGATCCCGGCAATATTTCCTTGTCAGATATACCTGTAACTCTTTATTCGGGTCCTACGGCAATCCCGGTATCAATTGCTTACCAACTGACCGGGCTGACGACGAGCGAGGGGAACCTTGACAAACCTTTTGAGCCTATGACGTTGTCCTATGATATCCAAGTAGACTATTCGGTGGAAAGCTTGACGATTACACCGGAAGTTGCCGTAAATTCGGCTACTGTCATTTTTATTAATGATGATGATGACGCTCTTGAAGGCGGCACAGCCAGCAATCCCATTATGTTGAAGACGGGCCTCAACAGGATTAACATTTGGGTAGCGGACAGCGATGCTACGAGCAGCCAGACCTATACATTAAATGTCTACAAACAACAAAATCCCAATTTAAAAGCACTGACGCTGTCCGCAGGAACGCTAACTCCTGTTTTTGAACCGGAGAAAGTTGCGTATGCCGTAGAGGTTGCGAACAACGTCACCGAAATAACGGTAACGGCAAGCGCGGCGGACGATGCGTCAACCCTGACCGTTAACGGTGAAACCGTTGGCAGCGGGACAGAGGGCGCATTGCTTCCGCTTAATGTTGGAGATAACCGTATTTCGGTAGTAGTAACAACGCAAGATCAAACGACCAAGACCTATCAGATTTCGGTAACTCGTTTGCAAAGCAGCAATGCGGCTCTGAGCGGACTGGAACTTTCTGCTGGAACGCTTTCACCCGCCTTCACGGCGGATAAACTTGAGTATACGGCGGAAGTTGCCAATAGGGTCGCCGGTTTGACGGTTACGGCAAGGACGGCGGACCATGCGTCAACTCTGACCATTAACGATGAAGCCGTAAGCAGCGGGGCAGAGAGCACATTGATCCCTCTTAGTGTCGGAGACAACCGTATTCCGGTAGTCGTGACAGCGCAAAACGGCAATCAACATACCTATGTCATTCATGTGCGGAGATTGGCTGCAAGCGGCGGCACGACTGTTTATCCAGTCAACAATACAAGCACTCCCATTTCAACAACAAACGGAAAGGTAACGGTTTTGCCGTGGGAAGCTGGCCAGACCAGTTTGGAAAATGGCATCTTTATTTCTATCCCCACAGGCGTTTCCTCACAGCAGTTAAGCGTTGCGATCGAAAAGCATGCAAACCCCGACTTGTTTTCAGTAGAGGGCTACGAACTTCTCAGTCCCCTGTTCCAGTTGACTTTGGATCCGGCAGGCAAGCTATTGAAACCGTTGGCGATAAAACTGCCTGCCGACTTGAAATCGGATAATAATACAAACCCATCCATCTATCGATATGATACGGAACAGAAAGAGTGGACGGCGGTTGATACTGTAATCGAGGGGAATTTTGTTACGGCAAAAGTGGATAGACAAGGTGTGTATGCCGTGCTTCAGACGTCAAAGGAGGTTGACGGCGGCGAATCGGAGGAAACGCCAACTAGCGGGTATTCGGATATAAAAGAGCACTGGGCGGAGGAAGCGGTGAAACGTGCTTCGGAGCTTGGCATTGTTTCGGGCTATACTGATCATTCCTTTATGCCGGAACGTCAGGTAAGCCGAGCGGAGTTCACCATTATGCTAATGAAGGCGATTGGACAGGATGTCCTAGGCGAACCTGTTCGTTTTACGGATCAGGGCCAAATCCCGGAATGGGCAATGGAAAGCATAGCGAAAGCGGTGGCCAAGGGCATTGTGGGAGGTTACGGCGATGGCAGCTTCCAGCCTTCAAAAACGATTTCGCGCGCTGAAATGGCGGTTATGATCGCAAGAGCGCTATCGTTGCCTAATCAGGCTACCGTTTCGGCAGGTTTCGCTGATGATTCCTCTATTCCGGAATGGGCCAAAAGCTCTGTTCATATACTCAAAGAACAAGGCATTCTTTCCGGTCGAGGCGGCAATCGTTTTGATCCGTCTGCATTTACGACCAGAGCGGAGGCCATTACACTGATTCTTCGCTTGCTTGATCAAGCCGAACGTTAAATGAATGAAAAGGCCATTATCTCCGAGAGCGTCCGAGGGATAATGGCCTTTTGATCTTTAGGTTATGATAGCAGCCGCTGGAGTTTTACCACGGCCTGAACCCGGTCGTTAACGCCGAGCTTGGCGTACAGATTGCTAATGTAATTGCGAACGGTGCCTTCGGCAATAAACAGCTCGGCGGCAATCTGGCGGTTGCTCCAGCCGCGGATAAGGAGCGCCGATATTTCCTTTTCACGATCGGTCAAATCGTAAGCGCTGGCCATGCCGCTGCCCGAGGTTTTGGCTTTGGACAGCTGAGTAATCTGAAAGGCCAACCGCGCCGCAATCTCGTGGTGCATCATGTATTGGCCGTTTACGGCATCCCTGATCGCCTGGATCATTTTTCCCGTGTCCATATCCTTTAACAGATAGCCGCTTGCCCCGTTGGCGAGCCCTTCCACAATGTATTGGTCCTCCATAAAGGTAGATAGGACGAGAACGAAAATGTTGGGCTGATTTTGCTTGATTTGTTTTAATGCGGCAATGCCATCCATTTCGGGCATTTGAATATCCATAAGAACAACATCGGGATTTAAGCGTTCGACCATTTCGCAAGCCTCCAGGCCATTGCTTGCAAGTCCCGTAACCCGCATATCGGGCTCCAGATTGATTATGGTTCCGAGTCCTTCCCTGACGAGCATTTGATCATCGGCAATAATAATGGATATAACGGCAATCACGATCCTTTCAGGTTAATAGGGCATTTCAATAAACAAAGCGAAGCCTTGGCCCGGCTCCGACTGAATATGGAGATTTCCTTTCAGCTGTCTGACACGGTCACGCATCATGCGCAACCCAAAACCTTCTTCAATACGTGACATTCCGGCGCCGTTATCCTGAAGGGTAAATCGGCAAAGGTTTCCTTCCATAAGAAGGCTGAATGAAAATTCATTGGCTAAACCATGCCGCAAGCCATTAGTCAGACCTTCCTGCAAGGCATGGTAGATGACTTTTTTGTGCATAAACGATAGAGCTTCGGGATTTTCGATCTTATGCTGAATACGTGCGCCGGCATGTTGTTCCGTGCTGTGAATCAAGTCCCGCAGCGCTTGCCCGATATCATAATACTTGTCTTCCTTCAGCATATGGACAGAGTTGCGAATCTCGCTTAAGCTGTGGCGAATCAGATTTTGCGCTTCGCCCAGACGGCTTTGCGACTGGTCAACATCTACATGCATCAGCCGCTTGCCGGCTTCGATCTGAAGAACAGTCGAGGTGAGCGTATGCCCTACAATATCGTGTATTTCTTGCGCGATCCGGTTACGCTCCGCATAAAGCGTCATTTCCGCCAGCGTTTCCGAGTTGGCCTGAATCGATTTTTCCAGCTCAAGCGTTCTCTCTGCAACCTGTTCTTCCAGATTGTCTTTCAGATATTGGACATCCGCGTAAAGAGCGGCGTTGGCCAGAGAAATCGCGCATTGAGAAACAAGCATTTGCAGCACATCCTGGCGTTTCTGCGTAAAAACGCCGGCGGACAAATTGTTTTCCAGGTAAAGAACTCCGGCAAGCTGCTGACGGTATTCGACAGGCAGGCACATGACCGACTTCACCTTGTTGTCCAACACATAGTTGTGCTTCCCAAAGCGGTTGCTGTTTTCGGCGTTATGAAGCACGACTGCTTCGCGCTTGTCCATTGCCAATTGAATGGCAGCCGTCAGCACAATATCGTTTGATTCTGCTAATGGGAGGGACTCCATGCTCAGATTGTCCATGGTGCCTCGTATTACGATTCTCCATCCATCGGTCCCGCCAAACAATAAAGCTCCATATTCGGCACCGGCATTTTTGATCATGTTTTTAATAAGCTCGGGCAGGAGCCTGTCCATCTTCATCTCGCTGGAAATCGCCTGCGCGGACATCATGACGGAATGGTAGTCGATTTGATGGGGCTCTTCGGCACGAAACTGCCTGATCTGAAGCAAATGTCCCCAGCGCGTTTCCAACAATGATGTTTTGGCAAATGCTCCCCACTCGCTGAATGCTTCATACGCCTCGCTCATATAGAATCGGGCTTGCGCTCTGTTTCCGACACTTTCGTGGTAGCGGGCATAACATTCGGAAATAATGGCGATGTCGTGCAAATAGCCGATAGATCGGGAATGCGCCATCGCCTGCTGATAGAAATGTTCCGCCTGGCGAAACTTTCCGTTGGTTCGGGCCACTTCCGCTTCGGCAAGCAGGTATTTGTGGCGGAAGAACGCGGGAACTTCGCGAGAAAGCCCCTTCAGTTCCCGCAAGCTTTGCTTCATGTGCTTCCGGTACAGGGCTCGTTCCTGTCCGGTGCCTTTTGCATAAAGCTCCTTCAGCACCAAAATCGTATAGTAATAATAAACGGACGGATCCGACAACGCTACAGCCTTATGATCCGGAATATCATTCGCCATGGTCAGCGCGGCCCAAGCGGAATCATAATCTTCCAGAATATAGCCGGAAATATATTGGAGGGAGCAAAGAAACTGCCGCTTCGTGCTTCCTCTGTCTCCCGTTGCTTCGCCGCTTACTAAACCGATATCCAACTTGTGGGCAGGAAAGGGAATACCTTCATGTTTGTGTCCGGTCAATCGTGCGATTAATTCCGCCAGCATGATGGACAGTCTCCAGTATTCGGCTAGATCATTTTCACCAACCCGCTTGGCATGGGCGGCCAACTGTTCGCTGATTTGTTGAAGCGGATAGCTGAACTGGAATTTGAAGCCGCCATTTATGAAAGCGCCGCTGCTGAACAAGCTCAAATTGCCGGAATCCAGCGCATGCCGGTACACTTCCTTGTCGAACTGCTGGATAAATTGAGGATCATAAGAACGCCAGCTTTGAAAGCAAAGGGAATAGCTCAAAAATACTTGCACGTAAGCTTCAGCATCCGGTTTGGCGATTCGGCAAGCGATGACGCTCCATAAATGAGCAGCTTTATACTGCTTTCTTACATAGTTGAGAAGAATGGCATAACCGACAAAGCCTAACCCGGCTTCCGGGGTTAGCCCATGCTTTAACGTCATCTCCATTACATCGGCATTAATGCGAAGCCACACTTTTTTGTCACTCGAAAATGCCGCCTGCGAGGCATAAAAAAGAATTCGCGCCGCAAGGAGAAGCATGGGGTCGGTCATAGGAGGAAGAACCTCCTCGATATTTTCCTTCGCAATTGCTTTCAGTTCCCGGTTCAGCTTTTTCCAACGCAAATGCACGGAAAGCATGGAAGAGGGATGGCTGCGTTTATAGCCCAACAGATCCAAAGCGTCTTCGGCAAGCGCAAGGACCACCGAGTTGTTTTCCCGATATAGCTCAAGCTGAATTTTCATAATGAAGACACGGACCTGTTCGAAAAGGGTCTTGCTCCTGCTGTGCAGCATTTCACTCAAATCGAGCGCTTGATCAAAGTTCCGGCAGCCGATTTCAGCCTTGATCCTTTCCTCGTAACAACGCCACATTAAATCGTAATGAGTAAGCCAAAAGCTATCGTCCAGCGTTTCCGAAGCCTTTGACATCATGGTAGCTGCCGAGGTTGAATCATGACGATTTTTGGCAAGTTGTCCTGCTTCCAAATAAAGCAAGGCCAATTGGCTTCTTTCGGCATCGGACAATAATGAAGCCGCTGTCTTCAGATGCTCAATAACGGTCAAAAGCTGCTCTTCCGGGCAATTGGGCAACTTTCGTTCCGCTAGCAAAAGTCCGATTTGTTTATGTATTGCAGCTTGATCACCCGGAGGTACAAGATTCCGGGCTTCCGCCCATATAATAGGATGGAGAAAATGCAGACCTGAAGGCTTATGGATAACTTGTCCGATCATATTCAGTTTTGTCATAACATCAGCCCAGGCTGCCATCGTTTCCGGTGAATCGCCGGACAGAAGAGCCAATTCGTCCAACGTAAACTGTTCGCCCAAACATGCCGCATAACCCAGCAGTATCCCATCCGGTCCTTCCAGCTCCGACACAAGTTTGGCAATAGGTACAGCCAGATCATCATGGATATGCAGCATTTGAATGGCGTCCATATCCCATTTCCACGCATTTTCTTGTTCGTTGTAGCTTAATAGCCCGATATCTAGAAGCTTGCGAATATATGCTTTCAGGACATCAGGATATCCGCCTGTTTTTTGCAGCAGCATGGCGGCTAATTCTTCGCAGTCATCCGCTTCCGTCTGCAAAAATATCGCCAAGCTCTGCCGCAGCACCGGCACGGTGAACACTTCCAAAAAAATGTGCTCGGTCTCAAGCTCCAAAACTTCCAAGGCGGAAAGATGACTTTTGAATGGCAATGGCCATTGCCCCTCCGTATCGGAGCATAAGGTAGCGACGATCAACAAGCCGAATACGGTGTCGTCAGTTATGATTGCTTCCAGAAAACGCAGGGATGGCTCGTCGGAGAGATGAGCATGGTTCAGAAACAGCACCAGCAGCTGCTCGCGTTGCAAAAAAGACAGCAGCAGTTGTCTTATTCCGCTCGCCATCTCTCTGTGAATGTGCCCGGCTTGCTCAATGGAAGCAGGGAGGGTTCCGAATGTATCAAGCTGCCTGAGGCATTCATCCATTTCCTCCTCCCATGAAGCAAAACGAGAGGCATCAAGCTGCAAGGCGTGGGGGGAAAGCTGTTCGATGATTTGCCTCCATAGTCCATAAGGAGCATTCAGAGCAGTGCCGTTCTTGTTGTCTGCAACCGCAACAACGGCATCCGCCGGCAACACGCTGTAGATCGTTTCCAGCCCAAAGGAGATTTTGTCCTGTCCATCCTCGCCGATGATCCAGACCAGCCGGTTGGTCCTGCTGTCCGCAGCCTCCCCGATAGCTCGAATCAATTTCTGCCTTTCCTCGCGCTGTCCAAAGATCATTTCCGCTACATCCCAAGGGTTGCGTCTATCCCTTGTGGCAAGCGGAAATTGCCGGATTCCGCCCGTTTGTTGGAGGTCGGCGAGACATTTCTCCACATCCGCTCCCAGACCGGCGGCGCTTTTGTATCTGGATTCCGGCATTTTCTCCAGACATTTGTGGACGATGTCGGAGACGACTTTGGGTATGGCGGCATTGTATTTATGGAGAGGTTGCGGGATAACGGCAAGATGCTGGTAAATCATATCCAGAGGCTGCTCGCCGCTAAAAGGAAGCGCTCCGCCAAACCATTCATACAGAAGAACGCCCAACGAATAAAGATCCGAACGGAAATCCGGCGTATTGCCGGTTCTGCCGGATTGTTCGGGCGACAGATATGGCCAGGAGGCATGCAAGCGCTTGAATGGCACCGTTCGTGCCGTAGCCATCCTATCCGGCGCGGGCTGCACCGCGAGCAGCTTGGCTTGGGACAGATCTTTGCTGATGAGAAAAAATCCGGGCGACCATTCATGAATCAACAGATTGGCTTTATGCAGTCTGCCGACACAATCCGCGAGCGCCAAAGACACTTTTAACATGTCGTTCAGGGCTAAAGCGCCGCTTCCGTTATTCATAAGCGACTTCAGGGTTATGCCGTCGAAATCTTCAAAAATAATAGCCGTTTGGTCTCCGTTTATATCGCATTTCTCGGGGATAAGCACGCCGCTGCCGCCAAGCTTGGCTAATTGGCGCATTTCTGCCTCGGCCGCTTCCAAATATCGCACGCCGCCCATGCCGTTGCTTGCCATCTTGGCGATGAAGAGGCTGTTGTCAATTTTGTTTCTCATTCGATAGAGATGAAAACGTTCATTGCGCTCCAGCACTTGCTCAATGCTGCTGCCGTTTATCCGAATCACGTTCCCCCCCCTTGCATGCGATTTACCCATAGGAGTGCAGGGCGCCTGTTGGTCCGCCGAAGGACAACGAAGCCAGCCTCACCAGATCCGGCGTGACGACGGAAGGATCTTTGCCGACGGCATGCATTTCGGTGCGGAGAGTGCCCGGGTTGTAGAGGTTTACCAAAATGCCGTATTCATGCTCTTCATGCGCGGTTGTGACGGTTAACGATTCCAAGCCCGCTTTGGCGGCGCTGTATGCTGCGAAGCCGCCGGCTCCATTGCGCGCCAAACCGGATGTAATATTAATAATGCGGCCGTACCTGCCCGCTCTCATTACGGGCAGAACGGCTTGAGTCAGCAGAAACGGGCCGGTCAAATTGGTGGCGATTTGCTTCTCCCATTCCTCGGTCGTCAGTTCAAGGACGGTGCCTGATTCCAAAACGGCGGCATTGTTGAGCAGCACGTCAATGCGCCCCCATGATTTCAACAGGTCATCAATCGCCGATTGAATATCGCTTTTAAGCGTGATGTCGGCTTGAATCGGCATTGTCTCCCGGCCCGTAGCCTTTTCCAGCAGCGCCGCGGTCTCTTCAAGCTTGTCGCGGCGACGGCCCAACAGGGCAACGGAAGCGCCTTCAAGAGCAAACGCCAATGCGGCAGCCCTGCCCAATCCGCTCCCGGCGCCGCTGACAACCGCAATACGTCCCTCCAAAACACCCATCGCGCATCCCTCGCTTTTGCATATATAGTGTAGGTCCATCTTATCAAAGGAAGCTTGCCATTGGAAGCGACAAGCACGATGGGGCAGCGGCTGCGGCTCCTCGAATGGCCCAAAGCGTCGGTCAGCCATTTCGGAACAAGCTGCAATCACTGGCCTTCAGCCGTTAGACGGAAGGAATCCGCAATCGAAAAAGCCCCGCCTTGTAATGGCGAGGCTTTTTCGATTGCGGAGCTATTCGATAACCAGCTTGGACTTCATGGTGCGATGCCCGTTGCCGCAAGGAATGGAGCAGATGATGTCGTAGGTGCCGGGTTCGTCAAACTTAACGGCTAACGTTTCATCATGACGGATTTGGTCGTAGCCGCTTTTCAGAATCTGGACGCCATGAACGCCGCCAGCCGATTTAAGCGTTAGATTTACCGTTTCACCTGATTTAATCTTATATTCCTCTTGATCAAACTTCCAGTTGGACGCAGTGATGACAACCTCTGAGCTAGCCGCGCTGCTGTCTGCGCTGAGATCGCCGCCCGATCCGCGGGTTGCGCTGTTTCCTCCCGAATTTCCCCCCGTATTGCTGCCGCATGCCGCAACGATTGCAACCAGGACAAGCACAAATCCAAATGCCAGCCATTTTTTCATCTCAATCATATCCCCCTTCACTAATGTCCTCTTTTGCAGAAAACATAAATATAACCAAACTTTCACTATCATTGTAAACGAAATCGGAACAAGATAAAGAGAGAATGGGCTGAACAGTTTGACAAAATTCCGAAATGTGATGAAAATCATTGCGGATTTTTCTTTGGATCGAGAAAAGCCCTTCTTTCCCGTTGGCGGGATTGAAGGGCTTGCTTATCAAAAACGCGAATGGCGTTTGCGCTAAGCTGTTTGCGGCAATCCGTCAGCGGGATGCCTGCAATCGTACAAAAATGAGGCTAGGCTCTGCGGCGGCCTGCTTCATATGGCGTACTGACGGGAATAAACAGGTCGATAATCCCGATCACAAGCGCTGCAAGGATGGCTCCCAGCCAGGTCACTTCTATGCCGCTAACGATAAACTGTGCGATCCAGATGACGGCGGCGCTGCACAAAAAGCCGACGATGCCCCGTCCGAAGGGCGTGACTCTTTTGCCAAAGATGCCCTCGATGATCCAGCCTAAAGCGGCAATGACAAGCGCGAGGAAAAACGCGCTCCAAAATCCGCCAACCCTGAATCCGGGCACAATAAAGCCCACCAGCATAAGGACCAGGGCCGATACGATAAACCGGACAACGTGTCCCAGAAAAGTCATTGGAAAGTCCTCCTTTTCATTGAGCTCAAATTTGGCTCTACAAACGTTCAGTTGAAGACTGTAGCTTCTTGATCAAAAGCGGTCTTTTTGAACAACCTCTAATAGTAGTTGTTCAAGTACATATAGTGTTGCCGCGAGTTGCGGCGATTATGTACGCCTATTCCATTGCCGTCAACATGTTGCATTTGCATCTCCGGAAGCCAAAACCGTGCATGTAAACAAAGGTTCAGCTATAATAAAAATGCGAGAGGAGTGTTCGTTGTTGGATTCCAAAATCTTATCCACACTTGAATATCAAAAAATTATAAATAAACTAAGCGCCCATGCTGCTACCGAGCTGGGAAAACGGCTTGTCGAGGGGCTCCTTCCGTCGACCGGGCTGGAGACGGTGAAGCTGCTGCTTCAGGCGACGGACGAGGCGTATGCTGCCGACAGGCTAAAGGGCAGCGCGCCGTTTGGCGGCATCGTCGATATTAGCGCTCCGCTGCATCGCGCACGTATCGGCGGCACGCTGAATCCGTCCGAGCTGCTGGATATTGCGTTTGCTTCACGCGGCGGACGCCGCATCAAGAAGCACATCGAGCTAATCCATGACGACCATCCCATCCCGCTGCTTCAGGGCTTGGCGGAGGGCATCACTGAGCATAAGGGGCTGGAAGACGCCATTTTGGCCTGCATTGACGAAAATGCCGAGGTGCTGGACAGCGCAAGCTCGGAACTGGCTTCCGTCCGCCGCGAGCTCCGCAACGGCGAATCCCGCATCCGGGAGAAGCTGGAGTCCATGATTCGTTCCTCGTCCGTGCAGAAAATGCTGCAGGACGTCATTATTACGCTCCGTAACGACCGTTATGTTATCCCCGTGAAGCAGGAATACCGCTCCAGCTTTGGCGGCATCGTGCATGACCAATCGGGCTCGGGCGCTACGCTATTTATCGAGCCTGAAGCCATCGTTGCGATGAATAACCGTCTCCGCGAGCTAAAGGCTGCTGAAGAGCGGGAGATCGAAAAAATATTGCAAAAGCTGACGGCGCTGGCCTCAGACTATGTTGAGGATCTGCTTGCCAATCAAGAGCTGCTCGGCGAGCTTGATTTTGCTTTTGCCAAGGCCCGCTTGGCCCATGTGATGAAAGCAACCCAACCGCGCATGAACGACAGAGGTTTTCTGAAGCTGAAGCGGGGGCGCCATCCCCTCATCGACCGGGACAAGGTTGTTCCGCTGGATGTGGAGCTTGGCAACAACTTTACCGCCATTATCGTTACAGGACCCAATACGGGCGGCAAAACGGTTTCGCTTAAAACAATCGGCCTGTTGTCACTTATGGCCATGTCCGGGCTGTTCGTTCCAGCAGACGAAGGCAGTCAGCTATGCGTATTTGACGCGATTTACGCCGACATCGGCGACGAGCAGAGCATCGAGCAAAGCTTGAGTACCTTCTCGAGCCATTTGACCAATATTATTTCCATTCTAAAAAGAATGACAGCCAAAAGTCTGGTTTTGCTGGATGAGCTGGGCGCAGGCACAGACCCTGCTGAGGGCTCCGCTCTGGCCATCGCGATTCTTGAGCACATCCATGCCATCGGATGCCGCATCGTAGCGACCACCCACTACAGCGAGCTGAAGGCCTATGCGTACAATCGCAAATCCGTCATTAACGCCAGCATGGAATTTGATGTGGCGACGCTTAGTCCGACGTACAGGCTGCTTGTTGGCGTGCCGGGCCGAAGCAATGCGTTTGCCATTGCGGAGCGGCTTGGACTGCAGCGCAGCATTATCGACCATGCCAGAGGCGAAGTCAGCGAAGAGGATTTGCGTGTTGAAAATATGATCGCTTCACTGGAGGAAAATCGTCTGAGCGCCGAAAGCGAGCGTCATACGGCGGAGGAGCTGCGCCGCCAGATGGAGGTTCAGCGAGCCAAGCACGAGGATGAAAAACGGCGTTTTGAAGAGCAGAAGGAAAAGCTGCTGCTCAAAGCGCAGGACGAAGCTATCGGAATTCTCGACAAGGCCAAAAAAGAAGCGGAAACCATTATCGCCGAGCTGCGTAAACTTGCTATGGAGGAAGGTGCTTCCGTCAAGGAGCATAAGCTGATCGAAGCGCGGCGCAAGCTGGATGAAGCGGCACCCGAAAAAAGCCAGAAGCGGCCGGCCAAAGCGCAAGGCGGCAAACGCGATACGATTGGACCCGGCGACGAGGTTATGGTGTACAGCCTGAATCAAAAAGGGCATGTGCTTGAAATAAACGCTTCCGATGCCTTGGTACAGCTGGGCATTCTGAAAATGAAGGTTGCGCTGGACGACATGGAGCTTATTAAAAGCCAAACTCCTGCTCCCAAGCAGCAGCCTAAGCAAAGCGCCACACTTATGCGGTCGAAGGACGATAACGTCCGAATGGAGCTTGACCTTCGGGGCGAAAACCTGGAGGAAGCCATTATGGAAGTGGACCGCTTCCTTGACGAATCCTTTTTATCCGGCTTTGGCCGGGTATACATTATTCATGGCAAAGGCACGGGAATATTGCGTACGGGTATTCAGCAATATTTGCGCCGCCATGCCCATGTGAAGAGCTACCGCAACGGCGATTACGGCGAAGGAGGCACCGGCGTAACGGTCGCGGAGCTGAAATAGGAGGGATTTGGGGAATGGGAACGGAAATCGACAAGCTGCTTGGCAATGCCTATGCGTCTTCGCTTGTTTTTGTGTCGGTGACGGTTCTGTCGCTTATTGTGTTCCTGTGGGTTTTTGAGCTGGTGGCAAAATACAAATGCTGGAGAGAAATCAAACGCGGAAATATGGCGGTTGCGATGGCGACAGGCGGCAAAATATTCGGTATTTGCAATATTTTTCGTTTTTCCATCGAAGCCAATGACTCCATTTATCAAAGTTTGATTTGGGGCGCGTTTGGTTTTGTTATTTTGCTATTGGCCTATTTTTTATTCGAATTCATGACACCTGTCTTTCGGATCGACGAGGAGATTGCCGGAGACAATCGGGCGGTTGGCCTGATTGCCATGATTATTTCGGTCTCTCTTTCTTATGTGATCGGAGCTACGGTTATTATTTAGGGAGGTTTTAATCCCTGGCGCGCGGAGGCGAACATGAAATATTTATGGATCATATTGCTTGTGATCGCCATTTTGTTTTTTGCGGGCGGCATATTTTACTTATTAACTAATTAAATAAGACGCAACTTCTTAATTAGCGGCAGGTATATACGCTAGGCAAATCGTTTACCGGTTGCCGGTCATGTATGACCGTTAGCGCCTCAAATAGTAGTGTTTGCAACATACAACGGTCATTTTTGTCCATTAGAAGCTCAAAAGTGGCGTATAACGGGTAAAAATCAACTGTAACGGTCGCTGATGTCCATAAGAAACTGATTTTCCAAAAAAGAGGCTTCTAACGGTCATCCATGTCCGCATGCTACTGTCTGCAGGCAGCAGTCCGCCAGTTTTGGCGTGTGGTCTGCCAGTGAACGTTAGAACTATATTTTAAAGGAGTGTCTGGGGTATGGGAGAAAGTCAAGTATGCCCGTGGTGTATGACGGAAATCGTGTGGGATGAGGAAATCGGACCGGAGTCTCATTGTCCTCACTGTGAAAATGAGCTCAGCGGCTACCGCAGCTTGAATATCGGTCTCGACAATGACGAGGACCTGGATGACGAGGAGCAAGGAGGCTCCTATGGACATGCTCAGGATGACGGCGACGGCGATTGGGAGGATGAAAGCAGCCTGCGTGGAATGGGGACAGGCCTTGCCTCAGAGGCTGGGGCACAGCTTGTGCTTGAACAGCAGCTGGAGGTGCCGGAATGTCCGGTATGCCGCGAATACATGCTGGAAGCCGGAGAACAGCAAATTGGCGGAGACAACTTTAAAGCTCATGTTTCTCCGGCTCTTGGCCATAGCATTGTTCCCGTTCCTTTTACCGTTAACTGGTACGTTTGTCCATCCTGCTATCATGTATCTTCCCAGCTCGCTGTAAGCGATCGTGAGGAGCTGGCGAAGCGACTGCACAGAGCAGAGTAAGTCGGACGAGCATGGGAAAACCGACTGTAGGGCATCTTACAATACGACTTGTATTAATTGCGCAGTCGGGGGTGTCGTATTGGCAAAGCTGGAGAAGCAAGCAGTGCTGCTGCTTGTTGTACAGGCTCTGTTTGCAGTCGGAAATGCGCTATCGGGCACCTTCGTGCCGGTTTACCTGTGGAAAGCCAGTCAGTCATACAGCCTGATTGGCTGGTTTACGATGGCCCAATACGCTTGCAGCGGATTAACATTTTGGCTTGCAGGCAAATGGGTGAAGGAGCATAACAAAATGAACAGCCTGCGCGCGGGTATCGCGTTGTCGGGCGTATTCTATTGCATGGTCTTGCTGCTTGCCGGAGAGGCTCAGCGTTATGCCATTCCGTTAGGCGTTCTTAACGGGGTGGCGCTGGGCTTTTTTTGGCTTGCCTATAATGTGGTTTATTTCGAAATTACGGAGCCGGATACCCGCGACAGCTATAATGGCTGGGCGGGTCTTTTGGTTTCAGGCGCCGGCATTGTTGCCCCATGGATATCCGGTATTCTGATTACTTCGATGAACGGAGAAAAGGGATACCGGCTTATTTTTACATTGTCCCTGGTTATTTTTGCGATTACTGCAATCCTCAGCTTTTGGCTCAAAAAGCGCAAAAGCCATGGTTCTTACAACTGGCTTCATGGATGGGGTCAGCTAAGTAAAAAGGGAAACCCTTGGCGCAGAATGTTTGCCGCGATCATGGCCCAAGGCGTGCGAGAAGGCGTCTTTATGTTTTTGGTAGGCTTGGTCGTTTACATTTCCACCAAGGACGAAAGCAAGCTGGGCACCTATGCGCTTATTACTTCATTGGTTGCCTTGATCAGCTTCTGGGCGACCGGAAAATGGATGAAGCGAAAGAATAGGAGCAAATCGATGCTGATTGGCTCCCTAATGATTGCCATTGTTGTGCTCCCCTTGTTCTGGAAGATGTCGTATGCCAGTTTATTGCTGCTTGGCATCGGCACCTCGCTGTTTATCCCTCTGTACTTTGTGCCGATGACCTCCAGCGTATTTGATTTGATCGGCAGCTCCAAGGAAAGCGCCGAGGAGCGCGAGGAATTCATTGTGCTGCGGGAAGGCGGGCTTGTGATTGGAAGAATGATCGGCTTGTCCTGTTATTTGATTGTCCTGCCGCTGAACGATTCCCCGGCTGCCATCACATGGCTGCTGCTGGCAGTGGGAAGCGTGCCAATCGCCGGCTGGTGGCTGCTGCGTCCGCTGCTTAAAAGCAGCGGATAGACATTTCGACCGGGAAAGCAGTGGCCGATCCTGTGCTTAAAATCACGGCGGGAAGAGGCATAAATTGCCGTTCCCGGTACATACTACAACAGGATTTAAAAACGACGCAAGGAGGATTCCGCATGCAGGCCATGACAGCCAAAGAGCTGGAGTATATTGCAGACTCCATGTCCAACGAGGACTTGCTGATGAAGCAATGCGCAGCCGTGGTTTCGGCGGCAACGACGCCGGCTCTCCGCAATTGCTGTTCTCAGATGATCGCAACCCATCAGCAGCATTATGATTCGCTGCTCCATGCTGTTTCGCATCATCAAAGCGTAGCGCCCACTCAGCCACAGCAATAACCAATTAAGCAGATGAAGGAGGAAAGCGTAATGCAACAAGGGCAACAACAAGCCTTTTTGACAGAGGAGGATTTGGCCTCCACCATTTTGTCCGACCTCAAACGGGTCGTCCGGGAATACGCAACGGCGGCGACTGAATCCACCTGTCCCGATATTCGCCAGTTGTTCACCAAGCTGCTTAACAATACGTTGAACATGCAGGGCCAACTGTTTCAGGCAATGCAGCAAAGCAATATGTACAATACAGCGTCGCCCGCACTGCGGCAGGAGCTGGACAAGCAGGCCAAGCAATACCAGCAGACAGCGCAGAAAACGAAACAATTCCTGCAGCAAAAGCTCGGAAACCAGCAGCAAGCTTCTTTTTATAACCCGGCTCAGCACGATCAGCAGCACGGGCAAACCGGACAAACGTATTACATGTAAAGACCCTTCGGGGTCTTTTCATTTTTTCTTTGCAGGAACCCTTTATTTCTTGTAAAATATTCTTTATTACCGCGAGGGTGCGCCTTAGGCAAGCCGGAAGGAGTTTTGGGATGAGCGAACTACAATTGAAGGTGCTTGAGCTGTTGAAGGAAGACGCGCGCAGGGATGCGGAACTGATCGCGACCATGCTGGGAGTATCGCTGGAGGAAGTGAAGACGGCGATCGCGGAGCTGGAGAATAACCATGTTATCGTGAAATACGCGACGGTCGTCAACTGGAGCAAGGTAGATGACGAGAAAGTGACGGCGCTGATTGAAGTTCAGATTACACCCGAGCGCGGACGCGGATTCGAAGGCATAGCGGAGCGTATTTATTTGTATCCGGAAGTGAAATCGGTTTATCTGATGTCCGGCGCTTACGATTTGCTGGTTGAGATCGAGGGCAAAAACCTGAAGGAAGTTGCCTCCTTTGTATCCAACAAATTGTCGCCGATTGATGCGGTATTGTCGACAAAAACATTTTTTATATTGAAAAAATACAAACAAGACGGCATCATCTTCGAGGAGCATGAAGGTGACCATCGCTTGATGGTTTCGCCGTAACGAAAATAGAGGGTGATGGCGATGATAAAAGAGGAAACGGAAGGAACCGGCCGACGGCAAAATATGTCCGACTACTTGTCTCCGCTTGTAAGGGGCATACAGCCGTCGGGTATCCGCCGGTTTTTTGATTTGGTCAGCGCGCGCAAGGATGTGATAACGCTGGGGGTTGGCGAGCCTGATTTTGTAACCCCTTGGCATGTTCGCGAAGCGGCTGTATACGCACTTGAAACCGGCAAGACTCAGTATACGTCCAATGCCGGCATGCCGGAGCTGCGCGGAGCGATCGGGCAATATTTGGATGATTCGTTCCAGGTGGCCTATGATCCCGCCAGCGAAATCATCGTAACGGTCGGCGGCAGCGAAGCGATTGATCTGGCGCTGCGGGCGCTTATTATGCCTGGCGATGAAATTTTGATACCCGAGCCTTGTTATATTTCCTATTCTCCAATAACCGCTCTAAGCGGCGGCGTCGCCGTAGGGATTGAAACGTCGGCTGACAATCAGTTCAAGCTGACGGCGGAAGCTTTGAAAAATAGCATTACGCCAAAATCCAAAGTGCTTATTCTATGTTATCCAAGCAATCCTACCGGCGGCATCATGACGTATGAGGATTGGCTGCCGATCGCCAAAGTGGTTGAAGAGCATGATTTGATCGTTATCTCTGATGAAATTTATGCGGAGCTGACTTACGGCAGCAAACATGTCAGCTTTGCAGCCGTACCTGGCATGAAGGACCGGACGATTCTGGTCAGCGGCTTCTCCAAAGCTTTTGCCATGACGGGATGGCGTTTGGGCTACATGTGCGGACATCCCGAGCTGATCTCGGCCATGCTCAAAATTCATCAATACACTATCATGTGCGCTCCTGTTATGGCGCAATATGCCGCACTCGAGGCGCTCAGAAACGGCCTGGAGGAGAAGGACAAAATGGTGGAGTCCTACAATCAGCGCAGACGCCTGGTTGTAAAGGGCTTCCGCGATATCGGCCTGGAATGCCATGAGCCGCAGGGGGCGTTTTATGCGTTTCCGTCTATCGCGTCCACCGGCTTGAACAGTGAAACATTTGCCCAGCGGTTGCTTGAGGAAGCGGGAGTAGCCGCTGTTCCGGGTCAGGTGTTTGGCTTGGGCGGGGAAGGGTTCCTGCGCTGCTCCTATGCAACCTCTGTTACTCAGCTGACGGAAGCGCTGGACCGTATCGGCGGTTTTGTGCACAAGCTGAAACAGGGATAAACGAAACAACTGTTGCGCAGAATCTGCGCCTTGAATAGAGCAAGCAGCGGCCAGCAGGGGGGAATCAATTCCACCCTGCTGTTGCTGTGATACCCCCATTAAGAAGGAGGCCTGAAGGATGCGGTTGTATACAAAAACGGGCGATAAAGGACAAACCTCTCTGATCGGAGGCAGAGTCCGCAAAGATGATGTTCGCGTCGAGGCTTATGGCACGATTGACGAGTTAAACAGCTTTGTTGGCCTTGCGGCGGCGGAAGCGGCCAAACATAAAGAGCTGGAGACGATTGCGGGACAGCTGATGGATATTCAGCAGGAGTTGTTCGATTGCGGCTCCGACCTTGCTTACGCGCGGGAGGGCCACCCGTTCAAGATGACTGGCGAACCGGCATTAAGGCTGGAGGCATGGATTGATGTGCTGCTCACGGAGGCGCCGGAGATCACCAGATTTATATTGCCGGGCGGAGGCGTTGTGTCTTCCCATCTCCACGTCTGCCGGACCGTCTGCCGCAGAGCGGAGCGCAGGGTCATAACGCTGGCGGCGCAGCATGCCATTAATGGGGATGCCGCCATTTATTTGAACCGTCTGTCCGACTACTTCTTTGCCGCGGCGCGAGTGGCTAACGCTAAGCTCGGTTTGCAGGATACGGAATACATAAGGAGCGGGGAAGTATTTCGCTCCCGCAGAAAAAAAAGCGGCGAAAATGATACGGCGTCGACTGCCGGAGAGACAGAGCAAGACAAGGAGCAGGAGTAAAGCCGAAATGAAGGAACATGTGCAAGAATCGAGCAAGCATGTGCAAGCAACGGAGGCTGAGCTACAGCTTCGTTATTATAAACCGTTGACTGTTACTGTAAGTGAGCAGGATGCGGGAAAGGAAGTACGCACCGTTCTGGAACGGAGGCTTGGCGTTTCGCGCAAGCTGCTTTCTCAGGTGAAGCTGACCGAGCATGGCTTAACCCTCAATGAACAGAGGGTTTATACAACAGCGAAGGTTTCGGAGGGCGATATAATCCGGGTGCGTATGGAGAGGGAGCAATCGGACGATATTTTGCCTCAGGAAATGGCGCTGGATATTTTGTTTGAGGATGAGGACCTGCTTATTCTCAACAAACCTGCTGGCGTTGTTGTTCATCCCACGCATGGCCATTATACGGAAACGCTGGCCAACGGCGTCGTTTATCATTGGCTTCAGCGCGGGGAGAAGGTGCGTTTTCGCCCCGTCCATCGGCTGGATGAGGAAACGTCCGGCGTGGTGGCGATTGCCAAAACGGGTTACGTGCATCAACAACTGTCGGAGCAAATGCAGCGGGGAGAAGTGGACAAGCGTTACCTCGCTTATGTCTACGGCACTCCGCCGGAGTCCGCTGGCACGGTGGACGAACCTATCGACCGGGACCCGGAGTCTCCTCATATCCGCATTGTCACGCCAACGGGTTATCCTTCGGTTACCCGGTATGAAGCCGTTGAACATTTTGATGGAGGGCCGGGCGAAACGGCGGCGACGCTGGTCAAGCTAAAGCTTGAAACGGGACGGACGCATCAGATTCGCGTACATATGAAGCATCTGGGTTGTCCGTTAATCGGCGACAAAATGTATGGGTCGGAAACCAATCAAGTTGCTGCCTGGGAAATAAGCGTCAACCGCCAGGCGCTTCATGCGGCCATACTTGGCTTCTTTCATCCTTTAACGGGTGAAAAAATGGAATTCCACGCGCCTTTGCCTCACGAGCTTCGCTCTCTTGAAGAGCAGCTTCGGCATCATGGGAAATAAGGTATCAATAAGGTATGAATAAGGCGGAAATAAGGCTTCCAGGGCATTCTGCGCAATAGCGGCAAGAGAGGAGAAACAAATATGGCAAAAACCATTACAGTTATACAATATCCCCCTTGCAGCACATGCAGGGCGGCTGTTAAATCGCTCAAGGCAAAAGGGTACGAGGTGACGACAAGACATATCGTCGAGGAGACTCCAACGGCGGCGGAGCTGCAGGATCTGCTGACGCTGTCGGGGCTGGATATCAAAAAGCTGTTTAACACCTCCGGAGAAGTGTACCGGGAATTGGGACTTAAGGACAAGCTGGCCGGCATGAGCCATGGCGAAAAGCTGGAGCTGCTGTCCGCCCACGGCATGTTAATCAAACGTCCCATAGCTACAGATGGCAGAAGCGTCACTGTCGGTTATAAGGAAGAGCAATATACCGAGATCTGGGGAAGTGATGAAGCCGATGCATGACGGCATTCATTCCGCAGGGAGATGGCGTTCCAAACGTTTGGGCGAGCTGGGCTCGTCCATTTTTTCCGAGGTTACTGAGTGGAAGCGCGAGGCGCTGGCGAACGGTCTGGATGTAATCGATCTTGGCATCGGCAGTCCCGACAAACCTCCGACAGAAGCCGTGCGCAAAGCATTGGCTGAAGCGGCTTTGAAGCTAGACAACTATATGTACCCCGCTGTCAAAAGCGATATGCCGTTTAAGGAAGCCGCGGCGCGATGGATGGACCACCGCTTCGGGGTAGTATGCGATCCCGCTGCTGAAATGGTGACGCTGTTGGGTTCCCAAGACGGACTTGCCCATCTTGCGATGGCGATCTGCGATTCCGGCGATATCGCGCTGCTGCCGGATCCCGGTTACCCGATCTATGCGGCATCGCTTGCGCTGGCTGGCGTAAAGCCGGTTTTGATGCCATTGAGGGCCGAAAATGGTTTCCTGCCGGATTTGGACGCCATAAGCGAAGACGTCTGGCGAAGCGCTAAATTTATAATTGTCAATTACCCTAATAATCCGCTTTCTGCCGTCGCCGATCTGGATTTCTTCCGCAGATTGCTGAACAAAGCAAAGACGTATGATGTACTCATTGTACAGGATTTGGCTTATTCCGAGATGGGTTTTGACGGCGTGGTTCCACCCAGCATCCTGCAGGTGGAGGGCGCATTCCAAAACGCGGTGGAATTTCACTCGTTGTCCAAAAGCTTTAATATGGCGGGTTGCCGGATCGGCTTTTTGGCAGGCAATCGGGAAGCGGTTGGAGCTCTGCGGGAATTAAAGGCGAATATCGATTACGGAGCTTTTTATCCCGTTCAGGAAGCCGGGATCGTTGCGCTTCAGGAGGCAATGGACAACACCGGATACGAACGGGCCGGCAAGCTGTACGAACGCCGAAGAAATATGTTTGTGGAGGCGTTGCGCCGCGCAGGATGGGAGATCGAGCTTCCCAAAGCGACCATGTTCCTGTGGGCAAAACTTCCGGAGATGAAATGGGGCCGCGATTGGGACTCCAGAACCATTTCCCAGGAAATGCTGAAGAAGGCGGGCGTTGTCGTTATTCCCGGCGAGGCTTTTGGTGAAGAGGGCAAAGGTTATGTCCGCATCGCTCTTGTTGAAGATGAGGAACGGCTGCTGGAAGCGGCGGAACGAATTGGAGCCTTTATTGCCGGGTAACGTGTGGTACAATGAGGAAGCCAGCGGCATTTCCGGCATGGAATGCCGCTTATGTATTTTTACAGAGGGGACGAGTCGTGGATGAACAGTAACAAAATATTGGTTGTAGACGGGATGGCGCTTTTATTCAGAGCCTACTTTGCTCAATCCTACAGCTCCAGACGAATCGATGACGGTACGCCTACCAATGCCATTTACGGCTTTTTGCAGTACCTTTTTGATGCGGTGAATACATTTCAGCCAACGCATGTATTATGCTGCTGGGATATGGGAAGCAAAACGTTCAGAAGCGATTTGTATCCAAATTACAAAGCTAACCGGCCCGAAGCGCCGGAGGATTTGATTCCTCAGTTCAGCCTGGTCAAAGATATTGTGGCTGCCATGCAAATTCCCAATATTGGTCTTGCGGGTTATGAAGCCGACGATTGTATCGGAACGGTTTCCCGCCAATTCAGCGAGCTTGGACATGTCTATATTCTTACCGGGGATCAGGACATGCTGCAACTGGTGGACGAACGCATTCATGTCGTCATTATGAAGAAGGGCAGATCCAATTATGCGGTGTATGATTTGGAACTGCTCAGAACGGATAAAGGCATCCAGCCATTCCAGGTTATCGAGATGAAAGGTCTTACCGGAGATACAAGCGACAATTACCCCGGAGTTAAAGGCATTGGTGAAAAAACGGCCTTAAAGCTGCTGACCGAATATGAATCCATCGACGGCATATTAAGCAATTTGGAGCATTTGCCCAAAAGCGTAAAGGCCAAAATCGAAGCAGATATGGACATGCTTCATTTATCCCGGTCGCTTGCCCGAATCAATATCGAGGTGCCCATTGAGTGCAGCCTGGATGAATGCCTATGGGACATCCCAATGGAATCCGCAACAGTCGTATTTGACAAATACCGCCTGACAACTCTGCTTAAGCTGATTAGCTAAATCAATGGCGAAACAAGGACGCCCGCCGGGAATATCCCGGGTAGGGCGTCCTTGTTTGTTTCGAGGTGATTTTTTCTGAGGTGATGCCCAATATGATTACAAGTTATTGGATGGATAAGGGGGAGATGTTTGAAACGGCCAATGTAAGGTAAATGCAAACAAACCGTCATCATGCTTGAAGTTCAGCCTTCGTTGATACAGGGGACTATTACGTCTTTACAACTCAATTGAAATCATCTGGAACGTAAGTTTGAAAGAAAATATGTCGCGCTTTACATAGGAACGTATGTTTGTTAATGTGGACTCATATGGAAGGATTTGGTAGGCCAAATATTCGTTGATAAACCATTAATAAAAATGAGTGAGGTGCTTATCTTGTCAGAAGTCAGCATAAGTCTAACTCAATTCATTGATTTTACTTTAAAGCAGGGACCATCTAAGGTGAACGCAGTTAGAAAGATTAAAACCCAAGGTGTATATCATCCTGCATTTGACTATTGGCGAGAATTAAGAGGAGCAATTAAGAAGATACATGAAGAAAACAAGGATCTATCGTACTTAGATCAGCTTCTAAACAATGTTCATCATAGAAAGACTAATCAATATACAGAAGCAATAAAACAGTACAAAAGGTTTGTTAGAAACAAGGAAATTGAATGGTTTGATCCAGGAAAAGCATTTTGGTCGTCCGGAGAACTAGCCGTGAGAGCTACTCCTGAACTTGGCCTAATTATAAATGGTCAGCCTCACTTAATTAAACTATATTTTAAAGGTACATCTGAAAAATTAGAAAAACGTACTGCTATGCCCACATTGACACTTTTATCAGCAGCTACTAGATCTGAGCAAATTCCCAATGCAACAAACAGCGTCCTTAATATTAAAAAATCAACCCTTTATCCTGTTACTTCGCAGCATAACCAAACAGATATGATTTTATCTTTAAAGGCAGAAGCAGCTCATTTCATTCATATATGGGATAACTTATAGATAGTAACTTAATAATAAAAGTCAATGAGATTTTATAACTGCATGGATTCAATGCTGGCTGAGTTTATGAAGTACGTAACGACCAGCATCGTAATGAATGTGCAAAAATAGCAACGATCCGCTGGATCATGATAAATTTAGAGCATAGGATACTTACAATCAGAAGGGGGTCGAACATCGTGTCAAATCCGGATGAGGAGAAAATCCACACCTATCAAGATTGGCTGACCTGGGATGGAGCGTGGGAGTTAATTAACGGTAAAGCGTATAATATATCGCCTGCCCCGACCTCGTTGCATCAATTTATTGTTGGCGAGCTGCATTATGCTCTGAGAACATTTTTACAGAATCGGAGTTGTTATGTGTTCGTTGCTCCATTTGATGTGTACTTCAGCGAAAGTGAAGATTACATGGCACCTGATCACATCACGCAGCCCGATCTTTCTGTCGTTTGTTCTAAGGACCAAATATCCAAAAACGGCTGTCATGGTGCGCCAAACATAATCATTGAAGTGTTGTCGCCATCAACCGCACTAAAGGACTTTAATGAAAAGTTCAACTTATATCAGAAGTACGGGGTTCAGGAATATTGGATTGTTGATCCTGGGAATCGAACGGTTCATGTATATGCGTTGCGGGATGGCAGTTACCAAGTGCGTCATCTATATACGGAGCAGGAAACAATTCAATCTATCGTTTTCAAAGATTTACAAGTGTCCATGACTACGCTGTTCAGTCTGGAATAATATTAACAACAAGCCGGCGAGATGCATTCTCGACCGGTTTTTTTTCCTAATTTAAAGCATTAAGGCGAACGAAGTCCAATGTTCTTTCAAGAAGAACCTATCGATGTCTTTCTAAAGAAATTCTGAAGAAACAGCATGGCTTGAATTGGAGGGTGTATTTTGCACGATTGTTCGTTATAGTGAATGCGATGAAATGCGTTTCTACAGAAAAAAGGCTGAAAAAGTCTGGGAATAGCGGGGTAAAAGGGGCTAAAACGTTGGATAAAGTGTAAATTGGGAGGCTGTAAAGTATTGACCTATTCTCTTTAAAGAACTACAATAAAGATATTGTCCGTTATAGACTCCTGTTCAACGCTGTTTTATGCAACAATCGTACGGATCTAATCTGACTGAAGGAGAATCTTATGATTGGGGAACGGATTAAAGCGCTGAGAGAAAAGAAGGGTTACTCCATTACCAAGCTTGCGGAGCTGGCAGGCGTTTCAAAATCATATTTGAGCTATATCGAGCGGAATGTGCAGAACAATCCTTCTCTGCAGGTATTGGCCAAAATCGCTTTCCACCTGGACAGCAATATTGAATATTTGCTAGGCGAAGACTTGACGCCAAAAGTATGGGTGGAGGATGTGCTGGACGAGGAATGGCATTCCATGATACGCGATGCCGTAGACGAAGGCATGAGCAAAGGGGATTTTCGCGCGCTCAAAGAGCTTGTGACCTCAAATAAATGGCGGGAAGAACGGAAAAGCGCCACACCTGAAGGTTCCGGAAAAAAGAAGTCGTCGAACATTATTATTTTGCATATTGACCATTGAGCTATTGACATGTTCTATATAAAGAACTACTATTGTGTTAGTGTTCACTATAACTAACATTATAAGTGGGTGTAGGAATGGAAACCAAACGTAGCAGAACCGTTTCGTTAAAAGAAACGGAGAAGGAAATCAATCTTAGAGAAGTATTTCTGACGATTCGCAAAAGGGTCTGGCTGATTATTTTGATCACCGGAATACTGACAGCGCTGGGGATTCTGTATAATTCCCGTCCCGAGCCGCAGGTGTATGCCTCTTCGACCCGCATTATTATTGCCGCGAGCAGTGAGATGATGTCAACGGTGCGCGCACTGGTCAGAGAACCGATCGTACTCAACGAGGTCATTCAAAAACTGGACTTGAACACAACGCCAGCCCAGTTAAGATCGCAAATCGGGGTTAACAGTGTAGATTCATCGCTGATTACCGTTGTCAGCGTGATGGATAGCGACCCGGAGCGAGCCGCGGATATTGCCAATGCCACTGTTGAAACATACCGGAAGGTTGCTGCGGATACGCTCAGCCTTCAAAGCATCCGACTGCTGACGCCGGCCCAGCCGGAGCCGGTCCCTATCAATTCCAAAAGCAATACAATCATCTATATCGCGTTTTTGACGGGGCTTATCCTGAGCATCAGCTTATCCTTCCTGCTTCATTCCCTGGATGAATCCATTCGGAGCGAAAACGATATTGAGAACAGACTAGGACTTAATATGCTGGGGCAGGTATCTGTTATCAAACGGCGTCACAGCGATTCCGGCGCCAAAAAGTCGAAGCCAAGCATGGTAAGGAGTGAGACATTTGGTTCGTGAACGGACAAAAGCGGCCAAAAAGGTCGTTAACCGCAGCTTGATTGCATATCTCAATCCATCGCATCATATTTCGCAGCAATTCCGTGCGATTCGCAATAACATTCAATACGCATCCGAAGGCAATGCCATCACTTCTCTGCTAGTTACATCCCCGGAGGAAGGCGACGGCAAATCCACTGTAGCGATTAATCTTGCCATTAGCATGGCGCAGCGCGGCGAGCAAGTGCTGCTCATTGACGCAAATTTTCGCAATCCCGTTCTGCACAAAATTTTCGGCACGCAAATGTCGCCGGGGCTTGCCAGCGTAGTCAGTGAGCAATTAAGCCTCCCCGAAGCCGTGCGGCGTACGGAAGTGGAAGGCCTTGATCTGCTGACTTGCGGCTCCGCCGGGGCAGGCACTGCCGATTTGCTGGATTCTCCTGCCATGAATGCATTGATGGCTCTGGCAGCGGCGACCTATGACCGGGTCATTATTGATAGCCCGGCCGTCTTGTCTTCGCCTGACACGAACTGTCTGGCGGGCAAAAGCGACGGAGTTGTGCTGCTGCTCCGCTGCGGCTCTACGACGCACGGCAAAGCGCTGGAAGCCAAACAGGCGCTTACCTTTGCGGGAGCCAATATCGTAGGCGCGGTGCTTAACAAAAAAAACGCTAGATGAAAATGGATTACCATGAGGACGTATTGCTTCAAACCGTCATGATTTTCAGAATAGTTCAATGTTCAAAAAGCCATTTGCTCAAGCAATCCATAGAAGAAGGGTGGACATGCGTAGTAGGCAAGGCGGGGTGAACGGAAGTTTTTTGGATGTAATTGTTCTTTATAAAGAACTATTGTTCTTTGGGGTTAGTTAATGAAAGGATGGTTGGAATGACTTATCGACGAAGAATGTTTCTGCTCGTCCTGCTTGATTCGTTCATTGTGCTGTTTGCCGTTGGTCTGGCGGCCTGGGTCGTTGCTCCTGGCTCAGGGGAAGGGCCTGCGTGGCTGACCGCTATGAATAAGGAAGGCGGAGCCTTCCAGAGAGGATTTTTTGTCGATGCAGGAACGCTGTACATCATAACGCCGCTGCTGCTTTTATGCCATCATTTGTTTTTTTTCAGATACAAGCTGTACAGGAAAGCATGGGAGTATGCCAGCATAGGCGAGCTGGTCATGATTGCCAAAGCGGTAGGACTTTCATTTGTGGCGGCGGGGGTCATTCAGTGGGCCATTCTTCAGCGCCTCGAACCTCGTCTTCTGTTTGCGGCTTGGGTCATCCATATGCTTCTGATCGGAGGGTCGCGCCTGATCTGGCGGCTCATCCGCGGCGGCTTCAATCGCAGCGGTGGCAGAAGGAAGCGCACGCTCATTGTTGGAGCGGGCTCCGCGGGCACAATGCTGGCCAGGCAGCTGATGGGCAATCCCGACAGCGAGCTGTATCCGGTTGGTTTTGTCGATGACGATCCCGGAAAACAGCGGCTGGATATTATGGGCATTCCCGTTGTTGGAGGCATGCAGGATATTGCGGCAACGGCAGGCGAGCTGAAAATCGATAATATTGTTATTGCCATTCCATCCTTAACAAAAAAACAGCTGTATAACATCTATACCGAATGCGCCCGGACACGAGCCAAAACGCAGATTATTCCCATGCTGGAGGATTTGGCGACAGGGCGTATCTCCGTGGCCAAGTTCCGCGATGTTCAGGTTGAGGATTTGCTGGGCCGCGAGCCGGTCGAGCTGGATATCGAAAGCATTTCGGGATATGTCACTCAAAAGGTCGTGCTGGTGACAGGAGCGGGCGGCTCCATCGGCTCCGAGGTATGCCGCCAGATTTCGCGGTTTTTGCCGGAAAAGCTGGTGCTGCTGGGCCATGGCGAAAACAGCATCTATGCCATTGAGATGGAACTAAAGGAAATGTACCGCGATTCCAGCATCAAATTTTACACGGAAATCGCCGATCTGCAGGACGGCGAAAAAATGGCGGCGGTCATGGCGGCGCACCGTCCTCATGTGGTTTACCATGCCGCGGCGCACAAGCATGTGCCGTTGATGGAGCGCAATCCCGAGGAGGCATTCAAAAACAATGTGCTGGGCACGCTGAACACCGCCAGGGCAGCCAGCCGTGCGAAGGTGGAGACGTTTGTAATGATCTCTACCGATAAAGCCGTCAATCCCACCTCCGTGATGGGCGCGACCAAGCGCGTAGCGGAGATGATTATCCAGCATATGGACCGGATAAGCGCCACCAAATTCGTGGCGGTTCGTTTCGGCAATGTGCTGGGAAGCCGGGGCAGCGTCATTCCCCTATTCCAGAAGCAAATCGCCAAGGGCGGTCCCGTCACGGTTACGCATCCCGACATGGTTCGTTATTTTATGACCATACCGGAAGCCTCCAGACTGGTTATTCAAGCGGGTGCGCTGGCAAGAGGCGGAGAAGTTTTTGTGCTGGACATGGGAGACCCCGTCAATATTACCGAGCTGGCCAGAAACGTTATCACGATGTCGGGGTATTCCGTTGAAGAAATCGGCATTGAATATACGGGGATAAGGCCCGGCGAAAAGCTGTTTGAGGAAATGCTCAAAGACAGCGAAACGGCGGAGCAGCAAGTATATCCCAAAATTTATATCGGCAAGGCGGAACACATTTATTTTGAAGAAATTGAACGAATGATCGATGAATTTCCCGGCATGAACGGCGCCGAGCTCAAGGTAAGGCTGCTGGATCTGGCCAATCACGTTGTGCCAGCCGAATCTGCCAAACTGGCAACAGTTTAAAACCGAATGAAAGGAGATGGATGATATGAAAGTAAGAAAAGCGATTATACCCGCAGCGGGGCTCGGAACCCGCTTCCTGCCGGCAACCAAAGCGATGCCCAAGGAAATGCTGCCCATCGTCGATAAACCGACCATTCAATATATTGTCGAGGAAGCAATCGCCTCCGGCATAGAAGACATTATCATCGTAACGGGAAAAGGGAAGCGGGCGATCGAGGATCATTTTGACAATTCGATGGAACTGGAGCATATTCTGACCGCCAAAAGCAAGTTCGATCTGCTGGAGGAGGTGCGCAAGTCGTCGGATATGGTTGATATTCACTATATTCGGCAGAAGGAGCCGAAAGGATTGGGGCATGCCATCTGGTGCGCGCGCAAATTTATCGGGAATGAGCCGTTTGCCGTGCTGCTTGGCGACGACATTATTTCCGCAGAGGAGCCTTGCCTGAAGCAAATGATGGGGAAATTCGGTCAATACGGCTCCTCCGTAATCGGAGTGCAGCAGGTGCCGGACGAAGCTGTGTCGCGTTATGGAATCGTCGACGGAATGGAGCTGGAGCCTTCCTTCCATCGGATCAACCACTTGGTTGAAAAGCCGAAGCTGAGCGAGGCGCCGTCCAATATGGCCATTATGGGGCGTTATATTTTGACCCCCGAAATCTTTCAAATTCTAGAAAACCAGACGCCGGGCTCCGGCGGAGAAATTCAGTTGACGGATGCCATAGCGGCGCTGAATGCCAAACGGGCGGTATTTGCTTACGAATTCCAGGGAAAACGCCACGACGTGGGTGAAAAAATGGGCTTTATCCAAACCACCATTCAATTTGCGCTGCAGCGCGAAGAGCTGCGCTATGAGCTGTTGGCTTATTTGACGGAAACGCTGGAGAAGGAAGCCGCGCGAAAGTAACATGCGTGTTCAAAAAAAGGTGGACTTTTTTAGCAACCTCTGGAAGGGGGGCAACGATCGCCATGAGCAAAAAGGTATTGTTTTGCGCAACCGTGGACTATCATTTTCGCGCGTTCCACTTGCCTACGCTGGAATGGTTCCAGCAGAACGGGTGGGAGGTGCATATTGCAGCCCGCGGCGAATTGGAGCTGCCGTTTGTGGATGTCAAGTTTAACGTGCCATTTTCGCGTTCTCCTCTGCACCGCAGCAACCTGAAGGCCTACCGCCAGTTACAAGATTTAATTCACCGGGAGAAATACGATCTTATTCATTGCCACACCCCGACAGCCGGCGCATTGGCCAGGCTGGCGGCGCGGGGAGCAAGGCGGCATGGAACCAAGGTGGTGTACACGGCGCATGGCTTCCATTTTCACAAGGGAGCTCCTCTGGCCAACTGGCTGCTGTATTATCCCGTGGAGAAATATTTGGCAAAGCTGACGGATTGCCTGATTACCATCAATAACGAAGACTACAACCGGGCCCAATGGGGCGGATTTCGGGCGGGGCAAATCAGGCATGTGCCCGGCGTTGGCGTTCACACTGGCCATTATGCCCCTGCGGACAGCATAACGAAGGGGCATTGGAGAAAGCATTACCGCTACAGCGATGATGATTTTCTATTGATTTACGCCGCTGAATTTAACCTGAACAAAAACCACGATTTGCTGCTCCACGCCTTGTCAAAGCTTACGCACAAGGTGCCGCAAGCGCGTCTGCTGCTGGCCGGCGAGGGGAGCCGTCTTGAGGAATGCATGGCGCTGGCCGAAAAGCTGGGCATTTTGGACAAGGTGGATTTTCTCGGTTACCGCAAGGATATGAGGACGCTGCTTCCAATAGCGGATGTGGCTGTGGCCTCCAGCCTTCGCGAAGGGCTGCCGGTCAACATTATGGAAGCGATGGCGTGCGGACTGCCCGTCGTTGCGACCCGCAATCGCGGTCATGCCGAGCTGGTACAGGAAGGCCACAACGGCTTTCTGGTACCTCCGGAGGATGCAGAGGTGTTCGCCAGCCGCCTTCATTTATTGTTCGCCTTCAAGGATTCGCGGCGCAAGATGGGGCAGCTCGGGGCGGAGCGGGCGGGAAATTATAGTCTCTCCCGGGTGCAGGAGGAACTGACAACCATTTATCAATCCTTACTATCGGAGGCCGGGGATGAAGCCAAAGCCGAAAGTCAGTATCGTCGTGCCTATCTATAATATGGAGCCATATTTGGCCCGCTGCCTGGACAGCCTGCTGGGTCAAAGCTTGAAGGAGCTGGAGATCATCGCCGTTGACGATGGTTCAACGGATGCCAGCGCCGCCATTGCGGCAAGCCGGGCGGAGAGCGACAACAGGCTTCAGTTGATTTCAAGTCCCAATGCAGGCGTAGCGGCTGCGCGAAACCTGGGACTGGCTCATTGCAGCGGCTCCTATATCGGTTTTGCGGATCCAGATGATTGGGCCGACTCCGTCATGTACGAAGCGATGTATGGAGAAGCCGTCAAAAATGATGCCGATATCGTGATGTGCGCTTATGTCAGGGAATTCGGCAGCCATAGCAAAGCCAAGGCGTTTCCGCTCGACCACAAAACGTTTCTGCGCGGCGAGCAGCTTCAGCATGAAGTTACGCGAAGGCTAATCGGGCCAATCGGCGCAGAGACGTCAAGCCCGGAGCATCTGGATGCTTGGGGAACGGTTTGGAACAAGCTGTACAGGAGCTCGCTGATTCAGCGCGAGGGGATTGCTTTCACCAGTCTGCGGGAAATCGGCAGCAATGAGGATTCCTTGTTTAATGTTGCGGCCTTCAGGCGGGCAAACCGTTTCCTGTTTCTTGACCGCTGTTACTATCATTACTGGCGGGTTAACGCGGGTTCTATCACAACCGGCTACAGGGAGGAACTGCCGGAGAAATTCCGTCGGCAATACGCCTTGCTGGAGACGGAAGCGGCAGCGCTGCCGCGGAGCGTGCCCTTCCGGGAGGCGCTTCAAAACCGCATTGCCATGAATGTGCTGGGGCTGGGCCTAAACATAATTAGCCGGAAGAATCCCGCCAATTCGCTGGGGAAAATCAGGGAACTGAAGGAGATTTTATCCGCCCCCGCAACGGCGGAAGCGCTGAGAGCTTTTGACAGCAGCCACTCCGCCGCCGTATGGAGACTGTTTTTTGCCATAGCCAGAAGGAGGCTAGCCGCTCCGCTGCTTCTTCTCCTGTACGGAGCGGAATTTATGCGGACCAGGCCAAAGCGGAAGGGGCGTCGCCATGGAGACAATCCGAATTCTGCAAGTGGTCACCTCGATGAATCGCGGGGGACTGGAAACGATGCTTATGAACTATTACCGCCAGCTGGCAAGGAGCGGCATTCAATTTGATTTCATGGTTAACAGGGCGGAAAAGGGTAGTTATGACGATGAAATTGCTGCGCTGGGGGGCAGGCGTTATGTGATGCCCGCTATCCGGCCAGGCAGCTACAGGTCTTATTTTGCGGCGTTGCGCGCTTTTTTTGAGGAACATCGGGAATACGGAATTGTTCATGCCCACCTGAATGAAAATAGCGCCTTTGTGCTGAAAGCGGCCCGGGAGGCCGGCGTGACCGGACTGATTGCCCATAGCCACATGAGCGATCTGGAATGGGATTACAAGCTGCCGTTCCGGCTATATGCCAGGACGGTGCTGCGATCACAGCCCGCAATTCCCATGGCTTGCTCCGCCAGAGCGGGAGATTGGCTGTACGGACGAGAGAAAAGCGGCAGGGGAAATCCGGTGGTGCTTCCCAATGCCGTGGACCTGGGGGATTATGTTCGGAATGATGATGTCCGCCTGGATGTGCGGCGCGAGCTGAATGCGGGAAAACGTCTTGTGCTGGGGCATGTCGGCCGGTTTTGCCGGCAGAAAAACCATGTTTTCCTGCTGCATGTTTTCCGCGAGGTGCTGGCGGAAAACGGGGAAGCGCTGCTGGTGCTTGCGGGAGACGGCCCGCTAAAAGCCAGCGCCATGAGGCTGGCCGAAAAGCTGGGGATCTCCAGCAATGTTGTTTTTTTGGGCATAAGGAACGATATTAGCCGTTTGCTTCAGGGGATGGATCTGTTTCTTATGCCCTCGCGCTACGAGGGTTTGCCGCTGGCGCTGGTGGAGGCGCAAGCCGCGGGATTGCGCTGCGTCGTATCAGACGCCATCACGGAAGAGGCTGATTTGACGGGCAATGTCGTCTTCATTCCGCTAGAAGCGCCGATATCGGAATGGGGCAGGCAAATCGCCAGCATGGCAACGGATAGAACCGATACCCATGCGGCCATAAAGTCGCAAGGTTATGATTGCGGGCAGCAGGCGTTGCGGCTGGAGCAATTGTATCGGCGGCTGGCTGCGGAGGGGGCGATCTTGCCCAAAACGGAGGCCGATCCCCTCATTCAGCCCTTTGCTGCAGCAGAAACGCCGCCCGCCACAGTAGCGGGACGCTGAATCGCGTCTCCTTCGAGCGACTGAAGATACGGGAAAAGCAACGGGCTGTTCATTGCAGCGGGATAAACGGGCTTGCCGCAACGCGGTGATTACCGCACTGTTGAGGGCATTCTGAGCTTAAAAGGAGGGACAACGGCTTTATGACGCCGACATTGACGGTTTTTACGCCGACCTATAACCGGGCTTATACGCTTCATCTCTGTTATGAAAGCCTGAAGCGGCAGACCAGCAGGGATTTTGTATGGCTGATTGTGGATGACGGCTCCACGGACAATACCAAGGAGCTTGTAGAGGGATGGATTCGGGAGGAGCAAGTGCCCATTACCTATGTCTACCAGGAAAATCAGGGGATGCACGGCGCCCACAACAAAGCGTACGAGCACATGGATTCGGAGCTAAATGTCTGCATCGATTCCGATGATTACATGACGGATGACGCGGTAGAAAAAATCATTGGATTTTGGCGGCAATACGGCGGGAGTCAATACGCGGGCATCATTGCGCTGGATGCGTTCCCGGATGGCGAAGTGATCGGAACCAGGCTGCCCATCAACCTCAAGAGCTCGCCCCAAACGGATTTGTTCGTGCGGCATGGCGTCAGAGGCGACAAAAAGCTGATTTACCGCACCGACATTATTACGGCGACACCGCCTTATCCGCTCTTCAGCGGCGAAAAGTATTGTCCTCTTTCCTACAAATACATCCTGGTGGATCAGCAGCTTCCCGTACTCATCATGGATGAGGTCGTCTGCATTGTGGAGTACCGGCAGGACGGGTCCAGCATGAACATTATTAATCAATACAAGCGGAATCCGCAGGGTTTCTCCTTTTTTCGCAAAACGGCTATGCAGTATGCTCCAACGCTGAAGGACAAGCTGCGGGAAGCGTCCCATTATGTATCCAGCAGCCTGATGCTCCGCAACAAAAGGTTTCTGGCCCAGTCCCCATGCAAGTGGGCGACTATACTGGCTGTTCCCTCAGGCATTCTGCTCTATCTGTTTATTACGACAACCCGTCGTATGACGGTTATGAAAACGAGGACATAGCGAGGAAGGAGAAGGACGGAAGTGCAAATGCTTTGGGCAACGCTTGCCCTTTGTTTCGTTACGGCATTGATGGCCAGATACGTTTCCGTATCCAGCGCGTCATGGCCGACGGGAGTTAAGCCGAACAAGCTGTATGTCGTGCTGGCGGCGTTGTGTCTGATGACGGTGGCCGGGCTGCGCAACAATATCGGGGACACCTATTTTTACATGCACAGCTATCGGGTGGATGAATTTACCTGGTCCGCGATCCTGCAAAAAAGCGATATTGGCTTTAATTTGTTCCAGATGCTGCTGCAGCAGTTTTCGGATGATCCGCAGATTCTTATTTTAACGACGGCGGCTATAACGAACATGCTGATCGTTATCGTTTTTTACCATTATTCCAGAATGATCGAAATCAGTTTGTTTCTGTATATCGCAACGGGCGCGTTTATCGTATCCATGAACGGCGTGCGGCAATATTTGGCGGCGGCGATTGTATTTACGGCGACCCATGCGCTTCTGGAGGGCAAGTGGAAGCAATACATGGGCATTGTCCTGCTGGCATCCGTTTTTCACCAGAGCGCGCTCATTATGATCCCGATTTATTTTCTGGTTCGACGCAGGGCATGGACCTTGACCACGCTTATTATGCTGGGACTGGCCATTGTTATGGTGATGGGGTTTAACCATTTTTCGAGCATGATGTTTTCGCTAATCAAAGATTCGCAATACGGCCATTACGAAGATTTTCAGGAAGGCGGAGCCAACTATATCCGGGTGGTCGTGTATCTTGTTCCGTTGTTTGTGGCGTTTCTGGGCAGAGAGAAATTGCGGGAGCTATATCCCAAAGGCGATATTTTTGTCAACTTGGCCATTGTTGGCGGCGTGCTGCTGTTTATTTCGACCCAAAACTGGATTATCGCCAGGCTGGGCATTTATTTTACGCTGTACCACATCCTGCTGATGAGCTGGTTGATCAAGCTGTTTCGGAAAAAGGATAGGCCGCTTATCTACTTTGCCATCATCGTATTATATTTCCTTTATTTCTTTTATGAAAATGAAATCATGCTGAACATCAGATACGGCAGCGATTATCTCAAGTGGCCATTTTGACAAAAAGGGGGGAGCAGCGTGGAAAGCGCGCATGGTGAAAAACAGGGCAAAATGGAAGTGGGTGGCGATCCCATCCCCAAAATCATCCATTATTGCTGGTTTGGAGGGGCTGATAAGCCCAAAAAGGTCGTCAAATGCATGGCAAGCTGGCGGAAGCACCTGAGCGGCTATACCTGGATGGAATGGAACGAAAGCAATTTCGATATCTCCATCAGCCGTTATGTCCGCGAGGCGTACGAAGCGAGGAAATTTGCTTTTGTCAGCGATTATGCCAGGCTTCATGCGCTCTATCGTTACGGAGGCGTTTACCTGGATACCGATGTGGAGGCGCTGCGGCCGCTGGATGATTTGCTGAAGCATTCCGCGTTTTCGGGCTTTGAGGACGAGCGTTTCCTGCAGTCCGGCACGATGGGCGCCGCGCCAGAGCATCCCTGGATCAAGGAGCTGCTGGATGATTACAAAGGCCGTCCTTTCGTTAAGGAGGACGGGAGCTACGACATGCGTACCAACACGGCGGTTATTTCCGAGATATGCACGCGCAGCGGACTGGTTCTCAACGGCCATCAGCAGAGCTTGCCTTCGGGCGTCGTATTTTATCCCCGGACCTATTTTAGTCCATTCGATCCCGTTAACGGCGGACATTATCTGAGCGATAACAGCTATACCATTCATCATTTTTCGCAATCCTGGCTCCCCGCGCATGTCCGGTTCAGAAGCCAGCTCAAGCGCAGCGTCAGCCGGGTCGTCGGTCCCGATATGATCGCCAAAATGCGGAAGCTGCTGCCTCGCTAAGACGGCGAATTCATATAGGCGCCCTCAATGCGACTAAATGCGTGCGCCTAAATATCAACGCAGCGGCAAGAATGCGGCTACTGTAATTTTTATCATTCATTTTATGGCTAAGGAGATTGGTTCATCATGCTTAAACGATTTTTGGACGCGACGGGAGCTGCGCTTCTTCTGCTTCTTCTGCTGCCGCTGATGGGAGCGGTTGGTCTGCTGGTCAAGCTGAAGCTGGGGTCGCCCGTTTTGTTCAGGCAGCAGCGTCCCGGCTTGCACGGAAAACCCTTCTATTTGTACAAATTCCGCAGCTTGACCGATGAGCGCGATGAATCGGGGGCGCTGCTGCCGGATGGTCTGCGCATGACGCCTTTCGGGCGGCTGCTTCGCAGGAGCAGCATGGACGAGCTGCCGCAGCTGTGGAATGTGCTGAAGGGCGAACTTAGCTTTGTGGGCCCGAGGCCGCTTCTGATGGACTATCTGCCGCTTTATTCCAAGGAGCAGGCAAGACGCCATCTGGTCAGGCCGGGGATTACGGGCTGGGCGCAGGTTAACGGACGCAACGATGTAACCTGGGAGGAACGTTTTCAGCGGGATTTGTGGTATGTGGAAAACGTCAGCCTTCTGCTGGATTTAAAAATTGTAGGCTTAACGGTCAAAAAAGTATGGAGCGGCGACGGGACCAGCCACAGCGGCCATGTTAGCATGCCGCTGTTCGAGGGAACGGCAAGCCGCCAGGAGGGGTAAAGAGGACATGGCGCTGCAAAAACATGCTTATGAACGGATTTATCTGTCACCGCCGCATATGAGCGGGAACGAACAGGGGTATATCGCGGAAGCTTTTGCAACAAATTGGATTGCGCCGCTTGGCCCCCACATCGATGCTTTCGAGGAAAGCTTCTCCGCATATACCGGCTCCAGAGGAGCTGCGGCGGTAAGCTCAGGCACGGCGGCGATTCATCTGGCGTTGACGCTGCTTGGCGTTGGACCCGGCGATACGGTCATTTGTCCAAGCTTTACGTTTGTCGCAAGCGCAAATCCGGTCCTGTATCTGGGAGCGCGTCCTCTTTTTATCGACTCGGAGCCGGATACGTGGAATATGTCGCCCGCCGCGCTGGAGAGGGCGCTTCAGGAAGCTTCTGTGCATGGCAAGCTGCCCAAGGCCGCCGTTATTGTGCACCTATACGGTGGTATGGCCCGAATGGACGAGTTGATGGAAATTTGCGATAGGTACGGCGTGCCGGTTGTGGAGGATGCCGCGGAATCGCTGGGCTCCACCTATCAGGGACGGCAAAGCGGCACATTTGGCGCATACGGTATTTTTTCCTTTAACGGCAACAAAATTATAACCACCTCCGGAGGCGGAATGTTAGTTTCGGACGATGTGGATTCGCTGAAAAAGGCCCGTTTTCTGGCAACGCAAGCCAGAGACGCCGCCGTCCATTACCAGCATAGCGTAATGGGCCATAATTACCGCATGAGCAACGTGCTAGCGGGAATCGGCAGGGCGCAGCTGGAGCAGATCGAGCAGCGGGTTGCCGCGAGGCGTGTTGTCTTCAGCCGATATGAGGATGCTTTAGGCGGAATAAGCGGCGTTTCCTTTATGCCGGAGCTAAAAGGCACGCGCTCCAACCGTTGGTTGACGGCGCTGGTGCTTGAGGGCGAAGACGCCTCCGCATTGGTTCATGATATGCTGTTCCGTCTGGAGGAGGCCAATATTGAAGCAAGGCCGCTCTGGAAGCCGCTTCATCTTCAACCCTTGTTTTCGGAGGCGTTGTTCTACCCCCATACGGAAGGGGAAAACTCCGTGTGCGAGGATTTGTTCCGCACGGGGCTTTGCTTGCCGTCGGGCTCGGCTATGAGCGTTGATCAGCAGGAGCGGGTTATTGCCGTATTGGAACAGGCATTGTCCGGTCGCTCCGGCAGGTCGGTCACGCCGCTCCACGCCGTGCCAAGAACGATTGCTTAGCAATTTTACTCTCATGAACGAAAGCTTGAGTTTGCTATCCGTGTTGCAACTGGCCTGGTTGTTCTATAGGCTAACTCTAACGTTTGCAATGGTGAAACTTCCTTTGTTTGGCGAAGCGGCATTGCAGGTTGCGTTCAGATCGACTTGCAGCTCCTGCTTAACGGAAGCGACATGCTCAAAACGCAGCGTCGAGTCGTCAAGAGAGATCGTGCGTTCCCGGCTGCCCGCTTTGCGGCCCGGGAACAACTGCTCTATGTAGCGTAAAGCCTCCGGCGAAAAATCACTTCTGACGATGGTTTCGGCGATGCCGGTAATCCCGTTTTCCTCCGAATTGGGTTTCATGCGGCGTGTCCTTATTTGCTGATACTGCCGCTCGGAATCCATCTGGGAAACGGCAATGGTGAGATTCGTGCCGGGAATCGGCGGCGCATAAACCGTTTGCCACGGCATGCTGATTTGAATCAAGCCAAACAGCTTGAAGCTGATCCGTTCAGGCTGTGAAGCCTGGATGCCATTTGCAAGCCATTCCTCCCTAACAGCTTGCAAATTGTCCGTCATTAGCATTAGGCCAAAGACGCCGCGTTTGCCCTCGTTGTAAAGCGCCTCCCATTCCTTGCGCCAATCGGTTTGTGGTTTGCGCAGGCAAACCAGTTCAAAATAGTGATCGCCTATCCACATATTCGATACCTTGAAGCTGCTCGTGCCTTTTCCGCGCTCGGGACGATAGGGAAAGCCTAGTCGTTCGGCATCCTGCTTCAGCAGCGCCAACCTCTCCTTATCTTCATCAATATGGATAACAAAATGATCCAGCTTTATTTTGGCATTCATCTCATGTGCCTCCTGGTGGTTGATAATCAAATAGTCAAGTTTGACTATTTGGACGGAATAGGCATGCAGCTATCTGTTTGGAATACACGCTGAGATGCTTTTCTGCATCTCGGCATGGTATGCGCTGTTTATGCCTGGCTCCAAAAGCCGGCTGCATAATCGGCGAATCTAATCGGAGCTATGCCAGTGACGGCTTTGACATCGACGCTTACGTAATCCTCCGAGCCGTCTGCAATTAATTGGTCGGCCCGCGCCAGCATGGCAGCGAAATCATTTGGCACACCGGAGTCGACGTGGAACTCTAATATGCCGGTTGGAGGCACAAGGTACATTCGCTCTATGCCTTGCAGGACGGCAGCGTGTGTCGAAGGGTCAAACCAGTCGAATCGCACAGTAGTTAGGGGATTGCCGTCACCTCGCGCATATTGAGGAAGTTTTGAAGTCGATGCTGGCGCAAATCATCCCTCAAACTGAAGTAGCCTTCACCATGTATGCATTATTAGGGGCTACCCGTGCTGATTTGGTGCAATACCTTAGTGCCCATGAGGAAATGTCCGATGAGGAAATCCGAAACGGGGTTGACGCTTTCATGCGCCGTTTACTAAGGCTTGACTCGGGACGGTGCTGCTCTTACCATCATTGCCGCTGGGGCTGTGCTGTCGTGACCATCATTGTCGCTGGGACTGTGCTGCCGACAGCCACTGGGGAAGCTGCTCTTGCAGGTGACGCAGCAGCTCCAGATCGGTGTGAATGTGCTGCTTGCCGTTGTTGAATAATGCTTTAACAAAACCGGGCATATTGGTTTGCTCTGTTTTGATGCTCTCTCCGGTGTCCCAGTCGGCAAGCTTGTTCTCCAGAGCAGAGATTTGGTTTGCAATTGCCTCCAGCACATTCTCCAAAGGCAGCTCATCTACAAAAGACAAGGCTGTATATAGCGTCGTAGGGAGAGATAGCTCCGAAAGGCTCCAAGCTTCCTTCAGAAGGTTATGGAATTCTTCCACGCCGGCTTCTGTTATTTCATAGACTGCTTTGGTGCGGTGTCCCGTGGATTCATGGGCCCTTACCTGGACAAATCCTTCCTTTTGCATCTGTTTAAGCGCATAGTAGATAGAGCCTGGAAGAATGTCTGCCCATTGATCCGCTTTGCTTTGCTGGAGCGCTTGCTGCATTTCATAGCCATGCATCGGTTTCCTTTTCAGAAGACCAAGCACCATTAAACGAGCCATACGGACTCTACCTCCAATAATCAAACTTGACTATTTAAACTTGATTATATTCTGACCGAAATTATTGCCGCTGTCAATACATGAAGCGCAGGGTAAACCAACAAGCAACAACCAACAACCAACAACCAACAACCAACAACCAATCAAGCTCAGCCAGCCTTCAGGATAAAAGCTAACAATCTAATAACCTAAAAATCTAACCAAGCCTCAAACCTCAAACCTCAAGCCTCAAACCTCAAAGCTCAAACCTCAAACCTCAAACCTCAAACCTCAAACCTCAAACCTCAAACCTCAAAGCTCAAAGCTCAAACCTCAAAGCCCAAAGCCCAAAGCCCAAAGCCCAAAGCCCAAAGCCCAAAGCACAGATCAATAACCTAAAGCTCTAAGCCTAAAAGCCGTCATCAAGCGTGACGGCTTCAGTGTCAATCTATTCGATTTTGCCTATTGGCTGATTTCATGCAGCCAACGCTGTAGCTCGCGGCCAATTGCATGAGGGTTTTCTTCTGTTAAATAATGAAATCCGCTGCCGATATCGAAAAGGGTCAAATTTTGCAGATGCTCCCTACACCAATTGGGCTGGGGTTCCCGCACCGTGCAGCCGGGTGAGGCATATAATAACAGCTTTGGTATCGGGGATGTTGTGAGCCAGGCATTTCGCAACTTTACAGCATCCACCACTTCAGCCGGATGACCTTCGATTGGTATTTGATTCGGAAATACCCACATCGGTTTGCGGCTTTCCACATTGCGGAAAGGCTCCCGATAGTGTTCATGCTCGTCCTGAGAAATTGGACGGTTAATGATTGTTGAGGTCATCCCCTCAATAAACGGGCTGTTATCTCGCATAAATGACCAACCTTCTTCTGGATCCCGCAATTTTTGAAAGAGGGAAGCAGCCTCAGGCGGAGAGAAATCGGTCCATGCAGCATTGGGATACAGAGCTTGCGGTTCCAGCATTGCGATCCCTTTGATTTTGTCCGGATGGTTCATGGCATAATGCATTCCGATAGCAGCTCCCCAGTCATGTCCAACAAGCGTAATATTGGCCAGCTCCAACTGGTTGAGAAATTGAGTTACATAATCAACATGCTCCAAAAACGTATAGTCGATGTTTGGCTTGTCGGAGCGGCCCATGCCAATCAAATCAACCGCAATGCAGCTGTTTTGCTCCTGTACATATGGAATGATGTTGCGGAATGTATAGGACCAAGTGGGGTTGCCGTGAAGAAAAACGATGGGGTCGCCGTCACTTCCTTGACGGATGTAATGTAACTGATGGCCGTTAACCTTCATATAACGCGATTGGAATGGAAACGCAGTGCCAATGGTTTCGTTTTTTGCAACGGACATCCTGCAAGCAGCTCCTTTTATTGAGTTTCGTTATATACCAAAATTTCAAAAAATACTGGACGAGGCAAGCTCCGTTTGTCTACAGATACCGTTCGCCAGCCAGCCGTTCCCGTACAGGGCGCGCAGGTGTCCCATATGCGACAATATGGGGGAGGATATCGCCCAGCACCGTAGCACCGGCGCCGATGACGCAATGTTCCCCGATTGATACGGAGTGGGCAAGGGTAGCCCCAATTGCGATTGCGGTATAGTCGCCAATCGTTACTCCACCGCCGGTAACTGCTTTTGGGGCAAAGCTGGTGAAATTGCCGGCGTTGCTGTCATGATCCAGGGATGTCAAGGGGTACATGATGACATGTTCTCCAACAGTGGAGTCGCTGCCTACTGCCGCTCCAGCCATGATGACGGAGCCATCGCCAATTACGGAGCCTCTGGCAAGCTGGGCGGAAGGGTGTATCGCTTTAACAAATGGAATCTCTGGCGCGATTGCCCCTATTTTGCCCGACAGAACCGCACGTATCCAGTTGTCGCCTATCGCTACTATAATGCCGTCCAATTCCTCGGCGTGACTTCTCAGCCACTCCAGACCTCCCAATATTTCATAGCCATAACACTGACTGCCTGGTTGCCTGTTATCATCCAGTAATCCCCGAATCCGATAAACACCTTGCTTTTCCACAGTGTCAGCTACGGCTTTAGCATGTCCGCCAGCTCCGTAAAGGACGATCGTTTTGACCATTGAATGATTCCTCCGCAAGTTAAACATCAACTTTTCCCCATTATAGCGAAAATAAGGCTGGCTTGAACAGAAGGGAGTTTTTCTGAAACGGTTGAACAGCAAGGAGTTATTCAGAAACATTTGAAAAGACGAGCGAACTGAACGTTTGAACAGAAGTGTGAACTGAACGTTTGAAAAGGAGAGCGTTCTGCCGAAAGACGTACGTATTGTTCAACCGGAATGTTGTCTAGCAAACACTAATTGTTGTCTACCAACAAAAAATGTTCTGTAAACAAACTCTAATTGTTGTCTACCAAACTCTAATTGTTGTCTACCAAACTCTAATTGTTGTCTACCAAACTCTAATTGTTGTCTACCAAACTCTAATTGCTGTCTAGCGCTGTCAAGCTTCTGCCCGCTAGCAGTTCCCAGCAAGCGGTGGGGAGGAACGGAACACGTGTCACCACAGGACGGAACACGTGTCACCACACGCATGCGCTAGAGCCAACTTATCGTCTACCTATAATTCTAACGGTCATATTTGTCCATAAGAGCATCAAATGTTTGGATTTGCGATATTTAACGGTCAATTATGACCATTAGACGAAAAAAAGTGGAGAAAATCAGGTGAAAATGTGATCTAACGGTCACAAATGTCCATAAGAAATTGAAATTTTTCATTTTCGGGGCTCTAATGGTCATAGATGTCCATAACAGGTGGACCATACATAAAAGCGGGATGACCATAGGTAGCAGAACGTCCCGTGGGAGTGAGATGACTATAGGTGGCGGACACTCCCTCAGAGCGGGATGACCATAGGTAGCGGGACATCCTGTGAGAGCGAGATGATCATTAGATGGCGTGACGTCCCATAGAAGCGGGATGATCATTAGATGGCGTGACGTCGCCTCAGAGCGAGATGTCCATAGGTGGAGGGAGGCCCAATAGAGGAGGTGAGATGTCCATAGGTGGAGGGAGGCCCAATAGAGGAGGTGAGATGACCATAGTTGGCGGGAAATCCCACATGAGTGAGATGTCCATAGGTGGAGTGACGCCCCATAGGGCGAGATCGTGTTTTACTGTCTCCCGTCGAAGGCGCTTCGAGTCGTTTGCAAACTAAACGTACCCGTCACAAATTAGTTTACAGTCATTGACAGAACAAAAAAGGGATGATAATCTTTACTTGTGTTCTTTTTAAAGAACAAAATGTTCTATGACGAGAATGCATGAGCTTGCGCTAAGCATGTGAAGGAGATATCCATGAGAAAAGAAGTTGAAGAGCTTGTTGAAGAGTTTTCGCAAGAGCTGCGGCTGCTGCTTGCTTTTTTGGAGATGGAGGATGAGGCGGAGCTGACCTTCGAGCATTGGGAACTGCTGCAGGAGGTGAACTGGCATGAGTTTATTGATCTGGCCAGGCATCACCGCGTATTCCCCACGATCAGCCAAAGGCTGCAAAACAGGAAGCCGCCGTACGTTCCGGAGTTTGTCACAAGCCTTTTTCAACGGGATTATTATCGAAATACACTGTCCATGCTTGCCCTGAGCGGCGAAATGGAGCAATTGGCCAATCACTTCTCCAGCGAGGGCATTAAGGCGCTGTTTCTGAAAGGGCCCGTTATTGCGGCCGATCTCTACGGCGACGTATCGCTTAGAACCTCATGCGATCTGGATGTGCTGGTGGAGCTGGAGCAGGTGAAGGCCGTGGAGAAGCTGCTGCTGGATGGGGGCTACGAAAAAGACGAATATATAGAAACCTTACTGAATGACTGGACATGGCGCCATCATCATTATGTTTATCATCATCCCAAAAAGGAAATCAAGGTGGAGGTCCACTGGAGGCTGAATCCTTTTCCTTCCAAGGAGCCAAAATTTCGGGAGCTGTGGGAGAGGCGGAGGCAAAGCGCCCTGATCAATCGCCCCATCTATTATTTGGGACGGGAAGACCTGTTCCTGTTCTTGGTATCGCATGGGGCTCGTCATGGCTGGGCGAGGTTGCGCTGGCTGCTGGACATCAAGCAGCTGACGGCCCAAAAGCTGGATTGGGCCGCGCTTTCGGCGCTTCTGCGGAAGCATCAGCTTACAGCTGTCGGAGGACAAGCCCTTTGTCTGGCCTCCAGGCTGATCGGCGCGCCGCTGCGGGAGGAAATGAAGCCGCTGCTGCAAACCCGCAGGGCGGAGTGGCTGGCGGAGGATGCATTATTTTATATCCGCCGGAAGGTCAATCTGCACTCGCCGCCCGTCCCTCTCGATGTGGAGCGCTATCACAAAAAATATCTGTTTGCCCTCATGCCGCTAGGCCAACGCCTGAAGTTCATCGCAAGCATGCTTCATCCTTATCCGGAGGATGCCCGGACGCTTCCGCTTCCGAAGCGGCTGCACCTCCTGTATTTTCCGCTGAGGCCGTTTTTGCTGGTGTGGCGGAGAATGAAAAAGCTGTCGCACTGGGGCGGCTCCCAAATGAGCAAATGAGGAGAGTTGTTGGTCATGAAAAAGATATTGATCGCATCCTGCGATATGGGCATCGGAGGCGTCGAGCGCAGCCTCGCGGGGATGCTGGAGCAATTCAGTTATGACGAATACAAGGTGGATCTCATGCTGTATAGCCAAAGCGGCGAATTTATGGAGCTGCTGCATGAGGATATCTCCCTCCTGGACGAGATGGCGGAGTACAAGACGTTTCGTTCCTCGATTGCCGATACGTTCCGCGCCCGTCAAATCGGCATCGGCATTACTCGTCTTGTCTCCAAAGCGAGAACGGCGCTGGAAACGAGACTGCGCAAGCTGGAGGAGCCGGGGTATTATCAGCAGCAGCTGATGTGGCGATACGCGCTGCCCTTGCTGCCCAAGCTGGAGCAGCGGTACGACGCGGCCATCAGCTTCCTGTGGCCGCATTATTTTGTGGCGGACAAAGTGGCGGCGGATATCAAAATCGCCTGGATTCATACCGATTATTCCACGATTGCCACCAACCATGCGATGGACATGAAAATGTGGAGCAAATTCGATCACATCATTGCCGTGTCGGACGCCTGCAAAAGCTCCTTTATTAGCCGGTACAAGGAATTAAAGGACAAAGTATCCGTCATTGAAAATATTATCTCGCCCCCGGCGGTTTCCATGCTGGCAGACAGCGGCGAGGTGGACAACCCCATGACCCGGGATCGCAGGTTCAAGCTGTTGACCGTCGCCAGACTGTCCTATCAGAAGGGCATCGACCAGGCGATCAAGGCTTTTAAAATGCTGAGGGATTTGGGCTACCGGGACATGGCTTGGTACGTGGTTGGTTACGGCGGAGAGGAAGCTGCGCTGCGGGAACAGATTGCGGAGCATGAGCTGGAGGACAGCTTTGTGCTGCTGGGCAAGCAGACGAATCCGTATCCCTTCGTCAAGTCATGCGATCTGTATGTGCAGCCGTCGCGGTACGAGGGCAAAGCGATTACGGTTACGGAGGCCAAAATATTGGGCAAGCCGGTTGTCATTACGGGATACCCCACGGCCGCCAGCCAGGTGACCAACTTTATCGACGGCTACATTACGGAGCAGTCGGTGGAAGGAATAGCCGCCGGAATCGAGCGGCTGCATCAGGACAAGGAGCTGCGCGAACGCCTTGCCCGCAATTGCGCGGGTATGGATTATGGCAACGCCTATGAGCTTCAGAAGCTGTATAGTCTGTTTCAGGGCGATAGGAGAGGGTCGGCGTGACGGTGAAGGTCAGCGTTGTCATACCGGTGTATAATGCGGAATCCTTTTTGCCCCGGTGCATTTCGTCGCTTGTGAACCAGACCTTGAAGGATTGCGAGTTTATTTTTGTAAACGACGGCTCCCGAGATGGAAGCAAAGCCGTAATTGAGCGATTCGGCTGCTGCGACAAACGCATCAGGGTGATTAGCCAGCACAATGGCGGCGTCAGCCATGCCCGCAACACTGGCATCCGGCATGCGCGCGGCGAATACGTCGGATTTGTCGACGTGGACGACTACGTCGCCTTCGATATGTTTTACAACCTGTACAAAGCTGCGGTGGAGGAGGACTGCGACATGGTTGCGTCCAATTTCCAGGTCCGCCAGGACGGGGCGCTTATTATGGCAAAATATCCTTTTCCGCCTAATAAAAAGTTGTCCCGAACCTACATCCGCGAGCAAGTGCTGCCCTATATGCTGGCAAACGACGATTTCAATACCGCCTGCACGAAGCTGTACCGGAGAGAAGTGCTGGCAAGCAGGGGCATCGTTTTTCCGGAAGGCGTCAAGCTGGGGGAAGACGGCATGTTCAATATGGCGTTTCTGTCCGTGGCGGAGTCCATGCGGTATCTCAATTATGCCGGCTATCATTACTGCGAGGTTGAAGGAAGCGCTACGCGGAATGCGGCCAAAACCGATTATTACCAGCGAGTGCTGGAGGTGTACCAGGCGGAGCCTCCTTCGGTCTATCTTGAGGTTATGGCTCCCCGCGATATCTCCCGCCTGAAATCCATCAAGCTGATAAGCAGCGTGCTGGACAATATTCATATTTATATGAACGAAACAAGTCTGCCGCTTAGTTCAAGGCTTCGTTACATAAAGGGAATGATTGCCCATCAGGCGGTGCGCGAATCGCTGCCGTTTTACCGGGAGGAAAAAAAGAACGCCTTGGGATCTTATCACAAGCTGCTGCTGTACCTGCTGCGGCGGAGGTCGCCGCTTGGCATTTATGTATTAACGGGGTACAGCCGATACAGAAACCGAAATCATGGAGGGAAAACCAATGAAAATCATGATGTTTGCTCATGACGGCAGTCTGAACCGGGGATGCGAGGCAATTGTGCGCTCGTCCGCCGCGCTGCTGAAGGGCGGATTGAAGCAATCCAAAATTTATCTGGCCTCCGGCAAGCCGGAGAGCGACAAGGGCATTCCGCAGCTGGACGGCGTGTACGACGGGGCGGCGTTGCCGATTCGCAAGTATTCCGCGGACTGGTGGATTTCCTCCATGCGGGTCAAGTGGTTCAGGGACGAATCCTATGCGCTGGGACGGATTCATCGCAATATCATTAACCGGATCGGCGATATGGATGTCCTCTTATCCATCGGCGGAGACAATTATTGCTACGGCGAGCAGCCGGGCTGGTATGAAATCGACAAGCGGATCAAGGAGAAGGGGAAAAAGCTCGTGCTGTGGGGCTGCTCCATCGGCGAGGAGGATATGTCGCCGCGCAAGCTGGCGGATCTGAAGCTGTTCGACCTGATTTTGACCCGGGAAACGTTGACCTATGACATGCTGCGGAGCAAGGGACTTCATCAGGTCAGGCTGGTTGCCGATCCCGCTTTTACGATGGAAAAGGAAGAATTGGAATTGCCGAAGGGCTGGGCAGAGGGCAATACGGTCGGCATTAACTTCAGTCCGCTAGTGTCGCAGCGAAATGCGGGTTCGCGTGAAGCGGTGGAAGGTCTGATCCGGCATATTCTGGAGACGACGGATATGTCGATTGCGCTGACCCCGCATGTCATGGAGCACGGCAATAACGATTACGAGCTGCTGAAGGAGCTTTACGCCCAATATAGCGATACCGGCAGGGTGCTGCTGCTGCCGGATCATTGCTCCGCCGTGCAGTATAAAGGCTATATCGCCCGCATGCGGTTTTTTATCGGCGCGCGAACGCATGCCACGATCGCCGCGTATTCCAATTGCGTGCCCACCCTTGTGCTCGGTTACAGCGTAAAATCCAAAGGCATTGCCCGCGACCTGTTCGGGGAGGAAAAGCTGGTGCTGGACATTAGGGAATTGTCGGACGGGGACAAGCTGATCGGGGGGTTCCAGACGCTGCTCGCGGAGGAAGGCGAGATCAAGGAAACCTTGCGCAAGGCGCTTCCCGGCATACAAGCCAAGTCCGGGAAAGCCGTGCAATACATCAAAGAGCTGGTTTATGGCTAGGATGAATGCTGGCGCAGGGCGCAAAAAAAATCTGCTGTTTATTATTCCGGGGTTGTCGGCGGGAGGCGGCGAACGCAGCCTGATCAACCTGCTGACGGGGCTGGATTATTCAAGGTACAACGTGGATCTGCAACTGCTGAGCCATGATGGCTTGTTTATGGATTTGATACCGGAGCAGGTCCGGGTGCTTCCCATAAGGGAGCCGTTCGCCACCTTCGCCAGACCGCTTGGAGCTTCTGCCCTGGCACTGGCGAAAAAAGGGGATATGCGGCTGGCGGCCGACCGCGTGCTGTATTCCCTGCACAACCGGATTGGCAAAGGAGACGGCAAGAGGGAGCAGCGCAGCTGGCGGCATCTCTCTCGTTCGTTTGCCAGGCTGAGCGCAACCTATGATGCGGCAATCGGCTTTCTTGAAAAAACCTCGATTTATTTCTGCGTGGAAAAGGTGAACGCTACCGTCAAAATCGGCTGGGTGCATAACGACTACGATAAGCTGGAGCTTGCTCCGGCGTTTGACCGGCGTTATTTTGCGGAGCTTGATCATCTGGTGACGGTATCCCCGGAATGCGCAAACGTTCTGAAAATGCGGTTTCCGGAGCATAGCGGCAAAGTATCCGTGATCCACAATGTGGTATCGCCGGGGCTGATCAGAGGAATGGCCGTACTTGAGCGGGAGGAGTTGTACGACAGGAGCGGCGGGGAGTTCGTAATTGTTTCCATCGGACGGCTGCATGAGCAGAAAAACTTCGCGCTTGCGATCGAGGCCTGCCGCAAACTGCTGGATCGCGGTTTGAAGGTGCAGTGGCATGTCATCGGCGAAGGGCCGGAGCGGGAAAGGTTAAGCGATTTGATCGTGTCTCATGGGCTGGAGGGACGTTTTGTGCTGCTTGGGTTAAAAGCCAATCCGTACCCCTATGTGCAGCAGGCGGATCTCTACGCGCAAACCTCGTTGTTCGAAGGCAAGGCGATTGCGGTTGATGAGGCCAAAATATTGCAAAAGCCGATTGTCATCACCAATTTCAGCACGGCCATGGATCAACTGCGGCATGGGAGCGAGGGGTTAATCGCGGAAATGAACGCGGACGCTGTTGCGGATGCCATTGTCCGTCTGGCAAACGACCGCGGGCTACGCCAGCGGATAACCGGCAAGCTGGCTAGTCAGCAGCTCGGAACGGAAGATGAAATCCAAAAGCTGTATACGCTGGTTGAAGGGGGCGAAGCGGGGTGAAGAAGCAGGTTCTCATTGTTATGAATCATTTGCATTGCGGCGGAGCGGAAAAAGCGTTGATTTCCCTGCTGCACAGCTTTGACTACGACAGGTACGACGTCGATTTGCTTCTGTTCAAGCGGGAAGGGCTGTTTCTCTCTCAAGTGCCGGATCAGGTAAATCTGCTGGAGCCGCCGCCGCATTATGCTTTTTTCGATATGCCCATTGCAGCTTCTGTGAAAGAATGTCTCAGGAGCGGCCTCTATCGGATCGCTGCGGCGCGTTTGGGAGCGGGCCTTCTGTTCAAGACGGATTCCCGCGTCGCAAGGCGAGAGCAAAGATTATGGAGCTACCTGCAGACGGCGCTGCCGCCGCTTCGCAAAAGCTATGACGCAGCAATCGGCTTTTTGGAGAAAACGCCGGTGTATTATTGCATCGACAAGGTTCATGCCGCCCGCAAATTGGGGTTTATCCACAATGACTATCTTCAGCTCGGCATGGAGCCTTCCTACGACCGCAAACGTTTTGCCAAGCTCCAGCATCTGGTGACGGTGTCCGAAGGCTGCGGAGATGTATTGCGGGAAACTTTTCCGGATTATGCCGAAAAGGTGCAGGTCATTCACAATATCGTCTCTCCATCCCTGATTGCCAGGCTGGCGGAAGAAGCGGTTCCGTCTCTGCGCCGCAATGCGAACGCCGCCTTGATTCTGACGGTAGGCCGTCTTCATCGCCAAAAAGGGCTGGATATGGCAATCGACGCCTGCAAGGAGCTTCGGGACCGCGGAATCGCGGTGGAGTGGCATGTCCTTGGCGAAGGAGAGGAACGGAGCGCTCTGGAGAAGCGGATAGCGCAAAAGGGGCTTCAGGATTGTTTTTTTCTGGACGGGGTGCGGGATAATCCCTATCCCTATATGCGCCAGGCCGATTTGTATGTGCAGCCGTCCCGTTATGAAGGCAAGTCGATTGCGATCGACGAGGCAAAAATAATGGGCCTTCCCATCATTACGACCCGCTATTCCACGGCTGGCGATCAGATCGCCCATATGGAGAATGGCCTGATCGTGGACATGAACGCGTCGGCGCTTGGCGAGGGCATTGCCGTCTTGCTTCAGGACAGAGGCCTTGCATCGGCGTTTTCGGCGCGTTTGTCGAGTGTTTGGCATGGCACTGAGGGAGAAGCGGAGAAGCTTTATAGTCTCATTGGATGAGACGCGGCAACGAGCGATTATGACACGACTTATCGGCTGGGATTCGGAACCGAAAGAAATCTGCCCAGTCTTGACGAGCGATGAAGGGAGAGGTGGAGCGAGGTGCTGGAAATCGGGTTTTACGTGCTTTTGGGACTTCTCGTACTTGTCCTGCTGACGTTTGCGGTTGATCTATATCCCGTGCTCAGGGATTGGACCGGCCGGATTCATATCGGGCGTTACCGGGACGCGGAGACCTGGGCAAAATCGATAAACGAGAGGGGAGCCAGATGGCTGACCCGAACGCCAACGATCAAATTGACGGATAATTCCCGGCTTGTGCTGCTGGACATGTTGTCCGGCAATTATAGCCGCAGCCAAATCCAGCAATGGCAGGAGGGAGCGCTGCTGTTAGGCTTTAGTGAATATTTGCGGCATTCCAAGGATGAAGAACTGGATAAAAAGATACTGCGTTACTTTGACGCCAAATTCAACAGCGACGGGAGCTGGAAGGAGAAGCCGCGCCATGTTGATGCGGGGCTGCTTGCGTACGGCGTCATGAAGCTGGCGGGCGACGATGCAGACCGGTTCCGTCCTGCGCTGGACGAAATCTGGGCTTTGATCGCCGATCATGTAGGAATGGACGGGACCGTTCAATACCGCAAAAGCATGCCGGATTACCGCTATGTGGACACGATTGGTTTTGTGTGTCCGTTTCTGGTTATTTATGGCCTCCGTTACGGCAAGGATGAGTGCGTGGAACTGGCCCTGCGCCAGCTGCGGCAATATGATCGGGAAGGCATGCTCGGCGACCGCTACATTCCGGGGCATGCCTACCATGTGGGGCGCGGCTTGCCTGCGGGGCTGTACGGCTGGGGGAGAGGCCTGGGCTGGTTTGCGATTGGTTTGATCGATGCCTGGAACGAACTGCCCGCCCATCACAACGCCCGAATCGAATTGGAGGGCATGATCGCGGGGTTTGCCCAAACCCTGTTAAAGCTTCAGAATCCGTCCGGAAGCTGGGGATGGGCGGTGAGCCGCAGCGAATCCAGGCAGGATTCCTCCACAACGGTTATGTTGGGCTGGTTTTTGCAGCTGGCTTCCGGCATCAAGGGGCTGGAGAAGGTTTGCGGGGAAGGGGCGAGCAAGGCGGCGGCTTATCTGATGTCGGTTACGCGCCGCAACGGGGCGGTGGATTTTTCGCAGGGAGACACCAAGGATATTGGCGTATATTCCACCTTGTTTACGATATTGCCGTTTACCCAGGGGTTCAGCATTCGGCTGGCCGAGCTGGCGCGGCACAAAGAAGGTGCCGGTGAAGATGGCGGGATTAAGGAAGCTGTATAGTTTTGGAAAGTCGCGTCTTCGAAAGTGGCTGCTGGAGGAAATATGGCTTAAGGACTGCATTTCGGAAGGCATGAAGGTGGGGCAAGGGTGTTCAATTCAACCCGGCGTCGTCTTTGACTACTCTCATTGCTGGCTGATTGAAATCGGCAATTATGTAACGATTGCCCCGGAGGCTTATCTGCTTGCGCATGACGCCAGCAGCAAGCCCTATGCGGGGCATACCCGGATTGGCAAAGTGGTGATCGAGGACCATGCTTTTATCGGAGCGCGAGCCATCATTATGCCTGGCGTTACTGTGGGTAGAAACGCAATAGTGGCCGCAGGCAGCGTCGTCACCCGTTCGGTTCCGCCAGATACCGTTGTAGGCGGCAATCCGGCGAAGCCAATCGGGGAGATCAGTCATTACGGCGCAAAAATGGCTGCTATGGCCGAAGCCGCTCCCACCTACGACGAATCCTACACCCTGTCAGCCCGCTTGACGGCTGAACAAAGGGAAGAGATGCGGCGTGCTCTGTCAGGACGCGACGGTTTTGTGAAATAAAAGGCAGTCTATAACCGGGCCCGGCATCGGCATCGGGAGTTACTGAACGGTGCCATACGGCCTGAATTGGGCCAGCGTACCGACGGTTTGCCATGTAACGGCGCCGTCCTTCAGCGTTTGTTCGCCGCCGGAGATCGTGAGCGCTGCCGCACTCGCTGTCGTTCCGGCATTGGCTGCTTCAAAGACGATGTCTCCAATCGCGATTGTTGCGCCTTTGGCAACTGCCGTTGATGCCGTTCGTGCCCCAGCCGCATAGCCGGATCGCAAGCATACCCATCCCATCGGGCCGCCGGAGGCGGGGAAGGCATTGTGGTAACGGTCGCCGCGGAACCAATACCCCGCCAATGGCGGTGCCGGGCCTTCCGTTGCGGGATCGTAATCGATGTCAATGTCCTTGTCCGCTGCAGGAAGGATGATGCCGGTAAACCGGTTTCTGGCGTTTACAAACGTTTTGATTGCCCTTTTGTTGTTGGGATTGTAATAAAGCAGAGACAGCAGTCCGGAACCGGTATAGGCGATATGCGAGCGCTTGATGGCGAAGGTGTTGGTGCCCGCAACGTTAAAATTGTTGGTTTGCAGATATTGGAATGACGCATTGGAAATAGCAATGTCGCTTTGCTCTACATCGATGCTGCCAAAGCCGGTATTAAACTCCGACTGGAACAGCCAATTGATGGAATATGCCGATATTCGGCAGCGTTTCAGGAATGTGAACGGTGAATCGGCCGGCGTATTAATATTTCCGATTCTGACAATCGTGTCGGTGAGCGCGCAGTTCTCCAGGTTTACGGTTCTGCTTTTTGTGCCGAAAATATGGTTGTTGATCAGGCAAGCCGCAAATCTGGAATCCGTAATGGCTACCGTCTCCGCCTTGTTTTTTTGCTGGCGTGTTTCCACTCGGACATGAAGATTGGTCATCACGCTTTCCGAGATGCGATAAGCCCGGATATAAAGATCGCGCTGGGCGCCGACCGCTTCGAAGCTGGATCCTGTAATAATGTTGGCGGTAACGATCGGTGTTCCGCTATAGGAAGACGTCCAAATAAAGTGATTGCCTTCGCAAATCGTTTTATCGTCGTCGCGGAATGAAGTTGTATCGGAATCAATCAATGTGTTGCGGACAAAGTACGTTTCGTAGCCATTGCCGCCAAGGCCCGTATTGTTGACGGAAACGAGCGTATTGTTTTCGATAAAGGCGTGTGCGCCGGGAATGGTCGTGGTCATCAAACCAATTCCGGTACGGCAGCGATACAGATAATTGCCCGTGACGCGGGCGACATGAAGCGTATACAGATTGATGCCGATGCCGCTGAGATTGTACATATGGTTGTTTTCGACCCGAATCGACCAGCAGCCTACCAGCACCCCGTGAACCAGGTTGTAAAAAACATTGCTCCTTACGACGCAGTTATCCCCATAAGAATCCTCCTGATTGATGCCATAGCGCGTCGAATCGTTAAAAACGGGTTTGCGGTCGATCAGGCCGGTGCCGTCCCGCAGCACGTTATATTCCACTGTGTTGTAGTTTCCGCCCAACGTGATGCCGCCGCGATGAATATTGTAAATTTCATTTCGCTCAATGACGTTGTGATGCGGGGTCAGTCCGAATTTCAATGAAATTTGCATATTTTTGGTCAAAGAAGGTTCATTGCGGAAAATAAGGCGGTATCTCCGCGCGTCTTGGGGGATGGAGATTGGCGTATAGATTTTTTTGTTGTCATAGCGGCCCAGATAGGCGCCGTCGGAGGCGTAGTAGGCAACATCGACTTCTTTGATGTTGAGCGCGGTAAGTCGGGCATATCCGGCCCCGGCAATCAGGAAGCTGCCGTATCCCGCTGCGGGCAGATCCAGGAGCCGGGAGGTCACGGTGCCGTCGTTGCTTGCCACCAGCGCTCCCGTCGCGCGGTCAACATCGCCGAAGGAAAGGCCGAGGCTGAATTCCGCATAATCCTGGTAGGAGGTATTGCCGATGGAGATGCAGTCGCCCATATAGCTGCTGATGCTGCAGTTGGAGATGACGCAATGGGAAGAGCCGTTGGCGAGCTGAATGCCGTAACTCCATTCCGCGGCGGCTTCCGCCGGATTGGCAAAGCTCCGGTCGGCCTTGCAGCCGATCAGGCTCAAGTTTTTGATTCGGCTGTTGGTGACCCGCTGAAGCTTGATGGTAATGCCGTCGTCGGTGCCGGAATTTTTGCCGGGAAAGCTGTAAGGATCTGCGGGATTGCTTCTGGGGTCGAACGGCGATTTGCGATCTGAGTCATAAATGACCTTTAACGTGGAGCCGTTAAAATCCAGAGTGAAATTGCTGACGGAAATCTGGATGGAACGCGGATAACAAACCGCATATTCGCCCGGCGGCACGATAAGGCAGTTATAGCCATTGACGGCGCACCATTGTATCGCATTGTTAAAGCCTTGCACATTGGCATCGGCAGCCAGGAATGCAGCGTCGGTGTATGGCTTGGGGGGCAGTCCCGGCTTGATATTAAAGCGGTCGATATCCAGGTAATACGCTGTCAGAATGTTATCCGAATCAAACCCGCCCCCTGTTCCTGGCGGTCCCTGGGGTCCGGGCGGTCCAGTGGCGCCGGTAAAGCCCTGCAGTCCGGCAGGCCCGGTAGCGCCTGTTGCTCCTGTCGGCCCCGCTGGTCCGGCAGTTCCCGCCGCGCCAGCGGGGCCGGTTGATCCTGTGGCGCCTTGAAGGCCGGCAATCCCGGCAGGCCCGGTAGCCCCAGTGACGCCCGTCGCGCCTTTCGCGCCAGCCGGTCCAGTCGCGCCAGTGTCGCCCTTCGCGCCTATTGCTCCTGTCGGCCCCGCAGGACCGGCAGCCCCCGACGCGCCAGTGGCGCCCGTCGCCCCGGCAGGGCCAGCAGGACCTGGCGTTGCCGAGTAGCTTTCCGGCAGCATTGTTGCTTTGATTTTGCCAGTTGCGTCATCCATTATTGTATCAATAGCAGCCTGAAGAGCGATGTCATCATAGATTTTGACAAGCTGGCCGTTAATCATCATATACCCGTTTGGAATGGTTGCCATAATTCTCACCTCTCCTACTTTACACGTACTATTAGTAGAGTATGAGGCGATCGAACCCGATGTTTGGACTTGTGTCCCGAGAGGCGAGAGATGTGCTGCCGTAACAAACGCCATTTTTTCATTGACATGTTCTTTATAAAGAACTATATTCATTATTAAGAACGTTTAGTTGCCATGAAAGGATGGAGATGTCAATTCGACGTTTTACCTATGTCAAAATCAACAATTATTATTACTGCATCGATACCGGAAAATGGAAAATGTTTCGTTATCTGATGAATAAATTCAAGCCTCTGGCATTAGTGGATGAAACCGCGCGGTACACCCTGATGCCGGATAGCCTTGCCAAGAGCTACAGAGTGATAAAGCTGCTGCTTTACATGCACAGGGGTACAAAAAAGAACAAGCTTTCCACCATTAAGCTGCCGGTTTACGGCCAGGTCGCCTTATTCAAAAAAAACGACAACGCTTATATGGTTTTTGACGCTGAACGGGAAGTTGTTACGACCTTTCAGGCTGGTCCCTCCAAGGAAATGAAGACCGGGAAGGTTTCTTATTTGCGCAAAATCGGGCAGTCAGGCATCGGCCCCCGAATCGTGGAGGAAAATCAGAAGGAGGGCTGGTATGAAGAAGAATATTTGAATACAAGTCATGAACCGCCGGAGAAGCTGGAGCAATCCGAAAGGCTGCAAACGGAGATTATGGGATTTATCGGCCGAGTCATTAGCCAGTTTCCCATCAAAACCGTGCCGCTCACCCATTACGTCACCAAATTGACTGCCAAAGTGCCTGACAACATGATGGAGGACGAGCGTTACGCGCCAAAAATAGAACTGATTTTATCTTTCATGGCCACGCTGCGCGAAAGCCTTTCTCGAGCGGAGGAGCAAAATATCGACCTGGCTTTCTCCCATGGCGATCTGCATTTGAAAAACTTGATTCGCCGCGACGGCCGTTTAATCGGCATAGATTGGGAGTTTATGAAATGGCGCTCGCTTCTCTATGACGCCTATTATTTCTACAACTTTGTCCGTAAAGAACCCGACGCAAGCGCCCTGCTTCATGAACTGGAAACCTCCAAGGAACTGGAGCTGTCCCCGATTAACCCGGATACCTATCGCATGGTCTTTCAATTGGAATGGATTGTTCATTGGCTAGTCATTGTCGGAGACCGTCTGGAGAGGATCAAGCCGGTCCGCATGCATCACATTCTGGACAATTTGATTCAGAGCACAACACTATTTTTTGAGGGCGTGGAGAAGAGATGAAGGATGTAATCCGCAGGCTGTACGGCTTGTTCGACAAAAGAGAGAAAAGAAAGCTGGGCTTCATACTGGTCATGATGTTGTTCGCCGCATTTTTTGAAGTGCTCGGAATCGGACTCATTGTTCCTTTTATTTCGATGGCAACGAAGCCTAATCTGATTCAAGACAACAGCGTGTTGTCCTATCTGTACGAAACGCTGCAATTCACCAGCACGACTGCGTTTCTCATTTGTTCCGTAGTGCTGCTGCTGGCCGTTTTTGTGGTCAAAAATGTCTACATCCTCTGGTATCAGCACAGGCAATACAAAGTTATTCTGGATCAGCAGGTCAAGCTGTCGCAAAACCTGTTTCGCACTTATCTGACCAAACCGTATGTCTTTCACCTTCAGCGGAATACCGCCGTGCTTCTGCGCAATATCAATGTGGAGGTGCCGAAGGTTTTTCAGGGCGTTATTCTGTCGGCGCTGCAGCTTATTGCGGAAATCGTAGTGATGATCTGCATCTTTTCCCTGCTGCTGGCGATCGAGCCGATTGCTACTTTAATCGTATCGGGGTTGATGGCGGCATGCGTAGCTCTTTTTTTCGCCCTCTTCAACAAAAAAATAGGCAATCGGGGACGGGAGCAGCAAAATATAAACCGCGAAATGATCAAGTGGACCAATCAGGGACTTGGCGCCAGCAAAGAGGTCAAGGTATCCGGCAAGGAGCATTTTTTTGTGGAGGCCTACCGCAAGCATAGCGTGCGCAACGCAAACAATACCCGATATATGAAGGTGCTGGATCATGTGCCGCGCCTGTATATCGAAACGCTGCTTGTTACGCTTGTTCTGGTCATGCTGCTCGTCATTATGCTGCAGGACACCGGCGTGGAAGGCATGATGTCGACCCTGGCGCTTTTTTCCCTGGCGGCTTTCCGCTTAATGCCCTCCATAAACCGGATCGTAGGTTTGGTGACCACGATAAAATACAATATACCGGCATTCAGCGTCGTGTACGAGGATTTAGCTGTTGTTAGCGGACGGGCTTCCCGCAGGCGCGGTGCCGGGAGGCAAATGCCGACCCCGGCGAGCACGTACCGGGCAGAGCCGCTTAAGCGCTCCATTGAGCTTTCCGACGTCACTTTCCGTTATCCGGAGCAGGCGGAGGTTGCCCTCACCGACATTTCGCTGACGATTCCGGCAGGCAAATCGGCCGCCATCATCGGCGAATCCGGCTCCGGAAAATCGACGCTGGTTGACATCATGTTAGGCCTGCTGGAGCCGGAGCGCGGACGAGTGATTGTGGATGGCGTCAGCCTGAACTACCGCATGGACGAGTGGAGAAGCCAGATCGGATACATTCCCCAGTTTATTTATTTGACCGACGATACGATACGGGCAAACGTGGCATTTGGCGTTAACGAAAATGAAATCGACGACGCCAAAGTCTGGCATTGTCTGGAGCAAGCCCAGCTCAAAACTTACGTTGCCTCCCTGCCGGATGCCTTGGAGACGGAAGTGGGGGAGAGGGGAGTCCGTCTTTCCGGCGGCCAACGGCAGCGGATCGGCATTGCCCGCGCGTTGTATCATAATCCGTCCGTCCTGTTCATGGACGAGGCCACGTCGGCTCTGGACAACGAAACGGAGCAGGAGGTCATGAATGCCGTCGAAGCGCTGAAAGGCGATAAAACGATCATCATCATTGCCCATCGCCTGAGCACGATTGCTGGCTGCGACATTGTTTATGTCATGAACAAGGGCAAGCTGGTCGACGTTCAGACCAAGGGAGGAAAAGCAGAGGAGCAAGCGCGGCCGCTAGCCGCTACCGGAAGCCCTTCCTGACTACTGCGTGCGAGTGCAAGTGAATTTCGGCTATATTTTGATGGGGAACGGTATCGTCAGCCCTTGATATTCTTTAATAAGAACGAATAAGAGTCTAATTGAGAACCAGTCCTTATATTCGTTTTGTTTGATGGTCCGCATTTTTTCCGAAGTGTCTTCAGTACGTTAAGGCTTGATCATCCGGTTGAGCCTTAATGATTCGCAAGCAAGATAGAGGAGGAGAGAAAATGGCGATTTTGGTAACGGGAGGCGCCGGATATATCGGCAGCCATACATGCGTGGAATTGATGGAAGCGGGTTACGAGGTTGTTGTTGTCGACAACTTGAGCAATAGCAAGGAAGAAGCCGTGCATCGCGTTATGAAGCTTGTTGGCCGAGCCTTTCCTTTTTATATGGCGGATTTGACGGATAAGGAAAGCCTTCGCCGGATCTTCCGGGAAAACGATATTGAAGCGGTCGTTCATTTTGCCGGTTTAAAAGCCGTGGGTGAATCCGTGCAGCTTCCTCTTAAATATTATTATCAAAATATGACCAGCACGACTGTGCTTTGCGAGGTGATGGAAGAGTTTGGCGTGCATCGGCTTATTTTCAGCTCGTCGGCTACGGTGTACGGCGTGCCCGATGCTGTGCCGATCGCGGAGGAAGCGGCTGTGCGCGCCATTAATCCCTATGGCCGGACAAAAGCCATGATCGAGCAGGTATTGCAGGATTTGGCCAATGCCAACCCGGCGTGGAGCATTGCGATTTTGCGGTATTTCAACCCTGTCGGCGCACATGCCAGCGGTATGATTGGAGAAGATCCCGGCGGTTTGCCCAATAATCTGCTTCCCTATATTGCCCAGGTAGCGGTAGGCAGGCTGAAGGAGGTTGCCGTGTTTGGCGGCGATTATGATACGCCTGACGGCACCGGCGTAAGGGATTATATTCATGTGGTGGATTTGGCGCAGGGACATTTAAAGGCGTTGGAGAAAATCGGATCAGACAGCGGCTTGCATATTTACAACCTGGGTACGGGACGCGGCTTCAGCGTGCTGGAGATGATCGAAGCCTTTCAGCATGTATCCGGTGTAGCAATCCCTTACCGGATTACGGCCAGGCGTGAGGGAGACATCGGGGCGTGCTACGCCAATTCCGCCAAGGCAAATCGGGAGCTTGGCTGGGAAGCCAACCGGGATATTGTGCAGATGTGCCGCGATGCATGGCGCTGGCAATCCTCCAATCCGCAAGGTTATGTCAGAGCGACGGCCCAAACCGGCCTTGCATCCCGCTAGAGACCGAAAGGAGACAGGTGGACATGCGCAAGACGGCGGCCAAAGCCAGCGTGGTTATTCCCGTCTATAACGCGGGCCGCAAGCTGGGCCGCTGTGTGGACTCCGTGCTGGAGCAGTCATGTCCCGATATCGAAGTTATTTTGGTCAATGACGGCTCGACGGATGGGAGCGGGGACTTATGCCGCCGCTATGTGGAGATGGACTGCCGGGTATTGCTGCTGGAGCAGGACAAGACGGGAAGCATTAGAGCAAGAAGACGCGGCGTGGAAGCTGCCTTGGCTCCCTATGTCGTTTTTGCCGATGCCGATGACTGGATGGACGCAAAATTGGTGGAGTCTTTGCTTAAAGTGGCGGAGACGCAGGAGGCGGACATAGCCGTTTGCAACACGTACCGGGTAATTGACGGCTTGCCGCTGCTTCGCCGAAGAAACCGCAGCCGTTATTTTCAATCGCCGCGAAATTATGAAGGCGAGCAGATTCGCGATGAGCTTGTTGCCGCTTATTTGCACGGGCATCCGTTTCCAGCGACGCTGCATGGCAAGCTGTACCGGCGGGAGCTGCTGCTTGGCTGCGGGGCTTTTTTGGAGGACATCGTTTTTTTTGGCGACGATCTGTTCTACAACCTGGAGATGCTGTTGAACGCGCGGCGTGTTGCCGTTTTGCCGGAATGCCTGTATTATTACCGATCCGGCGGCACAACGAGCCGCTATATGCCTCATCTATTCCCGGATATCGTGAACGGCTACAGAATTCAGCAGGAGGTTGCCGATCGCTGCTTCGGACATCCTGGCGGGAGCGGGCTTGCCGAACACAGGCGGGGCATAAGCGAAATGCTGCTGAGGACGCTGTTGACTTGTCTCGTCTATTTGTTTTACGCGGATATGACTACCGGTGAGCGCATGCGGCATATTGGCGAGTATTGCAATCATCCGGCAGTGCGGGAAAGCCTGTACAACTTGTCAGGCAAAGGTTCTTTGCCGCGAAACTATATGCTTGCCCTGCAGAACCGGGATTCCGCGGGCTTGCATGCTTTGGCCAGACGGATTTATACGGGGGGGGTGCCAAAACGCGCTATACTCAAGCTATTATCTTTTATTCCGTCGCCGCTTTAATGAGTACTGGAATTATTGAACACAAACGTCCAAAAAAATTCGACAAATTGACAAATAATCTATCAAAAAACGAAGACATGAACCGACAGCATATGCATGTCCGATCGTATAAGATCAATCATGTGCAGTAAAAAGATAAGGGAGACGTTGAAATGCGCCTAGTATCTGGGCACCTTAGGCGCATGGAGTCAGTGGTGCAACCGCCCCGACGATATGGGGGATGAACATGACTGGAAATGGTTCGGAAAACATGCAGCACGGACAACTGGACAGAGAGTGGGTGGAGTTGATCGCTTGCGCACGCGCCAAAGGGCTGACACCGGACGAAGTAAGAAGGGTTCTATCTATTATCGGGGAAGAGCGCTCATCCATTATACAAGAAAGCGCTGTATGAAAGCATACAGCGCTACTCGCGATTGAATTTCCACTTGTTGAATTCAAGAAATTCCTTGAACTGTTCTTTGCTGACGCCGGAATTCATAGCTTCTCGCACAATTTCTTCCCATTCGCGGTCCAGCTCGCCGGCAGGGCGATCTTGTTGTTCACTGTTTACAAATTCCTCAACCGGCACATGAAGCACTTCGCCGATTTTTTCCAAAAATTGAATGGATGGATTTTGCTGAAGCCCTCTTTCAATGGAGCTCAAATATGATTTGGCAACTCCGGCTCTTTGAGACAATTCGGTTAACGAGAGGCCTCTCCGTTTGCGAAACATTTGAATGCGTTCTCCAATCATGACAGACTCCTCCGTTAGTGCTTCAGCCTCAAATAAGTTTTCATTTGTTTACATTATAACGGAATTCATACGCGAGGGAAAGAGTCGCCGAAGAAGGCGGCTTTTTCGCTATCTTTTGAGGTAACAAAATAGATGTTCACTAAAAAGAACGTTTTACTGAAAATATATGAAAAATATTGCAGAAACACGATTGACATTCCGTTAACAGCGATGTTAATATACAGGTATGTTCTTTATAAAGAACGAAAGCGACGAGATATGGAGGCACAAATGAGCGCGATCGCCGGGATATGGAATATATGCGAAAGCCGGAATGCCGGCGAACAGGGAGAACGACTCCGCAGGACTTTGTCGAAATGTCCCGCCGACTATGAAGGCGTATGGCAGGAGGGTCCGATGTATCTGACTTGCCGCAGCCGATGGATCACTTCCGAGGCTGTAGGCGTTCCTAATCCATACCATGACAGCAATCGGCGGTTAACCATTGCAGCCGACGCCATCATCGACAATCGCAAGGAGCTTTTGGATAGTCTTGGCATACCACCGGGACAACGCGGAGATGTCAGCGATCAGGAATTGATCCTGCTCTCCTATGACAAGTGGGGGACGGAAGCTGCTGGCAAACTGATTGGCGATTTTGCTTTTGTTCTATGGGACGGGAATAAAAACAGGCTTTACGGCGCAAGAGACTTTTCCGGCGGCAGAACGCTTTATTTCCATTGGAACGACAGCTCGTTCCGGTTTTCTTCCTTAATTAGTCCGCTTCTGGCGCTGGACGATGCAAGCCGCGAGCTAAACGAGCAGTGGCTGGCCCAATATGTAGCGATTACGGCAGTTGTGGATGTTGTCGGCATGGACCAAACAGTCTATAAAAATATTAAGCAGGTTCCGCCGGCCCATTATTTTTTGCTGGAGAATGGTACCTTAACGATGTCGCGGTATTGCAGGCTTGATTCGGTGAACAAGCTTTTGCTGAAAAACGATAATGATTATGTGGAAGCTTTCCGAGAGGTTTTCCAGGAGGCTGTTGACGCCAGAGTCCGGACGTTCCGGCGGGTTGGCGCACAGTTAAGCGGCGGACTGGATTCAGGAGCCGTTGCCAGCTTCGCGGCTCGCCGCTTGCGCCGGGACGATCTTTCCCTTTATACCTACAGCTATGTGCCGGTTTCGGATTTTGTCGATTATACCCCGGGCTGCTACGCGGCGGATGAAACGCCCTATATTGCCCAAACTGTGGCGCATATTGGCGGCATAAGGGAGCATTACCTGAACTTTGAAGGCAGCGATCCTTACAGCGAAATAGACGGGATGCTGGGCATTATGGAAATGCCCTATAAATTTTATATCAATTCCTTTTGGCTTAAAGGCATTTTCGAGCATGCGGAGCGAGACGATGTTGGCGTGATTTTGAATGGCGGTAGAGGGAATTTGAGTATTTCCTGGGGAGACGCCATACCCTTTTATACTGAATTGATGAAGAGAATGCGCTGGGGCAAATTGATGGAGGAGCTGGCGTTTCGCAGGTATGCTGCGCAAACGGGCCGCAAGCATTTGTTGTCGCTTGTTGGCCGTGAGCTGCTGTCGAACTTCTCTTGGCGCAAGGAGAAAACGCCGCCTTATCAGGTCATTATTAATGAAGCCTTTGCCGCAAAAACCGGTGTCTATGAAGTGTTGAAGCAACATGGCATCGGGTCGGACGGATGGCTGGCATCCAATAATGTGTATGAAAACCGGAATAATCATTTTCAAGAGCTTTATCATTGGAATGCCAGCAATACGTTAGCTGCGAAGCTTTCCTACCGGTTTGGCGTCTGGAAGCGGGACCCTACAAATGATCTTCGCGTCATTTCATTCTGTCTGTCGCTTCCAGAGGAACAGTATGTGCACAAGGGGATGTCCAGGGCTCTGGTGCGCAGAGCGACCGAGCATATGCTTCCGGATGGAATCCGGCTGAACGAAACGATACGTGGAGTGCAGGGAGCCGATTGGCTGCATCGGGTCATTCCCCGGTGGGAACAGCTTCACAGCGAGTTTCGGGAAATGACCGGCAACAGCGCTTTGCTGGAGATGGTGGACGGCAAGGTACTCCGCGCAGCGCTTGGCGAGCTGTCAGATGGAGTCTCTCCCTCGGATGCCCATGGCAGGCATATCAATGCATTGATGGTTTGCCTGATCCTTCACCGCTTTCTGAAGCAGGCTGCGTAGTTGCTTTGTGGGACAAGGGGCTTCCGATTGCTGAATTCGGCCAGTAAACGGTAGGCGGTGTTTGGTGGAGTGCCAGAGCCGGAAGCTGGCCCCGCGCAACGGTCATCCATGACCGTTAAAGTCTTGTTTTGATACCATGTCCACTTTTAAAGGTCATCCATGACCGTAAAAGCTTACTTTCATCCCCAAAACGCGACTTTTGAGCGTCTAAAGGACACGGGTGACCGTTAGCTGATGCCAATGCATCTATTTGGGGCTCTAGCGGACATCGGCGACCGCTAGACGGACATAAGAAAAAAGCTAATGCTTACGAAGCGACGTTCTTCCAGAACGTTTCAAGCGTTCGCTTGTGTAAATTTGGAAACCAATGCGATCGGAAGAACCATTCCCGCGGCGGACTCCTGCCAACAATCCTTAGTTGAACTTATATTAATGCATCTTTGAAAGGAGGTGAACGAATATGACACTGAAAAAAGAATGGAGCAAGCCTGAACTGGAAGTTCTTCATGTCCACATGACTGAAGCATCCACCACTAACGGCCCTTTGACTGACGAGGCTTACGTGCCAGGCCAGTACAGTGAAAATCCGCGCTTTACTAGCTAAGACGTGTATACAACCCGCTCTGCGGAGTTTGCAAACACGCCTTAGTAGCAAGTGAAACAAGCCAGCCGGGCAAGCTCTTATACCGAGAGGGTAGGAGCTTGCCGGGGTACCTGGGTGGATGGAGGCGATGGTTGTGTTGGAAACGGAAGTTGGATTCCTATACCGCGCATTTGGGTTAACAATCCACAGCGAGCTCAGGCTGCCGGAGCTGATGCCTGCGGATGAGCCTGAGTCGGCTATGGACGTACATATCAAGCTGGACCCCTTTCTCAAAAGCGGGTTTGACGGCGAAGCGTACGATTTTGTTGCGGACACAGGCAATATAACGGTAAAAATGCCGGACGCCGGAGTTTTCCGCGTACAGGATGGCCATACCATTATTATATCGCCGTATGCTTTTGCCGATGAAGGGCTGATTCGCCTATATACGCTGGGAACCTGCTGCGGAATTCTGATGCTTCAAAGAGGCATTTATCCGCTGCATGGCAGTGCGGTCGCGATCGGCGGCAAGGCGATAGCAATCGTCGGAAACTCGGGAGCCGGTAAATCGACATTGGCATCCGCCTTGCTGGAGAGGGGATGCGGACTTGTTAGCGATGATGTGATCGCGGTCGATATTACGGAGGACGGAAGACCGCCGCTGGCTTCATCCGCTTACCCCCAACAAAAGCTTTGGCAAAACAGCCTGGAGGCTTTGGGCAGGAGCAGTGAAGAGTTGTCCTCTATTTATGGTAGGGAAAGCAAGTTTTGCGTGCCTGTCAAAGACCGTTTCCATAGCGGACCATTGCCGCTGGCCGCAATCGTCGAGTTGACTGGTCCAGGAGAAAGCGCGGGAGACGCGATCTGCTCGCGGGTTGGCAATTTGCAGTCTTTGCCGCTGCTGATGCGTCATACGTATCGTTATCAGTTGCTGGGCAGAATGCATTTGCTTTCATGGCATTTCCGGCAATCAGCGGCATTAGCCGCGCGTTTGCCGCTATACAGCATGGCCAGGCCGGCTGGCGAGTTTTCGGTGCCGCAAATGGCGGATTGTATTTTAAAAACAATAGCTGCGGGGGAATAGTTCATGTCCATGGTAATCAAGCAAGACCTGCTCGATCGTACGGTCCAGATGACGTTTTCGCTACAGCTGTCGGTTGTGCAAAGCTACAATTACATTGCAAGCGACATGAATGGAGAACGTGTGCTGCTTTGTGTAGACAGCGGCAAATATTACAATTTGGGAGCAATCGGCACGGTGATCTGGGACCTTCTGGAGAAACCCGTTACCGTGGGGTCCGTTGTTCAAAGCCTGCTGGATGAATACGAGATTGATCGGCCAAGCTGCGAAGCTGAGGTGTTTGCCTTTTTGGCACGGCTTTCGGAGGAGCGGTTAATCCGGTTTGGGGTTTAAGGCGGGTTATATGACGAGGCTTGCCAAAAAACTGAAGCTGCTGGCGGGGATGGACCGCACCCAAATGTCGCTGCTGCTTGAGGCGGGGTTTTATATGGGCTGGGCCAGGTTCAAGCTTCTGAATACCCCCTTCGTAAAGCTGGCCGCGACACTGGGAACGTTTATGCAGGAAAGTGCCGCTGCGGATGATGGAAAGCACCGGCGCGAGCTGTCGATGATTATGGATGCGCTGCATATTATGAGCCGGAATACATTTTGGGAGAGCAAATGTCTGGTGCGTGCCGTTGCCGGTCTCAAAATGCTGGAACGAAGAGGTATTTCGAGTACGTTGTATCTGGGAACTTCAAAGGATGAGCATGGCAAGCTGATTGCCCACGCGTGGTTGAGAAGCGGGCCATGGTATATTACTGGGGCGGAGGAAATGGATCGGTTTGTAGAGGTGGGCAAGTTTGCCTGCTTGCCGGAATCCTGCCTGAGTTCCGCCGCCGGAAAGCGATGATGATATGAAGCATATTTGGTATTTTGCCGGGAAGCTGAACCGTTACGCCGGAAAAAAGCTCTATTTTAATATGATGGGCATGTTGACGATCGGACTGCTCGACGGAGCGGCCGTACTGCTGCTTTTGCCATTGCTTGGCATTATCGGAATCGTCAGCGCTCCGAGCGCCGGAATGCCTTTTCTAGACAAGCTGGCTTTTCTGCAGGAGCTGCCTACGGCGCAGGCGCTTGTACTGGTGCTGCTCTTTTTTGTTGCGTTGACGACGATGCAAAGTTTGCTGCAGCGGAGCTTGAGCCTTCGCGAGGTCAAAATTCATACCGGCTTTATAAACCAGCTAAGGCTGGAAACTTATCGGATGCTGCTTCAGGCGAACTGGAGCTTTTTTATTACCAAACGAAAATCGGATTTAATTAATGCTTTGACAGGCGAGCTTGGAAGAGTAACGGGAGGCGCGTTTTTGTTTCTGCAAATGCTGGCTTCCATTTTGTTCACGATGATCCAGATCGGATTGGCGTTTTGGCTATCTTGGCAGCTGTCGTTGTTTGTGCTTGGCTGCGGTCTGATCATTGGTCTGCTGTCTCGCCGATTTATCGCCAAATCGAAGCAGCTCGGCTCTGTTTCGGTCGACTTGGCCAAACATTATTTGGCGGGCATCTCGGATCATTTTAACGGCATGAAGGATATTAAAAGTCATTTGCTCGAAGGCTCTCGTTATCAGTGGCTGCAGGATTGGTCCACCAAGATCGAGGCTGAAAGATATGAATTCACCAGGATGCGAAGCAATTCGCAGCTGTTTTATAAAGTGGCCTCCGCTGTGCTTATTGCTGTATTTGTGTTCGCTGGAGCAAGCCTGTTTCAGGCGCAGGCTCCCCAGATGCTGCTGATCACGGTGCTGTTCGCACGGCTATGGCCGCGGTTCACCGGCATTCAATCGCAATTGGAGCAGTTGGCTTCCGCTTTGCCCGGTTTTAAGGTGCTGGAGGAGTTGCAGCGGGAATGTCTTGCGGAGCAGGACGAGGTATATGTGGATCATGGCGATAGCGCCATTGAGCCGTTGTCCATCACCAGCGGTTTGGAGCTGCGCGACGTGTGCTACCGCTATGTGAAAACGCAGCCCGGTTATACATTGAAGCATGTTCATCTGCATATTCCGGCAGGAGGCATGACCGCGATTGTCGGCAAATCGGGAGCTGGCAAAAGCACGATTGTTGATCTGCTTCTGGGGTTGATTCATCCCGAGCAGGGAGAAATTGTGGCGGATGGGAAAACGCTGAGCAGGCGCGACATGCTGAGGCTGCGCCGATCCATCGGTTATGTGCCGCAGGAGGCGTTCCTGTACCACGGCAGCATAAGGGATAATTTGACGATGATGAGTCCGGATGCCACGGAGGCGGAGCTGTGGGAAGCAATGGAATTTGCGGCTGTAGCTGACTTTGTAAGGTCGCTGCCCGACGGACTGGATACGCTGATCGGTGATCGTGGCGTAATGGTTTCGGGAGGCGAGCGCCAGCGGCTGGTGCTGGCAAGAGCGATTCTCCGCAAGCCGTCACTGCTTATTCTGGATGAAGCAACAAGCGCGCTCGATAGCGTCAATGAAAGCATAATTCAGATGGCGTTGGAGCGTCTCAAAGGACGTATGACGATTGTGGTGGTGGCCCATCGTTATACGACGATTCGCAATGCGGATCAGGTGGTGGTTGTGGATGACGGCCGCATTATTCAGTCAGGCCCGTTCGATCGGTTGTCAAAGGAGGAAGGTTTGTTCAGCGCATTGCTGGGACGGCCTGCGTCAGTAGCATTATAACCCCAACTCCACTATACTAGCTTTAAAGGTCGTTCAAAAAGTCCGCTTCCCATTGCGGAACATGCCTGGCGGCATGACCAGCGTCGAATATGGAATTCAGCCGAAACTTCCGTTGCTCACTTAGCATCCACTAAGCTCCGCTACTCAGTTTCTAGCTTCATTCCATCTTCTTGGCACTGAAAACCGGACTTTTTGAACTTTCATTTTTAGAGACAGACGGCAGCAATGGAAAAGAGGAGTGCGACATGGCCTTTTGGATATCTTTGTTGATTGCGGCTGCGTCGGCAGCCGTTTTGTTGTATTTGCTCCTCATTTTCCCTACGCAATGGCTCAAGGTGGAGCAGGTGGATTATCCGCTGGGGCTTGGCAAAAGGATTCTGCAAATCAGCGATTTGCATGTGGATATGCTCCGAATTTCACCAAAGGCGCTGCGGCGTGTTATCCAGGCAGCGGCGCCGGATTATATTTTTTTGACGGGAGACTATACGTACCGGCAGGAGTATTTGCCAAAGCTGGCTCGTTATTTGGAAATAATTATGTCAGCACGCGTTCCCGTTTACGCAGTGCTTGGCAATCATGATCATGAGCTGCCGCGCCTTCGCAAGCTGGCCGATTTGTTAGAGTCGAGCGGCGTTGTTTTGCTGCGCAATGCAATGGTGGATTTGCCTGATTTTCAGCTTGTCGGAATCGATAATTACAGCACGCGCCACAGCCGCTTTACAGAATCGTTTAAGAGGGTCAAAGAGGGCAAACCGGTGCTTGTGATTACCCATGACCCCAATGTCGTACTCTTTCTGCGCAAGCCATACGATTATTTAATGGCGGGCCACTTTCACGGCAAGCAATTTAATTTGCCTTTTTTATTTGATATCAAGCCCAAAGGCCCTTTGTCGGCAAAGGGTATTTATAAGGGACTGCACCGCGCCGAAGATGGAGGGAGCTACTACATATCCAAAGGAATTGGCCAGGCAGGCATTAACGCAAGGTTTATGGTGCGAAGCGAAATAACGCTGCACAAACTGTGAATACCTGATAGCTAATGTGACGGCGCTGGATATCCCTCTGGGAACAGTCAAAACAAGTCCGAGAAAGGGGCTGAAGCAATTGCGCGAGCAGCTTCACGGCAAGGAAGAGCGAAGCCAAGTAGAGACAAGCCAAGAAGAGGCAAGCAAGGGAGCCGAACAGCTCCAGAGAAGGGAACAGAATCTGATTGCCTTGCGGAGACGCCTTAAGCGGCAAGTGGAAGGCATGTTTCATATTCCATCCGACTATGAGCTGTTGATCGAGGACTACCAGGAAAATGCCGACTCTTCCGAGGCTCGGGGCGAGGCCAACTTTGTATGGGTGATGCCGGGAACCGATTGCGGCATTTCCATTACTCTATCGGAGCAAGGAAGCTTGGTGGAATACTCCATAGACTTGGAGCCAACTGCAGAGGAGGATTCCATGTCCCAGGAGGAACTGAAGGTCTGCGCCGAACGGTTTATTGAGGACTATTACCCCGGCGAGCTTCAAGCATTTCCGCATATCGAGTCCGATTGGAAAGCGGGAGGCTGCTGGTTTTACTATCGGCAAACTGCCATGGGGCTGCCGCTTCCCCACTCCGGCTTTCGGATTCATGTGAATGGGGCTAACGGGAAAGTTCAGGACTTCAAGTGCTTTGGAAAGGTCGAGGAGCCGGAGATGCCAGGTTCAGGTCAATTGCGTGACCCGAATGAATTGCTTGCCGAAATTCGGGACCAACTGGCGATGGAGCTAAAATATGAAGTTTTGTCACCTGGAGCATATGTTGGAGGCGACGATGGCATTAAGCTGGTGTATGAGCCAGCAGGCTTTGTGCGAAGTTTCCCTGCATTCAGAGAGGCAAAACCTGCCGATGCGATCAAGAGCGGGCAGGATGATTCTGGAGAAGCTGATTCCGTTGAAGTGCCGCCAGCAGCCGAGGAGGTTTATTTGCCCATAGATTTCTCCTCATTTGAAGGGGGAGATTGGCCCAAATGGGAGGATCGTTCGCTGGAGGAATGGGTTGGTGTTGATACGGCCCGTTACGAGCTGGTTCGGGAAGTGGAGTTGAGCGAAGCCGTAATAGGGGTTGCTTGGCAAAAAAAGAATCGCGACATCGAGACGAAAGAACGTACATGGTCTTCGTATTTTGCCGATAGGACAGAAGGAACGATTAAAGCCAAGCTGGATAAAAATAGCCGGCGGCTGCTTGGATTTATGCATTTTACAGGTGATGAAGACGAAGGCTTGTCTCTGTTGAGCCGGAAGGAATGTCTTCGGATTGCGCTTCAATATGTACAAGCCTTGACGCCGGGCATGCTGCCTTTTCTACGTTTGCATCTGAACGAAGATACGGATGAAGAGCCGGGGGGAGGGCGGAAAATGATCAATATGTTGTTTAAAGCTTATGCGGGAGAGTTGCCTGTAGGCTTGGAATCTACAACTGTCGCCGTGAATCGGAATACCGGCAAGGTTAGCATGTTTATGGCAAGCCCTCTGAAGCCGGAGAAATTAGCGGGGCTGTCGTCGAAGCCTGCGATAAACGTATCGCTAGCGAAGGCGCTTTATATGAATTCGCTGAAGCTTCAATTAAAATGGGAAACCAAATATTCGCCAGAGAAGTCCGGTCGCCAATACCGGCTTGTTTATGTCCTTATCGAGACTGAAACAGGACGCCCCCCTCGATTGTTGGACGCCCAGACCGGCGACGTTTATTGTTCGGCATTTTGAAAAGACTTCTATTGCAGGTTAAAGCAGCGACAATGCCGTTCCGCCCGCAGTGCCCGCGATGACAACAAGCCATGGCGGACACCTCCAATAAACAAGCAAGCAAAACAAAATAGCGGCCAAACCGAAATCGGCAGGTTGCATAATGGAATCAGTCCAGATCGGGGAATAAAAAGCCCCCAGAAGCAGTCCTACAACGGCAGCATTAATACCCTTAAAGGCTCCCTGCATTCTTTTGAAACGTCCAATGGAATGCCAGAATGGCAGCGCTCCCGCGATGAGAAGAAAACCTGGCAAAAAGATGGCCGCCGTGGCAAGAAGAGCCATCGGCCAACCGCCTATGATCGCACCGATGTATGCGGCAAAGGTAAACAATGGTCCGGGTACGGCTTGCGCGGCGCCGTAGCCTTCCAAAAACGAATCTTTGCTAATCCAGCCACTCGGCACCAATTCTCGTTCCAATAGAGGCAGTACGACATGGCCGCCGCCGAATACGAGCGAACCCGCGCGATAAAAGCTGTCGAAAACGGCGATGGCATCCAGAGAAATTGCACTGCGAATGATGGGGAGCGCGATCAGCAGGGCAAGGAATAAAGCTAAAAGCAGCAATCCTATTTTTTTGCTTATCCCCACATGCAAGGATTCCCGTTTCGTTGCTTCTTGTTCCCGAAACCAATAAGCCCCCGTGATTCCGGCTGCTGCTATCAAAACCACGTGGCTGAATGAAGATTGCCAGAGGAGGCTCGCGACTGCCACGATGAATGCAATCGACATTCGAATTTTATCATGCGCAAGCTTCTGTGCCATCCCAGCAACGGCTTGAGCGACAATCGCGACCGCAACCAGCTTCAAACCGCGAAGCCATCCGGCATCGGCGATCGAAAAATGTTGGAGCAGCAACGCAAATCCGATCAAGGCAACGACGGAAGGAAGCGTAAACCCTAGAAACGCCAACAGGCCGCCCCAAAGCCCGGCACGCTGAATGCCGATTGCAATGCCAACCTGACTACTGGCTGGACCGGGCAGAAACTGGCTCAGTGCGACCATATCCGCGTAACTTTTCTCATCAACCCATTGCCTGCGTTTCACGTATTCGTTATGAAAATAGCCCAGATGGGCGATAGGTCCCCCAAAAGAGGTTAAACCAAGCTTGGTTGCGACCCACAGTATTTCCAGTCGGGACTTCAGGGACGCTTTCGGCTGTCGAATAGGTTGCGATTGAGGCATGCTGCTATTATTCAAAAGCTTCAGCCTCCTTTATTTGGGTAAAGTTGCCCTTTTCAGAGCACCATTTTATTATATATGGAGTTATTCGTGGCGGAGGTTAATGATTTGTAAAGATGGGGGATTGGCTAATCTACCTATATTGGAAGTGAGAAAATAGGAGATTCGTCCGTGCGCGAGTCGAGCATAATAATATAACTGGCGAGGTAAAGAATATGAGCAAAACAATTCAAGAGAAAATCGAATGGATGAAAAATGTGCTTGATGAAGATCTCTTTCATTTAACGATAGGAGAAATTCAAGAAAAAATAATCGCAGACTCCGATTTTAATGTAAAGGATGCTGCGCTACATGATTATTATCATTTTCTTAGCAAATATGGATCTATGAGATGCGGAAGCATTATACTATTCGGGCAACATGAATTAGCCGATTTTCAGTTTCCTGTTGCTGACATGCCGGGAAAGTTTGAAGAATGGATTTGTATTGGAAAAATTGATCCATACCCCTTGTATATAAATAAAAAAAGCGGGGTGGTTTACTGTTTAGTTGAAAATTCGAGGATTCAATCGTATGAGCAATGGAATGGATTTTTGGAAAATTACATGTTTGGGCGGCGTTATATCGAAATCGTGGGTGATGATGATTGGTATAACCTATTAAAAGTGCAAAAAATGATTTGAAAAATAAGCCAGTGTTAACTTTAATGCTAGTTAACTTAAATAGCAGCGGAGCAATACAGCATTCCTGAGTGACGTGTTGCCCCGCTGATCAAATTTTTTGAAGGCTAGACTTTTACTTTGCCTACCGCTTCGTTCATGGCATGAGTTTGTCTTCGCAGCTGTGCGGACATATCCGCAACCTTCTGGAACACGGCGGATTGTTCGCGGGTCAGGCGATAAATTTCATCCGAGCGTTCGGAAACATCGGAGGAAATTTGGGATATGACATGCACGGAAGCCGAAGCCTCTTCGGAGCCGGCGGATATTTCTTCGGCTGCTGCCGAAACCTCCTGTATCCGTTCCGTTACGATTTGAAAGGCATCCACCGCATGCAGGAACGCTGCCTCTGCATCGCCGGATAATGTCACGCCTTGGCCGATCTCGCGGGCTGTTGCGCTCATCCGCTCGCCAATTTCCTGAGATTCCTTCTGAATGCCAAGCAATAAATCCGAAATCCGCTGCACCGAGGAACTGGAGGCTTCGGCAAGCTTGCGCACCTCTCCGGCAACAACCGCAAAGCCTTGTCCATGCTCGCCCGCATGAGCCGCTTCAATAGAGGCATTCAGCGCCAACAGCTTTGTTTGAGCTGCAAAATCTTTTACGGTATGAAGCGCGTCGATAATTTCTTCGGAATAGCCGTTTAATACAGTAACCTTTGTTGTGACTTCGTCTGCGGCTGCCGAAATATTGACCATCTGGCCCTTCATCTGCGTTATGCTTTGTTTGCCGGTTTGGGCTGAAGCCAATGCGCCTGTAGCCGCATCCGATACGGCCGTGGAAGATTCCGAAATATCGGTGATTCCTTTGGCGATTTCTTCCATCGCGTTAGCGCTGTCTCCCGCGCCTTGCTTTTGGGAATGGGCGCCTTGCCGGATTTGTTCTACCGAGCTGTCAACGGTGCTTCCCAGTTTCAGCATATCGTCCGCATCCCGGCTGAATTGCTCCGTCGATTCCGTCAATATCGAAGTAGTAGCCGCAACGCCTTCCACCATGCCTCCAACGATGCTATTCAAATTTTCCGACATATGGATCATGGCTTTAAACGTGCTTCCAATCTCGTCCTGGCTGCGAAGACGGTAATCCTTCAGAATTCGTCCGGCCTCCGCCAATTCGCCATGCGCCATCTTGTCGACGCTGGCCTTTAGCGGCTGAAGCGGACGAAGTCCTCTTGCAATAAACCACATAACGGCAATGATGCCCGCAATAGTTATAACCAGCAGCACAGAGTAGAGAGGAATGCTGGATGTCAAAATATCGGTTTCAATATGGCCGATCACATCAACACCGGTATCAATCCCGATTACGCCTTGCAAGGCTCCATCCGCACCGATAATCGGAGCGTAGGAGGAAATATAGTTCCCGTATTGCACATTTTCGATAACGGAGGAGCTGGCTGTGCTGCCCTTAAGCAGCTCCTGAACGGCGTCGGCCGGAATATCTACTTCATCGTTGATGCCTGAAGCCAGGTTCTCATCCAAGATTCCATCCACCATCATAAGCGGTATGTCATTGTCGTCGATTTTTACAAAATAAACATACATGGCTCCAATGCGCTGGCGAAATTGATCCAGTTCGTCCCGAATGGACAAAAAAGCTTCATTTTGCTCCGGAGCCTTGGCAAATTGAATATAAGCGTCGGTATCCAGCTGTTTGACATAACTTTCGGCTATTCGGATATTATAGCTTGAAATCGCTTCCTGCGCGGCCTGTTTTAAATTAGCCAGCTGAAGAAACATGCTTCCGGCCGAGATTACGAGAATGACCAGAGTAACCATTGCGACAATGCGCACTACCAAACGTTTTCTGAAGTAACCGATCATTCAAATCTCTTCCCCTCGTCACTCGTATGCAATTAGGCCTTTTTTAGTGATTGTATCTTTACTTTCAGGTGTTTTGTACTATGTAATCATCAAAATAGTAAATGAAATAAGGGTGGAATGCAAGATAATCCTGCAAAGTGGCTATCGCTTCGGAATTGAAATGTCAACGACAAAAATCACTCTTTGGACGGGGTTGCTCAGGCTCCATGGTTCCTATTGATTTGATATGCTAATATGATGATAGCTTAAACCGCAGTCCTGTCAGGCGCGACAGGATTTGCTGATGATACTGGAGGGAATAAAATGTCGCATACGGGTTTGGCAGAATGCCTGGTTACGCTTCAGACAGCGCGGCACGGCACTGCAGAAGATATTGTTAATGAAGTGTGCCGCAATTTATATGAAGCGCGGGGCCAGGAAGCTATGGGACATTTTCGCGAGCTTCCAGAGGTGCTGCAGGATATCATCCTATTAATTGAATTGGATACGGAACTGTCGGTAAACGGCATCACGGGCTTTTTGGAAAATGGCACCGGTCGATATCTGGATGAAACGATAGATTGCTTGCGGCGGATTGGAGCTCTGGAAGATTACGAAGCGTTGTCCGCTATCAAAATCAAAGCCCGGTTGCAGCCCAATGGCGTTACGGAAGCAGCATCGCTTCACGAACATGACTTGTGCGACATTGTAGAGACGGCAGAACGACTGTACCTCTATCAGGGTCGCGATTTGTTCGGCGATTTTCTGTACCGTCATGTGCAATGCAACCGAAACAACCTGATGAGAGGCGAGGCTGTATGAATGAGGAGCAGGAACAAGTGAGCATGATTACGTATTCGGACACTCAACGGGAAATTGTTAAAAGCGGCCCGGAGGCCATCCGTCATGTTCTGATAAATGGAACCGCCGGGGGGATCAGGAGCCTGCTATTTTGTCTGGATCAATATCTGGACCCTTATTATGGATATAAGCTGGAGTATGCCGATGAAATTTTTGCTATGCTGGAGCAGCATTTATTTATGCCGCATGAAAAAGAAGCCAAGGAGGATATGCTGCAGCTTTTAGGTCAATATGGACAAGGTCCCCTTGATTTGCTGGCAGATCGTCTGGATGAGGTGGAACCCGAACTGCTGGCCGAGGCGATTGAGACGCTGGGCCTCACTTTTAAAGGCAAATATGAATTGATTTTGAGCCGCTACATCAAACATGGCGACAGCGAGGTTGAGCAGGCTGCTTCCGCGGCGTTGTCTTATATCCGCTCGGTCTGACCGGTTACGGTGATGAAGGAAAGGGGCAATATGTAATGAAGCTGTTTGTTTTGACGCCTGATATTAATGGGAACAACCGAATGAAAGATTTTGTCCGGGACTGCTTTGTTTGCCTCTTTTGCCCCGGCGTTGGCGATTTGGAAGGCCTGAACGGAAAAGAGCTGAAACGCCTTTTGGAGGAAACCGCAGTCGGCGAGGGGGCTGATGGCAGACAGCCTGGAACAGAACTGCGACAAAGAGAAATGCAGCTGGATGGGATCAGGCAGTTCGTTCAGGATATGGAGGACGGAGATTATATCCTTGTCAGGAATGGGGAAGAGGTGTATTGGGGGGATCTTGGCGACTATTACTATGTTCAGCAGGGAGATCAGTCGGACGATGGCAGCTGTCACCGCCGCGGCGTTACCTGGTTGAAAAGCATTCCTTTTTCGGAAGTGCCGGATGTCCTGAAGCTGCTTCTGGACCAAGGGATTCCAATTGCGCGTTATGGCGAGGATGTGACCCATGCGCAACTGGAATTCTGGTTTTCGCCGGCTCTTACGGATACCGGAGCGGGAACTGATGTGGAGTATTCAAGCATCGGGATGGCGCTGGATATTCTTAGGCAGGCCATGCAGCACGGCGATGCCGAGCGCAGGGAACGGGCGGCTGCCGCCATCCTGAACTATGCCGCCTCCCGCAACAATCAGACAAAGAGATGATGGCCTCCGCCTTCGGCTTGGCCCAGATAATAGCCGACTCCGCCAATAACCGCCTCATCCATCAGCTCTTCCCGCTTTAATCCCATCAAATCCATAGACATTTGGCAGGCGACGATTTCTACGCCCTGTGCAATGGCAGATTGAATCAACTCTTCAAGGGAAGCGGCGTTGTTGCTTTTCATTAGCGAACGAATCATCGCCGGTCCTGCCCCCGCCATATTCATGCGGGACATTTTGAGCCTTCGGCTTCCTCGGGGCAGCATGAAGTCAAACCATTTGCCTATGAAGCTTTTCCCGGTTGCAGACTTGTTGTTTTTGCGAATGACGGAAAGCCCCCAAAAGGTGAAGAAAAGCGTCACCTTTTTGCCGCTTGCGGCTGCGCCATTGGCGATAATAAATGAAGCGATAGCTTTGTCCAGGTCGCCGCTGAATACAACAATTGTGCTGCTGTTTGACCTTGCAGCAGAATGGTTAACAGGGCTGTTTTGGGCAGCTCCCGCTAAATGAGGCGGAGAGTCTTCCTTCTGAAGCCAAGCACTAATTGTGCCATTTGCCTCTTTGTGGAGCTGAACCAGCCGGTTTCCGGTCATTTTTGCCCAGGCGCGGATGTCTTCATAAAACCCGGGATCGCTGGCGAGGACTTGTAACACTTGGCCTGAGTCAAGCTGCTCCATGCGGTTTTTGACCTGCAAAAGAGGTCCGGGACAACAAAGGCCGCATGCATCCAGTACGGCGTCCGCCTCAAGCGCGCTGGTCTCCCTTTGCGAATGACCGGCTGCTTGCTCCAGAGCAGCAGAGGCTTCGCTATATGAGTTGGCGGCATTTGACCCCGCTGCTTTCATGGATTCGGATTGTTTTGGCATCAAATGCAAAATTGTCGATTGCGGTTTGGAGCTGGCAGTTGTGCCGAACCCGGAGGTAAACATTGTCCCAGCGGAGCTGCGAGGCTCTCGCGGATAGGGAAGCGGATATGACAGTCGGTAGGTTTTGTAGCCTCCGCTCAAATTTTTTACGCGGAACCCCCGTTGCTTCAAAATACGCGAAGCGGTATACCCGCGCAGCCCGACCTGGCAGTACACCCATATCTCCTTGCTGGCATCCACATCCTCCAAACGATTCCGCAACTCGTCGACGGGGATGTGAATGGAACCTGGGATATGACCTGCCTCGTGCTCCATTTGCGACCGGACATCCAGCAACACCGTATTTTTTTCGTCACGGCCCTCCAAATCGGCAGTACTATATACCTCGACTAGTCCGTTGACAACATTTTCGGCAACGTAGCCGGCCATGTTGACGGGATCTTTTGCAGATGAGTAAGGAGGGGCATAAGCCAGTTCCAGTTCGCTTAGTTCCATTACATTACCCCGGTACCGTATAAGGGTGGCAATATCGTCGATCCTTTTGTCTACGCCATCCCTGCCAACGGCCTGAGCGCCCAATACAACGCCTTTTGGATCAAACAACAGTTTCAATGACAGAGTCGAAGCTCCGGGATAGTAGCCGGCATGGGAATTGGGATGAATATGAATGGCATGATAAGGCAAGCCAAGGCGCTTCAATGTTTTTTCGTTGTTTCCAGTAGCTGCCCCGGTTAAACCAAATACTTTAATAATGGAGGTTCCTTGGGTGCCCTTGTAGCGGGTATCCAATCCGCTAACGTTATCGGCAACGATCCGGCCTTGCTTGTTGGCTGGGCCTGCAAGCGGAATTGCGGCTTTGCCGCCGTTGACGTAATCAATAACTTCCACAGCATCGCCGACTGCATAGATGCCTGAAAGATTCGTTTCCAGCTTGTCGTTGACAACAATATGGCCGCGCGGGCCAAGTTCCAAGCCGCTATTCTTTAGAAAGGACGTATCCGGCGCTACTCCAATCGCAAGCAGAACCATGTCTGCGGCAACAGTACCTCCGCTTTCCAGATGGATGCCGACGCCATCACCCTTTTCCTCAAAGCCTTTCACCTTTTCATTAAAAAGCAATCCGATGCCTTGCTCTGACAGTTCGCTGGCAAGAATGCCAGCCAATTCGGGATCCAATGGTGCCAACACTTGAGGCCCTGCTTCGATCAACGTCACATCCAGCCCGGCCTCTCGCAGGTTCTCTGCCATCTCCACACCAATAAAGCCTCCTCCGATTACAATCGCAGAACGAGTGCCTTCTTGGTCAACCTTGTTTTTGATGCTGTCCATATCCGGGATGTTGCGAAGCGTATAAATATGGCGTCCCGAAATGCCGGGCAAATCGGGAACAACCGGTTTGGCTCCCGGCGACAGAATAAGCGCGTCATAGCTTTCCTCATACAGTCCTTTTTCCGCGCTGAGGACTTGAACGAGCCGCAGTTCATGGTTGATGGATACCACCTCGCTGCGCGTCCTGACGTCGATATTGAACCGTTCCTTCATGCCTTCCGGCGTCTGCACCAGAAGGCGTGAGCGTTCTTTGATACTGTTTCCGATAAAATAGGGGAGGCCGCAGTTGGCAAAGGAAATATGCTCTCCCCGTTCAAACATAACAATGCTTGCATGCTCATCCAGACGTCTTAGTCTGGCTGCCGCCGAAGCGCCGCCAGCTACTCCTCCGACAATTAAAACTTTTTTTGCTGCCATCAGTTTTGTTCCTCCTTCAGGAACAGTTCAATGAACTGCTTGATTCCTTCATCTTTAATGGAATAATTCACTTCCAGTCCGTTGCGCTCCGCTTCTACAATGCCGGCCGTCCGCAGCTTCTGCAAATGCTGGGACACTGTTGATTGAGGCAGCCCCAGGCAATCCTGCATAAAAGAAACATTGCAGTTTCCCTTTTGAAGCAGGCCGTTTAGAATACAAAGCCGCACAGGATGGGCAATAGCTTTCAGTACTTCCGCCTTTGCATCAAAGGCTCGGTAATTGTTGTCCATGGTTTAGCTCCTTTATGAATCGTTATATTCATATATTACGATATAAGGATTTAAAGCGCAACCGATTCTTCCTAGAATGTTTATATTGAAGCCGCTCGACACATTTTTTTGCTCCATATTCAGAAGAATCAGCTTGCCATAAGTTCCGCATTATGGTAGCATGACCTTAATGTGATACATGAACGAACGGGAGGAAGCACCTCCTTCGCAAATTTGCGAAGGAGGTGCTTTTTTTTGTACCCCAAATCCGGCTGGTTCGTTTATCGGTCGCTAAATTTGATCCATGGAAAGGGTGTATCGTTATGCAACTGGTATTTATGAACACGTTCGAGAAAGTAGAGGATGAACAACGTTTTTGCGCGCGACTTACAATAGCAGAGGAACAAGGAGTTTGGCATGTCAATTGGCAGGATATGAATGAAGATGAAGCAGCAGAACCGGAGATCTGGTACGAAAGCTTATCATGGGAGGAACTGTTGACTGCGTTCCGGCATGGGGTTGCGTTAAAGATGGGCGCAGGGTATGTGCCCGTCATTGAATCGATGCTCGATGGCGACCGCCATTCGGCAGGCAGCTATCGTTCCATGCTGCAGTGTTATGGCGAGCATCATGGCAATGAAGCCGTGTTCCAAACGTTGCGTGAATGGCGTCGCAAGAAGGCTGCTGCTGACAGAAAATCGCCTTATTTGATTGCGACCAATGTATTGCTGTGGATGATTAGCGCTTATCTTCCTCATACAGAGGATGAGCTCCGTCAAATTCCGGGTTGGGGAAAGGCCCGGAATGAATCCTATGGCGGAGATATATTGGAGATAACTAAGCAATACCAGCGAGAAACGGCTTTTCCATTAGATTGGGTAACGCAGAAGCTGGATGGAGAGCTGTTCCGAAACTGGCAGCTCAAGCAGCAGGAAAACAAATATCGCAATGCAATGGAACGCCAGGAAGAGAAAAAGCGGATGCTTAGCATTGTGCAGCAAGGCGGCCTGTTAAGCAGACTGGAGGAGGAGCTTAAGCTGCCGCGGCGTGAATTGCTGCTGAGAATGGAGCAATTGGAGCAAGAGGGTTATGAGCTGGAACCGCTGGTTGAAGAAGAATTGCGAGATATGCCGGAAGCGGAGATGCTTTCCATTATAACGGCGATGACCGAAAAGGGAGATCGTTATTTAAAACCCGTGTTGGAGCATGTATACGGAGAGGGAGATGGGTCTAAAGGAGGAAGAACCGATGAACTACTGTATGAAAAGCTTCGTCTAATCCGAATTCATTTTCGCCGGAAACAAGGGAAAAAAGCGGTCTAATGGAAGTTTTTGCGACAAAATTACATAGGCCTAAAGTTTCATATGTGCGAATAATAGTATACTTGTCCTATAATATAAAGTATACTATTAACAACTTAGACAAATAGCGAATTTTGTCGAACGAAGGAGCGCTACCCTTTATGAAGGCAGAATATATCAACCCGTTTCTTGAATCCGCAAAGCTCGTAATTGAACAGGTTGTGCAAATCCGGCCTGAAACAGGACAATTGGGCCTGAAGGACATCAAATTCGTTGAGAACTATATCTGGATTCAGATTGGCCTTAACGGGCAGATGAACGGCGACATTGTATTTGGCTTGAGCGAACAAGTCGCACTCAAGATGGTGTCGGCGATGATGGGCGGATTTGTCATTTCTGAAATTGACGAGATCGGTCGTAGCGCGATTTCCGAGCTTGGCAACATGATTAGCGGAAACGCAAGCACAATGTTATACAATCAAGGCGTTCGGGTGGATATTACGCCGCCGAAGGTTATTCAGTCCGCTCAGTCCGCTGGATTCCAGCCTACTCAGGCGTTGACGATTCCTCTAATTATGGACGGAATTGGCGAGTTGGATATTCAGGTATTGGTTGCATCCTAATACGGGAATGCATTCATTGAAACGACATTGAAGGCATGCCTACACATCAGAATCAGAAGCCTCCGGACCGCCTGTCAGGCGTGGATGGAGGCTTTTGTTATTGAGGTTGGATTTCTTGCGTTCATCCGGCGGGAAAGCACTAAAACTGTTTTGCTTCGGGAGACCTGATGCGATACACTTGAGCAAGAGAGAATGAGGAAGCCGAAGGCGGTGTTTTGAATGATAAAAGGTAAAGTCGTGCTGATCACGGGAGCTTCCAGCGGGATTGGCGCATTAACGGCCTCCGAGCTGGCGAAGCATGGCGCCATACCCGTATTGACCGGACGAAATTTGGATAAGCTCAAAAAACATGCGGGAGACATATCTCCTGATTGTCTCTATTATAAAATGGATGTTGCTGATCAGGATGAAGTCCGTTACGTAGTGGAGCAGGTGTTGAAAGCGCATGGCGCCATCGATATCTTGCTTAACAATGCAGGTTACGGCGAGTTTCGGCGTTTTGAGGAAATGCCGGTGGAAGATTTTCAAGCGATGATGGACACCAACTATATGGGCATTGTACGCTGTACTAAAGAGGTGCTTCCCCATATGCTAAAAAGGGGGTCCGGACATATCGTCAATATCGCTTCCATGGCGGGAAAAATCGGATCTGCCAAATCGGTTAGCTATACGGCGACCAAACATGCCGTGCTTGGTTTTACTAACGCGCTCCGAATGGAGATGGCGCAGCAAGGGATTAAAGTATCGGCGATTAATCCCGGTCCCATCGACACTGAATTTTTCAGCATTGCCGATCCATCGGGGAGTTATGTCAAAAATGTCGGCTGGCTGATGATGAAGCCGGACTATGTGGTCAAAGGCATCCTTCGCGTGATGGAAACGGGCAAGGCCGAGCTGGATTTGCCGCGCAAGGCTGGCGTTGCGATCAAATTATATCAATTATTTCCCCGAACTGCGGACAAGCTGTTCGGAAAATGGATGAATCAAAAATAGCAGGTACATAGAGGAGTTAACAGAATGAGAGACAAAACATGGACGGAATTAGGAATTAATGAATCATTGTCCCAAGCTTTGAACGAGCGGGGTATTGTAACGCCAACGGATGTTCAGGCAGAGGCGATACCGGCGCTTTTGGCTGGGAATGATGTCACCGCGCGTTCGCAAACGGGCAGCGGAAAAACACTGGCGTTTTTGCTGCCGATCTTGCAGGGGATAAATGTGGAATCGGGAGCTATTCAAGGGGTTGTTATATCACCGACGCAGGAGTTGGCGATGCAAATCGTGCGCGTTGCGGAGCAATACGGTGAACCTCTGGGCATTCGTGTTCAGCAGCTGATCGGCGGAGCGGCTATGAAACGTCAGGTGGAGAAGCTGAAGCTTCGCCCGCATCTGGTCATTGGAACGCCTGGACGCATCCATGAACTCGTCAAGCTGCGTAAGCTAAAGCTGACAGAGGTTCGTTTTCTTGTAATCGATGAAGCGGATCAAACCTTCCAGCTGGGCTCGACGAAGGATTTGGAATCGGTTCTTTTTTCAATGAATCCAGGGCGGCAAACCGCTTTCTTTTCGGCAACTTATCCTGAAATCATGTCCCGTTATGAAGGCCGCTGGATGAAGGAGCCGGTACGTGTTCAATTAAAGCCGCAGCAGCGGGTTGCGGAAACGGTGTCCAATTATTATATCTTGAGCGACAAGCGGGATAAAACCGATACGGCCAGAAGGCTTGTACGGCTCCTGAATCCGGCTTCCGCCCTGTTGTTCCTGAATGATACGGATGAAATAGCCAACTGGGAATCTAAGCTGAAGTATGAAGGTTTTGCAGTGGAGACCCTGTATGGCGATTCCGACAAATTAAGAAGGGCGGCAACATTGTCGCGTTTCCGCGACGGGAGCTGTCAACTGCTTCTTGCTACCGATGTTGCAGCGCGTGGACTGGATATTGAAGGACTGCCGCTTGTGCTTCAACTGGACCCTGCAATCGACGCCGACCATTATGTCCATCGCGCTGGAAGAACGGGACGTATGGGGCGCACAGGAACCGTTATTACGATCGTTACTCCGCATGAGCTGTTTATTATGGAGAAATTTCGCAAACAGCTTGGCATTGACCTGCAAGAGAGAGCAATGTTTCGCGGCAAGTTTCTGTCGATGGAGGAGTTGGCTGCCGCAACCAGTCCACACCGGGGCTTAAAGGGCGGTCATGTAAACGGAAGCGGAACTGGCGCAAACGGAAAAGCCAAGCTTGATCGGGGGGACAAATCCGACGGAGCATCAAAAACTGCGGGTTACAGCAAAAGTGACCGTTCAGCCGTTGCCAATGCCTCATCGCCTCAAGGACGTTCCGATAAAACTTCGGCAGTCCGGAGGGGTGCTGATGCAAAAGCCAATGTTTCCTCCAGCGAAGTCGCTCGTAAAACTGACGGTGCGAGCGGTAAGGCTCGCAGCGGCGCTTCCGGCGGCGAAGCCAAAGGAGCGCGCCTTGGAAATGCAAACGGCGGCGCGTTACCTGCTGGCGGTAAAGCCAAACGCGCTAAAAAAAGCGAAGGCAAAAACAAAGGCGCGCCAAAATGGCTGAAAGAGAAACGCCAAACAGGCCAATCCGATAACTAAGCCCAACTACCTAATTTATATAAGTTGAACAAAAAGCAGCGATTGGAAGAACCCTTCACATGGCGGCCAACCTGGCTGGAATTTTTGTTCAACTTATCTGGTTCAATATGACTATCTTTTGAAGCCACCCCCTCTTAATTGTCTTTGACCCCCGAACATTATGGGCGAAGGCAACAACGGCGACATCATCGCCAAATGAAAAAGAGGAGAGTGGCTTTTTATGACTAACAATAAACTATGGAAAAAAACAGCAATATCCGCTACCGCCCTGCTTCTGCTGGCAAGCGGCGCAACATCCGCTTTTGCGGACGCCAAGGGTAATCATAACAGCAACGACAATAGCAAAAGCAAGGGCTGGTACGAAAACGGCAATAACGGCAAAGGCAATAAAGGCAAAGATAAAGACAAGGATAAAGACAAGGACGACGAGCGTAATATCCGTTGGAACTTTAAGGACGAGCAGGATTTGGAATGGGCGCTGGAGTACATTATGCGTCTGGCGGCCAAAGGCGTTTTCACCGGTTATGAAGACGGTACATTTAAGCCTAAACAAAACATTACACGTATCGAAACATTGACGGCAGCTGTCCGATTGATGGGCTTGCGCGATCAAGCAGAGTCCGCTGAAGAGATGAAAACCGAGCTTCATTTCAAGGATGCCGACAAGCTGTACAAAAAATATCCATGGGCGGTTGGCTATGTAGCGGTTGGCTTGGAAAACGATCTCTTTATTGAAACGGAAACGGAAATCAAGCCGGATCAAAATGCAACCCGTCTATGGTCGACCATCCTGCTGATTAAGGCGCTTAAGCTGGAGGACGAAGCCAAAAAGCTGAACAACACTAAGCTTGATTTCAAGGATGCCAAGGAAATCCCGGCAGGCGCAGTTGGTTATGTAGCGCTGGCTCTTGAAAAAGGTATCATTACCGGTTATTCCGATAAACATGGCAACAAAACGTTCCGCCCTAATCAGCCTGTAACTCGCGCTGAGCTTGCGGCGCTGCTTGATCGCACCGACAATGAAATGCCGGATCATGATGCGCAAGCAATTACCGGCAAGCTGAAGGCTGCTCCGGCAAACGGCGCATTAACGCTCGTTAAACCGGATAATACCGAGCTGACGCTGGCGATTGACCCAACTGTATTTATTTTCCGCGATGACAAAAAAGCTCCGGTCAGCGCGCTGCAAGCGGGCGACAGCTTGTTCCTGCGGACGTACCAGCAAAAGGTTGTTTTCATTGAAGTAACGGCGAAAGCTCCGGTCAGCACGGCATTTGTAGAGCTGGGCCAAGTCAATACGCTGAACTTTAATGCTCAAGCTAAGCTGTCTACGATTTCGCTGACACGCGTAGAAAATGGCGAAACAAAAGTGTTGATTTACAATGTTGACCCTAACGTCACCGTAATTGGCGATGCGTCCAAGCTGAAAACCGGCCAGGTCGTAGAAATTAAGGGCGAAGCGGGTACTGTCAAATCCATCGAAATAAAGTAATTAATTGAACGTCCGGCCTTGGCTAACGGTCTCTATAGAGACCGTTAGCCAAGGTTTTTTCTTTGAGCGTTGAGTTTCATGCAGCGATCGCCGCTTTTTTTGAAATCGGCGTTCATTTTCGGTATGCTGATAGACAGAGAGTTTTCATATAGCGGAAATGAAGGTGAACGTAGTGACGACGACGATATTGCAGGTAACAAAACTGACTGGCGGCTACAGTCCCAAACGGCCTGTGCTGCATGAGGTGGATTTTGAAATCCGGGCAGGTGAAATGATCGGGTTAATTGGATTAAACGGCGCGGGCAAAAGCACCACCATCAAACATATATTGGGGCTGATGACGCCCCATAGCGGAGAAGTTAAAGTGGCGGGCGTGACGCTAGGGAAATCGCCGGAGGCATACCGTGAAGCTTTTGCTTATGTGCCGGAATCGCCCGCTTTGTTCGACGAACTGACGGTAGAGGAGCATTTGCGGCTTAGCGGCATGGCTTATGGCGTATCTGACGAGCAATACGAAACGCGGGTAGAGGAGCTGCTGAAGGAATTCCAGATGCTTCCCAAACGGAAAGCATTTGCGTCCCATCTGTCCAAGGGAATGAAGCAAAAAGTGATGATTATGAGCGCGCTTCTGGCTTCGCCGCCGCTATACATAATCGACGAACCATTCCTTGGCCTAGATCCGCTGGGCATTCGTTCGCTGCTGGAACGGCTTGTAGAAGTGAAAAAAAGCGGGGCGGCGATTTTGATGAGCTCGCATATTTTATCAACCGTTGAGGCTTATTGCGATCGGTTTATCGTCATGCATGGCGGCGCGATCGCGGCTCAAGGAGAACTGGGCGATATTACGGCGGCTGCCGGCATGAGAGATCAGGACAGCGGTCTGGAAGAAGCGTTTTACCGGCTGGTCAGCGGAGGCGGGAAGTGATGGCGGAGAACCGGTCCGAGCTGGACAAGCTGTGGAGGGAGCGGAAGCAGCGTTTTCGCCGCGAAATTATGCCTTATATACGCTATATGGGGCAAAGCGGGTTTCCTGCTTTTATGTCGCTGATCATCATAACGGCAATTATTAGCTATGCCAAGCTTGTTATTGAAGTGCCCGCTAATTTTCCAATAGCGGAAATCGGAGTGTTGGTGTTGACGCCGTTTCTAAGCCGCAGTCCGCTGCGCACATGGCTGCATCCTGCGGATGTCGTCTACCTGATGCCGAGCGAGCATAAAATGGGGAGTTTCCTGTCTCTTTCGTTTAAGCATTCCATCAAATGGAGCGGAATTGCGGCGGCATTTGTTTTTTTTCTGTTTGCCCCGTTGTATTCGGCAAGCCTGGAATATTCGGACACCGGCGGAGCCGGGGTTTGGCTTTTGGCATTTGTTTGTCTTGTGCTCCGAGGGGCTAACTATTGGGGAGCCTGGCAGGAGAGACGAACGGCCTGGAGCGGCTATCGGCTGTTTTACCGGATATTGCGCTGGCTGCTGACTGCGCTTGTTATCGGGAGTTGGTTGATTGCCCCGCTTTGGCAAGCCGCTATTTTTACGTTGCTATGTGTGCTGCTAATGGGTGTTTTGTACCGCAATGCGTCAAAAAGCTTTTTTCCCTGGGAGAGGCTGATTGCGGAAGAACGGGCGACGCGAAAGCGATTTTATGCGTTTTTTAGCCTGTTTATTGATGTTCCGGTATTGGATAATTCTATTGCCCGCAGACCTTATCTGACCTGGCTGCTGCGCCGAATATCATACGGACAACGAAACACCTACGTCTATATGTATGCCGCTTCGCTCCTGCGTACGGAAATAGGCGGCATTTTGCTGCGTATTGCGGGTCTAGGCTGTCTTGTCACGTATTGGGCGGGGGATTATGCTTCATTGTCCGGCTGGAGCGCTGTTTTTTCGATGCTTGTTTTTGGATTTGTATATAGCGTACAGCTCGGCGCGCTTCGAAACATCAACAAATATACGGTTTGGAAAAGCATTTATCCATTGCCCGAAAACGGTCGTATCGGGCAATATCTGAAGGTGGATGCCGCAGCGCTGGCGGCAGGTCTTGTTCTGCTTTGGCTTTCGGCTGCACTGCCGCTTTTGTTTCAAGGCATTTTTGTTCCTCCCGTTGCAGCGGCGGTTTTGCTGCTGCTATTCTGCTGGAGACGTCCAAAATCGCTTCGGAAAAAGCTGCTTTCTGAGGAAGAAGAGGATTAATAAAAAAAGGCGCTGCAGTACTCCAGCCAAGGAGTCGCAGCGCCTTTTCGCATAACAATGTGTGCAATATAATGGTTAAGCTTGAGCCTGCTTAACTTCAATAACCGCTTTGTTTACCGTATCGAACAGTTCTTCCAGATGATTTTCCTCGATACAGGAAAACGCAATGCGGAGATCGCTTTCGCCCAGCGCAATCGTGCCGATGCCGTATTGATTGAGCAAATGCTGACGTACGGCTTCCGCCGTTACGCCCTCCAGCTTGAGACACATGAAATAGCCGGAGTTGAATGGATAATAAGGCAGGTTATTGCCGTATTTGCCGCTGTCCAGCAGTTCCTTGACCACATTGGCGCGTTTTTTCATAATCGCGAATTTTTCCGCCTTTTGTTCTTCGAACTGCTCCGACTGAAGGGCATGAAGCACAAAGGTTTGGGAAGGATGAGGGCCGCTGGAAATCGTTGCGCGAATAATGCCCATTGTTTTTTGCTCCAGGGCGGCAAGAGCAGCTTGCGAGTCGGACGCATACGTAATAAAGCCTACGCGGAAGCCCCAGACATATTCTTCTTTGGTTGCGCCGTCTACCTTGATCGCCAGCACGCGGGGATGAAGATTCGCAAGACGGGAGAAAAGCGATTCCTGAAGCGAGTCTTCGAAAAACAGACCGAAGTAAGCGTCATCCGTCACAACCACAACGTTGATTCCCGCTTCCGCGGCATCCTTGATGGCAGACACGATTTCTTCGCCTTCGCTAAGTCCCGGGGTATAGCCCGTAGGGTTGTTCGGGAAGTTAAGGACAACGATCGCTTTTCCTTTGTCCTTCTGAGCAAGCAAAGCTTCGCGGAATGCCTGGCTGTTAAAGGTGGTTTCTTCATTATATAGCGGGTATTCCACGATAACGGCGCCGCGGCGCACGCCAAAAGTAAGCTCGTAGTTTTCCCAGTTTTTATCGGGAATCACAACTGCATCGCCTGCATCTGCGAACAGATCCGCCACGATGCTGAGACCGTGGGTCAATGCGTTGGTTACGATGGGATTGCCATAGCTTTTGCCTTCCAGGCCGGGGTTGTCCTTGACCATCTTGGCGCGCCATGCGCTGCGCAGCTCCGGCTTGCCCGCCGGGGGCGCATATTCATATATATCCTTCGGATTGTAGGCGCTGAGCGTATCTTGAATGAGCTTGAGATGCATAGGCTGGCCGCCCTCAGTCGCAATGCCGATTGTGGCGTTAAATTTGTTAGCCTTGCTTTTTGCCTCGGCTGACTGGCTGAGGATGCCTTCCTTCGGGAAATAAATGTCTTTGCCTAAGCGAGACAACATGTCGTAGACATGCGGGTTTTCCTTCTGCAACGTCTCATTTAACTGCTGAGCCAATGGGTTCATGGACTTCATTCCATCCTTCCGAATTAAGTGCTGATAGCGGTTCTTTAAACAAGCACTGCACTACAGTGAGTTTCGTGATATTATACCACTTTTGCCGCTTGCAAGCCATTCTCAATTTACCAAAATTCAGAGGTTTTGCAAGCTTCACAAAATAGTCATTTTTTATTTTAAACTCTGACTCATCATGTAAGCTTAATAAAGGGTAAAGCTTGATTGATGATGGTCTTTTATTATAATAGAATAAAAGGTTTTCTGTAGGGAGGTTGACGCATGCTCCACGTATCGCCTGAATCGCTTGGCTTGCTGCCATCGTTCGCCAAAATCGTATGTGAGCCAAGCTGGAGGTGGGCCAGACGGGAAAAACCGATGGCCAATTTTGATCTTTTTTATGTGTGGAGCGGAGAGGGAGAGGTCGAGGTCAACGGCACTCATTACGAAGCCGGCAAGGGCAGCTGCTTCCTCTTTCGACCGGGCGATTATACAAGTGCCACCCATAATCCCCAACGCCCGTTTGTGTTGACCTATATTCATTTTGCGGTCGGGGATAAAGTAACGGATGTGCCCGAGCGCTACCGCAGGCTGGAGGATACGGTTGATTTCGAATATATGCTGTCCCGCTACGTTCGGCTTTTTCTGGTCAAAACCTATGCGGCGGAGCAGGAAGCCCAGCTTGTGCTGAAATCGCTGATGATTCAATTGCTTCGTTCGGACAAGCAGACGCCGGTGGAGAAAAAAGGAAGCAATCAGCTGACGGAGGCTATCCACGAAATCGCCAACTATATTCGGCAAAATCCAGGGGTTGCGCACCGGGTTGAGGATTTGGCGACGCGCGCCCAACTATCGCCGCGCTATTTTTCCATGAAATTCAAGGAACTGATTGGCCTTTCCGTACAAAATTATATGATTCGGACCCGTATTGAAAGAGCGCAGCATCTGCTCATGCATGCCGGAATGAATGTCACAGAGGTGGCGGATGCGCTGGGCTACCGGGATATTTTCTTCTTTAGCCGCCAGTTCAAGCAATATACCGGGCGAAGTCCGTCCGAGATCAGGTAAGCCGCAAAAAAAGACGCCTTGGGATTTCTCCGCAAGCGCGTCTTCCATAGCCGATTGTTCAGCGTCCTTGGCGTCTAGATCAGATCGCCCAAGGGATCTCCCATTTTTACCCGTGCCCCTGTGCGGAGTCCTTCCCCTGGCAGGAAGGTTCCGTCCTCCAGCAGAAGGACAACCGTCGATCCAAATTGAAAATAGGCCAGCTCATCGCCTTTCACCAGCGTATCGGACGTTGGCTGAACATACTGAATGCTGCTGACGTTCATCGCGCCTACCTTCACAACGGCTGCTTCCCCGCCTTGATGGCGGATATAGGTGATCAGCCGTTCGTTGCGGCTAAGCACGCGCGGCATATGACGCAGCCCGAAATCGTTGACAGGATATACCTTGCCCGGCAAATGCACCCGCTCTACCACATTCCCGGATATGGGAGTATGGATGCGATGATAATCTCTGGGACTCAGATATAAAACCATATAGTAGCCGTTCCGGTAATGGGCGGCGCGGGGCGAACCTCCCAGAAGCTCGTCAATGGAGTAGTCCTGGCCTTTAACATTAAGGATGGTGCCGGCTTGTATGTCGCCTGCGCCTGTTATCAGCGCATCGACCGGGCTGACGACGGAACGGGTGCCGGAGTGGATGATGCGTTTGCCGGGTTTTAATCTGCGCGTAAAAAATTCATTAAGCGTCCGGTATTGCGCAAGCTCCTTTTCCGCTTCTTCCACGGGAATGCCATATATTTTGGCAAAGCGGGGGATCATGTGGCGACTGAGCGAAGACTGGGCAAATCCGCCCGTCAGCCTGGAAATCCATTTGCGCGAGCTGAGCTCGGTGAGGGCGCGTAACAGCGGTTTGTTCATAGCTGTTGCCTTCACATCCTTTCATTGGCTAAACTGTAACTGGATATGTGTATGTATCAGTGTGGCACAAGAGCATCATTTTATCAATAGAAAAAGGATAGGGAAGATGGAAGGAGTGTCAACCCGATGAATGGGATAGGAAAGGGCCGCCCGCTGGCGCTTATTTTTGACATGGACGGAACGTTGTTTAAGACCGATACGCTGCTTGAGGTTGTGCATGAGCGGGTGTTCGCCACGCTGCGCGAGGAAGGGCTGTACAAGGGGGAAATCCCGCCGCTGGATGCTTTGCTTTCTTGCCTCGGCATGCTGCTGGATGATTTATGGCGCAAGCTGATGCCGGATTGCAGCCGTGAAGCGAGGGAACGGGCGGATGTGCTGCTCCTGCAATACGAGCTGGAGGAGCTGGCTGCAGGCCGAGGGGAGCTGTATCCCGGCGTTAAAGAGACGCTTGAAGTGCTTAAAGACCGTGGCTTCAACCTATTTGTGGCCAGCAACGGCCTGGAGCATTATGTCAAGGGCGTGGCGGAGCATAAAGGAATTGCTTCGTTGTTTGACGGCGTCTACAGCGCAGGAGAATTTGGCACGTCCAGCAAGGTCGATCTGGTGGCAAGGCTGCTGAACGATCATAATCTTCAAGCTTCGCCGGAAATTTGGATGGTCGGCGACCGTTCCTCCGATGTGGAGGCGGGCAAGACCAATGGCCTGACGGCGGTTGCTTGCGCATATGCCTCATACGGCAAAGATTCTGAATTGAAGGACGCGGATATTTTTATCGCGGATTTTAAAGAATTATTGAAATTGACGGCATAAAACGTAAAGTATGCATTTCGTAAACAAGCGCTAGGGGCAGTGGTTGCAATCATGCAATCCCGCTTCCCCAAGCGCTTTTTTTGTATTTCTTATTTTTGCTTATATTTCCACAGTGCGTATTCCAAAGGTCGGATGATCGCATTTCGGTAAACCTCGGTTTCACCGGCGCGGCTGAACACCTCTCGCGCGGGCTTGGGATTGACCTCAATCATCCAGATGCGGCCATTTCGTTCGATGGCGATGTCGATGGCCAGCTCGCATAAAGCGCCATAGCAAAGCTCCAGGTATTGCGCGATGCCAAGACCGAACCGTTCCACTTCCTGCTTGATGGCGCTGATCCGGCTTTCGTCCTGGATCCAGTCTTTCAGCAAAACATCCATTCTGACAGCGCGCCCGCCGCCATGCAGATTGGCCGTAATGCTGCCAGGAGCGCCAATACGTCCCGCGCAGCCCGTCACCTTCCATTCGCCGCCGCCGTCCTTTTGCACCAGAAGCCGGTAATCATGGACCCGCCCGCTGCTTAGCTTAAGCTGTATGCCTTGCTGGACAATGTATTTGGTATTCGGCTGGAGCCATGCCGCAAGAAAGCGGTTCAACCGTTCCGGCAGCACTCTTCTGGGCGTAATCATTTCTCTCGTCGGCGTTCTGCCTTGTAGAAGCAGTCGTCCTTCCCGGCTTCTCTGAATTCGGAGAATGCCTCGTCCACCCGTTCCGTTAACGGGTTTTATATAGACGATCGAGCAGCTTTTCAGCATATCCTTCACATCGCGAACGCTTCCGTATAAAACGGTTTTGGGCAGATAGGAGCTGAAGCGCGCGTCTTTGGCGAGCATGGCGTGAATCGCCCATTTATTGCGAAGCGGACGGTTCAGAAATCCGCCTTCCTTATGGCGGGCCCTGAATTTCAGCAGCTGCTCGTAGCGGTGCGAGGTCTGGATTCTGCTCCGGTCAAAAATGAGAGGGGGAAGCGGCGTCCATTTGCGTGACCACAAGCCGGTTGCGGGATTATAGAACAAGCCGTGGACGCGGCCTTTGCCCTCATTCACGTCCTGAGGAGTAAACACGAACACCTGCAGGCCAAGCTTCCGTCCCTCTACGGTCATCTTCTGATAAATATCCCGTTCCTCCAGCGCCCCGGCATCATTGAGGTAAAGCGTCAGAATGCCCAGAACAGGCTGACTCATGCCGAATTCCCCTTTCAAAACGGAGCGTCGATTTGCCGGTTGGCCCTCTGTGAATGGATACGGCTTTCATGCCGAGACCAAAGCAAAGGGCCATGCTGGGAATGTTGTCGGAGGCGACATGGCAAGCGAGAAATCCAAGCCTCGCTATTAGCGCCTTCATAATCGTGGTGCCGCCGCCATGCCTGCGCGCGTCGGGATGCATCACGAGCAGGCAGCCGCCGTCACCGCCGTCCGCCGCGAATCCGATACCGGACAAAACGCCTTTGCTTTTGATAACCACTACCGCCGCGCGCGCATAACCGTTATCGCCGATGTCGAGCCAAGAGGAGTCCAGTCCCCGCATCGCGCGAAGCGCGGCCAGCGTTATCCGTTTTTCTCCAAATCTGAGCACAAAGCGGAACAGCTTTCTTCGTTCCCTGGCCCAGCTATGAGGTGTGAGATAGAGCAGTTCCATGCTGTGAACCTCCCGCCGATTCTCATTTTTTTCGGACCAGAAAAGCGCTGTATTGAAAAATCCGCTCCAACGACTTCTGCCGGATATGCGGTTCGTCGAATTTCATCGGCTTGGAATTGGCTTCGAAAAACCAAAGGTTTCCATTGCTGTCGATGCCCAAATCCATGGACATTTCGCCCAGCCGCTGGCCGGATGCGCGTTCGATTTGCCTGGCGATCAGGAGTGACGTCGTTTTAGCCTTTTGCAACAGCATATGAGCGCGTTCGGCATTGAATGAGTAGGTCAACAGCTTTTCCGGATCATCGATCCGCCCGCCGCGCGGAACATGGGTCGTAATGCTGGAAGCTCCGGCAATGCGGGCGCCCATTCCCGTCACTTCCCATATGCCGCGCCGGTTTTTCTGAACCAGCGCCCGCAGGTCGAACCGCCTGTCGTTGAAGGAGGCCAGCTGGATGCCTTGCTGGGCGATGTAGGCATCGCCCCCGCTTTGCTTCTGAATGCGGGCCCACAGCTTCTGAATGGACGCGCAGTTGTAGGTGGAGCTTCGTTTTTCCTCCTGGATTTTCAGCCGGTACGGCAGCGCCTTTTCACCATGCACTCTGACGGTCATGATGCCTTTTCCCGCTTTGCCGCTCTCCGGCTTTAGATAGAGATAGACATGCCGCCGCATCATTTTATCCAGACCGCTGACGCTCATGAGCCGGCGGGTGCTTGGAATATAAGGTCTTGTCGTTTTGGAACGGCGCAGCCATCCAAAGAGATCCCATTTATTGAAGAAAGAAGGGTTGAAAATGGCCACTCGGGCATGTTTGCGGCAAGCGTTGATTTTGCCCCGAACGGCCGGCGTCATTTCATCCTCGCGCTGCGGAATCCGATTGTAGATAATGTCGGGAAAGGGCAGCGAAGCTTTTTGCCAGCCGCCGTGCTCCTTGCCGTAGACAAAGCCGGACAATCGCTTGCGGCCCAGGCTTAATTGTTGGACGGGCAAAACATAGACGAGAAACCCCATGTTCTGCCCCGTCGTGATCAGATCGGCAAAATTGCTTCGGTTGCCCCGGAATCCGCCGTTTCCATCGGATACGGTCAATATGGCCAGCACAGGAGCGCGGCCCGGCGACTCCTTAGTGGTTGCCATTTCCTCCTGAACGGTGTTCATCAGCCTTTCCCCCCTTGGAAGCGGCTCAGATATAGACAATGCTCCAGAATATAGGAGACGGAAGCCCTGCCTTCGGAGCGAAGCGCCGGATGTTTGAAGATGGAGCGGCCCGGCTTGGCATTGGCTTCGAACATCCATACATTGCCCGTCTTGTCGATGCCGATGTCCAGTCCCAGCTCGCCGAGACGATGCGGGTAGTTGCGCTCGATTGCCTCCGACAGCTTGACGGCTACGGCTTTGGCCTTCTGCAGAATAGCCCCTGCGCCATCGCCGAAGGTACGGCTGAGCGCATGCTCCGGCGTCATGAGCGAGCCGCCGCTTTTAATATGGGTCGTCACGCTGCCGCGGCCGGCCTTTTTGGCGCCGATGCCTGCCGGAACCCATTGGTTGCTTCCGTTTTTGTGCATGTGAAAACGAAAGTCCAGCGGACAACTGTCGATTTCCACCAGCCGAATTCCCTGTTGGGCCACATATTGGCTTATCCGGCTTCCTAACCTCGCCTGAAGCATGCGCATCAGGCTTTGGAAGCTGCTATAGCGAACCAGTACATTTTCGCTGCCCCTGCGGTAACGGGCAAAGTAGCCCCTGCGGGGATGATGCGTCAGCCGGTAGATGCCGATGCCGAGACTTCCGCCTCCGGGCTTGAAATAGAGAAACTGGTATTTATCCAGCATTTCCTTTATTTTGGCGGGGGTGGGATTGGATACGGATTCCGGCAGGTGAAGCAGCGCTTCGGGATCGTTGTCGAGCAAGCGGTAAACATCCGCTTTATTCAGGAAGCTCCAGTTGAACAGCGGAATTTGCCGTTTCACAAACCGTTCCCTGACGGCGCTTATATAGGATGATGTTTCCGCTTTGCGGTTGGGAAGCCGGTTGTAGACGACATCGGGCAGAGGCACTACTTTGCGGTACCAGCTTCCTTGGGCATTAAGAAAATAGCCGTTGACCGTCTCCTGCTGCCAGTTGATGTCGCTCGGCGTAAAACCGAACATATAGGCTTTGCGGTCGCCGGTGCGAATCACTTGCTTGATAAACCCGGAACGGGTGCCGAAGGGATAGCTTTCGCCCGCATGGATGCTGTCTGTCAGAATGCCGACCAGCGGCCCCAGCTTGATCTCGCCCAGGTCGTTGCTGAGAAGATAGATATTGCCGGATTTCGGAACCTTGATCGACTGGCGCACGCCAGCCGACAAATAGAGGTGATTGCCGGAACGCTTAAGCGGCTTGATCGTTGCGGTCAAAACCTCGTTGCCCAGCTTGAGCTGGATGGAGCCTTTGCCGGCAAGACGGAGCTGCTGGATGAGCGGTCTGGACAAATAGACGACTTTATCGGATTGTTGGGAAAAATGCACGTTGCAAGTTGTCAAACTCATCGATGAACCTCCTGAACGTTTAAGGCCGCAGCCCCTTTCCGAATGGGAATGTCTCGGTGGTTGGCACGGCCGGTTGCGGACTGGCTGGCTGGTAAGACCGGCATGGAACGACCCGCCAGATAGCGGGCATACAACAAGGGTCGGAGGGCGGACAAAGCCTGCGCTTCAGCATCTCCGATGTGACGGAACGACTGCCTTCCGGGTTTGGAGTTGGCCTCCAGCAGCCAGACTTTCCCGGTTGGCTCTACACCGAAATCAAAGGCAAGCTCGCAGAACCGGCCAAAGGCTTCTTCGATGCTGCGGGCAGCGCGGCTGCTGGCTTCCATGATGAGGTCCAGCAGCTCGCGGGATTTCTTCACCCCAAAATGCCCGCCTAGTTTGGATAAAGCAGGCTCCGCTTCGCCTCCTCCATGCAGGTTGGAGGTCAATCGGCCGGCTGCTCCGATTCGTGCGGCTGCTCCGGTGAAGCTCCATGCGCCTTTTTCGTTCTTTTGAAGCAGGACGCGTATATCAAATGGCCGATTGTCGGCGTCTCTGAGCGGCAGGTAAGGCTGAAGAAGATAGGTTGTTCCTTTAGTCCAGCGCTCCAGCCAGGCGGTTAAACCCTCCTCGTCTGGAAACAGCCCGCGAACATCGCGATTGCTGCGGTTTTTTCCTGTTATGGCATATCCCTTGCGCAAGAGGAGCGGTTTTAAGGCAATAATGCCTCTGCCTTGCATGCCGGCTGCGGGCTTAAGCACAAGGCCTTGCGGATAACGCTTGAGCAGGGCGGGCAGCGGTGCGGCGGAACGGTAGACCATGGCGGGAGGCAGGAGCGGAGCAAGCTTTGGCTGCTCCTTCAGCCTTTGAAGCACCTCCAGCTTGGACGGCAAGCTTCCGTTCAGCCATTCCCATCTCTTGTGAAGGCGAAGCTGCTCAAGCATTGCTGCGCTGCTTCGCTTCTCCGCCGAAGTGGCCGGAAAACGGCGGTCCAACAGAAAATCGGGCAGCGGAACGGACCGGCGGATAAAGCGATCTCCCTTCAGACACAGGCCAAAAAGCTTGCCGGATGCCCCGTCAAAGTCATGTGCCGAGAAGGCGAATGCCGCCATTCCGAGCTGCTCAGCCGCAGCGGCTATTTCGCTGCACAGCAGTGGTTCGGCCATGTCCGAGCCGCAGCAGTCCCGTTTCTGTTCATCTTGTCTGGCTGCAGGCCGCAGCCTGGGAGAATACAGGATGCCAACAACCGGTCCGTTATGTTGCATGCCGCCCACCTCCTCAGAAGCCCGACAGAAACCGGGCGTATTGAATCATCATGCGGACGGAAGGCCTGATTTTTCCTTCCGTCAAAGGCGTATTGTCATTTTTGGACGGCTTGGAGTTAACTTCCAGAAGCCAGACCCGGCCACTGGTGTCCAGCGCAAGGTCAATGCCGAGCTCGCCGAAATGCGCGGGAATTTGCGCTTCGATGCCTTGGGCGATTGCCAGCGCCGCCTGGCGCAATCGCTGTGCGGCGCCTTGGCCGCCTATGCCGCTGGTCACGTTGCTTTTGACGATAGCCGCGCTGACGGTGCTAAGCGTTCCGCCTCTTGCCAGATTGGAGACAAAATGCTGATTGCCCGCAGTCCGCGCAACAATGGAGGTGATCATCCATTTGCCGGTTCCGTTTTTTTGCGCCAGCGCCCTGAAATCGACGGGGCGTTTGGCCGCTTCGATTAATTGCAGACCTTGCTGAATCTGGTAGCGGACCGTTTTCATTTTGAGCGAAATGGCTCCGTACAGCTTGGATAAGGTCGGGTACACCTGCTTGCGCGAGCCGGACGGAGTAGCGTGGAGCGCCTGGTAGCTCTCGCCCTCCAGATGGGAGATCCGGATAATGCCTTTGCCGAGGCTGCCTCGGACGGGTTTGAGAAAGACGTGGGTATACTTGCTGCACATGCCTTTGAAGACGGCATAGTTGTTCAGCAGATGCGATTCCGGCAAATAGCGGGCAAGGCTTTTGTCTCCTTTAAGCGCGTCGAACACTTCGGTTTTATCCAGAAACTTTTCATTGAATACAACAGTGGCATGGTGTTTGCGTGCATCTTCAAAAAAATGCTGAACGGCCGGACTGTTCTCCAGCTTGCGAGAGGTAAGGCGGTTGTTGACAATGTCGGGAACCGGCATGTCGGCCTGCTTCCAATTGCCTGCAAAGTGCCAGCCCTGCACATTGTCTCCGCTGCGTCCAATGCCTCCGGGCGTGAAGAAATAGACGCAAGCTCCCTGAGCTTTGCATGCCTCTACAAGCTCGCGGCAAAAAAGCGTGATGGAGCCAAAAGGCCTATCGGGAGAGCCGGGTTCATCTCTGCTGATTAATACGCCAATCAGGGGGCCAAGGCTTAGCGTGCTTGTGGCGGCCCGGTAATGCATGCGCAATGAAATGCGGGATTGGGAGGATGCGAGAGGCAAAGCCATACGGCCTGCAAGTGTGCTGCTCATGCGCATTCCTTCCAGGCGCGGTGATGGAATTACCTTGACATGCTGGCGGAAACCTCCGAATTTCAGCTGGATATGCTGGCCTTTGGGGATTTTCCAATGCCGGACAAAGCTGTCTCCCAGCATGATGGTGTCGTCCGGCAGCACGCCGGAGCCGGCGACCCCAATGGCTACCTTTGTTTTAAGCATTTGAAATCTCCTTCCGGACCTGGAAAAAATCCAAATTGTGCCGGGGATCTATAGGTGTTTGCACGAATAGTCCATCATATGAGGGCGCCGGAAGGTTTGTGATTCCGAGTCATAGCTGTGTAATTCCATGCATACAATGGCAGGGAGCATGGACAAGGCCGGCAACAGGTGACGATTTTGGGCACATGAAATGGATCGCTTTAGAAACCAGTCGGTAAATCCGTTGATAATGGGTCCGGACTGCGGAAGGAGATGAAGCAATGGCGGAACGGGAATCGGGAAAAAGGCATCGCAGCGGAGCGTTGGGAAGAGAACGGGAAAGAAGCGCGGCGGGGGAGAAAGACGTGACTGGCAGCAAAGCTCAAAAAACGGGTCGGGGCAAGTCCGTTTTTTACTTAATTGTGGCAACTGGCATGCTGCTGTACGGCATGGGCGCGATGGAGCCCGGAGGCGCCGGGCAGCGCGGGCAATCGCTGTTTTGGCTGGTCTGGCTTGCTTTTGCGGCTCTCATCATCGCCGGCAACGCCAATGCGATCTTGATGAGCAACGAAAAAAGACGCCGATTGGCGCAATTAAAGGCCTATAGAGCCCGGCAGAGAGAACGTGTATTGGAGAAGCTTTTGATGCGAAGAGACAAGGCATAGGGAAACCTTGCATAAGGGCAGATTGGACCTTTATACGAGGGAAAGGCGCTACCGGAGTCACTGGATCAGTGAGCCGGAAGCGCCTTTTTGACATGTCATGTGAACAGCGTTTCCGTCAAATCAGTCCAGCTCTTTGAACTGGACAAGCTGTTTGACGAATCTGTAAACCGCTTCCTGCTCTTTAACGCTCATGCCGTTAAGCTGGTGAGCGATTTTTTCAGAGACGCGATTAGAGGCTTCGGACTGCTCTGTATGCTCATCGATTTGTACGAGTTTTTCCAGTGGCGTCCCAAGCGCGGAGGCGATTTTGCTCAATACGTCGATTGTTGGATTTTTTTCGCCTCGTTCGACCTGCCCCATATAAGAGGCGTTAATATCGGCACGAAGTGCAAGCTGCTCTTGGCTAAGCCCGCTTGATTTGCGCAGTGCGCGAATATTGTCCCCAATCTTTACACCGATGTCGCTCATTATGTCACCTCAGCCTAACGATAGAGCTTTGCCCTGACAGCAACAACGTTATATAGTATGTATCTAAAAACATGTTTATAGTCATTGACTGCTATGTGGATTATTTAATATAATTAACATAAAAATTACATTTGTGTTAGAATGGTGGAATAAACAAAATGGGGCAAGGTGGCACAGGCATGATGATTGAGGAGTTTGATTTTTATCGCAAGGTTCGGACTTATTATTGCAATATTTATTTTGAATTGCTGTTTACCTATCGCTTTGCGCATCGGCTCAACAAAACGGCCATGGCCCGCGGATCATTCGGCTGTTCAGTCAATTACCATACCCAAACTGTGGAATACACCATGCAGCTTATGACGGACGTGATTGAAAGGCCCTTCAGTGAAAGCGGAGCATTCCTGTTTTCGACCATCTATGAGGCAATACCCCCTCAGCGCATCGAATATCATGATTACCCCATCCACAAGCTTCGTTATAAAGTTCCGATTGATTACGATTGGCAGGCCTTTATTGAAGAGGGCGCCGCATCCGCCATTAATCTCCACACGATAGGCGCGTTGTTTAAAAAGTGGAAAATAAAAGATGACAAAGACCGCGAGGTTGACGCCCATTTCAAAATCACAAAACTAACGGTGGATTGGAAAGGCGTCAGCTGATGCTGCTTGCCCGTGTCTCGCGGCGCGGTCCTTTTTGTAACGAACCGGTCATTTACCTTGAGCGTTCTTCTTCCGCCAATCTCGCAAATCTCAAATGCGGCTTCCTTGCAAATATGTGCTTTCTTCGACGCTGCCAGCAGATAAAGGTGTCTGGATTGCTTCTAATGTCTGCCTCGCATCAACGCTTTCCTACAAAAATATTGTCCGTTTTTTGTCATAAGCAGATTCTTCGGCCGATCTTGCCCAAACATACTCTTTTGAGCGCCAATCCGTTATAATGAGTGGAATAATGCGGCAGGGAGGAAAGTCATTTGAATGATGCTCATGGAAACATCGGAGGCGGGAACACAAAGCATGAGCTGATCTTGCAGCATATCCAGAGTCTGAAGATCGGAACCCAGATTTCGGTTCGGGCGGTTGCCAAAGAGCTTGGGGTGAGCGAAGGAACGGTATACAAAGCGTTTAAGGAAGCGGAAGTTACCGGCCTGGTCAGCACCAAGGAACGGATCGGCACTGTGCGGATCGGACGGAAAAAACGCGACTCGCTGGATCAGCTTACCTTTGGAGAGGTAGCTCAAATCGCTGAGGGCAGATTGTTTGGCGGCGTAGACGGGGCGGAGAAGACACTGCATAAATTTGTGATTGGCGCAATGGAGCTGGATGATATGTTGCGTTATATCGACCAGGGCAGCCTGTTGATCGTTGGCAATCGCGCCGGCGCGCATCGCTGCGCTCTGGAGCAAGGAGCGGGCGTGCTTATTACCGGCGGCTTTGAACCCAGCAGTGAAGTGATCGAGCTGGCGGACAAGCTGGGACTGCCGGTGCTTTCCTCGCGTCATGACACCTTTACAGTCGCCTCCATGATTAACCGGGCGATGTTTGACCGGCTGATCAAACGCAAAATCATGCTGCTTGAGGATATCGTGACGTTTGGCCGTCCGGCGGATGTGCTTCGCGCTGGCGGCAACTTAAGACAGTATCATCATTTATGTCAATCAACGGGTTATTCCCGGTTTCCGGTTGTGGACGAAAGAGGCCGGGTCGTAGGTATGATGACGGGCAAGGATGCTGCGGGAAGCGAAGCCGATACGCCAATCGACAAGGTGATGACGCGCAAGCCGATTACGGCGGCGCCCAATATTACAGTGGCGTCTGCGGCGTATACAATGGCGGCGGAAGGGATCGACCTGTTGCCGATCGTTGATCGCCACAGAAAGCTTCTTGGCGTTGTGACGAGGCGGGAAATTTGGGATGCCATGCGTTTTGCCGTCAAGCAGCCGGAGTCGGGAGAAACCTTTGAAGACCTGATGTGGTCGGGTTTTATGCAGCATGAGGAGCGGGGAGCGGACGAAGTTGCAATCAGCTACAAGGGAAGCATAACCCCGCAGATGACAGGCGCGCTTGGCATGGCTTCGGAAGGGCTGCTGTCAACACTGATGGCCCAAGGGGCGCGGAGAATGATTCGGGAAATCGGAAAAAGGGATTTTTTGCTGGAGAGTATGACCAGCTTTTTTGTCAGGCCGGTTGGCATCGATGCCGAAATTACGATCAAGCCAAAGGCGATGGAGCTGAGCCGGAAGTTTTCCAAGCTTGAAATCGAGCTTCTGGATCATCGGGGATTGGCCGCCAAAGCGATGCTGACGGCCCAAATGATCGACCCTTATTAGGGGGTGCAAAAAGCGACACTGCGGCTCCGGGGATCAGTTGTCCTTGCTTTGCGTTTTTGCCAGATAGATGCCGTGGTTGCGCAAACCCGCAAATACATTAAACAATCCGATGACGCCAAACAACGCCCCGATTACGATCCTCAGCGTGGATTCGCCGGACAGGAATAGCTGGACGGCCGCGATAAAAATCAGCATGGCTCCCATCGCGATATTGGTCCGGGCTTGATAAAGACCGCGATTGCCGGGTTCCTGAGACCGGCGCGTCTTAATGCTGTAAAAAGCGGAAAACCCCAGGGAAATCAAAATGAGGGGCGAAAGCACCCACGAAATCATTTGGTCCATTGGCGTCAAGCGACCTCCTATTTAATTTTGTGACATTATTGTATCATGTTTGTCACAAAAATGCGTTGGCAAACGTCAGGATGAAGGCGCTTTGGCCAAAAGCTTGGCTTGAACCCAAATTTGCATCACGTTGTCAGCAAGCAGCACGGTTTTTAGTTCCGCGGAGTAGTCTTTTCCGTTAATATCCATATAGGCTTTGCGCTGGAGCAATAACCGCGCAAGCTTGGCGTCGGAGTCGATGTCATAAATGCTTCTGCCCAGAAAAATGGACAGATCCTCCTTCAGTTGTCTTAGCAAAACGGTTTCCGATGACTTGTCCAGCGAAGTGCGGTCCTGGGAAGTTGTCCCTTCCTCCAGTCTGATCTGGATGCTTTTGATGACAGTATGCTGAGATTTGTACTGATTAAGAGAATGAAGATCCTTTTCGTATTGTTCTATCTTTTCGCGCAAGCTGCTGTTGGCATTATAGATAGCTTCGAATTTCGCCACGGACAGGGAGTTCAGAATGGCGGCGCCGACCAGCATGCCCGTCAAAAACACCCCGACCATCCCCATCATCCTCCAATATTTCTCAAAGAGGGGCAGCCTCATATCTCACACTGCTCCCTTGCACATCAGTTTGACCAGCTCCGTTGCGACATGCGCTCCCAAAAAAGCAAAGACGATAAAAGCGATTTGCTGGGCGGCCGGCGACAAATGCCCTGCGGAAATATTGCTTTCGATTACCCGAACAGGATCGATAGAGCCGCCGATTGCGGCAACAATCGCCCATATTTTAAGCCGCAGCGCCGTATCCAGCATGACGGTTGCCGGCGGAAGCAGCATAAAGACGGAACCAACCCCCGCAAGCATAGCCCCGCCCATCACAACGCCAAACGCAATAAAAAAATCCAGACCCGCTTTGGATAAAAAATACGACATGAGACAACCCTCCTCCTCACCATTGTATGGGCGTGCCCGTCCTCAATATGATAAAATGAATAAACTAAAGATTGAATTGCAGGAGCGGAAAGGGAGGGGACGTATGGCCGGCGAAACGGAGGTTTCATTTGTCCATTTGCATGTACACAGCGAATACAGCCTGCTGGATGGAGCCGGCCGTATCGCGGATTTAACGGCGCGCGCAGCCGCGCTTGGCATGAAAGCGCTGGCTCTTACCGACCACGGGGTGATGTACGGAGCGGTGCCGTTTTACCGCGCCTGCAAGGCGCATGGCATCAAGCCGATCATCGGCTGCGAATTTTATATGACGGCGGGTTCGCGTTTTGAGAAAGGCTCGCGCAAGGAGAATCCGGCCTATCACCTGATTCTGCTTGCGAAAAATGAAACGGGATACCGCAATTTAATGAGGCTGAGCAGCATCGCCCATTTGGAGGGCTTTCATTATAAACCGCGTATTGATATGGAAAGTCTGGCGCAGCATGGCGAAGGTCTTATTTGTCTCAGCTCCTGTCTGAAGGGCGAGGTGTCCCAGCATTTGCTCTATGACAGACCGGATGAAGCCAAGGCGGCTGCGCTTCGGTATCGCGATATTTTTGGCGAGGATTATTATCTGGAGCTTCAGGACCACGGCATGCTGGACCAGAAGAAGGTAGCGGCGGCGATGATCCAGCTTTCCCGGGAGACGGGCATACCGTTGGCCGCAACCAATGACGTGCACTATCTGCAAGCCGAGGACGCCGAAATGCAGGATGTGCTGATTTGTATCGGTACGGGCAAAACGGTTGAGGACGAAGGCAGGCTCAAGATCGGGACGAATCAGCTTTATTTGAAAAGCCCGGAGGAAATGGCGGCGTTGTTCCGTCATGTGCCGGAAGCGCTGCGCTCCACTGTGGAGATTGCGGAAAAATGCAATCTGGAGCTGACATTGGGGCGTGCGGCGCTGCCGCAATACCGGCCGCTGCCGGACGGCTTGGATTCAACCGGTTATTTGGCGCAGCTGTGCAGAGAAGGCCTGGAGCGCCGTTATGGAGAAATTCCGGACTGGAAGGACGATGCCTTTCGGGCTGGCGTCCGGGAACGTCTTGCCTATGAGCTTGGCGTCATCGAAAAAATGGGCTATAGCGATTATTTTCTGATCGTTTGGGATTTTATCCGTTATGCGCATGAACAAGGCATACGAACGGGGCCTGGACGGGGTTCCTCTGCGGGCAGCCTTGTTGCGTACGTTCTATGGATTACCGATGTGGACCCTATCAAATATAAGCTGTTGTTCGAACGTTTCCTGAATCCTGAGCGTATCACAATGCCGGATATCGACATCGACTTTAACGATGAACGGCGGGATGAGGTTATCTCGTATGTTTCGCAAAAATACGGCGAAGGCCATGTAGCCCAAATTATTACGTTTGGAACAATGGCCGCCAAAGCCGCTGTGCGCGATGTGGGACGCGCGCTAAACGTGCCGTTCCATGAAACGGACCGGGCAGCCAAGCTGATTCCGCAGCAGCTTGGCATCACGCTGGAGGCCGCTCTGCGCAGCAGCTCGGAGCTTAATGAGGCATATGAGCGCCAGCCAAGAACAAAGGCGCTGCTGGACATGGCGATCAAGGTAGAGGGGATGCCGCGTCACGCTTCCACGCATGCTGCCGGCGTTGTCATTTCTCAAGAGCCTTTGACCCATTATGTACCGCTTCAGCAAGGCGGGGAAGGCATACCTCTCACGCAATATTCCATGGAGCATCTGGAGGCCGTAGGTTTGCTCAAGATGGACTTTCTGGGTTTGCGTACCTTGTCTATTATGGAACGATGCCTGGTTTGGATTCAGGAGTTGTCGGGGAACGGGGTGGATTTCCGGGATGTTTCGGATTCCGACCGCAAAACCTATGAAATGCTCAGCAGAGGCGACACAACGGGGATTTTTCAACTGGAGTCCTCCGGCGTTCGCCGCGTGCTGCGCGAATTAAAGCCTTCCGGCTTTGAGGATATCATATCCGTTCTGGCGCTGTATCGGCCCGGTCCAATGGAATTTATACCAAAGTTTATCGCCGGCAAGCACGGCCATGTTGCAGTGGAGTACCCTCATCCTTCGCTGGAGCCTATTTTGTCCGATACGTACGGCATCATTGTATATCAGGAGCAAATTATGCAGATTGCTTCCCAAATGGCGGGGTTTTCGCTGGGAGAAGCCGATCTGCTGCGTCGAGCGGTATCCAAGAAAAAACGCGAGGTGCTGGACGAGGAGAGAGAGCATTTTGTCCGGGGCAGTCTGGAGCAAGGGTTCTCCGCCGAGGATGCAAACGCGGTTTACGATATGATCGTCAGGTTTGCCGATTATGGATTCCCACGCGCACATGCCGCCGCTTATGGCGTTCTGGCGTTTCAAACGGCTTGGCTGAAGGCCCATTATCCCGTGCCGTTTATGGCGTCCATGCTGGCATCGGTGACGGGGCATATGCGGAAGACGGCAGAGTACGCCGAAGAATGCCGGAGGATGGGCATTCCGGTGCTGCCGCCCGACGTCAATGAAAGCGGCGTATCCTTCACGCCGGTGCAAGGCGCTATCCGCTTTGGGCTGGCCTCGATCAAAAACGTCGGCACGCAGGCTATCGATTCGATTTTGCGAGAACGTCAGGAGAAGGGTTTTGAAAGTCTGCTGGATCTCTGCAAACGAGTCGATCTGCGGGTTGTAAATAAAAGGGTGCTGGAAAGTCTGATCCAGGCGGGGGCTTGCGACAGCCTTCCGGGCCATCGAGCCCAATTGCTTGGGGCGCTTGGCGAAACGTTGGAGGCCGCCCAGAAGTGGCGCAAGGACCGGGAAGAGCTGCAAATCGATTTGTTTGGTTTTGAAGAGGTGCAAAATTGGGACGTTGAGCTTCCTCCCATACCGCCTCTGCAAACCTCGGAGCTGCTGAATCTGGAGCGCGAGCTGCTAGGCATCTACCTGTCGGGCCATCCGCTGGATGAAGCAGCCGAAAGGTTTGAGCCGCTTCAGCTTGATCGGCTTGTGGATTTATTCGACGCGCCGGACGGCACGGTCGCCGTATTAGGCGTTATGGTTGCGGGACGGAAGCCGTTTACGAGCAAAAAAGGCAACGACATGGCTTTTCTCGAGCTGGAGGACAGGGTCATGCGTGTTGAAGCCGTTGTTTTTCCAAACGTGTGGAAACGTTATGGCAGCTTGCTTGACAAAGAAGCCATCGTTATCGTGCAAGCGACGGTTCAACAGCAGGATGAAGATTACAAACTCCTTGTGCAGGAGGTTGTTGCTGTCGACCATGCATCGAATGAGCAGCTTGCTGCTCAGACCAGACGTTTAAAGCAATCTGCCAAAAACCGCAGTTTCGCTTCTTCGGGCACCAAAGAGGATTCGCCTGGCAAGGAAAAGCTGCAGAACAGGCAACCAACTCAAATCAAGGGGAAACCACAACGCATGTACATCAAAGTTATTGCCGAATTGGAGAGGCCGGATGTGCTGACAGAGCTGAAAAAGCTATTGCTGTCCCATAAGGGACCTATGGAGACGGCCCTATTCTATGAAAGCCGGAGCAAAACGATAGCGCTAAGCTCTGATTATGCTATTACTCCTTCTCCAGAATTAATGGGAGCGGTGGAATCTTTGCTTGGTTCGGGAAATGCAATCATTAAATAGATAGGTTTATAAAACAACTGGACAGTGAAAGGTTCGATATCCCCTCATTTTACGGGAGGATCTCAAGAAGAGCTTTTGACTGTCCAGAGTCATTCTATACCTTTTATTTCAATCAAGTTCAAACCATGTAAATAGACCATCATTCTTTCTCGTTTCTTCCTCCATCTGTTCCCTCCAGATACGGCCCTCTTCGCCCCAAATGTGAAACAGGCAATAGATATAGGCTTCTCCGTCCGCAACCTCATCCAATCCGGAAGGCGGCTGCCCCCATACTTCAAGAGCTTTCGGCCAGGCTGGATCATCACGTACCAAAATAAAACCGTTGGCATGGCGCTCCAGGGAATACCTCTCGTTAAAGGTTAGTGCGCTTGCCAGACGTTTTACGACTTCAGGCAAAGTTGCAGACTCCGCTGATTTCATCCCGTACTCCCAACCCATTTTGTTAAACCTCCTTCACATTGACATTATACATTCCGAGAAATGAAATTCAATTTAAAGGGAAGACCCGAGCCCGACCATTGTCTCTCAGTTTTTATCTCGGTCCCTCGGTTGAAGTCAAGCATTGATTTATGGTTTGGGCCTCAAAAGAGGCTTTTTTTTGCGGGAAAATAGTTTGTTTAGACGAAAATCGTTTATAATGTCAGATAAATTAACATAAATCCAGTGAAAATAATGGGGTGAAAATGGTTTATTGTGCTCCTGATAACTTTCATGTGATACTTTCTAACATCGAGGGCGAACGAAATCGCAAAGCAAACAAACACAATCAATCTTCTCTATTTAAGCAGAGGCTGATGTGAAGCCGAAACGCGGTGGGAAGCAAGTGGTGAGTTTTGCGGACAGCCGGAGATGATAATAAGAAACCGAGAAGGGGCAAGGTGATGACAAATGACTGAAAGCATGTTGAAAAAATGGGCGCGTCCTGCGCTCGCCGTAACGCTGGCATCCTCATTGCTGCTTAGCGCATGTTCTTCCACTACGAAGGAGGAGACGACGGGGAGCGGCAACGGCGCCGCATCCGGAGAAACCACAACATTAAAGGTGGAAATCTTCGATCGGGGCAATGCGCCTGCCGGCTATACCATTACGAACAGTTATTTGACCAACCTTGTCCAAGAGAGATTCGGCACGCCAAACAATATTAATGTGGAATTTGTACCGGTGCCGCGTTCAGAGGAAACCCAGAAGCTCAACGTATTGATGGCGAGCAAAAGCGAAGTGCCCGACATAGTATTTACGTACGATTCCGGAACGTTTAACCGTTATGCGGAGCAAGGCGGGCTGACCGATTTGTCCGGCTTGCTGGACCAGTATGCGCCTAATCTGAAGACGTTTTTGGGCGGAGATACGCTTGCATACGGCCAATACAAGGGACAGCAGTTTGCCATTCCGGGAAGACGCCTGGTATTGGGCAAATATGCCGGGTATGTGCGCCAGGACTGGCTGGACAAGCTGGGGCTGCCGGTTCCGCAAACGACTGAGGAGCTCTACGAAACGCTTAAAGCGTTTAAGGAAAACGATCCGGGCGAAACAGGCGGCCGCATTATCCCCTTCGGCGTAAGCCTTGCAGCTGCCCAATATGAACCGCTCGTATGGTCCTTTATCGAGCCTATGACCGATGAGCAGCGTTATACACTGACGCAACAACTAGGCTCCAGCGACTATCCGACGCTTTTGCCCGGCTTTGAGGATGCTCTCCGTTTCATGAACAAGCTTTTCAATGAAGGCTTAATGAGCAAAGATTTTGGCCTGGACAAGGACAAGAAACAACTCTGGCAGGATATGCAAAACGGTCTCGTCGGATTTTATACCGAAGATGCAGGGGAGCTTTATTTCAGCGCCAACGGCGGTTACGAAAACCTGCAGAAAAACGTGCCGGGAGCCGTCATGACTCCAGTCGACGCGTTTACGAATGCCGAAGGCAAACATGCCAAACCAGCGTATGCGCCTAACGCTATGTACGTGATGATTCCGAAATCCAGCAAAAATGTAGAAGCGGCGCTCAAATATTTGGACTGGATGGCTTCCGGAACAAACCTGTTTGATATCCAATACGGCATTGAAAATGAAAACTTTACTCTGGTTGACGGAGTGCCCGTTGTTAAAGCGGATGCTACGCAAGAGGCGAAAGACCGGATCTACAACTTTGGCGATATCGCAATCATCGTAAACGGCAAATTCGCCGGCGACGACGTGAAAAACGAGTCGGCCTACATTGCCCAAACTCCGACTGCTTTCCAGGCCGACATGCGCAAATCGGTTGAAATCTCCAATACCGACAACATTCAACCGGTTCGTTTTGACCATCCAATCGCGGCGGAAGCCAAATACGGCAACGCCTTGTCGGATAAATTCGAAGAAATGATCGTTAAGCTGACTATGGTGAAGCCGGAGCAGTTCGACAGCACGTTTGAAGCCATGCTGAAGGATTATATGGCGAGCGGCGGCCAGGCTATTCTGGACGAGCGCACTGAGGCTTACAAAGCAATGTCCGGCAAATAACACAATAGCGGCGCGGGGCCAGTCTCCGAAACTGGTTCGAAGGTTTGTCCCCGCCGCCGCTTCCCAATCCCCCGCGAGGAGTGACAGCAATGAAAAATTGGATATACATCAGGAGAAGCTGGCAGCTGTATGTGTTGCTGGTGCTCCCGCTGACTTATTTTCTACTATTCAAATACGGGCCGATGTACGGCGTACAGGTTGCTTTCAAAGATTTTAACTTTTTTCAAGGCATTGCCGGCAGCGATTGGGTAGGCATGGAGGTATTCCGCGAAGTTTTCCAAAACAATGATTTTTTCAAAGCGCTGCGAAATACGCTGTTTCTGAACCTGCTGGATATTGTGGTTTCATTTCCGGCGCCGCTTATTCTGGCTATCATGCTGTACGAGCTTCGCGTAGCCTGGTTCAAGAAAATGGCCCAAACGATACTGTATATTCCGCACTTTATTTCCTGGGTCATAATCGGCGGTATCGTGCTGCAAGTATTCGGCACGCAATCCGGCTTTATCAACAACATGCTCCATGGGCTTGGAATTGATGCTATCCCGTTTCTTTCCGACAAATATTACTGGCTGTTCACGTATCTCATTGTTGGGGTCTGGCAGAGCGCGGGTTGGGGAACCATTCTGTATCTAGCGGCTTTGACGGGCATCAACAAGGAGCTGTTTGAAGCAGCCGAAGTGGATGGCGCCAACCGCTTCCGCAAAATCTGGCATATTTCCTTGCCCGGCATCAAAACAACAATCGCAACTCTCCTGATTATTAATCTGGGCAATATGGTCGCCATCGGTTTTGATCGCCCGTTTGTTATCGGCAACGTGGCCGTCAGGGATTTCTCCGATGTTCTGAGCACCTTTGTATACCGGATCGGCATGCAATCCGGGCAAATTTCACTTGCTACCGCCGTAGGTTTGTTCCAGGCGCTGGTTGGTCTCGTCTTTTTGCTTGGCGCTAACTATGCATCCAAAAAACTGGCTGATGAAAGCATTCTTTAAATACAAATGCAAGTTCAAAAAGATTGGTTTACAGTACCGAGAAGATGGGATGAAGCTAGAAATAGAGGAGCGGAGCGTAGTGGTAGCTACGTGAGCACTGGATATTTCGGCTGAATTTCATATTCGACGCCGATTATGCCGCTAGGTATGCTTCTTAATGGAAAGCGGACTTTTTGAACAACAAGTAGAGGAGGAAATCCCGATGAGCGAACGCAGTATTAACCGATTGTTCGATTCCGCCAACATTGTGCTCTTGTTTGGAGCCGTGCTGCTATGCCTGACTCCGTTTATCCATATTGTTGCGATATCGTTAAGCTCCAGCCGTCCCATTATGTCGGGATTGGTCAGCTTTTTTCCAAAAGAGTTCACGTTTGAAGCCTATATGAAAGTTTTTTCCGACACCAGCATGATTCAATCATTGGGCTTTACGATCTTTTTGACATTGCTGACTGCTGTATTTTCCATGGTGATGACAATCGCAGCCGCCTACGCCTTGTCCAAAAGCGACCTTAAAGGGCGAAAATGGTTTATGCTCGTTATCGTGGTTACGATGTTTTTCAGCGGAGGCATCATTCCCGAATATATGCTTGTCCGCGACCTTCAGCTGCTTGACTCCGTCTGGGCGTTAGTGCTCCCGGGGCTGGTCAGCCCGTTTTATATGATCATTCTCATCTCTTTTTTCAAAGGCATTCCGGGCAGTCTGGAGGAAGCGGCCCAGATTGACGGCAGCTCCCATATCGGCACGTTGTTCCGAATCATTCTTCCTTTGTCCATGCCTGCGCTTGCGACACTCAGCTTGTTTTATGCCGTTGGACGCTGGAATGCATTTCAGGACGCCTTGATGTATATTACAAAGCCGGCGCTTTATCCGCTCCAGCTTAAGCTCTATCAAATGATCCAAAACAATCAGGTAGGCGATCTGCTGCAGCAGGAGGGCCTCGGCATGACGGAATTGATGCCGGAAAGTTTGAAGGCAGCCAGTGTAATTTTCTCAACCGTGCCGATATTGATTGTATATCCGTTTCTGCAGCGTTATTTCATCAGCGGCATTATGCTGGGGGCGGTAAAAGGTTAAGGAAGGTGACAGGTGAATGGTAACCACTATGTTGGACAGGCTGGATGAACGCCCTCGTTTTCTGGTGAAGCAAGCGATGGATATGATGGATGCGTTGTACGACGGAGCGGCGGGACTGCTCTGGGATGAAGAAAGTTTGGACCGCCACAATACGCGCAGCAGCGTGCATTATGCGCTAGGACTGCTTGTTCGAGGCGGAGAAGGCGATGCTTTGCTGGCGGAGAAGGTGCTGCATAACGTGATAGATCTGCAGCTTGATGCGCCCGGCGAAATCTATGACGGCACCTTTTTGACTGCGCCGGAGGCGACTCGTCCTCCAAGCGGGTATGGGCAATGGAACCGGTTTGGGCCCGGATTTTCCTTTTTTCTAAACGACACGTTTGAAAAGATAGCGTCCTCTCTGGAGAAGTCCATGTCAGAGAGCGTCACGGGGTTGGAACCGGGCGAGGTCCGCGGCCGCTTCTGGAAAGCGGCGGATTCCGTTATCCCGCCCGTATGGCGGAGCTATGACCCCAACTGGCGCGAATTTATCGCGTGCTCCTTTGCTGTTATTCTGGAGCATTTCGAAGCGGAGCTGCCCAGCGGGATAGTGGAGCGTATGGATGCCTCCATGGTGCGCGCGGTGGCCGGTTCGATCGATCGCCGACTGAATGACGCCATCCCGATGAATTCCAACATCGAGCTGATGCACATTTTTGCCGTCCATTATTTTGGCTACCGTTTGGGCAATAGCGGATGGATCCAGCACGCGGAGCGGGAAGCAAGCGGCTTTCTTGCCGAATTCCGCGAGTTTGACAGCTTTGCCGAATTTAATACAACGACCTATTATGGAGTGGATTTGACCGTGCTGGGCATGTGGCGTCGTTATGGACGTTCGCCGGGCATTCTGGCGGCGGGATTGGAGATTGAAGCAGGGCTTTGGCGCAATATCGGGCTGTTTTACAATCCCGTATTGGAAAATTTGTCGGGGCCGTTCGCCCGCGCCTATGAAATGGAAATGACGGAGCATAGCTCCGTAGGGGTGTTTCTTTATCTTGCATTAGGCGATGACAGCCGCCATCTGACCGGCGTAAATTGCGAAACCAGCCATGATCCGCTTATTGCGCTGGTTGGCGTAAATGTGCCGGAGGATGTGCTGCCCGGCTTGTTGGAGCATAGTGGAGACCGCTATGCCGTCAAGCGCTTCAGGGAATTGTGCGAACGCGACCGCCCGGGTCAAAATCGCAATTTGTGCACGGCATCGGCCTGGATCGAAAGAGATATTATGATCGGGGCGATGTCGGGGAGCCGGAATACAAACGGCCAAATGCATCCTGCCACGATTCATTGGAAGAGCCCGGCTGGCGAACGATATTATTTGCGGCTGATTCGCCGCGAGAAGGGCCGTGGCTGGAATACGCATTTCCGCGGCATCGTTTTTGACGCCAAGGTTGAAAAGGATAAGCTGGAAGCCTTCGTCAGAATCGACAGCGAGCTTGATATCGAGGTTTATTTTGAAATTGCGGGTCCCGGCTTGTCGCGGGCTGAACTGACGCCCGGGCTGTGGAAGCTGCCTGGTCTGATCTGCCAGGTTAAAGCGGTGGCTCCCGCTCCTTCATTCCTTGCAGAGTCTGGAAAAGCGGAAATCGTATATCCTTACCAGGCGGGCAGCGGAAGTGTGGAGATGCGCTTTACGCTGGAGCTTGAACCCGAAAAGCCGAGGAATCAATAGCCGGACGGGTTATCTATTTCATGCAGCTTGTCATTTACCGAAATCCCCTAATGATTTATAATGATAGGCTGATATGATAATGCTGCGGATCGCCTTGAAGCGCAACAGAGGGGTCGCCGTGGGATGGAGGCAGGCATGGATATTCAAAAGGGAATGGGTCATGTAGTTGGTATTGACGTCGGTGGCACCAAAACGATGGTATGTATCGCAAGCGCGGACGGCGGCATCAAGCTGCTGGAAAAATGGGAAACATCGCAACATGGCAAGCCGGAACTGTTTTTTGAATGGCTGTTTGGAGAGCTGAGATCATTGCTGGCGCGTACGGAATTGACGCTGGAAGACATTTCGGGCATCGGAATCGGCTTTCCCGGCGTCATTTCGGAGGGCGGAAAGCTTAGCCACGCTCCGGCGCTGCCATGGCCGGAAGGCGATATCCTTCCTTATATTCGCCAGTATTACCAGGGTTATGTCAAACTCGGCAACGATGTCAACATGGCGCTGCTGGGCGAATGCTGGCAGGGTTCGGCTCAAGGAAAGCGGCACGTGCTGCTGCTGACTGTTGGCACGGGCATCGGCGGAGCGATGCTGCTGAACGGCAGGCTCTACGAGGGAGCAGGCGGCGCGGCAGGAGAAGCCGGTTATGCCATTGTTGACCTTCCCGCCTTGAATGGCCAGCCGCTGAGCGGAGACGCGTTTGGACCGCTGGAGAGCGTTACGTCGGGAACAGGCATCGGCGACCATGCGAAGGCTTATTTTGAAGGCAAATCCGTTAGCGGCAGTGACAGCATCGGGGCTCCTCAGGTGCTTCAAGGCGCCATTGCCGGCGATCCTGATTACCTGGCGATTATGGAGAAGCCGCTTCAACATATGGCAGCGTTTATCGGAAGCGCAACAAGTCTGCTGAACCCGGAGCTTGTTCTTCTGGGCGGAGGCGTTGCGGATTCCGGCGATTATTACGTAAAAGAAATCGTTGAGCGCGTGCCGGCGTTTACGCCGTTCCGTGTAGATATCCGAAAAGCCGGACTCGGCAATAAAGCGGGAGCGATCGGAGCGGCTGCCGCCGCAGCGCGCATCTTCGAATAATAAACAGCATGTTCGCTTATTTCGGCTGAATGCCATATTCGAAGCCGGTCATGACGCTAGTCATGCCCCGTAATGGAAAGCGAACTTTTTGAACGACCACATCAAATGAAAGTTCAAAAAGTTCGCTTTTCAGTACCGAGAAGATGGCAAGAAGCTAGAAATCGAGGAGCGGAGCGTAGTGGAAGCTACGAGAGCACCGGAGATTTCGGCTGAATGCCATATTCGAAGCCGGCCATGACGCCAGTCATGCTCCGTAATGGAAAGCGGACTTTTTGAACGACCACATCAAATGAAAGTTCAAAAAGTTCGCTTTTCAGTACCGAGAAGATGGCAAGAAGCTAGAAATCGAGGACCGGAGCGTAGTGGAAGCTACGTGAGGACCGGAGAATTCGGCTGAATGCCATATTCGACGCCGGCCATGACGCCAGTCATGCTCCGTAATGGAAAGCGGACTTTTTGAACTACCACTTAAAGAAGGAAGATTGCATCATGATGAACAAGGCGATAATACCTGTGGAAGCGCGGAGCGACCTGTTTAAGCTAAGAATGCTCTATTTGTTTACGGGTTTGGCCGGTGGATTGTTCAATCCCTATTTGACAACCCTGTTTGTGCATCAAGGAATCGGAGCGGATGTGGCGGGGGTGCTGATGTCGGTCGGAACCTTGTTGTCCATTATGGTTCAGCCGATCTGGGGCATACTGGTCGACCGCTTCCGCCAAACCAAGCTGGTGCTGCTGCTGAGCATAGCGGTGCCGGCGTTCTTGTCGTTTTTTTACCGTTTTGAGTATATCGCTCTTATCGTGGCAGCTTATATACTGTCTATCGCGTTTCAGGCAACCCAAAGTCCGATAGCGGATTCCTATGCGGTGTCGGCGGCCCGAGCGGCCAAAACCTCCTATGGCACCATTCGCAGCCTGGGAAGTCTGGGTACGGCGCTTGGCGGCTACGCAGGCGGCGCTTTTCTGTCGCACTTCGCCATTACGCAGTTATGGATGCCGTTTCTCGGCCTCAGTCTTGCGGGAGCCGTCACCGCATTGACCTTGTCTATGCGAGGCAATGAAATGTCGTCATCCATTTCTTTGTCCCGAGGATTAAAAGATTTGCTGGGCAATACGCGCTTTGTGCTGTTTCTGGTTGCCTGCTTTTTCGTCAATCAGACGCTTACGGCGTACAACTCGTTTTTTGTTTTGTCCTTTCAAAGCGCGGGCGGCAGTTATTCGCTTGTTGGTACTGCGCTGCTGCTGGCTTCCTTGACGAACGTGCCCTCCATGCTATTGGCGGCAAAAATCGTAAAAGGCATCGGACACGAGCGGACGTTGCTGCTGGCCGCCTTTTTTTATGCGCTGCGCTGGGGCATTCAGTGGCTATTCCCGATTCCGTCCGTGATGGTCGCCATTCAGGTGCTGCACGGCCTTTCTTTCGGGTTGTTTTACGTGGCGGCGGTGGAATATGTGGCGGCTGCTTCCGGAAAAGAGATGCAGGCGACGGGACAAAGTATTTTTACGATGGTGTTCTCCGGCCTTGGGGGCATCGTGGGCAACTTGCTTAACGGTTATCTATTCTACCATGGCGGCGCCAACTCCATGTATCTGGCTTGTACAATCAGCGCTCTCGCGGGAGCGGGTCTATTGTTCGGAATAAGCAGGATGGCGGACACCAGGGCTAAACTCATGTGATAAGGCTGATTAAAAAGGGGGCAAAGAGAAGATGAAACGGAATTGGTCTAGCAGAATGATGTTTTCCTATTTTCCGATATTTCTGCTCACCATGTCGATTCTTATTTTTTTGTCCTTTCTGATTGTCGGGGAAATGTCGCGAAATGAAACAGCCAAGGCGAATCGCATCTCCACGGAATATGTGGTGGACGCCGTCGATAAAGCTCTTGCGGGCGTTCAACAGGCGGTGCTGCAGGAAGTGGAAACCAATCGGAAATTCGACGACTTTCTGGAGCAGGCAGGAATGGAGTCGAAGGACGACAGAAACGTCATGTTCGACGTTGTCCATGACCTGAGAGGGCTGCTATATCGGAATGAACTGATCGACACCATTTATATATACCGCAAAGCGGACGAGCAGGTGTTGACGATAAACGGCCTGGTGCCGGTTGCCGAATTTCCCGACCGCGACTTTCTGGAGCAGGCGAAGCTTGGAGAAAACGAAAGGGAGTGGAGCCCAGTCCGAGATTTCCGCGCCTATGGCTCGGATGGCTCCGTCAAGGTTATCAGCATCAGCAAGCAGCTGCCGCTTCCTTTTGGCTCGGAAGGCATGATCGTTGTAAATGTAAGCATGTATCGGCTGGAGAGCATGATCAAGGCAATGACCAACAGTCAGCTTTCGTTTATGCGGGTTACGGATCATAACGGCGACCTTGTTTTTTCGCTTCAGCATGATTCCGCCGAAGAAGGCCGGGTGCTGAACCGTATTGCGTCTGACCGCGCCGGATGGGTTTTTGAAAGCGGCATTGCCGCCGGAGAGCTGTTCGCCTGGATGACGGTTGTTACCTACATCTGGATCGGCATCGGAGTTGCGACGGTTATAGCGGGGACGGCATATATCCTCTACATTACCCGCAAAAACTATCGTCCGATTAAAGTGATGCTGAACCGGCTGGAAGCTCTGCAATTGCGTGACGAAACGCTTCAGAACGCCTCCGGCAATGAACTGGTGCTGATCGATCAGGCATTGGAAGCGCTGATTGCCCAAACGGTGGATTACCGGGAGCGATATGATGAAAATTTGCTTGTTCAACGCAGGGCGCTGTTTCTGGATCTGCTGGAAGGGGAACCTTCGGCGGTAACGGCGGAGAGGATGGAACGTCTGCAGGCGCTGCCGTTGTCGCGTCATTCGTCACATTACGCCTATATTTCAGCGGAGATCAATCAATATGCGGCGTTTCGGGAAAAATTCGGCAACGAGGATCAAAATGTGCTGAAGCTGACCATGATGAATCTGTTTCAGGAGATGGCTGCCGAGGAAGGGCTGCGCGGTTGGGCGGAATGGATCAGCGCAAGCAAGCTTGGGCTGATCGTGTCACTGGAAGGAAAACCGGACAACGCTGCGGATGTAGAGGCGCTTCGCTCGCTGGCGGACAGATATTTGCGCTGGACAAGCGGCAATCTGGGCGTGTCGCTGGCTATCGGAATCGGCCCTGCCGTGCCGGAGCTGGAAAAGCTTCCGATGTCGCGGGCCGCAGCGGATAATGCGCTTCGCCACAAGCTTGCGCTGGGACAGGATATGGTTGTGGTTGGCGGAAATGTATCCGGGCCAACCTCGTCCAAGTCCTATCATTATTTGAAAATGATCGGAGATCTGGTCAGGGAGTTCCGGCTGGCTGACGAAGGCTGGCGAAGCAGGCTGGAGGAGATCTTTGCCGTTTTTCGGGCTGAAGGCATCAGCGACGAAGAAATCCGCATGGTGCTGCGCTTGCTGGTACAAATGCTGGGCCGTGAGCTGGGCGAGATGTCGGAAGGTTTGCGCCGCATTTTGAGCGGGCCGGGCAGCACGGTTTATTATGCCGAGTTGGAAGCGGAATCGACGCTTGCCGGCGTGCAGGCAGCCATGCGGGGCTGGCTGGCGGAGATTTACCGGATTTACGTGACGGCGAGCGAGTCCAAAAGCTACCGAGCGATGATTAGCGAGATGAAAAAATATATCGAGGAAAACTTCGACAACCCGGATTTGTCGCTTAAGCACTTAAGCGACAAATTCCAAATATCGGGCAAATACGCCAGCCATTTGTTCAAAGAAGAGTTCGATATGAAGTTTGTTGATTTTCTGACGCAGCTTCGCATGCAGAGGGCTGAATTTTTGCTGGCCGCCACAAGCGACAATGTACAGGATATCGCGCAAAAGGTCGGTTATGCCAACTCCATAACATTTGGCCGCGTATTTAAGCGGATCGTCGGGGTTACGCCGGGCGATTATCGCAAACACGGCATGAAGCCGTAATTAGGTAAGCCGCAGGAAGGATGCCGCATCCGCCCCGCGGCTTTTTTTGTTTTGAGGCGGCAGTCATGCCATCCCGAACAGGCACATAATCTGCGGCTTGCGCATATGCATATAGATACAAGCAGTTGCGAGAGGATGAAGCCCATGAGCAAAATCGAAAGCTGGCTGGAGAAGCGAGGCGTCAAAGTCGGGGATGTCGCGGATATCGTATTTAGCCTTCAGCGGCCCTACAATGCCAGTCTTACATTGGAGCAATGCGCGGAAAGCGTGCGCGCCGTTCTGGAGAAGCGCGAGGTGCAGTACGTGCTTTATACAGGCATTGCATTGGATGAGCTGGCGGAGAGGCGTTTGCTGCCGGAGCCGCTTCAGGCGATAATGGAACGCGATGAATCCCTCTACGGAGTGGATGAGACGTTGGCCCTCGGCATTACCAATGTTTACGGCATGATCGGCCTCACCAGCTTTGGATATTTGGACAAAATGAAACCGGGCATTATCCGCCAACTGAACGAAAAAGGCAAAAAAATTCATGTGTTTCTGGATGATCTGGTCGCGGGTCTCGCCGCGGCGGCATCTGCGAGAATCGCGCATGGCGATCCCGCGGCCATCCAATATGATTTGCCGGAAAGCCTGTAATTGTGTTATCATTGTGACATCATATGGCCTTTGGCGGGATTGGCAAGTTTTGAAGGTCAGCTTTGCTGACGCATAGCTTTCAGGAGGTACCACGATGTGGACGGTTATTTACATCGCACCAACAGCAAAAATGGCAGAAAACATCAAGAAACGGCTCACGGAAGAAGGTTTTTTAATCAAGATCCGGCCCGTCAATCTGTCCAAACAGCAATATGAGATTTTGGTCCCATCCGGCGAGCTAGAGGAAGTGCAGGAAGTGTTTAATTCCATCATTCGCCCGTAAGGTCCGGTTCAATACTATTGCGCCTTGAGAGGTGTCACATAACGTGCAGATAAAAGATTTGTTTTCGAAGAAAAAATATGCAACCATCCCTTCGGGACGCCCCAAGCGGGACATTCCGGAGGGGTTGATGAACAAGTGCTCCAAATGCGGCACCATTCAGTACAGCAAAGAACTGGAGAAAAACTTGAAGGTTTGTTCGTCATGCGGTCATCATTACCGGTTGAATGCGTGGGAACGCATCGGAATGACGCTTGACGGCGGACGCCTGACTCAGTATGACGAGGAAATGGAATCCGTGGATCCGCTCACGTTCCCGGGTTATGCAAGTAAGCTGGAGCAGCAGAAAGCCAAATCGGGATTGCGCGATTCCGTTGTTACGGGAGAAGGCACTATCGGCGGCTACCCTGTAGTTGTCGCCGTTATGAGCTTCGACTTTTTCACCGGCAGCATGGGCTCCGTAGCGGGCGAAAAGATCACGCGCGCAATTGAAGCTGCTCACAGCAAGTCGCTGCCGCTGATCATCTTTTCGACATCCAGCGGCGCGCGCATGCAAGAGAGCATTTTGAGCTTGATGCAGATGGCCAAAACGAGCGCGGCGTTGTCCCGTTTTCAAGGGGACGGCGGCCTCTATATTTCCGTGTTTACGGATCCGACGACGGGAGGCGTATCGGCCAGCTTCGCATCGCTTGGCGATTACAATTTGGCCGAGCCCGGAGCATTGATCGGCTTTGCCGGACGTATCGTCATCGAACAGACGATTCGCCAGAAGCTGCCGGATAATTTCCAGACGGCGGAGTTTAATCTGCAGCATGGCCAGCTTGACAAGGTGGTTCATCGCAAAGATATGAAGAGCACATTAAGCAAGCTGCTTGATCTGCATGGCGTAAAAAAGGAGGAGTCGATTGATGCCGAATGAGCTGCCTTTTGAGAAGCCCGTTGTGGAGCTTCGTCAAAAAATCAAGGAGCTGAAAAGCCTGAGCGTAGGCAAAGGAATCGATTTCTCCGAGGAGATATTGCGGTTGGAGGAGCGCTGCAAACAGCTGGAGGAAGAGCTCTACAGCGAGCTGACTCCCGCCCAGAAAATGCATTTGGCGCGCCATCACCAGCGTCCAACCTCGCTGGACTTCATCGGTTCCATTTTTACGGATTTTATTGAATTGCACGGCGACCGTCTGTTTGCGGACGATCTCGCCATTGTAGGCGGTTTGGCAAAGCTGAACGGTTTGCCGGTGACCGTTATCGGGCACCAGCGCGGCAAGGATACCCGCGACAATATAGCGCGTTTCTTCGGCAGCCCCCATCCGGAGGGTTTCCGCAAGGCGCTTCGTCTCATGCAGCAAGCGAACAAGTTCGGGCGCCCCATCATTACCTTCATTGATACAAAAGGCGCTTATCCTGGCAATACGGCCGAGGAACGCGGCCAGTCTGAAGCTATAGCACGCAACCTGCGCGAAATGGCGGGTTTTGGCGTGCCTATCGTCTGCGTGGTTATCGGCGAAGGCGGCAGCGGAGGAGCGCTTGCGCTTGGCGTAGGCAACCGTGTGCTGATGCTGGAAAATGCGATCTACTCCGCGATTTCCCCTAACGGAGCAGCCTCCATTCTGTGGAAGGACGCTTCGCGTGCGGATCAGGCTGCGGAAGCAATGAAGATTACGGCTAAGGACCTGCTGGCCTTCGGCATCATTGAAGAAATAATTCCAGAGCCGCAAGGCGGAGCTCATCGCGATCTGGAAGTTCAAGCGGAGTCCATCAAGACGGCGGTAGCCCGCCATCTGGAAGAACTGCTCGCCATGAACGCAACCGAATTAATAGAGGACCGCTATCAGAAATTCCGCAAAATTGGAGAGTTTCAATTTGCAGCTGCAGAAAAGGCTGCCGAAGCCCCGATCCAGCAAGCCGATCCGGCAAAATTGGATGAGGTCAGCGCGGAAAACCATTCCAATGGCTCCGGCGATAATTTGCAGCAGGATAAAGAAGCCGCTCCCCAAATTAACTAGCATTGATTTGCAGAGGTGCATACACTCGTCAAGCCGGAGAGAGGACAAGTTCCGGCTGGCGTGCATGTATAGATAGTTACAATACTTGCAACAATTAGGCAATGAGCTGGACGACATTTTATGCTCTAAACGGAGGAATTTAAAAATGCGCAAATCGAAAATCGTATGTACAATCGGTCCTTCCAGCGAGTCGTTGGAAAACACCAAAAAACTGATTCAAGCAGGCATGAACGTGGCGCGCCTCAACTTCTCCCACGGTGACTTCGAGGAGCACGGCAACCGGATCAAAAACATCCGTAAAGCCAACGAAGAGCTGGGCACTTCCGTAGCGATCCTGCTGGACACCAAAGGCCCTGAAATCCGTCTGGGCAAGCTGAAGGAAGAGCCGATTGAATTGGTTCAAGGCGAAACGATTACGCTGACGACCGAAGAGATTTTGGGCGACCGCAACCGCATTCCGGTTACATACGGCAATCTGCCTAACGATCTGACTGTTGGCTCCACCGTGCTTATCGACGACGGTTTGATCGGTTTGACAGTTGAAGGCATTGAAGGAACAGAAATTCATTGCCGCATTATCAATAACGGACCTATCAAAAGCAAAAAAGGCGTTAACGTTCCCGGCGTAAAAATTTCCTTGCCCGGCATTACGGAAAAGGATGCAGGGGATATCGTATTCGGCGTAGAGCAAGGCGTCGATTTTATCGCGGCTTCCTTTGTCCGCAAAGCAAGCGACGTTCTGGAAATCCGCGAGCTTCTCGAGAAGCATAACGGGGGCCATATCCAGATCATTTCCAAAATCGAAAACCAGGAAGGCGTAGACAACCTGGACGAAATTCTGGAAGTTTCCGACGGACTGATGGTAGCCCGCGGCGATCTTGGCGTTGAAATTCCGGCTGAAGAAGTTCCGCTGGTTCAAAAAATGATGATCAAAAAATGTAACCATGCCGGCAAACCGGTTATTACGGCTACACAAATGCTGGATTCCATGCAGCGCAACCCGCGCCCGACGCGCGCAGAAGCGAGCGACGTAGCCAACGCTATTTTTGACGGCACGGATGCCATCATGCTTTCTGGCGAAACGGCTGCCGGCAAATATCCGGTGGAATCGGTGCAAACGATGTCCCGTATTGCCGAGCGTACAGAGCAGGCTTTGGAATACCGCGAAATTTTCACAAGACAAGCAAACGCGCAAAAAACAAGCGTAACGGAAGCTGTCAGCCAAGCTGTTGCCAACTCCGCGCTTGATTTGAACGCTAAAGCGATTATTACATCGACGCAAAGCGGCTTTACAGCACGCGTTGTATCCAAATACCGTCCAAAAGCTCCGATTATCGCTGTAACTCCCGATGAATCCGTTATGCGCCGCCTGGCTCTTGGCTGGGGAGTATTCCCGGTTAAAGGCCAAGACGCAAACTCGACGGACGAAATGTTCGAGCACGCTGTTAAAGGCGCGTTGGCTACCGGCCTTCTGAGCTTGGGCGATACGGTTGTTATTACTGCAGGCGTGCCAATCGGCCGCGCAGGAACAACAAACCTGATTAAAATTCACCATGTCGGCGAATTGCTTGCGCAAGGCCAAGGCATCGGCAGCCAAAACGTAACGGGCAAACTTGTTGTAGCCCGTACGCCTCAGGAAGCGAATGAAAAAGTTCAGCCTGGCGATATTCTGGTAGCTGTATCCACCGACAAAGAATATATGCCTGCATTCGAAAAAGCCGGCGCTGTTATTACCGAGCAAGGCGGCATTACAAGCCATGCGGCCGTTTGCGGTCTGAACCTGGGCATTCCGGTTGTACTTGGCGTAGCTAATGCGCTTGAGACGCTGAAGGATGGCATGGAAGTAACAATTTACGGAGAAACCGGCGTTATTTATTCCGGCCAATCCAAAGTACTTTAATGAGCCTTTACTGGGCTCATCCCTTAATATAACGCAGTAAACAAGAAGCGATGGTGAGCATTCACCGTCGCTTTTTGCAAATGAAAAGACATACGGAATTCGAATAGGGGAGGACGGGGCATGCTTAACAATAAAAGCTGGGTTTGTCATCCGCTGCGCGTCCGGTATCAGGAATGCGACAGCATGGGCGTTGTTTTTCACGCAAATTATGTAACCTGGTTTGAAATTGGCCGTACTGAATGGATAAGGCAGTTGGGCTATTCCTATAAAGCCATAGAAGAGCATGGTTTGCTGCTGCCCGTGGTGGATTTGCAATGCTCGTATCTTGCGCCAGCCCGTTATGACGATATGGTGATGGTATGCACAACCGTCGTCGAGGTGTCGCCGCTTAGACTTGCTTTTCAGTCGCAGATCCGGAAAGTATCTGAAGAGCAATTTCAGCCTTGCCATGCTGCAACTAGGGAAGAGCTCCCTGGCGAGCTGCTGGTGGAAGGGTCAACGCGTCATGTATGGCTCAATAGCCAGTGGAAGCCGATACGGCTGAGCAAACAGCTGCCTGAGCTTTTTGCGGCAATAGGTGGTCAATAAGGAGAGGGTGGAATAGAATGGTAAAATGGATCATTCCGGTCATTTTGATATTTCCCATCATCGAAATTTGGGGCATTCTTCAAGTCGGAGATTGGCTTGGCGGCTGGAATACCTTTTTGCTGCTGCTCGTGACGAGCGGCTGCGGCGCCTATTTTGCCCGGCTGGAGGGAAGAAAGGTTTGGCAGGAGGTTCAGCGTCAGACCCAGCAAGGCATTATGCCGGGACGTTCCATGATTGACGGACTTTGTGTGCTTGTTGGCGGTTTACTTTTGCTGCTGCCGGGATTTTTCTCCGATATTGCGGGACTTCTGCTGTTGCTGCCGCCCACAAGGCCTATTTTTAAAGGGCTGATTCTGAAATGGCTCGAAAAAGTGATGAAAAACGGAAATTATTCCATTCGCCGATACTAGTTTTTACTTTCCCTTAATAATTAATTGATATGATGATAAACAATGGCCTTTACAATGGGACAGACAAGTAGTTTTATATCCTGGTGTTGTGTAGATGTGTCTCTAGGAGGAACATGATGATTAAGCATATGTCCCATTACGTCAACCGTGATTTAAGCTGGATCGAATTTAACCGGAGAGTGTTGGAGGAAGCGCAGGATATCCAAAATCCGCTGCTGGAGCGCGCCAAGTTTTTGTCCATTGTGTCAAGCAATCTGGATGAATTTATGAGCGTGCGCGTGGCAGGCATTCAGGATCAGATGCGTGCCGGTTTGGCTAAAACCGATTTTTCCGGCTACACGCCTGCAGGTTTGTGGAAAAGGCTGATTAAACGCACAGCTGCGATGGTGGGAGAGCAATACCGTACTTATCGGGAAATTATCAGGTCGCTTGCCAAAGAAGGCATTTGCATGCGCACGCTGGATGAGCTTAATGTAACTCAGAGCAATGCGATGAGCGATTATTTTCATGAAATTGTTTTTCCGGTCTTGACGCCAATGGCCGTGGACCAGAGCAGGCCGTTCCCGCTAGTTCATACCAAAGAGCTTTATTTGGCTGTTCTGCTACAGAGAGTAGAAGCCGATGAGAACGACGAGCCGCTGTTTGCCATCGTGCAGGTGCCGTCGATTTTGCCGCGTTTTGTTCCGATCCCCGGCAGGACTAATAGCAAAAAACTGGAGTTTGTGCTGCTTGAGGAATTGATCGAGCGGCATATCAATACATTGTTTAATGGCTATACGCCATTTGCCGTACATCCGTTCAGATTGACCCGTAACGCGGATCTTACGCTGAATGAAGAAGGCGCAGAGGATCTGCTTGAGGAAATCGAGAAGGAGCTGCGCCGCCGCAGATGGGGGATTCCCGTCCGGCTTGAAGTCGCCAAGGGCATGCATCCCTATGCGCTGGAGACCTTGCTTGAGGAGTTGGAAATTCAGGACAATCTGTTTGAAATCGACGGCCCGCTGGATCTCAGCTTTTTGATGCGTTTTTCGGGCAGCTTGCCGGGACATGACAATTTGCGTTATGAACGGATGGAGCCCGTATATCCGCGTGAATTTGATGACAACGACGATATGTTCGAGGTTATGCGCGAAAGGGATGTTCTGCTTTACCACCCTTACGAATCCTTCGAAGCCGTTACCGATTTTCTGATGCAAGCGTCTTACGACCCTGATGTATTAGCCATCAAAATGACGCTTTACCGGGTGAGCGGGCAATCGGCGCTTGTTCAAGCGCTGGCGAAAGCGGCGGAGTCCGGCAAGCAGGTAACGGTTGTTGTGGAGCTGAAAGCCAGGTTTGACGAGGAACGAAATATCGCATGGGCGAGACAGCTGGAAAAAGCGGGCTGCCATGTGGTGTACGGCCTTGTCGGATTAAAAACCCATGCCAAAATATTGCTGGTCGTCCGTCGCGAGCAAGGAACGCTGCGGCGATACGTTCATGTCGGCACCGGCAACTACAATGACAATACGGCTATGCTGTATACCGACATTGGCCTTTTTACCTCCCATCCGGTTATCGGGGCGGATGCCTCCGCTTTGTTTAACGAAGTGACGGGTTATTCCTCGCCGTATGACTGGAAGGCGTTTGGGGTGGCGCCAACCGATCTGAAAGAGAAGCTGTACCGGCTAATTGATCGTGAGCGCGACAATGCGCTGGCGGGCAAGCATGCACGAATTGTTGCCAAAATGAACAGCTTGTCCAATCAGGAGATGATCGACAAGCTGTACGAGGCTTCGCAAGCCGGCGTTAAGATCGATCTCATTGTAAGAGGCGTATGCTGCCTGCGTCCGGGTGTAGCGGGACGCAGTGAAAATATAAAGGTCATCAGCATCGTTGACCGTTTCCTGGAGCATTCCAGAGTGATGTATTTCTATAACAACGGCAATGAAGAAGTATACTTATCCAGCGCGGACTGGATGACGCGAAATCTGATGAAGCGGATTGAGCTGATGTGCCCGGTCTTCGACCCTGCGCTGCGCGATATTTTGATCACCATGCTGAACCTGAATCTGGAGGATAACGTCAAGGCGCGAGAGCTGAAGCCAAACGGATTGTACGAAAAGGTAGCCGGAGCCCCGGAAGCCAAACCGTTCCGCAGCCAGTTCGAAGCCAAGGTTATTTCCCTCTGGAAAGGGCATGGTTGAGTAGAATAGGACAGCCGTAACTGTGAACACAAAATAAACCTTTAAGCAGTCGGACAATTTCTCCGGTTGGCTTAAAGGTTTTTTGTATTGAAGACCTCGGATACAGCTTATTGAGAACGGCAAAATGCGCTACATAATCCCCCTCGCATCCTGCGTATCAAAATACGGCAGCTCTGTGCCCAGCCAGATTGATATCAGCAAGGCTGCGATTAGATAAAGGACAAACAGCGGATCGAGTTTGGAGTACCCGAACCGGTAGTAGTAGGTTCGGGTTGCGCTGCTGTCGAACTGCCTTGCCTCCATGGCGACGGCAATTCGTTGGGCTCTTCGAATGCTTTGGGCCAAAAGCGGTATGGCATATTGGCGCAGCGTCCGGTAAAAGCCGGCGGGGGTCCAGCCCGTTCGGATGCCACGGATTTTGTGCGCATGCCGCAGCGACTGGAATTCCTCCAGCATGATCGGAAGCAGACGCATTGCCGCCAGAAAGCTGTATGCATATTTGGGCGACAGCTTCCACTGCTGCATAAGAGAATAAAACAGGGCAACCGGCCGGGTCGTCAATCCAAACAGCAGACCGGCGGCAGCCATGTTAAGCGAGCGGAAGCCAAGATGCAATCCTCGGTAAAAGCTCTCCTCGGTAATATGAATTAGTCCATAACGGAACCAGGTTGTCGATCCGCTGCCAAACATCATCATACCGGTTGATGATGACACGAATACGAGCAGAAACGGGGAGGCGTATAGCAGCAGCCTTCGCCATGGATGGCCGGACCAGACCAGCAGCAGAAGGACGCAAATAGTCAGGTTGATTAACACGTTCAGATTATGGATAAAGAGCACGGTAACAAACAGCGCCATAAACATAAGCAGCTTAACCGTCGGGTTTAGACGGTGCAGCCACGTCGAATGGAATGGAAATGTCAGCATGGCCGTGTGTCCTCCTTTATCCAGGAACGTTCGATTTGCGTAAACTCGGCAATCTTTCCCTTTTCCACATGCCAAATCACCGCTGCATAGTCGCGAACAATGTCTTCGTCGTGCGTAACCATCACAATGGAAGTTCCGCTGCGTCGCAGCTCCTCCAGCTTATCAAGCAAAGCAAACGTATTGGATGCATCCAGTCCAAAGGTAGGTTCGTCAAGCAGCAGCAATTGCTGCCCGCGCTCCATTGCGGCAGCTACGCTAAGCCTCCGCTTTTGTCCCATCGAAAGCTGGTAGGGATGCCGTTTTCGGTAGGGCAGAAGCTGGAACCGTTCCAGCGTCTCCGTGATGCGCTGTTCTCTTTCCCTAGAATGGACACGATCACGAGGAATGGAGAAGGAGATTTCTTCTTCTACCGTTCCGGCAATAAACTGAAGCTCGGGGTTTTGAAAAACAAAAGCGGCAAGCTCCGCTACCTGTTCGACCTTGCCATTTAGCAGATTTTCCACCTTACGGTGGCCTTCCGTCTTGATCAAACCCATAATACCCAGCAGCAGAGAGCTTTTTCCTGCGCCGTTGGCTCCTGTAACAGCAACCCATTCGCCAGGCTTCACAATAGCCCGCTCTACCTCTATCTTAATCTCGCCGCCGCGCCGACCTCGAAAATGCTCTAGAGCAAGCCGGGGCAAACTGCCGCTTGCAGCCGACTTTGAAGCGTCCCTTGGGCCTATTGCCGAACCACTATCGGATGCTGTTCTCAAGGCTTCTTTTGAATCTGGCGCTAAGTCAACAATGTATCCCGATTCCTCGCATCTCAACTTACGGCGATGCTCCTCCCAAACGCCGGGATGCCAGATGCCGTATTCGGTCAGCAGATCCCGGCAGGAAGCAAACACGTCCGAAGGCGTGCCGTCCGCGATCCAGCTTCCGTCCGGTCCCATGACGAGGATACGATCAACCCAGTCGAGAACCTCATTGATTTTGTGCTCCACGATTACGATGGTTTTTCCGGCCGCGTTCCGCTTGATCGTATCCCATACCTGGCGTGTGCCTCCCGGGTCCAGCAGGGCGGTTGGTTCGTCAAGAAACAGAACCTCCGGCTTCAGCGCAAGGGCGGAGGCGATAGCCAGCCGCTGCTTCATGCCTTGCGAAATGGTGCCGATCAATGTATGGGCATCACCAAGCTGCAAGCCGACCAGTTCCAGCAGAGCAAGGATTGCCGCAGGCATTTCCGCGCGGGGCACCTTCAAATTTTCCAGGACAAATGCTAATTCCTCGTCCACATACGGCATGCAGAATTGTGTATCCGGGTCCTGAAACACATAGCCGGAGTGCTGTGGCACGGTGATGCCATCATGCTTCATCGGAAGCTCGATGGAGTTAGGGACAAGCCCGCTTAACGCCTGCAATAAGGTTGATTTTCCGCATCCGCTTGGGCCAAGCAGCAATGTTTTTGTTCCTTTTTTTATAGAAAGAGACAGCCCCTGGAATAGCAGGCCGTCTTCACCCGGGTATTTTAGCCGCAAATTTTCAAAACCCGTTGCTACATCCATGACATTAACCTAAAGCATCGTAATCTTTTTTGCTTACAGGGCGCAGCAGATTTGTAACGCCCGTTTTCTCCAGCGCTTTCGACAGCGCATATGCGAACAAGCCCGCAATGACGATGCTGCCCAGCAAACGAAGGACGATTAACAAGGTCAAATTCCATGGCGATAAATATTCAATATATCCGTAAGACACATCCAGAATGAGCGATGCCGCCGCGGCTCCAATGGCCGCCAATGACGTAACAATTACGCCAGACCTGCGATAAGCGAACAACGCAAAAAACAGCTCCGCCCCCGCGCCCTGCGCAAGACCATAAAATAATGTAGCGATTCCCCATTCGCTGCCCAGCAAAGCGGACACGGTAGCGGCGGCTACTTCAGCCAAAATGGCGACGCCCGGTTTGCGAATAATGAGGAATGCCAGCGTTCCCGCGATAAACCACATGCCGTAAATCGTTTGTTCGGCATGTGTGCCAAATGGCTTGACGACATCGTACATCGGTCCCCAAAGCTTATAGATGACCCCTAAAACAACAGCGATAACGATCGTGACCAACACATCGGTTAACGTTAACCCTTTTTTTCCTTTTGCAGTCGAAGACATAAACAATCTCTCCCTTTCCTTATTCAAAATCGTCGCATGACTAACGGAGCCATGAAAAAAAGCCTCCCGGTTTACCGGCAGGCTTCAACTTATGCACGAAAAAAAGATGCACAAATATTCTCTACGCTGGCATTACCCAGATCAGATTGACGGTCAGCGGCATAAGGCCGCAATCTCAGCAAGACTTCATCAAGCACCCGTTGTGTATGCGATTCTTTATAAACTTACCGAATAATGGCCTATTTGACAACTGTTTTTTTGAATAACCCATCAAAACGCTGCTTGAATTTGCGCAATTCCTCCTTAAACGAGGAGGGGAATCGGCCTTTATTGCATCATTTTATCCAGCTTTCCAAAAAGGAGCTTTACCACTTGGGAAGGCCCGGGCAAGCTTGGCTGAAATAGAAGAAGCAGGGCAAGAACGGCCGTCGCCAGTGTGATGCCCGTAGTTATTGCCCGAACCTTTTTAACCCGGCTGCCGCGCCATTCCCCAAAAATTATGGAGAGGGTCAGCAAAAGAATGCCCATCGTAGATAGAATCTTCATCGTACGTCTCCTTCCGCGTGTTAAAGGCATTTTGGACTATTCGGTAATCTGATGCGGGATGCCTTGGGGCTCAATGGATTTGCCCGTATCCGTTATGACCACTTTTCCGGAAATATGGACCTTCATATTACGGTAAATATTTTCCCAATTCCGCTGGTGCTGCTTCCATTGCTTGGGGTCATAGCGGCGGAACTTGACGGCGAATTTGAAAAGGTCCGCCGACATTTCTTGCTGGGCAAGCTGCAGGGCTTGCCCGGCCAACTGCTTGAACCGGTTTAGCCAAGCCTCCTCGACTTTGGCCAGAACGATGGGGTTGGCCAAATCGGAATCGGTTGTATTGAGCACGATTTCGCCCTTTGACTGAATATGGATATCCATGCTCCATTCGCCGTTAGCAATGCGGGGAGTCAAGATTGTTTTGGTGTCTTCCGGCCGAATGGAAAACGACCCTTTTACATTTTCGATTTCGATGGGCATGATGATGTTGTTTAATTCGTTGGAAAGCAAAAGCACCCCTATGCTGACCGGCTCGGTTACTGTTGTTATGTAATCTCCGTTACTGTACAGGCTGAGCCCTTTAATAAAAGGTGTTGTGGCCAGTTTTTTTTGCCCGGGATCGGCGGGAGATATGAGCAGGCGCGACAAAATGGCAGAGCTGCTGGGGCCAGAAATGGATTGAGCCAATTCCAGCATCGTAACGCGTGTGCCCAGTCCCAGATTAGCCATCTCGCGCAATGATTCCGCCGAACTTCTCTCCAGGGGATCAAGCAGCGTCAAAATTTCCTTGGCATCTCCTTTGCTGGAGAACACATAGGCATGCTCCCGAAATTGGGGATAGCGAAGAAGAAAATCGATATATTCGCGCAGTCCTTGCTTGCCGGCCTGTTCGCTGATTACAACAACCTCGCAGTGTCCCCAAAACATTTCCCGCGATATTTTTCTCTGCAGGCGATTCAATGCTTCGGCGATTGTTACGCCTTCTGCCGTGCGGATCATGGTTACGCCGCTAGGGCTGCTTTCCGTGCTGCCGCTGCTGCTGGTGCCTCCGCTTTTGCGCGGGATAAATATTTGCGCGGTTAATTGTACTTTTTTGTTGGAGTAGTCAATGCCAGTAGCCAAAACGACAGCCAAGTCGTTGATTTCATGTCGGTCCCAACAGCCGGATAAGGTCAGGCAGCACAAAAGAGGAAGAAGAAAAACGATACAGCTTTTTATTACGCCAGGCTTCACGTTTTCAGCTCCTTTTCATCAGCGTCCTTTGCCTTAGCTCCTTTTTCCTTTACCGTCACTTGGAGCTGCTCCTTTTTTTCTCCGGCCCCGCATTTTTTTTAGGAGCGCAACAATATAAAGTGCTGTCGGCAGCGCCGTCAGAAACAGCAGAGTGTACAAATTAGCCGAAGTGCCTACAAGATTGGAGGCCCCGGGCCGGTCGGAAACGATCCAATAGGTATAAACCATGCACAAATAAGACAGCGGAAACACAACCGGCTTGTAATCTCGCAGGCCTAGCCATTGTGCCGTGGCGGTAGCGAAAATGTACAGGAACACGGATATTTTTACAAATATGCCAAAAATCCAAATTGCGATGACAATGGCCTCGATATGCTGCAAAAAATCGGCTATCGTAATGTAACGCGCCGCAATCATGACGGGATAGGCGAAGCTGTTGGTAAGGTCCCCAAGCAGAAAGAGGCAAAACAGATTGGAACACACCAATGCGGCTGTCGTTATAAAAAGCGAAATCAGCATAATGCGCGTGACATTTTTTTTCGTGTTAACGAACGGAAGCAGGAAAGCCAACACGATGTATTCGCTAAACCAAGCCGCGGGGGCGACCGCTCCCTTGAAGGTTGGCATTAAGCCATTTTCCATAAAGGGCAGCAGCTCTGCCGGATTAAGCTCGCCGATTAGCAAGACAAAGATCAGAACTAACAGGATGACGAGCAACGAAACAAATACCTGGGAGGTTCGGCCAACCACTTCAATCCCGAGCCTTACATTCAAGGCGCAGACGGCGGTCATTGTGCCCATAATAACGAACAACGGCGTTTCGGGCAGCGCGTTGCTGGCGATAAATTCGCCGTATACCCGGATAACGAGTCCGATTAAATGAGGCAAAAAGATCAAAAAAGCAAAGCCGATCAGTTTTCCGGGCAGCCAGCCGGCAATCTGCAAGCTGGATTGCATGATCGTTTTTCCGGGATAAAGAGAGTGTAATCCCAGCGACACCCCAAGGGTCGCCAAACCTACGATCGACCCCCAGATGGGAGACAGCCACATATCATGGCCAGCAAATTGCATCGTTAGGCTCGGCACGGACAAAATGGCGGTGGCCAATATCGCCGGGAAAATCATGATCGCAAGCTGAGTCGCGGATATTTTTCCTTTATCGGTCAACATAAACAAAAACTCCTCTGTCGCTTAACGTGACTTGCTCCAGGGTATGGTGCGCCACCATACATCCTTGAGCCTTTGGGCGGAGGCGGGAGCTACCGGCGAGAGGTAAGGCGTTCCGAACGAGCGCAGGCTGCTCAGATGGATCACGATTAGTATGACCCCAAGCATGATGCCCGTCAGACCCAGCGTACCCGCCATCAACATAATCGGAAATCGGAGCAGGCGGGTGGAGATGCTTGCCGAATAACGCGGAACCATAAACGAAGCGATGCCGGTAAGAGCTACGATTATAATCATGGGAGCCGACACGATTCCGGCGGAGGTAGCGGCTTGTCCAATAATCAGGGCACCGACGATGCTGACGGCGGAACCGATCTGCTTGGGCAGTCTAACCCCGGCTTCCCGCAATGCTTCAAACGAAATTTCCATAATAAGCGCTTCGATGAGCGCGGGAAACGGAATTTCTTCACGGGCTCTGGAGATGCTGAGGAGCAGCACCGTCGGAATCATTTCCTGATGATAGGTGGTAATGGCCACATAGGCCGAAGGCAGCAGCAGCGATAAGACATAAAAGATGTACCGCATCCACCGGATCGCCACGCCGATGTAGAGATTTTGGTAGTAGTCTTCAGGCGACTGCAGCATCGAAGACAAGGTGACGGGAGCGACCAGGCTGAAGGGGGTTCCATCGACCAAAATGACAAAGCGGCCTTCCAGCAGATTGGATACGACAACGTCAGGGCGTTCCGTCGCCAGCATTTGGGGAAAGGGGGAAAAGCGCTGATCGACGATGCCTTCTTCGATATTTTGGCTTTCCAGCACGTAGTCGATTTTTAACCGGAGGAGCCGCTTTTCCGCTTCCTGCACCAGCGATGGTTCGATAAGTCCCTCTACGTAAGCCAGCGTCACCTTGGTGTTTGTATATTTGCCCATCGTTAAAGACTTTGATTTGAAATCAGGTATCTTCAATCTCATCCGCAGCAGGGCCATGTTGCTTTCCAGCGATTCCGTAAAGCCGTCGCGCGCTCCACGAACCGTAGATTCAGCCGCAGGCTCCTCTGTTGCCCTGCTCTGATTTTTGGAGAGGGGATAGATCGTTCCTTGTGGTTCGCCTTCCAAAAGCAAAAGCGCAAACCCGTCCAGAATCGCTTGCACGGCGTCCTGTATCGTCTGTACCGATTGGCTGGAGGATACAGCAGGCGCATTTTCGCTAGTATCAGCCATGGGCTGCAGCACTTGTCTTTCGATCCGTTCCGCATCGCACAGACCTACGCAGAAAATACAGATGGCCGAAATGCGGCTGCTCGTTTGAAAGTCATGAAAGATAATATCCGTAGAGTCGGCAAAAATAGCGCGCAGCGCTGTTACGTCAATGGTCAGCCGACCGGTAATGGCATTGCCTTTGCCGTTATTGCCGCGTCCAGTTCCCTGCCGTCTGCTCATCCTTATCCCTCCCCATTGCTATTGAAAATTGGTTCAATAGATAGTGAGTATGCTGTACAAGGAATAGGAAAATTATGCATAAGGCATTTTTTATCACTGTATTTTATCACCGTATAAGGATAACTGTATTGGACGTTTGGCAAAAAAAGAGATTATAATAATGAACATAGTGTGAGGAAAGTTAACGCGGCAATGCGGAGGAGGGCAAACATGAGAAAACCGATCATTGGCGTATTGCCCCTGTACGATAGGGAAAAGGATAGCTATTGGATGCTGCCGGGATACATGAAGGCCATAGAAGCGGCCGGAGGAATCCCTGTCATGCTGCCCATGGTATCGGACGAGCTTGATATTAAGGCATTGTCGGAGTCCTTTGACGGCTTCTTGTTTACAGGGGGACATGATATTAATCCGCTGCTGTATGGCGAAGAAATGGATGCGGTATGCGGGGAGTTGTGCCGGGAGCGGGATGTATTGGAGCAAGCACTGTTCCAGCATGTCGTCAAGCTGGACAAACCGGCTTTTGGCATATGCCGCGGGTTGCAGTTATTTAATGTACTGTTAGGCGGAACGCTCTATCAGGATTTGCCTACGGGCCGGGCTGCGGAATCAAACGTAGAGCATCAGCAGCGGCCGCCTTATTCGGTGCCCGTTCATTCCGTAACCATCCATAAAAACAGCCTCCTCTATAGGCTTCTGGAGAAGGAAACCATCGAAGTCAACAGCTATCATCACCAAGCCATCAAAGCACTTGCGCCGGTGTTGCAAGCATCCGCGCTGTCGGAAGACGGCCTGGTGGAAGCGGTGGAAATGCCGGGCAAAACCTTTCTTTTTGCCGTTCAATGGCATCCTGAATTCAATTTTACGGAAGATGATGACAGCATGAAAATGTTCCGTCATTTTGTTGCATCGTGCTCATGAAAGCCTGAATAGTTAATAAGAACTCAATTCATTTCATTTAATAGATCGTTAAAAAAAGTTGGAGACGAAACGGTTTGAAGTAACGTTTCGCTCCAACTTTTTCGTTCAGGACGTATTGACGCAATGGATGCGCTTAATGAAGGATAGGCTCCAATCCCCATAATTTCTTAAATTCCTGCGCCAATTCCTCCACCTCGCGGCGTTCCACCGACAGATGGCCTCGGGGCAGAACGGGGGACAGCAGCAGCTGGCGCCCGGCTATACGGACCTGGATACGTCCGATGCTTTGCGTTTCGCTTCGGTCAAGCGCTGCGGCAAGCTGCAGCAGCACGCCAAAGCGAGCCACTAACTCCAGGTCTTCCTCGCTTAACAGCGCGCGGTAAGGAGCCAGCTGGTTTTTGGATTTGCCTTTGCTGCGGTAAGAAGCAATGGCCGCCGTCATGACGATTTCCCGATGCGTCAGCCCGTTCAGGTGGCTGTGCAGGATCAGATAGAAAGAGTGGGTAGCGTAATCGTAATAGTCGATTGCCGCGCCGATCCGATATAACTGGGAAGCCGCGTCAAGCAAAGTGGCTGCCTGATGATTTTGCCGGTAATGGGGCAAAAGGAACTCCAGCAGCTCAGTGGCAAGCCGATTGACCTGCAGTACATGCTGGCGCGGCGCTTCTGTGTGCAGCGAGCTAATATTTTTCAGACTGTAGGTCAAAGGATCATCCAGCTTTGGCCTGTTGGGAAACCGTGTGGAGTGGAACAAGCCGTCGCGGAGTCCCGCGCCGCAAATGCGGTAATGCGTCGTTTTGGCTGCGCGGAAAATGGCGCGAATGACCGCAATGCCGGGCACGATAACGTCTGCGCGGTCCTTGGACAACCCCGGAAGCTTGCGGCGGCGCTCCAGCGGAAGACTTCTGGTGGAATGGAACAGCTCGTCCACCTGATCGCCTTGAATCATATAGTTATGCGTGCTGTGGAAAGGATAATTGACCGCGCCTTGATGCAGCTTTCCGAGCGCGCGCGCCGTGCCGCCTACGCCGACGAGAGGTAGTCCTGGGTGCTGGAATATCCATGGGCAATCGCTGATCGCATCGGCAACCAGATCTTCCAGCTGCTTGAGCTGTTCGTCGCTCAAACCGTTTTTGGAATCGAAACGGTGATTGAGGCTGACGCAGCCAAATGGAAAGGAAACGGATTGGACAATGTCCCGGTTGCGGAACAGTGTAATTTCCGTGCTTCCACCGCCGATATCGATCAGATAACCCTCTTCGATTCGAAGCGAATTAATCATGCCCAAAAAGCCGTATGAAGCTTCTTCGACGCCGGAAAGAAGCTCGATGTGAAGCCCGGTTTCGGATTTGATGCTTTCCAGTATGGCGGCCGAATTGGTCGCATTGCGAATCGCGGCCGTAGCCACGGCCCGAATATGTCCGACCCCGTGATGGCTGCAAATCAGGGAAAAATGATGCAGCGTATCAATGAGATCGCTGATATGTTCATCCGGCAGAGCGCCTTGGGAGTCCATTTTTCCGCTAAGCCGTGCGGAGCGTTTACTGCCATCGACGACCCGATGCGCGCCGTTTGCGGTTCTTTCGTACACAACCAGGCGAATGGAGTTGGAGCCGATGTCAATGATGCCGATACGCTGTCCTGTCATAGAGTGCCTCACCTTCTGCGTAGAGGTAGTTCAAAAGTTCCGGGTTTGATTACGAAGCATTGCTGACAATCGAACTTTTTGAACACTAACTAATAGGGCCCATTTTACCATATTTTCAGCAAAAAGTTGAAGTATAATTGGGCTCCGGCGCGGGAAAACTGTGTTGGCGAAAATAGGAAAATTGCGATGGGACTTGATTTGAAAGCGCAACCGATTCAAATTATCAATGATACCGATAAAGCATTTTTATGCCCCTTGATGTTTTCTTAATTGTCAAAATCATTTATGATAAATAACATGCAAGAGGCGAGCGTAGTTGAATAATTGAAGGAAAAAGGAGAGAGAGAACGATGACAGCAACGAAAGGTCTTGAAGGAATAGTCGCAGCGGCGTCTTCCATCAGCTCGATCATTGACGGAGTGCTCACATACCGCGGAATCGACATCGATGATCTGGCAGAAAACGCTTCATTCGAAGAGGTCGCGTATCTGTTATGGTACGGCAAGCTGCCCAATCGTTCCGAGCTTGACGGGCTGCAAAAGCAATTGGATCAATATTCGGTCATCCCGAGCGCTGTAATCGAAGGCATCAAGCTCTATCCCGAGAACACCAATTCCATGGCTGCGCTGCGCACTGCCGTTTCCAGCCTGGCACTGTATGACGAGACAGCAAACGACATGTCTGCGGAAGCAAATCAACTGAAAGCGATTAAATTGCAAGCCGCACTGCCAACCATCATCGCGGCATTCTCCAGAATTCGCGAAGGCAAAGAGCCGGTGGCGCCTAAAACAGGCGTGTCCATCGCGCACAACTTCCTCTATATGCTGACTGGCAACGATCCCGACGAAGTCGCGGTCAAAGCGCTGGACCAAGCGCTTGTGCTGCATGCCGACCACGAGCTTAACGCTTCCACATTTGCCGCAAGAGTTACGGTTGCTACGTTGTCGGATATTTACTCCGGCGTTACTTCCGCCATCGGCGCGCTGAAGGGACCTCTGCATGGAGGAGCCAATGAAGCCGTTATGGTGATGCTGGAGGAGATCGGCTCGCCGGCGAGCGTAGAGAGCTATATCGGCAATGCGCTGGCAAACAAGCAAAAAATTATGGGCTTTGGACACCGCGTCTATAAAAACGGAGATCCGCGCGCCAAACATTTGCAAAAAATGTCGCGTGAGCTGGGCAAGCTGACTGGAAACATGGAGCTGTACGAAATGTCGGTCAAAATCGAGGAACTGGTTACTGGCCAAAAAGGCTTGAAACCAAATGTCGATTTCTACTCCGCATCCGTATATACGGCGCTGCAAATTCCGCGCGACCTGTTTACTCCGATTTTTGCGATTAGCCGCGTTTCCGGCTGGAGCGCTCATATTTTGGAGCAATACCAGGACAATCGCTTAATTCGTCCACGCGCCGATTATGTCGGTCCCGTTGGCGGAAAATATGTTCCGATTGACCAAAGATAGTCCAAAACAACATAGATCATAAACTGCATGAGGGCGAGCCGGTGCTTGTTCTCCTTTTATTGCCCTATTTTGCCTATGATTTTCATCACAAACAGGGTGTGGCGCAGTGAAAGCGCAAGCATTATCCGGTTTTGCCCGCTTTAAGGGATAAATTTGGCGTAAAACTTTGCTTTACGTCAAACATTAAGTGTATGCTAACAATATTCCATACTATTTTAGGAGGATTTTATAATGGCTCAATTCGAAAAATTCGCGCTTCCGACCGAAGGCGAGCAAATCACAATCGATAACGGCGCGCTGCAGGTGCCAAACCAACCGATCATTCCTTTTATCGAGGGTGACGGAACGGGACGCGACATCTGGCGCGCATCCAAGCGCGTGCTTGACGCTGCTGTAGAAAAAGCCTACAACGGCGAGAAAAAAATCGCTTGGTACGAAGTGTTTGCCGGCGAAAAAGCGTTTAACGAATACGGCGAGTGGCTGCCGGCCGATACGCTGACCGCGATCCGCGAATACATCGTTGCCATCAAAGGGCCTCTGACAACGCCAATCGGCGGCGGTATCCGTTCCTTGAACGTTGCGCTTCGCCAAGAGCTTGACTTGTACACATGCCTGCGTCCAGTTCGCTATTTTGACGGCGTGCCTTCGCCGGTAAAACGTCCTGAGCTGGTAGACATGGTTATTTTCCGCGAAAATACGGAGGATATCTATGCGGGCATCGAGTATCAAGAAGGTTCCGCAGAAGTGAAAAAAGTCATCGAGTTCCTCAAAACGGAGCTGGGCGTTAACAAAATCCGCTTCCCTGAAACATCCGGCATCGGCATCAAACCTGTTTCGGCCGAAGGTTCGAAACGCTTGGTGCGCGCTGCGATCGAATACGCAATCAAGCATAGCAGAAAATCCGTTACCCTGGTTCACAAGGGCAACATCATGAAATTTACAGAAGGCGCGTTTAAAAACTGGGGCTACGAAGTGGCTGAGCAGGAGTTTGCAGAGCAAACCTTCACTTGGGGCCAATACGACCGCATTAAAGACGCCGAAGGCGTTGACGCGGCCAACAAGGCGCAAGCGGATGCGGAAGCAGCCGGCAAAATCATCGTAAAAGACGCCATTGCGGATATCGCGCTTCAGCAAGTTCTGACTCGCCCAACCGACTTTGACGTAATCGCAACGTTGAACCTGAACGGCGACTATCTGTCCGACGCTCTGGCTGCGCAAGTTGGCGGCATCGGCATTGCACCGGGCGCTAACATCAACTACTTGACTGGACATGCCATTTTCGAGGCGACTCACGGCACGGCTCCAAAATATGCTGACAAAGACGTTGTAAATCCAGGCTCCGTTATTCTGTCCGGCGTTATGCTGCTTGAGCATCTGGGCTGGCAAGAAGCTGCTGACCTGATCTACAAAGGCATGGAAACGTCCATTAACAACAAAACGGTAACTTATGATTTCGCCCGCCTGATGGAAGGCGCAACAGAAGTAAAATGTTCGGCCTTCGCTGACGAAATCATCAAAAACATGTAGGAAATAAAGCCCGCTGGATTCCCTCCGCAAGGAGGGGGTTCAAGCCGCAACAAAACGTTGCCGGCTCCCTGGCAAATGCCGCGGAGTCCAAACGGCGGTTTGCGGCGGCGGTAGATAGAGGCCCCTTGCAGACAGCTTTGTCAAAAAAAGCTGCTGTGAGGGGCTCTCTCCGCTTTTGATGAGTCATGAGAATGTTTCAGCATTTAGCGGCAAATTCCCCAATGATGGGTTTAGGAGGTAACACGATATGGCGATTAAACGCAAAAAAATTACAGTTGTAGGAGCCGGCTTTACAGGGGCAACAACGGCGCTGATGCTGGCGCAAAAAGAGTTGGGCGACGTGATCCTGGTGGACATTGCGCCGCTTGAGAATCCAACCAAAGGCAAAGCGCTGGATATGCTGGAGGCAACCCCGGTCCTTGGCGTAGACGCCAACATAATCGGCACCTCCGATTATGAGCTTACGCGTGACTCCGATGTGGTCATTATCACTGCGGGCGTAGCGCGCAAACCGGGCATGAGCCGGGACGATCTGGTAAACACAAATGCAGGTATTGTGAAATCGGTATGCCAGCAGGTGAAGGCGACTTCGCCTGATGCTTATGTCATTCTTCTGAGTAATCCGGTTGATGCGATGACATATGTCGCTTTTGAAGCATTGGGATTCCCGAAAAACCGGGTGATCGGACAATCCGGCGTGCTGGATACAGCTCGTTATTGCACCTTTATCGCCCAGGAACTAAATGTGTCGGTTGAGGATGTTCGCGGTTTTGTGCTTGGCGGACATGGTGATGATATGGTGCCTCTGGTACGGTATTCCAATGTAGCGGGCATTCCTATCGAAAAGCTTATTCCGGCGGACCGTATCGAAGCCATTGTGCAGCGTGCGCGCGTCGGCGGCGGAGAAATCGTTAATTTGCTTGGCAACGGCAGCGCTTATTATGCGCCGGCCGCATCCCTTGTGCAAATGACCGAAGCGATTTTGAAAGATAAAAAACGGATCATCCCCGTTATCGCGTTTCTTGAAGGCGAATACGGCTACAGCAATTTGTTTATGGGCGTTCCCGCTATAATCGGCGGAGATGGCATAGAAAAGGTCATCGAGCTTGAACTGACGCCAGAGGAAAAAGCAGCGCTGGACAAATCGGCGGATTCCGTGCGAAATGTCATTCAAGTGGTGAAAAACGGCTGATTGTGACGCAGGCGGAGCGGTATCCATCAGGCGTTTGTGCTGGCTAGATTAAGCCAGCACTGGCCATTAGAGAGCACAGGCCGGCACAGACCAGTACAAGTGGGTGCAGATAGCACGCCTGTGCAAGTTAGCTTAGCTAGTACAAGCCAGCAAGGTCAGTACAAGCGGGTGCAGGCTGTGCAAGTTAGCTTAGCTAGTACAAGCCAGTATAGGCCAGTACAAGCAGGTGCAGATAGCACAACGGTGCAAACTCGTACAAGGCAGTATAGGGCCAGTACAAGCGGGTGCAGATAGCACGGCCTGTGCAAGTTAGCTTAGCTAGTACAAGCCAGTATAGACCAGTACAAGCGGGTGCAGATAGCACACCCGTGCAAACTCGTACAAGGCAGTATAGGGCCAGTACAAGCGGGTGCAGATAGCACACCCGTGCAAGCTCGTGCAAGCCAGCACAGCCAGCAGAGGCCAATACATGCAGGCAGGCGCAGATACACCCCCATGCAAGTTAGCGTAGCTAGTACAAGCCGGCAAAGGCCAATACAAGCAGGCGCAGACTGGTGCAAATTAGCGTAGCTAGTACTAGCCAGCAAAAGCCAGCACAAGCAAGCGCCAGATAGCACACACCTGTGCAAGCTCGTACAGAGGCTAGCATTAATCGACAGAAGCGAGTACAGTGCAGTGCAAGCCAGCTACAAGCTAACACAATTCTGTGATTACTAGCGGATTTTTGGCTAAAATTCAGGTTGATAATTTGATAAATCTCTAGCGGACATCTATGGCCGTTAGAAGTGATTTTTGACCAAATTTTTTTTGTAACGGTCATTTATGACCGTAAGAGGCTGTTTTTTGGTTAATTTCCGTTTTTTTTGCCGCTAATGGACATCGATGTCCGATACACGAACCAATTCTACGATTTTGATATTCTAACGGTCAAAAATGACCGTTAGCTAACTGAACACCAGTAAGCGTGGACAAGGAATTCAGCAAGTGTAGACGCGAATGACAGTAAGCGTGGACAAGGAATTCAGCAAGCATAGACGCGAATGACAGTAAGCGTGGACAAGGAATTCAGCAAGCATAGACGCGAACGCCAGTAAGCGTGGACAAGGAATTCAGCAAGCATAGACGCGAATGACAGTAAGCAAGGAATTCAGCAAGTGTAGACGCGAACGCCAGTAAGCGTGGACAAGGAATTCAGCAAGTGTAGACGCGAACGCCAGTAAGCGTGGACAAGGAATTTAGCAAGTGTAGACGCGAACGCCAGTAAGCGTGGACAAGGAATTTAACAAGTGTAGACGCGAACGCCAGTAAGCGTGGACAAGGGATTCAGCAAGTGTAGACGCGAACGCCAGTAAGCGTGGACAAGGAATTCGGCAAGTGTAGACGCGAACGATAGTAAATGTACACATGCTGGCCGGGTTGGATGATGAACAAGCATTAATCTGCACGGCTATGAATTAGCCGCTATGTCTGGTGTAGTTGGAGCCAGGCATGATATAATGGAAAAAACGTTCAAACGAACGGCATGGGAAGAACCCTGACACAAATGCTGCCAGGGTTTTTTCTGTTGAGGGAGGGACCGGAACATTGCTCCAGAATGCAAAACAACTGCTGAAAAAAATATATGGCTATGACTCCTTTCGGAAAGGCCAGGAGAATATTATCGAAGGCATTTTGAATGGCAAAGATACGCTTGCGATTTTGCCAACCGGCGGCGGCAAGTCGATCTGCTACCAGCTGCCCGCTATGCTGCTGCCAGGCACAACGCTGGTTATATCGCCGCTTATCTCTTTAATGAAGGATCAGGTGGACAGCCTGACCCGTCTTGGCGTACCGGCTGCATTTCTGAACAGCTCGCTATCGCCGGCAGAATATCGCGAGGTGCTGCAGGGCGCAAGAAACGGCGATTACAAGCTGCTCTATGCGGCGCCTGAGCGGCTGGACGCTCCGATGTTTCAGGCGTTGTCGGAAAGCATGAAAATTCCGCTTATCGCGATTGACGAAGCGCATTGCGTATCGCAATGGGGACATGATTTCCGCCCCAGCTACCGCCAGCTCGCGGGCTGGATCAATCGGCTGGAGCAGCGGCCTTTGGTTGCCGCTTTTACGGCGACCGCTACTTCAGATGTGGCCGACGACATCGAGCATGTGCTGGGCTTGAGGAGCCCTAGTCGTTTTGTGACGGGGTTTGCCCGCCCCAATTTGTCGCTTTCCGTTATAACCGGCGTCGATAAAAAGCGGTTTTTAACGCAATTTTTAAGTGACCGCAAGGACCAATCCGGCATTATTTATACGGCAACGCGCAAGGAGGCGGAGGATGTTTGCTCGCAGTTGCAGAAGGCGGGATTTGAGGCGGGGAAATACCATGGCGGCTTGTCGGATACGGAACGGGCGGAGACTCAGGAGCAATTTCGTTTTGACGATATCCGTATTATGGTTGCGACCAACGCGTTTGGCATGGGCATCGACAAACCCAACGTGCGTTATGTACTGCATTGGCAAATGCCGGGCGATCTTGAATCCTACTATCAAGAGGCTGGCCGGGCAGGCCGGGACGGCGAAGAAAGCCAATGTGTTTTATTGTTTGAACCTGCCGACATGCAGGTGCAGCGCTTTCTGATCGAACAGGGAGCCGGCGACGAAGGACGAAAGTCCATTCAGATGTCCAAGCTGCATATGATGATGAACTATAGCCGCACCCAGCGCTGCCTGCAGCAGTTTATCGTCGATTATTTTGGGGAAAGCGACGTTGGGCCTTGCGGCAAATGCAGCTGCTGCCAGGACAAAAGCGAGCCGGTGGACCGTACGGAGGATGCCAAAATGGCGTTATCCTGCGTCGGCCGCATGAAAGGGCGCTTTGGCGTTACAATGGCGGCCAAGGTGCTGAAAGGCTCACGCGACAAGCGGCTGCTTGAATTTGGGCTGGACAGGCTTACGACCTACGGCCTCATGCGCCATTTGCCCGAAAAGGAGATTGCCGATTGGCTCTACTGGCTTGTCGCAGAAGGGTACCTGCGGCTGAGCGAGGGACAATATCCGGTTGTGTCCCTGACAACCAATGCGTTGCCGGTGCTGGAAGGCAAACAGGAAATTATGCAGCGGGTGAGAGCTTCCGTCCGAAAAAGCGGAGAGTCGGCAAGCGGTTCTTCGCCGATATTCGAGGCGCTTAAGGCGTGGCGCAAGGAAACGGCGGCAAGGGAAGGCGTTCCGCCATTTATGGTCTTTTTTGATTCGACCTTAAAGGAGATTGCTATGGTTCGACCCGCATCGATGGATGAGCTTCTTGGAGTAAAGGGCATTGGTTCTGCCAAAGCGCAAAAATACTGGAACGGAATCGCTCCAATTCTTGCGGAGTTCGGCGGCGTTCAAGGGACGGCAGGTCACGAAGGCGCAACGGGGCGGAGGACTGCGCCGGGCGGACAAGCTGCTACAGAGCGTGAAACGTCGGTACAATTGGAGTCCAATGGTCATAAAAGCGCGTCTGGATTCGTTGGTCATCAAGGCGCGTCTGGATTCGTTGCTCCTAAAGGCGGAGGAACAGCAGATCCCGGTTTTGCAGAAACGGATCTTTTGGGCGGGGTCACGGGCCGCGGAACTGGAGGAGATAGCGCGGCAGGCGACGAAACGCCTAGCCATGTTGCTTCCCTGGAGTTGTTCCAAGACGGCCATGCTCCGTCTGAAATCGCAAAGCTGCGAGGTCTTAGCGCCGTGACTGTGGAAGGGCATATCATTCGCTGCGCGGAGGAAGGGCTTGAGGTGGACTGGGATCGCATTATCCCTGCAGGGCTGGAACCTCTCATTGCGGATGCGGTTCGGAACGAGGAGAGCGGCAAGCTGAAACCGGTCAAGGAGGCGTTGCCGGCGGAGGTCACTTATTTTGCGATTCGCGGGGTTATGGCTAAGATGGGCTTGAAAGGGTAGCTGTCATTTGTAAAATGCACTGTTTTAAGGGGGCAAAGCTACTGAAAACGCCCGCAGCAATTGAAAAAAACTGAGTTTCTGATAAACTGGTTGGTATAGTCCCAATAGAAACAGGAGGAATTAATATGTCAAGTGCAATGTGGCTGCTCCATTTATTAGGGGCGATTGGAATGGGCTTTTATGTGGTGCTCCCCGTTATTTTGGGACGAGCGTCGAAACTCGCCGGTGCGGGACAAGGCGGTTTGGCCGACGGTTTGATCGCCGGCAACCGGATCGCGCAATATTGTCTGGTTCTGCAATTGCTGACTGGCGGCTATATGATGTCCCAGTCCGACTACGCTGTGATTTGGATGGTTATTGTTATGGTGCTGTTTCTTGGCATCGCGGCTTTCGGCGGCGTTATCGCCAAACCGCTTAAAGGCGTTATGCAAGCAATCGAGCAAGGCCAAAGCGCTGCGGCAAACATCAGCAAAGCAAAACTGTTCAGCCTGCTGATTTTGGTGCTTTACGTAGCGATGATTTATTTTATGAAATATCCGATTATGAAATAATGGCCGCTGATGCGGCCTAACGGCCAACAAATCACGTTTAGGGGGATATTCTTGTGCGGGAAATTTCACCTCAAATCATAACGTTTGGCGAGTCTATGGCTTTGTTTATGCCGCAGGAGCATAAAGCGATTGAACGGGCTTCAGTTCTGGAGCAAGGCTTTGGCGGAGCGGAAAGCAATGTCGCAATCGGCCTGGCCCGGCTTGGTGCATCCATTGGCTGGTTTGGCGCTTTGGGCAATGACCCTTTTGGCAAAATTATTTTGAAAGCGCTGCGAGGGGAAGGCGTGGACACCTCACGAGTCAAATTGAGTGATGCGGCTCCAACCGGAATGATGTTTCGGGAGCATGTGGCGGGCAAAATGGCGGTGCATTATTTCCGCAAGCATTCTGCGGCCAGCCGAATGACGCCGGAGGATCTGGACGAGGATTACATAAGAGGAGCAAAAATTCTTCATGTGACGGGCATTACAACGGCGCTTAGCGAGGACTGTCGCCGTACGGTAAGGCGGGCGGTGGATATTGCCAAGGAAGCTGGCGTGCTGGTCAGCTTTGATCCCAATCTTCGGCTGAAGCTTTGGAGCATCGAAGAGGCGCGGCAAACTCTTCTTCCACTTGCGGAAGACGCGGATTATTTCCTGCCCGGCTGGGACGAGCTGATCCAGTTGTACGAAACCGAAGACTACAGCGAGATTAAGGAGCGTTTGTCTGCGCTAAAGGCCGTCACGATCATCAAAGGCAAAGGCGACGCAACAGTAGTGCTTGACGGCAATTCGGAAACGGAAGTTCCCTTTTACCCTGCGGACAAGGTTGTTGATACGGTGGGGGCTGGTGATGGCTTCTGCGCGGGTTTCCTTGCCGGCTTGATGAAGGGCATGAATCCGGTCGAGGCGGTTACTCTTGCCAGCGTGTGCGGCTCTCTCGTCGTACAGATGCGCGGAGACTGGGAAGCATTGCCGGAATGGGATATTGTGCAGCAGCGGCTTGGAGCGAAAGCGTGGGTGGAACGGTGACAATTGGTGAGAGCGGCGGCTCCAAGGGCCAGCGCCGGCGTGAAGCCATCCTGCAGGTGCTGAAGCATCAGGGGAGAATCACAATTGCGGAAATGGTGGAGCGGATGGGCTGCTCCGAAGCTACCGCAAGACGTGACCTTGAGCAAATGGAGGCCGAATATCCCGTTATTCGCACGATTGGCGGAGCCATGTACGACGGCATGGGAACATTGCGGGAGCTGCCTTTCTCGGAGAAGGAAGGTTTATCCATCCTGGAAAAAGAAAAGATTGCCCGGCTCGCGGCTTCTCTTATTCAGGAGGGCGATATTATCGGATTGTCCGGCGGCTCCACCAACTTTTTGCTGGCGAAGCTGTTGAAGTCCCGTAAAGGCTTAACGGTCGTTACCAATGCCGTCAACATCGCGATGGAGCTGGCGGGCAGCGCGATTCAGGTAGTGGTGACCGGCGGCATTATGCGTCACAACAGCTTTGAGCTATGCGGTCCTTTAGGGGAAGAGATGATGGCCCGAATACATATCGGAAAAATGTTTATAGGCGTAGACGGCATTTCCGCAGCCAGCGGAATTTCCAGCTACTCCGAGCAGGAAGCCCAAAGCTCCAAAGCCATGCTTAAACGTTCACAGCAAACCTTTGCCGTATTCGATCATTCAAAAAGCAATAAAACCTCCCTGTTTTCAATAGCCGAGCTGTCTGAGCTGCATGCCGTCATTACGGATCGGCCGCCAGGCGGCCAACTGGCTGAGGAACTGGGGCGATTGAGCGTAGAGATCCATGTGACGGATTAGGGCGTGTCTTCATACTCGCTCAAGGGCATCTTTCACGGCCTTTTTGCTCCCTGCTGAGTTTGAACCCATACGCTAGCATGTCTCTATCTACCGCCAAGAGGCTAAAAAACCGCCTGGCCCGAGTTGTTCTCCCATCACTAGACGTCGTCTTGAGATTGAAGAACATTTCGTTCCTGGCGGTTTTCTCATGTTTCCGCTTCATTAATTCAGTTGCGAGGCGCCCAAAGCATTACCGAAACGCCGACGATACAGATGGCCGCACCAAGCCAATCGTAGAAGTCAGGCGTTTTTTTGTCCACGAGCCAGCCCCATATGACGGCCAATATGACAAAAACGCCGCCATAGGCGGCATACACTCTACCGAAGGAAGGGAAATTCTGCAGGGTTGGAATGATGCCGTACAGAACCAGAATAACACTGCCGGCAACGCCGTACCAATAGGATTTGGCTTCGCGCAGCCACAGCCATACCAGATAGCCGCCGCCGATTTCCGCCAAACCCGCGAGCAAAAAAATAAAAATAGCAAACAGCATAATAAGCCCCTTTTCTCGCAATTAAATGATCACTCCGCAGTTTCTATCCTACTACAAGTTAACGTTTTAGGCACAAAAAAATAGGCGGCTGCGCTATGCAACGAAACTCCATTGCATAGCGCAGCCGCCCGATTAGTGCTTTTCTATTCGTTTTTGCTAAAAATCGGCGTTCCTCTGAGCAGTGTGCGGCTGACGTTAAAGTCGCCGTCGGTCACGACCAGATCGGCCCGCTTGCCGATGGCAATGCTGCCTGTAACCCCCGCAAGGCCGAGCTCCCGCGCCGGATTTCCGCTCGCCATTCTGCTGGCCTCCGTCACAGACAAACTCATTACATTCACCATAAAGCGGAAGGCGGAGATCATGCTCAGGCTGCTGCCTGCCAGCGCTCCGCTGTCTTTTAGCCTCGCCGTGCCGTTCTTCAGGACAACAGGCAAACCGCCTAATTCATATTCTCCATCCGGCATGCCGGCGGCTTCTATTGCATCGGTAACCAAAATAACCTTGTCCTTTGGTTTGCTGGCCAGGAGCAGCGAAATGGCGGCCGGGTGCACATGTTCACCATCGGCAATAATTTCGGCATAGATGCTGTCTGTCGTTAATACCGCGCCTAACGTTCCTGGCTCGCGATGATGCAGACCGCGCATGGCGTTGTACGTATGTACGGCATGCGTCAGGCCGCTATCCGCGGCGGCGATCAATTCGGCATATACCGCATCGGTATGTCCGGCTGCGGCGATAACGCCCTGGTTTTTCAGCCAGGCGATGCTTTCCAGGGAGCCGGGTTTTTCAGGCGCCAATGTGACCATCTTGACCAGGCCGGGGTAAGTCCTGGTCCAATTTTGCAGCCATTCCAGCTGTGGATCGACGATATAGTCCGGATTTTGGGCGCCGGGCCACTTTTCGCTAATAAACGGGCCCTCCAGATGAACGCCTAGCAGTTCGGCATGGGGCATGCCGTTTTTTTGATAGGCGGCAACGGCATCGAGAACCTTCTCGATATCGTCACGGGACGCGGTCATTGTTGTGGCCAGCATCCCCGTTGTGCCTTGCGAAGCATGGAAACCTGTAATGCGATCGAAGCTTTCGGCAGTCGCATACATAAAGTCTCCGCCGAATCCGCCGTGAACGTGCATGTCGATAAAACCAGGAAGCAGCCATCCTCCATTGCCGTCAATAACATCGCCTTCGAAACCATCCACGACAGCAGGGCTAAACGTCCCGCCTGCAAGAGCCGCATCCTTTTTCCCGCTGTCAGCAATAATGGATTCAATCATGCCGCCGCTTATTTTGACATGACCGATAATAATATCCTGCTCTGTTACAATGCGAACATTGGTAATAAGAAGATTTTTCTGACTAAGATTCATTTAGCTCAACAACCTTCCTGCTTCTTGGTCAAGCAATACGATAACGTTAGGGTGAAGCTGAAGCAGCGAAGCGGGCACCTGGGTTGTGACGGGCCCCGTCAGCGCTTCCTTGACAATGCCGGCTTTATCGGAGCCGCGCACGACCAACAAAATTTGTTTGGCCTTCAGGATGGAGCCAACGCCCATCGTATAAGCCGCCTTGGGCACTTCGTCCAGCGAAGAAAAGAACCGGGCATTTGCTTGGCGCGTTTCTTCCTTTAAGGAGACTACATGCGTACCGCTGGACAACTGTTCATCCGGCTCATTAAAGCCGATATGGCCGTTATGGCCCAGTCCCAGAAGCTGCACATCCGCGACATGTTCCGCCAGCAAGGCGTCATAACGGGCGCATTCCGCAGCGGAATCCGGCGCCATTCCGTCAGGCAGATGAGTGTTCCCCGCAGGAATGTCTACGTGGGAGAACAAATGTTGATTCATGTAATAAGCGTAGCTTTGATCATTGCCCGGCGTCAAGCCGACGTATTCGTCCAGATTGTAAGTTGTTACTCCCGCAAAGCTTACTTTGCCGTTACGGTGCTGCTCAACCAGCTTTTTATATATGCCAACAGGCGTGGACCCTGTTGCCAGCCCCAGCACGGCTTCCGGTTTTTCGCTGATCAACTCGCTAAACCACTCCGCCGCATGCAAGTCCAATTTCTCCGCACTGTCAAAAATTCTAATGTCCATGAGATTCCCTCCCGATGATGTCGTCTTCTCGTATTTATCTATCTCCAGTGTATAAAATTTTAAAGAAAAATTCAATTAAAATGATTGTAAATGTCATATTAATGATTGTAACGATCAAAATTCCATGAGGCACTCCAAATGTGATATGCTTATTAAAAGTAAGAAAGATAAATGGAGACCGATACAGGAGGTTGGCCTTCTTGGAACGATATGAAAAAAGAATAACCGCAGCCGGTTACGACGATAGCAGCGCGAATAACGACGGCGCTGCCGGCAGTAACAGCGGCAGTGGTTTCAACAGCAATGAAAGCAACGAAAGCGGCAATAGCGGCAGTTTTGCCTCCATGCCGGATGCCACCGCCAAGCGCAAGGGCGAGCATATCGCCATCTGCTTGCAGGAGCAAGTAAATGGAACCGGAGCGGGAAGCGGATTCCAGCGGTACCGCTTTAAGCATAATGCATTGCCTGAATTATCATTTCAGGACATCTCTCTCGAAACCGAATGGTTTGGCAAATTGTTGTCGGCGCCGCTGCTCGTCAGCTCCATGACGGGCGGCACGGACGAAGCGGGAGCGATCAACCGCCGGCTGGCGGCTGCTGCAGAGCGGCAGGGCTGGGCGATTGGCGTTGGCTCCATGCGTGCGGTCATTGAACAAGAGGAGCTCGCAGTAACCTTCGACATTCGGAAGCAAGCGCCGACAGTGCCCGTTATTGCAAATTTAGGGGCGGTGCAGCTTAACTATGGTTATGGTCTGGAAGCAAGCCAAAGGGCGGTGGAGCTTGCCCGCGCCGATGCTCTGGTGCTGCATCTGAACAGCCTGCAGGAAATTTTTCAGCCGGAAGGCGATACTGATTTTTACGGGCTGCTGGGGCGGATTAAAGAGGTATGCAGGGGACTTTCCGTACCGGTAGGCGTTAAGGAGGTAGGCTGGGGCATTGACGGCGAAACGGCGGTCCGGCTTCGCGATGCCGGCGTATCCTTTATCGACGCCGCCGGGGCAGGCGGCACCTCATGGAGCCAGGTAGAGAAGTTCCGGACAACGGACCCCGTTCAGCGGGCAGCAGCCGAAGCTTTTGCCGATTGGGGAAATCCAACGGCTGACTGCGTGGCGGAGATCCACGCCGCATTGCCCGATATGCCGCTTATTGCAAGCGGGGGACTGAACAACGGGGTGGAAGCCGCCAAAGCGCTGGCGCTGGGAGCCCATTTGGCCGGGTATGGCCGAGCCTTGCTGCCGCGCGCGGCGGCGGGCAGCGGCGAATTGTCGGAGGAGCGTTTGCTGGAGCAGTTTCGGCGCATCGAATTCGAGCTGCGTGCCGCCATGTTCGGCATTGGCGCGGGTTCTGTGGAGGAGCTTCGCGGCAGCAACCGGTTGATTCGTGTATAGCTGCGCTTGTTTAGCGGATGAGGCCCGTGCCTTCAATGATAAGCCTAACGTTGACCTGGAAGCTTGCCTCGGGATAGAGTTGCTGCCAGCGCTCCCAGTTTTGGTCTCCGCTGTGCATGGCCAGGTAGCGAAGGCCAAACCCGAGCGGGTCCACGTTTGCTTTTTGAATTTTGACTAAAAGTTTGTTGGCTTCTGCTTCGTACGATTTCTCCAGCTCGCTCTCGATTGGTTTTAAGTCCTTGTCGAACAAGGAAGCGGCTGATTCCTCAACAACGGTTTTCATCCGCATATTCACTTTTATGACATCTTGATCATCCCGGTTTTCGATACGGAACCGGGAGTGCAACTGGTTGATGGCGACGACCATTTTTTGATGCCTGAAGATGCCGTGCATGGAAGCTTTCGTAAAACGACTCGCCAGTTGGTTAAACATCTGAGACTCGTCAGGCGACAATATCAATTTGATCCTTTGCTTGTCCATTAAGGCAATTTCATTAATAATATACCCCAGCTTTTTGTCTCCTTTGACAATTGCGAGCGCAGGGTCAAAGCCTCTTTCCGTAAGCCGCCGCGAAAAACCGGACAACGATTCCGCATAGTTGTAGCTGGATTCCGTTCCATCCGCTCCAAACGACAGCAGCAGCGCGTTCCCGGGATATTGTTCCGAGATAGGCTTGATTTTCAGCACGCTGGCAGCGTCGGGTTTGCCAATCGCCATCATGGCAACCATCTGGATATCGCGCCTTCTTTTCATCCAATCCAGTACGGGCGTTATATTTTGCCTTGCCAGTGACTCCCCGATCAGAAAAATTCGGCAATGGCCGAAATCAAGCTCTTTATCCACGTAAGCCTTCAACATCCGCAAGCCTTCCGCGATGCTGACAGCATCAATCGTTTCAAACTGGAATTTTGAAGTACCGGGTTCTATTTTGGGCGAAGGAATAGCAAGCTGGATCGTAATCCGGTAAGGCTTCTCCTTATTTCCGGATAGGTCGAGACCGGTGCCCACGACAAAAAAACGTTTGTCGATATCCTTGAATCCGCAGCCGCCAAGCGGCACAACCAGCAGTAGTACAAGAACAAGGCTCCTGATGCGGCAGAGAATCTTCCTCATCTCGGCACCAACCTCCGGCGACTCAGTATAAAGACAGTCACCACCGTCATTACCTCCGTAAACATGCGAAGGATCAACCAGACGGTCGTAATTGCCAAATTCATTTTTTCGTTCGTAAATACCATATAGAGAACGCTGGCCGCCGTAAATAGACCAATGATAACGTAATTGGTTATGGGCGCCTTGGGGCTGTCGGTTTCCGGCTTCATGGATGGCATACATCCTTTAATAAACTCCATTGCCTGGTGCCAGGCCGTTGCCGTATAGACAAGGCTTAGATTCAGAAACACAATCAAAAACAGGAACATAACGCGCTCGATAAATCCGTATTGCATCATTAACGAATCGGCGGTTATCGTCCATAAATAGATATATTGCGAAATGCCTTGGGTGCCGTGAAAGCCGATCGGGACAAAAAAGGTGACCAGCAAAATAAGAAGGCCGAGAATGGGATACGTCCACAACAGCTTGAATCGGAAATTCGGAGGGAACAATCGATTAAACAACGATAAATTGATATAGCCCGTAAAGATGTAGGTAGCCGCGGCAATGGAGGCCAGGTTCGGCCAATGTCCGATGTAATTGGCTACTACGTGGATGGAGTCGAGGTTTAATTGAGGGCTAGTAACCATTTTGAACATAATGAACAAAATAATCGGCACATTTATAATAATAATGATTTCAAGGAGCAGCATGACGGTTAAGGTCGAACGGGTGGCGGCATAGCCGGAGGCCAGCACCATAACGACCATAATAATGAGCACGTTGGCATGGGGGTTGAAGAAGCGGTTGATCAGCACGGCAAAAGCCATCGCAACGACCGTACTGGAAAACCAATACATCATGGCATAAAAAAACATATACACCGACACGAACCAGCGCGGGAAAAATTGAGCAAAGATTTCCGGAAGTCCTTGTCCGGGAAAACGAGCCATTGCATTGGTGAACATATAGATCATGATCGAACCAAATATCGGGCTGATCAAAATAGCAGCGACACTGCCTTCAAAGCGGTTATCGACTAATATGTGGGGCACAAACAACATAATGTTCATCAACGCCACAAACAGAAACAAATAAAAAAAGTAGCGGTTCATTTAATTTCCACCCCTCCGATATCGCCTTCCGCCGGATTTAATTTGCCATGCAGCCGGAAATAAGGCTTTCCGAAGCTTCGCAGATTGCATAGATAGGCCATGTACAGAAAAATGCCGACCGCAATGCCGGACAAACCGAAGAAGATCGCGGCGGCGATAAGCGGATACTTCAAAAAACGAATGGCAAACGACATGGAGTTAATCGGAATAACAAAATTGGAAATGGCGACAACGGACGTCACAATAATCATAATGCTGCTGACAAGTCCCGCCTGCTGCGCGGCTTGTCCAAGGATAAGCCCGCCAACTGTCGTTGCAGTCGATCCGATATAGCGTGGCAGCCGAATGCTGGCTTCGATCAGCGTTTCAATCATAAACAGCATAATAAACACTTCGATAAAAGAGGGATACGGCACCGCCGAGCGGCTGGCGGCGATAGAGAAGGCCAACTGAACCCGAAACAGCTCCGGATTATAAGAAACAACCGCGATATAGAGCGCCGGCAGCGTAATGGTCAACACGATGGAAGCAAATCGCAGAAAAATCAAAAACCGGGTCATCCAATAGGCCTCGTAATTGTCTTCAATCGCATGCATAAATTCAAAAAAAGAAGCGGGCATAATTAGCGCAAACATGCTTCCTTTGATCAGCACAACCACTTTTCCCTTGCCGATGGATCTGGAGATGCGGTCCGGCCTCTCCGTGATGAGAACAGTCGGAAAAAGATGGCGGCGCTTGCCGACCAGCAGCTTCTCCAGCTCGCCGGCCGCATGAACGATATCCACACTGATGCTGCTTAGCTTGCTGCGTACATTGTCCAGCACGGCGGCATCAACATGTCTTTGGTCAAACAGGACGTATAGCGGCGTTCTTGATTCATAGCCAACCGTATATTGCTCCACGCATAACTCCGGAGAGGGATACATGCTGCGAATCAGATTAAGAGACTTGTTCAGATCTTCGCTAAGCGCAAGCTGGGGGCCCTGAATGGCGCTTTCCACCTGGGTTTGAGAGCCGTCGCTGCTAATAACGTCCGATGCCAAAAAAGCATAAACAACAGAGTTCGATTGTATCAGAACATAACCTCTTAACAGCATATCCTGCCATTTTGCAGGGTCCTCCACCTTCTGATACGCGGGGTTTGTCTCCAGATGCACGGCAAATGGAATGTCCGCTTTGGTGAAGGGGACCGTAATGAAGCTGCTGATTTTATCCTCTTTGCAAAGGCTGGACAAATAGGCGATTTCGATCGATATCCCGCCATTGGAGAGATGTGCTGTCTTAACATCTACAGCCTCGGCAAACAAAAGATTAATCCGTTCAATCATATCGATTCTCCCCTTAGCGTTGCCGGATGCCATGACCAACGGTCACTGTAAAGTTCCCATAGTTTGCGCCATTCCCGGCAGATTATGCTAATATAGACAAAGGCGAAGCCTGCACAGACCTGCAATGCAGCAAAGCGAGGGGATTGTAGAATGAAACCTTGGTATGAACAAAGCTTCGGCAGAGATTATATGCTGGTATACAAACACCGGGACTGGGAAGATGCGGCGAAGGAAGTCCGGAAAATGGCGCAATGGCTCCATTTGCCCCAAGACGCCGCTGTTTTGGATATCGGCTGCGGCATGGGAAGGCATTCGACTGCGCTGGCGGATTACGGTTTTCGGGTAACCGGGGTTGATCTGTCGGAAACGCTGCTGGATGTAGCTCGACAGCATGACAGTTCCGGCAAAGTGGAGTGGCGGCATGGGGACATGCGAAGTCTTCCTTTTGGAGATGCCTCCTTTGATGCAACCGTCAATTTATTTACCTCCTTCGGCTATTTCACGCTGGAAGAAGACAATATCAATGTGTTAAAGCAAATCAGGCGAGTGCTTCGCAGAGGCGGCTCCTTCCTGATTGATTTTTTGAATCCGGTTTACGTGGAGCGGACGTTGACGCCGCGCTCGGAGCGGAGTGACGAGGAAACGGGCATCGTTATTATAGAGGAGCGCAGTATTAAAGACGGCTGGGTGCAGAAGGAAATCACGCTGAATGACCCACAGGAGCCCGGCAAGCCGCGCCAATATCTGGAGCGCGTAAGGCTTTACCAGCTCCAATGGTTTGAAAAGAGGTTGTCCGAAACCGGCTTGAAGCTGGAAACGCTGTACGGCGGGTACGACGGCGAACCGTACGAGTCACAAAACTCGCCAAGAATGATTTTGGCCGGTAAAGCGGATTAGGCGAGAGGGAACCGTTCTGCCTGTCGCTATTTTACATACAAATGAACCTGAGCACAGCATAGAAGGAGGCCGCCACTATGAGCGATAAACACGCATCCCATGAAGGAAACGGAGGGACTTCTGCATCTCTGATACCGCTGGAAGGGGGCTGGCATCAGCTTAAGGTGCCGCTTCCTTTTTCATTAAAATGGGTCAACAGCTACATTGTTCCCGATGGCGAAGGGTACACCGTCATCGATCCCGGCTTGCATACGGAAGAGGCGCTGAGCGTATGGGGGGAAGCAATGGCCGAACTGGGGATCGGGTGGAGCGATATCACCCGTATATTGCTGACGCACCAGCATCCCGACCATTACGGATTGGCCGGTTATTTTCAGCAGCAAAGCGGCGCCATTGTTAACATGACGGAACGGAGCCACCGTTACGCGCTGCGTTTGTGGAATGCCAATAGCGAATATCCCAAGGCAATAGACGCCTTGTTCAATCGACATGGCATGCCGGGGGAGCTGAGAGACGCCATCGGCTCCAATCTGGACGGTTTTATTGCCATGGTATCTCCCCAGCCCCAGGTGACGTATGTGGAAGCGGGGTCGACACTGGCGATGAACGGCAGCAATTGGGAGCTGATCGATGCTCCGGGCCACGCTTTTGGCGCAGTGTGCCTGTATGAGCCGCAGCAGCGCTGGATGATATGCGGAGACCAGGTATTGCCTCGTATTACGCCTAATATCAGCCTGGTTCCTGGCGAAGAATCCGATCCTTTGCAGCATTTTCTGACCAGCCTGAGCACTCTTGCGCATGTTGAGGTTGATCTTGCGCTGCCGGGACATATGAACCCTTTTACCGGCTTTAGGGAACGAATCGGCGAGCTGCAAAACCATCATGCCCGACGGCTCGAAGGCATTCAAGATATGCTTTCAGAGAAAGAATCAACCGCATTTGAAGTATGTGAAGCTTTATTCGGCGTCCGCTTGAGGGATAATCCTCATAATTTGCGTTTTGCGATGGGAGAAACGCTGGCGCATTTGGTGCACCTCGAGCTGAAGGGCGCCATCGCTGCCCATGATCGCTTAGGCGTCTTGCATTATCAGACCGTCAAGTAGTTTTCAAAAAAAAACATTTTTATCAACCCCACGTAGTTGGAGGGAAACGCGTTAGTTTCCGCTCCAACTTTTTTGCGTGGCGCGATCAACACGGGTTCTTCTTCGGCTTTTCTGGCATGTCTTTTTCGTGATGAACACCCCTATTATGATAATAATGAAATTATATATTGCGTCATATATAAAATTATGATACATATTAGAGTATGAAAAGTGGTCATATTCGTTTTATATGACATTCTAAAAGAGCCTTTGAGAGGAAGCGTGAGTCATGGAGAGAGAATTGGCATTGGAGATTGTTCGAGTTACGGAGCTGGCTGCCTTGGCTTCTGCGCCATGGATGGGAAGAGGAGACAAAAACCAGGCGGATGGAGCCGCGACCTCCGCGATGCGGGCCATGTTTGATTCGGTTTCTATCAAAGGAACGGTAGTTATCGGCGAAGGCGAAATGGATGAAGCACCGATGCTGTATATCGGGGAAGAGGTCGGCAGCATGAACGGCCCGGAAGTTGATGTCGCCGTAGACCCGCTGGAAGGCACCGAAATTGTTGCCAAAGGGCTTAATAATGCGTTATCCGTTATTGCGGTGGCAGGAAAAGGCCAGCTCCTTCACGCGCCGGATATGTATATGGAGAAGCTTGCATACGGTCCCGCTCTTTGCGGGAAGCTCAGCATTGCCGATCCCATGGAAGTGACGCTGCGCAAGGCCGCGGAAGGGCTGAACAAAAAGGTGGCGGATCTCACCGTCATGATTTTGGATCGTACCCGCCACGAAGCAACGATCAAGGTGCTTCGCAAGGTAGGCGTGCGAATCAAGTTTTTATCGGACGGCGATGTGGCTGGGGCCATGGCCCCGGCTTTCCCGGAAACCGGGATCGATTTGTATGTGGGCTCAGGCGGCGCGCCGGAAGGCGTATTGGCGGCAGCGGCTCTGAAATGTCTGGGCGGCGAGCTTCAGGGGCGTCTGATGCCTGCCGACGCACTTGAATATGAACGCTGCATCGGGATGGGGATTGATAATCCGTACCGGATTTTGAACATGGATGATATGGTTGGCACGGAGGATGTTATTTTTGCCGCTACGGGCGTAACTCCCGGCGAGTTTTTGGGCGGCGTGCATTATCTTCCCGGTCAGCGAGCCGAGACGCATTCCATCGTCATGCGGGCCAAAACTAAAACGATCCGTTTTATCAAGTCGCTTCACTATTTGCCCAACAAACCGCTTCTTCAGGAGCAGCGGGCGCAAGCGGCTGAAGCTGCTGCTGGCAGCGTCTGATCATAAGACTTTTGTCTGATAACAAGACTTTGAAAATGGTCTTAAAGCCAAAAAAGCGTTCCTATGCCGCCACACCCCTTCAAGGGGGATGGAGTGGCACAGGAACGCTTTTTCCATTTCATCAAACAATTCGTTTTCCGACCGCTTAAAGATATCTTCAGTGTATAAGCTAACCTGCCTGCAGGGAGCTAGTCCAAAGGAGGCGTTGTAACGCCTTCGCGCTCGGCCTGCTTGCGGTGGGCGATACGGCTGGCAGCGGACGCGGCGATCGCGCCTACGATATCATCCAGAAAGGTATGAATTTCTCCATCCGTTTTGCTGTTTAACCGCACCAGAATGCCGGGTTTAACCTTGTCCACGTAACCAAAATTCGTAAAGCCGATGCTGCCGTAAACGTTAACGATCGACAATGCCAAAATCTCATCGCAGCCATACAGGCTTTCATCGTGTTTGATCATATCCTGCAGCGGCGGGATCAGTTTGCCTTCCTCCGCCAATATGTCAAGTTGAATGCCCGTCAAAACGGCATTTTGCACCTCGCGCTTCGACAACACGGCATCAACATGCACAATGCAATCGTCTATCGTAAGTCCGGGAAAATAGTCCTTTTGCAAAAAAAGAACCAGCTCGGCGATATCTCTTTTGGCAACGCCTCTTTTGGCCAGCCATTCATCGGTTGCATGCGCGACGTGCGCGCTGTTCAAGCTGTAAATACCAGGATTGCTCATACTGTACCCCCTAGCGATTTTTGGATAAAACAGGTCTAAAACAAGGAAGGGCTCGTATACATATTACTACAAATCAGGAGTTGTACAAAGCCGACAGGCAAATATTCATTGGGGAGGAATTATGTACATGATTCAGAAAAAATGGATTCGTTATACCGCGATGGTCGCCGTATTGGCGCTGCCCGTTGTTACGGCGGGATGCGGATTGTTCTCCAAACAGGCCAGCAAGGAAATTGATCCGCCTCAGGTAGAGACGGGGGGAGGCATTCAGAGCGGAACCGGGGAAGAAGCGGCGCCGAGCGGACAGGCCTTGCCCGATGATACCGCTGCGGTGGCTCAGGATTCCAGCGTAACCGTCTATCTGGCTGACCGCAACGGCTATGTAGCGCCGGTTTCCGTGCCCGTGACGCTTACGGAGAATGAAACGTACCCAAGACGGGCGCTGGAGCTGATGGTGGAAAACGGCATGTATGCTTCAAGCTTGCCGGAGGATTTCCGTCCGTTGATTCCGCAAGGCACGGTTGTGCTTGGTTATGATTACGACGAGGAGCGCCAGGTTGCGCAAGTGGATTTTTCCGGTGCGTTTAACGATTACTACGCCGGAGACGAACGCTCCATTGTTGAGGCGATTACATGGACGTTAACGGCCATGACCGGCATCAAAGGCGTCGAATTGTCCGTCGACGGCGAACGTCTTGTGGAAATGCCGCAAGCCGCTTATCCCATCGACAACGTGTTAACCCGCTCCATCGGCATTAATATTGAAGCTGCGGACGGAGTGGATATTGCCAAATCCTCTCCCGTAACGCTCTACTTCTCGTCCCAAACGCTGCATGACGAGCAATATTACGTGCCCGTTACGCGCCTGGTCGAACGCAGCGATTCCGCTCCTCTAGCCGCAATGGAAGAGTTGATTGCAGGTCCTCTGAACAAAAAAGAGCTGACAAGCGTTATTTGGCCCGATGTGGAGGTTACAAGCCTGGAGGTAAAAGACGGGGTAGCGGTGCTGGATCTGGAGGATGAAACATTCGGCAAAGGTTCCGTGCTTCCGGCCGAAATGCTGCAGGCGGTTGTTCTTTCGTTAACGGAAAACAGCAAAGCGGAAACCGTTCAAATCCGGATTAACGGAGAAAGCAATCTGGTCGACGATCAGCAAAAATCCTACAGCGAGCCTGTAGGCCGACCGCATCATGTCAATGCGCTGAAATCGTAAAGCGATACGGTGCGCCTCAAAGCCGACTATTCCATCTGATGCATTGAACTCAGCATGAGAAACTGAAATGCAACAGCCCAAACAAGCCTTCCTATCTGCTTGCACAAAGCGGTGTAGCGGAGGCTTGTTTTTTGTTGGGCCGAACAAAGAAACTCTTTCAAGCCGTGCTTTATGTTGCTGGCGGATGCATTTCGTCGGCGCTTCTGATAAAATAGACAGGACTTGCGGACGAGAGAACCATTTCAGGAGGCATAATGAATATGAGAACAGACAAGCGGCAAGCGGACGAATTGCGTCACGCTGTTATTGAACCAGGCGTCAATAAACATGCGGAAGGTTCGGTGCTGATCGAGTTTGGCGATACGAAGGTTATTTGCACGGCGAGCGTTGAAGAACGGGTTCCGCCTTTTATGAAGGGACAGGGTAAAGGCTGGATCACGGCGGAATATTCCATGCTGCCGCGCGCGACTCATTCCCGCAACCAGCGTGAAGCGGCAAGGGGCAAACTGAGCGGAAGAACGATGGAGATCCAAAGGCTGATTGGCCGGGCGCTTCGTTCGGTCGTGGACCTTCAAGCGTTGGGGGAAAGAACGATTACGCTGGATTGCGACGTCATCCAGGCGGACGGCGGCACGCGCACCACATCGATTACGGGCGCATTTGTAGCGCTGGCGCTTGCTATACATAAACTGTCCCAAAACATCACCTTTGCCAGATACCCGATTACCGATTTTCTGGCTTCGGTCAGCGTAGGCGTTATTGGAGGCAAAGCTTTGCTGGACCTCAATTACGAGGAGGACTCCAAAGCAAAGGTCGATATGAACGTAGTTATGACCGGACAAGGCAAATTTGTTGAAGTGCAGGGAACGGGTGAAGAAGCACCGTTTAGCCGCGACGAGCTGAATCAGCTGCTTGCATTGGCTGAAGGCGGCATTTCCAAGCTAATCGAGCTCCAACGGCAGACGCTGGGAGCGGCGGCTGAACGGATCGGAGGATAATAGCATGAACGGAAACGGAAGAGGGATTGACGGCGATCTCATTGTTGTTGCCACCAAAAACAACGGCAAAGCCAAAGAATTTGGCCATGCCTTCGCCAAAATCGGAAAACGAATCGTGAGCTTGAACGATTATCCCCATATTCCCGACATTCCGGAGGATGGAGATACCTTTGCCGCCAACGCGCGCATTAAAGCCAAAGCAGCCGGAGACGCTTTGGGCGTTCCGGCGCTTGCGGATGATTCCGGCCTTCGGGTTGCCGCGCTGGATGGCGCGCCAGGCGTATATTCCGCCCGTTACAGCGGCGAAGGAGCGACAGACGCCAGCAACAATGCCAAGCTGCTGAAGGAACTGGCCGCCATCGGCGCAGTCCTCCAGACACCGCATGAAGCGGCATCAGGGGATGAAGCTGAAGGCGCTGAACCGGAAGGCAAGGATGCAGCCTCGGAAGCAGCTTTAGCAGCAGCCTCCGAAGCGGGCCACGCTGCAGTCCCAACATCGTCTTCGGCAGCCGGCTTCTCGGAAAGTGATGGCTGGCGTCTGCCGCAGGACGGCTCCAAGGCTCTCAGCCACGCGCAATTTGTGTGCGCGCTGGCGCTGTACGATCCCGCTACGGGAGAATTTGTGGAGGCAGAAGGCACCGTGGACGGCGTCATTACGGACAAGCCTCACGGCGACGGAGGTTTTGGCTATGATCCGTTGTTCTGGCTGCCGCAGCTTGGCCGGGGCATGGCCGAGCTTAGCCGCGAGGAAAAAGGCGGCATCAGCCACCGGGGAGAAGCGCTTCGCAAGCTGCTTGCATCCCTCTAGTGTGCCGATAACCGCCATTTCAACCCCTTTATAAGACGAGCAGCTGCCGGATATCTCATTCCACTGACTATCCAATGGAAACCTTGTATTGCTTCAGCCATAAGTTGACCTGATACAAATAAGCGAATAATTGGGGGCCGGACATAAGCTGGCCAAACCAGGGAATATTGGAGCTTGCCGACGACGAGTCGGCGAGCTCTCTTACTTTTTTGGCGTCGATCAGCGGCAGCAGCGGGGAGCTGCTGTCATCCAGCACCTCCAGCAACAGCCCTTTGACAGCAGCGAGATAAGCCGGGTTATGCGTTTTGGGATAAGGGCTTTTTTTGCGGGTCAGCACATCCTCCGGCAATACGCCTCCAAGCGCTTTGCGAAGAATGCCCTTTTCCCGATTTCCGGCCGATTTGATCTCCCAAGGGATGTTCCAGACGTATTCCACCAGCCGGTGATCGCAGAAGGGAACGCGAACCTCCAGCCCCGCAGCCATGCTCATCCGGTCCTTGCGATCCAGCAAAGTTGGCATAAAACGGGTGATGTTGAGGTAGGACATACGCCGCATCTTGCTCTGCTGAAGGGTCTCTCCAGGCAGCTCCGGCACCTCCGCTACGGCTTCCGCGTACCGGTCGCCGATATACTCCGCGGGCCTGATCCATTCCGCAACCTCCGGCGCCAGCAGCCCTGCGCGCATAGGCGTGGCAAGGGACCATGGGAAGGTATCTGCATTAAGCGCCTCCTGCCGGTGAAACCATGGATAACCGCCAAAAATTTCGTCGGCAGCTTCGCCGGATATCGCAACGGTGGCGCTTTTTTTAATTTCATGGCAAAACAGCAGCAGGGAAGCATCCACATCCGCCATGCCGGGCAAATCCCGGGCAAGCGTGGCGTCCCTTAATGCGGCAATAAGCTCCGGCGTGTCAAACTGCACGGGATGATGAATGGTGGACAGATGGGACACCATCCGTTCAATCCAGGGAGCATCGCTATTGGGCTGAAAATCATGCGCCTGGAAATGCTTGTCGTTGTCGCGGTAATCGACCGAAAACGTCGGGAGGGCGCCTTGACCCCTCTCCGTATAATAGCGCACCGCGATCGCTGTGAGCGCGCTGGAATCGAGGCCGCCCGAAAGCAACGTCCCGATTGGAACGTCGGACACAAGCTGGCGCTCCACTGTATCCTGCAGCAGCTCTCCCACCCGTCGGGCGGTTTCTTCACTGTCGTGTCCGTGCGCAACGCTTCTTAGCCGCCAATACGTAATCGTTTTGTCTCCCGCAGCGTTAACGACCATGCATTGACCCGGTTTTACTTCGCTGATGCTTTTATAAACCCCGACCCCTGGCGTGCGCGCCGGACCCATGACAAATATTTCCGCAACTCCTTCCGCGCCAACCTCGGCTTTGACTGCGGGATGCTGCAGTATGCTTTTGGGCTCGGAGCCAAAAATAAATAAGCCTTCTCCCCTGCTGAAGAAGAGAGGCTTGACGCCAAGCCGGTCGCGGGCCAGAAACAGCTCCTGCGAAGCGACGTCCCATATCGCAAATGCAAATATGCCGTTAAACCGCTCGACGCAGGCGCGTCCCCATTCCATAAAAGACACCAGCAGCACTTCCGTGTCGCAGGATGTCGTGAAAATTCTTCCCCTGCTTTCCAATTCCTTGCGCAGCTCGGGCGCGTTATACAACTCTCCATTATAGACGACCACATATTGATCGTCGCCGGTATACCGGATCATCGGCTGAGCGCCGTTTTCGGGATCAATAACCGACAAGCGGCGGTGGCCCAGCGCGCAATGCGCCGAAATCCACGAGCCTGCGGCATCAGGCCCTCTCGGGGCCAGCGTATCGGTCATTCTCTCCAGATGGACGCTTTCCTTGGTCAAGTCGCTGTTCCAATCGATCCAGCCGGTAATTCCGCACATTTCCCTCATTCCTCTCTTCTGCTGGACTCCAGATGCAATAATAATTGTTATATGCTGAAAAAAGGAATAAAATGTCTGTCCGACAGGGGACGCTAAGGTGATAAATCCAGTTCTGACGACAAGAGAAGGAGCAACCGAAATGGACATTGAGAATAGTCAGCAAACACATGTTCAGGATAAAACCACCTACTATATTTCCGTACAGGCGGGTCAAATTCTGCAAAATCCGGAGGAAGCCGCTTATGAGCTCGTGATTGAAGGCAATCAGGAGGATGTAGCAAAGCTGGAGGAGCTGTTTGAGGAATTGTCCAGCATGGATGAAGCCGAAACGTTCCATTTTGCCAAATCCCCGTATGGCACGGCAGGCGACAGCGAGATCAATAGAGGCAGCGACGACATCCTGCGGGATATTTACCGGCATCTGTATCAATGCGGAACGGCTGAAACGAAAGAGCATATTGCGTCAATGGGACTGGGTTTCCAGATTCCCTGAATGCCCCGATTATGGTAGGATAGGAATTATGGCGTGTCTGAACACACGCCCTGGCAATTCTTACTACATAAAGGTGGGGCGTATAGATGCAGAAACTGGTATTTTTTGTTGGTGTGGCGGGAACGGGGAAAACAACGGTAGCCCGCAAGCTGTCCGTTGATATTCCCGCTGCTTTTCTTGATCGCGATACGATAGGCGGACGTTTTGTAGAGGCGATTCTGGAAATGAAGGGATTGGACAAAAACGATCGGGATTCCCAGTTCTACAAGGAAAACCTTCGTGATCTTGAGTATGATACGGCCAAGGACGTTTGCATCGAAAATCTGGCCGCGGGCCAAAACGTGTTTATGATTTCCCCGTTCACGGCGGAATTGAAAAATAAAGCATGGATCGAAGAGGTATTGGCAGCTGCTGGACTGGACAAGGAGCGGGTCGATGTCAAAGTCGTCGTCGTTACCTTGCAGGACATGGGTATGCAAAAGGCGCGTATTGTGGGCCGCCAGACGGAGCGCGATCAGTGGAAGCTGGAAAATTGGGGCGATTTCGAGAAGCGCGTAGACTTTGTTCCCGCTATTAATTGGGATATCCCTTCCTCATCCATTTTGGTGTTCGACAACAGCGGCGAGTTGACCGATGAGAAGGTGGAGCAGCTGCGGTCCTTTATCGGCTAGAGGCTGGGCGGCGGTAATTGTGTTCTGGTTTTTCGTCCAGCGAATGGATAAACATGGCTGGAAGGGGCTGTCCAAAAAGTCCCTAAAATAAAAGGCTGGGCGGGAAAACGTAAGGTTTTTCGTCCAGCCTTTTATGTGCCTGCTTTTGCAGGTGCATGGCGAGACGCATCCCCGCCACTTTCACCTGCTATGTCATCTTCGCTGTAGCGGACATGTATGTCCCTAAGAAGGGGAAAAAGCAACTTTTCAACAATGTAATGGTCACATATGACCGTTACAGCTTGAAAAAGAGCCCCAATGGCATGTTTTTAGGCTGTAATGGCACTAGCCTTGCACCAAACCTAACATGAAAAACAACCTTCTCATAAGTTCCTATATTTTGAAGAAATTGATGGTATTCTCTGGAAATCCATTAAAAAAACTCCTAATGTAAAAGGATAGGCA
>NZ_JBTOLL010000019.1:0-99676 GCF_054551715.1 Paenibacillus sp. CAU 1782 | reverse complement strand
AATATTTATTTTGAGTGCGATGTAGCAAACGGCCGGGAGCATTCGAAGAAAGGAAAGTCGCTCCCATTTCGGATTACAGAGGTAAATTTCAATTAATCATATACATTTCATTCAATACGGGAAAGCATCAAGCTCGTCAATAACGACGAGATCAAACGCCTGATGGAAACGAAATAACTGGTGGGTCGTGGAAAGAGTAATGCTACCCTGCTCCCACCGCTGCTCGCTGCCCCCATAAAGAGTCACGACGGAAGTGTCCGGAAAAGCCTTCCTTAGACGAGGATCAAGCTCAATCACCACATCTCTTCGCGGCGATGCAATTAACACTCTGCCACCCCTGCCAAGGACCGTTTCAACCAGGGGGAAAATCATTTCCGTTTTACCGGCGCCCGTAACCGCCCACAATAAAAAGTAATGCGCCCAATCATCCCGCTTCTGTATGACGGATGACAGCATTTGCTGTGCCGATGAAATCAGTTTTCGCGTGAAAGGACGAAGGCTAGTTGTTGATGTTGTCGTTTGGTTAGCGGCAACAAAGCCGGGAGTTGAACGATCTCTTGCGCTTCGCTGCTTTAATTTAGACTCAATGAAATCCAATGCCTGTGCCGCTGCAGCCTCCTGGGCAGGGCTTAACCCCCAGTTCTTTCCGGTAGATGCATAACGTGAGGCAGCTTCACGGACGGAGTCACGCGATAATGAGACTGCTGCATCAGGCGGGACATATGCGCAAGTGACAAAAAGCTCGCATTCCCTGCTGCGCCCCATCATCAGGCATGCCTCGCAATAAGCGCACAGCCGCCCGCAGGCATGGCAGCGCGTCCGCCTGAGGCTGAACCCATCGCTGCCGCAGCGCCGGCAGCACAGCCCCCCAGCGGCTCGCCGCCCGCCGTCCCCGGCGGCGACCGCTCCCGCAAGGCGCGCCTGCCCCAGCAGGGACAGCAGCTGAAGCGCTCCGCTCCAGCTGCTCCCGGCCCCGGGGCCGGCTGCGCCGATAAGCAGGTCGCGCGCTTCGCAGCCCAGCAGCGCGCGACCCTGCAACAGCCCGGCGGCCAGCTGCGCCAAAGCCGCCGTCTCCCCGCTCACGGCTACGCCTCGTGAGCGTTCCCCCCAGCGGCCGGCAAGCTGATGCCGCGCCGCCCCCGAGATGGCCGAGCCCTGCTGCCGGCCATCCCTCTCTTGCAGCTCGGCAACAAGCTTTGCCAGCTGCTGAAAAGGATGGTGACGCCCATATCCCGGGCGTCCCGTTACGTATTCCCCCTGTCGGCTATTCCAAAGATCAGCAACAAGACAAGCTTGTCCCCAGGGCAACTCTTCCTTGCAAAGCCATGCTTCCACCGCTTCATGACGCTCCGTGATTTTGAGCTGTTTTTTTGCTCCACGATGTTTCAACTCTTTTTGGTCTTCCATTGCTACGCGATGCTTCAATGCTTCACGTTGCCCCTCAACTTCACGGTCTCCCGATTCTTCACAATGTTCCATTCCGTTTCGCTGCCCCGCCGCTTCACAATAGCTGGCGTCGCTCTCCAACTGTCCCGCTGTCCCCATCCTCCCTCGTGTTTCCGCATCTCGTCCAAACCAATACGCCTCATCCACTTCCGGCGCTATCGTTGCCCTTGCTTCCCATCCTTCTTTCCGCAACAGCAGATATACATAGCCTTTCATTCCAATCCTCTCCCATCCTATGCACCGGCCTGTCCTTCGCCGCGTTTTAAGCCGCGAACGCAAAAAAGCACACTCGCTTTCCTCGGCAAAGAGGTACGCAAGTGTGCTTCACTTTTCGTATATTATAAATTAAAACGGCATTTTGGACAAATCCGCGGGGTTTTGCAAATCAATCAGCACCGCCTGATCGGACTCGCTAATAATACCTTGCGCTTTCAACTGCCACATCATGTGCGATGCCACTCCATCGCCTGCAACATCGTCCAATCCCCGAAACGAGGAAGGCCCCAAGTCATGTAAAGTTACCTCTTTGCCGCTATATTTCCACCGTTCCACTATCGCTCGCGACTCTTCGTTTAATCCACGGTCAATAACCGTAAGCGCTATACTTTTTCCCATCCACCTGGAAAAGGATTGCAATACCCTCAAATGCCACTCCATATTTTTCTGGCGCTGATCCGCAATAAATACATAATGACTGGCTGCTCTGCCGCTGCCTCCGCTTATTCGAAACATCACATGCACGAGCAGTGCCGCACTGGCATAACATCCGATGACGAGAAGCAAAATCCCCAGCATGTCGGCCACCTCCTGTATAGTGACACTATATGCCGAAGACAGCCTAACGGTTACGCGCAACGGACGAGATTGGCCATTGTGCTTTATTTTACACGTTCGACAAAATACGGTACCGATCAACAACATAATCCAAAAATACACCCTTGCTCAATTTACGGTATATGCTATCATTTTTGTAAAATGACACACATATAGTAAGAAAGCCTTGATGCAGGCTATCCCAAGCTGAACTGCCGAGCTTAATAGTTCATCTAATTGCCAACTGGAATTTGTTTTTCGACCTGCCCGAAAAACGATCATTTCCTTTGCGGTAAGAAGGCCTCAGCCACGGCTCTTCGAAGGTGTGCGTCCGCATTTAGCGGAAGGTTTTATCGCCAGTAAGAATTCATGATTCGTCCTGCCCGGATACATGAAATTCCTATGCGGCAAAAAATGAAGTTTCAACCCGCACTGAGAAACAGAGGAACAGAGGAAGAAGGTGAAACGGCCAGGCCTGGCCTTGCTCGATAGAGAAGACCCAATGATAAGAGGAGAGTGAATAAATGAAGAGGAACAAACGCACCCTTGCGTTTATGCTGGCGCTTCTGCTTGTTTTATCCCTGCCGCTTGGTGCGATCGCATTTGCAGGGAGCAGCGGCAACGTAGAAACGGGGACTTTGGAGGAACCAGCAAACAGTTGTACAACATACAGCAAACATTTTGGCTCGATACAGGAGAAACCTGACTTCCCCTTCATCAAGGTGAACAACGACGGGACGGCAACAGCTTCATTTGTAACCACCAAAGACTGCGTTGAGGTCAGCTTCTCCGTCTACACATTTGACGAAAAACCGGAACCCTATGAAAAGCAGGTTTACGATAATGGAATCAGCAAAAAGTACGATAAAGCCGGTTCCTATAGTCTTGTTATTCAACTGCCGAGATGCGGACACGGTCAATTCGATTTGTATGCCGGCCCCATTCAGGAAACATTAAATCCAGGTTATGGTCACGACCACCTGACCTTAAGAGCCCATTTGCTGTATAAAGGATCAACGTGTACGCCGCCAAGCGGAGAGCCAACTCCAACTCCTACAACAACGCCAGAGCCTACACCAACCGAGCCGACTCCTACACCTACGACATCACCGGATCCTACGCCTACCGAGCCGACTCCCACACCTACGACATCACCGGAGCCTACGCCTACCGAACCGACTCCTACACCTACGACATCACCGGAGCCTACGCCTACCGAACCAACTCCTACACCTACGACATCACCGGAGCCTACACCAACCGAACCAACTCCTACACCTACGACATCACCGGAGCCTACGCCAACCGAACCGACTCCTACACCTACGACATCACCGGAGCCTACGCCTACCGCGCCAACTCCTACACCTACGAGCACGCCTGTGTCGACGCCAAGCCAAGGGCCGCCCCCTACACCTACGAGCACACCTGTGTCGACACCAAGCCCAGAGCCAACTCCGACGCCTACAAGCACACCGGAACCAACGCCGACTCCTGAAGAGTCTGCTGTTCCTTCAGAGGCTCCGCAGACGCCTGAGCCCACGGATGATTTAGTTATTATTGAGGAAGAGCCTATACCGGCGGGCGAAGGAACGGGAACAGCGGTGGATCACGCATCCGACGGCACAAATCCCGAAACAGGCGTACCTCTGGATACCTTGCCCAAAACAGGCGAGGTGAGCGTGCTTCCCTATTATCTTCTGGGTTCACTAGCCATTCTCACTGGTGTTTTTCTTCTGATGAGGATCGGACGCCGGCAAAAGCCTAATTAAGGGAAATAGAAACGGGATTACGGGAAGAGCAAAGGGAGGAAGGTAACTGCATACCCTTGACGAAATCATAGAGGGAAACAATGGATATGAAGCATAAAGCAAGAAGGAAAGGGCGAACCTCTGCTGTTCGCTCTTTTTTTGTATGCGGAGATTACGACACGATGACGCGCCTCCCCTGAAAATCCTCGGGATCAAAAATTCCGCAGGTCCCTCCAGGGGCGCGCACTTCAAGGCGCAGCAGAAAATGCTTACTAGCAAAAAAGAACTACAGGGTTACCCAGCCAAATTTGATGGAGTTAATAACAGCCTGCGTACGATCATCCACTTCCATTTTTTGCAGAATGCTGCTGACGTGGTTTTTGACCGTTTTTTCGCTAATGAACAAATGCTCGCCGATCGTTTTGTTGCTTTTGCCCTCAGCCATCAAACGCAAAACCTCGGCTTCGCGCCGGGTCAGCGGACTTTCCTCGGCAGCGTGATACTTGACGCCGGCTTCTTTGGTTGCCGCCGCTCCGGAGGCTACGCCCATTTCATCCAGATAAGTCATTCGGCGCAGCTGGTTAATCAGTTTGCCGGTTACTTTGGGGTGAATGTACGAAAAGCCCTGGTGCACGGAACGGATCGCATTGATCAGCTCCTCGGCTTCCATATCTTTCAGCAGGTAACCCGTAGCGCCTTTGCGCAGCGTTTCGAACACATAGCTTTCATCATCGTGAATGGACAAAATGATTACTTTAACGTCAGGAAACATTGACTTGAGTCTTTCCGTTGTGACAACGCCTGTTTCAATGGGCATATTAATATCCATTAACACGATTTCAGGCAATGTATGATTGCAGAACTCCATGACTTGAATGCCATCGCCGCATTCGCCGATGACTTCAATGTCATCCTCCATATTCAAAATACGCTTTAGTCCTTCGCGAAACAGCTGATGATCGTCAGCAAGCAAAATCTTCACTTTTTGCGGGTCGCTAGATGTCTGGTTCATGATCCTCAATCTCCTTTCTTTGATCAGAAGTTGCTGGAATTATGATTGTAATTTCGGTCCCGCGCCCTGGACTTGATTGTATATCAATCCTTCCTTCAAGCAATTCCACACGCTCTCTCATTCCAATCAGGCCAAAATGCGAGTTTCGGTTTGCCGTCTTGGGCAGCCCTTCCACTCGAAATCCGGACCCATTGTCCTGGATCGTCAAGGTTATCAGCCTTTCCGAATAATGCATTTCAAGAGAGACATGGGATGCGCTTGCATGTTTCAGCACATTAGAGAACGCTTCCTGTACCATACGGTATATCGCGGCCTCCATTGCAGAGGGCAACCTGAGCTCCCTGCCAACAACTTCGAACTTGGTATGAATTCGGCTTTTTTCTTCAAAATCCTGCGTAAACTTGCGAAGCGTCGCAACAATTCCCAAATCATCCAATGCCATAGGCCGCAAATTAAAGATGATTTTACGGATTTCCTCCAACCCCGCGCGCACTTGGCTTTTGAGATCGACCAATTCATCCTGAACGAGCTGTATTTGATTTTTGGCCAGCATTCGTTCAGCAATTTCAGTCCGTAATACGATGTTTGCAAGAGATTGCGCAGGACCGTCATGAATCTCTCTGGAGATCCGTTTTCGTTCTTCTTCCTGCGCAAGGATGATTTTTAAGCCCAATAGCTGTCTGTTCTTAGCCGATTCAATAATTCTTGTAACCTGATTGAGATCCCCCGTTAAATACTCAAGCACAACATTCATTTGAGAGCTGATGCTCTCCGCGCGCTCAATGGATTGCTCCACGTTCCGCACCCGTTTCTGCAGATCGTCGCGGCGGGATTTCAAGTAGTTTTCTTTTTCACGGTAGACCATCAAATCAAGCTGAATGCCGGTTGCCTTCTCATACGCGGTTTTAATGTCCTCTTCCCTATAGCGGACAAAATCGCGGCTGACTTCCGTCAGCCTGATTCGAGCAAGGCGGTATTCCTGCTCCAGATGGTCTACCTTGTCTATCGTTGTTATCGTTTCTTGCAATACCTGCTCCAATTCCTGTTCAAGAGCTTCCAGCTCCGAGCGAGCAGACTGGCAAATTTCATAAATCTGATATTTGCTGTCCTCCATCGCCTTGACAGCGTTGGCAATAACTCTATTAATATCGACAGTCAAGTGATCCACTAATGCTCGGCACTCCTCCATGATACAGGATTTACTCTACTATAATACCATACTTTAGCCCTGCAACGTACAGCTTAATCGATGGTAATTTTCTTTAATTTCTCCTCATAATTCACCTTAAATCCCAGCTTTTCCGAGAACAAACGGATCGGAATCAGCGTTCTTCCATTCTGGGTAAAAGGGGCTACATCGGAGGTGTAACGCACTCCGTTCAGCGTGTATTCTTTTTTGCCGATTGTCATTTCCAGCAGCTGGCTGCCACGCAAAACGGAGACTCTGCGCGTTTTTTGATCATAGAGAACCTCGGCTCCCATCGCTTCCGATACAAAGCGCAAAGGCACATAAGTCGTCCAGTTCTGAAGCAGCGGCGCTGCCTCCAGTTTAACCGCTTTGCCGCTTACGGAGGCATTGACGTTGCCAACTGTCATCGTGATGGAGGATCGGGCAGGCTCCTTCACTTCAGAGGGCGTGCGCAGCGTCAAATTATCGATGGCAATTGCGCCCGATGCCGCTTTTTTATCGCTTCCCTGATCGATGGTTACGACATATACCCGCTTCAGCTTGGCCGGGAACTTGACACCAGCCGACGCCAGATCGACTTTTACATTTCTCCAGCCGCTCCAGTTCAGTTCTTTGGCGACGTCCAGCAGATGGGCTTTCCCTGCAGCGTCCACAATCTCGGCTCTCACCCAGTTTTTGCTGTTATCGCTGTAGACATCCATCGTCAGTTGGGTTGGCGAACCGGAAATCGTAACCCCGTTGCTGCCAAACACGGCGTAGGATGCTCTGGTCCCCGTACCGCCGGAGAAATCATAGGAAATTTGCAGTGCGCGGTTGCTCTTTTGCTCCGGCAAATCGCTTACCAGCCTAACGGAGCCCTTCGTTACATCAGCAGGCGTCACTTGGGAAGTAATAGCGTAGCGAGACACTTCAAAATCCTCCAAAACGGAGTCCTGCTCCCCCTTCACAAACGGGACCATGGCTCCAAAGCCATCGTAGCGGGCAATCGCATAACCCGTCGTTACGCCCGGCTTGACTTCATTTACGGTTACAACGCCATTTTTGTATTCGCCGTCAAAGCCTACAAACTCCCATTTGAGCGCATCGCCCGAAAGTGTATAGGAATTGCCGTTTTTCAGTTTGACGGTCACCGGCACATTAAGGGTAGCCCCTTTGGACAACATGCCAGCGGACGCTGAAATCGACATCGACGCAATGCTTTCTTGACCAACAACCTCGACATCGATTTTTTGCTCGACGGATCCCGATTTTGCGACAACCTGCGTCTTACCGATTTTATTTGCTGTCAAAACCCCGTCTTTAATGGTGCCGACCGCAGAAGACAAGCTCCATTCCATAGCAGCCGTATCAATTGCAATAGGATTGTAGTAGTTATCGTAGCCCCTGACGGTAAATTTGGCCTCTTGGCCAAGCAGCAGCATCGTTGCGCCGCTCATCACCATTCCTCTTAATGTGCCCTGAGGCGCCGTCGTAAACACGCCGATACCGTTGGCGACGCTGCGCTGGGAGCTCTCTTGCGTAGAGTGGGACAGTTGGATATTCGTGGTTGCAAGCTGCCGCTCCGTCATTGTCGTGGAGCCGCCACCGTCCAGATTAATGCCTTTGAACACGCCCAGTCCAACCATAACCGTTTGCAGCTCTTTGAGGCTTAAGCCGGTGTTGCTGCCGGATCGTTCGCTTGTTATCAAGTATACTTTTTGCCCGTCCTGGGAATAGCCTACGCCGGAACGGGAAGTATAGGAATTGCCGCTAACACCCGCAATATCGCGAGAAAAAGCAGCGGATGCCCCATTGTTCACCAGAAGCGTATGCCCGCCAACAAGCATTTGGAAGGAGGAAGGATCTACCGGCAATTTCGTCGTATTGGATACTAATGCATACTGGCTATCCACTCGTTGTCCAACAACCAGATTTTGCTTGATAAATTGTGCGGCTTTGCCGCTGCCTCTCAGAATGTATCCATTCTCCGGCGGCTTAACGTCAAGCTGCACACCGTCGGACAATTGCGTCACGACGCCATCCACAATCAAGGCCTCTGTAGGAATGGTTGCGGAATGAGCAGGCCGCTCCGCCCCGCCCCAAGCGCTGGTGTAAATAAACAGCTTGTCGACATGACTGTATGTAACGCCCGTAGCCCCATCGATTTCGGGGAAATAGGTGGACTGATTGATGCCTTCCAGTGCGAAGGCACTTCCATTTTCAGCCGTAACCGTACCGGCAAAAGAAAAGGAGTCAATAACCGGCTTTCGATCGTTTGTCACCGCAAAAGAATACATGCCTTTTAGCTGCGAAGGACTGGTTGTCAATACGCCGCTTTGCACCTGGGCGCCCAGCGCCGTGCCCTCGTTGGCCATAACGAATACGTCGCCATTAATGCCGGCGACCGCTCCGCTTTCTTTTGTCATATTCAGAATATTATTGCGTTGGCCGACGCTGCCATTTCTTCCGCTCATCGTATCCAGCGAAACGTACGGCTTGCTTAAATCCGCTTCTATAACATGAACAATAGTGGAGACGCTTTTGCCGCTTCTTGTCGTTGTAAACGTATAATCCAGTCTCTTAATTCCTGCCGAAACGGTAGATTGCGATTTCAGCTTTAGTCCCGCCTCCGCGGCATAAGCCTGCGAAATAATAGCCCCATGCCAGCTTTGGGGCAAAAGACTGCCCACCGGCTGAATCAATAAAACCCCGCTTAATGCGATAACAACTGCTCTCTTCCCCAATTTCACCTTCTGCCGACGCGCGCCTTGTTGAAGCTTACCCATTTTTAAAGCAACTCTCCCATCTCCTAGTTTCTACTCAATTAGACTCCTAAAATGATAGAAAAGTTACGATTTCATAGAAGACAACGATCACTTTTTTTCATCCTGAAAAATGTTTTCCGTAATCCGCTCGCCCCTTGCCCCCTCCATCCAGTTGTCCTTATCGACAAAAAAAAGCCGCTGCCCAAGTCATTAGCTTGAGCAGCGGCTTTAGCGAACACGATTAGGTTACGTGTTTCAAGGCTGACCTACATTGGGCTAGAAACGATCACAAATTTTGATCTTGCCCTATTTCTCTTACTGACTTAACAATTCCGCCTTCTCCAGAAGCCGCATAATCATAACGGCTCCTTCGGCACGGGTCGCGTTAGCTGTCGGGCTCAGACGCGTACTGCTTTTCCCGTTGATGATGCCAAGGTAGATCGCTTGAGCCATATTGGTTTTTGCATAAGAGCTGATTTGACCGTTATCGTTGAAAGCCTGCAGATACGAATTTTCGGATGATGGCAGAGTGACCGTCATGCCCGCAACCTTGGCCGCGCGCATCATCATAGTCGCCATATCCTGACGCGTAATGAAGCTGTTGGGTTTAAAGTTGCTGCTGTCCACCCCGTTAACAATTCCTGCGGCAGCGGCAGCGCCAATATAGGCCCCCATCGCTGTATCCTTGTTTACGTCCTTGAATTTTGCCGCGGCCGTACGATCGCCTGTCAGCCCTAAGCCTTTGGCAATATAGGTTGCAAACTCGCCACGGGTAATCGGTTTATCCGGATCGTAAGCCGTCACTGTGCGGCCTTCAACGATAAATTTGCGCGCCATCATTTCGACGGTGTCTTTCGACCAGTGTTTGGCTATATCCGTAAAGGTGGACGAATTTCTAACGATGGCATATGCGCTATTGCCCTGACGTTTGAAGGTAGCCGTCGTTACTCCATTCGTTGTTTTGAATACCGTTGGCACATAAGACAACGTGCCCGTTACGGGATCAAGCCACACTGCGGAGATTTGCGTTGTGTCCGAAGCCGATGGAATTTTCATGGACCGTCCGACATAACCGCTGAAAGTCTCCACCTTTTCCTTCGTTGAACCATTGACCACCATGACCTCAAAATGAACCGGGTTGGACATTGTCGTTGCTTTCGACGAGTTCAGCGCGGTGGACAACGCCGAAGTCAATGAATTAGATCCCTTGTCAATGGCAATCAACAGTAGATTGGAAACCCCATTTCCGCCAGCCATTCTCGACAACTGGGAGAAATTCAGTGTGCTCAGCGGAAGCTCGTACGTGATGTCGCCATATTCTACGGCAAACGTTACATTTCCTTGCTTGCTCGCCATTTCGAGCGGAATCAACGAAATCGCCACTAACGCGGCATTTTGCCCCTCTGGTACTTTGAAGGCTACACGCGGACTTGCAATGCCCGCATCACGGGATGTCGTAACCGCCGTTACAAACTTCCCTTGATCCACTGTATAGCGATTAGCTTGCACCCCTGCCGGCGAGGAATCCGTCATTATAGTTGCGCCGGTCGACTTAATGGCGACTCCGCCGCCATCCGATGCTTCATAATCTCCGGTCAGCGTATCCAGCAATGTTGTCTGATTGGCAATCGTTGTATTCGAGAACGGCCCGACATTTATGCCGGTGGCGGATTTCAAAGTCGTTCCCGTGCCATAATAAGTCACATCCGCCGTTTCTGCAACATTAATGGGAGAAGCTAACGTCAGGACTGCAGTTGTTCCTATCACCTGGACGCTGCTAACCATCCGCACCTGCCCTTTTACACGAACCAGGAACTGGCTGGTTGCCGGAATGGAGGATGGGTCGAGCGTTGTATTAAATGTCAATGTAAGTGCCGCGCCTTTGGCAATAGCTCCTTGGAGCGCTGGCGCCGTCCCCGTACCGCCGGTTCCCGTGCCGCTGTTTGCGACCAAACCAGTGAACGAAGCGGCTGCATTGCTGCGATAATCGGACACGCCCGTGCTTGAACCGACATAGCTGACTTTTACCGTTTGCGATGCCGTCACGGCAGACGATAGATTAAGCAGCACAGAATCTCCCGCTACTGTGATCGAATTGATGGACCGGACCGCGTTGTCAACCAATACGCTGTATTGGAAGGTTCCCGGAATTCTGGATGGGTTCAGTATTTCATTATACTTGATCGTGACTAATGTTCCGCTTGCGGTCACATAAAGCACATATGGGGCCGTCGTATCGACGCCCGTGCCGGTGCCGCTTCCCGAACCCGTTGCCGGATTATAATTGCTGAACGAACCTACGGAATTGCCGGAGCTGCCCATAAGAGCGTAACTGCCGGGCGCATAGGATACCAGAACGGTTTGCCCGCTAGCGATCGTACCGCTTATGGTCAACTGGATCACGTTCCCGCTATGCCAGATTGCTGTCGGGTTGTAGCGGGTTCCGCCAACCGTAACCGAAAATTGCGTATACGCATAGGGGCTGACAGAAAGCAGCTGCTCGCTGAAATTAAGCACCACCGTATTGCCTGAAGCCGAACCGCTAGTTACGGTCGGGTTTGTGTTTGAATAACCATTTGTCACCTCAACCCCGCTCAGGCTTTCCGCCTGGTTACCAGACAAGTCCTGTACAAGGCCATTGGCAGGTTTCGTATAGGACAACACAACCTTTTGGGTATAGGCAACAGCGCTGGCAAGCGTCAGAGTTACCATATTGCCTTCGATCTTAGTAGCCGATACATTACGCGGCGCACCGGCAACCGTCACATAATAGCTGGCTGGAGAAGGAGCCAGGTTAGCATTCAATGGCTCATTATAGATCAGCCGGATTACAGAGCCGCTCACTTCGGACCGGGAAAGCGAAGGCGGTGTTTTGTCGCCGCCAATCGTCAGAAACTCCCATTGATACTGGTTGAGGATGCCGACAAACGAGTTCCCCACCAGATCGGTAACGGCTCCTTCATCCATATTGATGTAGTAACGCGTATTTTCGACAAGCGCGCTGTTAGGCGTAATCAACAATTGACGCGCGTTATTGGGATCAATTTGCTTCGTACCAGAAACTGTCGTTGCATTGCCGGCGTTTGTGCCCGTTGGTATAAACGTGACCCCTCCGCTGCCAACAACAATTGGCTTATCAAAAAGTGCCGCAAAGCTTTGCTGCAGCCCTACGGCTGTTGCTCCTGTAGCCGGACTTAAGGATTGCACATTAGGACGGGTGCCGTCTTGCGTAACTGTAAATGTCCAACCGCTTGTGCTGGAAATACCGGCAAAATAATTGCCTGCACCGTCACGCAGCGCCCGATTGCCTATTGTCACATAATACCTTGTATTATTAATAAAGCTTTTGGCCGGGTCTCCCGCTGATACATAGCTGGTTGCATCTATAACCAGTTGCTTCGTTCCCCCTCCCTTAACGCGCGTTGAGGTGATGGGAATGGAGCGGAACAGCGTGTTCCCGGTGACTTGCCGAATTTCGATATTGCCGCTGCTTGGGTACACCTCTTCGTTAAAGGCGATCGACAACGTGCCATTAACATTGTTAATTGAACCTCCCGATACGGGAGCCAACGTTTGAATAACCGGCGGTGAATTATCATAGCCGTATCCTGTCGTAAACTGCCAAACCGTAGCCGAGGAGATGCCATAAAACCATTCGCTGTTACTAGGTGCGGGCTTGGAGAATGCTCCCGGCTCAATCCACACATAGTAAGCTGTATTTGGCGCCAGGCTGGATTCCGGACGAATCGTTACTGTGCTTCCGTTAACGGTAACACGCGACGTATTGATGGCTTGAATGCGTTGTACCGCCACATTGTCGCTAACCCGCCGCAATTCAATGTATTTTCCGCCATTGGCATAAACATTTTGATCAAAATTAATCGTCAAACTCGTCTCGATTGGTACCAAGGTGGCGTTAGCCGCCGGGGTAAACGGATTTACCGCCGCCAGGTTAACGGGAGCTTGAGCCGTTGCAAAGGTCCAGCTTGTGCCAGCAAAGCTATTGCCGGTTGCATCTTCGAAATTGCCTTGCGATATAATCACATCGTAGGTGGTCAAAGGCTGCAAAGCGGTATCCGGTGTAATTGTGATCTGGGTCGAACCGCTTCCCGTGACGCTTGCCGAAGTAACCGGTATTTGCCGGTTGTCGACATTGTCTCTGGAGCGAAGCACAATGTTGCCGGATGCAGCATAGACGGGTTTATTAAACGTTATGTAGATTGAAGCAGTCATCGGCACGTTTGCCAGCGAACCTTCCGGACCACGGGTTACATATTGCGGCCTGGTCGTATCTGCAGTTCCCGATGTGCTAAATTTCCATTTGGTTGCGCTTTGAATACCGGCGTATGCAGCCCCATTCGACACATTAAGGAATGTGCCCGCATCGATTAAGACATAATATTCGGTAAAAGGCAGAAAATTGCTGGTTGGACTGATTGTTACTTCGCTATTATTTGATGATGTAATGGAAATACGCCCGGAAGTGGCGCTTATACTTTCCACTAATGAATTATCCGCCGTCTTATACAAATGGACAAAAGTTGTTGAAGCTCCCAGTCGTACATTCTCGTCAAAAACGATTTTCAGCTTGGAGTTAATCGGCGCATTACTCATATTAGCCGACGGATATAGGCTGATATCCAAGGGACCGCTTGTTGCAGCGCTTGCTTTATGATCGGGCGACCAGCCGGGGACGCCAAGCTGCAGGATCAATAGGATGGCGATAAACAGTGACAGCTTGCGGGTTTGATTCATTTCTGGATTCACTCCTCAACTAATACACTCGTACTTTATTTGTCGGCTTTTTGTCTCCAAAATTTTAGGTTATGTATGGGAATAGCAAAAAGCCGTTTGCAGCATCCTGACTGGAAGACGCTGTAAACGGCTCGAAAGTTGCACGCAGCACCAAGTCTAGCATAAAACCCGGCTGCTTTATCCATACTAAACGACAGATTAAAGTTCAGCTTCCGCCTTCAGTTTATCTGCTTTATCCACACGTTCCCAGGGCAGATCGACATCCGTACGTCCAAAATGGCCATATGCCGCTGTCTGGGCGTAAATCGGACGGCGTAGATCCAGCATTTTAATAATGCCGGCAGGGCGCAGGTCAAAGTTTTTGATAATCAGCTCAACCAGCTTTTCTTCAGCCACTTTACCTGTTCCGTAAGTATCCACATTAATCGACACCGGCTGAGCTACACCGATTGCATAAGCTAGCTGGATTTCGCATTTGTCGGCCAGTCCAGCAGACACGATGTTTTTAGCCACATAACGGGCTGCGTAAGCCGCTGAACGGTCTACTTTTGTTGGATCCTTGCCGGAGAACGCGCCTCCGCCATGGCGAGCATAGCCGCCATACGTATCAACGATGATTTTACGGCCGGTTAAGCCGGCGTCGCCTTGAGGCCCGCCAATTACGAAACGGCCTGTCGGATTAATAAAATATTTTGTTGCTTCATCCAGCCATTCAACCGGAACCACCGGCTTGATTACATGCTCCATAATATCGCTTTGAATTTGCTCCAGCGTAATATCTTCAGCATGCTGTGTAGACACAACAATAGTATCCACACGAACCGGCTTTCCGTCTTTATACTCAATCGTAACTTGTGTTTTTCCGTCTGGACGAAGATAGCCAAGCGTATTGTCTTTACGAACTTCGGACAACCTGCGGGCAATCCGGTGTGAAAGCGCGATTGGAAGCGGCATCAGTTCAGGGGTTTCGTTAGTAGCGAAACCAAACATCAAACCTTGGTCGCCTGCGCCGATATCTTCGTTTTCTTGCTTCATGTCCTTACCTTCGCGTGTTTCCAACGCCGCATTTACGCCTTGGGCGATATCTGCGGATTGCTCGTTAAGCGAGGTCAATACCGCGCAAGTGCTTGCGTCAAAACCGTATTTGGCGCGAGTATAGCCAATATCCTTAATTGTGCGGCGCACAATACTGGAAATGTCGATAAAATCCGCTTTGCTGCTGATTTCACCAATGACTAGCACAAGACCTGTTGCTACAGAAACTTCACAGGCAACTCGCGCATGGGGGTCCGCTTCAAGAAACGCGTCCAGGACCGCATCAGAGATCTGGTCGCAAATTTTGTCGGGATGCCCTTCGGTAACTGACTCGGATGTAAATAAATGACGGCCTTTAATGGACAATCTTATCAACCTCCTGCAAATTCAATTTTATGCTCTACAAAAAACGAACCTTTTCCGCGAAGGAAAAGGTTGTTCGACAACTCTTCTTCTAAAAACACATGATACCTAAAATGTTCATTAGTGTCAATGGACGAAGGTCCACTGCCAAAGCTATAACTTCAATACTTGCTCCGCTTGAGCAATCAGCCGACGCGTCATTTCTCCGCCAACGGAACCCGCTTGACGAGTAGATAAAGTGGACCAGTGTACATGACCGGCAGACCCACTGCTGCCAGAAACTGATCCCAGTTCGCCTGCGAATTCTGTATCTGCGTCTCCTGCTCCAGTGTAACCACCGTTAAACAGCCCAAGTTCAGCTGCTATTTCATACTTCATTCCATCTAATACGGATTTGCTTTCACGTACGACAATTTTATTTGACCGGCTCATTTTTCTACGCCTCCTTATAGCTTAAATACAGGCATAGTGTGCATCAATTCCGTATGTCTCAAGCGTATAACCTATTGTCAGCACGCGCAAAATATAACATCGATTCCAGATGTCGCTATAAAATAAAACAAGCTGCCCCACTTCACTACGAAGTTGAGACAGCCTGTTTATTTTTTCCTTTAAATTTGAATGTAAATACTTCGTTATCAATTCAGACATAATAGCAGATAACCAAAATTTTAGCGCAATGTGTAGCTTCCTTTTACAAGAACCGTTAACGGTGCAGTTTCATCGGGATGGCCTTGGATGCCGCGACCGTCGCGCGGGAACCAGATCAAATGATTTTTAGGCACATCTTTCCCGCTTTTGATATCAATGCCATCCGTCAGATCGGATAAACCATCTGTAGTAGTGCTGAAAGCCACAGCCTTGCCTACGCGAACAACAACTTCAGCGCCGGCGCCAGCCATTAACGTTTTGCCAACCGGTATTTCAACAACCTCAAGCTTTACGCTCTCGCTGCTTCCACCCGTATTGCCCGATCCTGTATTGCCCGAGTTACCGCTACCTGAACCGTTTGCGGCAAGCTTGGCAATTTGCTCGTCAACATAGCTTTTTGTTACAACAGGGTCATTCACAGTACCTGGCGTTGCGGCCGAATTAGCTTCAAACGGCTTTGCCATTACCATTCCTACTGTAACGCCTGCTGTCACCAAAACAGCTGCGCTTGCGATTTTTATAGCTTTAACTTTCACTACTTCTGTCTCCTCTCAATCTAGTTAGCTTTATCAGTAGCATACTAGATTTAAAGATGGATGTGTAGTATAAGAAGTTTACTCTGTCGTAAACCATTTCAGTTCTTTGGATGCTACAAGTATCTTCGCATCCTGGAACACATCATAAATATTGATAATGTAGTTATCGTAATTTTGTACTTTCATTTGAATAGCAGCATCCTCAAAAATGATTTCTTGGGAACGATTCAGCGCTTCTTCTATTTTAGTTTCCCCATTCTCTGGAGTTCCAAAGGTAAATTGCTTTGAATAAGTAGGCGTTCCGCTGCTTTGATCGACAAATTCAATCAACAACTTATGATCCCCGGCAATATAATCATAGTTTGTATTTTTGACTAAGTCATAATCAAAGGTAAGTTTGAGCCCGGTAACTGTATACATACCTGTTACATTAAGAAGGGCATTTACTCTTTTCATGCTGAAATTGTATCCCGCAAAAGGAACATTCAACAATGATTTTTGCGAATTTGAAACCTCAAGATTACCCAGGTTGTATTTCACAGGTTTGATCACAATACTACTGCTTTGTTCTGGAGTGCTTCCTTGAGATATTGTAGCGGTTTGACCCAGTACCATTTCAAATGTATTCAGGTCGACATTTTTTCTCGTTTTTGCCCAAGCAGATATTAATACTTTTCCGTTAGGATCGATTTTGGGAGTTAATTTTGCAAAAGTTAATGGTATGATTTGACCATTTTCATCTTTCAGATATCCGCTATACTCTGCTAATTGCGATGCACGTACTTCTTTATTCGTTACTGCAAGTTCAGTGTAGAAGTAGTTATCAAGTTTGCCCTCATAAACGGCCATTTTGGTGATTTGAGCATCTGCTTTACGCCCGGAATTACTGATGCTATACAAAGCATTTGTTGTAAGCTCCGGAATTGAATTCACTTGTTTACCCGCATAGCGATATAACACCTTTTCAGATTCGCCATTTTTTTCAGTTAAAACAAATGTAATGTTATCAATTTTAGAATCATAAGGAATATTCGCAGCTACGGCTACATTATGCGTTCCCTTTGGAGCTATCGCTACATTGTTATCTAGATTCACTTTTGCAAGTGTATCGTTTACTTTTACACCATTAATCATAAAATAGCCTGAAAGCTGTGGTACAGCTTTACTCGTACTACCGTTATTTTGAATATTAATATCGGCCACCAGCAAGTCATTGGTCGATGTCGCAGTTCTGAAAATACCATTTACAGCTACATTAAACTCACCATATTTATAGCTGCTGGCAAGTGTGCCTGATTGTTGGCTAGTTTGAATTTTATAGCTTCCCAGAACATACCCATCATTTTTATCTGCGATTCCTGACTTAACCATGAGTTTTGCTTTAGATAAGTCGAGAGTGGAAGGAATTGTTCCGGTTATTTCCACAACTTCCCTCATTTGCGGAGCTAATTTGTTTAAAGTCTCTTCGCTTTTTTTGTAGGTTAAAGGATAAGAAATCCCTGTGTCAGTTATTAAAGCAAATGAGAAGTTAGGATAATTTACAGAAAGCTTTCCAACATTTCTTATTGCGTATTGCAAAGTAACCGTATTATTAGATGCATTCCTCTCTACCAAAGCGGAGTCTAGGAATGTGTTCACTTTTTCCCCTTCAAAATATACACTCTTTACTTTACCTATTTCAGTTTGAGTAGAATCCTTAACAACTGGAATAGAAAATGATCCTAATGGCAACATAACATTTGAAGATGCTTCCTTCACAGCCGGAATAAGATTAAGTGTCTGTCCTATAAGAGACTTCGGCAATGTAATATGCAAAGATATATTTTTTTGCTGTTTAGGCTGCAAGCTTTGACCAGCCAACTCACTTACGACTACCGGATAAACAGCCTGGTCTTTGCTTTGAATAAATAAGTTGAAATTAGTTAGATCAGCTGCATTAAAGCCCTGATTTTCTAATTTATAGTTAAGGTGTAAATAGACATTACTCTGATCTTGAGTTAAAGAATAATTGCTAATGCTGGAAGACAGCTTAACATTGTTATACAACATAGTGGAAGCCTTACCAACAGCAGTCGATTCACTTGCATTTTTTGAATATTGAATCGTTCCCAAATTACGCTCGTATCCAGCTACCGAAAAATCGAAAGCAATGACATTAAACTTTAAATCAGATAGCTTTGTGGAATTATCAACATACGAGTAATAGGTTAAATATTTGCTTGTTTTTGGGGCAACCGATCTCACATTTTTATCTATCTCTGAAATTTTTGTTGAAAATGATTTGCCAGATGCTGTTTTCACCCGAACCCAATAGTCATTGAGCATGAGTTCCGAATTTCCATTATTCGTAATTAATACAGTATAGGATAATACCCGGCCATTTTCTTGCATTAAAAATTGAGCATTTTCAAGTGTTAGAACAGTGGATGAATTTAATTTTACACTTTGATTAATAAAACTTGCTGAAGCGGCTTGGACTGTTTGCACTGTAGAAAAAGGGATATCGGTATGTAGCATAATCGCGCTAGCTGTTAATACAGCAGCTCCAGCCTTGATCCATCTTGTTTTCATGATTCGACCTCCTATGTAATAGCTATTATATTAAACGTAAAACACAGGGGATTTGTTTCGTTTTTATGTATGTTAAATTTTTTAGCGTACAAAAAAACAAGCAGAGCATATGCTCTGCTTGTTTTTGCAAGACAACCGTTAATGATTAGTCTTGGTAAACTACAGTTGTAGCGCTAGCGCCAGTTGTAGTCAGGTAAGTGATTGTTGCAGTACCTTTTGCACCAGCAACTGGAGTTACAGTAGTGCCAGATACAGTTGCAACCTTAGTGTTGTCGGAAGACAGGAAGCCAGCAAAGTGAGTACCTGCAGTCAAATCAACACCATATTGGTCTTTAACTTTGATTTCAGCTGCAAAGTTAGTTGCAGTTGTCAAATGATATTCGCCATTCTCGAACGATACAGTTGTTGCTACAGGAGCATCTTTCGAAGCAGTTACTTCAACTTCAGCAAGTTTTTTGCCGTCTTTGAATGCTGCAAGTACGGATGTACCAGCATCAAGAGCTTTAACTGTTTTAGGGCTAGCTACTGCTACTTGAACAATGCTTGGCTTGCTGGAAGTTACAAGGTCAAAAGCAGTAGTTTGGTTAATAACTACATCATCGTTAGAAGCAGTTTTACCAACCAGTTCAACTGTTTTTTCGTATTTTTCAGCAGCAATGCCAGTTGGAGCAGTACCAGCAAACAATGTGCCTACAGCTTTAAGAGCAAAGTTTTTCACATCTTCGTTTTTGATAACATTGATTGTGAAAGTTTCGCTTGTATCAGCGTTTGTACCATAAGTGATCTTAACTTTAACTTCGCCTGTTTGCGAAGCATGAGCCGCCAGATCTGCACCAGTAAGAGTCAGTGCATCTGTATTGTTAGCTGGAGTTGTCAATGCGATAGTCACATCAGACAGGTTAGCTACTTTTTTAGTACGGCCATAAGAATCACGGTAAGTGATTTGGTCAGCCTTAAGCTCAGCGGAACCAGAGTTTGCGAAGTATTTTGCGATGTTCAAACCGTTGATTTTCTCAACAGTTGCATCTTTGTTAACTTCGATTTGTACGCTTCCTACTTGTTGGAAAGTAGTAGTGCTGATTGCAGTAATGAAAGCATATTTTCTGTTGTCAGTTACAGAAACAAATTTACCTACCAGTTCGCCTTTTGCATTCAATCTTGGGTAACCAGCAGCAAAGTCAACGCCAGCAGAGTTGATTGTAACGTTAGACAAGCTCAGATCTTTAGCAGCGATTGGTTGATCAAAAGTATCGATTGCAGTGTAAGGAATCACGAACTCTTCGCTACCAGCTACCAGAGTAGCAGGGATTTGAAGGTTCAGGCTCTTAACAGCAGCAGAAGAAGATACATTGAAGTTGATGGAGCTGAAAGCGTTAGCTACAGCTGCGTTCATTGCGCTAACAACAACAGTACCTGCTTGGGAACCGGTTTTGATTCTCAGAACGCCGTCTTTATCAACGGAGAAAGCAGTAACAGCATTGATGTCACTTACCAGGAAAGTAATTCCGTTAAGAACTACAGTTCTGTCAGCGCCAACAGTTACATAACCGCTAGTATCAGTAAGAACAATGTTGCCGCCGTATTGGTCTGTCAATGTGTACGGAAGAACGATACCTTCTTCGTTAACAGAGATACGAGTTTTGTCTTTAAGTGGAGTTGGAGCGCTCAATTTAACAACTGTTGCTGCGCTACCAGCTACTACTTGGAAAGATTTGGAAGCATTCAGACCAGTTGTGTTCGAAGCATTAACAACAACAGTGTCGCCTACGCGAGAAACGTTGTCGCTCAGCAGGTTAACTTTGCCGCTCGATACTGGAACGCTTTTGCCATAAGTAGCATTGAAAACAGTGATGTTCAGCGAAGCATTTGTAACTTCTTTGTCAAACTGGTTGAACAGTTTAACTTTCAGATCTTGACCGTCAGCTTTTTGCAGAGTAGTCGCGCCGATTTCCAGTTTAGTTGGAACTTCGTCTACGATTGTAACTTCTACTGCAGCGAATTCGCCTACAGTAACAGTGTACTTAGCTGCTGGCAGGTAAGTGGAAGTCAGAACAAGGTTTCTGCCTTCTTCAGTCCATTTAGTAGTTACAGTGTAAGGAACTGCGCCGTTAGCTACTTTAGCAGTCAGAGCTTTTTGCTCGTCAGCAGTAGTTGCTTTGTTGAAAGCCACAGTGATTTCGCCTTTGCCTGTTTGAGTTACAGTGCTGATTGCCAGCTCAGTAACTTGGATCAGACCCAGAACTTCACCCAGAGTTTTACCAGTGCCAGGAACTACAGTGTTCAGAGCTGTTACTACTGTGGAGTAAGTAGCGCCACGAGTAGGAATAGCAGCGAAGTCAGTACCTTCAGCAGCCAGTTTCAGTTCAACAGCTTTAGCTGGAACGTCGTCATAAGCTACGTCAAGTTTGAAAGCGCGCAGTACAAGTGCGTAGAACTCTTGGGTTTTCAGCTCATCGTTGTAACCGAATTTGCCGTTACCTTTACCTTGTACCAGGTTTTCTTTAACTGCCCAAGTGATGTAACCGTCGTAGTTAGCGTCAGTTACGTCTGTGAACTCATGGCCTTTAGCAGTTGCTTTAGCAGCTGCTTCTACGCCCAGCAAGCGGGACAGCAGAACTACGATATCTTGACGTTTCCAAGTTTGATCTTCTTTCAGATCAGTACCATTACCTTTGATAACGCCGAGTTGATTCAGGTATTGACCAGCAGTTTGGCCTTCAGCAGGACCAGCTGCGGATACTACAGTTGCGAACATGGAGAATACCATGGCAATCGCAACCAGCAAGGATAAACTTTTCTTCATAACCTTTTTTTCTCCTCCTCTAAATTGCTTCGGTTGTTGAGAGTTTTGTTTACTTAATGTATTGCTCGTTTCCCTCATAGCCGATTCACCCCCTTCCCAGAGTTGAGCATAAATTGGTATAAATGATGTCTACGTACATGGTAACCCTTGTACAAGTCATGCCGTAGAAACTTGTAAACCATGAAAGAATAGATGCTAGACTATCCGCATCACTATAACATTATACAATGGGCTTTTGGAACCGTAAAGAGGAACTTGTGAATTCATTCCAATTGGTTTTCCATAAAATCCATCAATTCATCACAAAAGGGCATTTGAAACAATCACATGTATTTAAACGCCGGTTTCGCCAAAAAGTTGCGATATTCTCAAAAAAGTTTTCTGAGACTTTTTTCAGATTGCAAAACACGCATTTTGGACTGCAAACCGATATGGTACTCCCTTTTGTCAAAGTACGTCTGGACCTCTGCAACTTCATCTGGGACTATGTCAGTATAGCTTGTTTCTAGTCCTATCGTCGATGCTTAACTTTTTCCATGGATATGTTTGCACCTGCGAGGCTATAACACTCTCTAACCACAATAAACAGTATTTGAATCATGATCCAACATAGTTGGAATAACCGCCATTAATAGGCTTAATTGCGGTAAGCAAGGGGAGCACCCCCTAATGGGTTGCTCCCCCGCCACAGCGCCTGTATTGGCGCTAAAATCAATTGTAGATTTTCGGAAGTTTCTTCATATCGTTCATGACGCGGGCCATGATGATTGCCGCATCACTTCTGAGAAGGCGTGCTTTAGGCTCAAACACGTAACCTTCCTTCAGATCGTTCGGGTTCACTGCTTTACCTTGGATGAAACCTTTCTTCTGAATCGCCAGCACCGGCGGAACAGAATAGAAGTCAAAGCTTCCGGAATCCTTAAACGCCTTGTCCAACTGCGCTTTGGCTTTTGTAGAGTCCGTCTCCAGCTTCAATTGCAGCGCCCTGGCCAAAATCGTAGCGGCCTCTTGGCGATTCAGCTCGACATCTTCATCGAAGAAGCCTGGACGCTTGCCGTTAACGATACCGGCTCTTGCTGCTGTTTCGATGTATCGATAGTCATATAGAGCGGTTGAATTATTGGCATTAGTCATCGTTTCCGGATAATAAGAGAAATGCAGATCGCCTGAATAGTTCAAATCCATTTCAAGCGCCCGTACAATCATGCGAGTAAATTCGCCGCGCGTGACATAACGGTCGCCGCCGAATAGTCCAGTCGGATCGATTGCATTCATAACGCCTTTGGAATAAATAGCTTCCATTGCTTCACGAGCATACGGATGATCCGTAATGTCGTTAAAGCCGCGTGTTAATTTGCCGGCTACGTAATAACCGAACTTAGTGAACGGAACTGTAATCGTCCGTTTCTTCTCGTCAACGACGCCTCCGATGTTCTCCCACGTGCTATTAAAAGGATCAAATCGGAATACAGTAATTGTAGTGCCTGCGCTTTGAACAATGTTGCTGTCATAGGTAAGCGTCAGACTACCGGCCGCGCTTGGCTTCAATTCCAGTCCAAACTCATTCCAGCGGCTTGTAAACGACTTGATATATTTGCCGTCGTAATTATCAAACGGGAATGGATCGATGCCAGTCGTAATGGGATCATAGGATGCCGTCGAAGGATCGTCCGCCAAACCTCCGTCAATCCAGAACAGAGGACTCGCCTTAATAAACTGGCGCGCCTGATCCTGGAAGCGATAGCCGATATGGAGGTTGCCCTCCGCCTGACTGTTCGCCGAATAGTTGGCCGGTTGTCCCTCGTACATGTGCCTGTCCACGATGCCGTCATTCGGGTTCGCTATGGCAAATAGAATTTCGTTGCCGTTATAAACCTGCGTCGCATGATTGACGGAATCGTTGTAGCCGGGCCGTATAAGCTGCGTTCCCTTGGTAAAGGTTAACGTCAAGGCATTGTTGAACATCTTGTGGCTCGAAGCCATCGTCGCCAGCATTTGCGCGCCCGGTATGTTCGTTGGAACATACTTGACCGTCATATCCTGCTTGATGGTATCATCGCCCCGCGTAATCGTAAACGATATTTTGGTATCCCGATTCGCCCTTAAATCCTTAACGACGGCACGGAATGCTTCAATTGCGGTTCCGTTAATATCCGCGCTGCCATTATATTCGCGGAACGTAATTTTTTCGGCTTTATCCTTGCCGACAGTGATGGAATCAGCGCCCGGCGAGCTGATAATAACCTCAACAAAGTTTTTATTCGTTGTGCGCTCTTCGGTGACAGGCGCGTGAATCGTGTAAGGAATCGAAATCGGTCTTACCTCAAGCCGGTAAGTTGCGCGAGGACCGTTTTCGCCAGCGTTAAACACCGTAATGACGTACACCATCGTACTGCCGTCAGCCGGCATTTCCTGACCTTCGATTCTGAACATGAAGCTTTCTTTTGCATAATCGTAAAAAAACGTTACATTGGCGTCCGGCGTAACCGCAGTAGCGCCGCCATATACCAAATGATCTCCAGTAGGACTGCTGGCATTGGTCACAATGCTCCGGTCCGGATTAACGACTTTCATTTGTTTGCTCAGGTCCCAATCAACGGTAGTCGACCAGTCTGCATTGGAGATGGTAACTTTATAGTCCGTTTTATTGGTAATGTTGCCGTAAGTAGTGCTCAATTGATTCAAAGAGTTGCCAAGGTCAATAAAGTCGAATGTGCCGAACACATCAAAACGCGCTTCCTTTGTAGTGTAAACGCCGTTTTGTCCGCTGAAATTGGCATCTGTGGATACTGGCGGCCAAGCACCTGTCGTGTAAGGATATACGCCGTCCGTGTTTTCGGCAGGCACCATCGGCAGGTTGGTAGGCACGATATTAAATCTCATTGTGCTTTCGTAATTGTTGTTTGTTGACAGAAACACAAATTTAATCGTGTTTTCTCCGGCTTTATTCAAAATATTTAAGAGTGCGCTAATATCAGCTGCATTGTTGCTTGCAATGGCTTCTGGAACAAACTTGGTGATATTGGTGATTCCGTCTTCAGTGACCGCAACTAGCGGAACTTCTACATTGTTAATATACATAAATACCGATTGTTTCTTTGCTCCGGTACCGGTTGTTGTTTTATAAGCAATTTCATCGGTATTTGTAATGTTGAAAAGTTGTCCTCTAAAATTGCTCAGTTGCGCCAACAATGCGGCTGTTGAGCCTGATGCGGAATCATGTCTGACGTCGCCGCCGTTAACGATAGAATCGTATTTGACATAAGGTCCGTACAGCAGTCTTGCAATTACTGTTACCGTAGCTGTGCTTGCATTAGTGCTAGTAGCAAGCTTGAATAACAGCGTGTTGGTACCGGATCTGGGCAGCTTCTGAATTTCGAAGAATACTCGTTTAAGCGTAATGGTTTCACCGTTTACCTGCTGGGTAACAATTTGGCTTAACGCCTCTGTGCTTGTGCCGGCGGAACTTCTCATGACCATTTTGTAAGTTAGCCCCGTGGCGCTTCCGCTTAAACCAACCTCGATTAAATCCGCTAGATTGGTGTTCAAATTATCATAATTGGCTACCAAAACTTCCACACCCATAGGAACAGAATACACGTCCACACCGGATGCTGGAATATCCGTGCCTTGCAGGTTGAGGATACGAGTGTCGCTGATAGACTGTGAACGATTGGCCGTGCCAATAGCAGTCGTCATGGATCCATCAAAGCCCGTCAAATAATTGACATCATAAATGTAGGCTCTGCTGCTGTTGCGCAGAGTGAAGCCTGTCCAAGCCGAAGTATTTTCGCCGTTAAGGTTTGGCGCAATAAATCGTACGGATTGTTTGACGTCAAAATTCAAGCCCGTTGTTGGCAAATCGTAAGCAAAGCTCACCGTCATAAATTTAGTTGTAGATAACAGCGGATTCGGCAAATAAGAAATCGAACCGGTTTTGGGAGTTAGCGCAGGCGTTATGCCTTGAATCTCCGCCTTCAGGCTGCTCTGCAGCTTCGCCATAACATCGGTATTATTTGTGGAGTCAATCGCAACTCCAGCGTTATCGTACAAAGGAAGCGGAATAATGGCTTTACCTGAAATGGAGAGCGCGTTTATGGCAGTCGTCGAAAACTCCATATTATTATCCAGAGCCGACGTTTTTGCTCCATCGCTCAGTTTAAGATCGTAATAGGTTACTTCGCCATTGTAGAAGGCGATCTGGCGCGTCGTTTCAACGATTTGCCCGCCATTGTGAACTTTGAAGGTCACATTGTTAATGCCTTTATCAATGGTCAGCTGCGAAGTGCTGAACCTGAATGTGTTGGCGGCATTGGACGCTACGTTAAAATCGTAGGAACGGCCGTTTATGCTGATGTTTACTTTTGTCGCGTTTGGCGCACGTCCTGTAATAACGATCGTACCCGTGCTTTGTACAGTTGTAGCGGAGGAATACAGCATGGTTGGCTGGTCCTCCAGCAGGTCGTATTCCTGATTTTCAAACTGAACCTTCAAATCATACAGCATCGGGCTGTCCCGATATTCGATATAAATGGATTCCGATACCGTCGAAGAACCCGCAACGCCCCTGAACGTAATTTTATTCATGCCAGGGAAGAGGATTACGCTGCTTATCGTGATGCGGTTGTCTCCAGTGGTCAGAATACCCGTCGTAATCTCTTCTGTGGTATTCAATTCTCTTTCCGTGCCCGTAGGCGTTACCTGTTTTACATTGTAGCTAATGGAGCTGCCTACTACTCCGTTGATCGTACCCGTCAGTTCAATGTTTTGCGCGGATACGATACGAGCATTTTCGCGCGACGCGTTTTCATTCGGGAATAGGAAATAAGACCCTGCGGCCTGGGCCTGCTGGGATACGCCATAAATAGGCGTCAAGGTAACAATCAAGGCAAACGTCAAAAATAATGCCAGCGCTCTTTTCAAAACGTTGTTCCTCCTTTATGTAAATAATCGCATTATGCCAAAAACATCAGAAACCTATATCCTTATGTGGTAACGTAACAAACCTGCGCGGTTTGCAGCTTCCTCCAATTTCACTCCACATACAACTTCCGCTTTCTTATAAATAAACCTCCCTTTTCCTCAATCTCCTTTTTTTGCTCCCCGGTTTAATAGACGCAACAACTTCCGAAAAGTTCTGTATCTTTTTTATCGGCTGTTCTTCCTTATATGTTTAGTCACACCACAATAAAAAAACCTCCGTTCCCGCAGGAACAAGAGGTTTGCTTTATTCATGAATAATTGCTTATTTACCGCGCGTTGCGGTTCCCGTCTTAAGCAGCCTCAAACGGATGCGGGACAGCAGCGTAATAAGCGGACGACGCGACTTGTCTACAATACCGATCAATTCCGCGCCGATCTGCAGGAAAAAGATCGTCATGCATATAACGCCGAACGTGATCCAATTTGCCGCGCTGGATTGCACCACGGCGGATTGAACGATAGCAAGCACGCCAAAGATGGCGGCTACTCCCCAAATAATAAGCACCGTGCGGCGATGGCTGAAGCCGAGATCCTGCAAACGATGGTGCAGATGGCCTTTGTCAGGCGCAAAAATCGGTTTTTTGTTGACCCAACGCCTTACGATTGCAAAAAATGTGTCTGACAGCGGCACCCCGATAATGAGCAGCGGAGTGACAAATGATACGATCGTCACTTGCTTGAACCCAAGCATCGACAGGGTTGCCAAGCTGAACCCGAGAAACAGCGAGCCGGAATCACCCATAAAAATTTTGGCGGGATGAAAGTTGAAGGCAAGAAATCCGATAATGCCCCCAAGCAGCAATGTGCTGAGCAAAATAACAGGTTGGAAGCCCATCAGACTGGCCATAACCGCAATCGTTGCGATGGAAATGCCGGAAACGCCCGCGGCAAGTCCGTCCAGCCCGTCGATCAAGTTAATGGCGTTGGTAACGCCTACTATCCAGAAAATCGTAAGCGGAATGCCGATCCATTCTGCGATAGGCTGCATTGTTTCTCCGAAGGGCACGTTGACAAGGTCGATATGCACATCGAAGCCAAATACGACTACGCAAGCGGCGGCGATTTGACCCAACAGCTTAACTTTGGCCGAAAGCTCGAAACGATCGTCCAAAGCTCCCAATATAATAATGATGGTTCCGCCGACAAGCAGCGCATTAATCATGTTGACATCGCGGGGACGAAGCAGTCCCTCCGGAATAAAAGGCGACACGGCAAGGAATGCTCCCACAAACGCGGCATAAATCGCCAGTCCGCCTAAACGCGGCATAATACGCGTATGTACTTTTCGATGATTAGGCTTGTCAATGGCCCCTATTTTAAAAGCGAATTTTTTGACCAGCGGCGTCAAAATAAGTGCAAAAGCAAGTGCCGCAATAAATCCAATAGCATACAAAAGGCCGATTGGCATGTGTACAACTCTCCTTTTTTAAAAACATAAGGGGGACAGGCAACAGCCATGCTCCGCTTATATTTCACCGCAGAAACTTTCCTTATGCGGCGGCGGCAGCGAGAACGCCTGGGTCTATTTTCCGGTATAGACCACAAGCCCTTCGCAGGCCAACGAAGTGAATTATACTCTCATCGAAAAAGAAACACCAACTCCGTTTTCGTGCAATTTTCATGAAAATCGGTGCTTTCTAAGCTAAAGTTGTTGGTTTTGTCACGTTTTCTTTGTTGCGGATCACTTTCACGACGAATTTCGGCAGCGCAAGCATTCTTTTGTAGCGGCTTGGCTCCTGCAGCAGACGGTACAGCCATTCCAGCTTCAGCTTCTGCACGACTCCCGGCGCCCGCTTTAGTTTGCCCGACACAACGTCAAAGCTTCCGCCCACGCCCATAATAAACGGAACGCCCAGCTTTTCCTTATAATCGGCGTTCCAGCTTTCCTTCTCCATGCCTCTCGCCACAAAAAGCAAATGCGGGGACAAGGAGCGGATTTCTTCCACAATTTCATCATCCTGCTCCGGTTTAAAGTAACCGTTGCGATAACCGACGATTTTGACTTGCGGATACTGGAGCTGGAGCTTTTCGGCGGCCGATTCGATGATGTCCTGCGAGGTTCCCAGCAGGTATACCTTCCATCTGCGCTTTTCTCCTTCTGCCAGCAGGCGGTGCATCAGGTCAAAACCTGTCACCCGCTCCGCGACCGGTTCTCCGCAATACCGGGCTGCCCAAACAACTCCCGCCCCGTCCGGCACAATCAGATCAGCACGGGCCATCACTTTGGCGAAGGATGGATTTTCCAACGCAGCCATCACCATAATGGGATTGGCTGTCACGACATGCTGCAATTTTCCCGCTTCAATAGAAGACGTTAGATGGCTCACCGTTTCGTCCATTCCCATCTTGGAGAACGGAATTCCGAAGATGGATACGGTAGGAACCTTTGTTGGCACTATTTTCGACATAAGAGGAACTCACCTCGAACTATATTGACGCATCATTGTCAGAATTTGTTGCGCCGGATGCTGCGACTGCCGGCGAAGAGTTTCGATCGCCTCTCCATGCCTGTTCCGCCAACCATCGGCATCATCCAGCAAACTGCATGCCGCGGCAACAAATGCCTCGATGTGCAAATCTTCGGTTGTGCCGATCGGCTTCAATCCCAGACGGGCCAAAAATTGATCAATCTTGGGATCGTAGGAAAGCCCCAGCAGCGGCACTTTTCGTCCTGCTGCATAGATCAGAGCATGGAGCCGCATGCCAAGGAGAAGCTGACAACGGCTCACCGCTAACAGCATTTGCTGCGGATCATCGCCGGGATCATGCAATTCCGCTGAGCTACCTGGTCCCAGGCGACCCTCCAGCTTAGCCAGCACCTCTTCCGACAACACGCGGTCCAAAGGCGTATGAAAGGGAAGAAACCGCAAAATCACGGGCCTGCGATGGGACAAGGCCTCAAGCGCGGCAGTAATTCTGGCAATATCGGCACCATCCTGGCGCCAGTTGCGAAGAGACACTCCTAGAACCGGGATTCCGCCTTGGGCAGCACCTGCTCCCGCAGCATGCTCAACTTCCAGCGAAACGGTGCCCGTCCCTGCCGCCGACGAAGCCAATCCTTCAGCCTTGGGCAGCGGCAAACCCATCACCGGATCCGGAACAACCTCAATCTTGTCCTTAGGCATGCCGATCCTGCTAAGCAATGCTGCAGATTCTGCATCCCGGACCGATACATAGGCGCTTTTTTTCATTACGCCAGCAATCAAAGGGTACATCCATCGCCTGTTTACCGGACCTATGCCCTGTGCGTAAGCAAACGTCGGCTTGCCCAGCAACTGCGCAAGCTTCATCACCCCGGTGTAATAAGGGATCGTTTTGGCGCTTGTCGCATCCTGCAGGAGGCTGCCTCCGCCGCTAATCAGGCCATGGCTGCCCTTTATAGCACGCAGCACCTCGGCTGGGCGCATCCGATGCACCGACTCGACGCCGTACACCTCTCTGGTCCAAGCAGGGTCTCCGCTAAGCACAATCGGCTGCACTTCAAGACCCAAAGCCTGCCCCTGCTCCTCCAGAGCCAGCAAGATCGAACGAAGCACAGCCTCGTCGCCGCTATTGTGAAATCCGTAATAACCGGAGATAACTAAGCGGATTTTGGTTGAAACCGCGGCAATACCCATTTACGGAAAGCTCCTTCCGCCGCAGTCCAAAGTCCAATTGCGATCAGGCCGAAGACCAGACCGGCTCCCAGACCCAGAAGAGTGCGGATAATGGAAATATAAAGCGGCGTATGAATATGGGTGAACGTACTGACCATGGTCAGTTGACCCATGGCTCCCACAATCATTAATACCCAGGCCGCGCGATATCGAATCGCAAGGAACAAACCAAGCAATAGCGGCGGATGTCCCAGCATAAATTCTTTAAATCTCGGGCGAACGCCAAATGTCGATTCCAGCCAGCCGCGAATAAGCAGCTCAAGCGGCGTAACCTGCCCGCCGTTTCCGGTGCGGGACAAATAATAAAAACCAACCGCCCCAACCAAGGCTATGCCAACGATCCATAGCAGCGTGATCGGCTGCTTCAGCAAGGCGACGCCGCGCCTCCAAACGCCGGTTCCTTCAGAATCCTCGTAAAGGAAAACATAAATGGCAACCAGCACCAACGGGCCAAAATGAAGCGCGCTAACGCCACGGAATTGCTCCAGCACCAGACTGTACGTAATGTTGTTCAGCAAGCCGAACACAAGCGGCACGGCAGATAGCGTAATCAAGGTCGCACCGACAAACCAGCCAAGCGCCATGGCCAGGCGGCGAGCCGCCGAAACCTCAGGGAATACCCAGGTTGTACGGCTCTCCTGCGCAAGCGAAGGATGTCCGGCCCCACCGACGGTCCACGTCTCCCCGCCGATCATGCGCCTTGCCCCAATGGTTCTGGAGTAAATCCGGTTTAATACCCAAATGATGCCCAGCGTCGGCGCACTCACTGCGGCTCCAAGCGCCAGCCCTTGCTCAAGCAACGAACTGTTCAGCACGTATAGTCCCGCCGAGCCCGCAAGCCCCAGCAGAAACAACGGAATACCTGTATGGGGGATAAAAGCGGAAATCAGAAGCGCGATCAGCGCAACCGCTCCTAGCACGGAAAGTCCCCGCAGCGGCTTTTCCCAAGACGGCTTGCTGAATTGGAAGGACTCCGCCACGCCGTTCGGAAAGCCCTCTTTTGCCAGCAACGAAATCGCTCCCTCTTCACCGCCCATGGCAAGCGCAAGCTTGTCCACGGAATCGTTCAGCCGTCCCGTGTCACTGCTGGATTGCAGCATCGTGTTCAGGAAAAACATCCGGATATTCCGGTCTTTGGCTGCAAGAAGGAAACGTTCCTTCAGAACGGTAGACGATATCTCCAGGCTTTCCTCCGGAGATAGCGAATACAGCCTTACCACATTATATTGACTCAAATAGGCCAATTTATTAATCCCTTGCTGCGGTTTCTTGAGATTTTCAATAACCGTCAGCCCAATACCATGATGCTTGAGAAGCTCGCCAAAGCTATCCAAGCTTTTCAGATCCGCTTGATCGCTGGCCCCTTTGGCTTTTTCTCCATCGAACAAGACGCGAGTGACGCCGTATTCTTTCAGACGGGCCAGTTGAGCATCCGTGCGTACGCTGTCGTAAGGAACAACACGGTCGGAAAAGCGCGGCAAGATATGAAATCCCGCCTCCTTGAGCTCATCCAGCGTCATGGGGTCAAAATCAAAGGTTTTTAGGTTGAGGGCCGCAAGAGGCTCCTCCACAACAAGGCCGTTGCGGTCACCGAAAGACCAATCCCGGTAATTCACCCCGTACCGGTCCAGCCCTTCCCGGAGGATCGGACCAATTTTCCCCGCTTCCTCCGCTCCGCTGAACAATACATAGGAATAGTTAACCCGCTCGTCAGGCAGCTTGCCTTGAAGCAACGCGGCGTCTCGTTCATTGTAATAAATGAGGCGGCCTGAACGCTGCAGCTCCCTAAGCGTGCTTTCATACACGGCCATTGTGCCGATTCCGGCATCCTTCAACACATCAAGCTTGTCCTCCAGATATTGTCTAGGGCTGCTCTGCTGCTCCGCTACTTCCAAAATATCAATGTAGTCGAATACAAATTCGACGGTATTTGCCGACTTCTCCATCTGTATTCTGGACAAGCCCAGCGGCAATGAAGCCACTACGCCGACCAGAACGACAATCCAGAGCCATGTTCTTGCGCGCCGGTTCCAGCGCTGCCATCTCATCAACACATTAATCCTCCGTTCCTGTCTTGACGCTGGTCCATTGCCTAGTCCTCACGATCTACGCGGGACATGACAGAAGACTTCAGTTCCTGCAGCGCTGCTTCGGCGGACGCAGGGCTTTCTTGCTTCACGGCAAAATAAACCTTGATCTTCGGCTCCGTGCCCGAAGGACGCAAGCAGAACCATGAGCCGTCCTCCAATTTATACTTCAGCACATTTTCCGGACGAAGGCCTTGCAGTCCGACGCTGTAGTCCAATACCTCGGCAACCTTAACCCCGTCAATTTCGACAGGCGGATTGTTTCGCCAGTCATTCATAATGCCCTGAATCTTCTGAGCGCCGTCCAGGCCCTTCATCGTGCGTGACTCCTGTCCTTCCAGGTAAGATCCGTATTTGCCGTATAGCTCCAGAAGCACGTCATACAACGTTTTGCCTTGGCTGCTGTAATAAGCGGCTGCTTCGCAGATCAGCAAAGCGGCTACAATGGCGTCTTTGTCGCGGGCATAAGTGCCGGTCAAATACCCATAGCTTTCCTCATAGCCAAACAGGAAGCTTTTTTCTCCCGTTTTTTCGTAAGAGGTCATTTTTTCGCCGATATATTTAAAGCCGGTCAACGTATTTTCCACATCGACGCCAAAAGAGCTGGCAATATCGGCTCCCATTTCGCTGGTTACGATTGTTTTAATGACCACTCCGTTTTCCGGCAGCTGGCCCCGCTCTTCAAGCATGCTCAGCACATAATACACCATTAACGCGCCGGATTGATTGCCTGTCAGCACAACGTATTCGCCTTCGCTGTTGCGGACAACCGCGCCCATTCGGTCAGCGTCGGGATCGGTTCCGACAATAATGTCGGCATTTACTTTTTTGGCCAGCTCGATAGCCAGCGTAAACGCTTCGCGCTCCTCCGGGTTCGGCGACTTGACCGTGCTAAAATATCCATCCGGTTGCTCTTGCTCCGCCACAATATGGACATTGCGGAAGCCTGCTCCCTCAAGCGCCTGGCGAACTGGCAGATTGCCCGTGCCGTGAAGAGCCGTAAACACAACGCTGAACTTTTCCCCGAGCTCTCCTTTGAGCAATTCCGAATTCAGGCTTTGAGCTACCACTGTATTGACATAATCGCGATCGGCTTCTTCGCCAAGCCAAACCAGCAGGCCCTTTTGCTCAGCCTCTTCCCGCGAAAGACGCTTTACCTCTCCAAAACCTTCAATTGCCCCGATTGCAGCGATTACTTGCTCTGCGTCCTCGGGAATCAATTGGCAGCCGTCGCTGCCATATGCCTTATAGCCGTTATATTCCGGCGGATTATGGCTGGCAGTAATGACAATACCGCTAGATGCGCCAAGCGCTCGAACGGCAAAAGAAAGCTGTGGAGTCGGACGAAGCGACTTGAACAGGTAGGTCCTGATTCCGTTTCCGGCAAGTACCAGCGCCGAATCCAGAGCAAACTCCGGCGAATAGTTGCGGGAGTCATGCGCAATCACCGCAGACGGCGATGCTTCGCCTTTGGATAACAGCCAGTTCGCCAGACCTTGTGTCGCTTTGCCTACCGTATACGCATTCAGGCGGTTTGTGCCTGCGCCCATTACCCCGCGCAAGCCCCCTGTGCCAAATTCAAGGTCGCGATAGAAACGGTCGGCGATCTCTTTGTCTTGGCCTGCAATTCCGCGAAGCTCCTCTTTGGTTGCTTCGTCGATAAGGGCGTCGTTCAGCCATGCCTCGTAGGCGGCGATATGATCATTGGATGGTTTGCTCATTGAAAATGTTCCTCTCCTGAATTAATGGGTTGTTAAACGCATACCGGATTTAACGGTTGGACAAAGCAAACATCATTTCGCCTTCGGCAACAATTTTGTCGCCTACTTTTGCAGTGGCCTGGCCTTTGCCGATGGAGCCCTTCAGTCTTGTAATCTCCACTTCAAGCGTAAGCGTGTCGCCAGGTGTAACTTGTCCTCTAAACCGGAAGCCGTCGATGCCTGCAAAGAAACCAAGCTTTCCTTTATTAGCCTCCACCATCAGCATCGCAACTGTGCCGACCTGCGCCAGCGCCTCAACAATGAGAACGCCGGGCATAACGGGGTAACCGGGAAAGTGACCCACAAAATAAGGTTCGTTCATCGTAACGTTTTTGACGCCAACAGCCCGTACGCCTGGTTCTACCTCCAAAATACGGTCAATCAGCAGAAACGGGGGGCGGTGGGGAATAATCTCCTGGATTTGGTTAATATCAAGCATGTTTAAAGCTCCTCTCTTATGTTCACTCGAATAAAACATGTCCATTTCAGTCACACTATACTTATCCCTCGTAAAACTGCAGTTTGCGAAGGTTAAGATAAGGGGGCTTGGCCAAGGACCTGAAGTGTCCGAGGTCAAGCCTCTTTCTGATCCCGTGGTCCTTGAGGCCCTTGGGGACCTTCAGGCCCGGGAGACAGCTTGGGATTCATTTTCCGGTAAGCCCCTGCGTAAACAATTGACGTAAGGAAAGAAAAAGCAATCACTGTCCACAAAAAACCTTCCGCAAAGGAAGCTTGGAAAAAAATAAACATAATGGCGCAATAAAGCAGCACCGTTGTCAGTTTGCCCATCCAGTTGGCCGGTACATTTTTTTTGCCTCTAAAATGGAGGATCAGTCCGCCTGCAATCATACCCAGATCGCGCAGAAACAATGCCCCCGCTGCCCACCACGAAATATGGCCGGCATAAAGAAGCGTTACAATAACCGCGATAATCATCGACTTGTCAGCGAGCGGATCCAGCATCTGGCCCGCAGGGGTAATCAGCCCGTATCTTCTGGCGATATGTCCGTCCAGCACGTCCGTAACTCCCGCCGCTATTACAACAAGAAAAGCAGGAATCATATGTCCGCTGGCGAAAATGATTATGTAGACGGGAATGAGCAGAAACCGCAACGCCGTTAATAAATTTGGCAGATTCAATTGCACACGCTCCTATACATTCCTAAGGAATGCCCCACCATGGTTCCCAACTACCAATACGAGTTCAAAAAGTCCGGTTTTCAGCACCGAGAAGATGGAATGAAGCTAGAAATTGAGGAGCGGAGCTTAGTGGAAACTAAGTGAGCACCGGAAATTTCGGCTGAGTTTCATATTCGATGCTGATCATGCCGTTAGGCATACTTCGTGATCAAAAGCGGGTCTTTTTGAACAACTTCTATTATAAACTACCTCCCGTCAAATGAAAACAAAGGGGACCCTCCAAGCAACAGCCAAAAGGCCCGATAACGCAAAAAGCCCTCTGCAAAGCCCCAAAATCAGGCCATACAGAGAGCCAACCGCTTCTCTTCACCTTCCCGGCGCCATCCGGCATCAGGACTCTGCAAAAATCAGATCGTAAAGATGCTGCCAGGTAGACCATTCAAAAACATCGTCCTTGGACGATTTGCCCAGGTATACGTATCCGATATACAAGCCTGCAAGCAGCATAACAACCATTATGACAGGGACTATGCTTTTGCGAAACAGCCAAAAGGCCACCCGCGCCCAAATCGGAAAGCGTTTCTCTTCTTCGTCCTCTTCGGGCCATGTTTCCTTGGTCCGGTTCTTAACCTTGTTGTCCCCGGTTTCGCCGCCGTTCCCTTTTTCCGGCACCTTGCCGCCGCTTAATCCGCTTCCGCCGTCGCCGGAAGAAACGCTGTTAAGCCGCTGCGCTCGCGAGAGCCCGCCGGGAATGGCGCCAGGATAGACGCCGGTTGGACTGCCGGACGTTCTGCTCCCGCCAGCCGCATTTCCTGTCATTCTGCCGTTGCCGGCTGATTGACGAGGCAACTCATTCCCGCTGGAATTCATTACATCGTCGGTCATACGCATCACCTTCATTCTAGCCTACGCGCGCATCGAGTTCGCAATGCCCATCATCGTATCGCTGGACGATAAAGCTCTTGCTGCAAGCTGATAGGCGCGTTGAACATTGATAAGCTCCGTTACTTCGTCAGACAGCTGGACGTTGGATTGCTCCAGGAAGCCTTGACGCAGAGCGATTCGATTATCCGGATCAGGTGTGACTTCTTGCACAATATCATCAGGGTTGATGCCATCGGCAATAATAAACAGATTATCGGACACCGCGGTCAAGGCGGCAGGCCGGGAAACCTGAAGAAGCTTGATGCTTCCAAGCTCGATGGTATTGTCGGAAGAGACGCCAAGCACCGTTCCGTCGGCATTAACGCGAAGCGAATAACCTCTTGGAACAATGATGTTGCCTTCCACCAGATTGCCGTTAGCGTCAGGCACATTTGCAACGACCGGATAACCATTTTCCGTTGCCAAGATCGTATCACCGTTTGCAGCCATCGTCAACTGGAAGGCCCCGTTGCGGGTATAAGCGCTTGTATTGGCGCCATCGATCGTAACCTCGAACAACGCATTTCCTTCAATAGCAACGTCCGTCAAATTTTCCGTTGCCTGCAGAGGTCCCTGGGACAAATTAGGCTGAATGACGGACAGCTTTGCGCCCCAGCCCTGGTTGAAATCCATAGCCGTTCTCCTGCCTGGCTGATTAAAGGAATCCGGCTGGTTTTTCAGGTTGGTCAGCAGATCCTCAAATGTAACTTCCTTCTTTTTGTAACCTACTGTATTTACGTTGGCAATATTGTCAGCCATGACATCCAGCTTCTGCTGGAGCGCATTCATCGACACCATGGCGTTGATCATAGAAGCGTTCATGACAATGAATCCTCCCCTCGGTCACTTTACGAAATTGGCTATAGTCCGCGATCCTTGCTATTAGTAGACCCGGCCGATTTCGTTAGCCGCTTTTTGCAAGCTCTGATCATAGAACTGGATGACCTTCTGGTTGGCCTCGTATGCTCTTAGGGCCGCCATCAGATCTACGGCAGCTTGCGCGGCGTCTACGTTGGAACGTTCCACGTAGCCCTGACGAACCTCGACGCGGTCTCCCGCTCCGATAAGGGCAGCTTGTCCATTGTCAGTCGCGAATCTGAAATTGCCGTTGCCTTCCCGTACAAGCTGATTCGGATTTTCAATCCGCGTAATCATTAATTGGTTTCCAATGTCATTGCCGTTCCCGTCCAGGAAAGTCTGGTTTTCGGTCAGCACCAGATCATCTAGCGACACGCCAGCAGGAAGCTGAATAGGATTGCCGCCAACGTCAAGCACGTTGGAGCCGTCGCTTGCCAGAAGAAAACCTTCCCGGTCCAGCATGAACGCCCCGCCCCTTGAATAGCGAATTTCCCCGTTCTGGTCACGTACCGTAAAAAACGCTTGCGGCTGAAATACAGCGGTGCCGTCATCCGTAATCGCTTTGCCGGAAGCGTCGAACGCCAGTCCGTTCAGCTCCAGATTGGAGACGAGGGCAAAGTCAGAGGAGCGGTTCGTCTGCATCAAATCGCCTTGCACATGAATGGACAAGCTTTCTTCAGCAAAAACGCCGCTGGTCCAGGTACCGACCGACGTGCGTTCGGCGTTCTGCACTCCCGTCATGGCAAGCAGCATCTCCGGAAACGAGCGCGTAACCGCGTTGATCTGCTTGTACCCCGGCGTATTCAGGTTGGCTATATTATTCGTAACGGTATCGTGACGGCGCTGCTGGGCAATCATGCCAGACGCGGCCGTATACAAACCTCTCAGCATTGTAATCCTCCTGTCCTGGTTGGCGAAAGTCAGGCCTCTCCTTTATATCGGCCTTAATCCGGCTAGTCTGAATAGCCCCGCATGAGACTATAGGCTTATTTCCGCCTCGGCGCGCCCCCCTAAGGCGCCCTACCCGCGAATGCCCGCCTCTGCTATTTTTTAAGCTTGTCCAGATTGTCCAGCAGAATGCCTGTCCCTTTCACCACGCAATGCATAGGATTATCAGCTACCAGCACCGGAACCTTCAGCTCTTCCGCCAGCAAGGTGTCCAGTCCTCCCAGCAACGCTCCGCCGCCGGTCAAAATAACGCCGCGGTCGATAATGTCCGCCGACAGCTCAGGCGGCGTCTGCTCCAGCACGAATTTGGCCGCCGCAACCACAGACATAACCGGGTCCCACAGCGCTTCTCTCACTTCGCCGGACCGAATGGTTACGCTTTGAGGAAGCCCGGACACCATGTCGCGGCCGCGTATGTCAATTTCGCCGCGGGTTCCGTCATCGTAAACCGATCCGATCTTGATTTTGATATCCTCGCTGGTCCGCTCGCCGATCAAAAGCTTGTACTTGTTTTTGATGTACTTCATGATGGCGTCGTCAAACTTATCGCCGGCCACCTTAATGGAGGATGCCGTAACGATATCGCCCATGGACAAAACGGCAACGTCCGTTGTTCCGCCCCCGATATCGACGACCATGTTGCCGCTGGGCTGGAAAATATCCATTCCAGCCCCGATTGCGGCTGCCTTAGGCTCTTCCTCCAAATACACTTCCTTAGCGCCGCTGCGTTCGGCCGCCTCGCGAATCGCTTTCTGCTCCACCGACGTAATATTCGTGGGGGCGCAGATCAGTATGCGCGGACGGCTGAACCACTTGCGGCCATCGACACGGTCAATAAACGCTTTCAGCATAATTTCCGTAATCTCGAAATCCGCGATGACGCCATCCCGCAGGGGCCTGATGGCAATAATGTTGCCCGGCGTACGTCCCACCATCCGATGGGCATCCTCGCCGACCGCAAGCACCTTCTTGCTGTCGCTCTCGATCGCTACAACCGAAGGCTCGTCAAGCACAACGCCCTTCCCTTTGACATGAATGGATACATTCGCCGTCCCAAGATCAATCCCGATATCCTTGCTCAGCATAAGGCTAAAGTCCCCCAACCAATAATGTTAATCAACGTTCCTAATCGTTCCATTTGCATTATTCGCCAAAAAGGACAAAATTCCTCTATGCACGGCAAAAAATAATGAAGCGGCACGCAGCCTTCATCGTTCCGGGACGGCCAAGAGCACTGCCAAGGGTTGTTCCAAAAGCCCGAATTCCACTACGAAGCATGTCTAGCGGCATGGTAGACATCCAATATGCCATCAGCCAAAACTAACGTTAAGCCTTCCCGGCCGCAAGCACCTCTCGCTTTTTCCCGCTGCTTTTTTTATATTTGATCTTGGTCGCTTCTCCTCCCCTCAAATGCCGGATGGATTTGTGGTATTCGAGAATGTGCTTGACCTGATCGGCCAAATCAGGGTTGATTTCCGGCAGACGTTCGGTCAAATCCTTATGCACCGTGCTTTTGGACACGCCGAACTCTTTTGCGATTGTGCGCACCGTATGCTTCGTTTCCACGATGCAGCGGCCTATTTTAATGGTTCGCTCTTTGATGTAATCGTGCACGTTCCCGCCTCCCTGCTGTAGATAGTTTGGTACAGTATATGAGTGGAGTGGGCATATATTCTCTATGTCCAAGCGTGACAAGCCTTGAAAGTGAATAATTTTTGAAAATAGCAAAGCGGGCAAAGGATAAATCCCTTGCCCGCCGCGGTTTCTTCTATAGTTCCCTGGATGCAGTTACTCCGTAATATAGTCCTTCGGATTGACGGCTTCCCCGTTTAAACGAGTCTCGAAGTGAAGGTGAATGCCTGTATCGCGCTCCTGGTCGCTGCGGCCCGCTTGCGCAATGACCGTGCCCTGATTCACGTTGTCTCCTTCTTCCACTTCAACGCCTGCCAAGCTTTGGTACACGGTAACCAGCCCGTTGCCATGGCTGATTTCAACAATATTGCCTAACAGGGGGTGACTGTCGGCGCGGGTTACCTTGCCGGACATTGCCGCCAATACATCGAAGGCAACTCCATCCGGGTGAACAAAATCTACCCCGGTATGCGGAGCGAAGGTCGAACCGACTTGTACAACCGCAGCCTCCTTGTCGGATTGACTGCCCGTTTCATCGTAAAAACCGACATCAACCTGCAAGTCTTCCACCTTGCCTACCGGCCACTGCATAATCTCGTTGCTCGCCGCTTCCTCCACCACATTGCCATCGCCGCCGCCGACATTCTCCTGGGCTGTACCCTCTTGCTGTCCGCCTTCTTGCGTCACCTCAGTGGCATCTTCCGGAGCCGTTGTCGGCTTCGCGGGATCACTGCCCTGATAGATCCACATTAAGGTTACGATAATTGCTGCCGCAGCCATGAAGATTGCTGGAGAAACCCAACGCTTTGCGAATAGTTTCTTCAGTCCGCTGCTAGATTTGGCGGCAGATGCTCCTCCCAGACTATTTTTGGGAGTTTCTTCGGGTCTTTGCTTCCCTTTGTTTTGGTTTTGATCATTCATTAGCGATCACCTCACTAGCCATTGTTGCCATATCTACCGGCTTTATACGTGAGGCTTACCATTTTTTACGAGGATAGAGTCATTGGTAGCTTAGAAGCTTGTTCGACTGTTGCGCCCGTATAATAGTGATGCAGAATTTCGGCCGCCGTTTTCCCTTCCTTGGCCATGCCGTTTGCTCCCCATTGGCTCATGCCGACTCCATGTCCCATTCCGTAGGTCGTAAAGGAAACGTTGTTCCCGTCGATCTTCCAGGTGAACTGGGATGAGGCCAACCCCAGCTTCTCGCGCACTTCCCTGCCGGTAAACAAAACGCCGTTAACTTTAACTTCCTTGACCCGATTGCCTTCCGTTTCGGACATCAGCTTGATGACCGGTTTCCCTTTTGCCGCCTTGCCGGACACCCCCAGCTTTGCATAAAGCTCCTTCTGTCCAAACTCCGCCTGCTGCCGGTATCTTGGCGACAACTCCTTGTCCCAGGGACTGGCTACACTGCGCAGATAGGGCAGCGACAGCTCCCAATAGTCCTCCGAATTTTCCGTATATCCATTGCTAGTGGAAAAAAAGGCCGCTTCAATCGGACCTCCGTTATAGGTAATGACCAGCCCCCTTGTTTCCGCAACTGCCCGTTTCATTTTTATCAATTGCTCCGCATCGGCCCCGCCTGGCCATCGGCCCAGAAGCTCCCCTCGGGGAATATAGACCTGATGCTCAATTGTATCCGTCACATCTGCGCCTTTTTTCTTCAACGCCCCGTCAGCGGGGGCAGATAACCTTCTTACAATATAGGTTCTGGCCGCTATCGCCTGGGCTTTCAGCGCCTCCAGCTCGAAATCGGCCATCATTTCCCCCGCGAGCACTCCTAGCACATAAGTTTCCAGCGGAACCTTTTCTATCTTTTTTTCTGCGCTTAAATAAACCCTCACCTGCACGTTGTCCAGCGGCCCTGCCTCCCCAGATGCCAGCGGTTGGGCCCCCGCAGATTTTACTGGCATATGTAGCGAACCGCCTTTTTCGCCGCCGCCCCCCCGTTCATCGTCGGAAACGTTAAGCCCGGACGGACCTGCTTGTGCAGATGCTGCCCGCACCCTGGCATCGGTATCCCTTAAAGATTGCTCTCCTGTTTCGGAGATACCGCCGCTGCGGCCGGCCCCATCTCCGGCCACAGCCTCCGTGTTGTTCGTTTCCTCCACACCTGCCGCCCCAAGCTGCTGTTCTAGCCGCACTCCAGGCTCTCTATGAAATCCCGGCCGCGTCTTTGAGAGAACCCCTTCCACTCCAAACAGCAACCCGCCTAGCAGAATTCCGGTCATAAAAAGAAAAATCCACTGCTTTCCGCTCATCAGCGCTCCTTTCCTCCAGCGTTTTCATATGGGATAAAGACTCCGGCAAAAACGCCTCTCTGATTATTGTCCGGATATTGTATTCTATGATTGCCGTTAATAGTATAGAATTCACTCTGGCATGTTTGGAGAGGATTCGTGCTAGAGACACAGAAAGCACCGACTTGCAGACTAATGAAGAAAAAAGCAGCCGAAGGACAAAAGGGACTAGGCCCTTCATGTCCTTCGGCTGCTCGGAATAGGCAGGTTAGGTGGTTGACTTGGGAAGCAATTGAACTTCAAGCTCATAGTTTTTACGCTCGATCGGTTCATCCTGGATCTGGCGGATCAGATAATCCATGGCCGTTTTGCCCAAGGAATAGATTTGCTGGGAGACTGTCGATAGCTCCGGGAAAACCATGTCCATGCGGATACCGTCAAAACCGATAATTTTGATCTCATCCGGTACAGAAAGCCCTAACTCGTGAATGGCTTTTAACGCGCCCGCCGCCATCAAATCATTGCCCGCAAACACGCCGTCGACATCGGGATGTTTGCGGAAAATTTCATTCATGGCTTCGTATCCGCCTGCCACGCTGAACCGCCCGAAAGCAGTCAGACTTGGCGTATACCAAGGCATGCCAGCGCAAATATCTTCATAGGCCAACGCCCGCTCATAAGCAGAGTGAACATGGGAAGGTCCGCATATATGGGCAATTTTGCGGCAGCCGCCATCCAGCAAGTGGCGAATCGCCATTTTCCCGCCCTCTCGGTTGGCTGCGGTAACCGACAAGATTGGATAACCGTTGTATGGTTTATCAATGGCTACTATCGGAATAGATCGCTCCTGCAGCGCAACGATTTGCTGTGGCGAAATGGTATAGGATGAAATCATAATCCCGTCGATCTGCTTATTGATCAGAGCTTCAATATACATCTTTTCCTTTTCAGGATTATTATCCGTATTGCATAACACCAGCGTATACCCTCTGGCTGCCGCTTCATCTTCAGCCGCGCGCGCAAGCTCGGGAAAAAATGGATTAAGAATATCGGGCACCATTAAGGCCACCGCGGATGTTTTTTTCCCGGCGAGGCTTCTGGCGATGGTGTTGGGTTTATAGTTCAGCTTCTTGACGGCAGCCATAATGGCTACCTCCGCCTCCTTGCTCACATATCCGCTCTGATTGAGCAGACGCGATACGGTTGCGACTGAAACGCCGGCCAGCTTGCTGACATCTCTAATTGTCGTCATATCGGCCATTTTCCTTTCAACAATCTGCAATTTACCTGGGAGAAAATAATAACTCGCCGCCCCGACAAAAAACAAGTGTGTTCACGTTTTGGGAAAACGTTAGCACACTTGTTTGGAGCAGTCAAGAATACGATGAGACTAGCTCTGGTCAGTTCCCGGAATCCTTGCTGATAAGCTCTAGATCTACAGGAATGGAGGCGTCCACCTGCTCGCCCTTCGCTACTTTGATTGCGGTTTGTACAGCCAAAATACCCATTTCTTCAGGCTTTTGGGCCACAGTTGCGCTAAGCGCTCCCGAGGATACTTCCTTCAATGCATCGTCCGTAGCGTCAAATCCAACAACGATCACATCGGACAAACCTGCCGCCTCCAACGCCTTCAGCGCGCCCAGCGCCATTTCATCGTTATGCGCAAATACCGCTTTAATATCCTTGTTGCCTTGAACAATGTTCTCCATGACCGTCAGGCCTTTTGCACGGTCAAAATCGGCCGGCTGCTTGGCGGATACTCCAATACCGGATGATTTGGCGATTTCTTCATTAAAGCCGGCTCCGCGTTCGCGAGCGGCGGATGAACCCGGGATGCCTTCCAATTCCACGACATTGCCGTTTCCGCCCAGCTTCTCGGCGATATATTTTGCCGCAAGGGCGCCTCCCGCCTTGTTGTCTGAAGCGATATGGCTTACAACCGTTCCGCCGTCGGAGACGCGGTCAACCGTAATAACCGGGATACCCGCAGCATTGGCGGATTGCACTGCCGGCACAATGGCCGCAGAATCGGTTGGGTTGATAATAATCACATCGACCTTCTGCTGAATCAGATCTTCGATGGAGGAAGCTTGCTTGGCGGCATCATCCTGCGCGTCAACTACGGTCAGCTTGGCTTCTCCAGCCAGCGCCGCGCGTTCCGCACCCTCTTTAAGGGTGACAAAAAACGGATTGCTTTGCGTCGATACAGCCAGTCCAATTGTAATTCCTTCCGTTTTGGCAGGAGCGCTGCTCTCCTCCGGCTTTGGCGTGCTTCCCGGAGCGGTAGTGGAGCAGCCGGCGAGCATCAGAGCAGTAATGAGGCCTACACTTGCGAATTTCAACATTTTTTTCATAGGATGACCACCTTATTTGTTATTTTTTTGTTGCGCATTTATGATCAAGGTATGTCTTAGAACTCCGCAGGGAGCAGATGGTGCCGACCGAATTTTCGTTCCCTGCAAGGCGCTTTTTCGAAGGCTTACCGGGGGTAAGTCAAGGAAAAGTAACGCAGCAGGGGGCCAAAAGGCGGTTTCAGATGCCCTCAAGCGAGTTTTAAGACAAACCCTAACTGCTTGTTTTCTTACGGTCCAGCAAGACGGCAAGCAGAATAACCAACCCTTTGACCACTTGCTGATAGAAGGAAGAGACGCCTAGCAAATTAAGTCCGTTGTTCAATACGCCGATAATGAGCGCCCCGATCAACGTGCCTACGATCCAGCCACGGCCTCCCGAAAGGCTTGTGCCGCCCAATACGACGGCTGCGATAGCATCCAGCTCATAACCGACGCCGGCGTTGGCTTGAGCGGAGTTAAGGCGGGAGGTCAGAATAATGCCTGCCAGAGCAGACAGCACGCCGGTCAGCGTATACACGTACACTTTAAAACGTCCGGTTTTGATGCCAGATAACCGGGCAGCCTCCTCGTTGCCTCCAATAGCGTAGACATTTCGTCCAAAGGTTGTTTTGCGCAATACGAAAAACAAGCCACCGAACAAAATCAACATAAGGATGACAGGTACAGGCACGCCGAAGAAATAACCGCCGCCGATCATCGTAAACGCCTCGCTGTTAAAGCCTGTGATGGGCCGTCCGTCGGTATATACCAACGCCAAGCCCCGGAATATCGTCATTGTTGCCAGCGTAGCGATAAACGGCGCAATTCTTGCTTTTGTAATCAGAAGTCCATTGATGGCCCCCATTACTCCGCCTGCAACAACCCCGATCAAAACAGCCGTCATGGGATCAACGCCGGCTCCCATCATGCCTGCGGTAAGCGCCCCCGACAGAGCCAATATAGCGCCTACGGACAAATCAATGCCGCCCGTCAAAATAACAAAGGTCATGCCAAAAGCGATCAATGCATTGATGGATACCTGGCGAAAAATATTAAGGATATTCGTCAGCGTCAAAAAGTTGGGACTTGCGATAATGAGAAAAATAATGATGATGCATAGTCCGATCAGCGGACCAAGCTTTTGCAAGGCGACTGACAACGATTTTTTATTTATGGCCATGGCTGTTTCCTCCTGTCGCGGCATACATAATGGTTTCCTGATTCATTTGTTCCTTGGAAAGTTCGGCTGCGATGCGCCCTTCATGAACGACAATGACGCGGTCGCTGACGCCTAGCACCTCCGGCAAGTCCGAGGAAACCATGATGATGGCTACCCCTTGCTCGCTAAGCTCGTTCATCATGCTGTAAATTTCTTTTTTGGCGCCTACATCAACGCCTCGCGTAGGTTCGTCCAGAATGAAAATACGGGGCAGCTTGCCGAGCCACTTGCCGATTGCGATTTTTTGCTGATTGCCGCCGCTTAGCGACTTAACGGTTTGTTCCGCATCCCTCGCTTTAATAAGAAAGCGTTTTATCATTTGCTCGGATAAAGCCTGCTCCTTGCCGTTTGAAACAATGCCGAGCGGGGCGATCTGCCCGTAGTTGGTAATGGACAGGTTTTCGCGTACCGACATATCCAGCAGCAAACCCTGATGCTTGCGGTCCTCCGTTACAAACGCGATGCCCGCTTTGATTGCGCTTGCAGGACTTTTAATGTCGACCTTCTGGCCGTCGATGTAAACATCGCCTGTTTTTTTTCGGTCCGCCCCGAACAAAAGCCGCATGATTTCCGTACGTCCCGCGCCCATCAGTCCCGCAACGCCAACGATTTCGCCTGCATTGACCGAAAAGCGGATATCTTTCAACTGCCGCCCGTCGCCCAGCCCTTCCACTCGCAGTCTTTCTTTGCCGATGGCCGAGTTGCGGGTTGGATACCGTTCTCCGATCTCGCGTCCCACCATGAGTCGAACGATATGTTCAACTGTCGTTTCCGCCGTTTTTTCGGTTCCAAGAAACGCGCCGTCGCGAAGGACGGATATCCGGTCGCAAATGGTGAAGATTTCTTCCATACGGTGCGAAATATAGACGATGCCAACGCCTTCTTTGCGAAGCTGCTCCATGATACGGAACAATGCTTCGATTTCGCGGTCGGTCAAAGCAGCCGTAGGCTCATCCATAATGATGACTTCGGCCTTTTTGGATAATGCCTTGCCGATTTCGATCATCTGCTGCTGTCCGATAGACAACGTCTCCGCCGGCGCTGTTGGGTCCAGATCGACGTTAAGGCGACCAAGGTACTCGCGAGTCAGCCGATTCATCTCTTTTTCCCGAAGAATGCCCGTTCTTCCGTACGTAAGCTGTCGGCCCAGAAACATATTTTCGGCCACAGTCAGCTTGGGAATAATATTAAGCTCCTGATGAATGATCGCTACGCCGTATCGCTCGGCCTCCGTGGGATCGGCAAACTCTACTTCCCGGCCTTTGAGCTTGATTGTTCCGGCATCCGCCTTGTATACACCCGTCAAAATTTTCATCAGCGTCGATTTGCCGGCGCCATTTTCACCCATCAAGGCGTGTATTTCGCCAGGTTCAAGCCGGAACGCGGCATCCTTTAATACCTGGACGGTAGAGAACGACTTGAAGATGCCGCTCATTTCCACAACGTATTCCATCTTCGACTCCTCCTTTGCCTCTATCTCCGAGGCTTATCCGAATATGACGCCTGCCTTCAGAATAATATTTGCATACGGCGTCGCTTCGCCTGTTCGGATCACCGCTTTGGCTTGTCCCGTCAATTGCTTGAACCTCTCATGACTCACTTCCTGTATCTCCGCATCGTCCAGCAAAGAAGACACTTTCTCCCGGAGCTCGCCGTTACGTTCCGCCATTTCGCTGGCAACGACGGCTTCCTCCACTTCCATATCTGCAAGCACGGCCTCCAGCGTCTCCGCAAAAGAAGGCGTGCCCTGCTTAAGCGCCAGATCGATTCGTTTCACATGATCCGGGATAGGCAATCCGCAGTCGCATATAACAATGCAATCCGTATGTCCCATCCGGGAAAGAATAGTGGATATTTCGCTATTTAGTATGCCTGTTTTTTTCATCCCAATGACCTCTCGTAGCAAAAGTTAACATTCTCGCTGCTCTATCCAATAAATAAACAGCCACAAACTAGGGCGTGTCTGAAAACTCCGCAGGGAGCAGACATTGCCGAATTTTTGTTCCATGCAAGGCGCTTTTTTGAAGGCTTACCGGGGGCAAGTCAAGAAAAAGTAACGTAGCAGGGGGCGAAAAGGCGGTGATAGATGCCCTTGAGCGAGTTTTCAGACACGCCCTAATCAACAACACGACATTTAAAGACTTCCGGCCTGAAGGCCCTGCCAAAAATCACCTTTCCAGCAATGCAGGCCGGTTCGTGAAACGTTCATCCGAGCGCTATTGTTCGGCGGTTACTCCGCCATAAAGGCTTCGACCTCCGAGCGTAAAGGCATTCCGCTTTGCGCGCCCAGCTTTGTTACGGACAAGGCGCTGGCTGCCACGGCAAACATTACCGCCTCACCCAGATCCGCTCCTTCGCTCAGCCTGACGGCAAGCGCTCCATTAAAGGTATCTCCTGCACCCGTCGTATCCACTGCCTCTACCTTGCGGCCCGGGACATGGCCCTGATCCTCATTGCCGGATTTATAATAGGCGCCATTGCTGCCTGCGGTCATGACGAGGAGATGGGGATAATCCGCTACCCGTTGGTTATAGCCTCGACCGCCGCTCACTTCCCCCGTTACGATTGAAAGCTCGTATTCATTGGGCGTAAGCAGATGGATTTTTTCCAAAAGCTCTTTGGATAACCGAGTTGCAGGAGCCGGGTTCAAAATAACGCGAACGTTCAGCTCATGAGCCAGGTGGATCGCTGCCTCCACCGTAGCCAGCGGAATTTCCTGCTGAATCAGAATCATGTCCGAACCTGCGATAACATCCCGTTTTTCCAAAATATCTTCCGGCAGCAAGCAGTGATTGGCGCCGGGAATGACGATAATGCGGTTATCGCTATCGCAAACCGTAATCGCTGCAATGCCTGTCGGCTTATGAGGAACCGTTTTCACATGTTCCATACGGATACCCTCGCGCTCCAGAGCTTCCCTTAACTGCGCAGCCATAGCATCTTCGCCTACGCATCCAATCATCGTCACCTTTGCGCCCAGACGGGCACAGGCTACAGCCTGATTAGCTCCCTTTCCGCCTGTAAAGCTAGAGAAATCGCTTCCAATAACAGTCTCGCCTTGCTCCGGAACCACGGTTGTCTCTGTCACCATATCTATGTTCAAGCTGCCTATCACGGTAATATTCACGTTGGACATCCCGTCACTCCTTACATGAATTCTGTATTGTGTGTAATCGTTTACACATTTATGTAACTCATTTTAGCCTGCAATTCATCCCTTGTCAATAGATTCATCCAGCCAGCAGGATACCAAAAAACACTAACAAAAAAACAGGAGCCTTTGTAGGTTTCCACAAAGTCTCCTGTTTATGTAAGGGATTGGCCGATTAGGCCCAGGTAGGCTGTACCTTCAGAACCGCAACTTCCTTTTCCCTCTTGTATGATGTTCCGGATTCGGCGGCTTTGGAGGCCGCTGCCGTTTGTTGAACAACTGCGACCGGAGCTTGAACCTCCTGAACCTCTTCAACAACTGCATCGCCGTCACCTTCGACACGCCAAATATCGGCTCCCAAGGAAGCAAGCTTGCCTGTGATATCGACATATCCGCGGTCTACGTGGTGAAGCCCCGTAACCTCGGTTTCGCCATCCGCGCGCAAAGCGGCGCAGATCAACGCGGCTCCTGCCCTAAGGTCGGTGGCACATACCTTTGCACCGGTAAGAGGCACGCCGCCCGTTACGATCGCGGAGCGTCCATCCACCTTGATGCTGGCATTCATTTTCTGGAATTCGTCCACATGCATAAACCTATTCTCAAATACCGTTTCCGTTACGACACTTGTTCCTTCCGATGCAAGCAGCAGCGCCATCATTTGAGACTGCATATCCGTCGGAAAGCCGGGATGCGGAAGCGTTTTGACATCGACGGCTTTAAGGCCTCTGTTCGCTGTTACGCGAATACCGTTGTCGCTTTCCACTATTTCCACGCCCATTTCCTGAAGCTTGGAAATAACCGGGGTCAGGTGGTCTGCGATCGCCCCTTCAACAAATACATCGCCGCCCGTAATAGCGGAAGCGATCATATAAGTGCCTGCTTCCACGCGATCGGGAATGACATTATGGCGGGCGCCTTTCAGACGCTCCACGCCTTCGATGCGAATCATCCCGGTTCCCGCGCCGCGGACTTTTCCGCCCATCGCGTTAATATAGTTGGCCAGGTCCACGATTTCCGGCTCGCGTGCCGCATTTTCAATGGTAGTAGTCCCGTTTGCAAGGGCCGCCGCCATCATAATGTTTTCCGTTGCGCCAACGCTTGCCACATCCAGGTAAATCTTTGTTCCCTTCAAGCGACCGCGAACGGACGCTTCAATAAAACCTTGCCCCAATGTAATTTCCGCGCCCATCGCTTCAAATCCCTTGAGATGCTGGTCGATAGGACGAGTTCCGATGGCGCAGCCGCCAGGAAGCGAGATGCGCACCCTGCCGATACGGGCCAACAGAGGACCCATAACGAGGAAAGACGCTCTCATTTTGCGAATCAGCTCATATGGCGCCTCATAAGACGTAATAATCGGCACCGATACGGTCATCGTTTCGTTGTTGTATGTTGTTTGCGCGCCCAATGTCTGAAGCACGCTCTGGATCGTCATAACGTCGTCTAGGAGGGGAACGTCACAGATGACGCTGTCTCCTTCCGTCGCCAATAATGAGGCAGCCAATATAGGGAGCACTGCATTTTTAGCGCCGCTGACGCGAACTGTGCCCGTTAAACGCTGGCCTCCGCGGACGATAATTTTTGTCATCTTTGCGTTCCCTCCGCGATTGCAATTTCTATTTCAAGCTGGATCTAACATTTCATAAAAGTGAACAAGATTTAAATCACTATGGAACAACCACTAACCTTCATCTTAACATCTAATGGCAATAATCGACAAGAGTAAATTATATTCCAATTATTTACCCTAAGCTTGGCTGTATTACTCCCATTGTTGACATGTTTCGCTGTTGTTATTCGACAAAGTTCCTCAGCATGGCCGTGTAGTCCATATATTGCAGAAAAAACTGCGCTATGGCATGGCCGAACACAATCGCAATCAGCACTTGGCACATTCTGGCCCTGGCATTGCGGGGGTGGCGAAATATCGCCTCCCATTTCACTTCTTTAATCAACACCCATGACAGCACGATAGCCAGCAATTCAACAGTGATCGCGAACAGGCCGCTTACACCCTCGAGAGCAAACCAGCCGCCTTCTGCCGCGAACAAAACAACTCCCATTAACGCTCAGGTCCTCCAGTCATTAACCATTTTTATAATAGCGGTACAGCAATACGGAAAATGAAGCTCTGCTTGCCCGGTCCGCAGGCTTAAACAAATTTGGCTGGACGCCGCTGAGCTTGCCGTCGTTTTTCATTGCCCGAAGCATCGGCGCATACCAGTCCGTCGCCGATACGTCGGCAAAAGGACGAGTGCTGGAAATTTGCGGCTTTATCCCTTTGGCTTTGCCGATCATCACGGCCATTTCGGCGCGTGTCACGGGCTGATCCGGCCGGAAGGTGCCGTCCGGGAACCCTGTTACCCAGCCTTGCTGCACACCCTTGCTTATCGCGTCAGCCGCCCAATGGGAGCTTTTGACGTCCTTGAACGCTGCTCGTGACGTCATCCCCGTCGACAACGGCTTAAACGCCTTCGAAATCATGGCAACGGCCTCGGCTCTTGTAATGGTGCGGTCAGGGGCGAAGCGATAGTTGCCGACTCCGTTAATAATACCGTCTTTGGAAAGGGCCGTTATCTCGTCTTTGGCCCAATGGCCGGTAATATCTCTGAATCCTGACTCCAGTTCCTCCACCATAACCTTTAAACGGTAATACTGATCATGAAACACCTTGTCAGCCGTAAGCTTGACATAATAGACACCCGCCTGGAGAACTAACTCCCTGCTCTGAAGCCTGCCGGACGAGCCGGTGGTTGAAGAAACGATCAAGCTCATCCGTTTGTCATAGCCATCCAGCCGAAGCGATACGCTTGTTGGCACATCGGTTACGCTAAGGCTTACCACGCTTTCCTTGGATAGCCGGAACTGGAACCAGTCAATGTCGCTCGTTTTGTCGATGACACCCAAATATTCGCTGCCCGGCCGCATCATAATGGCTTCATAGCTTTTGTCATTGGGTTCGTTCGGGTCGGTCAACTGAGGCTTGAAATCAACCTTTAGCGTGTAGACGCCCGCTACGGGACTGGCATCCAGCGAAATGGCATTATGGACACGAATATAATATTTGCCAGGTGTGACGGATATGACTGGCGTTATTTCGGTGCCGCCCTCTCCCTGATCGTCGTATAGCACGAGCGACTGCCCTTCGCGCTGCAAGGACAATCCTGCATCGATTCTAGCAGTGCTGACGCTCACAGAGAGCTGAAGCTTGCCGGATTGCTTAAAATCCATCACATACCAGTCCCGGTCTGCGGTCTGATGAAAATTCCCCGTTATCGTTGCGCTTTTGGGCTGCAGCACGGCGGCATCGGCCATCCGGTCATTAGGCTCGAAAGCATCGGGAGCAATGCCGAAGGTTGAGGTCAAGCTGTATGCAAGCGGCAAACTTTGATTGGGATTGCCAAAATTCACTTTGATCTGCTGTTTGCCTTTTTTGACATCCAGGGTGATCGACTTGCTGCTTAATCTGGCATCCTCCGACCGCTGCAGCTGACCGCCGGCATAATGCGATAGACGCACAACGGGCATCGCTTGCTTGCCGTCTGGCAAGCCTTCAAACGCAATCGTCAATTTGCCGTCAAAGGGCACATCGACAACAAACCAATCCTCATCCTTGGAAGAGGACAACTCCGCCAAAAGCTGCGTGCCAAGCGGAAATACAGACGCGGTAGATATCGTATTGTTCGGTTCGTAAGCATCGGGCTCCAGCTGTTCCTGTATCGCCTTATCCACCTGGATCAAGCCATAACCCGATTTTTGATCGACACCCGCAGAGCTGGGGCTTTTTGCGGTCTGACGCAGCAAGGCCCTAATTTGCGCCGGCGTAAAATCGGGATTTTTTCCCCAAGCGAGGGCAGCTGCCGCTGCCACTTGAGGCGCCGCCATGGAGGTGCCTTCCTCCTTCTTGTAGCCCCCGCCAAGCGCCGTTGTATACACATTCCATGGTGCGATCAAATCCAGCTCCGGACCTGTATTGGACCGTCCGTCCGGGGCGCCTCCCGGCTTTGCTCCTCCCACCGCAAGCACTGTAGGGTAAGCCGCGGGATATTTGACGGATGCTTTTGTGCCAAGCGAAACACCGTCATTGCCAGAAGATGCTACAAGCAATACCCCTTTATTTTCGGCATATTGAACGATATCCATCATATAGGGCGAATACCGGTAGAGACCAACCGACATGATAATGATTTTGGCGTCTTTGCGGATGGCTTGAAGTATTCCCTCGCCGAGGTCCTTTTCGGTGCCGTCGCCCCATTTGTCCAGCGCTTTGACCGGCATGATTTTGGCCTTCCACAGCACGCCGGAAACTCCGGTTCCATTATTGCCCACAGCCCCGACCACGCCAGCCACGCTGGTTCCATGGCCGTTATCGTCCTGCGCCGATTTTTTGGGATCGATGAGATTAATGCCGGGAACCAGATTGTCGGCCAGGTCGGGATGATTCAAATCCACTCCGGTATCGATTAAAGCTATTGTCAGGTCGGTATTGCCGCTTAAGCTTTCCCAAGCCCTCAAAGCGCCAATTTCTCGCAAATAGGTCTGTTTGGACAGCTCGGGATCATTGGCCTTGCCCGTATTTTGCTCCGGCGGTGCAGCCAAAGCCCCCGAAGGAGATGGCGATTCGCCGGCTGTCTGCACGGACACGCCGCGTTCTCCCGGGCGCGCAGCCCCAGTTGCAGCTGAGAGTGATTCGGACGCTTCCGGCGCAGCTCCCTCCTCCAGATCAGCAGCTTCGGCTGAAGCCGTTGACTCGTTGTCGTTGGCTGAGTCCGCGTCTTCAGTTGAAGCGGTCGGTGCGCCAGCTGGGGAAGCAACTTTGGTTGGAGCAGTCGGCGCGTTTGACGAATCAACCTCTCCATTGGACGACATCGGCTTGGCGGCTTGGTCGGCTGCTTCGGTTGAAGCAGCCGGCGCTTTAGCTGTATCCGCAGGAACTATTGAAGCAGACTCATCTTCGGGAAATGACTCTCTCTCCAAAGCGGAAGCCGTTCCTTGATCATCAGCCAAGCCGCCCGATGAAGGCGCAGGCTGCGAACTCTCGCGTGTCTCCGCCGCTGCCGATGGCGGAGCAGAAAGGATGTGCACCGCATTATTCGGGTGCACATAAGCAACCCCGGCTTCGCCGCGCAGCCCGCTCAGCCAGTCCTCGATGTCCACGCCGTCATCGGCGGGACGCACCAGTTCCACCGCCGCCTCGCTCTGGCGGTGCAGCACCTCGACCCCGCGCAGCGGCCGCGCCTGCTCGGGGTCGGCCCATTTCAGCAGCCAGCTTTGCGGCTGCTGCATTTCGCCCGCGGCGCTCTGCGCGGGCAGTTGCGCTTCGCCCGCGGCGCTCTGCGCGGGCTGCAAAATTGCCGGAGCAGGAGCTCCGGCAGCCTGGACCGCCGGCGCAGGACCGGCGGGCGACAGGCTGCCCAGCGCTATGCTCCACAGCAGCAGCGCAGGCAGCGCGCGCCGAAGGCGGTTGCGCGCCGCCTGCGGCAGGCGGGAAGCGCCCCGAGCCGGTGCCGGGGGCGCAAACGATCGCCGCCTGCGTATGGCGGCGGCATCAATGCCGGACGAAACGTCCGGTTGCATTTTTCTTTTAAACAGCATGCCAAAATTTATCTTCATCATTATTCTGCCTTTTCGAAACGTATTTCATGAGAAAACCTCTATAGGGGGTCTCTCGATGATAGACGACCGCGTCTAAAGGTGGGCTTTTGCACCATTAAGAATTTGATTTTCGTTTGTTCAACGAGAAATCATTTCTCATATGGTAAGTAATTCGATTGACACGAAAGCAAACCCTTCTTTTTTTCATGAAAAAACGCTCATCCGGCAAAAAACGACATTTCACTCCACTTTTTAGTCTTGTGGAAGGAACTCTTCGTTATAAACTTCGATTGTAGTTAAGGATTTGGGACCGTCGGAACCAATTTTCCTCAGCGGGAGGATTTGGTGGTGGTAGATGGATTCCGGCGGGAGTCAGAGCGATTTGTCAAAGAAGCGAGGTTTAAACCATGAGTAATAACGGTTACTTTTTAAAAGAATGGACATCGATAGCTGCCTTTTGCCCGCCTAGCGGTCACCGATGACCGCTAGAACCACAAATGGATGCAATGGCTTCAGCTAACGGTCACCCGTGACCTTTAGAGTCTCAAAAGCCGCGTTTTTGGGATGAATGTAAGCTTTTACGGTCATGGATGACCTTTAAAAGTGAACATTGCATCAAAACAGAGCTTTAACGGTCATGAATGACCATTGCGCGCAGCTAGCAGCCAGCTTTCGGCACTGGCATTCAAAAAGGCGCAGCGTACCGTTTAAAAAGCCGAATTCGGCGTCCGGAACCCCCTTCCCTTGTCCCACAGTGTTTGACCTCAACCAAAATCAAGCGCTAATTGCTGTTTTGATCCTCTTTTGCGTCAACTATTATCCATTGCCGTTACTTTTTTTGCTCCCCCATTAATGCCAGCACTTCCCCTAGCGCGGGCAATGCATCAATAGCGCCGGCCTTTGTTGCGGTTGCCGCCCCCGTCGCATTTGCAAAAGCAAGCCATTCCGCCGCCGTATTCCGATCCAAAACGGACAACCCGGCACCCTCCTGCTGGAGCCTGTATAGCAAACCTCCGATAAAGGAATCCCCCGCTCCCGTCGTATCGGCAACCTCCACCTTAAAGCCGGGAACGGTCACACTGTCTCCCGAACGCGAAAACCAGGTAGCGCCTTCCGCCCCTCGAGTATAGATGATGTGCTTCACATCGCCTTCAAACAAGGACTGTATAGCCTCGGCTTCATCGTTGATACCGGTTATAAAGGCCAACTCTTCATCGCTGATTTTCAGAATGTCCGAAAACGGCAGAAATTCCAGAATAGCAGCACGACATGCTTCTTTGCTTGGCCACAGCGGCAAGCGTACATTGGGATCAAAACTTATGATGCCTCCTTGCTGCTTCATGAGGGAAATCGCCCTTTTGTGAGCATATTTCACGGGGGCCTCTATTAAATCCACGGAGCAAAAATGGAGCACATCGCCTGCGGCAAACCAGTTATCCCCGATATGGGCCTCCGACAGCAGCATATCCGCGCTAGGATTGCGATAAAATGAAAAATCCCGGTTGCCGTCTTCCTTGAGGCTTACAAAAGCCAAGGCTGTGCCCGCTTCCCCGGTTCTGAACACATGCGCCACATCTACATGCGCGCCTTCCAGCGTTTCCACCAGATGATCGCCGAACGCATCTTCTCCCACCATACCGATAAACGCCGAATCTCCGCCAAGCTTGGCTACCGCGCAAGCAACATTGGCAGGAGCTCCGCCAGCCGCTCTGGCAAAACTGCCAACATCCTTGAGTTGTACGCCTTTTGTATCCGGAATAAAATCAATTAGCGCTTCTCCAATCGTAAATACTTTAGCCATCCGTCTTCCCGTCTCCTTCCGTCTTGCCCATGCCTGACCTTCTATCTATCGTTAAAAAAACAGCAAACCCGGGAACAGTCCCAGAACAAGGCTGCCCGCGACGCAGACCCCAACCATTGCACGCTTTGGCCAGGACAGCTTTATGCCTCCGTTGTCCGCCCCGTCATAGCTGCGCATGTACATTTGGACAATAAAGCCAAACAGGGTATAGCAGGATACGGCAGCAGCCAGGAGAAGCGCAGCGCCAACCCAATACAGCCCGTCTGACGCGATCTCCAGCAAAATAAACAGCCGCCCGAAAAAACCGCCCGATACAGGAAGACCTGCCAAAGAAAGCAACAGAGTAGTCATGGCTGCAGCCAGCCAGGGCGAGCGGTAATACATACCGCCAAATCCATTCAACTTGCTATGGCCGGCCCCTCCCCTGATTGCTTCCGTTATGAGCAGCGCCCCTGCAAGCATGAGCACAAAAGCCGCTAAATGCAGCAATAACGCGCCTTGCGCGACAAGTCTCCCGGCACGGAGCGACAACCCTAGCGGCACCAGCAAAAAAGCGGCGTTAACCCCTCCGGCCAAGAGAATCAATGCTCCGGCATGCTCCTGCCGCAACCCCGCTGCTGCGGACCAAATGCCCAGCGCCGCCGCGGCAAGCAGTACAAAAGCTGCAGCCAGCTCCAGCATGTTCATCCCCCCGCCCTCGTTGTCATGATGTGATGCACAAATCCTTCAATGCTGAATTCTGCCGTTCCCGTCAAAACAGTTGGAAAACAGCCCAATACAATAATAAAGGCAAGCAGCACGATCATCGGCAGAGCTTCGGTGAATCTCGCATCGCGCTTGACCGCTAACTCTTCCTTTACCCCGCCGAATAAAACGGGCAATACCCCGCGCAGCACATAAGCCGCCGTCAGCGCCAAGCCGATAACCGCGCCAAACGCCATCCACCGGTAGCTTTGGAACGCACCCAGCAGGGAAAGAAAGCTTCCTAGAAAACCGGACATTCCCGGTAATCCAAGCAAGGCCAAACTTCCCGCCTGCAACATTCCGCCAGCAAACGGCATGGGCTTCAACAGGCCGCCAAAACTGCTGATCTCCGTCGTCCCGGTTCGTTCCTGCAGGCTTCCTGCAACCAGGAACAACAAGGCAAAAATTAATCCGTGAGAAAGCATCTGCATGACAGCCCCTTGCAGGCCGAGTTCATTAAAAGCCGCAATACCTATCAATACCATGCCCATCTGACTGAAAGCCGCATAACCCAGCATACTCTTCAAATCGGTTTGCCTCCAAGCTAATACAGCTCCGTACAATAATTGGCACAACCCCAGCAGAGCAATTGCTCCAGCCGCTTGGGCAGCCTGCACGGGAAACAGAAACAATCCATATCTCAGCAAACCATATACGCCAACTTTCAGCATAACCCCACAATGGAGCAAAGCAACAGCTGTTGGCGCCTCCTGATAAAGCTTGATGCACCAGGCATGAATCGGGAGCACGGCCGATTTAATAGCAAAACCCGCCAGCAGCAGCAAAAAAATACCCCATTGCGTTGCCTCTCCCATAGATGCAGGGCGCCATTCTCCGCCCCCGTTAGGCCACAGCTTGTTCCACATGCCCGGTTCCGCCAGATTGGCCGCAATATCCCGATACAAGGAGCTGTAATGTCCAATGAGCATATCCCCTTCTTCCAGACGGAAACCTGCCCCGGCAACAAGCGCGGTTATTCCAAGCAGCAGCAGAGCGGAGCCCACGCCGTTGACGGCCAAAAAAAGCTTGGCCGTTTTTTCTCTGTAACTGCCGCCCCAAATTCCGATCAACAGAAATATCGCAATAACCGACACTTCCAGAAAAATAAAGAACAATAGGACATCACGCGCCAAAAATAGTCCGAGCAAACCTGTCTCCAGCAGCAAAAGCCAAGCCATAAACGACCGTTGCCGCTTCTTGACATATACGGATGCCATCAATGCTATGACCCCTAGAATGGTTGTCAGCAACAGCAGCGGCAGCGATAAGCCGTCAATTCCCAGCGCATAAGATAGGGAGACCTGCAGCTTCCCCGGCAGCCCTTCTGGCGTATGCAGCGCCATATCGCTCCATTGCAGAACTTCATCATACGAGGCCGACGCGTGCCCTTTTCCAAAGTCCGCATATAGCCATAACGACATAGCCATAGGCAGCAGCGACGCAATAATGGCCACACGATAAAACCATTGGATTTTGTGCGACGGAAGCAGGAGCAAGGCCAAAATACCCGCTGTCGGCGACCACAACACCAGCGATAATATAGGCAGGCTATGAAGAAGGCTCATACCAGCAGCTCCCTTCCTGCGGCGGCAATTAGCACTAGAATCAACAGCGCCAGCGCAATCCAGCTATATTTTCTTTTTCCAGGCTTATTCGCAGCTTTCACAAGCCGCCCCGACAACTTTGCGCCGGATGCAAACAAACTTGCCGTCCCGCCAATAATTACGTTCTCAACCCCAAGGAATACCGATCTAAAGACCGTTAATAGGCCATATGGCAGCGCAGTAATCATTTTATCCAGCCAAGCTTCAATCACAAGCAGGATCCCCGTAAAGCTATGACTCCGCGATCCTTCATTTCCTTGCAATGTCTGTTTGTTATCACTTGCTGTGCGCTTGGCGACCTGACGGCGCCATGCAGCATAACAACCCGCCAAAGCAACAATAGGGGTGAAGGCAGACAAAGCCCAGTTTGCAGGCTGCAGGGAAGTCCCCGGCGTTAACCAGGCAGACGCGCCTTCCCGCCAGCTTACGGCGGTTAGGCCTAACACAACTATCAACCCCAGAAGAATGGCCACAGGCAGCTTATTCAGAAGTGAAGAGATGGACATCTTTGATTTCAAATCGTTTGGCGTTTCTTCTTTGGAGACAGCAAAACCGCCCAGCAGCGTGGAGGTTACGGCAAAGGCCAGCCCAAAGCCGGAAACTAGCAGACCCGCCGCGAGCAGCGGGCTTAACTCCAGTGCAGTCGAAAAAACGGCACCCCTTGTTTGATAACCAGCAACGGGCAGCAAGCCTGATATCCCCGCTCCGCCGATGGCTGTCCCCAACCATGCCATTACGCCGGATCGAGGCCCGCCGCTTAACGCAAAAACAAGCAAGCCGCTATAGATCATAAAAAATAACAAAGCCAAGTTGCCCTCTGCCCGCAGTCCCATGCCAAACATGCTAAACAAAAAGCCGCCCTGGCTAATAAATAAATAACCCAACATGGCGCGGCTATCGCTTTGGGCAAGGGCAAACAAGGCTGCAACCGCAGCAGTTGCCGCCCCCGCCCACGTCAGCAAATCCATAGCAGCGGGGGAAGCCTGAAACAGATCATAGGTCCGGGCTACCATAAAAACGCTTGCCGTACCCATCAGACCAAGCCCCAGAACAGACACTGTCGGAGCCTGGCTACGAAGTATATTCGGCAGCCAGCCATGAAGCGGAAACTGCGCGGCTTGACCGGCAGCTCCCAAGAACAACAGCATTGCGCTAGCCGTTGCAATACCTGTTGCCGCCAAGCCGCTGCGCCCCTCAAACACGCTTTCCAGCGTGGCGAAATCCAGACCATGATCGGGCATATACCAAAACAGCAGCAGCAGCGCAGCAATAAAGCCGGCGTTCCCGATAATGATGGATAGAAATGACTTGAACAGAGCTTCCTTCATTCCGTTTTGCCAATAGCGAAGACCCGCCATTAGAAGCGCGCTTGTCCCGGCGATTTGCCACAGGACAAAAAATGTCAGCAGATTGTCGCTTATCGCAAGTCCTGATAATGCAAAACCAAACAAGGACAAATAGCTATGCCAGGCGCCCTGTTCACCATCCTGTTTCGACTTGCTTGCCGTCCAAACCCCGGCCAGCGCAATGAAAAGCGTGAAGACGCAAAGCGCAACCGCATTAAAGCCCGTCACCTCAAAACCCATCCGCAAGCGATATGTATTCATCGTCATCCACTCAAAGCTGTACGTATAGTCCATGGCTCCGCTCGAGGTTCGTTCCAGCAGCACCAGCACGGACAAAATAAAGGCCGATATATAGGCTGCAATTGCGATCAGCGAAGCCATTTGCCTATAACTTCTGCCCGTCGCGGTCTGCAGCAGAAAAGCGGCAAACGGAAGCAGCGGAACGATCCAGGCTGCTTTTGCATACATTTCCATGTCCGCCTCTCCTCTCTTCCAAAGGTGCACAAATATAAAAGGGCCGAGCAATTTTTCAGTCGCAGCGGCCCAGAATTATGACAATAACAGGGTCCTTTTTCCCCTCTACAATTATAGCAAAAGCTCCAACAGCCGTCTATGTTGTCATAGATTGCCGCCCTCAGACATCCTTTTGGGCCGGAAGATCATTTTGGGCAAGAAGCGCTATTAGACTGTTCAATTCTTGGCGGCATTGCTCCGTGGTTTGCCAAGCTGTATCATCATTCAGTAATTTGCCCACAAAAGCGCGAACGGGCTCAGGAAGCTTCAATTCGTCTTCCCAGGAGCCTTCCGCTTGACCTTCAGGATGTTCGTAATCCGCGTACATCATAAACAGATACAAATGGCCAAGCCCAAACCAATCGCTAGATGGCTCCGGTTTTCTCATCCGCTGTTTTATAGCGCCCATTCCATCCGGAAGTCCCTCGTCCATTTCGCCAAGCGAGAGGCGAAGCTGCTTCGGAAGCCTCTCTCCGAGTCTGCAAGCCAGTCCAAAATCAACAAGCTTGGGCACTCCATCCTCCAGCAATACATTGGGAATCCGCACATCGCGGTGTACCAGCCCTTTTGCATGCAAATAGATAATAGGCGATAGAAGCTCCTCAAGCAGCTTCAAGCCCTCCAGCCAGGTAAAACGGCGCCCCTGCTCATGCAGCGCAAACTCCAGATTATGACCGTGCACCATTTCCATAATCAAGGCCTCGTCGTTCCCCCGCTTGCTGTAACCAAGCCATGCCGGAATTTGGCGATGGGACAAAACCTGCATCATTTCGCTTTCTCGCCTCAGCAGCTGCCGTCCCAAATCGCCTTTGCTTGGCTTATTGCGCTTAAGCAAAACCATGCCGCCATCGACGAGATCGGAGCACAGATAGGCTTGCCCATAACTACCCATGCCAAGGAAACGTTCCACCTTGTAGCGTTTATTCCATATCCGTCCCGGCTGCCAAGGATAATCCTTCCAGTCATTTCTGATCTGGTTCCATTTTAAAATCCATCTTCTCCACATCGCCATTAAATCCCCCGCAACTGTTTTGAAACTTGATAAACGGGTTACCGTATACACATACAACACACGAATCCAATTTGTTTGGTTCGACAAGCCTGGAAACTTATAAATTCTTATCTGGTTAAATAAACGCTATGACTGCAACCTGTTTAGCTAACCCGTCTCTTACTGAACATCCCTTAAAGGAGGAACTGAAATGCTTAAACGGATTTTTTATTCACTCACCGGTCACAGGAGACATGGCTATCATCATTATAGCAGCAGCGATTTCAAAAAAGGATATTATCCCCCGCCGCATTATCCGGCGCCAGGGCCATATCCGCACGGGGGGCATCACCCTCATCACGGACAACCGCCAATGCACGGGGGACACGCGCCTTATCCGGGGCAGCACCCGCAGGGACAACATTCGCCTTATCACGGACAGCATCCGCAGCATGGGCAACACCCACATTATACCGGGCACCATCCACAGCACAGTCAACAACCGACTTATCCCGGACAACCGCCGCATCACGGCCAGCATCCGCCTTATCACGGGCAACACCCGCATCAGCCGTACCCGGGGCAACCGCCTTATCCGGGTCAACATGCGCCTTATCATTCGCCGCGTTACAACCATCATTTCGGACACGGGTATTACAAGAAAAAATGGAAGTATAGCAGCTCGTAGAAATACAATCGGATCAACTCGACAAATGGTTTAGGCCGAGATCTTCCCCATAAGGAAGATCTCGGCCTTTTGCCTGTTCGTTGCCTTCCGCATCCATTTAGATTGCATGCTGGGGCCACAAATAACGATCTAGTAATCGTTTACCGGAAGCGGTTTTTGGTAAGTTGGAATTGCCCCACCAACCGTTGAAGCTGTCTGGTTACGGATTCTACACTTTGGGAAGTTTGCTGGACATTGCTCATTTCCGCCGTCAATTCCGTTACTTTACCCTCAACGCCGGCTGATACTTCCCGGTTCTCCCGGCTTACAAGAGCAATATTTTCAAGAAGGCCTACAACTTCGTTTACCGCCTCCGATTTTCGCTGATCGGCGCTGCCGGCTTCGGCCAGTGTATTCATCGCGGCTGCTACAAGCTGGCTGCCTTCCTCTACCACCCTCGTTCCTTCTTCCATGGATGCAAATGCTTTTTGCGCCTCCGTATAAATGTTTTCCGTGATGGCATGCACTTCTTCCGTGGATTCTTTGGTTGAGTTGGCCAATTTGCGAATTTCATTGGCGACAACGGCAAAACCTTTCCCTTGTTCCCCAACCCTTGCCGCCTCGATCGACGCATTTAACGCAAGCAAATTGGTTTGTGCGGAAATCTGCTGGATGACTCCCAGCACGCTTTGGATCTGCTGCACGGTTTCCATAAAGGTATGTACGGTAGCGTTGGTTTCTCCGACCTTTTGGGAGATTTGATGCATTTTATCCCCGATTCGGTCCACTTCGGATTGCGCGACGCCAATTTGGGCTGCGGCTTGCTCCTCAAGCCCAAGCAAGGTGTGGCGCATGGCATCCGCCGCTTCCTTGGCCGTCTCTATATCCTGCAGCTGAAGCCGTATGCTGCCAATCATATCCGTAATGCGGCGATTGACTTCACCCGTGGAGCCTACCGTATTGGCTGCGGATTCTGCCAGCGCTACCTGGCTTGCGGAGACATCGGAGGTTGCCAGCTTCACTTGCAGCATGATCCCTTCCAGCGAGTCCATCATATTGTTCATCCACTTGGCAATATCTTTTAGCTCGTCGTTGTCGAAGTGCTGGAGCGGCAGACGTTGCGTCAAATCGCCTTTCCCTTCCGCATTCATCCGTATAAAGCGGGTCAAGGAACGGATGTGCCGAACAAGACGCGTATCCTCCTTGCGTTTGAACGGGCCGGCCCCGGCCAGGCCGATCAGCAATACCAGCAAACCTCCGGCTCCGCCTAATTGCCATGGCGATAAGCGATCTCCTGCGAAGCCGACAAAAAGGATAACGGCAACGGCAGGCAGCCAAATTTGCAGAAGGTTGAGCTTGCGCTGGCGCCAGCCGATGCTCCTGAGACGGTAAACCTCCTCCAGATCCCCTTCGCACATCATGCCCCATTTGTCAGGACAATGCGGCAGCTGGAAGGTCACGCCTTTCCCAATTACGGGAATATGCCTGTAATCGGAGTAGCCGGGGAACTCCACATCCAGATTGCTGCCGTTTGCGATCGTTTTGGCAACGCCGGGATGCAGCTCTCCGGTTGCCGGATCAGTAAAGAGCAGTTCAAGCTCAGTATGTTCGTTGACAGATACAATACCCCATTCTGTCGTTACTCCATCCTTCAAATTTTCGCCGTGCGTAAAAGTCCGATCCTCAAACCGGCTCCGCGACAAAGCCGTACCCGGCTTTATGCCCCGGTCGAGTCCCGGCTTCGCCATAAAAACATAATTGTCTCCCGAATCAGGATAAATATGGCCTGACTCCCGCTGAATCAAGTCTCCAATGACATCATTGGGGATACGCCCGCAGAGAATGCCGGCAGATTTGTTTTGCACAGTAATGGAATACATAAAGGTTAGTGTCATCGCATCGTGGAAGGAGGAGCTTCTGGGTCCTATAGTGAGGGTCATGGGGTCTGAATAAGGGCCGTACAAGCAGTGTTGTGCCGACTCCGACGATATGTATTGCAAGCCTGGGGCCAAGGGACTGCCTTTGCTGTAAGTGGTGCCAATATGCGAAACGAAGGTGGAGGCCAGCACGGTACCCGAGGTGTCGATAAAAAATAATTCTGTAACATCAGCAGCCCGAGAGTAGGTCATATTCATCAGGTCTGTGATCCTGTCCAAGCACTCGGCATCTTGTTTGCCTTCGACTGATAAAGGCATATCTTCCTGAATCCTTTTACCCAGGCGTTCAATCAATAACCATTGATTGGATGCCCAACTCATCAGAAGTTCTTTGCGTGTATCCGCGAACCCTTCAAAGGTTTGCTCGACATCGACCTTCAAATCTTTGTTTAATTGCCAAGACATCCATAATGGAAACCCCGTTTTAAAGCCCAGCCAATCAAACATGACGCTCCCCTCCATCTCTGCAATCTATACAAGCTCGACAGAGCTTATATATTTTCTATGTCAACTATCTTAACATAAACCCTTGTCCTTTTGTGACGATTTTAAAATTTATTTGTCGAATTTTATATGAACAATATATATAAGCCTAAAGTCCTGATGCTTTTTTTTGCACAGAATAGAAATTAGCGCTGTCCTGATGCTTTTTTTTTGCCCAGAATAGAAATTAGTGTGCTTTTCTTCAATTGAGGTCAAACGCTGTAGGACAAGGGGTTTTCGATTACCGAATTCGGCTTGTTAACGGTGTGCGGCGTCTTTGTGGGGTTGTCGGGTTGTCGGGTTGTCGGGTTGTCGGGTTGTCGGGTTGTCGGGTTGTCGGGTTGTCGGGTTGTCGGGTTGTGGGGTTGTGGGGTTGTGGGGTTGTGGGGTACCAGGGCCGGAAGCTAGTTGTACGTTATAGATATCCTGTACTTTACGGTCATCCTGAACGTTACGGACATCCGTGACCGTTAAAGCCTTGTTTTGGTGCAATCTCCATGTTTAAAGGTCATCCATGACCGTAAAAGCTTGCATTCATCCCCAAAACGCGGCTTTTGAACGTTTAAAGGACACGAGTGACCGTTAGCTGAAGCCAATGCATCCATTTGGGGTTCTAGCAGCCATCGGTGACCGTTAGCTGAAGCCAATGCATCCATTTGGGGTTCTAGCGGCCATCGGTGACCGTTAGCTGAAGCTAATGCATCCATTTGGGGTTCTAGCGGCCATCGGTGACCGTTAGCTGAAGCCAATGCATCCATTTGGGGTTCTAGCAGCCATCGGTGACCGTTAGGTCGGCAAAAGGCAGCAGTCCTTGTCCATTTTGAAAAAAAGGGTATCGTCTTCCGCGTTTAACACTCTTGCTCAGTATAATCAAGCGCTGATGATAAGGTTGAGTTGCTTGTTACATACAAAAAAAACCTGCAATATCCGTTTGGACATCACAGGTTTTTTCAGGTTTTACGCCTTTATCATTTGCCCCGCACATGAAGGCGGTTCATTGCGCGCTGCAGAGCCATCTCCGCACGCCGGAAGTCTACCTCGTCGCGCCTAGCAGCCAGACGCTGCTCCGCGCGCTGCTTGGCAGCTTCAGCACGTTCGATATTAATATCTCTTGCAAGTTCTGCGCTTTCCGCAAGAATAATAATTTTATCCTTGCGAACTTCCACAAAACCGCCGTTTACAGCGACGATATCTACAGTGCCATTACGCTTGATCGTTACGGGAGCGATGCGAAGCGGAGTAACAAGCGGAATATGGTTTGGCAAAATGCCAAGCTCGCCTTCCACGCCTGTAACCACGACCATGTTCGCCGTCTCTTCGTAGACTTTGCGCTCAGGCGTTACGATTTCTACCAAAAAGGTACTCATGTGGATTCCTCCCGCCTTTCGCTATTAGTTCATGTTCAAAAAGTACGATTAAGTGGCCTTTTTGAACGACCTCTAAAGCGTGCTGGCTTTCTCCACGGCTTCTTCAATGACACCTACATAACGGAAAGCTTCTTCCGGAAGATGGTCATATTTGCCCTCGAGAATTTCTTTAAAGCTGCGAACCGATTCTTTAACCGGCACGTATTTGCCTTTAATGCCTGTAAACGGCTCGGCAACGTGGAACGGCTGAGACAAGAACAACTGGATTCTGCGCGCACGCGCAACCGTAATCTTGTCTTCTTCGCTAAGCTCGTCCATACCGAGGATGGCGATGATATCTTGAAGCTCTTTGTAGCGCTGAAGAATCTTCTTAACGCCTTGAGCAACATTGTAATGCTCTTCACCCAGTACATCCGGGTTCAGGATACGGGAAGACGAAGCAAGCGGGTCAACCGCAGGGAAGATACCCATTTCGGAAATTTTACGCTCCAGGTTTGTCGTTGCGTCCAAGTGGGCAAACGTTGTAGCAGGAGCCGGATCCGTATAGTCATCCGCAGGAACGTAGATCGCCTGGATGGATGTAACGGAACCTTTTTTGGTGGAAGTGATACGCTCTTGAAGCTGGCCCATTTCCGTTGCCAGGGTTGGCTGGTAACCTACCGCCGAAGGCATACGGCCGAGGAGAGCGGATACTTCGGAACCGGCTTGCGTGAAACGGAAGATATTGTCGACGAACAGCAGTACGTCGCGGCCTTCTTCATCGCGGAAAAACTCCGCCATGGTCAGACCTGTCAACGCTACGCGTTGACGCGCGCCCGGCGGTTCGTTCATTTGTCCGAATACCATTGCGGTTTTGGACAATACGCCGGAGTCTTTCATCTCATGGTACAAGTCATTGCCTTCGCGAGTACGTTCGCCTACGCCGGCAAATACGGAAATACCGCCATGCTCCTGAGCGATGTTGTTGATAAGCTCCTGGATCGTAACGGTTTTACCTACGCCCGCGCCGCCGAAGAGGCCGATTTTACCGCCTTTGGCGTAAGGAGCGAGCAAGTCGATAACCTTGATGCCCGTTTCCAGAATTTCGGATTGTGTCGACAATTCGTCGAATGCAGGCGCTTGACGGTGAATAGGCAAATTCACGTCGGAAGTTACATCGCCAGCTTCGTCAATCGGTTCGCCGAGAACGTTAAATACGCGGCCAAGAGTAGCCGTACCTACTGGAATCGTAATCGGAGCTCCGGTATCAACGGCCTCCATGCCGCGAACCAGACCATCCGTTGTGCTCATCGCAACGGCACGCACCAAATTATCGCCGAGATGAACGGCAACTTCGAGCGTTAAATTGATGGCGACACCGCCAGCTGTAGCCGCTTGTTGAATCTTGACGGCGTTCAGAATTTCCGGCAAGTTGCCGCGTTCGAACTCAAGGTCGACGACCGGGCCCATGACGGATACAACGCGTCCTTTTTTCATTGCTTTCCCTCCTGCTTCCTTCTTATATGAACTTACGACTGTGCACTAGCTCCCGCAACGATTTCCGTTATTTCCTGGGTAATCGCAGCCTGACGCGCCCGGTTGTACGTAAGCGTCAGTTGGTTGATCATCGTTGTAGCATTTTTCGTTGCGCTGCCCATCGCAGTCATACGGGCGCCGAACTCACTTGCTTTGCCGTCAAGCAGAGCGCTGTAAATCAGCGTTTCCGCATATTTAGGCAGCAGTGCTTCCAATACGCCTTCAGGCGAAGGCTCATACTCGTAAGTCGAAACCGTTGCGCCTTCGCTAATCGCGTCCAGAGGCAGCAGACGGGTTTCTGTCGGAATTTGCGTGAGAGCGTTGACGAACTTGTTGTAATAAATGTACAACTCATCGTAACTGCCGTCTGCAAACATGCTTACTGCCGCAGCTGCAATTGTTTTGATATCAGCAAATACAGGAGCATCCGACAAACCGATGACTTCGTCAACCATCGGCATATTGCGCCGGCGGAAGAAATCACGGCCCTTGCGTCCAATGACGAACAATGCATATTCATCGCTGGAGGAATGCTTTTGCGCAATGGTTTGCGTCAATTTCCGCAAAATATTGGCGTTGTAGCCGCCAGCAAGTCCACGGTCGGAAGTAATGACGAGGTATCCCGTCTTTTTGATCGGCCGCGATTCCAGCATAGGATGCTTCACATCCGTAGAAGATGCGGCGATGCTGGCAACAACCTCTTTCAGCTTATCGGCGTAAGGACGCGCCGATACAGCCGCTTCCTGCGCTCTTCTGAGCTTGGAGGCCGCTACCATCTCCATCGCTTTGGTGATTTGCTTCATATTTTGCTTGCTTTTAATTTCGCGTTTAATATCGCGCATGCCTTTTGCCATTTCATTTCACCCGCCTTCGTTGCCCGAAGCGTTAACTGCCGGGCGTGGTAAAGGGGTCTGCGCCGCATATCCTGACGGCTGCACGCGCAGACTGCTGAATTAAAACCTCTTTAGAGGCTGAACATACGTTTAGAGGTTGGATTGCTATTAGGCAAAGCTTTTCTTGAATTTATTGATCGCGTCAACAAGCGCTTTTTCATTATCCGGCACCATATCTTTGGTGTCGCGGATCGAAGCGCCGATTTCCGGATGGTTTGAATCCAGGAATGAATGGAATTCTCTTTCGAAGCGGAGAATTTTATCAACGGCAATATCATCCAAATGGCCTTTAACAGCCGAATAGATGGAAATAACCTGCTTTTCAACCGGCATTGGCTGGTTGACGTTTTGCTTCAGAATTTCCATTGTGCGAGCGCCGCGGTTCAGACGGGAAAGCGTCGATTTGTCCAGGTCGGAGCCGAACTGGGCAAATGCTTGCAGCTCGCGGTATGCCGCAAGGTCCAAACGGAGCGTACCGGCAACCTTCTTCATCGCCTTGATCTGCGCAGAGCCGCCAACGCGGGATACGGAGATACCGACGTTAACCGCCGGACGTTGGCCAGAGTAGAACAGATCCGCTTCCAGGAAGATCTGGCCGTCCGTAATGGAGATAACGTTTGTCGGGATATAGGCCGATACGTCGGATGCTTGAGTCTCGATAAACGGCAGGGCGGTCAGAGAACCGCCACCGAGCTTGTCGCTCAGCTTGGCCGCACGTTCCAGCAAGCGGGAATGCAGATAGAATACGTCGCCCGGATAAGCCTCACGGCCCGGCGGACGGCGAAGCAGCAAGGAAAGCTCGCGGTATGCGGCGGCTTGCTTCGACAAGTCATCATAAATGATCAGGACGTGCTCGCCCTTGTACATGAAATATTCGCCCATTGTGCAGCCTGCATAAGGAGCCAGGAACAACAACGGAGCAGGCTCGGAAGCGCCAGCTGTTACAACGATGGTATAATCCATCGCGCCATGGCGGCGAAGTGTTTCCACAACGTTCGCAACAGTGGACTGCTTTTGGCCAACCGCAACGTAAATACATTTTACGCCGTTGCCTTTTTGGTTGATGATTGCGTCAATCGCGATCGCCGTTTTACCTGTTTGGCGGTCGCCGATAATCAGCTCGCGCTGACCGCGGCCGATTGGCACCATCGCGTCGATAGCCTTGATGCCTGTTTGCATCGGCTCATGAACGGATTTCCGGTCGATAACGCCCGGAGCCGGGGATTCGATTGCGCGAGTTTCAGTTGTATTGATAGGACCTTTGCCGTCAAGCGGCTGTCCCAGAGGATTGACAACGCGGCCCAGCAGCGCTTCGCCAACCGGAACCTCCATAATGCGGCCAGTCCGTTTCACTTGGTCGCCTTCGCGGATATCCGTGTACGGGCCGAGGATAACGACGCCGACATTGCTTTCCTCAAGGTTAAGGGCCATGCCCACTACGCCATTTGCGAATTCGAGCAATTCGCCCTGCATCGCATTTTCGAGGCCGTGTACGCGCGCGATACCATCACCGACGTTGATGACTGTGCCAACATCCACGACTTGAATTTCGGATTTATATTGTTCGATCTGTTGCTTAATCAGCGTGCTGATTTCATCAGGTCTAATACTCAATTCGCTCACCCCTATCTACAGTGCTTTAGAATTTAGCGTTTTTTGTAAACGATCCAGCTTGCCGGACAAGCTTCCGTCATACAGGCGATCCCCGATGCGGACTTGAATGCCTCCCAGCAACGACGGCTCGACGATTTGCTCTGCAATGATTTTTTTGCCGGTAATGCCACCGAATTGAGCCTCGATTCCGCTCAGCTCCTGCTCCGTCAGCCCTTTAGCTGTATAGACAGTAGCATGCGCCTGGCCAAGAGCCTGGCCTGCAATAATCGTATAGGCTTCGTATACCTCTTCCAGAATGGACTCCCGTCCCCGCGAAAGAATAAGATCAAGCGCGTTCAGGACAAGCTGGGAAAGCTGTCCGCCAAAAGCGGCTTTCAGCACCTCGACTTTTTTGGCGGTGTCTACGTTTGGAAGAGACAGAAACTTGCCAATTTCGGCATCCTGCTTCAGCGATTCGGCGATCAGTTTAAGCTGCGATTCTACTTCAGGGACAACGCCCCCGGAAGAAGCCAGCTCGAACAGCGCCTTGCCGTAGCGCTTCGCTACTACCGTGTCGCGGCTCATTTGCTTCCAACCTCTTTCAAGTATTGGTCAACAAGCTGCTCCTGCGACTTTTCATCCACTTGCTTCTCGATAATTTTGGAAGCAATTTTTACGGAGATACCGCCAACCTCTGTACGAAGTGCGGCAATCGCTTTGTTTTTCTCGCTTTCAATATCTTTAAGCGCGGCATCCTTAAGGCGGTCCGCCTCGTTTTTGGCCGTCTGTACGATCTCTTCTGCCTGCTTGGAGCTTGTTGATCTTGCTTGCTCCAGAATGCCGTAAGCTTCCTTGCGAGCCTGATCAAGGGCAGCCTTCTGCTCTTGCAGCGATTCCTCGGCTTGCTTGCGGCTGGATTCAGCCGTGTTCATCTGCTCCAGAATCAGCTGTCTGCGCTTTTCCATTACACCGAACAATGGACCAAACGCCCATTTATTCAGCGCCAGGTACAGCAGTATAAAAGAAATGATCGTGATGATAGTACTCATTGGCAAAAACTCCATGTTCGCACTCCCTTCCCGTTCCTGGGTAACCAGTAATCAAAACAAAGGCGAAGAGGGCTAGGCCTTCCCCGCCAATCGCTCAGTCTTGCTTCTTATCTGAAGAAAGCCAAGAAACCGATAACAACGCCAATGATTGGTACTACTTCGACGATACCGGCGCCGATAAACATCGTAGTTTGAAGTGCGGATTTTTGTTCAGGCTGACGAGCGATACCTTCAACCGTTTTGCTGACGATCATACCGTTACCGATACCTGCGCCGATAGCGCCCAGACCTACTGCGATTGCTGCTGCCAATACTTCCATTTTAAAAATCCTCCTCGAAATATGTTGTTTTTTAGTGGAATTCACTTTTCCATGGAGCTTGTCTTACTTCTTGGGTATATGGAACCCTGGATGACCGAAAACAAAATCATTTCGATAACCAAAGCTTGATGCCTTGCAAGTAATAGACGCTAATGCTTGTGTTCTACCTGCTCATGATCATCATGCACGGTAGCTTGCGAGATATAAACCATCGTAAGCACCGTAAACAGGAACGCCTGAATCGCGCCGACAAAAATACTAAAGCCTTGCCAAGCGACCATAAACGGAATGCCGTACAATCCTATCTTGAGAATCGTCGAGATCAAAACCTCGCCGGCATAAATATTGGCGTATAGCCGCAGCGCCAGCGTGAGTGGTTTTGCAAACGTCTCGATCAGGTTGACTGGGAGAAATACCGGATATGGATGCAGGTAATGGTGAAGATAATGCTTGCGATTCAGCTTGAGGCCCAGGTAGTGGACCAGAACGAATACAACAAGCGCCAATCCCGCTGTCACCGACAAGTCGGCTGTAGGGGATTTCCACCACGCGATATGCGCAGCGCCTCCATGCTCCTGCAAGTATTTCTCGGTGATGCCTAGCCATTCAATTGGATGATGCGCGTCGGTTACGACCAGCAACGGCAGTCCCAGCAGATTGGATATAAAAATAAACATAATCAATGTCATACCCAGAGCCAGATAAGGCCTTACTTTGTGAACCGGCATGGAACTCGCGATGGTGGAATGCATAAATTCCGCAACCCACTCCATAAAGTTTTGCATCTTGGATGGATTTTCCACCGAGAGATTGCGCACCGCCAGCCGCGCCACTACAAACGTAATGACACAAGAAACCAGAATGGCAAGTATTGCAGACAAATCAAATTTGAGACCATTCCATTCTACAATGGGGAATAAATGCATAGTACAGTATCACCCCTTTCCGCTGCTGTTTTCTTTCATCGTGTGCATAATGGCTGCCGCCAGAATCAGAAAAGGCATGATCATGGTTCCCGACAAGGCTGCCGGCATATTAATAATGTCCGGGTATCGGTACGCGATCATCGCAAGCAGCAGCACGGACGCAATCCGGCTGCCAAAGCCAATTCCCTTTCTTCTTGCTTTTTCCTGCATCGCGGCCTCCGCAATCATGCCTACTCTGCGCTGCAATAAAAACGCATTCATGGCACTGACCGCAAGACCGGAAGCAATTCCAAGCGACACGGTCCTGATGTCCGGCAGAAACGCCCACATAATAAGGCATGCCGACAACAGGTAAAACAACCAGATCGTCGCCGTTTTCATAATGTTATCCATCGGAGTCCTTCAACACCTTCCTGACAATCAGAATAGCTGAAAGTATGCCGACGGCAAGACCGACCAGCAGCCCTCCGACCATCCATTGCTTGGGATCGCCATAGAGGTTGCCTGCTATAGAGCCGAGCCAATAACCCAGAAAAACACATAGTCCGACATCGATGCCCAAAGCTCCGACCAGAGCCGCAGCCTTCCATGGATTGTCTTGTTTGCCCTTTCCGTTCATAGGTCTCCAACCCCTGTCAATCCTCATTTATTTTATCCAAGCGGATCAAGGTTTGTCAATTGTAATTCCCATAAGCATTCTCGCATTTAGGGGGACAAAACCCTTATAGAACAAGGTCTCTCAGGTTTTGCAAACCGTACAGTGCTACTGTACGCTGTATATTTTGCCACATATCCGTCACTATTCCGTGATTTGTGAACTTTTTGTGAACGGCTCAGGTCTCTGCTTTCTTTTCCCAAAATGATGCAAAATCCCGTCCACAATTCTCTCCGATGCCGTGCCGTCTCCATACGGGTTGGCCGCTTGGCTCATCCGGCAATAAAGCGCGGTATCATTCAGGAGCGCTTTCGCTCTTGCGTAAACCGTCTCTTCATCCGTGCCTACCAGCTCAAGCGTTCCCGCTTTGATGCCCTCGGGCCGTTCCGTCGTATCGCGAAGCACCAGCGTCGGTACGCCGAAAGAAGGCGCTTCCTCTTGCATGCCGCCGGAATCCGTCATAATGAAATAAGCATGCGGATAAAAGTTGTGGAATTCAAAAACGTCCAGCGGTTCAATCAAGCGAATGCGTGGATGGTCGCCCAGGATTTCATTGGCCGGCTCCCTTACCGCAGGATTAAGATGGACGGCGTAAACAACGGCGATGTCCTCATGCTCGTCGGCAATCCGTTTGACTGCGCGGAAAATATTCCGATGCGGCTCGCCCAGAGCCTCACGCCGGTGCGCGGTCATCAGGATCATCCGCTTTCCTTTGCTCCATTCCAGGACGGGATGGGTGAAGGAATCATCCACGGTATACTGAAACACATCCGTTGCGGTATTGCCCGTTACATAGATGCTTTCCTCGGACTTGTTTTCCCTGCGAAGATTGTTCGCCGACCAGTCCGTCGGAGCAAAATGAATATCGCTCAGAACGCCCGCTAGCTGGCGGTTCATTTCCTCGGGATACGGGGACATTTTGTTCCAGGTGCGAAGGCCCGCTTCAACGTGGCCGACTTTGACCTTTTTCAGAAAGGATGCGTAGCTCGCGAGAAATGTCGTTTGAGTATCGCCATGCACCAGCACGATATCCGGCTTTGCTTCTTCAAGAACCGGCTCAAGCCCCTCCAATACGCGCACGGTCGTTTCCGTGAGCGTCTGGCGATCCTTCATGACATTCAGATCGTAGTTTGGTTTGATTTCAAAAAAATCCAGCACCTGGTCCAGCATTTGGCGATGCTGGGCGGTCACGCACACCAGGGATTCAATCTCTTCCTCGCGTCGTTGAAGCTCCAAAACCAACGGCGCCATTTTGATGGCTTCCGGACGCGTTCCGAATATAGTCATTACCTTTAGTTTGGTCAAAAGCTTCCACTCCTACCTCTTAATCAAGACATAGCGATCTAGTTTGTGCCGAACATCCGGTCTCCGGCATCGCCCAGACCAGGAACAATATAGCCTTTTTCGTTAAGGCGCTCATCAAGCGCGGCGATGTAAATATCCACGTCGGGATGCGCTTCCTGAACTGCGCGCACGCCTTCTGGCGCGGCAATGAGGCACATCAGCTTGATTTGCTCGCAAGAACGCTGCTTGAGAGAGGAAATGGCTGCGATAGCCGAACCGCCTGTAGCCAGCATAGGATCGATAACGATCAGCAGACGCTCATGGGCATCGGTTGGCAGATTGATATAGTATTCGCGCGGCAGCAGCGTTTCATGATCCCGCGCCAGGCCGATGTGGCCTACTTTTGCGGAAGGAATCAGCTTCAAAATGCCTTCGACCATGCCCAAGCCCGCTCGCAGGATCGGCACTAGGCCGAGCATTCTGCCGGAGACGACTTTGGCCTCGGTTTCCGCTACCGGAGTACGCACGGTTATTGTATCTAGCGGAAGATCTCTTGTAATTTCATACGCCATTAAGGTTGCGACTTCATCCACCAACTCACGAAAATCCTTCGTGTTGGTTTCCTGGTTCCGGATAAACGTCAGTTTATGCTGGATCAGGGGATGGTCGCAAATAACTAATTTGCTTTTGCTCATGGAGCGCAATTCCTCCCAGGTTTCCTTTGTGGGGCGGCCATGTCTATAGCATGGTCACAATCCCATTTATTATAGCACTGTACTATATCCGTTGCATCCTGCCAAATTAAAAATTTGTCCGGCAAGAAGCGTCTCCGCTTCAACAGCAAAAAAACCGCATTCCCGCACCGGAAAACTTATCTTCCGATACGAAAGCGGTTTTTAAATAATCGTGTGCAAGTCTCAACAATAAGCGGCATCGCCAAAGCTGCGGAAGAGGAGATAAGCGCAACCGCTCCAAAGTGGATCAGCGATTGTCCGATAAGCAGCTTCTCCGCTCCTGCCAAGCGGGCGATGGCGCGTACACCCACGATGCCGGCGGGATGCAGCACGTACAGCCACAAGCTGAAAGAGCCTAACCACGCATAATAACGGACCGGCATCTCCAGAGCAAGCTGGAACAGGATCCAGACCGCGGGAAGAAGCAGCACATACATGCTGTCGTGTCTTGGCCACCCGGCCTCCTTTAGCCAATATGCCTCAAGGAGCGACAGAGCGAGAATTGCGGCAAACAAGGCGCCCTTAGCAAGCAAGGCGCTCCGTACACAGGAAGCAGAATGCCGGACACGACGGGGAACATACCCCGGAGCATGACGCTTTTCACGGGACCGTAAGGCTTGCTCCCGTTTTGCCGCAAGCAAACCCATCACCAGAAACGGCGGGGCAAAAAAGAAACCGTTGCGTGTATAGTCGAACCATTGAAACAATACATCGTACATCTGTTTAAGCGCCGGAGCTCCGATCGCCAATCCATAATAGCTGTCGCCCAAAAGCCCGATTCCGTACAGCAGCGCCGCAGCGGCTGCAACTCCCCAACCGGGCAAAAGTCGATGCAGAGCATACACAATCGGCATGCCGATGATTAGCGCCGGAAGATACCATAGATGATAAAAGGTTCCGTCCATCAGCACACTCTTGAACATGCCGCCTGCCGAAATTGTACTTCCAAAGTCCCCCTTGTACACATTGAAGGGAAGATAGATGATGATCGCAACGGCATAGAGTAATGCGACTTTTCGCATAACGTTCAGAAGCAAGGCGATATCGGCTTGGGTATTTCCGCTTAATTTGCGAAAGAAAAAAAAGCCGGATGCCATGAAGAAAAATGGAACCGCAAGGCGAGCCAACGCTCCAGTCAGCCAGAAGTCAGCGTCTTCGCCCCAGGACAGCAGAGGGCCTGTGTGCACGGCAACCACCAGTATCGCCGCAATCACTCTCATATATTCGACTCCGCCGTATTGTTTCCTGAGGGAAAAGGACGACTGGTTTTGCCCCGTCACGCAGGGAGCCTTCTGGTCATGGTGATCACGTAGCCATCCATATTGTTGCCGGATACGGTAAAGGCATCACAGTCCGGCAATTCCAAAGCAGCGCCGCGTTCCCCCGCCTCCACGTACATAATGTCACAGATTTCTCCGTTCCCCCTCCAGGTCAAGCAACCGCTCTGCGGCGTAAACGCCTTTATAAAGGAAAGGTATTCCTCAAGGCATACATCCATCTCCTGGATTAATTCACTATGGGGTACGCCGACATACCGAAAATGCCAAGGCTCGCAGGCAATGGAGGTAATACTCTCCTTCCCCTCCTTATACCGCTGAATAAAACCGTAACGGGCCGCCAGCTTTTTGAACGACAGGCATGCTCCTTCATCCGGAAAAGCGGGAGCTATAAAATCAAGAGGCGCTCCCGCCAGTCCAACATCGACGGCAAGCCCGGTCTGGTGTTCGCTGCAGCCCGGCAACGCCACGTATTGGGATGTATAAAGCGGACCGTTCTCGGCAAGCGACGATTCATAAATCTCCTCCTGCTCCCGCCTGGTGCGGTAACCGCTGGTCACCATAATAGCCTCTTCTCCGCCTGCCGCTTTAATCAACCGCGCAAGCATTCCCAAACATTCCCGCTCCAAAAGAATGTTTTCCTCCAGAACAGCAAAACTCCCGGCCTTCAACGCAAATTCCAGCTCTTTTTCCAAAGGCTGTGCCGTCACTGGATTGGCGCGGTTAACAAGCAGCAGCGTCCCCTTGCACACGTCGTCACGGCTCAGCTCAAGCTTTTGCCGTCTCGTTCCCTGCCTTGCTTTTGGCCGGTCATCCTGGGCGCTCCAATTTTTCTTCAGTCCTTGCATCAGCCCTACCTTCACAACCTTCACCTCTCCTTTATGAAACATAAACCCGTTCCACTCGCATGGACAGCGATGAGGACACTTCCTGCGGCACGCTGCTCAAGTGCATGGCGAGCTCGGCAGCCGCAATGGAATTGCCGCCTTGGCTCCCGATCAGCACAACAGGGGTTCCCGCAGGGCATGCCCATGGCAGCTTGACCATCAGCTGATCCATGCATATTTTGCCGACAATGGGCGCTCTCTGCCCTTCAACCAACACTTCCGCATGCCGCAACCCTTGATGCCAGCCGTCGGCATAACCGATCGGCACCGTTCCGATCCATTCTTCTCCGCTTGCCGTATAGGAATTGTCGTAACCCAAGCTTTCTCCAGACGCAAGCTTCCTGACCGCAATCAGACTGCTTTTGAGAGCCAGCGCCGGTTTTAGAGCGACCTCGAGACCAGGTCTGCCTGGACTGAAGCCGTACATAGCTGCGCCAATCCGTACCATATCCATGGAAAGACCAGGGAACCGCAAAGCGGCGGCGCTTCCAGCACAATGGCAATGTCGAGGCCTTATGCCCGAAGCTGCGCACCAGTCCAGCATTTCCTGAAAGCGGCCGTATTGCCGTTCAAGGAAAGTAGTATCCTCCTTGCCCGCTGTCGCAAAATGAGTATAAAATCCGTCCACCTCGATATCGTCCGCCTTCAGCCAAGGGACAAGCTCCTCCCATTCCTCGCGGCTGCGCAACCCAAGCCTGCCAAGACCCGTATCCGCCTTGATGTGGACCTTCAGCTTGCGGGGCAGCTTCCCTTTCAGCACCTTGCGCATGGCTTGAAACCATTCGGCGCCCGCAACAGTGACCATCAACTCATGCTCCAGCGCCTGATGCACATCGGAGGGATGGATCGGCGTTAATATCAAAATGGGCAGCGTAATCCCCTCGGCCCTCAGATCCAGCGCTTCTTCCATGTAAGCAACCGCCAGTCGTTCCGCGCCGCCAGCCGCGGCCATCCGTGCAGACTCCGCCGCGCCATGGCCGTACCCGTTTGCTTTGACCACCGCCATTAGCCGCACGCTATCCGGGAGCGCATTTCTGATGGCTTGTACATTATCCCGAATGGTTCCCAGGCTGATTTCCGCAACCGTTCCTCTTCCCATGTTCTCACCCTACCTGTCGTATTGGAGCCGCCGTTTCCCCTCATGCCTGGCAATGCCGTAGTCCAGCAGCCGCTCCAGCAATTCGCCATAGGGAATGCCTGCGGTGCGCTCCCACATGACGGGATACATGCTGGTTCCCGTAAATCCGGGCAATGCGTTAATTTCATTCAAGAAAACTCCGCCATCCGCATCCACGAAAAAATCAACCCTGGCCAGCCCGGCGCAATCAAGCGCCGTGTAGGCCCTAAGCGCAAGTGCGCGAATATTGTCCAGCAAATCGGACGGCAGCTCTGCCGGAACCGACATTTTTAAACTTTTGTCCATATACTTGGCATCAAAATCAAAGAAGTCGACGCCATGTAAAAACTCGCCCGGAAGCGAAGCCAGAGGTTGTCCGTTGCCCATTACGGCGACCTGTATTTCCCGCCCAACAATCTCCGCCTCCACCACCAGCTTGCGGTCGTAGCGGAGTGCAGCGGCAATCCCTTCCTCCAGCTGGTTTCGCGTCAGACACCGGCTGATTCCGATACTGGAGCCCAGAGAAGCCGGTTTTACGTAACAAGGGTAACCGATTTCGCTCTCTATCCAATCCATCGTGCCTTCTTTGCCGCCGAGCCATTTCTCTTCGCCGAGGGTTACATGTTTGGTTTGCGCGATGCCCTCCTGCTCCAGCACCTTTTTGCACATGGCTTTATCCATCGTCAGGGCGGCGGACAAAACTCCGTTTCCGACATAGGGAATATCCAGCAGCTCCAACAGCCCTTGCACCGTCCCGTCTTCACCGTAGGAGCCATGCAGCAGCGGCAATGCAGCCTTCTTGCCCGGAAGACTGAAATACCGGCTCAATACCCCTCCGATACTGTCGGAAGGCTGGTCGCCGTCCGCTTTCTGCACCAAATCCTCCTTGCTGGCAAAAGGTTCTCTCATCACTCCGCTGCAGCACCATAACCCCTGGGGCGTTATGTAGACCGGATAAACGTCGTACCGTCCCGTATCCATTGCCCCAAGCACCGTAAATGCCGTGCGCAGCGAAACTTCATGCTCCGCGGAACGACCTCCGTACAACACAAATACATTCATTTTCATCGAAAAAAACCTCCCGGCGTTTATGCAATATCCTTGTCTACAAGATACCGCTCTAACGTTAAGAGGCTTATAAGCAAACCATAAAAAAAGCTTAACGAAATCTTTCAGTTATTATAAATGTCTGATTTTGTATTCACTTTTGGGCTCTGCAAGCCGTTATTAAATAAGAGTAACAGGTTCCAAAGAAAGGAAGGATACAGTGGAAAAACAGAGCAATTGGAAAATGTTGCGTGCAAGTTTCAAAGGCGCATTCGCCGTCCTGTTGGCTGCAAGCCTGATTTTAAACGGATGGACGGGCATTGCCAACGCAGCTGAAGAAACGGTCACAGGCGTTGAAATCAATTATGATGCGTCCGATTATGACAACAGCAGTTCCGCGCTGAACATGTATGTGGAGGACGACAAGGTTACCGTCAATCTATTTGCCTCCATCTCCGGTTCTTCTTCCAAAAAGGATGTAACATCGGAAGCGACCTGGAAAACCTCCAGCAGTACTGTCGTTAAAGTCGACAAGGGCGTTTTGACCGGTGTAGGTTCGGGCACTGCAACCATCAGCGCAACCTACAAAGGCTATACAGCTTCCATCAAAGCCACATCCCAATTCATCTATGACGAAATTGTACTGATGGACGGGGACGACGAAGCACCTGCAACCATCAGCGATATCAAGTTGGGCGAGTCGCTTAACTATACGCTTATCGGCCGTAAAGACAATAAGTCGACCTCCATTGCTTCCGAAGCAGTATGGACCACGACAAGTTCTTCTGTCGCGACTGTAGACGAGGGCAAAATTACACTTGTCGGAACGGGCACCGCAACCATTACAGCAAAATATAAAGGCAAATCCGACAGCGTCAAAATCACCGTCACTTCGCCTTACAAATCCATCGAGCTTGTTGCTCCTCTTGAAAACGGGGTGCTGGAGCTTGAGGTTGGAACGGATGACAAAGTCCTCACAGCAGTTGCTTCGCCCAAAACAGGCGGAACAACGGACGTAACGCAAGATGCAACCTGGACAAGCGGCAATGCCAAGGTGCTGACAGTCGTAAAAGGTGTCGTAACCCCTGTTGCGCCAGGCAAAACCAAAATCACTGTCTCTCATCTCGGCGTAACCAGCTCGATCGATGTTGTCGTAAGAACGCCTTACCAATTCATCAAGCTGACACCGGAAAAAGAGCTGCACATTCAAATGCAGGAAGCGCCTATCCAGGTGCAGGCCGAGGTTCTGAACAACAGCAATATTTCATACCCCGTTACGACTTTGGCAGACTGGACTTCTTCTGATGTTCTGATCGCTACTGTAGTCAACGGAAAAGTAACGCCTAGATCGCCGGGCACAGTCAAAATTACTGCCGCCTACAAGGGCGTAAGCCGCAGCATTGATGTCGTGGTTTATCCCAGCATTACGAAAATAACAGCTGAAAAAGCGACGCTTGACGGCTTCAAAGGCCTAAATGGCGATTTGCCGAAGCTGTCCGCTACAACCTTCGACGGATCTACCATCGATGTCACCAAGCTGGCCACATGGACCGTATCGGATGTCAATATCGCCACGATCGAAGGCAGCAAGTGGGAAGCAAAAACCATCGGCGAAGTTACGCTTACAGCAACTATCCAAGGGTATCAGACACAAGTTAAACTTATCGTTCATGTTAAACCGCTCAAACTGTTGATCGACAACAAGGATCTCAGCATCGTAATCGGCAAAACCGTTAATTTGCCTAAGGTGACTGTAGTGAACGAGGATGGAGAAGAAGAGGATATTACCACCTCCGTCGTTTGGACAACCAAGTCCGATAATATTGTCATCAAGGACACCACGATGAGAGGCTTGGAAGCTTCCACCGTGGCGCTTACCGGAACCTACCTGAATAAGTCCGTTTCGATCCGCATCAAAATCGAGGATGAAATCGTGAAGCTGGTAGCCGAGCCCACCCAGGTCGAGCTTAATCCTGGACGTACCAAAACGATTAAAGTAACGGGTTATTACAAAAACGGAAAAACCGTCTCTGTAGGCTCCAAGGTGAACTGGAGCATCGCCCAAACGGCGGTTGCCGTATTAAACGGCTCCTCCGGCGTTAAAGCCGTCGCGCCAGGCGCAACGATACTGACGGGCACCTATCAGGAGCAAACCGTACAAATCGTTGTTATCGTTAAGCCAAAGCTGAAGTCGCTGCAATTGTCGGCCAAGTCGGTGCAGCTTAGCCCAGGATCATCCCAGACTATTTCGCTGCAAGCTGTTTATACAACCGGCACCCCGGTTACGGTAACGGATAGCGCGGTATGGACAAGCTCCAAACCTGGCGTTGCGACAATAAAAGACGGCAAAATTACAGCAATCGCCAAAGGCAGCACATCAATTAAAGCTACTTTTGACGGCAAAAGCGTAACCATCCGGGTAACGGTTAAGTAACAACCGTCTGGTTATATTGCTCGACTTATATAGCACAAAAAGACTTCAGGCAGTGATTGCATGCTGCATGAAGTCTTTTTCTATTTGGCATACATATGGTTTCTGGTTGCCATATGAATGGCCGCCGGAGACAAAAAAGAGGCATCCCTATCATCGACGGAGATGCCTCTTATATTCAAAATCGATTATGCATAATGACATGCGGCAAAATGGCCTTTGCTCACTTCAAGCAGCTGTGGCGCGTCCTTTTTGCACTTGTCGGTAGCAACCGGACAACGGGTATGGAACTGACAACCCGATGGAGGATTGATCGGGCTAGGCAAGTCGCCCTTCAGCACGATGCGCTCCCGCGTTGCTTCAACCTCAGGGTCCGGAATCGGAATAGCGGACAAAAGCGCCCGTGTATAAGGATGGCGCGGATTGTCGTAAAGCTCGCTGCTTTCCGCCAGCTCCACGATTTTGCCCAGGTACATTACCGCTACGCGGTCACTGATATGTTTAACCATGGACAAGTCATGCGCGATAAACAGATACGTCAATCCCATTTTTCGCTGCAAATCCTGCATCAGATTGACAACCTGAGCCTGGATGGATACGTCAAGCGCCGAAATCGGCTCGTCCGCGATAATAAACTTCGGATCTACCGCAAGCGCGCGGGCAATCCCGATCCGCTGGCGTTGACCGCCGGAAAACTCATGCGGGTAACGGATAGCGTGATCCGGGTTCAAGTTAACCAAATCAAGAAGCTCTTCTACTCTCTTCTTCCGTTCGGCGCGGCTCGACACCAGTTTATGAATATCGAGCGCTTCCCCGATAATATCCGTAACCGTCATCCGGGGATTAAGGGAAGCATAAGGATCTTGGAAGATCATCTGCATATTGCGGCGCAGGGCTTTCAATTCCGCGCCTCTCGCCTTGTAAATGTCTTTCCCGTCAAAAGTAACGCTGCCGCTAGTCGGCTCGTACAGCCGCATGATGGTACGTCCCGCTGTGGACTTGCCGCAGCCGGATTCGCCTACCACGCCAACCGTTTCGCCGCGGCCAATTGAAAAGCTGACTTCGTTGACCGCCTTCAAAATGTTGCCCCCGCCTAAATTGAAAAATTTACGCAGGTCTTGTACTTGCAATAATGGCGAACTCATACCGGCACCTCCCGTTTGGCATATGGGTGATGGAGCCAGCAAGCCGAGCTCTGGGATTCGCTGCCTTCAATATCCACCAAATCGGGGCTATTGGACACGCAAACCTCCATTGCTTCGTCGCAACGCGGACAGAAGCTGCAGCCAACAGGCGGCTTAATCAAATCCGGCGGCGTGCCGAAGATCGGAATCAGCGGCTCGTCTTTCCTCTGATCCAGACGAGGCAAGGAACGCAGAAGTCCTTTTGTGTAAGGATGCTGCGGATTTTTGAAAATCTCCCATTTGGTTCCTTGTTCTACAATTTTCCCGGCATACATAACGATTACGCGGTCGCAAACGTCGGCTACGACGCCCAGGTCATGCGTAATCAAGATAATGGATGTATCGAGCTTATTCTGCAAGTCTTTCATCACGCGCATAATTTGCGCCTGTATAGTCACGTCGAGCGCAGTAGTAGGCTCATCCGCAATGAGCAGCGCAGGATTGCAAGCAAGTGCAATTGCGATCATTACACGCTGGCGCATACCGCCAGAGAATTGATGCGCATATTGTCTCAAACGCGAAGCAGGGTTAGGAATGCCGACCAGGTTAAGCATTTCGATCGCGCGTTCACGAGCTTCTTTTTTGCCGACGTTTTGATGCTTGATCAAACCCTCCATAATTTGCGCCCCAACAGTCAAGGTCGGGTTAAGCGAAGTCATGGGATCCTGGAAGATCATGCCGATCTTGTTGCCGCGAACCTTCTGCATTTCTTTTTCCGACAAATCCAACAATTCCTGGCCGTCAAACTTAATGGACGAACCTGGTTTAATCCAGCTTGGCGGAGATGGGTTCAGTCTCATGATGGATTGAGCCGTTACACTTTTACCGGAACCCGACTCACCTACAATGGCTACAGCTTCGCCTTTTCTAACTTCAAAGCTGATGTCGCGAATCGCCTGAACCTCTCCGCTATACACTTGGAAGGACACGCTTAAATTTTTCACTTCCAGTAATGGTTGCATGATTAAAGACCTCCTCTCTAGAAGAAGCTAGTTATTTTTTCAGTTTAGGATCGAATGCATCGCGCAATCCATCGCCAAACACGTTAAAGGCAAAAATCGTCAAGCTGAGGAATAGAGCAGGGAACAACAGACGCCAAGGATAAATCATCATGGCTTTAACGCCGTCGTCAATCATCGTGCCCCATGAAGCGGCAGGAGATTGAACGCCCAGACCCAGGAAGCTCAGGAACGCTTCTGTAAAGATCGCGCTTGGAACCGTCAACGTCAGGGTAACGAGAATCGGACCCATCGCATTTGGAATCAGGTGGCGGAAAATAATCCGCATAGCGCCTGCGCCAAGCGATTTGGACGCCAATGCGTATTCCTGGTTTTTGAGCTGCATAATTTGGCCGCGAACAATCCACGCCATGTTAACCCAGCCAGTAATGGACATGGCAACGATAATCGTAGTTAAACTCGGCTCCATAACAACCAGCAGCAGGATAACAACCAGCAGGTAAGGAATGGAGTAGATGATTTCAGCAAAACGGTTCATCACTTCGTCTACTTTACCGCCGTAATATCCCATAATGCCGCCGTAAATAATACCGATCACCAAGTCGATCAAAGCGGCAACAACGCCTACAAACATGGAGATTTGCGCGCCTTTAAAGGTTCTAACCAGCATGTCGCGTCCCAAATCATCGGTACCAAACCAGTGAACACCGTCAGGAGCCTTATTGGTATTGGTCAATTCATTGGTGAAATGGTCAAATGGCGCCAGCCATGGAACCAAAAACGCTGCCGCGATAATCGCAATAATGATCCAAAATCCAGTCATCGCCAGCTTGTTTTCCATCATCCGCATGCGGATATCTTGCCACGAGGTTAAACTTTTGCGCGATACCACTTCGGCGGTATAATCATCGCGTTTTAGTTTTCTGAATAATTCCGGTTTAAGCAAATCAGATGCTTTTTGTTTTTGCTCAGACATGATTTATTTGGCCCCCTTTCCGGATCGCATCCGCGGATCAACAAGGACGTATGCAATATCCGCAAGGAAACGAGTAACCATCAGCAGAACCGCATAAAAAATGGTTGTGCCCATAATGAGCGGGTAGTCCCGATTTATAACACTCTCAACAAAGAACTTCCCGATACCTGGAATCGCGAAGATTTTTTCAATAACGACGGACCCCGTAATAACACCTGCCGTGAGGTAACCCAAGTAGGTTACAACTGGAAGCATGGAATTGCGGAGCGCATGTCGCACCACGATTACGTATCCGGAAAGGCCTTTGGATTTGGCAGTTTTAATAAAATCAGAGTTCAGTACTTCAATCATTGTGGATCGGAGCAATCTCGCGATAACGGCGATTGGCCCGGATGCTAACGCAATCGTAGGCAATACATAGTCCATGGGTTCATTTAACCCCGCAACTGTAAACCATTGTAGCTTAACTCCAAAAAAGTACTGTAGTAAAGGTCCCATGACCATACTCGGTATGGCTAAGCCGATTACTGCTAAAGTCATTGAAATATTATCAAGCATTTTGCGATGATGCATAGCTGCAATGATACCGAATGCACAGCCAGCAACAACCGATGTAACAATTGCCGAAATACCCAGCCTTAAGGATGGGCCAAAAGAGTTGGCGATCATTTTATCAACCGATTGGAACTTCTTTTTCATGGAAATCCCGAGGTCGCCCTTCACGAGATTCTTCAGATACGTTCCATACTGGACAATCAACGGCTTGTCCAAGCCATAATAAGCCTCCAGGTTTTTCTGGACCTGTTCGCTGGTCGCTTTCTCCGATTGCAGGGGGCTGCCGGGGATTGCGTTCATTAACAGAAATGTGGCCGATACCAGTACAAACAGAGATAGCAGCATAAATATAAATTTGCTTGCAATATAGCGGAACATTTCGTCACCCACTCTCTTCCAAATCTTTATGTGCATTTCAAAAGGGCATATATAGTTATTCTATATATACCCTTTTGAACCTTGCTGTTGTTAGAGCAAAACCGGAAACCGATGCCGCCAAAGACGACATCGGCTCTTAGAACCGCCTTCGCTCTATGGTTGCATTTAGATCATGCAGAGTGGGTGTTAGTTCGTTTTCTTACCGTATACCCAATCAATATGTCCGGAGTAATCGGAGAATACACCTTCAATATTTGCTTTTTTCAGTGTAGGCGTAGTGTAGTAGTAAACTGGCATAACGCCCATTTCTTCGATTGCAATTTTTTCAGCTTCAGCCAACATGCTCATGCTTTCTTCTTGCGTTGCAGCAACAAGAGCGCCGTCAAGCAGTTGTTGTACTTTAGCGTTGTTGTATTTACCGTCGTTGTTGCCGGACAGCGGGTGAATCAGGTCATACGTGAAGTTGATTGGGTGGTTGATGTCAGCGCCCCAGCCGGAACGTGCGATATCAAATTGGCCAGCTTTTCTGGATTCCAGGAATGTACCCCATTCTTGGTTAGCCAGTTTTACTTCGATGCCAAGCGATTTACGCCACATGTCTGTAAGAGCTTCAGCCAGCTTTTTGTGGCCTTCGCTTGTGTTGTACAGCAATGTTGTTTCAGGGAACGCGCTCAGGCCGCTTTCAGCCAAACCTTCTGCCAACAATGTTTTTGCTTCTTCAACGTTTTCGCTGAAGTAGCCAGTGTCTGGATACATTTCGCGGAACGATTTACCGTCAAGACCTGCGATGCTTGGCGGTACAAGACCGTAAGCAGCCGTTTGGTTAGCTTGCAGAACGTTGTCGATCAGAGCTTGTCTGTCGATAGCCATGGACAATGCTTTACGTACTTTTACGTTGTCGAAAGGCGCTTTGTTATTATTGAACAAATAGTAGTAAGTCGATGCTACGGAAGTAACTTCCGCGCTGCCGTCTGCAATCAGACCAGCAACAAAGTCAGTTGGAATAGTGCCCGCTTGAGCGCCGATCCAGTCGATTTTGTCTGTTTCGTACAAGCTATATACTGTGCCTGCATCTTCAACCAAAGAAATAGTTACGTTGGTGAAGTTGATAGCGTCTTTGTTGTAGTAGTCAGGGTTTTTCTCCATAACCAGCTTGTCGTTGTGAACCCAATCCTTCAGAAGGAAAGGACCGTTGGATACGATTGTTTTAGCTTCAGTAGCCCAGTCTTCTGCAGCATCAACTGTTGCAGGGTGAACCGGCAGGTAAGTGTAGTGAGCCAGCAAGCTAGTGAAGTATGGAGCTGGAGTGTACAGCTTCACTTCAAGCGTGTAGTCGCCAGTTGCTTTAACGCCAACTTGGTCAGCGTCTGTGATTTCGCCTTGGTTATACTTTTCACCATTTTCCAAGTAATACAGCATGTATGCATACTCGGAAGCTGTTGCAGGGTTCAATGTACGTTTCCAGGAATATTCAAAATCAGCAGCTGTTACAGGGTCGCCGTTGCTCCATTTAGCATCGTCGCGCAATGTAATTGTGAACGTTTTGCCGTCTTCAGATACTTGAATGTCTTTTGCAATTGCATTTTCTGGCTCGCCGGCAGTGTTCAGACGAGTCAAACCTTCATACAAACCAGATGCAACGATGCCGGATTGAGCATCAGTCATGAGGGCTGGATCCAAGCTTGGCGGATCGCTTGCCAGTGTGAAACGGAATTCTTGAGGAGCGGCTGTTTCTCCGCCTGTCTCAGTGTTGCCGCTTCCGCTGTTTTCTGTGCCGCTGTTAGTCGGCGTAGGCTTGTTGTTGTTGCTTGTGCAAGCTGTGAGCAGCATGCTGAACGCAACAACAAGAACCAGCATAAATTGTGCCGGCTTTTTGAAACTTCCTCTCACACCAATCAACTCCCATTTTCTATTATAAATTTTGTTAAAACCAAATGTTGGGGTAAAGATGGTGAAACTTGAATCATGTTATGATAATTAACATGAAAAACTCGTTTATTCGATGTTTATCAATATACATCTTAAATTAATCAATTGTCAACTCGAAAGTTCACTTTTTTTGTCTAACCAGCCCTATTTTTTACTATTTCCTGACGTTTTTCTTTTATGAGTCGCGTTTCAGAGTTATTTCTTTAACACATTAAAGCGGATTTGCATTAATACACGATTGCATTAATGCAAATCCGCGATAATGCGGCTCTGTATTACTACTCATTTGCACTGATGCGATTAAGTATTGACCCCAAAATGTCGCCATTTTCATGTGACATCCATCATGGTGAGCGGCTTTTGAGGGAATTATAATGTATTGCAAAAAAGCTTTTTACTCTTGAAAATGGTAAGCCCGCCGATTTTCACGGCGAAGTTCTCATTTTACATAAAAGTCATATTCATACATTTATAAAGTTTAATTTCATCGATTTTGTATCAAATATAATAATGAATAAAAATATCCTCCGTGCAATTTCATTGAAAAAGAATAATCTGAATAAAGCTTATTATGCCACGTCTGCTTGCTAAAAAATCCGTCTGTCTGTCCATTAAACGCAAACAATACTCTTTGGAGGCACAAACAGGAAAAAAAGCTCCCTTATATGGATTCGGGAGCCTCTGCCGTTTCACCTTTTATTTTACCAATCGTTGTATCGTACAAGTGGAACATGATTATTTACACGAACATCATTTTATGACAGCGCGTTTCAGTTGTCAAACCTTGTCTTGCCAATCCCCTTTGCAACAGAAGCCGCCAGCGCGAAGATTGAGAGCGTGTAGTATAGAAATGCTGGCTTTGCGCCCTGAGGAGCAGAATCCGGCGTATACACAGCCCTGGCGTAATCCATAGTCCCCGAAACGGGTTTGTCATCCTCTGCGTCCAGTCTAGGCAATGAGCCGGCAACCGTGTGAATAAAGCTGTCATCTTTTTCCCCGCCTGGACCTCCATGATGATTTTGTTCCTCCAAAGCAAATTCGGCGGGATCACTGGAATCGCCGCTCGATTCAGCCTGAACAGCAGAATACCTATTTGCAGGGCCATCTATTTGAAACTCGCCACCGGAGTTAAAAAGAACATATACCATCGTTATCGCTAAAGCAGCGGCCAAAAAGGAATCGCGGTATGGCAGCAGCTTTGTTATTTTCATATGACTCCAACTAATTGTCCAAGCGTTCATGTACTGCCACCTCCCGTCCCGGTCAGTTACTTTGATTCTTTAATATAAACGTTCCGATCTCTATCAGTATGAAAGCGATTCGTAAACAGCGCATTAAATCGGTGTTAATATATGGTAAATGTTATCAGGAACGAAGGAATCCGCTTCTACAATCAAAAGACTTAAAAAACAAAAAAACGCCGCCGGGCTAATAAAAGCCCATGCGGCGCTTGTTAGATATCCAGTCAAACGTAAAGAGGATACTGATTAGTATTGAATCGACGGGTAAAGCGGGAACTTGGCTGTCAGATCGGATACCAGACCGCGAGCTTTAGTCAGCACTGCTTCGTCCTCCGGATTTTTCAGCACCATAGCAATAACCTCTGCAATAACCTTCATAGCTGCCTCGTCCATGCCGCGAGTCGTTGCTGCAGGCGTGCCGATACGAACGCCGCTCGTAATGAACGGGCTGGTTGGGTCAAACGGAATGGCATTTTTGTTGGCGGTAATGCCAACGGAATCCAGTACATGCTCCGCTGTTTTGCCCGTAATGTTCAGATTACGCGTATCGATCAGCATCAAATGGTTGTCCGTGCCGCCGGAAACAATGTTCAGGCCTTTAGCCACTAGCTCTTCGGACAATACTTTTGCGTTGTTTAGTACATTTTGCGCGTATTCCTTGAAGGAAGGCTGCAGCGCTTCGCCGAGAGCAACTGCCTTGGCTGCGATGATGTGCATCAACGGTCCGCCTTGCGTGCCAGGGAAAACCGCTTTGTCGATCGCTGCTGCCCAGGATTTGCGGCAAAGGATCAGGCCGCCGCGAGGACCGCGAAGCGTTTTGTGCGTTGTAGTGGTGACAAAATGTGCGTGCGGCACCGGATTCGGGTGAAGTCCGGCAGCTACAAGGCCTGCGATGTGGGCCATGTCGACCATGAACAGCGCGCCTACATCGTTGGCGATAGCGGCAAGCTTTTCAAAATCGATTGTACGCGGATATGCGCTTGCGCCGGCAACCAGCATACGCGGGCGATGCTTGAACGCCAGTTTGCGAACTTCTTCGTAATCAATGGTGAAGCTGTCTTCCTGCACGCCGTACGCAACAAAGTTATACAGCAGGCCGGAAGCGTTAACCGGGCTGCCGTGCGTCAAATGTCCGCCATGCGCCAGATTCATGCCAAGAACGGTATCGCCAGGTTTCAATGCAGCAAGGTATACCGCCATGTTGGCTTGAGCGCCGGAATGGGGCTGTACGTTGGCATGCTCTGCGCCAAACAATTCCTTTGCGCGGTCGCGGGCCAGGTCCTCGACGATGTCAACATGCTCGCAGCCACCGTAATAACGTTTGCCGGGATATCCTTCCGCATATTTGTTCGTAAGCACAGTGCCCATCGCTTCAAGCACCGCTTCGCTGACGATGTTTTCGGATGCGATCAGTTCGATGTTGTCACGCTGACGTTTCAATTCAAGTCCTAGCGCTTTCAATACCTCTGGGTCTTGCTTTGAGATGTTTTCCATGTTCAAGTTCCTCCTCGTTTATCTTTAATTAAGTTTGATGTTAGTTGCAGTGCCCGGAGGCGTCTTCCTGCCCGGCAGCAGGCTGAATTTCATAGACGGCGCGAACGCCGCCGATCAACTTCGGTCTTGTATAAGCCATTGTGACATGAGCTTCGCCGATTGTTATGACAGACGGCCTCACGGGCACTGCCACGGGACGCAAATGCATGCCGATGAACGTATCTCCGATATCGATGCCCGCGTGCGCTTTTACGGACTCCACCAGACAGGGGTCCTCCAGTTGGCTGTAGGCATAAGCCGCCATGGAACCTCCCGCCGTACGCACCGGAATGGCGTGTACAGGGTCCAAGCCGTATTTTTCAGCAGCGCTCCGCTCCAGCACCAACGCCCGGTTCAGATGCTCGCAGCACTGGAATACCGTAACAAATCCGATATCTCTCCGGACCGCTTCAATGCCCGCATACAGAGCTGAAGCGGTCTCTAGCGCGCCAGCCGTACCGATGGCGCGTCCCAACACCTCGCTGGTACTGGTTCCGACAACAAGCAGATGACCGGGCTTTAATCCTCCCGCTTCCGCCAACTCGCGAACCGCCGTTTCCACTTGGGATGACCAGAGCTGAAGCTCCGGCGTAACGTGATTGTTTTGACTCATGCTGATTTCCGCTCCTTTGTTACAGCAATTTCTTGCAAGAAGGGATGGGAAACGCCGGCTTAAACCGACTGTTTCTCCTCCAGCTGCATCACCTTACGAATGCGTCCTGCATGACGCTCCCCGCCCGAAAACGGCGTTTCAAGCCAAGTGCGAAGAATTTCCTGAGCCAAGCCTGGTCCAATTACCCGTTCTCCCATGGCAAGCACGTTAGTGTCGTTATGCTCGCGCGTTGCCTTGGCCGAAAACAGGTCGTGCACCAGCGCGCAGCGAATGCCGGCATGCTTATTCGCCGCGATGGACATCCCGATGCCCGTGCCGCATATCAGAATGCCGCGGTCCGCATCGCCCCGAGCCACCAAATCACATACAGGCAGCGCGTAGTCCGGGTAGTCAACGGACTGATCGCAGTCACAGCCCACATCCTGTATTTCGTGACCCAGCGATTTCAGCAGCGGAACAAGTTCATCCTTCAAGCGGTAGCCGGCATGGTCTGCGCCAATGGCTATTTTCATCGTCATCTCTCTCCTTATCGTTCTTCTCCGAATTGGGGCCATCTTCACCAGCATAAGCCCTATGTCGATAGTATACCTTTTCCTCAGACAAGAAACGACAACAAAACCAAAAAACAAGCATACCGGATCAAAACAAAAAAAGAGCATGACATGCTCCTAACAGCATGTTTGCTCTTTGCCCAGGCGACCGGCCGTATAATCCGATGCTCCACCGTGGTTAGCCCACTTCCGTCGCCAGTTACATCGGAATCCGTATATGTGAGTCCATCATATCGCAAACTTGCAAAATAATCAATCCGCTTCTGACCGCCATTTTAGCGGTTGGGGCCTAGCTTATCCAGCAGCCTGCCCAACGCTTCCTGAATTTCCTTTGAGCAGCTATCGTACGTCGATAGCGAGCCGCCAAACGGGTCGGCAATATCAAAGCTTGGAATCCGTTTCTCCAGCTCCAGCAGCCTCTGCCTTTCTTCCCTGGTTAGCTGCCCGCCGATCGCACCCCTCATCTGCATGTCGGTGTACAGGCCCTCCAGCTCCGAAATATCCGCGGTCACGGCATCATCTCTATAAACAAATTCTTTGAGCGTATAGGTCTTGTCCACGGCCGCAGGATGAAAATGAAGCAGGTCCCGCTTATGCCCGCTTGTCATGGTCAAAATCAAATCCGCCCATTCAACCGCTTCCGCCGTAAGCCGGCTCGAGGAACCGGCATGGGATATATTTTTCCTGCGCAGGGATTCCAGCGCATGGCCGGAAACGGGCAGCCCGTCCACCGTAGAGACGCCTGCCGATCGCACCGTCACAGCGATGCCTCTTTCCTGCGCCATATTCCTGAGCATAGCCTCCGCCATCGGCGAACGGCATGTATTGCCAGTGCAAACAAATAAAATCGATTTCAAAACGCCCACTCCTTCCTTCGTTGAAGAGGCACTAACTGAGTTTGGCCAGGTCCTACTCAACCTATGTCTTTCAGTCTGCCAAGGCCTAAAAAATAAACAATATGCCAAATATGAATAAAATGGCTCCGCCACAGGCTTCTCCGTATTCGCCCATATTTCCGCTTACCTTTCTCCCCAGCAGCAGACCCAGCATCGACATCAGCCCGCCCAGAAGACCAAACATGGCAATAGTCAGCCATAAATTAGCGGAGAATACGCCTAAAGTAATGCCGACAGAAAAAGCATCGACGCTGACGCTGAATGCCAGAACGAGAAGTCCCCATAACGACCGATGGTCCAGCGACCGGACTTCCTCTCCCCGAAAGGAGCTGTACATCATATGAAGGCCCAGCAGCACCAAAAGCACGCCAGCCGCAGATGTGGCCAGCTTGCCGAGCAGCCCGCTTACCAGTTGGCCCGTCCATACCCCTCCAAGCGGCATCAGCACATGGAACAGGCCGATTACGAAGCCCAGCTTGGCGATATCCCGAAGCCGAATGCCTTTCAGCCCGATGCCAAGCCCCAGCGAAAAGGCGTCAAAACCGAGCGCCAACGCAATAAACAACAACGTAAGCGCTTGTCCGATAAATGCATGAGCATCCCACACGCCATCTCTCCCCCATGTCCGCAGCGTTCTTTAAATCAACATATGCGGACAAACGGTTAAACATGTCCTTTACCACGGAGGGGCGACAGCAGCATGCATTCAAAGACAAGCTGAGATCAATCTGCCTTAAGCGTGCAGGGACTCCTTCGGCGACTGGAGACTGGCTTTAATCTGCCTCACACTTCCACTGATGCTTCGGAGCTCGTAGGAACCATCGTTGCAACCTCCGAGTGCACTCCTTTATAGCTTGATCACCTTGCTTGCAGCTTTGCTCATGCGATTCATCAAAGCCCGGCCAATGCCCTCCTCGGGGCAAGACTCTGCCCACAAGGAAACGGCCTTTTCCTCGTCGAAACGGCGAAGAGCGGCGTATAAACGGACAGCAGCTTCGTCAAGCTTCAAGCGGCTTCCCATATCCATCACGACGTCGCCTTCATAACGATGGGCGCTTTCCGAAAATGCCAGTACGCCCGTCCGTTCTCCACGTGCGGAAGCCTCCGAAAGCCGGGCCGCAATAAACGCCTCCGTCTCCTCGGGATTCCCCTCAACAAGCGTCAGCACTCCCCGAGGCGCATAATGAGTATATTTCATCCCGGGAGAGCGAGGAGCTTCCTCCTCATCTACCTCCCCATCGCCGCCTCCCAGGACGACGAGTTCCGGCAGAGCGCGCCGAAGTTTTTCCAGCGTGATCCCTCCCGGCCTCAAGATGGCAATCGTTTGCTCGTCCAGCAGTTCCACGACGGTGGATTCCAGCCCCACTCCGGTCGCGCCGCCATCCACGATGCCATCGATCAGCCCGTTCAAGTCCTCAAGCACGTGAGACGCCTCCGTAGGGCTTGGCCTTCCGGATCGATTCGCGCTTGGCGCCGCAACGGGACAGCCCGCGCGCTGCAGCAATTCCAGCGCCAAGGGATGGTCCGGCATCCGAACGCCAACCGTAGGCAAGTTGGCCGTTACCAGCGGCGACAAAACGCCCTCGCTTACCGGCAACACAATCGTCAGCGGACCTGGCCAAAATAACTGCATCAATTGTCCCGCCAGCGGCGGATAAGGCTCTACCAGCCCTTCCAGTTGGCTGGCATCCGCGATGTGCACGATCAGCGGATTGTCCGAAGGGCGCCCCTTCGCCGTGAAGATGCCTGCAACCGCTTCGCTATTGCGCGCGTCCGCTCCCAGACCGTAAACCGTCTCTGTAGGAAAGGCCACAAGCCCGCCTCTCCGAAGCGTCTCAGCGGCCTCCTCCAGCCATGCGGCCTTATCATAGCCGACACACGTATTTTCCTTATCATTAGCCCATATTTTGGTTTCCATCATCTCTGCGTGTCATTCCCTGTTCTATCCATGTATGTGCAGCTATCGAACCTTTTCCCAGTTCACGGCTATTATAGCATGTCTAAAAGTAAGTGTTCAAAAATTCAGGTTTTTAGTACAGGGAAAATGGAATAAAGCTAGAAACGATGTTAAGGACACCCCTGGGCTTGATTTGCAATAGAAAGCTGACTTTTGAACCGCCTCTAAAACAAAGATTTGAACCAATCTATGATTCGCTCAATCAGTTCCCATAAGAAAAATCGAACTTCGGGCGTTTCCTCTTCAGCATTTTGCCCTTTGGAATCCGCCAATTCGGAGGAATTGCCCTTCTGGCCTGCCGCTTCCACGCTTCCGTCTGCAAGACTTTTACCGCTTTGGCCCACTTCAACTTCCGAGGAGCTCTCACCGACTTCATTCACCTCTGAATCAGCTGCCGCTTGGGTTGCCGACGCCGCCGACGCTTCTCCCGTGGCCGCATCGATGAAGCACAATGGCGGAAACAGCACGCACCACCAATTTTGCCCTTCGCCTTCGCCGATCGTAATCAACAATGCCTCGTATTCTCCGGCTGGGTACACCTTGCTTCCATACATTTTGGTCGGAAATTGAACGTTGCCGAGAATCGCCGATGCATCATGGGCAAACCCTCTGCTCTCCAGCACGTTTGCGACAATGCCCTCTACTTCCGGAAGCCGGGACTCTATCGCCGCTCGGGCTTCAGAGATATCTTTAAGGCCAACGGCCCAACTGTTCATTGCTTTAACGACTTCATCGCGCACTACGCGTTTGACCGCTTGATCGGTAGGACTGTCGGAATTGGCCAAAATACGCAGGCGAATGGCTTCTTGCGGAATATTGCCTTGCGCTACAGCCGCGTCCATGCGGCCGGACTCCCAGCTCATAATAAGCACAAGCAGCGCCATTATAATAAAACCGTACGATTTACGGTAGGAAAATCGATAGGAATTAGCAGGTGAAGCACCAGAAATGAGATGAGTTGAAATGGAATGAGTAGATACGGAAGAATAAGAAGAATAAGTACGGGACATAACACAAGCTCCTCTCGCGCACCCGCCGGTGCGTCTGCTTGCGTTCCGGAACGCCTCTATCCCAAGTATGTCCAATCCTATTATTCTATAAACCTATTCTTCTAAAAAAGAGAAGAGAGAATGCCGCCAGCCTGCCTATCAGTTCCGATCCCCATGAGCTTCTGTGCTCACGGCTATGATATGCCGCTTGATTCCGTTCAAATCCGTCACGATGGAGATATCATCCCACATCTCCATATCCCGCATCCATGCCGCTACAATCTCCGGCTGGCCCATGCCCAGCTCAAACGCCACAATGCGCGGCATGGCAGGGAGCAGCGCCAGCTGCTCCAGCATTGCGCGGTACGGGGCCAGCCCGTCCGCCCCGCCGTCCAGCGCGAGGTGCGGCTCGTAGTCCCGCACCTCGCGCTGCAAGCCGCTCAAATCCGCCGCCGGAATATACGGCGGATTTGACACAAGCACATCGACGGCTCTGCCCCCGTCGATGGCAGTTCCGCCGCGCCCCGCCGCAATGAAGGGCGCGAGCAGGTCGCCCTGCGCAAACGCCAGCCGATCCGCCACACCGTGGCGGATGGCGTTTGCGCGGGCGACCTCCAACGCGTCCGGAGACAAGTCGGACGCGGTGATCCGCCAGCCGGGACGCAGCGCTGCAAGCGTCACGGCTATGGCGCCGCTGCCCGTGCCGACATCAACGACTGTCGGCCCGATATTTTCGCAGCCAGCAGCCCCTGCCGCATGGCTCGCTTCTCCCGCAATTAGCGTTGCCTCAAAGCTCCCCCACAAGCGGTCTGCGGCATCCAGAACGGCTTCCACCAGCAGTTCAGTCTCCGGACGGGGAATCAAAACCGATGGCGAGACTTGAAACGAGCGGCCATAAAACCAGCCCTCGCCCATAATATATTGGAGCGGTTCGCCTGTGCCCCGCCGGGCGATGACACGTCGCCATTGCTCCGACCGGTCTGCGGGAAACGGTTCGTTCCAGCGGAATAACAGCGCTGCTCTGTCCAGCTCCAGCACATGCATCAGAAGCTGCTCGGCATCGTTACGCGCCTCATCTACACCTTGACCGGAAAGCCGTTCGGCAGCTCCTGCGCAAGCTTGTCGAATCGTGCAGCCCGGCTTGAACCATTCTCCGTTTTGCCCCGCGTTTTCTTCGCTTTTCATAAATCGCTCGCCTTCTTTCCCTGTACAACGTCACTCTGCATGAGAAAACCTCTGCCGCATCCGCGTCCGAAACGCGGCCATGACGGCAGAGGCCTGGTCAGTGCTTAATCTATTGCTGCTTTGCGCTGTTACACGCCCATGCTCTCCCGCTCCATGATTTCAGCTTGCTCCGCAATCGTAAGCGACGAAATAATATCGCTCATATCGCCGTTCATCACGGAATCCAGCCTGTGAAGCGTCAAGTTAATGCGATGGTCGGTCACGCGGCTTTGCGGGAAATTGTACGTCCGGATCCGCTCGCTGCGGTCGCCCGTACCCACTTTGCTTTTACGCTCGCCTGCATATTTGGCTTCTTCTTCTTGACGGCGGATATCGTAAATCCGCGCGCGCAGAACCTGAAGCGCCTTTGCTTTGTTATCATTTTGGGATTTGCCGTCCTGACAAGTCGCCATTATGCCTGTTGGCACGTGCAGAACGCGGACAGCCGATTTAGTCGTATTAACGGATTGGCCGCCAGCGCCGCTGGAGCAGAACGTATCGATACGAATATCCTTATCGTGGATTTCAATCTCGACGTCCTCAACCTCCGGCATTACCGCCACGGTCGAAGTTGACGTATGAATACGGCCGCCGGATTCCGTCACCGGAATACGCTGAACGCGATGCGCTCCGCTTTCGTATTTCAGCTTGCTGTACGCACCTTTGCCGTTAACCATAAAAATAACTTCCTTGAAGCCGCCCAGATCGTTTTCACTAAAATCCATAAGCTCGACGCGCCAGCCTTGCGAGTCGGCATATTTCGTGTACATCCGGTAAAGGTCGTACGCGAACAAAGCCGCTTCGTCGCCGCCAGCCGCGCCGCGAATTTCCACAATGACGTTTTTATCATCATTAGGGTCCTTCGGCAGCAAAAGGATTCGCATCTGCTCTTCCAGCTCTTCCTTCCGTCCGGACAATTCCTCGATTTCCATTTTAACCATTTCGCGCATTTCGTCGTCCAGCTTTTCGCCTTGCATCAGCTTGGCGTCATCCAGCTGCACAACTACGCTTTTATATTCCGTGTACGCGTCAAATGCCTCCTGCAAATCCGACTGTTCCTTGGACAGCTCACGAAGCCGTTTGGGATCAGCGGACACATCCGGGTCACAAAGCAATTCGCTTAGCTTCTCATACCGGTCGGCAAGCGCCTGTAATCGGTCAAACACAGTTATTCACCTCTGTTTTCATTCCTGAATCTTATTCCTCAGTATACCACATCATAAGCCTTCTATCGATAGATGTTCATGATTACCAAACCATATTTCTATCCACAGATTGTACACAACCTGTGCACATCTTGTCCACAAACTTATAGCAATAATCAACAGCTCATTCACCAATCGCAAAATAGGGCGTATGAACTCCCCCGTCTCATTACATTCCAAAGTCTCCTGCAATCCAAAACAACCCGCAGCAATAACTGGTTTCTCCAGTCTTGCCGCGGGTTGTTATAGCTGTTAAAAGGGTTTAAACATTAAACCGGAAATGCATGACATCGCCATCGCGAACAACGTAGTCCTTGCCTTCCAGGCGAAGCTGGCCTCTCTCGCGCACAACCGCCATGGAGCCTGCGGCCGCCAAGTCATCGTACGATACCACTTCCGCGCGGATAAAGCCGCGCTCGAAATCGGTATGGATAACGCCGGCAGCTTGCGGAGCCTTCGTGCCTTGACGAATGGTCCAAGCGCGCACTTCCTGCACGCCCGCCGTGAAATAGGTGTACAGGCCAAGAAGCTTGTAAGCACCGCGAATCAGACGGTTCAAGCCGGATTCCGACATGCCCAGCTCTGCCAGGAACATCTCTTTGTCCTCTCCCTCAAGCTCAGCGATTTCGGATTCAACTTTAGCGCTGATCGGCACCACTTCCGCGCCTTCCTCTGACGCAAACTGGCGAACAAGCTGCACATATTGGTTGCCTTCGGTATCCCCGGCTTCTTCTTCGCTCACGTTAGTGGCGTATAGAACGGGCTTCATCGTCAGCAAATGCAAATCGCGAATCAATACCTTTTCATCATCGGACAATTCCAGGCTGCGAGCCGGCTTGTCGTTATACAGGGCATCCTTCAGGCGCTCCAGCACTTCGACTTCCTGCGCGATCTTTTTGTCTCCGGATTTCAGGTTTTTGCGCGAACGGTCGATCCGCTTCTCCACAGTATCCAGATCCGCCAAAATCAACTCCAGGTTTATCGTAGTGATATCCCCGATAGGATCAACCTTGCCTGCGACGTGGGTAATGTTCTCATCCACAAAGCAGCGAACAACGTGAACGATAGCATCCACCTCACGAATATGGGCCAAAAACTTGTTGCCCAAACCTTCGCCCTTGCTGGCGCCAGCTACCAATCCGGCGATATCTACAAATTCAAATGCGGTTGGCACGATGCTTTTAGGCACAACCAGCTCAACCAGCTTGTTCAAACGCTCGTCCGGCACCTCAACTACGCCCACGTTAGGATCGATGGTACAAAACGGATAGTTGGCGGACTCCGCGCCCGCTTGCGTTATTGCATTAAACAAAGTAGATTTCCCTACATTTGGAAGACCTACGATTCCCGCTTTCAAAGCCATTTATCAGACACTCCTCATTTTCCGAAAGTAAGCAACTCAAGACATTATACCCCAGCCGCCCCCGCAAGAAAAGCATCGGCTCAAATCCTGTCTTGCCGTTCACCATTTCGTCAACGGCAACTCATTACTCATTACTCATTACTCATTACAGCATCTATCGACGACGAAAACCCACTTCACCCATAAGTACTTCCTTAACATGCAATTAATCTGACTAATTTTCATTGCAAAGACGCAGCACAGGATGGCATCGTCAAACTGGACAGAGAACGCGGGTGGGCATCGTCAACCAAGACAGTGAATACGGTGGTCAGGGTAGAGCGTGCCAGAGAAAGACATACTAAGGTCAAGGAGGTGGATCTTCGTTATGGAAAACAAAAAGCACAGAGGCAATTATAAAGGAACAACCGCTATGGAGGCCAAAAATCAGGACATGGCTTTCGTAAACGACAACGTAGAGGACGCCAAATCCGTATCCAACTTTTCGGGCAAAAAGAAAAAAACTGATTAACGGTCATCGATGACCGCCAGAGCAGCAAAATGCATCATTAGTAAAATCTAATGGACGTTTATGTCCGCCAGCACCCTAAAAGCAATAAAAACGCAGCAAAAAAGTGCTCTTATGGCACTAGCCTTGCATAGAACCTGACATGCATTGTATTGGAAAGAATTCATATACATGAATTCCAACATCAATCAATATTTTACAGCGGTATGGGAGACCTCATTGCCAAAAAATCTATGCTT
>NZ_JBTOLL010000018.1:0-102947 GCF_054551715.1 Paenibacillus sp. CAU 1782 | reverse complement strand
TGGATAACGTATGGCCACACTTCCACATTAGGAGAATTTTTTTTGTTTGAACAGGATAAAGATACCATTTACCGTGTTTTTAGGATCACAATTTTCGATGTTAGGTTTTACGCATGGCTAGTGCTTTAACGGTCGCGAATGTCCTTTAGAAGTTGATTTCACTTGAAAAGAGACTTCTAACGGCCACCGATGTCCGTAAGCGCGCAGCCTATCGGAGTGCAGGCCAGGCGGGCGGGGCCGTAGGCCTCTCAGTCTATTGGGGAGCAGTCAAGCGCTGATTTCTGAATTGAGCCACAATAAAAAAGGATTAACTATGCGGAGGTGCATGTATGAAAGCGCTTTTTATCGGAGGAACAGGAATTATCAGTTCCGCAATCACAAGACAACTCGCCGAGCAAGGCTGCGAGCTATATCTTCTCAACAGAGGGAGCCGAAATGCGACTCTGCCTCAAGGCGTTCACGTCATTCAGGGAGATATCAACGACGAGGAACATATTGCGTCGCTGCTTGAAGGGCATTACTTTGATGTTGTAGCCGATTTTATTGCCTTTCACCCGGCACAGCTGGAACGTGATTTCCGCCTTTTCGAAGGACGAACCAAGCAATTTCTGTTCATCAGCTCCGCTTCCGCATACCAAACGCCTCTATCCGACTATCGCATAACGGAAGGCACACCCCTGTCTAATCCGTATTGGGAATATTCCCGCAACAAAATTGCCTGTGAGCAATATTTGATCGATCGTTACCGCGAAGACGGTTTCCCGATTACGATTGTCCGCCCAAGCCACACGTATGACGAGAGGTCCATCCCGCTAGGCGTACACGGCGACAAAGGATCATGGCAGGTAGCCAAACGGATGCTGGAGGGCAACCCTGTTATTATTCACGGAGACGGCACTTCCTTGTGGACCATGACGCATAATCAAGATTTCGCCAAAGGCTTCATCGGACTGATGGGCAATATCCATGCCATCGGCGAAACTGTCCATATTACGTCGGACGAAACCGTAACCTGGAATCAAATCTACGAGATTATTGCCGATGCGCTTGGCGTCAAGCTTAATGCGGTGCACGTCTCCTCCCACTTTCTCGCCGCAGCAGGCCCTTATGACTTCCGGGGAGGACTGCTTGGCGATAAAGCAAACTCCGTCGTTTTTGACAATAGCAAGCTGAAGCGGCTGGTCCCCGACTTTGTCGCGACAACGCGCCTGGACCAAGGGATCAAGGAAACCGTCCGGCATATTCTGGCCAACCCGGCTCTCCAGACGGAAGACCCCGAATTCGATAGCTGGTGCGACCGGGTTGTAGAAGCCATGGACAATGCAGCGAAGTCGCTAGCCCGTTAACAACGTTCAGGCAGCGCACGCTTTCCAGGCTCCAAGAAAAAAGCGGCCCGCTAAGGCGGAGCCGCTTTTTCACCCTTATTTAAAGGCAGGCATTACACTATCGCCATAATTCTCTTCAAAAAAGGTCTTCACCTCTTCGCTTGTCATCAGCTCAGCCAGTCTTTGGATCGCAGCAGAGTCCTTATTGTCTTCGCGCGCCACCAAAGTTATGGCAAAAGGAGATTCCTCGCCCTCTACGATGAGAGCATCCTTCGGAGTCAAATTCAGCGGTTTCGCATAAGCAGGGTACATGGCGACCAGATCCAGATCGTCAATAACGCGTGCCAGCATCAGCAAATCGACCTCCTGGAACTTGAACCCGCGGGGATTATCCACGATATCCTCCATCGTGCCGTTGTATCCTACGCCATCCGTAAGCTTAATCAAGCCGGCCTTCTCCAGCAAAGCCAGCGTACGTCCCGTATTCGCCGGATCATTGGCAATTCCGATGCTCGCTCCGTCCGGCAGCTCTTCAATGCTGGCATAACGTTTGGAGTATGCTCCGTAAATGGCATGGTAGATTTCCCGCACAGGCGCCAGTGTTGCATCGTTATTTTCGTTAAAGCTTTTCATGTAAGGCGTATGTTGGAAGAAGTTGGCGTCAACCTCTTTATTTTTCAACGCTGTATTCGGCTGCGTATTGTCGGAGAGAACAACAATTTCCATGTGGATTCCCTCTTCCTCCAGCTTTGGCTTGACCAGTTCCAGAACCTCCGTCATCGGAGGAATAAGCGAAGCAACCTTGATATGAGTCTCTTCCTGTTTAGGCGTTTCTGTCGATGTTCCCGATTGCGCATCTTCCTGCTTGTTGTTTCCTTGGCTGCAGCCAGTCGCTATAAGCAAAATAGCAAGCAGCAAAACAGCAGCCTTCATTGCTTTCTTCATCGTTGCACTCATGGTTGTTTCTATCGATGTTTTCATTGCGTAGATTGCCTCCATTATCCCTATCGATTATCGTTTTATTTTTGCCGTTTCCAGCGTTGTTTCCGATGTTATCTCTTATTTATCTCTTATCAATTCTTCGGGATATCCAGTTCCCCGTAAACTGAATGGCTTGCACCAAAATAATCATAATCACAATCGTAACGATCATAATGGCCGTTTCGTATCGTTGGTAACCGTAACGGATCGCAAAATCCCCGATCCCGCCGCCTCCCACAATTCCCATAACCGTGGAGTAGGAAATAAAGCTGATGATCGAGGTGGTCATCGCCACCACAAGCCCCGACCGGGCTTCTACGTACAGGAACTTAACGATCAGTTGAAGCTTGGTTGCCCCCATGGAGACAGCCGATTCAATAATGCCCCTTGGAATGTCCAGCAAAGCCTGCTCCACTAGTCTGGAGTAATACACGGTCGCCATAAAAGCAAGCGGCACAGACGCGGCCAGCGTTCCCAGAGACGTACCCACGATCCAGCGGGTCACCGGGATCATAAACACAACAAACAACAGGAACGGGAATGATCGAATGACATTCACAAGCCCATTAAACACGCCAAAAAGCCAGACATTCTGATACCTCTGCCCCCTGCGGCTTAAATAAAGCAACGTCCCCAGCGGCAATCCCAGCAAAAGAGCGGCCAGAGTCGAAATGCCTACCATGACAAAAGTTTCCCCAATGGCATCCCACATCTGAGTGTGGTATTTCTCGATCGCCTGAATCATGTCGGCATACCCGGATTGGATGTCTTCAAGCAAGCGGTTCATCTCCTTCGTTGCCGGCAGAAGTTCGGTTGAACAGTTTCGCTGCCTGGGCCAGACCTTCAGGATTAACATCAACCGTGCGAAGCAGCCGCCCGCCTTCCATCATCGAGACCCGATGGCAAATCGCCTCCACAACGCCCAATTCATGCGTAACAACCACAATCGTCAGCCCGTACTTCTCGTTAATTTCTCGCAGCACTTCCAGCACTTCCGCCGTCGTATGCGGGTCCAGCGCTGAGGTTGGTTCATCGCACAGCAGCACCTTTGGCCGGTTCGCCAGCGCTCTTGCGATGGCTACTCGCTGTTTTTGCCCGCCGCTGAGCTGTGCCGGGTATTGATTTTCTTTATCCAGCAGACCCACCATGTTCAGACATTCCTGGACGCGGCTTCGCCGTTCCCGCTTGTCCGCTCCCGCTAGCTGAAGCGGCGTCTCGATGTTGGCCGCAACCGTTTTGTTGCTTAACAAGTGAAAGTGTTGAAAAATCATGCCGATGCTTCTGCGCGTCTCCCTTAACTCCCGCTCCTTCATTGTCATCAGATCGACGCCATCCAGCAGCACCTCTCCTTCGTCCGGATCCTCCAGCCGATTCATGAGGCGCAGCAGCGTCGACTTACCCGCGCCGCTGGCGCCAATAATGCCATGAATATCCCCTTGCCTGATTGCCAGCGACAAGGGGTAGACGGCTTGTATGGTATGTTTGGGGGAGCCGTATCGTTTGCTAACCTCTTGCAACGTTATAATGCAGCAACCCTCCTTTGTCTACAGAATTAACATCATAGACGATCATACCACGGATTAACCTCAATTCGTGACCGACTTTTCACAAATCTATTACTCGGCCAAACGATATCCCGCCCCGCGAACGGTCACGATATATTGGGGATTCACGGCGCTGTCGCGCAGCTTTTTGCGCAAGCTTTTGATGTGGACGTCCACGAGATTGCTGCCTCCGTAATATTGAACGCCCCATACGGTATCCAGCAGCGTTTCGCGGGAAAACACGGAACCGTCCGACGACAGGAAGGTCAGCAGCAGATCGTACTCCGTTTTGGTCAGGTCAATTCGCGTTCCTCCGCGCAGCACAGTCATTTTACGGGAATCCAGCACAATGTCCTTAAAGGTATAAACACCCTCGGAGGACGCTCCCGCCGTTGTCCTTCCCTCCAGCATGCCGTTAATGAGCCTCAGAGCCTCCTGGGCATCAGAAGGCCAGGCCAGCAGTTCAACGCCGGGCGGCGCGCTGCTGTTCCTCTCCTGATAAGAAGGTTCATCCAGCAAAACCAGTACCGGAATGCCGGCCTGGACGGCAAAATCAAGCAGCTCGCTGCCGCCCTCCAGCGTATGTCCCACCGAAGGCAGCGGAAGAGGAAGCGCGTCATAAACCAGAAGCTCCGGCTGAAGCGCGCCCAACATTTCTTTTTTGAACTCATGCAGCGAAAATACATCAAAGCACTGACCCGACAACGTAACCAGCAGCGACCGCACCCGTTCTGGCAGGGGGCTAATCAGCATAACCCGCTTGGTCAGCGTACATAGAACCCCTTCCGTAAAGTCCGTTACTGTGCCTTCTTCGCGCATTCGCCGCACACTCCTTCCAATACGACCCCGGCATGACTGACGCTATATCCCGTCTGGGCGGCTACCGCAGCAATCCACTCCTTGGGAAGCTCCAGGAAAACCTCGTCAACAGCGCCGCATTTTGTGCATACAATATGGTAATGCTCATCGGTGGTGGAATCGTAGCGGCTGACCGCCTCCCCCAGCTTGAGCTCCCTGATTAATCCCGCATCGCTCAAATAGCGCAGCGAATTGTACACCGTGCCATAGGCAAAGTGAAACCCCCGCTCTCTCAGCCGCTCGATAATATCGGCCGCCGAAGGATGATCGCTGCTCTCCGTCACAATGTCGTACACAGCTTTGCGCTGTACTGTCAAATTGATTTTGTTCATTGGCTTTCGCCTTCTTCCCTTATGCAATGACTTTAGACTAAGTATAAATTTAAACAAAGAGAACGTCAACACAGTGATTTCCGGTTTGTTTCCTTGTTTCCCTGAAGGCCTGAGCATCCCCTCAGAGGAATTTGATAGCTCGCCCCCAAAATTATCTGAATATTTACAATATTAAAATATTGATGTATAATGAAGCTATCCAATAAGAGAGGGGATAGTCCATTGAAGCACGTTAGCGATGCATGCCCCACTACACAAGGAAAGGAGTCCTGATCAGGGCTATCGGGCATGCGGGGTTCCGGCGGAATGACGGTGTCGGCAGTGAAGATACTTATCGGAAGGATGGATCAAGGATCACAAAGAAGATGAGGAATGGAGCGTTTAAATAAATTGAATAGTCGTTTGCCAGAAAAATAAGGGATTCCGGTTATCATGGTGGATAAGCGGAATCCCTTTTGCATGTTCATTTAGGATCAGCGCAATCCGTCATTTGAAGCCGGATCGCGCCTCTCTCTACAATATAGGACTAAGCAGGCGGGAGATGGACTCCCGAAAACGATTGAATAACGGCCTTCCGTCATATGCTTCGCGGGTGAGCAGACGCGAGTCTTCAATGTCGCGCCGGAAAATTTCCATCAGCTTTAGCGACGTCGCGGAATCATAGATAAAAGCATTCATTTCAAAATTCAGCTTAAAGCTGCGGATATCCAGATTCGCCGTACCGACGGAAGCGACTTTGCTGTCGACCACAAGCGTTTTGGCATGAAGGAATCCTTTTTCATACAAATAAACCTTGATGCCGCTGGCCAGCAGCTCTCCCAGGTAAGACTGCGTCGCCCAATACACAAAAAAATGATCCGGCTTGCTTGGCAGCATGATGCTAACCTCGACACCCGACAGCGCCGCCACCTTCAATGCGGAGAGCAAACTGTCGTCCGGCACAAAATAAGGCGTCTGCAGGCACACGCTGCTACGGGCTCCGTAAATCATTTTGATGTAGGCGTTTTTAATTTCCTGATACTCCGTATCGGGGCCGCTTGCGACGAGCTGCATGCCTATATGGCCGGGAACGCCGCGAGGGTCCGGAAAATAGATTTCGCTCAGCTCGATCTTGCCGGAAGCGGCAAGATTCCAGTCCAGCAAAAACTGCGCCTGCATCTGCAGCACCGCGCTGCCCTGAACCTTGAGATGGGTATCCCGCCATTGTCCAAAATGTTTGTTCAGCCCCAAATATTCGTCACCGATATTAAAGCCGCCGATATACCCCGTTTTGCCGTCGATGATTGCCAGCTTGCGGTGATTGCGGTAGTTGATCTTCAAATTCAGATAAGGGATGCGCGACGGGAAAAACGCCGCCTCCTTGCCTCCGGCCGCCCGCAGCTCCTTAAAGAACCGTCCCGGCAGGCGGGAGCTTCCGATATGGTCATAAAGAAACCTCACCTCGACGCCGGCAGCCGCTTTGGCCGTCAACGCACGCATGAGCCGCCGTCCCAATTCATCGTCCCTTACAATGTAATAGACCAGATGAATATGATGCTCCGCCGCCTCGATATCGGCAATGAGAGCATCGAATTTTTGGCTGCCGTCGGTATAGATATCCAATATATTGTTATTGGTGTAAAGCGCCAGTCCCGTCGTCAAATTCAAATAGATCATGTCCTGGTATTCCGCAAGCTCGCTGTCCTGCGGCACTAGCCGGTTCGCCTTAAGCTCCTCCCGCTGGGTTTCCAGCGCGTGTTTAATTACGCGCTCGTTATCCCCCAGCAGCTTGCTGAGCTGCCGCTTCCGCACCTTTTGCCCCAGGATCAGGTACATAATGAAGCCAAGCACGGGGATAAAATAAAGCACCATCAGCCAAGCCCAGGTTGCCGAGGCGTTGCGCCGCTCCAGAAAAATGACCGCCGTCGCCAAAAAGATATTAAGCACAATGATGACCCATGATAAATTCTGGAGCACGCCCATTCTTTTTAGTTAACCCCCATTTTGGTTTTCATTCACCGGAGTCGCATTAAAATATTCCTCCAGCGTCAAACTGTCGACGTAAAGCTTGCCTGCCAGTTCCTTGCCGACATATCGCAAATGCCACGGCTCGTATTGGTAACCCGTTATGTCCTGCTTGCCTTCCGGATAGCGGATCACAAAGCCATGGTCGGCGGCATGTTCAGCCAGCCACTTCGCTTCCTTCGTATCGCCGAAACAATCCGCTGCGGCGCATTTTCCATCGCTGCCGGAGACGTCGATCGCCAGGCCTGTTTCATGCTCGCTCGTACCGGGAAGAGCGCTGTAGGTCCGGGCTTTCTCATAGCCGTCGCGTTTGACATACCGTTCAAACAGTTTTGTCTGCGTTTCATGCGACCGGTAAGCCGAAACCCCGGCCAAATAGATTTTGTCCTGCTCCGCTGCCGCAAACATCACTTCAAGCGCTTCCGCCGCTTCCTTCCTTAACATACGCTTCTCCAGCTTTTCGGAGAAGGTAAACCGGACATCGGGATAGACCAGATCGTCGGGCGAATAATCCTCCGGCAGCTTGTTGACGGGATTGACCAGCACCGTAAGGCTGGCGGGCTCCGCTACAACAGGTATATCTTCCGGCTTATTGCCCCCGGTATTGGAGCCACCTTGCGAGCCGCCATTATCCGCCGGAGTTGGTTTTGGGCTGGCAGAAGGCTGGCTGCTCTCCTCCTCCTGCGCATTGTCGCTTGGGCTTGGCGATACAGCGTTGTCCGTAGCCGAAGGAGTCGGAGATGGGCTTGCTGCTGGAGGTTGACTGACTTCGCCGCCGTTTTGTTCTCCTGAATTTTCCCCGACTTGGCCTTCTGAACCCGTTTGTTTAAACCAAGCTGACGAGTCCGCCAAATAATAAACCCCGATTAACAAAGCGATAATGAATACCATGGAGATTAATGGCTTTATTTTCCTCATTTCAGATCCTCCTGCCCTTTTAGGGCCCTTTTGCCTTTTGACAATTACCTGTAAAAAGGAGCATAATGATAAGACATTTGAAATAGATATAGAAGCACTTTACAAATGATTATAACAAGCAGAGCGGCTTACTCCCTGAGAAGGCCTGTTTCTGCGTTGAAAGGCAGGGTCAGTCGTGTCTATCGCAACAATAAAAACATGGTTTAGCACTCGTCCGATTTGGTTTTTCTCTATTGTTATGCTTCTCAAAAGCTATCTGGCATGGATGGTTATTTTTGAAGGCGGCGCCTCCTGGACAACCTTGCTGAAGGAAGTTCCGTTCGTGCTGATCGTGTATTGCCTGATTGAGTTTTTCGCTACTAAACGCAAGATGCTGTATTACCTGATCGCCAACCTCGCCATGACTTCTATTCTATTTGCAGTCATCATGTATTACAAGTATTACGGCGTAATTGTCACCTATTTCGCCTTGGCGCAGGTCAATCAGGTTACCGCGGTCAAAAATAGCGTATTTTCACTGATGGATCCTTATTTCCTGTTTATCTACACGGACGTCGTTATTATGATGGTGTTGATGATGCGCCGCAAAAAAGCGGCCGAATGGAAACAAGCATTTGCCAAAAGCGAAAACAAACGGCTGGTGCTGTCCGTGCTGTCGGTTTCGCTTATCATCTGCCTGTTTAATATTTTGCCGAACCGCGCCAGCATGAATGAAATTGTCAAAGCGGAGCAAATGGGCATTTTGAATTATGAGGCCTACACGATTCTTTCCAATAAAGATATCGATTATGTAGCGCCCGAGGAAATCAGCCAAAAAGGCATTGCCGGGCTGAAAGGCGTTCAGGAGCCGAGCGATCCCGTTCTCTTCGGAACCGCCAAGGGGAAAAATCTCATTATCCTGCAAATGGAATCCATGCAGAACTTTCTGGTGAATTTGTCCATCGACGGCCAGGAAATCATGCCTAATCTAAACAAGCTGGTCAAGGAAAACAGCTACTTCAAACATTTCTACCAGCAGGTAGGCCAAGGCAACACATCCGATGCGGAGTTTGTCGTCAATACATCGTTGTATATTCCGCCCCGCGGCGCAGCGACCCAAATGTACGCCGACAAGGAACTGCCGAGCTTGCCCAAGCTGCTGAAGTCCCACGGCTATGACACCTCCACTTTCCATACCAATGTGGTGGAGTTCTGGAATCGCGGCGAGCTTTACAAAGCGGTCGGATTTGATCGTTACTACGACGCAGAATTTTTCGGAACAGAGGACACCGTATTTTTTGGCGCATCCGACGAGATGCTGTACAAAAAAACGGCCGCTGAGCTGGATCGCATGAACAATAACGGCAAACCGTTTTATTCTCAGGTCATCTCCATGACCGCCCATCATCCTTACTCCATTCCGGATGAGAAGCGTCTCATCGAGCTGCCGGAGCGTTTCGACAATACGCTTGTAGGCGACTACATCGTATCGCAAAATTATGCGGACCATGCGCTTGGAGAATTCATTCAGGACCTGAAGGATCGCGGTATCTGGGACAATAGCTTGATCGTACTGTACGGCGACCACCTCGGCTTGCCGATTTATTCTCTGGACCGCAATGAAAAATCGCTGATGGCGGAAATTTACGGCAGAGAATACACCTATACCGATATGATCAACATCCCGTTTGTCATCATTAACCCGGGCAGCGGAGCTGAACCTGCCGTTTATGATCAATTGGGCGGCCAGGTCGATGTATTGCCTACGGTAGCCAACTTGCTCGGACTTCCGCTGGACGGACAAATGCACTTTGGCCAGGATTTGCTGAATCAGTCCTACAATTTGCTGCCGCAGCGTTATTATTTGCCTTCCGGCTCCTTTTTAAGCAGTCAGGAGCTGTTCCTCTCAGGCAGCGGCTTTGACGACGGCAAACATCTGCCGCTGGCAGGCGACGGCAACAGCGAGCAGGAAGCAACGGAGGACGAATATGAACGTGCGCTTGAACTGCTGAGGCTGTCCGACAGCTTCGTCAACTCCTTGCCGAGCTGGAAGCAGCCGGCTGAATAACATCTGCGTCTGCCAAGGTCTTAATGAGGATATGATGTGCGATTTCATGAAGTCCTGAAGTGGACGGTTATATCGAAAAAAGGCGAGTGGTCGCGCTTGGCATCTGCCTGAATCAGCCTGGGATAGTTTTTCATCATTCACCTTCCGGATTTCATCTAACGGTCAAATCTGTCCGTTAGCGCTGCTTTTTACGCAATATCTGATTTGTAACGGTCATTTCTGTCCATTAAAACCTAAAAATGAACATATACAGCTCAAATTTTTGCTGTAATGGACATATTTGACCGTTAGAAGTTGTTTAGAGGGCTAAAACGCACTCTAAGGGTCATTTTTGTCCATTAGAATGTTGTTAACCTGCAAGGGTGGGGCCTTATAAAGCTTCTTCGCCTATCCGTTCTTTATCGCCCAAAACAAATCCCGTGCTGAACCGGCACGGGATTTGTTTTGGGTATGGCGATCTCTGCGTTACGATCTCTGTGTTACGATCTCTGTGTTACGATCTCTGCGTTGCGATCTCTGTGTTGCGATCTCTGTTTATGATATCAGTTTTACTTTTTGTTTATCTGCTTGTCCTATCTGCATTACGATATCCGCTTTACTGCCTGCTAGTAAAAGCAAAGACATCAGAGCAAGTCTAATGCTTACGTAAAGCGTTTAACCGCGTTCAATACTTCCTGGACATGCCCTTCAACCTTCACCTGATGCCAATCTTGAAGCAAAACGCCGTCCTCGCCAATCAGAAAGGTTGTGCGCTCTACGCCCATAAACGTGTTGCCTCCCCAGCTTAGCTCCTTCCATACATCAAACAGCTCGCTTACGGCATGATCGGGATCAGACAGCAACAGGAAGGGCAAACGATGTGCTTCCACAAATTGCTCGTGGGAGGCCAAATCATCGGGGCTGATGCCTACCACCTCTGCATTATGCTGCTTAAATTCGCCCGTATAATCGCGGAAATCGCAAGATTCGGCGGTGCATCCGGGAGTCATGTCTTTGGGGTAGAAATAAATGACCAGTTTTTTGCCGCGAAAATCCTCAAGCGATACATTGGCTCCGTTTGAAGCCAGCAGCGTAAAATTAGGAACCTGCTTTCCTACAGATATCGCATGTTCTGTCATAATAAATGTCCTCCTCTTTTTCTAAAGTGACTTAACATTCCTGCAGCGGCAGCTTTTCGTAAAACAAAATGTCGTTCAGAACCAGCGCTTTTGCCGCCTCGCGGTCCTCCATCAGTCCATATGCCAGCATTATTTTGGTCAATGTCGACTCTATAGTCATATTTTCGACCCAAATGCCTCCCGCTTCCGTCAGCTTGTGCGAGGAGGCGTAAAGCGTATCGCCGGCATCCTTAATTGGGCATAAGTATACATCAATATGCTGCTTCTTGCATCTACGAATAAAGGCGGGCAGCGAATACGGCCCCTCCTCCAGGGCGCAGGCGGTGCCGGAATGATGCAAGTCATGCACAATGGCAGCTGGCTTGTCCTTCTCGCCGCTCCACTGATACAAATCGTAGCGCAAGCCCGGATAAGGCTTTATGTACAAAACGGCGTCTTCGAGCTTTAGACGCTCGCTATTGACGATCAGGTCGCCAAAACTCCGGGAAGAGGTCCCGCCATCATCCCTTTGTTCCCCTGCCACAGTTTCCTGACGGCTCCGCAAAAGCTCCGGAGCAGGGTTGCGCCAATGCTTCGCCCATTGGAATTTGCGATCCTTGATTTCTCCGTAAACGAGATTATAGGGCGCTCTGAATTGATCCGTAAAGGATTCATTTTGCCCAATGCGAGTCCCCAGAAAAACTTGAATTTCACTTTGGTCATTTTCGTATATGGCAAAAACGCCGGGGAGGTCGGCTTCAACGATAAAATCGATAGCCCCCGCCAAGTTGCGCAGACCGTTGCTGCGCTCATCCCCAATGGGATAATTGCCAGCCGTAAACACGATCGGAATGCCCGCGTCCGAGAAAAGGTAACTGAACATCGCCGTAGTATAGGCAAAGGTATCGGAGCCGTGGGTTATAATAACGCCGTTATATGGCGACAAGTCCGTTGCCTTAATCGCGGCGGCCAGGGTCAGCCAATCGCCCGGCGTTATGTTTTCGCTGAGCAGATTAAGCGGCTGCAGAGTTTCCAGTGAAATATCGTTCCTTGCGCCTTCCGATTCGCCGTATGCTTGCAGCAAATAATAAGATCCCGCTCCTTCCACGTTAATGGATTTGCCTTCGGCTTTGCTGCCGATTGTACCGCCCGTAAACACAACTAATAACGACTTCATGCAACGCAACACCTTTCTTATGGAGCATCCATCTCTATTATCCATACAAAGCCCGGCCATCTAGTCATCATGATGGCCGGGCCTTTTATTTTACATGCCTATTCCGCGTTGATCCTCATTTCGTTTCATAAACGGCCACCAGTTTGCTTCCCCGAAGGTACGTACCATAACCGGGACAAACAACGGCAGAATAACCAATGCGTACAGGAACAGGCCGCATAGGACAAGCGTGGCAATTTGGAGCAGCGACATAACACCGGAAGGCAGCATCGCTGCAAAGGTTCCTCCCAGGATGACGGCTGCGGACATAATAACCCCGCCCATGCTCTTCATTGCTTCAAGTATAGCCTGTTTTGGGCTCAGATGACTATACTCCTTGAAACGGTCCATCAAGAAGATACTGTAGTCAACGCCAAGCGCCACCAGCATGACGAAGCCGAAGAACGGAACGGCCCAGCTAATGCCGGATAGCCCCAGGATACGGACAAACACCACTTCTGTCATCGCTACCGAGGTGTAGAATGTGATGACCAGAGACAATACGATGTAAGCCGGGATAATCAAGGAACGGAACAAAACGATCAGAATGATCGTGATGCCGATTAACATCAGTACCACCGTGCGCGAGTAGTCGCCTTGCGAGATGGTATCGAGATCATGGTTCATGCTGGTGACCCCGCCAATTGCGGTTTCTCCGCCGCTATACGATGTTCCCTGTAGCGCGCGGGCAACTGCCGCTTCAACCGCATCCATTTCCTTCATTGTTTCCTGAGCGTAAGGATTACTTGCAAAAACAACATCAAATTGTGCCGTCTGGCGATCAGCGGACATATAGACATCCAATGCTTTCTGGAAATCTTCATTATCTATTGCTTCCTGCGGGATATACCAGCCGCTCATTTCTTTGGACGGCGCTGCGGATAAGCCCTGCAAATATTGTCCTGCTGAATCAAGACCGCTGCTGACTTGAGTCAAGCCATCAACGCTGTCGTCCAAGCCGCTGGTCAATTGACCCAACTGATCCCCCAGATTTGCAAAACCGTTCGTCAGCTGTTCCTGACCGTTTGCAAGCTCGTTCAAACCACTTTCTACTGCCGGCAGCTGGCCTACGATTTGCCCTTGGCCGTCAGCAGCCTGCTGAATACCGGTTTGCAGCTTCGCGATGCCTTTAGCCAATTCGTCCAAACCGCCAGCAAGCGCCGCGGTGCCTCCGGATGCCTGTTCCAGTCCGACATTGGCTTGACTGAGTCCCGTCGAAACTCCGGACAAACCTGCATTCAGCTTCTCCAGCTCGCCTCCCAGCGTTGCCGCTCCCTGCTGCAGACCGCCCAGCATCGCCAGCGCTTGCTGGTAAGCGGGATCTTCCTTCAACTCGGGATGGCTTTCCTGCAATCCCGTAAATGTTGCCGTAATGCCGGATAGTCCTTCCGCCAGCTTGGATTGCTCCGCTGCGATAGCGGCATAACCTCCGGACAAGCCGGAAATTCCGCCCTCGAGCTCTTTATAGCCGCTTAGCAGTTCGTTGCTGGCTGCTGCCAGCTGTTCCGCGCTTGCTTTTGCCTGCTCCAGCCCGGCCGTAAGCTCCTTCGCCCCAACTGATCCGTCATTCAGACCTTGCTGAATGGCTTTTAAGCCGGCCGACAGCTTTTGAATGCCGGTTTTTAGCTCATTGGTTCCGGCGGTCAGCTTCTCCCCGCCCTGCACGGCTTCCTCCAACTTAGGAGCGTTGTCGGCAAGCGATGCGCTGGCCTCGGACAAACCGTCCTTGATTTTATTAAGTCCATCTCCGCCTTGGCCCAAGCCGTCATCCAGCGTTGTGACCTGATCCGATACCAGGAAATCGTCCAGCACCTCGCCGGTTGGGCGCGTTGCGCTGCGAACCGACTGCACGCCTTCTACTTTGGCCAGTTCGCGGCTGATGTTTTCTACAGCGGCAAGACCCTCCGAAGTGTCCATAGGTACCGGCAATTTAACAATAACGTTTGTAGGCAGCGATTGCCCCGGTCCAAATTCATCCGAAATCAGGTTAAAGCCTTTAACGGAGTCGTAACGATCTCCGATTTCATCCAGCGAGTTAAAGGAAATGCTTCCTTTGTAAGCCGTCAGGAAAGGCACAATGATAATCGCCAACAAGACAAGCGCCCACAATGGCCGTTTAAGCGAAAAGCTGCCGACCGCGCCCCACAGCTTGCTTTGCTTATGCTCAAGCTTGCCCTTCGAAGGCCAGAACATGGCGTTTCCAAGCAGGGACAGCATGGCCGGAACCAGAGTGAAAATCGCCAGCAGCATAATGACTATGCCGACGGCTACCGCTACAGCCGAGCGATAGAGAACAAACGTGGAAAAACCGATAGATGCAAAACCAACCAATACCGCAAGCCCGGAAAACAGTACTGTCCGCCCTGCCGTACGGTAGGTGTGAACAATCGCTTCGGTCTTGTCGCCCCGATGCGCCAGCTCTTCCTTGTAGCGGCTAATCAGCAGGATGCAATAATCGGTGCCGATCCCGAACAAAACGGCCACCATAAAGATTTGGGTAAAGTTCGATAGCGGGAAGTCCGCATACTCCACCAAAAACGATACGATAGATTGCGATACCAGATAACTAAAGCCCACCGCCAAAAGAGGCACAAAAGGCGCAGCGGCGGAGCGAAAAACAACAAACAGGATAACAAGAATAAAAATAACGGTAATGTATTCCGTTTTATGAAGACCTTCTTGGGCGCTTTGGATGACGTCTTCGCCAATCAGCCAGCCGCCCGTCAGGTAATGATCCGCCGAAACGGAGGAGAGCTCTTCGTAGAGGCCGTCTCGCACTTCGGCCGCTTCGCGGTCTCCGAGATCAACATAGAGCAACGCCAACACGGTGTTCCCGCTCTCCGCCACCATCTGCTTCTCCAGATCCGGCACATCAAAATGCGTCATTACGGAAGCGATGCCCAGCGATTTTCCTCCATCTTTCAAACGCGTGAGTCCATCACGGATTTCTTGCAAATCCGTTTCATTCAGTCCTCCATCCTTATGGAAGACGGCTACTGTCGTTAACCCTTTGGAGCCGGATTCTCCGTCCCCGATTTCCTTGGCCAAATCATCGGCAACCGATGAGGAATAACCCTCCGGCACCGTGATTTGCCCTTTTTCCCTGACCAGGTCCGCCATGGCCGGGGCCGTCAGCATCAAACCCGCTGCCGCCGCAATCCATAAAATGATGACCAGCCATCTAAGCTTTAATATCAACTTCATACAATGTCCCTCTCCTCTTCATATCTCTTTAGCTCTTATGGCTTGCCGACTACCCTTACTCCACGTTTTTCGTTAATTCATTAGCGAGTTTTTCGTAGGTCTCAATAAAAACAGTCGCTTCTTCCAAAGCAAAGTTATTAATAATTTCCAGCAGCACCCGCTGAACCTGCTCCTCCATGAGCTGGCAAATGCGAGCCCCCTCTTCCGTAAGCTCCAAATTAATGACCCGCCTATCGGAACGTTCCGGCAAACGCTCAATAAGGCCTTTATCCGACAGCTTGGAAACAATGGCGGTAATGGAGCTTTTCGCCACGCAAAAGATTTCGGCCAATTCTGTTGACGTACAGCTGCCCGTATGGCGCAAATATCGAAGCATTTTGAACTGATCCACCGTCAGCTCCTCCGGCATCAGCTCCCTTAACATACTTCCCATTTTCCGCTCAACCACAAAATTAGCCATTTCATACCGCTGGAGCCATTCCAGCAAAACGTCCTGCTTGACATCCATTTCCGTATCCTCCGGCTTTTATTCTATTCTGAAACTGTTCGATAGTAGAACTATATCAGATAAAAAGCCCTATGGCAATATCGTATATCCACAAAAAAAGAAGGAGGATTTTCGTAGATTCTTGTCGAATAATAGGAAAAAAGATCGATTCGCCATTCCTTACATCTTTTGTTAACGCACAGGGAGGATCAATTGTGAGCAACCCGCTTCAGCATCGGAGTAATAAATGGACTATTGCAGGCGCATTTACGGCTTGCGTCACGCTCGCAATATTAGCCGAATGGCATGAATATCATTTTATATTTGGCATCTCCTTTTCCCTCGTCAGCTTATTTGCCTATTTGGCTTTAAGCCTGTTCGGCTTTTGGCGTGGCCTTGCGGTCGCCGCCATCGCCCTCTCCATCGGCGTGTTGTTTCTGCAGCATCCCTTTACTCATTTTATAGGCATTCTGGAGATTGCCGTTGTGGGGTTGCTGCTTCGGCGCTACAAAGCCAAGTTATTTGGCTCCTCCGTTATTTTTTGGCTGCTTCTGGGCATGCCGCTGACTTATGTGGCCGCATCCCATTCCTTCGCCGGGAGCAGCGTAGACGCCAAACTTCTAGTGTTTATCGTGGCAATAAACGGCTTATTCAACGCGTTGTTCGCCGAAATCATCCAGCAATACCTCCCTCTGCGCAAATGGTTCAGATTAGGCTTTATCTCGCGACCCCCCGTCTCCATCAGCCGCGTGCTGCTGCATCTGACGCTGGGCATCGTGCTGGGTTCCTTTTTGCTCAATATGACGATTAATAATATGAGCTCCTTTCGTGAAGTCAGCTTGTATGCCAATGAAATTTCCAAGCAGGCTATCGCAACGGTCGTCAGAGAGTGGAGCAATGGGCAAAATACAATGACTTTACCTGTCAGCAAAACCGAAACCGAGCAGCTCCAAGAGGTTATCGAGCGGTTTTCCTTCGATTTTTATACAATTAGCGTGCTTGATTACAACGATTTTATTATTGCATCCAATGATGATTACTTAATCGGCACATCTCTCCACGATTCCGGCTACAGGGCCTGCAGATTTTTGTTCGGCTCATTGTCCCTGATTACTCCTGCCGGCGATGATAGTTCATTCTATCTGCATGCCATGCAACCCGAAAAATTCAGATATACCACCGCGCTCCCCGACGAGTCGGGAAGTTTTGTAGTTGAAGTTCCCGTCAGCAATTACGTCAATTATCTCTTCAACAAATATTACGTCAACTTTCTTTATTTGATCGGATTTGGCTTGTTGGCAGCCGGCATCTCCTTGCTCGTCAACCGATATTTTGTGCGGAGCCTGCAGCATCTTGCCGTCTCCTCGACCAATATGACCGTCAAGCTGAGACAGCATACCGAATGGAATATGCCGCAAAGCAACATCATCGAAATCCATTCCTTGATGTCCAACTTCAGGCATATGGCAAGCAGCCTTCTCCATTTGTTCAATGTGGCGCAACGCAGCAATGAACAATTGCAATCTCAAGCTGAACAGCTCAAGAAGTCGGAGGAACAGCTGCATCAGCTAGCCTTTTACGACATGTTGACGGGACTGCCGAACCGCCTGAAGCTGACGCGTCATATGCAGCAGCTGATCGCTTCGCAGGAAGATCAGGGCATTCGGCAGCCAATCGCTATTCTGGCTACAGATATTAACCGGTTTAAACAGGTGAACGATACGCTGGGACATTCAAAAGGGGATGAGCTGCTGCGGCTGGCGGCTTCCAGGCTCCGGCTTTTGGCGACCGAGACGTGCGAGCTATACCGGCTAGGCAGCGACGAATTCGTATTTGTCAGCACGTCCATGAATGAGGATCAATTGAAGGAACGTGCGCAATCCATCTGCGACATCCTGGCCGAACCGTTTACGCTGGAGGGCAGCATGCCGATTTATTTGACCGCAAGCGTGGGGATCAGCGTTTATCCACAGGACAGCCATGATGTGGAAGGCATTATCCGGAATGCCGATATCGCCATGTACCATGCAAAAGAAGAGGGCGACGGGCTTTTCCGCTTCTACGAACCTCAACTGGTTACGGATTTGGAAGAAAAAATGCAGCTGGAAAACGGTTTGTATAAAGCGCTGCGCGATGGGCAGTTTTCCTTGCATTATCAACCCAAGATGGGAGCGGAATCGGGAGAGCTATGCGGGATTGAGGCGTTGATCCGCTGGCGCCATCCCGAGCTTGGCATGATTCCTCCCGACAAGTTTATCCCGCTTGCGGAGAAATCCGGTTTTATTATGGAGATCGATCGTTGGGTGTTCCATGAAGCTTGCCGCCAGAATAAAGCCTGGCAGGATGCCGGACTTAAGAAAATCCCGGTTTCCGTCAATATTTCGGCCCGCCACTTTTATCAGGGGAACTTAAAAGAGATGATCGTAGCAGGACTGAAAGAAACGGGGATTGATCCGCAATATATCAGCCTTGAGATTACAGAAGGCGTGTTTATGCGAGATATTGACCAAGTAATCGAAACGATTCTGTTCCTTCGTTCTCTTGGCATTCAAATATCCATCGATGATTTCGGCACAGGGTATTCGTCCTTGAATAAGCTTCAGCTGCTTCCCATTTCCGACGTCAAGCTGGATCGTTCCTTCATTCAAGGCATCTCCCAGGATGAGAAAAAGTCGTCTATCGTCAAAGCGATTATCGAGCTGGTACATAGCATGAACATGAAGGTCGTTGCGGAAGGCGTCGAAACGCCGGATGAATCCCGTTACTGCAGGGAACTCCGCTGCGACGAGCTTCAGGGCTATCTGTTTAGCCGCCCGCTTCCTGCGGAGCAGTTTGAGGATATGCTTCGCTCCCAACGTAATGAATAAAGCAAAAAAGCCGCCACATCGAGGCCAGGCTATTGTCATGATTAATCGACAATACCCCGGCCCCCGTGGCGGCTTTTTTCGGGTTGTTCAAATGATAAGCTTTTTTAGAATTACGCCGGCTGAGGAGCTCCTTGCTGCAGCTGATACATCGCGTAATACTTGCCGCGATGCTCCATCAGTTCCTCATGGTCGCCTCGCTCCACAATAACGCCCCGATCCAATACCAGAATCTGATCCGCTTGACGAATCGTGGACAATCTGTGCGCGATCACAAATGTTGTCCGGCCTTTTTTCAATACATCAAGCGCCGCTTGGATAATCGACTCCGTTTCGGTATCGATGCTGGCTGTCGCTTCGTCCAGAATCAGGATTGCCGGATCAAAAGCCAGCGCACGCGCAAACGAGATCAACTGGCGCTGGCCAGCGGACAATGTGCTTCCTTTTTCGATGACCGGAGCGTCGATGCCGCCGGGCAGCGCATTAAACATGTCGTAGGCGCCCACATCCCGCAGGGCTTTTTCTACCCTTTCTCTGCTGATGGAGGGATCGTCCAGGCTGACATTGGATGCAATCGTACCCGTAAACAGGAAAGGGTCCTGAAGCACAATTCCCATATGCTGCCGCAGCATCTGCTTCGGAATATCCCTTACATCGGTGCCATCCACCGTTATGCGCCCTTTATTTGTATCATAAAAGCGGAACAACAGATTAAGAATCGAGCTTTTACCGGAGCCCGTATGACCAACAAGGGCAACCGTTTCGCCTTGGCGCGCGTGGAAGGATACATTTTTCAGGACGTATTCATCCCCTTTGTAGGCAAAGGTAATGCCGTCGAATTGCACATCGCCTTTATAACGGTCCATGCGGCCTTTGGCCACCTCCACGCCTTCTTCATCCATCAGCTTGAAGACCCGCTCCGCAGATACACGCGCTGTTTCCAGATTGGATAATTGGTTCACAATGCCCACAATGGGAGCAAACATCCGGTTCATATAATCGATATACGCATAAAGCACGCCTACCGTAATAATGGAACCCAGCGAACCGCCCCAAAACATCCAGATGACAATCAGGAACAACACGTTGCGGACAACGTTGACCAGGTTATGGGACGTAATGGAGTTCAAATTGAGCAGCTTGTTTTGATATTTGAAATAGTAGTCATTAAGCTCGTCAAACTCTTTTTTCGTTTCCTTCTGCCGCCGGAAAGCCTGAATGATCGGCATCCCCTGAATCGATTCGTTGATCATCGCATTGATTTCGCTCAGCTTGGCACGAATGATCCGGTTGTATTTTGCGGCAAATTTCCGGTAAATTTTGATCCAGACGATCAGAATCGGAACAAGCGGCAAGCTGATCAACGCCAGACGATAGTCCAGCAGGAACAATGCGCCGAAGATACCGGCCATATAGATCGTTCCCGTAAAAAAGTTCGCCAAAACCCCGACATACAGCTCGCGGATCGCTTCCGTATCGTTGGTAATGCGGGAAACCACCTGACCCGCCGCCAAATTATCGTAATATTGCACGGGCAAACGCTGCGTTTGGGCAAACACGTCGCCGCGCATTTTGCGCACAATTCGGTTGGCGGATGTCTGTAGCAGCAGCCGTTGACCGTATGCAAAGATGGCCACCAGAATCAGCAGGCCAAAATACATGGCGGCCAGCTTCAGCAAGCCTGGAAGCTCGGGCCGATAGAACGCGTACAGTTGGCTGTTCGACAGTTCCTTTACCTCATACGTCGCCGTCTCTCCCGTCTGACTGTTGGAAACCGTCATTTGTCCGCCTGACACTTCCCGCTTGCCGCCTGCGAAGTTCAACGAGCCATCCAGAAAGTAGTAGCTTCGGCCAGCTTGAAGAACACGAACCTCGCTGGATTTCTCAACGCTTTCGCCCTCGGAGAACCGGTCCTCTCGTTTGTACCATTTATCGTTGTAGCTGACGGCAAAAGGCTGCTCGCCCTTCACCTCGTACCATGCCTTCTCAATCCCCAAAATATTCTGGTCGATCATTCGTTTGGCGATCAGCGGACCTGTCAGCTCCGCTCCAACCGCCAGCACGAGCAGCAGCATCGCCAGCAAAATTTGCTTTTTATACAGCATGGCGTATTGAAACAATCGTTTTCCTGTCGTCCCCATTGTTCTCACGCCCCCTCTTTATTCGTTTTCAATAGCCGCTTCCAGCTGCTGGCGGTCATATTGCTCGCGATACCAGCCCCCGGATGCAACCAGGCTTTCATGCGTGCCCTCCTGAACGATGCGCCCATCCTCCAGCACAATAATCCAGTCGGCATGCTGCACGGCGGAAAGCCTGTGCGTAGTAATCAATGTCGTTTTTCCGGCGCGCTCGGTCCGGATGCCGTCGATAATTTCGGCCTCCGTCTTGGCGTCAACGGCCGACAAGGCATCATCCAGCATCAAAATTTCCGGGTTGGCAATCAGCGCTCTGGCAATGCTGACCCGCTGCTTCTGTCCGCCGGACAGCGCAACGCCTTTTTCGCCAACCATTGTATCCAGCCCGTCAGGCAAAAAGGCAATGTCCTTCGCAAAGGAAGCCCGCTCCAGCGCCCGCTGCAGATCCTGCTCCGAAGCTTCAGCCGCCCCGAACAAAATGTTCTGACGTATCGTTCTGGAGAACAGAATTGGCTGTTGCGGCACATACCCGATCCAGCCCAGCAGGTCATTCATTTCCAGACGCTGAATAGGAGTGCCGGATACCGTAATTTCGCCTTGACCAACAGGGTATTCTCTAAGGAATTGCTTCAGCAGGGTTGTTTTGCCGCTGCCCGTGCGCCCAACAATGCCTAACGTCTGGCCTTGCAGCAGCTTCAGAGAAACCTGCTCCAGATTATTGGACTGCGAGCTCGGGTAACGGAATTCCGCTTTGTTAAAATGAAGCACGTCGGGCTCTTCAACCTTTACCGGATTAGGATCGTCCTGAACATCCGGCTTGTAGGCCAATGTTTCATTGACCCGATCCAGCGAGGCGCTGCCCCTCTGCATAATGTTGACCAGTTCGCCGATTGCGAACATCGGCCATATGAGCATACCGAGAAAAATATTAAAGGATACCAGTTCGCCTAGCGTAATTTCATTATGAAAAACCAGATAACCGCCGTAGCAAAGGCCGATCAAATAACTGGTTCCCACCAGAATTTTCATGGTTGGTTCAAAAAGCGCTTCGATTTTGGCAACGGCGATGTTTTTGGTGAGCACCTCATCCGTTTTGGCATCAAATCTAGCCTGGCTGGCATGCTCCTGCACAAAAGCCCGGATAACGCGGACGCCAGATACGGACTCCAGCACTCCGTCGTTCAACTCGCCAAAAGCGTCTTGCGCTTTTGTAAAACGCTCATGGATTCGTTTGCCGTAAAAAGACATGGCGATTGCCATCAAGGGAAGAGGCAGCAAGGAAGCAAGCGTCAGCTTCAGGCTGATCGTGCCCGCCATTACAATCAGAATCGTAATCATAAACAACGTGGAGTCCACCAGCGTCAATATTCCAAAGCCGGCGGTTGTCGCAACCGCGCCCAAATCATTGGTGGATCGGGCCATCAAATCCCCGGTCCGGTTGCGCTCGTAGAAGGTTGGCTTCATTCGGAGGAAATGCCCCATCAGATTGGAGCGCAGGAGCCGCTCCAGCACAAAGGCGCCGCCGAACAGCTTGTAATGCCATACATACGTTATGCCATAACCTACGACCGTAAGGACAATCCAAAGATACATGGTCCGATTGAAGTCAGCATTTCCCAATGTGCCTTGGCTAATGCCGTCAACAAGATAACCCGTTAAATATGGCGGAATAACATCAATAAAACCCGTCAGTACCAGCAGCGTAATCGCAAGCGTATACCTTTTCCAATTCATTTTGAAAAACCAGCTTAATTTTTTTAATACACTGAACATTCTCTACTCACACCCTCCATTGCATATCGCTGCCGAAAAACAGAAAAGAGCATGCCGCCGCAAGCGTCACGCTCTACTGTCACACAGAAGACAAACAGGCGTTTAAGCCTATTTAACCTCCCCGAAGACACAGAAAGGGCGCAAGATTACGACAACGTAACCCTGCGCCCCGATATCGGTTTCCCCGTATGTATCAAGGTTTGCAAACGCAGGGATTGATTGCGTGCATGTAAGTATTGCCATTAAACGCGCTGTCTACCTTGACCATGCCCACTGCATTATCCATACGATGCAATCCCCCTTTTCAATAATAACGCCGTCCCACCTAGCCACTTTACCACTGGCGGCCGAAAAAAGTCAATCCCAACAATTCACTATACTCATTCTTTCCCGGGGCAGGGCCACGCCCTTCCCGGGAACAAAAAAAGACATGCCTTATGCTTTCAACTCCGCCGTTGTGTTCACAAGCGCCGGGAGCAGCTTCTCCCCGCTTGTCATTGGCGCATTGCACATCACGCAGGTTGGCACTTCCTGAAAAGAGAAATTATCGCGCATCCAGCTATTGCAGCCTTCCGTCTCGCATGTCCATATTTTCGTGTTTTCCTGAGGAATTTCTTCCTGCGGTTTTTTACGATTATACATGGCCATCCTCCTTATACGCTTATTGGCATTACGCTTCTCCCATTGAATTAACGACTACTATACCATGTTCATCCAGATAAGGCAAACGATGTTTGAGCGTGCTCAATGGTGGTCCAAACGATGGTTTATTCCGCGTTAAAACGGCCGGAAAATGAGCACGACCAGCAGCAATACGGCAAGCAAATGCGTCACCATCTCCACCCTGGCGGTTTGTCTGCTAATCCGGCGGTATTCCACCGGAATGCCTTCCCCTTCATGGGCCTCCAGGGCAACGGACTGGCGCTTCATCGACTTGGGCAAAACGCCGATCACAAGAATTTGTGCCGCAAAATATAGAACAAGCGATGCAATAAACCATCCCGTCGCCGACAAGGCGGGCTCCAGCAGCACCAAGGAAATCCCGGTTATCAGCATTCCGATGCTTCCCGCGATGGGCAGCAGAGCTAATTTTTCAAAAAGAACAATCGTATGCCTGGCTTGTTCTGCCGTTTTTGCCGTTCTGGACAACACGGGAAAAACAAATGCAGCGCCAAGTCCCATAACGGCCGCCAAAATATGCAGGAACATCATTGCATCATAGAGGAACATCGACATCCTCGTTCATCTCCCGGACAAGTTATATATACGCCGGCTTGGAGTTATGTATGTAGGTCATTTGGCTCATATTCCTTATGATAAGGGAGGCGGGTTGCTCCTGCAATTCTTTTTTGGCCAATTAGAAAAAGGAGGCCAAGGGCTGATCGCCCTTTTGGCCTCCTATTGTTGATACCCAGCTTAGCGGTTTACCAAGGAATATCCTTGATTCCGGATGATACGCTGTCGATCTCGCGCAGCTCTTCTTCGCTTAGCGGGCCTTGCTCCAGACATTTTACGTTCTCTTCAATCTGACTCACGCGGCTTGCGCCGATCAGAGCGGAAGTAACCCCGCCTTCTCTCAGCGTCCAGGCTAGCGCCAATTGAGCCAGCGATTGGCCGCGGCGCTTCGCAATGTCCTCCAGCTTCCTGAAAGCCGCAACGCGGGCAGGCTCGATTGCCTCCGGCTTCATAGCGGATTCACCGGACTTTGATTCCGCTTCGATTTTGTCGATATATTTGCCCGTCAGCTGTCCCCTGCCAAGTGGGCAAAACGCGATGGAGCCTACGCCTTGCTCCTGCAGCACATCCTGCAGCCCGTTTTCGATCCAGCGGTTGATCATGGAGTAGCTTGGCTGATGAATGAGCATAGGCGTTCCAAGCGACTTCAAGATATCATAGGCGCGAAGGGTATCCTCGGGACCGTAATTGGACAAGCCAACATAAAGCGCTTTGCCTGAACGAACGGCGTGATCCAGCGCGCCCATCGTTTCCTCAAGCGGCGTATCGGGATCCGGACGGTGATGGTAGAAAATATCGACGTAATCAATTCCCATCCGCTGCAGACTGCGATCCAGACTGGACAGCAGATTTTTGCGGGAACCCCATTCGCCGTAAGGACCCGGCCACATATAGTAACCAGCTTTGGTGGAGATCAGAAGCTCGTCCCGGTACGGAGACAAGTCGCTTCGATAAACGCTGCCAAATGTCTCTTCCGCTGAACCCGCAGGTGGACCGTAGTTGTTTGCCAGGTCAAAATGGGTAATGCCGAGATCAAAGGCGCGGAGCAGCATATCGCGCGAATCCTGCAGCGGCTTGTTGGCTCCGAAATTTTGCCATAAACCAAGAGAAATGGCAGGCAGCTTTAGCCCGCTTTTGCCGCAGCGCCTGTATGGCATGCTGCCGTAACGATTTTCCTCTGCGATATAAACCAATTGTCCCACTCCTTCACAAGCATGGTATGATATAATCAATTTTTCAACATTCATAGCTATTATAGCTCATAGAACCTAGGCTTTTGAATGAGTCATTGTAAGGTAAACATGTCATTATGTAATTTGCAAAAGGAGAGCTCCCGCCAATGAACATCCGTTATTGCTATCACGGCATCATGAATTGCGAACCCGGCTATTTCTGGGGACCCGGACTTAAAGAGCAATACAAGATTATGTTTGTGCATGAAGGCCGGGGAGTATACCAGTTTAACGGAAACACATTTTACCTGGAAAAAGGGCAGGGTTACATCGTGTTTGCGGGAACCATCTGCTACATGAAAGCGGACGAGCGGGACCCCTGGGTTTATTCCTGGATCGCATTTGACGGAGATCAGGCCGGACAGCTGCTGGAGGATGCAGGGTTATCGCCTTCAAGCCCTATTTTCAGCTTTTCGTCGGGAAGCTGGTTTCAGCTCTATCTGGATAAATGGGATGGTGCTGCGGCTTGCGACAACAGGGGAGAACTGCGGCTTCACAGCACCTTGTACCAGTTCCTTGCCGACTGGCTGGAGATGATGATGGTGACCAAGCAGCTCCCCGCCGGCTACCAGGCTAAGGAGGGATATATCCGCAAGGCGCTTGATTTTATCCATATCAATTACGCCGAACGGATCAGCATCTCCGGACTGGCGGGAATGATCGGGATCGACCGCGTCTATCTGTCCAATATTTTCAAGGAAAGCATGAGGGTATCGCCGCAGCAATATTTGCTGCAATACCGGATGGACAGAGCCTGCGAGCTGCTGCTGGATTCGGAGTTGACGGTATCCGAAATCGCCCGCTCCGTCGGATATGGCGACCCGCTTCTTTTCTCCAAAATGTTCAAAAAATTGACCGGCGCCGCTCCCACCTATTACCGCGCAGCGCATTTGCCAACCCGGGTCTGACCGGAGTACGCTCGCGAGCTGCGCAATAACACAAACGCGATTCTACAAGAACCCTCGCGTGGTTTTTTAAAGCTGGGCAACCTTTCAGAAATTTGCTGCACGGGCTTGCGGCTTGTAGCGCGAGCCGGGGGCGGGCACCTGTGCCTGCGGCGTAACCCGAGCTTGGGGCGGGCACCTGCGCCTGCGGCGTAACCCGAGCTTGGGGCGGCCACCTGCGCCTGCGGCGTTGCGCGAGCCGGGGGCGGGCACCTGCGCCTGCGGCGTTGCGCGAGCCGGGGGCGGCCACCTGCGCCTGCGGCGTTGCGCGAGCCGGAGGCGGGCACCTGCGCCTGCGGCGTTGCGCGAGCCGGGGGCGGCCACCTGCGCCTGCGGCGTTGCGCGAGCTGGGGGTGGCCACCTGCGCCTGCGGCGTTGCGCGAGCCGGGGGCGGCCACCTGCGCCTGCGGCGTTGCGCGAGCCGGGGGCGGCCACCTGCGCCTGCGGCGTTGCGCGAGCCGGGGGCGGGCACCTGCGCCTGCGGCGTAGCACGAGCTGGGGGCGGCCACCTGCGCCTGCGGCGTTGCGCGAGCTGGGGGCGGCCACCTGCGCCTGCGGCGTTGCGCGAGCTGGGGGCGGCCACCTGCGCCAGCGGCGTTGCGCGAGCCTAGGCCTGGGGCAAGCGTAGCGTAAGCGGTACGGGTTTTACGGTCATATTTGTCCGTTAGCTTCGTTTTTATGCAAAAAAAAATTTGTAACGGACATTTTTGTCCATAAGAACCTCAAAATGAACTTTTTCCGCTCAAATTGAGCTGTAATGGACAGATATGACCATTAAAAGCTGTACGAGTGTCCAAAACGTGCTCTAACGGCCATTTTTGTCCATTACAATTACGTCCCGCCAGCATATCTGAATCTTCGGCCACAAAAAACGCTTTAGAACCTCACTGCGAGTTGGTTCTAAAGCATTTTATCGTTGGCTTTTGGCTTTAACTTAATGATTAAGGTTCTCGTTAATTTCATAGATGTTGATCTTGTTGTTGATGTTGTTGTTCTTATTGATAGTGTTATTGCTTTTGGATTTTGTTGATCTTGTCGTTGATCACTTGCTCTTGCTGTAGTTGATGTTGTTGTTCTTGTTGATAGTGTTATTGCTTTTGGTTTTGTTGATCTTGTCGTTGATCACTTGCTCTTGCTGTAGTTGATGTTGTTGTTCTTGTTGATAGTGTTATTGCTTTTGGATTTTGTTGATCTTGTCGTTGATCACTTGCTCTTGCTGTAGTTGATTTTGTTGTTCTTGTTGATAGTGTTATTGCTTTTGGTTTTGTTGATCTTGTCGTTGATCACTTGCTCTTGCTGTAGTTGTTGTTGATGCTGTTGCTCTTGTTGTTATTGCTTTTGGTTTTGTTATTGCGAATATTCATGAGGATAATATGGAATGCAGGATTGCGCCGAGATCAGCAGCAAGCCGGCCTGTTCATCATAAACAACGGGACCATCCTTAATGTAATACCATGTTTTCAGAATCGGCTCGTTATCCGGTTCCCGGAAAATAAACACATTGAGCTCTTCCCGGCATTCCAGCAACCCTTCCACGTTTTCGTCGCGCTTCGTCTCAATGCTGAACAACCAGCCTTCGTTGCGAGGTTCTACCTGGTATGGAATCGCATTAAGGCGCGTATCAAAAAACGTTCTTCCACTTACGGCATGCTTCACAAGCAGCGTTTCCTTCACGAGAATCCTCCTCCCTAAGGCATATCGATCAACATAAAAAACGTTTCGCCGTCAGCAGATAGACGGAGCGCGGCTTCAAGCTGTATTTCTGCCGTGTCGTCCGCTACCAGCGTAACATCCTCAGCGTTCAAGCTGCCCTCTATAACATAGAGAAACAACTTGCGTCCCGACGAGGTTTTATGGACCAGATCCTTTCCGGCATCCAGACGGGATAAAAAGATCGTCATATCCTGGTCGATTGGCACAACGCCGGGCCCCGCTTCGCTGCTCACCACGGGCAGCAGCCGATTGCGTAACCCTTCGACGGAAAAGGCGCCGGCTTTATAGCCGGGCGCTTTGCCGCGTTCGGCAGGCATAAACCATAGCTGAAGCAAGCGCAGTTCGGTATCGCTGGAAGCATTAAACTCGGTATGAATAACGCCGCTGCCCGCCGACATGACCTGAACCTCGCCAAATGTCGTCGTTACGGCATTGCCCAAGCTGTCCTCATGGCGGATTTCGCCCTCCAGCACAATCGACACAATCTCCATATCGCTGTGGGGGTGCGCGCCAAAGCCTTTGCCCGGCGCAAGCCGATCGTCATTGCAAACGCGAAGCACGCCAAAGCCGCCTCGCGAAGGGTCCTGATAACCCCCAAAGGAATAGACCGGGCGGCTTTGCAGCCAGCCCAGATCGCTTTCATGCCGCTCTGCGGCCGGAAGTACCTTAATCATATCCATCCCCCTTGAATATGGAGCCCTTTGGAGTCCAATAATATAAACCGGTCGTCGTGAACCGGGAAGTGTGCGGTTACCCCGTTGCCTTGCTGCCTTCCGGCACTATTTCTTTTTTGGCCATGGGATAAATCTTTGAGAGCAAAAAGGCCTGGGCGATCATAAACAAGCCGCCTGTCACCCAATACAGCGAAATCGCCGCCGGGGCAAACAGGGCGAACGCCCCCATCATGATCGGAGACAAATAGCCCATAAAAGCAAGCTGCTTGTTCTGCGGCGAATCGTTTCCGATTTGGGAAACCTTGAACTGGATAAAATATATCACCGCCGCAATAATAGGCAGCAGCATATCCGTCTCGCCCAGCTTAAACCACAAAAAGGAATGTGAAGCAATATCCGGAGTTAACCGGATTGCGGAATAGAGACCTGTCAGGATAGGAAGCTGGATGAGCATAGGCAAACAACCAATCGCCAGCGGGTTTACTTTATGTTTGCTGTATAGCGCCATCATTTCCTGCTGCTTTTCTTTTGCATCTTCCGGCTTTGTTTTGCCTTTGTACTTCTCTTCCAGCACTTTGAGCTCTGGCTGAAGGATCGCCATCTTCTGCTTCATATCGCGCTGCGAACGGTATTGGCGCAGCATGAGCGGGAACAAAACAACCCTGATGATGATCGTGATGGCCATAATGGCAAAGCCGTAGTTGTCATGAAACTGCGAAGCCAGCCATTGAATGGCTTGAGACAGCGGGTAAATAACGTAATGATTAAACGTTCCTGGCGTTGATTCGTTAATTGTTCCAGTTGCGCTGCCGCAACCGGTTAAGGTCAGCAGACCAAGGCCAAGCAGGGCAAAGGCATAGATTCGACTCCGGGCCGATCGGCGCGGGAATTGTTTTTTATCGGGCATAATAAGCCTCCTCGTTGGTTGTTATTTCTCTCTGCCAACGAGATCCCGCAATCATTGTCATCATCATCCGGCGCATCCTTGCGCTTGACTCTTCGGACCAGACGGGTACTGGATGTTCCGCTTACCGTCGCCACAATCGGCATCATAACCGTTTCGATTACGCCAGACTGCCTGTATTCTTTTTGCGCGGCCACAAAGGCCGAAAGATGTACGGTCCCGATGCAGGTTAACGTACATAGCAAACTGATGGACAACAAATAGGGCAACCAATCGTGAAGCATCAACTCGATCAAAGCAATTCCCTCCTTTCGGCTAAACGTTAGGTTATATCGCTACAATAAAACACTTGAATGGAAAAGTCACGCCCTCGCGCATGAAGCCTCCCATTTTAGGTAGCAATGGAAGTCAAGCGGGATGAATCGATATTCGTAAATTCCTGAAGCACTCGGAGCATCGCACGTTGGGCCCGGCAGGCCATTTCCTGCGTCGAGACGCTGCGCCCGCCCTTGTTCCAAGCGGCGGAAACGCCGTAAATGCTCCAGCTCATCATGACGGATACCGTATAAGCCAGCTCCGGGTCCCCGTTCATATCTTCATACGCAGGGCTTTTCTGAATCAGGGCAAGCAAAAACTTTTGCAGCTCTTCCTTGATGCGCTCTTCCGCATAAGGAAGGGACGCCTGATTCGTCTTGGGACATTGGCTGTTGAAGTAGGTTTGGAATTCGCACATAATCACGATGATTTTAACCATGGTGTCTTCGCTAAACAGCTCATGGCATTGCAGCTTTTGCATCAGCGTTTCTTTGAGCATGCTGGATAATGTTTCATCAAGCAGTTCGTATTTATCCGCAAAGTGGGCGTAGAAGGTCGCCCGGTTAATGGTTGCTTTTTCGGTAATATCCCGGACCGTTATTTCCTGAATGTCCTTATGGTGAATGAGTGACAAAAAGGCGTCCTGAATTAATTGTCTGGTGCGCAAAACGCGCGGATCTTTTTTGGCTTGCTCCAATCTGCTCAGCTCCTCCACGATTCACTCCGGCTTTCCGGATGAAGCGTAAGCCGGCAGCCTTGCATCATTAGTGTAGCATATCTAAGCAACACATGTTGGTTTAAATATTGGATGGAATCATTTTTTTGCTCAGCTTACAGAACCGCGATCACAACAACAACCCAACCCGCGATAAAAGACAAACCGCCAAGCGGCGTAATGATGCCGAGGCGTTTCACGCCTGTGAGCGCTAAAGCGTACAAACTTCCGCTGAACAATACGATTCCGGCAAACAGCAGCCAGCCCGCAAGCTGGATCAAATCCCCGTTAACCAATGCCGGCGACAAGGCGCCAAGCAGCAGAAGCCCAAGCGCATGGGCAATATGATATTGAATCCCGATCAGGTAAACATCCAGCTTGTCAGGGGCCAGCTTGCGCTTCAGCGCGTGTCCTCCGAAAGCTCCCAATATAACGGCAATCGCCATGCAGGCGCTTCCCAGCAGCAGCAACGTTTGCATTCAGCATTCTCCTTTATCGTTGAGATCATCTTCTGCGACAATCTGATTATCAAGTCTGGGACGGCATTTGTCAAAGCTTTGCCCATGCGTAAACGGCCGCCCGGGAATTCGGACAGCCGTTCATGTTGTTTGGGTTTGATTGGATTAGGGGGAGAAAAGTTCTCCTGAACCGCTTAAGCTTGTTGCAAAGCCTCGATTTCGAGGGAAATTTTCACTTCATCGCCGATCAGCACGCCGCCGGTTTCCAATGCAGCGTTGTAAGTCAAGCCGTAATCGCTGCGTTTGATCGCGCCTGTTGCGCTGAAGCCTGCTTTTGTATTGCCCCAAGGATCTTTGCCGGAGCCTTCGAAAGTTACTTCAAACGTTTCGGAACGCGTTACGCCATGCAGCGACACATCTCCGGTTAATTCATATTCGCCTTCACCTGATTTGGTGATGGATGTTGCTTTGAAATCCAGTGTCGGATGATTTTCAACATCGAAGAAATCGGCGCTTTTCAAGTGGCCGTCGCGGTCGCCGTTACGAGTGTCCACGCTGCTCAAATTGATTTTGAAAGCAATATCCGCCGTTGTCAGATCTTGAATATCAGCTTGAATATCAGCTTCGAATTCATGGAACGCGCCTTTAACTTTGGCGATCATCATATGTCTTACAGAAAACTCCACTGCGCTGTGCGATGCGTCAACTACCCATTTTGCTTTTGTCATTTTAAAAACCTCCGATGTTTTATTATTTACTTTATAATATTTATTCGCTTACTTTTGTTTAGTTCATGAGTTTATCTTAATCTAAAGATATCTGATTGTCAACTCCTTTTTTTGAAAATGGTTTCGACCCATTGCATAACGAAAAAAGCCGTTCTGCATTCACCGGTTAGAGCGAATCGCAAAACGACTCTGTCATCTATTTATGAAACTTCAAAGATGAAGTGCTTTCCAATCTAAGCTGCCGTAAAAAGCAGAATAATGCCTTGATTACATAAGCGCATCTGGCACATAACGAATGCTTCGAGAAGTGTCTGAAGAACTGCGCCGCTAGTCGGCTGCGTCCTCAGCTTCATCATCCGCCTCGTCATCGCCGTCGGCGTCGCTTGCTTCCTCGGCCTCCGCTTCGTCGTCTCCTTCATCGGCTGCGGCAGCTTCCGCCGCTTCCTCTTCCAGTTCCGCCTCCGCATCGAGGGAAATACCTTCAGCTTCGACGACTTCCTCCGCCTCTACAGCTGCTTCCGGCTCCTCTGCCGCTTCCTCGGCTGATTCCTCCGCCGATTCTTCCGCAAGCAATTCAGCGCTTTCCTCCAGAGCTTCTACCACTTCATGCTCTTCACTCATTTTTGTCACCTCCCTTGTCTCTACATTAATTGTAGCGCTTTCAGTTTACGCCGCAAGGGGTGTAAAATGTCGTATTATAGGAAGTTTTTACGTATGCCGTCCTATTCCGAAGCACTGTGCCCGGCAACCCCGACTCAAGTCCAGTACAAGATTAAGTCCCGCGTCTGTTTCAGCCGGCAATTGCAAAAGCTACTATTAATGTAAGTACAAAAAGCCCGGTTATCAGCGCCGAGAAGATCGACTGAAGTCCAGTTATCGAGGACCTGAATTTCAAAAAAGCCATTATGTTCGGGGTGATTAACAAAGATGTACATTGTACTTAACCTGCTTGAGCAATCCATGCTGGCTTGTCTGCTGTTTGCCGTTCTGGCGCTTGCCAGCGGGGCGTCAAAGCTGATCTTCAGTCCGTCGGAGCAGCATCTCCACCGTAAGGCGGTGCGCTTGCACAGACTTGCTGCAGCCGCAGTTGTTCCGGCGATCGCCGCTATTGCCGCGGAGCTTGCCATCATCATGGTCGCCCAGCCCGCCATCTGGGGCGACCGCTTGCTGCTCAGAGCGCCGCTTGCCGCAGGCGCAGTCGTGCTAATCCTGGCGAAGGTGCAGCCAAGGCTGCGCATGCTCATCCAGCGTACGGCGGGACAAGGACAACATGCTCTTGATTTGCCCCGGAGACGCCATGCCACGGAGCCTGCATTGGTCGCTGCCTCCCAAATAGCCGCTTTGTTTGCGACGGCGTCTTGCTACTTTGTTGTGTTCCCTCCAGCTCCGTTCCGCTGGCTGTCCGTCTTATTGCCATTGGCGGCACTGCTATTGCTGTCCATGATGGTGTTGCTGGGGCAGAACGGCCAATCCCGCAAGGCTTGTTTATCATCCGATGCAACCCGATATTTTCCCTGGAAACGACGGCTGCGCATTACCGGAATGATTAGCGCGGCATTTGTTGTCATTAGCGTTCCCGTCCTGCTGGCCATGGAGAACAGCCTGGCGGACAGCGGAAGCAGCATTTTGCCGGATTTAGCGGCATCCGGGAGCGCCTCGGGTTCATCCCGCTTCCTCTCATCCGATGGCGGAAACACGCAAGGCGAATCCTTTGATCGGGAATATAAGGTTGTGCTGGACAACCGGCTGGCTTTTTTCAACGGCGTGCCATCCTTTTATGATACGGTGAACGGAAAGGTGCTCTCCCATAATCCATTGCTGATTGTGCGCGAAGGGGAGCTTGTCAAAACTACAATTGTGAACCGGAGCGACTCCGAGCTGCCCCTGCAGCTGGCAGGCCATTCGATGAACGTCGTATCGCTGAACGGAAAAGACATCGAGCAAAGCGTGGACGGCCAGCATTACCTGGAGCTTGCGCCGGGCGATGTATGCATTGTAGCGTTTCGCGCCGACAATCCGGAAGACAATGCCGATCCTTGCGGCGAATTCTTCGCCAGCGACTCGGACCGCACCATCGCGCTCCACTTGCTCTACGAAGGCCGGGACAATCTTCCCCCCCGCTGCCAACCTCATGCGAGCTAGGACGTGCATGCAAAATCGGCTCGCTCCAAATTTTGCATACGCGCCTTAGAGGCATGCTTGGTTTTCCCTTGAAGTAAGGCTATAATTTAATGGAGAAAGAGAGTGTTCAAGATGAAGATCAAAACAATTGGCGGAGTGCTGCTCCTGCTGCTAGGCGTCATCCTGCTCCTGAATCAAGGAGAAAGCTTTGGACCAGGCAAAATTTTTGCCCTGTTCTGGCCATCTCTGTTCGTAATCCCGCTAGGTTTGTTCTTCCACTGGCTGTACTTTGGCATGACAGGCCGGAACGGCGCCGGACTGCTGATACCAGGCGGCCTGCTTCTGACGGTCGGTTTTGTCTGCCAGATAGCGATGCTTTTCAACAACTGGGCTTATATGTGGCCCGGATTTGTCCTGGCTCCCGCTGTTGGCCTGCTGGAATTTTATTGGTTCGGCAACCGCAATAAGTGGCTGCTCATTCCCATCAACATTTTAACCGTGCTTTCCCTGTTGTTTTTCGCCGTCTTTTCGCTGGGCAGATTAGTCGGAGACATGCTTGCCAGTCAGCCCTATATCGCCATCCTGTTTATTTTGGCGGGGGCCGCCGTGCTGTTTCTCCGAAAAAAGACGGACTAACCCCATTATTGGAGGCCTGCTCACCACATGTTAACTTTTGAACAAAAGATCAATGTGATTTCATCCTTCCCCGAGCTTGAGCGGAAGGATGTTTCGCTTGGCAGGGTAAATTTTCATTACGAGGGCAGCGCCCACGACAAAAAAACGGTGGTTTACCATCTGCATCCCGGCGGGAACGGCTTTGTGTATGCCGGGCTTCTGGATGATGTGAAGGTCGATTCGAAAGGGCTTGTAAACATTCGGGATTATTCGGAGGAAGAACTGCGGGAGCTGGTTGCCCGCGCGATTGAAGCGATGTCCGAACCTCCGGCAGCGCCTTTTGCCGTCAAGGAGCGCAAAGCCCCTTCACGGGAGGAAGATTGGATTAGTTCCGCCGGAGCCGTGTTGACGGTCCGCAAGGAAGAGGATTTATGGTGTATTTACGCCGGATTAAATTTGGATATGGCCTTCGAAAGCTACAATGAGGTTGTGCAATATATGGAAGAAGAAGAGTTTCAACGGAAATAAACAGGATTTTGGTCCCCTCTTGTCTAATTGTAATACACGACAACAAGACATTGGGAGGAATCTGCATGTCGATTAAGGCAAAGCTGTCCGCTTCCATCTCCTTGATCGTTGCCTTTATTTTGATGCTGAATATGATGTTTATTTATATAAGCGCCAAGCACACGCAAGCGGAGGGGATGGAGCAGCAACTGCATACAATCGCCAAGCAATTGGCGGTTACCATCGAAAATTTCGAGAATAGCCGGGAAACGATGGAAAACGCGCTCGCCAGAGAATTGAGGCTGGCCGCTATTGTCGCCAAAAATCGCCTGAGTCCGGATATCGCCGATGTGACGGACGAACAGTTGGTTGCTTTGAAGAATGATCTGGAGTTAAACGATATTACGCTCTGGCAGAGAATCGATGGCAAAAACATAGCCGTTATGTCCACCAATCCCGACGAACGCGGCTTGAAGTCGGAATCCTGGGATTATTGGGATTTGGCCTTCCATCAGCTGTTTAATCTGCAGCAGGTACGGGTGGATTACGGAGTCAGCATGAAGCATTACTGGTCCGGCCCGATCAATTTTGCCGCATCCAACCCGGATCAGATCAATAAGTGGGGTTATTATTACGACGGTACCACCAATTACATGATCAATACCATCATGGATACCAACAATCTGCAATACGATCTCGTCAACGGCACCAATGCCGTTATCGAAAAAATATTATCGCTGCATCCCGGCATATTGGAAATTTCGGGATTCAGTCCCGAGTTTTTCGGGAAAAAGCGTATTATTAAAATGAAAAAAGGCATTCCCGTCTACAATCTGGATGTCAGGGACGTTCCTTTTGGCACCTATACCTACAGCAATACAGCGGAGGATTCCGTCTATATACAAAATGTGCTGGAAAGCGGGGCGGTTCAAACCGCCAAGTTCCAGTACGAAGGCAGCGACGTGCGGCGCAGCTTTATTCCAATACCGTCCGACAAACCTTACGTCATCGGCGTCGCTTTCAGCGAGGAAATAGTGGGACAGCCGCTTAAGCGGGAGCTGCTCACCTATGGTCTGATTTCCATAGCGTTGGTGCTTTTGACGATGGCGGCAAGTTATTTTATCGCGGGCTACATGCTGCGGTCGCTCAGACAAATCATGGACAAGGTTACGGCAATCGCCAACGGCAGCTTCCGCGAAACCATCATCATTCGCAACAAAGACGAGTTAGGCACCCTCGCGGAAAGAGTGAACGTGATGGGGAGCAACCTGCATCAATATACGACTCGTTTGAAGGATGCGGCTGCGGAGCTTCGCAATACCAAGCAATACCTGGAGTCTTTTGTCGGCCATACCTCGGATGCCATCCATGTTGTTGATCGGGATGGTCATATCATGCAGGTAAACAAAGCTTTTGTGACGATGTTTGGATGGTCTGAAGAAGAAGTGCTGGACAAGCCGCTGCCCAATATACCCGGCGACAAGCTGCAGGATTATCAGAAATTAATGGATGAAGTGCTTCAAGGCGGCTCCGCAAGCGATTGCGAAACGGTCCGCTTCACCAAGGACGGACGACTGATTGATGTCAGCATGACCGTGTCCGCGATACGGGACGAGCAGGAGCAAATCGTCGCTGTCGCCACCATATCCCGGAATATCACCTCCCGCAAGCAGGCGGAGGAGATGCTTCGCCGCTCGGAAAAACTGTCCGTTGTTGGTCAACTGGCTGCAGGAGTCGCTCATGAAATCCGAAATCCGCTTACGACGCTGGTCGGGTTTGTGCAGCTCCAAAAAACGACAGGGCATTTGTCGGATGAAAATTTGAATCTGATGCTGGAGGAGCTGGACCGGATCAATATGATCGTCAGCGAATTCCTCGTTCTGGCCAAACCCCAGGCCAATCGGTACGAATATGTGCTGCCTGGGGATTTGATCAAGGATATTATGCTGCTACTTGATTCCGAAGCCCGCAAAAACAATGTATGCATGTCGCTGAAGCTTCCCGAGGAGCCAATTGGGCTCTTTGGGGTCGGCAACCAATTGAAGCAGGTATTCGTCAATGTGATCAAAAACGGAATTGAAGCCATGCAAGGCGGAGGCGAACTGCGCATCGAAATCAAGCCGCTTGGCAACGACGAAGCCGCCATCACCTTTATGGATCAAGGCTCCGGCATTGCGGAGGAAAACCTGGCGCGGCTGGGAGAGCCTTTTTTCTCCACCAAAGAAGGCGGCAACGGCCTCGGCATCATGGTGAGCCAGCAAATTATCGCTAATCACCGGGGCATCATGCGTTTTAGCAGCGGGCCAGGAGAAGGCACCTGCGTGGAGATCATCCTTCCCGTTCAAAATGAATCTTGATCCAAATGCACCAACCATGCACCCACCTCTAAAAGGAGCTAGTCCAATGACTTTTGTTGAGCAGTCGGTAGAAGGAAATGCCCCCGTGCTGATCGTTACGGCAGTGGAAGCCGAGAAAAGCGCCGTGCTTCGCGGTTTGTCGCGAGCTGGCTCGGAAGAAGCGGCGGTTGTGATCGCAGCCGGAGCAGGTCCCGCCTCGGCAGCAGCCGCAACAGCGGAGGCATTGGCAGGCGGACGTTACGAGCTTGTCATCAGCGCAGGGATTGCCGGCGGATTTCCGCAGGTTGCGCCTATCGGCTCCCTTGTGCTGGCAGACGCCATCATTGCCGCCGATCTGGGCGCCGAGTCGCCGGAAGGATTCCTGAGCATCGACGAGTTGGGCTTTGGTTCCTCCATGGTTCCCGTCGATGCAGAGTGGCATACCCGGCTTTTGTCTGCGCTGAAGGAGGCAGGGCTGCCGGTACGGCCCGCTCCTATCCTGACCGTCACTACCGCCACGGGAACGGCGGAGACGGCAGGCCGGCTTCTGCATCGGTTTCCGGCGGCCGCCGCGGAAGCTATGGAGGGGTTTGGCGCTGCCCTGGCGGCACAGCGTCGAGGTACGCCCGCGCTTGAGCTTCGCGCGATCTCCAATGCCATTGGACCGCGCGACCGCGGCGCTTGGCGTATTGGAGAGGCGCTGCAAGCGCTGGAGAACGCCGCTGCCGCTATTGCTCCGGCGCTCCGGGCTGGCCGGACTTAGACAGGCCGCTTTAATTGTTGATCTGAAAGGAGAGTTGCTTCATGATTCACATCGCTTATTCGCCGTGTCCCAACGACACGTTTATTTTCCACGCTTGGGCGCATGGCTTGATCGCAGATGCTCCTAAGCTTGAGGTTACCTATGCGGATATCGACATCACCAATAACTGGGCTGCAGAGCTGCAAGGACCGGAAGTGATGAAGATATCTTACGCTGCCCTGCCGTGGGTATTGGACAATTATCGTCTCATTCCTTGCGGAGGAGCGCTTGGACGTGGCTGCGGGCCGCTAGTTCTGGCGCGCGAAGAAATGGCGGGAGGACGCGGCGGAGCCAGACTTGCAGGCAAAACGGTTGCCGTGCCAAGCGAACGCTCCACTGCCTATCTGCTTTTCCGCCTCTGGGCGGAGCAGCAGGTGCCGGGTGGTGTCGGCAACATAGTCGTGATGCCTTTCCACGAAATTATGCCCGCCGTGCGCGACGGCATTGTTGATGCGGGGCTGGTCATCCACGAAGCCCGCTTTACGTATCAGGAATATGGCCTTCATCTGCTGGCCGACATGGGTAGCTGGTGGGAAGTGGATACAGGCTTGCCGATTCCGCTTGGGGCTATTATTGCACGCCGAGATGTCGATGCAGCGTCACTTAGCAAATGGATCGGAGAGTCGCTCGATTACGCCTGGAGCCATCCTGAGGCCTCCCGCGACTATGTTATGGAGCATGCCCAAGAGCTATCTCCGCAGGTCGCCAAATCGCACATCGATCTCTACGTCAATGCCTTTAGCCGAAATCTGGGCGATGAAGGCTTTGGCGCAATCGAGTCCTTATTGGGCCGCGCGGCAGAGCATAAGCTCGTCCCGGCATTTGATCTTTCATTGCTGCGCAACTAACTTTGCGCTGATCCGAAAAAAGCGTATTAAAAAAGACATCCTTCGGGAACAATCCGGTGGGATGTCTTTTTTTGGGGAAACTACTCAGAAGTACATTATTCCAAGAAGGTGCACCATTCTCAATATACCCATTGGGCATTTAATTAAAGAAAAATGGTTGCTTGTAATGACATTTTTCATAGGCGGACGGGTTTTCACCACCATTTTCATTTGACGAATCGGAGAATTGTATGAATAATAAAAAGCAAGCCATTGCAGACACCCGGCTTAAGCATTTGTATGAAGGAGGAAGTCTTTTGTCAATCGTACCCCAAATTCTGGATTTCAACAAACAATTTGTTGAAGAAAAGCAATACGAAGCGTATATCACCAACAAATTCCCGGAGAAAAAAATTGCAATTTTAACTTGCATGGATACGCGGCTGATGGAACTGCTGCCAAAAGCGCTGAACCTTCGCAATGGTGATGCCAAATTTATTAAAAATGCCGGCGCCATTCTGACCCAGCCGTTCGGGAGCGCCATGCGCAGTATTCTGGTTGCCGTCTACGAACTGGGCGCCAAAGAAGTGCTTGTAATCGGCCACCACGGCTGCGGGATGACCAATCTTGACGCCAAAGGCATGATCAGCAAGTTCAGCGAACACGGCATTGATCCGCTGGCTATCGAAACGCTGGAAAACTCGGGCATCCGTATGGAGAAGTTTTTGCGCGGTTTCAGCGCGCCTGAGGAAGGCGTTATGCACAGCGTCAAAATGATTCGGAAACATCCGCTGTTTCCAAAAGCGATACCCGTTCATGGCTTTATCATGCATCCTGAAACGGGGTATCTGGAAGTTATTGTCCAGGATTATCGCGAGGAGTAGCGGACTGTTACGGCTCTTGGCCGCAAGCCGCCCTGTTTCCGTCAATTAGCGGATAACAGGCGGCTTTTTTCCAAACCCCAATCCATGAGGAGTGGTGCAATGGTTCTCAGGAAGGTATTAAGTTCCTACCTAGCTTGTGGTGCCGTCATTCTGTATTTTTGGTATCTGTTCGCCATTTCGCCGGGAAGTTCGGTTTACGTTGTTCAGGAACTGCTGTCATGGCTGCCTCTCATTAGCCTTTATGCCATTCCCGTAGTGTTCGTGTACGGGACATTGGTTTCGTTGACACTGGACTTTGTGCTTGCAAGGCTGACTTTGAGCCGATGGGTTCAACTGTTGTTGTCCGCTGCCTTGCATATGCTGATGGGCGCTGTCTTCGGCTTGTTCTTTCAGCTTGTGCCGCTTGCCATAGCGGGTTCATTAACGGCCCTGCTCTATTGGGGAACCGATCTGCTCTTAAAACAAGCTGAATGGACCAAGCACCGCAAAAAGTGGCTGACGGGCATTCTGCTTTTGCCGATCGTGGCGGGCGTTCTCCTTATGACTTTAGCGATGGCGGGCAGCCAGATTAACCTGGCGTCCTAGCTATCTTTACAGCCGGCATTTTAGCCATGCCGCTCCCCCGGATTCACACCACTGTTTTCACTTACAGAATATCCTCGTTGATCAAGTCCGAATTAATAGCTATCGCGGCTTTGCTGCCCTCTCCAGCGGCAATAATGGCTTGCGCCGGCGACATGACCGTCAAATCTCCGGCGGCGTAAATCCCGAAAACACTGCATCGGCCCTGCCCATCCGACTCCAATCCGCCGCGCTCGTTCATCGCACAGCCCAGCGCAACGCCAAAAGGCGAGCTCTGCCGCCAATATGGAGACACAAACCCGCCCGTGCAGTGAAGTCTTCTGCCATTCGCAAAACGAAGGGCGGATAATCGTTCTTCCTCGCCGATCAATTCAACTATGGGTTCTTGTATCACTTCCACCCCGTGACGCCGGAGCAAATTAGCTTCATCGCTCGTTACTGCATTCGACATGCCGTTGGTGCACAGAGTCACATTACGGCTCCACTGCAGAACCAGCCTGGCCAGGCCAAAGCCGCCTCGTCCTTCAGCAATAACGACAAGAGGTTGCCCCCGCAGCTCCCAGCCATCGCAATAAGGGCAGCTAAACAAGCTGCTGCCATAGAAGCTTTTTATGCCAGGAATGGACGGCAGCGTTTCCGACAGTCCGGTCGCAAGCAGCAGCTTGCGCGCATAACGGGTAGAGCCGTCTCCCGAAACCAGCTCAAACCCTCGCCCCAGCCGCCTGATCCGGGACACCTTTTCACCCGACAAAATGACGCTATCGTAACGGGCCAGCTCATTCCACGCCAGCTGTCTCATCTCCCGCGGAGACGCTCCGTCTCTTGTAAGAAAGCCATGGGTCTGCCGCACGACCGCATTGCGCGGCTTGCCTTCATCCAGCACCGCGACCCGCCTGCCCGCTCTGCCAAGAACCAGCGCCGCGCTCAAACCAGCCGGTCCGCCTCCCACGATTGCACAATCCAATTCCATAGCCGTACCCCGCCCTCCGGGTTATAATGACTCTTCCACACAGCATATGGCATTCGGAGGCGGTCTATGAATGGCGTTAGGTTCCGGGACGAATCAGCGTAAAAGTGTCGCCTAACCGGGCGTAATCATTGCCTGCCATACGTCCGACGGGCTGCAGCTTGGCCGCGTCTATGCGTCCCTCGTGGTAAAGCTCTTCGGCGACATGAAAGGCCGTGACGCGGCCAATCAGCAGATCGCATGCCGGCTCGCCGCCTTGCCCTCCAAGCGGAAGCGACCTCTCCAGCACGCATTCCATACGGATACGGGCCTCCTGCACGCCAGGCACTTCAATGGTTGAGCTGGCAACGGGCATTAAACCCGCCAATTCCACCTCGCTTACCTCTGGAGGAACGGGCGCCGCCGTTTTATTGACGGCTTCAATATAGCTTTCATCCGCTATGTGGACCACGAATTGCCCGCGATGCATGGCATGTCTCGCCGTATCCTTCGGCCCGCCGTCCTTGCGCTGCACGGACACCGCGATCATGGGCGGATTTGCCGATACGATGTTGAAAAAGCTGAAGGGCGCCGCATTCAGCACCCCATCCTCCGATAAAGTTGTGACAAGCGCGATCGGCCGGGGAAGAATGCTGCCAATCAGCAGCTTGTAGTTATCCTGAACCGAACCTGCCGCGGGATCGATATGGATCATGCGTTTGCCTCCCCAAAGTGGTTTTTGAACCAGTTAGCTGCTGCTTTTGCTTCGCTTTCCGTCAAGCTGTGACCAAACCGCTCCCAATGGAGCTCCACTTCCGCACCGGCCCCGGACAGGAGTTCGTTTAGCTCGTTGCTCTCTGCCAGGGAGCAGATCGGATCATTTTCGCCAGCTCCAATAAACACCGGAACACCGCTCAAATCAGGCAGCTTCGTCCCCCGAAGCGGCACCATAGGGTGATGGAGGACAGCCCCCTTCAGGCTTCCCTGGTATTGAAACAACAGGCTTCCCGCTATATTTGCTCCGTTGGAGTAACCCACCGCAACGATATTGTCTCTCGCAAAGCCGTATTGGGCGGCCGCCTGATCCAGAAAGGCATGAAGCTCTTCCGTTCTTTCCAGCAAGTCCGGAATATCGAATACTCCTTCCGCCAGCCTGCGGAAAAACCGGGGCATTCCGTTCTCCAGCACGCTTCCCCTTGGGCTTAGCAAGGAAGAGCCGGGAGACAGAAGTCTCCCCAGCGGCAGCAAATCTCTTTCGGTCCCCCCTGTTCCGTGCAGGAGCAGCAGAACGGGAGCATTGGGATCAGAGCCTTGTTCAAATAGATGCTTCATTAGTTAACCTCCTCAATTTCACGGACTTCAAAAGGAGTCAGCATGGACTCAATAGCTGTCCGGTGTCCTTCGTACCATTCCGGCAGCATCAGTTTTTCCCCCAGATGCTCCGGCTCTTCGTCTCTTGCAAAGCCTGGAGGATCCGTTGCGATTTCGAACAGGATGCCGCCTTGCTCGCGGAAGTACAGCGCATTGAAATATTGTCTGTCTACGATCGGAGTTGGGCTTTGGCCGTTTTCCTCCACCCATTGTCGCCAAGCTGCGTGCTCGACATCGTCTTTGGCCCGCCATGCGATATGGTGCACCGTTCCGTGCCCGCCGGAGCCATGCGGCATCGCTTCTGCGTTCACATCAATTACGTTGCCGATATCGCCGAATGCTTTGAACCGGACAAAACCAACATCTTCGCCGATCCGCTCCATGCCCATCACGTTTTCCAGCAGCTTTGCTGTATGGGATGGCGCCGTGCTGAACAATACCGCGCCTCCAAAGCCTTTGATGGCTTTATCGGCAGGCACGCCTCCGAAAGACCAGGTGCTTGCCGCGCCCTCTTCCCGGGCAACAATTTCCCCTCTTAAACCGTCAGGGTCCGCAAATTGCAGATACTGCTCACCGAAACGTTCGGTTTCCTGTACCTCCACGCCATAAGCGGACAACCGGTTCCGCCAGAACTCGTACGACCCTTGCGGCACCACGTAAGTGGTGATACCCACTTGGCCGCCTCCGACCCGGCCCTTCCGCGAATCTTTCCAAGGGAAGAAAGTGATGATTGTTCCCGGGCTTCCCGCTTCATCCCCAAAATACAGATGGTAAACCTCCGGCGCATCAAAGTTGACCGTTTTTTTCACCATTCGAAGTCCCAGAATACCTGCATAAAAATCGCTTGTCACCTGTGGATCTCTAACAAATGCCGTAATGTGGTGGATACCTGCTGTTTGAATAGTTTTCATTATTATCTCTCCTCTTTGTTTTTAAAGTATCTTTAATTTAAGATATATGGTCTGTAAAAGCAGTCGTCAAGGCCGTCTTCCGGCTACTTGAAGGACTGCTGGGCTGTCTTCCCCAATTTCTTGAGCAACTGGCTTGCGATCGCTTTTTCTTCCTCGCTAAGGCCCGCTACAGCCGCTTGAATGATTTTAGTATGCTCGGGAAAGACTTGCTCTATAAATGCGCTGCCCTTCTCCGTCACTTCCGCGTAGATCAACCGGCGATCGCGTTCCGAGGCCCGCCTGCGGCATAAGCCCTTCTTCTCCAGCTTATCCACCACATACGTGATGTTCCCGCTGCTCATGAGCACCTTTTCGCCAATTTGCTGCAGAGGCTGCGGCCCCCTGTGGTGCAGGAGCTCCAGCACCCCAAACTCGGTGCGATTGAGTCCATGCGTCCGAATATCGCGGTCTGCATGAGCATTCACCCATTGGCTCGCTCTGGATAAAGCGATGTACAGGCCAAGCGCCGGATCGGATGCTGCAACGCGGCTGCTCTGTTCTTGAACCGGTAACTCATTGCTTTTCATCCCATCGCCTCCTTTTTTTAAAATCAAATATCTTAAATTAAAGATATCAGAATTCAATCCACCTGTCAACCCCTGAGCGGCAAACTGTTTTCTGTGCAAAAAAAGAGCCCCCAATTCCGCCCTGCTCGCGGCGTTGGAGGCATCTTTCCTCTATATTATAGACAATTGTATTTGCTACGCATGTCCAGATGCGGATGGAGCATCCGTTGGGCGGACCAAGGAATGCCGCTCCCAAGCCCGACTGCGCCAGCGGAAATAAAAGATAATGGCGCGGATCCATTCATCCGCGGCAATGGCAAGCCAAATGCCCGGCAAGCCCATGCCCATATGGAACACAAACAGGTAACCCAGAGGCAAGCTCATGCCCACCATCGTAAACATGCCGACGAACAGCGGATATTTGGCATCGCCGGAAGCTCGCAGCGAATTAACGATAACAATATTGATGGTACGTCCCGTCTCCAGGATCAAACTGTACAGCAGCACTTGCGCGCCCAGCCTCAGCACTTCGGCATCGTCCGTGAAGAAGCCGACCAGCTGATGACGGAACAGCATAACCGCCACCACAACAACCAATGTGGCAATGCTTGCGGAACGAACGCTCATCCACACTCTCGTATAGGCATCATTCGCCCGTCCCGCCCCTACGAGACGGCCAACCATAATCGCGGTACCCATGCCAACGGCAAATGCAAACAAATAAATGAACATGGAAATATTGGACGCGTATTGCTTAGCCGCCAGCGCCGCTTCGCCCAAATAGGTCGTATAGAACACGAACACCAGCTGGCAGCATTGGTACATCACCTGCTCGAGAGCAGAGGGAATGCCGATTTTCAGAATTTTGCCGATATACTCCTTGGACAAGGTGAAATAATAGCGTACGGCAATTTTAACCTCCATAATCCGATACAGCATCCAGAAGAAGACAAAAACGGCGAGCAGTCGGCTGACCACGGTTGAAATCGCAGCCCCCTCCACGCCCAAGACCGGCATGCCAAAGTTGCCGAAAATCAGAGCGTAGTTACCTATAATATGAACAACGTTCATGCCAAGCGATACATACATCGCTTCTTTAGTAAATCCGTGCACGCGGATAATCGCCGCAAGCGAATTGATAATCGCCTGAAGGAAAATCGCGCCGCCTACGATCCGAAGGTAACTCTTCGCAAACTCCAGCACTTCACCCTGCAGGTTCAGCGATTGCAGCAGGTATCCGTTAAACATTACAAACCCGATGCTCAGCACGATACCAACCAGCAGGTTCAGCGTCACCGCCAGCGCGGATATTTTGGCCGCTTCAAAAAACTTCCGCGAGCCGATGTATTGGGCCACCACGATGGATGCCCCGTTGCCGATCACCTCAAGCAGCAGCAGCACGATGTGCAGATACTGATTGGAGGCGCCAACCCCCGACACGGCATTGTCGGAAATCGCGCTTAACATAAACGTATCCGCTATGCCCATCATCATGAACAGCGATATTTCAAGAAAAATCGGCCATGTCAAATAAAACAGCTTTAGGTCCTTACTTTGGCCCTTTCCAGGGGCCGTTTGCTCTTGCACTCCTGTCACCTTCATCCTGTGTCAAAATCTTGCTTTCTCTATCTGCGCAACACGTATCGTAGCATATAATGGAGGCTTTTACACCAGTCAATTTCAGTAAAAACTGTTGGGGTTTTTCCGGATTCAACTCCCCCGTCCCTTGGTTGGCCGCATTGCAAAATCAGTATAAATCACAATTGTTTGCTAAGTATGAAGTATTGCGCAATTGAGCTGGGCTTAGAACCAGCTTCCATTAACCCCAGACTATTTACAGCTTTTTCTTATTTCCCTTGCAATCTGGGATTTCAAATGCTAAGATAGCAATAATCAATAAGAACATATGTTCTTTTTTTTATTCACTTTATTACGAACACAGGTTAAACCTGGGCTAGAATTTGAGAAAAAGGGGTGGAATACATGTCTTGATTTTTATGAGTAAGCGTTTGTTTTAGCCATTTTTTAAACTATCTGTTCAATCCATTGGGGAAATGAACGTTAGGGTGGCTACTTTTCGGAACGCTTATTGCTGCGGCATTTGTTTCTCCGTCAACTGGCATCACGGTTGGCTGGATCGGACGCTACACCCAGGCCCAATGACGTTTACTGAGCTTAATTCGCACGGAGGCTTTTTATCAATATACTATTTTCTTGAGAACCTGCCAGATTACATGTTTCAAGTGTAATCTAGCAGGTTTTTTTTATCCGCACTATTATTGACAGAATTTTCAGAATATTAAGCCGACATTAGTAACAGCCTCCAACAAAATAGCGCTAGCCCCCTGTAATACCGGGGTCTAGCAAACCCAAGAGACCTGTTAGGCGAGCCTAGCAGGTCTCTTTTTTTGTTTCCACGCCGCCCTCTCGCCACAGAAGAGGCAAGCAGCCTCTCAAGTTTCCCAAAAGTCTTCCACACCTTTTCAAAACTCTAAAACGACCACTGATAGCACAAGCCACCCCTGTTTTTATTTCACAAATAATCCCACTGGAGGAACTGATAATGAATAATAACGTAGCAGCTGTATCCAACTTCTCTATCGAAACTCTTGCGCCTATCTTCAACTATGTTCTAAGAGGCGTTCGCTATGAAGACCGTGAAGAAGTCAAATCCGAGGCCGTTTTGCGCATCCTCACGGCTATCAATCAAAACAAGGTCAAAAAAGATGTATTTTCATTTTCTCATACCGTAGTCCAGCGAACCGTCTACGACTACTATCGTAAAAACAATCGCATGATTACAAAGCGAAGCACTCTGGTCAATTATTGCGATGGAGCTGATGAAGATCGGGGCTCAACTATCGATTACTTCTCTTACGCAACCGAGGAAGCAGGTTACGGCCTATCCGATGTACGGATCGACTATCTCAACCATATTGACGAATTTACTCCGCAGCAACGTAAAATTCTAAATTTTATGCTCTTTACTGAAGAGGGAATCGCTATGAAGCCGACCGAAATTTCAAATCATCTCGGATTGGATAAATCACATGCATCTCGAGCCATGAGCAAGCTGAAACAAATATGCCAAGGTTAGAGCTCTAAAACACGAACAAGATGATCTCATATTAGGAGGACACTATGATTGATCCCCATAAGATAAATCTGATTTTTTACGCCCAAAAGCGGCTTCGGGCGGTGGTCTAAATGATGGGAAGGTACGCTGTAGGCGGGCGGATTGATCCTCCTTACTTTCCGACGAAGACGGAACCGCACTTTGTCGGCAGGGCGATTGACATACCTGCCAAAGCTAACGGAAATCGCATCATTACCGACACCTTTACAATGTCCGACGACTTGGAATTTTATGCGATCTCCATTCGGAGCAGCAGTCAAGACGCTACAGATTATTGGAATCTGTCTGTTGGCGGGAGAACAATTGCCAAAATGATTTTCTGTAAAAGTTACGAGGAGGGCCTATACTTCCAAGTTGCTCACCCCGTAAAGCCAGGTCACGAATTCCTGTTTGAATATCACACATCTAATGGTACTGGAAAAACGGTTGAGCTGTTGTTTCACTTCCTGACTGACCCCGGCCTCGACTTGATTCTGACGGGAGAGACTAACCTGGGCGTCTATCCGGATCCGCCGCCTGAACTTCCAGAAACCGAGCAGCCGCCAGGTTTGCCCCCAGGCGGAGCATTACAGCTGCCTGTTGCATGGGAACCGTTCTCTTCTGTTGCCGAAGCCGTAAAATGGGCATCAGCATTGGGTATTCGCGCAAACTTTGCCGGGAAGATTTCAGCGGCCAATTATGTTACGGAGGCTTTGGCCTTGCTCCTGAATACATGCGGAGAGTTCGCAGAAATGATCCAGAAACATAAGCTAACTATCTCTATCCAGAACGCCAAAGGAGCTAACGGGTACTTTAACCCAGGCACAGGCGAGGTCGTGATTAGCAACCGATACGATTTTAGTAACGCTGAGCTGATCACGCAAGCCGAATATGATGCAGGCCAGAAATCGTCTCCGCATAAGCTGAGGACCATCATCCATGAACTGGGTCACTGGCTGCACTACCATAATGTAGGGGCAAAGACATTTTACCAGTATTCAAGCCTCGACCCCGACAACTATGGAGCAAAAACGATTCTATCAAATGCCGAAGCGGCATATATCGCCAATAACTTGAGCAACTATGCAACAAAGTGGTTTCCCATTGAGTTGATGCCAGAAGCCTTTACGGCAAAAATCACGGGTATTCCTATCGACGCCAAGATATGGGAATGGTATCAGCAATACGGAGGTTTCGAATGTGAGGGGTAGGAAAAATGGACATTACCGTACCATGCGTATTTTGTAAACATTTCAATCGAAACGAACGCGGAAGAATGACCTGTATGGCATTTCCCGGAGGTATACCTAAGGAAATTCAAGAGCTAAACGTGATTCATACCGAGCCTTACCCTGCCGACAATGGCATTCAATACGAGCCCTTAAGCGAGAAGCAGGATTACTTCAACTATTTTGAAGGAGAAAGGAGAAAATGAATGATTGGATTTATGAATAAGTGTCCGCATTGCGGGCAAAAGTCATCATTCGTGCCTGAAGAAATGGAATGCGACAAAGCTTTGGTTCTTTGGTGCAACCACTGCGGGAACTTTATCAACCAAACCCTTACAATCGAAACAATCCGCCGCTGGTGGCTAAGAGTAGACGAGGGAAATGAGAGCATTAAGCCGCCAATAAGCAAAAATCAGTGTTTCCAGTTGGAAGCCATTGAAGAGCTCCTTAACAAAGAACAGGCCAACAGCTCCTTTCCCAAAATAGAAATTCATATTAAGGATTTTGGCGACTATGTTTACACAGAGATTGGGACCAATGAAACAACCGATCCCGTTTACCAGGAGGGGGATGTGCTTGAGGGAGGTTAAAAACCTGAGGAAAATGTTCGAAAAGCATTATTATACCGGACAAGGAGCTTTTTTCGCCGAAATATCCTCCTATCCATTGCATTATCTTGCGAAACCGGGAAGATGGGAAGAAATAAAAACAGATGTTGAAGACTTTAACCGGTGGGAATTTTCCAAAGGAGTTCTATCCAATACATTCAAGGTGTATTTTGGCGACAACACTTCAGATAACAAGCACCTGGTCAGCATAGAAAGAACAGATGGAGAGAAGGAGCAGTGGATCACCTTTAAACTGAAAGACTCCACTCCCTCCGATATGAAATGTGAAGGCTCCTCATGCACGTTCAAGAATTGTTACACGGACGTGGACGTTGAATATATTGTTTTGGAAGGAATGCTGAAGGAGAACATAATCCTCCACCAAAAAAATGATAAAAGAAAGTTCCGTTTCACCATAAAAACCGGAAATGTTTCATTACAAAAAGAAGGCGACTCTATCGTAATTTACGATCTTGACGGTCATGTGATTTGGGACATGGGAAAGCCGTACCTAATCGATTCAGACGGTGTAGTCAGCTACGGCGTGCATTATGATTTGGTTTACGGGGCGCCATTTGATGAGCTGACGTTGTTTGTGACCGACGAGGATTTTCTGCGGAAAGCCGCATATCCCGTAATGATTGACCCTACAGTGGAACTGCAGGGCGACTCTGCAATTATACAAGATTCCTACATCACATCCGGCTCAGGCGGAAACTCCAGCACCAACTACGGGAACTCACCCAATTTGGTCATCAGAGGGATGAGCAGAAACAACCTGGACAAGACCCTTATCCAGTTCAAAACGAATTTTGAACATACTGTGGTAAATGAAGCGGCCCTGGAGCTTTATTGCACCGGAATGTCTCTAAACAACACTTCGATTCTTGCTGATTCCCATAGGGCATTTCACATCCTTTCACCCTGGAATAGATCTACGATAACCACTTCAAACGCGCCTAATTTCGGGGTTAACCTGTTGAAGGGCAATCCTTCGGGCGCAACCGTCAATAGCTGGTGGAAGTATGACATTACCAATTACTTCTTTCATGCAGATGTTAAACCAAAAAATAATGGATTGGCCCTTTCGTTCGCAGGTACGAATAACAGCTGGTATGCCACCGCCACATTTGCAAGCACAAGGCATGCCAATACTAGCATTAGACCAAAATTAACGCTCAAATACCTCAAGAAACCAGTTATAGGGTTCCATAACGGAACCGGGCAAGGCGGTACTTACTACTCTGATGGATACAACGATGTATTTAAGCTGCTCGACTTCGGCACTCTTACTGCTGGTCAGCTTTCGTCTCCCCGGCAAGTGTACGTCCAGAATTTGGCGGGTTATGAGGTCAGCAACCTTAGAGTGTACGTAGATCCTTTGCAATTTCCCGACAAAATATCTATCGAGCTCAGCCATTTCAACAGCCCATTTATTCCCGAGTCCTCTCTCACCTTTAATGGCACATTTCCAGATGGAGAATCGGCATTATTCTATGTAAGAATTGTAACCCGGGAAGATACAATGGCAGGCGGGGATTTTAACATTTACGCAAAAGCCGACCCCTGGCAGTGAGTAAAAAAGGCTCTGACCATTCATTTAATAGTATTCCACTTCTCACACAAGGCCTTCGGGCCTCTTTTTTTGCAACTTTTTGCCTTGTCACTCCCACTACTGATAACGAAGGAGAGTGATAGAGATGCTTGCTGAGAACATTCATGTAGACCCCCGAACCGCCTCGGCCCTTACCCTCGTGGACAACCCCCGGCTGAACACTAAGGAATTGCGATTTATTTCCTCCAATAAATCCCTTTTCCTAAGCTCTATAAGCAAAAAACGGCTAGCTGACAAGCAATTTGACAATCTCCAGCATTGGCTCGAGATATCCATTATTAATCTCCCGGCCTACGAAAAGCTGATTGAGCTTCTCGACTGTGAAGGGAATGAACTCTGATGCGTGCTCACATGAAGAAATTAATAATGATAGCGGCAGCAGCAGCCCTATCTATTGTATTTCAAGACATAACCCAACAGCAGAAGCCGCTTGCGGTTATCGAGAGCACAAACGTCAAGGCAATACACCCCACCTTGCCCTCCCCTAAGGCAGCATTCGTTGCCGAAACGCCAGCCCCTATAGAAAGCTCAGTACCTGCTGACGATAACCAATCGGACCAAAACAAGATTGGCAAGGTCGAGCAGGACCTTATTGACCACATGTTAAGCAAGGGAGTTGCCGAAAAAAACGCCGCACTGTACGCCTCTCTTATCGTCAAGCATTGCGAGACCTATGACGTCGACCCTTATACAGTCCTCGCAATGATTCAGGTTGAGAGTTACTTCTCCCCTGATTCCGTTGGCAAAAACAATGATGTTGGGCTAATGCAGATTCGCCCTTCCGCACAGAAAGCCACAGGCATTAAAGGCGATCGAAGGGAGCCGTCTGTCAATATCGAAATAGGCGTCAGCTATTTGGCCTACAATCAAGACCGCTTTGGCGAGGAACTAGGAATCATTGCTTACAATCAGGGTGAAGGAAACGTTTCGCGAGGTACGTATCGTTCCACCTATTTTCAAAAAGTCAGCACTGTTCTTAAGACCATCAATAAAAATGCCTGACTCCACACAAAAAGCTGTGGCCTTGGAAACAAGGCCTTTTTTTTGTTTGCACCTGCTAACGGGGATGGAGCGACCACTAGAGTATGGGCAACCAAATTTCAGCAAGAGCCAAGAGGAGTTGGGTTATATGAATATTTTTAATACTACGGAATGGGCTGGCATGATGTCAAACAAGGACAATACCACCCGCTATATTTGCGATTTGATCGAAACTCGAAAGAACATTTCAGAAATTCACCATGCCGCGGATGCAGAGGTTAGCCGATTGCAAGCCCGGATTGATGCGGTTAACGCATGGCGCGATTCTGCTGTCGAACCGCTTCAGAGCAAGATTGCTCTTTGCGAAAAGCTGTTGCTGATGCTTACCGCTGAAGGCCTCAAAAATCCAAGCGAGAAAGGCACGGAAGAATTTCATTTTGCTATCTCTACGGATGAAACGGCAGACTTTCTGAATTTGATCCGAAATCGCGGAAAGTTTGAGGTGGAGTAAGCAATGTTAAGCGCAAATTATTTAAAGCTGCGACAAAACGGAACAAGGGACATGCACAACATTGAACTCCTAAAAGCCTGCAAGATGGATAACCAGCTTATGGGCGACTTCCTAAAAGCAAACCGCGACTTTATTTTCTCCATTATTATGCACTTTAAAGGGGGCATTGAGGAGCTTACCGCAAAGTTTCGCGTTTCCGAGGAAGAGCTCTACCAACATGCATGCATCGGAATCTTGACCGCAATAAAAGACTTCAATTTTGATAGAGGCATAAAATTCACTACGTATGTCGTCCGCCCCATTCTATGGGAGATCAACCATCTGCTCTATAGCGACTCCCAGTCCGTGCGTCTTAGCCGCGGCGCCGTCGAATTGATCAAGAGAATGGCCGAGATTGAAGATACGCTGGGGTATCGGCCGGCGGAGCGGGAGATGGCCGGGCTGCTCAATGTATCCGTTGAACGTTATCGGGAGATCGCTATGTTCAGCGACGAACTTGAACATTATGATGCATTGGAAAGCTTCGAGATAGCTGATAAGGAACGGCGCAATATTGAGGAGGAGGTCACCAATCGCATTTACGTCCAGCAATTGCTGAACGACCCGATTTTTACTGACTTTGAAAAAATGGTCATGCGCCTGGTCCTGGAAGATGACAACTACACTAACTCACAAATTGCTGAACGCCTTAATGTTTACCCAATGACAATAAACAGGACATTCCATAAAATTCGGGCAAAAATCGAAAATCAGCAAGCCAGCTTGCGGGGCGAGAGAGACGCGACAGCTTCCAAATACGAACAGGAGATATCTATTATCGCCCAGGAAACCAGAGAGCGGAACAAACTCCTTTGTATCGACGATATTACAGAGCTTCTTGAAATATGCGGTTATGATCCTAAGAATTATACAACCAGGATTTTGTACTACATTCGCCAAAAAGCGACTCAAAAAGGGGCATAAATCTATGCATCCCTTATCTCTTAAATTCTACTTCGGCGACTCTTGCGGTCATTGCCGGCGGTTCGCGAAAACCCTTGAAAAGATCGAACAAGAAAGAGCCAACATCATTGTGTCCAAGATTGCCTACAATCCATCCCAGCATCCCGATATCAAGTTTATCCCGACTGTAGTCGTGCTCTTTGGCAACAAGGAGCTGGGGCGTTTCAGCAGCGCGTTGGCCAAGAAGGACATTGACAATTGGCTGCACCAATTAAATGAATACATCAGCGGCTATTTGGTGTAATCATAAGGGAATACCCAACATGCAAAAAGGAGCCTCCAATTACGGACGCCCCTTTTTGTTATTCCGGCTCGGCCATGCCCGGCTTTTTAGCAGTACGTTACCTATTAAGCCGTTGTTAATTGAGATACCAGCTGCTCCACCTTATCATTTAATAACCGATTTTCGTTAATCAGCTCCAGGTTCTCGTTACGCAGAGTGACAACCTCGTTGCTAAGCTTATCAATCTTATCTTCATAGGCAGCAAGCCGTTCCAACAAACCGGCCCTGAATGTCTGCTCGTCCTTGGACAGAAGTTCCCTATCTGTCATTTTGTTGTTGCTCTTACCGCTTGCGTATCCGATTACGCCCGTGATAACAGAAACAACTCCGCCAATAATCGCCGTGATTGCTCCCGTGTCCATTTTTATCACTTCCTATGACTATTTGCTGCACCCTATACAACAACAATATAAGCATGTTGGGCTAAAAAATAACCCCTGCCGAATAGCAGGGGCCGCCGTCACATAATAAACGCATACGTTCCATCCTCATAGATTTCCACAGTAATGAAACAAGGGAGGCCTGAGCCTTGAATGACCTCCAGCATCGAAGTCAAGTCTCCGGCAAACCTCTCGCTGACCCTTATCGAAGTCCGCAAATCTCTGTCGCCTTTAAATGGCACAACGAGGCTTGAAGCAATATAGCCGGATTTGATCGTAATGCTGCTCTCTAGCAGACTGCCAGCCCATACATCTATCATTCCGGTTACATCTTTGCTGTCTGTTTGCCTTGCGACAATGGTGCTCGGCATATCACTCCGCTCTTCCCCAACAACAGTGATGAATGACGGAATAACAGAGCTGGATACGATAATGATAGTCCCCACGCAATTCAATCTGCTGACGCCGATGTCTGAATGCACGTCCGATACTTCCGAACGACGTATTGTTATGGCAGAAGTTAGTATATAATCCCCATTCCGCCGTATCGTAAGGCCGCCGCCCATAAAATCCCTGGATACGGAGATTGCGGAAGTCAAAACATTCTCACGCCTTGACCTTATAGTTATGTCCGAGGGAAGTCTGTGCTCATCCCTGCGTTTAATCGTCATATAGGAATGCATATTTTCACGACGTACAGTCACATACGACTCCAGCATCATTGGGTTCAACACGCGAAGGTTGCCCTGAAGATCTTTTTTGTCCCATGTGCTTTTGATTGTAATGGCTGTTCTAATATCCCTCGACTTGTTTTGCCGGGAGACCATGGCTCCCATTAAGTCGGAGTAACCCGCACTGGCTACCTTGGGATCATCGTATTGCACAATCAGCTTTGGCCTGAAGCCAGCACCTCGTTCGCGAGTGCCAAAACGGGCATAAACATCGGAGGTTTGCTGCTCCGGCTTTAACAAGATGCCGTTGTTGACTGACGCACCGTTGTACCACCCCTGAACCTTATCTAACACGTCAACCTCTACGTACGCCTTGGCTTTGTCGACGCCAAGTTCGGCAAACTTTACACCATAAGCAGGCATACTTGCCCAAGTAACGCCTACTTCCGCCCAGTCTGTCTCCACTTCATAGAGTCCTATCGGCGTTCCTGCCATGCTTGTCTGTTCGGCATACAATTGAAGCTTTGCGCTTTTCAATCGCTGTCCCGCAGGAATTGTAGCGATATCAAACTGGATTAGAGCATTAAAGTCCTCGCCGTCCATCATACGGCCAACGATTATCTCTTGCTCTTCTCCGTAGTTTAAACGCGGAACGTTAGATCGGACAAAAGCATCCTTGACGGGAGTCAGGTTTACTTCAACAATAGGCGGCGGCATAACCGAAAACGTGCCCAGCATTCTGCCATAGACAGGTACGGCCATATGACTCGCCAAATCCGATGTCCACTTCACCTGGATACCCGATGGAAGATGTTCGACATAAACCGGCGCGACTGCCACTCGCGCTTTCATTCTGCCGTGAGGTTTTACGGTAATAGCGGAGAATACATCATCTATAAATGGAACGTCAATAAAGCTTTTCCGCTGCTCCACGGAATCCCTGTACCCTTCATATAACTCGAATTCCTGAATGGCAAGTTGGGTCCCCGTCAATGAATTCCCAAAGTCCATCTTGAAAAATCTGAAGGTCTGTCCGTTGGCGTCGCCGTGCAATTCAAACTTCCGTAATTCGCCGCTTCCCCATACTGCCAGGTTTGAGGCCGTATCCAGCAATGTCCAATTCCGCTTGTCATTGCTTCCATAAAATGTCCAGTCGCGCGGGGTTTGCGCCTGGTAAGTCACTCTTGCGCCGATCCCGTAGCCTGCAACACAAAGCGGTTGGCCATAGTCAAAGATAAACCAGCCTGTCCTATCTCCTGATTTGAGCGCCCACCCGGCACCGGTAGTGGCGTTATTCAACATATGCCATGGAGGGTGGTCAGCCGCATAAATACTTGAAACCTCTAATGCATAACCCATCCAATTGGATGCAGTCACTGGTAATGTAACGTCTGTATAGTTAGATTTATAATACGTGTCTAACGTATCATTGCGGTAAACGTGCAGTCTGGATGCAAGATCTCTCCGCGGTCTTACGAATAGCTCACATAGGAGGGCGTTATTTCCCTTTTCACTGGCTGCCACTAGAAAAACAGGGCGGAAACCTGTATTTACGGCAGCTAAATCTGTTGTTGATATAGCACCTAAACCTGTTGCCCCCGTGTAACCTCGCACAGTCCGGTTTCCTATCGCACTATGCGTATTAAGAGTTTGCGACCACCAATTGCTCCAATTCCACACTTTGTTGTCGCCGGGATTGGAAGTGCCATCCAAGTCTGACCTGACGACGTAATTCTCCCAGTCGTTGTCCTTATCAGCAACCCCTACTCCGCCTGTGGGCAGACGAACAAAAGCTGTTACGTTTGAAGTTGCTTCCTCATATAGCTGCATTGCATCAACACTGGAAAAATACCACCCCGTATAACCATTGTTAGCCGTAATAAGCCACCGGTAAAATAAAAACGGCGTATGATTGGATAGTTCGAACATCCTCATCTCCGTCAGTCCGGTTACATTGGTTTGGGAGTCAAGCACTTGCCATTCGGTGCCGTTGTGGCTTCCTTGTATTTCCCATGCTGTAGGCGCCGCTTCGTTGTATATGCGCGATAATACCGAATAGGCTTTAATAATCCTGGGTCGGTTATAGGAAAGAATCATCCAGCAGGGCGCCGGGTGGGGAGCTATCCACCTATTGCTCTCACTGGTGGAATCATCGCCATTAAACATCTTCCATGCTTCGTACTGACTCTGAAGGACCCCGCTGCGAGTAAGCGTAACCCCGCTGCCTTCACTGGACGTCATAGGCGTAACCGTCGGTACTAATGTTTTTCCCGGCACACCTTCCAGCATTTTTCCTGTTACCAAGCCGGCATCATTCAGCGCTCTCCATGTAATGCCCCCTTGAATATTACGGTCGGCGATTAACTTGACTCGCCCCAAACGGTCCTCTTCAACGGCGATTAAATAAAAATCCCCATTGGGCAATAGAGCTGTTCCGGCCTTGGGAAGAAACTCGCTTGTCTCTTCGCCCATATCAGAGAACGTACCCACCGTATTCGGATACGTACATTCGTAGTGGCAACGGATTCTGTCGCCTACCCTCATCCCGGATTGACTCAAAACCTCCCTAACGTGCATCAGCCGGCCGTTCTCGTCGATATCAACGGCTTCCAGGCTCAAATATTTATTCTCTGCCTTGGTTATTTCAACAGTGTGCTCCTTATCCTCCAGGCCTGTAATCTCAAACTGGAGGACGGTATAACGTAATTGTCCAATCTCGGTGTAGGTATGGGGGACTCCGTCCACAGTGATAATGTTATTGCCCCTGGTGGCAGACGTGTTGCAAGCGGATAGGATTCGAAGCTTCGTTCCTTTGAATTTAAAGGAAATTTTGGCGTTTGGCGTTGCCGTATCATAGGAGATGACACCCCCGTATGCATTGGCATTAACCCCCCATCCATTGGAGAAATGAAGGTAGGAAAAAGACGGATGATCATTCCTGTAACGCTTCCATCCCGGCTCTGGTACAGGCACGGATTGCCCAACCTCGTTCAAGATGTATCCATCGTCATCAATGTCGATGGCATCTATAAAAAACTGCCCTCCGCTTGCGGGGGCCGGATCTCCAAAATCAATAACCGCTTGGTGAACCCCTTTTTCCAATGACCATTTCTCATACACGACCACCTGACCGATGTTGGCCGTTGAGTAGTCGCTTCTAAAAAAATCTTCTTTGCCATTGTCGATTCTAATTCTTATACGATCATTACGACCGGGATACGTGCAAGCAAGAATACGCAATCTGGTACCGAAAAACTTAACCACTATTTTGTTATGTCCATGAGCGGGAGTCAATACGCTGGATTGACCGCCATACATGTTTGATACAATCGAAGTCGTATTGTATACAATATATCCATTTGGAAAAGAGAGCCTGTCATCGTTCACCCTTTGCCATCCCGGTTCAGGCGCCAGCATTTGCACGCCTAGCGCAGCAGGCAGAAATCCCCGGGCATCCAGTTCGAGCGCATCGAACCTTGAATACTTTTCATTGCCTGCATACGTTTTGATAACAACGTCATGCTCCCCGTAGGCTAGGCCTGTGATATTAAACGCGAGGGATGGCGATCCGGCATTTATTTTTGTCGTCTGGTAAGGTGTACCGTCAATATAAACAATATCGCCGTTATTTCCCCAATTGTACTGATACACCAGCCTGAGCCTTTCTCCTACAAAAGAGAAGCTGATTTCTTCCGCATTGTAGTGAATGCTTCCCTCCTGGTTTTTGACCTTGTAGTTAATGGCAGGTGACGTATCTTCAATGCGTCTCCAGCCATTATCGGGCTTGGAATAGGCTTGACCAAGAGAAGTGTCGGTATAATCATCCGTCACATCCGCAATGATCCGGATACCATTCATCGTTACGCCCCAGTTGCCTTTTTGATAGAGTTCCACTCGGATATAGCGGAATTTCCGGTTTAACTCATGTTCCCTTGCGGTACCATACGGGGTATCTGCGTAGGTATTGATTACCCGCGGTACTAATTCAGTCCAAAGCGCTTTGTTGTCAGAGCCCATAATACGGTAATCGGATATGGTGTCATCCCTTGTACGCGGGTAAAGGATCATTTTATGAATATGATTTAATTTCGGCAGAATGCTGTTAAAATCGAAGTCAAGCGTTACGCTGCTCCCGCCTGCCGTCAGCCAGTAATTAGTTGCCCACGAGTTATCGTCCACTCCATCAAACAGGTAGCCCATATAGTAGTAGTTTGCGTTTGCGTAGACTCCAGCACTGCTTGTGACAACGATTCCGTTTCTTGCGGTGTATACGGTTTGGCCCGTTGTGCCTCCCGTACCGTCCCTTAATGTCAGTTCGTAAAGCATTCAGACACCTGCTCTCATTGTATTGAGCCTAATCAAAGTCATATTCCACGATGGGTCTAAACCCGATTTTTCCTTGTGTCGTGTAGGTCCCCGCTACACTCCAGTAAACATTGTCGTACGCGCCCTTCCCCCTAATTGTGCGACCGTTTCCGGAAGTATCAAAACCGGTGCCAAGAGAGCTAACCCCTGAACGAACCGTGTCTTGCGTCCACTCTGCATCTACGCCGGAAAATCGCCATACTGTCTCCCCGTCAGAATACTCTGGCTTGGAAAAGGCTCCTTTGCCAAGGTACAGGTCCCACTCATTATGAACAGGATAAATGCCAACTCCCCTGTTAGAGCTTGATGAATTTCCTTGGCTGTCCGCAAATGCAATGCCTCCACTCAACATTCTGATCCTTGTTCTGGCTGGCTCTTTATACAGTCGCAGTTCTCCAATGCCTGAAAAGTTTGCATGGCCGTCATTCGCTTCTATATAAAGGCGGTATCTTTTGTACGGAGTGATGTTGCCAAACACATAGTCGCACTCTTCATAGGAAAGCCAGCCTTGCTTGGCCCTGGCATCCAGCACAATCCACTTGGCTCCATCCCACGCCTCTAACGTCCACTGACTCGGCATGATGGTCGTAGTTGTAGTTGGCGCTTTAAGCGAATACTTCTGAATGATGACAGGAAGCGGAAATTCATATTCCAGCCAACCTGATTTTTCGCCTGTTTTTGTCAGCCAGCCGTAAGCAGCATCCTTACCGTCAAATGCCATATACGGTTCATAGTCCTTGCTATATGTCGAGCTTGCTGAAGCCACTCCATATGGATGGATATTGGAAGTCATAATTGGATTATCCGCCGCCGTCAGCTTGGTTCCATGAGTATAGAGGGAGTTGTTAAGCACCAGCCATGACACTCCATGCTGAATAGGACGGTCAGCAATCAAAACTCCCTCATCCACCTTAATAAAGTAGAAAAAACCGTAAGGGACCGTTGCTGGCTCGAGAGGCAGTTCTGCTTCCTTGTCCTGCGATCCTAGCCGATAAAACATACCGGCTGTATTGGGAGTGGCAGTCCGATAGCCGCAAGGAATAAAGTCGCCTATCTTCATTTCGGCAATCGAGTAGCGCAATTCGCCGCCAGTCGCAGGATAGTTGACCGGCGAAACCAGATAACCTGGTTCATCGATATCGATGGCATCTACGTTAATCTGCTTTCCCGAAATAGCGGTGCTTATGGTTACAACATGTTCGCCCAGTTCAAGTCCCATGATTTCAAAGGCGTTGTTGAATGCGGAGACGCTCCCCCAGTTGCTGTACCGGTATTCTTGATCATCAATCGTGATGACGACATCGTTTGATGCGGCAAGTTCCCTGTAGGCTATAACGCGAAGTTGTGATCCATAAAATGTAAAGTTAAGCGCGGCGTCAGGATTTGTGCTGTATCTAAAGGCACCCCCATACCTGTTGGAGGCATCAACAGCCGAAGTTGTCCACGGTCCGGAATAGGTCAGTCCTGGATCCATATCGTCAAACCTGCGCCATCCATTCTCCGGAACAATGAGCTGGGAGCCCTGAATACACTTGATATAGCCGTCTTCATCGATATCGACGGCATCAAACGTAAAGTCCGGATTGGATCCTCCATTGGCCAGTTTTCTTATCTCTACCGTGTGCTCCGTATCTGCCAATCCTGTTTTTTCGTAAGCCATGACCCTATTGGCGTTAGCATAGGAAAGACTAAATGGCTCCGTATGACCATCAATGGACATTTCAAGCTGGCTGGAAAAGCCGGGAGAATAAGATGAAATAAGCCTCAGCTTGCTGCCCTTGAATACAAACCTTAAAGCGCAATCAAGCGTATTGTTGGCAGATTGATAACGGGAACCTCCGTAGTACGCGGCATTAGTGCCAACCGTCCAACCCGTGCCAAGATAGGCATAGTAGGGATTTTCGCTGTCCACCCGTAGCCATCCGCGCTGCGGCTCGCTGAGAATATCTCCGATAAGCACCGGAACGGGAAGCATCTCGCCTTCGACTCCAAGGTCAATGGCATCGACGTGCATAAACGTTCCGCTCGTCATCTTAATCGTTACAGTATGCACGGTATCCTCAAGCTCCGTTTTTTCATAAGCCAGACTAAAGGGCTGATAGGTTTTATTATCATTAATCGAGAAGTATTCGGCTGGCCCGCCATTGACCATAAGCTCCACATTTGAGTCATACTGCGAATGGAATTCGGAGATCAGCCTGAAGCGGCTGCCTCGAAATTGAAAAACCAAATAGCTTCCAATGACTGTTGTAAAGTATACGGAACCGCCAGTGAACAAGCGGGAGCTGGTGGTTTGCCACCCCGCTCCTCTTCTGGACGTGTTATCGTCTGCATCAAACCTTGTCCATCCCCTCTCCGGTTCTGTCAAAATATCTCCGATATTAGCCATGCTGCACCTCCTTCTCAGTACGGATCGGCTTTAGCGTAAATATAAAAATCGCCGCCAAGCATGGTATCTTCCTTTGTGACAATCCGGACATAAAATGGCGCTTCATCTCCGTCCGCAAAAACGCCGTTAAATCTTATCGTATCTTCCGGAATAAATGGACTATTGAATTGGCTGATCTCGATGGCCGTTTTTTCAGGAAAATCCGCCGGTGAAACAAGAATCCTAAGATTGGTGACTTCAAACCCAGCTAAATTTTTAATGTGTACCTTTACAGGCGGCGATATCTGGCCGGCTACCAGCGTCCCGAAGTCCAGGAGCTTGAAGATATTATCATATCCGTCCGAGTAGTAGTGGGTCCCGATTCCGGTACCGTCGTGAAACCCTAACACGGGACTCAACAAATATTGCAGAACTAGTTTGGGTCTTAGAGCTGCATTGGCATGGGCAGGGGAAGCAAATATGGCTCGGGTATAGTTATCGCCTGCCACCATCCTCAGACCATGAAAGCCGGTGTCGATAAATTTCAAAAGGTTAATTCTATGCCATTTCCCCGTTGCGCCCGGAGTAGTAATTTGTGTCACCCATCTTCCATTTGATTCGGATGGAGCAGTTCCGTTCGCCCAAGGTTGCGCAATTGTATAAAAAACGGCTCCCCCATTCCCGAAGCGGACGTCGTTAGGAGGAGTCGTACTGGTACAATACAAATCGAGATAAGCATTCACTAAAGTAACGCCCTTTGCCAGATCCGCCTTAAGCTGATCAAAAGCCGAATAATAGATGGACGAGCTAAGCCGATACGCCTCTGCGCTCGCCCCCATCATTCCCGCTCCTTGTGTAGAGCTATTCTGGTAATACCGGAACCCCTCACCATCCTCGATAGTTATGGAAGGATCTATGCCTACCGGATACACGGCATTCCGCAAAAAGGCTTCATCCGTCACTACAACGGCTAACGTAGGATAGCTCCCGTCATGCCCAATCCTGTACTCTACTCCATGGCTTACGGAACCTGCCGAATCTTCCATATACGGCTTATCAATTCTCCATAGATAACATCCGTCTGCCGATTGAATGGAAAAGCCGCCCGAATCTACGGCAAGCCGCATCCCTCCTACTTTGACCGTAAAAACAAACTCCTTTAGCTGTGTCTCTTTTTTAAGCCAGATTGTCTCTTTTACGGAATCGGAGAAAACGTCATAAGCAACGTCTACACCGTCAAAACACTCCACAAACCGGCAGGAGCTGCCGGATGTCTCTGAATATGCCGGCTGCGCCCCCTTCAGCTTGAAGTTGATCCATCGCTCCTCTCCCCCATTTTTGAATGCTACGCCGTATAGATGGGTGTTTTCCGAGGTTCTATCACCAAAGTACGTATTGAACGGATTCGCTGTTACGCCATTAGTAAACTCCCAATCGTTGCTCTGTACGATGTTTGTATCTATCTCCTCCCAGCGCTTCCCGTCTGGACATAAATAATGGACAGGATACGAAAAATATTCGGTCCGAAACTGTCCGCCGCCCAGACTGAAGGTTTTGGAAGCCGCCGTACGCTGGTGAATAGCTTCCCGCATGTCTGCACCTCCTTATCTCAGCTCCCAGGCAATATTCCCGCTTGTATTTTTCTTAAGAGGCGCTTCAATGGTATCCACGCTTCTTCCGTTACGTTTAATCTCCAGACGACCGTTCAAATCCCTACTGGCTGTAACCGTCAGATCGAGCCGTGCCATACGATTCAGGGGAATTTGGCAAATGGCTTTAAAGCGGAAATCCACCCCGTCGATCGCAAACTGTGTTTTATAGCCAAAATTGAATTGAGTGACCGCCGATTGCCCCGAACCTTGAACTCTTGGATTAAAAAGAAACTCAGCATCCTTGTAGGTGATAATATCGTTGTACAACATCGCCCTTCCGGTAAGCTGGTATGACTTTTCATTTGTCACGTAAGACACTTCAAGCATCTGTCCAAGAATTTTGAAAATGCCGCCGTAAACCTCGAAGTACATCGATGAGCCATTACCCACCAGCCCAAACCTAAGCAGGTTTTTGCGATCGATCCTGTAGTAATCGTTTTCCTCTAATGTCTTGTAATCGAATTCCGGCAAGCAGCTGCCGTTTAAATATTCGGCCGCCCAAATGAATGGCTGGCTAACCGGAGAAACAACATCCTGATTTCCAAACAACTAACATCCCCCCATTGTATTGGTGAAAATGCCCCACTATACAGTGGGGCATGGCTGGTTACGTAAATTGATAGGCAATACGAGTAAGAAATGTAAAGTTGCCTGCCGTTGCGGTTGCCGGCACGTTGGCCTGAAGCGATATTTTTGCATAGTTCACAACAGCTGTTAAAGAGCCATTATTCGCCGTTCCTTTAATACGGGCTGCGCCAGCCGCTCCGCCTGCTTGAACCAGCTTGGTCGTTGTTCCGCCAATTGGCGTATAAACGGTTTCATTCAGAGAGTCCACGCGGGCTTCAATCCACTTATTGACCACAACCTCGCCCGTATTGCTGCCAAGAACGTCTTTCGTCGTAATCGTGCAGTTAGTCATATCAGAAACATCACTATTAATCCCCCTGTTGTTCCAGATAAGAAACGTGTGTTCCTTGGAGACGCTGCCGGCGTCAACCACGCCAATTTGCCAATCCGTTTTTTGAGTAGCATTTGTTATGTCGTACCATTGCACTAATGGCGATGCCATATAATCCCCTCCTATATCCAATGTTGCTTCCAATATAAGCAGTGCTGCACATACCTTAACGAACAGGCGTAAAAATAAGACAGACCCCTATCGAGGTCTGTCCATGAACTGCTTTACAACACTTTTTTGTAGCTGATATCCAACACGTCGGGAATTCCTTGTGCCACCTGCAACGTATCCGGCGCAAAATTAATGCCCGTATAGTTTCCGCCGCTATCCTGAATATTTTCATAATGGATCGCCGGGGTCTGGAGCTGTCCGTTGATGTAAACATACATCGTGTTTTGGCGTGCCGCTCCTTTGGTTAATGTATATCCCGTTTCACCGCCGATAGCTTCATAAACCTCGCGGGTTGATTCTTTCTCCAGAATAGTCAGCGAGCTTTCAGCAGATTCCAGCCGTGCGGCAAGCTCTAACAGAACTGCCTGTACGGTAAGGCCAGCATAAGCCGGATCGGTGATAACGCCGACAAGTTCTGCCCCTTTGCCTATAGCTGTACTGGCGAAATCATTACGAATAGCTGTGTCCGCTTCAGCGCGATTTTGTGCTTCGTTGGCGATTTGCTGCAGAACGGAAACGCCCAGATTTGCGTTGCCGTCATTGTCCAGCTTTCCTGCCGCCCCATACAAATCTTTCATTAGCTGAATAAGATTCATGTAGGCCTTGGCATCCGTTGCACCCTCCACGAATCCCGCGCCGCCATTAATGATTGCATCAACCGGAATAACGGAGAGGCTTGTACGAACGACAAAACGGTAATCAATGCCTTTTGCGTCTGCCGGGAATGTATACGGCTGCTCCCCTCCGCCCTCCAGGCTGTAAAATTTCAGCAAGTAAGCTCCCGCGTTCTCTTCCAATCGTCCATAGACCACATCAGAATCGCTATCGCCAATTGGCGAATCCGTCCCCGTCAGGCGGATTTGAACCTTCTCGGTCAGTACAACCCCTTCTGTATCAATCGCCGCAGCTACTGGTCTGGCTCCAACATCAGCCGTAACATCCAACTGGTCGAGCCCCGACACCTCTTTATCATTTACCTGAACAAATACGTCGATTTTTGTATTCTCCAGGATTTCACGGTGAGCTGCAAAGTCGATATCGATGTAGTTTTCGCTAATTTTGTTGGCTTCGTCAAAATGTTGGTTTCGCATGATTTTGCTGTTAAACTGCTCTCCACGAAATCTCGCTATGCCTCTTGTTCCTGCCATTGCTGTCACTTCTCCTTTCAATTCTGGTATCTGTCTCATTATAGGAATGTGGTTGTTTCCGCTCACAAAGACGCGTAATTATAGTACTTTCACTACTAATTGAACGGTGAGTCCTTCGATTCCATCACCCGCCGACTCAATACTCAATCGGTAGTGATCATTTTTTTGGACGTTCGCGACAGAAATAACAGATGGAGCCTGGCTTGTATCGCTGGACCTCTGCCCTCCTTCAATAACGAGGCTGTCAGCCAACATGTTTGTCCAGACCGGAACGGATGTAAAATCCTGATGGGAGCATTTTTCAATCGCTATTACCGTTTCCGTTGCGCCTGGCGTCTCGCAGTCGGCATGAACGGCTGTCACGATCCCTTGATAGGGAAAGCGCAAACCCATTTTCACCTTGCCTTGCTTGACCTTGCCCAGAACAAACACCATTGTTTTGCTTTCTGCACGCTGTTCGATATAGTCAAGTCTGGCATCAAGGTCAATATGCGGCGCGTCACTATCCCCATATTTTCGAGCCTTGATTATTTCCACTTCAAGCCGCTTCAACAATTCAAGATCCAGCCCGTTTGATCCGCCAGGGGGCTGCTGTTCAATGTATTGGAGTCTCCAAATCCGAATGTGAATTTCATCGCCCGCATTCAGCCGAACCTCCTGCCCGGCCAGCGCCGGGTCGCTGTAGTTGCCGGGATATCTGCCCAGATCAAGTAAAATCGACCGCTCGTCAATTTCTTCGTAGCCGCCGCCCGACAGCAAATGCTGTCCATTGAAATGAACCTCTAGTTGGCCGATATCCGGGACATAAGTGTACGGATCAAGGTCAATAAGCAAACCATTGCCACTGTCCAGGTATTGCCGGTCGACTATGATTTCAACATCGTCCCAATAAATTGCCTTATGATTTGCCCCGTATGTCCTTAGCGTCATTTTTGTTCCTGCCACGATCCCGCCTCCCTACACATGATTGATGTCCAATATGAAGCTGATTGGTTTAATGCCAAAATGATCAAACTTCCGTTCTACCTTCATCCAAAACTTCACACTGCCCAGCGGAGGCACTTCCTGAAATTCAAGTAGAGGAGAAACATGATCCAAAGGAGCATCAAGTCCGTCATCATGACATAAATCAACCCATTCATATCCAAACTCGTCAAGATGTTGAAGGATCCCCATCCTGATTTGACGAGCCGGTTTATCTGCGGAGGGATTTATTAATTCCATTTGAATCATGATTTGGTTATCGTACATTGTTCCGAGGTGGGTATCTCCTGTAACATTAAGCTCCTTGCCCTTCCATTGAACTTTCAATTCCGTACCGTACAGATAGGAGTCCCCGCCATATAAATCAAAGGCACCCAAGCTGGAAACCAAGTTTCCATCACCGTCATAAACTCTTAAAATGCCGTGATAAGGCATTTCGGGGACATTCAGTTCTACTCCAGTCCAGTTTTTTTCTACGGTCGAGGAAGCAATTGCATGTCCGCCAGGATCGCACAAATAAACCGTGTATCCTTCCGGCAGGTTGCCAACAGAAAGTTTGTCGCTTCTGCACAGGACCATTTTATCGATGCGCATTGGATCATAGCCATTTATTGCTTTGCCCTTCAAGGCTACCCCCAGCTTGCTGGCCACCATGGAAGCTGTATCGAACAGCTCCCATCCGTTGCCGCGATCGGCAAAAAATGTCCATCGGTTGCCTTTGCGGAGCGCCCGCCATTTGCTGTACTCCCGGGTTGCGGTGTCCATGCTTTCCAGAAACTCAATACGCGATTCTCCATCCTTCCAAACAACGATCCCGCCTTCATCCCCATATTCGGTCGGTACATAATCTGCTGTTACTTCAAAGAGCAGACTGAATTCGTTATCCGGTATATCGAACAACATCAGATTGTCATCTTCGGTATGCTGAAGGACAAATTGCCCCTTGCCCGCATCCAAATCTCCCGTATTCGCCGGAGAGAGAACATAACGCGCATGAATACTCCCGCTATCAAACCCGTCTTCAAACAAAAGCCCGCTTGAATTTTTGTATAAACCCAATTAGCTCACCTACCTCGTCTTCTTCCAGTTCCAGATGTTCCACGAAGCGATCTTGCCCATAATCAGCCAGAGACGAGACTTTTTACTCTCGGGATGCGACTTCAGCACGCCTTCTTCCGCACCCGCAATATCGGTCTCGATGACTTTGTGGCGACTGCCTCCTTGCCCCTCCCCGATTGTGGTTTCAATCGTTTCTTTGATACGTTTAGATTGACTTGAATGAGACATCACCGTCTCATGCACACTTCGTCTACGATAAGCAGTATGACCGGTGTCTTGTATATCTGTCTCCATCACAGCATGGTTCCTGCCGGAGGAGGTAACCTCTTGAATGTCCGTCTCCAGTTTCTTTCTCTGGCGGGCAGCAGATGATAGGCCATCGTCATCCGCGCCGCTAGTCAGCATCAGGCTTTCAGCTGCAATGGTTGATGCCGCCTCTCCTCCGCCCGTCGATACCACACTCTCCGAATTTTCGACATGTTGGGTAACCGCGTCATGAAGCGTTTCACTCTGTCCATTGTCCAATTCCTCCAGGGCTGCAGGCATTATTGCATCGCCAAAATGGGTGCTGCCTTCCCCGTGTTTAACTGCGTTGAGTACGCTATCGCCTTGACTTTTATCCATATGGTGGAGAACAGCTTCGCCCGATTCAGCCCAATTAGCAGTATGATGTCTGTGCAGGAAGCTTTCGTCTTCAGGGAAGGCTCCTTCGCTTCTTTCCGTTTCATGAAGGATGGCGTCCCAGGAGAACGTCGAACCATTAGCCGATGGAATAAACTCTCTGCTTGCTTCGTAGCTTGATGACTTGGAAGCCCGTGTATCTCCGGAGACTGCTGACTCTAGCTCCCGGTCTCTATCCAATGCCATTTCGAATTCCTGCCTAGCTGCATCAAACTCCATCATATATCCCGCCTTGGCCATGTCATTTTCATTTTGATACGTAAAATAGTCCCTATACTGCGCTACTTCTGTCTGCTGTACAACATAATTCCCAAATCTGTCCTGATAATCGCCAAATCCGGGGTTCTCCATCGTTCCAATCCAGTCCGCCTTGCTTTCTGCAAGCTCAGGCCTATGGCGTTTCGCCAATTTGCTATTTGCATCAGCAATTGCCTTGCCCATATCATGAACAAACAGTTCTTTTCCCGATCCCGACATGTTTCCGAATGCAGGAGTTTCCATAATTCCGGCAAAAGGGGATTGCGAATAGCCATGCTCCGCCACATGCCCAATCGCTTCGTTTCTAGCACCAAACTGACTTTGCTGAAGGGTGTGCCGTACCGATTGAACGCCGCCCCCCGATTCCGCCGTTTCCGTATTGAACCTATCTGCCTCTGTTTTGTTTCCGCCTGCAGACTCTCCTATTTGATCCAGCACAGAATCACGTATCATAGTGACCGCCGCCTGGGACAAGCCTCCTTGAGTCGCGCTGTGAACAATATCTTCAATACCTGCCTCGATATGCTGAAATACCTCGGAGCCATACATAATTTCCAATAACCTTGCCACCTTGGTCACTTCCGAATCTCCAGCTACCAAATGCTTGATGTTCTGGGCAAACTCATCCCCGTTCATGCGCCCGTCCGCGCCGGAACGGCTGTCTGCTCCCGTAAGGTACGAATATTGGGATTTATCTCCGCTTCCGGTTTCCGAACTCGTGTATCGGGATATTCCAGCAAGTCCGGCGGTATTAGGATGGGTGTCTGAAAACTGTTGTGCCGGGCTGGCTTCAATCTCTTTTTCACCGGCGGGATGCAGCCATTCAAAAATAGCCTCGCTCGGTGGAGCAGTAAACTCGCCTCCAGCAAGGCCTTGCGCCTTTGCACCCATTGCCTGTTCCCTCTTGCTGCCTTTGCTCATGAAATCAGCTGCGGCCCCGTCTGCTATTTCATTTAGCCGTTTGGAATGACAGTGCTTAATGATTTCTACCCCGCCTTGAAAAAAATCATCCCTTTTTCCATCAATCCATTTATCAATCCTGGCCCCGTCTTCGTAATCCTTGCTTTTATTGACCGCACTCCTCACGGCCCCTGGACCATACGCTAGTTTCTGACGATCATCTGCCAATATCTCGCCAGCAGGCTCCCATGACTCGGCAATGACCTTATCGGCATCGGCATAACGATCAACCCGCGGCATATCCAAAACATCGGTGACTAATCTCCCGGCGGAAAAGGCTTCTTCATCTATTTCTTTGATTTTGGCTCTCGCCCGTTCAAAACCGCCCGAAGCAGCATGGAGATGCCTATCGCGGGCATTCACATAGCTTTCGGCTTCAGCATCAAGCCTCTTCCTCAGCCAGCCATCGGTTTTTGCATCCCTTTCGGCCACCAAATGATCCTTTAAATGCATGGTTACAGGAACGCCTTGATCCGCGATCGGGGAACGCTGCGTGCTGTAGTCTGCGGACAAAAAACCATGAACATCGTTAAGGTAGCTAACAACGGTCGCCTTAACGGTTTCTAGGCCGATGCCCTCAGGCTCCAGCGCAAAGCTGGCGGCAATGCTTTTGCCGAAAGCTCCAGTCGCACTACCGGGGGTTTTCCTTGCGCTTTTGGAGTTTTTTTCGATAAACGCCTTGTACGTTCCGTTAACCGGAGCAGTCAGCAGATACTGATTATTTATGTCAACCAAATGGTTCAAATCAAGCATCAGTCCATAACCCTTTTTAGAAAAAAGGGCGGTGATACTGAGCAGGTAAGATTTATTACCGTTCAGCATGTCACCGCCTCCCCCCTATCGTATTAAATTCGCCCCGTTTTTACTGATTTTTGAGCAACGTTTCTTTGAGGATGCCCAGTCCGATTGGCGCAAAAGGTGACATATTAGCTAATGTCAGCGGGCTGACAGGCGTGTCGGCCAGCGTATAACGATAGAGCTGTTTGTAGTCATAGGTGGCGATAACTTCATCGCCCTCCGCTGGAATTTTTCCAGCTGCAAACGTTATGGCTTTTGTTTCAAGGTCGATGGTATAGTCAGCGCCATACTCCATCTGAATGCAGCTTACCATTACCCTCAGACTAAATGGGGTACCGTCATCCATGATGGAAGGCCGGTGGGATAGATGGAAAATGTCTTTTACTCCGTCGCCTTTGCCCAGATCCTCGTACTCGGAGGTCTCGACCACCTCCAGCTCGTCGAGCTGGGAAATATTTTTGGGATGTACGGCATAACACTCATCCAGCTTCCCTACAAAGCCGTCATTGGGATGCACAATGTACATCGGTGAAATATGGTACTTGCCACTGTATACGGAAGGGTTAAATCTGGCTTCGCCAGCGTCAACCTGCTTGTCATGCGAAATAAACGCAAGGTAATGGCTTTGGTAATAGGTGCCGCCAATGGATTGCTGAAGCTGCACCGAGCTATTGCCGTTTGAGGTATTGTTGCCGTAATCGACATAGGTAGCCCCAAGCTTCATATCGGCTTTCCACTTAATCTCATCCTTTACCCGGCAACCCGACATGATGAGATTGTTTTTACGCGGCTCTTTGCCCAGCGTCGTCAGTCGACCGATATAGAGCGGCGCGTAGTAGGTATTCTCCGGGCCCGGCGTTGGGTCCGGACGCAGGAAAAGCACAATCCGATCTTTTGTAATGTTCCCCCAAAAATACATGGTGGAATCTCGCTGCCAACCGCGGGAAAAATCATCAAGCGGAGTAAAGGAAATGGCCGTTGGCAGGGAAGGATACAGATAATAAAGCGATGTATATGCTGCATTCAACAACGCCGTGCCATCATCGGGATCAAAGGATTTCACAGAAATATCGCCATAATCCAGCGTCCCCGCGCCTGTCGCGTTCAGCACTTTAATATACGAAACGTTTAATTCCGAGCCGGCCAGTGGAGCGTTCCCAGTAACTGTTACGGTATTCGTCGAATAGTCCACCGTGTAGGTGCCTTCCGCTGCCTGCACCTTGTTGATATACAAGCTTAATGTGCCTTCCTTAATGGTAGCAGTGGTTGGAATCGGGAACGTTTTCCTCGTTCCGTCGCCATCCGGCATAATGGAGTCCGGATCTCCAATGTATACCGCACCGCTCATACCCTGTACAATTTTCTCGCCCCTTACATCATCAAACGTAAAGAAATACATTCTTTTGGGAGGGCGCGGGGCGATTTGGGAAGGCTCATAAGATGCCGTGCATTTATCGGCAGGCCCAATCGGCGCCCCCATGAGAATTTGGCCTTTATACTCATCGATTGTATAGTCCGATTCAGGCACGATTGTGCCGTTTTTATACAAAATAACGCTGTCCGCTTTGACAGGAAACACCTTGAACTGCAAGCGCGTATTGGACCCTTCGACCGCTACAAGCTGGCCAAGGACGGAGTTCTGGGAAATGAAATCGGCTTCGCCCAGATTTGCGCTGGCTTTGGTGCCGTATCCATAAACCATGCCAAAGTTTCTAACCTGTCCGTCGCTACCCGTTGAACGGAAAAGACGGACATCCGCAAATTTTGTGTTTTTGAATACGGAACGGTATTTAATGAATGTATTCCAGCCATTCTGGTTGAACAATTTTTCAAGTTCCAGCGGCAGCTCTTGAATATTGGAGTCTTTATCAAACCACATTTACAAATCACCTCATGTTTAGATTAACCGCCACCCCGCAGGCGGCACGGTTTTACGGCGTAATTTCAATACCTTCCTCATCCACAGTATTTACGTACAATCCGATTCCCGCCGGCCGGTATTGAGTGCCTGGCTTTTTGGTGAATGGCGAAATACCCTCAACCAAGAAATAACGAAATACATCATATTCATTCGGACATAGCTCCTTGCGAACCCGCAGTTTATTGGCGTTGAACGACAACGCGGAAAGCGCAATGGTATCCTTAAGCGATCCACGCACGCCCTCCTCCGGATGGATTAAATAAACCTTGGAGGTGTGCACCTTTTGGCTGTATCGGGAAGGGTTGAAGGAATATTTGTACAAGGGATTTTCAGCCCCGTTCCAAGCTCTCGGATAGTCCTTTCCGTTTTTGCTGCGCTCTGGCGGAATGGCATTGGCAGGGGCATTCCACGACAAGTAATACGCCTGGTAACGGGAGCCGAGCTTGGAACGGCTCATCATGACGCTATCTAATCCATTTGCGGGATATTTAGGATAACTCTTCAATAATGGAAGGATGCTTGGAAGCCTGGTTGTATTATCGAAATCGTAGTTTTCGATAGATGAAAGAGATGTCCCCGGCGGAACAGAGCCAACAAACATCGCATAGGCTTCATCGCCTTCCTCAATGGGATCAATTTTACCAAAATAAAGAGGAATCGAGGGAACCAGATTGCCTTCGGGCGCCGGCACATTATCTGCCTGAATGATGAGGAACAGGTTAGTTGGAGTCATATGCCCTTTGATAGACAACTCCGAGTCATACCACCAGTTGGTAAACTGAGCCGGAGCGGACAAACCTGACGAATAGTAGTTATCCAGCAGCCTTGTCCGCAGTCCTGCCGTCATGATTGGAGACTGCATGCGATCTAGATGGGCTAGTGTAACGGTATATACGCCAGTAGGTTGCGCGTCGGTTTTCCACTCGGCCTTTTCAACCTCAATATCCAAAGCCGCCCTAAGCTGAGCATCCGCTTCGCTGCCTTCCCACATGAGCACGATATCGGGGTTATTTTCCACCAAGCCGGAGGTCTGCTCAATCATGTACATATAGAGAGTGTGCGGCGCGCGATAGCTTCTGAACTCGTTGGTCGCCCAATCCGCAAATTCCTGGGCAGTAATGACTTTAGGATCTTTATTGATAGCCCGCATCGCGCCAATTGTCATTTCCCATGTGCCCACGATGGCAACGCCGAACATTTTGCCTTCTGCATTTTTGTAAATAAAGTGCTCTGCCACTGTGTTGCGGACAACCGATGTATTTACGTTTACCGCGCTTGGCTTAGTCCACCTGGCGTCATAAACAACTTTTTTGACATTGGCGGCTACAGTCCAATTCTGCGTTGCCAGCAATTGACCTAATCTTCCTTGCAGATCCGCTTCATTCACCTTCGGGCTGAATGAAGCGGGTGTCGTATCGATAAATGCCATTTTTTCGTGCACCCCTTTTAGGATTATTTTCGGGCTTCCCCGCCCTAGACGGGACAGTTAACCAAGTATTGCCACGACGTTCCGGCTCCCGCGCTGGAAGACATAATTACTTTAATCTGGGTCACGCCGCCGACGGGGCTATAATGAAACCTTAGAGAGCCCTTGTTCTGAACCTCTCCGTTTGTACTCGCCAGAAGCTGTCCCTGATAATAAACATCCATCTGATCAGCAACGCCGTACATATCGTAGGTAATCACAACATTCCCCGCCTTATTCCCCATTTCATGATCTTTTTCGGTACGGGCGCCGCCCCCTGAATTATTGGCCAAGCCGCATTGCAGCGTATTGGGTGGCGGTGGCGGTGGAGGCGGCGGCGGAGGTACGGGCTTGGCTGTAACCGTGACGATGGCAGTGGAGGTTCCTGTCTGTCCCAACTCATTCCAAACCGTAAACTTCACCCTATACGTCCCCGTGTTTTTGAACGTATAAGCGGCTTTGTCTACATCGTAGCTGCCCTTATTGACACTGTTTTCAACCTCCCACTTGTAATTAGTGATGGGTGAATGCCGGCTGTACGTTGAGGTGAATAAGATGGTGTTATCCTCCTCGATTACAGAACCTGCCGGATTAATGTACACAACCAGCGGCGGCGGCTCGGGAGGAGCCGGCGGAATTGCCGGGAGCGTGTAACCAGCTTTTAGAATGGCGATTGCTGCCGGACGATATGCCGTAGACGGCCTCTTCGTAAGCGGAGATATCCCTTCCACCAAATAGTAGGAATAAACTTCATACTTGTTTTCAGCATCGCAGTAGTTTTTGACTGCTTTTAGCTCGTCGCCATTCATTATAGTTAAAGGGGAGGTCAAAATAACGTTGCGGAGCGTACCGAAGGTGCCGTCTTCAGGATGGATCACCAGTGCTCGGGAGGAATGAGCCTTGCCGCTGTATCGCGATGGATTAAATTGATAGTTATGCTGCTTGTTCAAGAAATTTTTCCAAGCCCGGGGATGCTTGCGCCCTCCAGAATCCTCCCTGTCCGGCGGCATGGCATTGGGCGGGGTATTCCAGGACAAATAATGCGCCTGATACCTCGAGCCGTATTTATTCCGCTTAACCATAACAGAGTCTACTCCATTGCTCGGATAATGCGGGTAATCCTTCATAATCGGGAACAGCGTCTCCTGCCGAATAGACACATCGTCATAGTCAAACTCTGCCGATCTTTTTAAGGCTTGAACAAGATCCGCTCCATTTCTATTGAATGCAGTGCCAGCGAATAAAGCTGCGGGTTCGCCAGCGGTATCCTTGTTCGTCTGAATGTGGACTTCCACCCACATTCGCGCGGCAACCGGCGCGTACCCGTTAACAGAATCGCCGCTGACAGCTTCGATAGTAACCGAGTTTTTGCCTTGTATATCCGTCAAGGGAAATTGACCAATATATTGCGCGTCATCTCTGCTGCCTGTTGGCTTCGCGGATGATGCAGTGCTGAATCTGCCAATCTCCTGGCCTGCGATTTTTAATACAATTTGATTCTCCGGCGAGCTGCCTGCCGTGTCGCCCATCAGCCATACGTTAAGAAAAGATCCCTCATTAATCATTGGCTTATTTGAAATGATCGTAGAAGCTTTTGTAGTCCTTCCCGTAAAGTCAAAAGTGACATCCCTTCTGACGGTTTCATCCGGTGCAGAGACGGCATCAAAGTCTCCCATGTACAGAGGAATAGCAGGAACGGCATTGGAGTCCCATATGGGAGCAGTATCAGCGCAGATAATCAACATCGCCGATTTGCCGTCGATAAACCCTTTGACCTGCACCTTACTGTCATTCCACCAGTTGCTATACTTCACGTCGATTCCGGCAAACTTCTCAATATGCTCCAGCTGCGGAATGCGCGTACACGCAGAAACGATGGGAGATTGAAAGATTTGCGGGAACTTTTCTGTCAGTCTGGATTGCAGGGCACTGGTGTATTCGTCCAGCTCCCACATACTTGTCTGTACTTCCACATCCAGCGATAGACGTTTTAACTCGGCTGTATTATCCCAACCTACGAGTTGAATGCCATTTCCTATCCATTTCTCAAGCTGATAAAAATAAATGGTATGACGCTCGTACAAGTTGTCAGCCGCTGCTTTCTGAATCGCCCATGAGAACATTCCGCTATCCTGTGGGGCCATATTGGTCCCGTATCGGGAATCTTCCCGATAGATTGCAAAAGGGACTTTGCATCCCGTAGCCCCTACTCTCTCCGATACTTTGGCCGCCATCGCCATACCGAAGATATGACCTGAAATATTTTTTACAATGATGTGCTTGGCCACATGAAAATCAAATGTTTCGTCAGCCTGAATCGCGCTATAATAGATAGCAACTTGGCCGGACACGCCGGATTCAAAAGTGATTGTGGTCGTGCCATCCGCATTCCTGACTTGCGTGTAATACGAAGTTGGCGCAATTTCACCGTCCAAATAGATGTAGAAATCATCGTTCAACGCTTTTGGTATGTCGATCTCCGGATTGGCCAGCGGCAGATAGAACCTCCTGACGGCCGGTTTTGTCAGCTTGTTATGATAAGCCACCTTGGTAAACTCGGCGACTTTCGTCCAACCATTATGGATAAAAAATCCGGCCAGCCCCTCCAGCAAATGCTCCTCGTTAAGCATGGTTTCCAGCCAAGGCGTCGGCTGATAGGAGTTATCCTCCATAGTTTCACCCCCTTCTATTTAAGAGTCTGATAGTTGGCCCATACATACTTCGGTTTTCCGCCTTCGTTGAAAAACTCAAAATGAAGCTGCGTCCCTTTTTTGCACGGGATAATGGCCGTCAGGTACATTCCTTCCGGCAAATCCTTCGTGTAGATGTTTTTGCATACAAGCTTGTCACCTACATACAAATTCCAATAGTCGCGCGCCTCATAGAAGGAAACCCCGACTGCCACAGATAAAAGCTCGCAATCTTCTTCAATGTTTAACCTGTGTTCAGCTTTACCGGCCGTTAAGGATTCAATCATTATCCCTTCAATAAAAGGCGCGGTTTTGGTGGGCATAAAGGGCGGGTCCAGCCTGCCCCCCACCAAGTAGCTTGCAAAGTTAGCCGCATTCGACATCATTACACCGTCCTAACGTAGTCGAGCACCAAATTTTTGAATAATCCATTCTCTCTGATAATAGTCCCTCTTACCGATCTAAAAGATGCGATATCCGTCTCCTCCTCCAGCTCGGTATTAATCCGCGGCGGAGGGGTCAATTCAATCAGGAAACCGTCGACGAGGTTCTGCTCGTCCCGGTTTAACGTCAAAACCTCCAACATTCCATTGTCGTAGGTATAGATGAAAGAGGTGACCAGCGTTTCATGGCCGGCCAGTTCTCTACGGACCTCGACATTGATCACATTTGCCTCTGCTGGTGTATTGGCCAGACTAACTGTATCCTGGCTGCCGGTGTACAAACCCGCTTTTTGCATTTCTCTGCGTACCAAATCCAGAATGGGGTATATTTCATTGGAGTTGACAAAATTTCGGTTGTCCATGCAATTCACCTCGCCTTCTCCAGCATTATAAGAAAAGGCAGGAAACAATTAGCGTCATTGACGTAACTGTTCCTGCCATTTCCGTTCCCCAGCACGCCCTACCCTGCAGTCGATAGGGTTTGCCAAGTTAATTCCAGATAATTAAGGATACCTTGATGGTTACCGACGATTCTGTTCCCTTTGACAAGATAATAATTGGCCGTAAAGGTTTTTGCGTCAAACACATAGACCGAATCCAACAGCTCAATTAAAGGATTGCCCTTTACCACAACATTTTTGGTTCTAGCCTGGCGCTTGTAATCGAAGAAAATTTTGTTGGCAATATCCTGCTTCAGGCCGCGCATCGAAGAACCGTCCTTTTCTTCAATCCAGTTTAGCTGGGCGCCAGCCGTCCGTATATTCCCTTTCGTGGCCATAATCAGCGATCTGTCAAAAAAGTGCTCTGCCAAACCCGAAGTCCCTGATATAACCAAATGATTTCTGACCCTTGAATAATCGGTTGAAGAAGTTACCTCCAACACATTTTCGCTGTCCATGAATTCCCATTTCATGCCTGCCACCATGGACCAGTCGGGAGCATCCAAAAAATTCATTTTTTCCATTCGGAAAGTGCCGTACCTGTCACAATACACTCTGTATGGAATATCGTTAATCAAAGACTGGATGGCGTCCGATGCGCGCGTTCCCAGCGGGAAAGTTACATTGGCAACAAACGGATTCTGCCAGCCGCCTACCTCCATAATGCTCGCTTGGCTGACGGCTTCCAGCTCACCAGTCTCTTCGTTGAACTTCATAAACGTGTTTTGCCCCTTATTAACATCCGTATACACGGCATCCTCGATCACATAGTCGGGATTGGCAAGATCCTCCGCATGCACCTTCCATGTTGACAGGCCCGAAGCCACCACAATATCCTCCACAATACTGGATTTAATCCACGAAAATGCACCGGCGTCACCGGCATACGAATCAGCGGGAGGATAATGCATAGGCTTGTAAAAAACAAATTCCTCGAGCATGTCGAACCTGTCCACGCAGCTGAAGGAGATCGTTCCCTCGCTGGAGTTTTCCGTGATTTCCCCTTTTATCATTCCGGTGAAAATACGGACAACCTCCTCCCCGTACCCTGCATAAATCCGGATTGGCGTATATTCGCTAATCACGTGGCGCAGTTCGCCCTCCTCGTAGTAGGACAGCGGAGACCGATTGACCCCGAAAGAGTCGGGAAACTCCGGCTTTCGCTCCCAAGTCGGAGAATAGATGCCGGACGAATTATCAATGGTAATACGCGCCGTTGCGGATGACGAGTCTAGATGGTTGCTGACCTCCCAGTTCAGCACATCCCTATCAATGGTATACATATCCTCATACACAAACTCCCCGACCTCATACCACTTTTCTTTGTAATTGTCAGCGATATGAGTGGCGAATTGCTCCACGGCGTAATCCCTGCTTGCATAGTTAACGCTATCCAAGAAAATCGTCCCTGCTGTCACCGCGAACAAAATACGGCTTGTATAAGGGTAGTGAAAACTCGCTCCGCGAATACCCGTATTTACCCAAGCCCCGCCAACCTTTGCATATACATCAATGTCGGTTTCATCATGGCAAACAACTGTGTATTCCACAAAATCATCAACGTTGCGGATCAGATAGCTGCCGCCGCCGGATGTGTAGACCTCATCATCCTTGATATTGAGCAGAAATCCCCTCTTGCCGTCGCCAATGACCAGTTTGCCGTTTGTTCCCTCAGAGACCTTTAAACTGAAGTTGATTGTAAAAGGGAACTTTTTAATTTTGCCCAGACGCTCTATGCCCGCTTCTCCGCCAACAGTAGAAATTTCTTGGTAGTCCCCCTTATCCTTTTGAACCACGGTCCCATAGGGAGTCCATCTGTTTGCGCTGCTCATATTGTCTTCAAAGTCCCATAGCTGCCTGGTTTCAACGGTCTCAACATCAAATTCCTTTGCCTTCAGCCATAGAAGGCCAAACTTGCCGACGGAAGAATTGGAGGAGTTGGCAAAGGTAATTTCCACTTTGTTGCGGCCTTTCGGCATAGGGAGTGAGGGGGGATACGCCATACCATGTTTTGCGTCGAGGCCGCTGATTCTGGCCAGTTCATAATCATTGACCTTCACAATAACAACATCGTCCATCCCAAGATCGGCATAATAGGCCCAGCCCAGATTTCCCGGCTTAAACCAGTCATGCTCAAATACCAAGGACTTGACTTGGCCCGCTCCTGCTGTCCCGTTAAATCCAAAAACGTTGACCTGCTTCTTGTCATCGATAACAAGGTATTGCTCGACACCCGTCTGAGCCGTAAACTTCGTAGTGTCAATCGTTGTTTTTTTCGAGGAAAAATCCTTAAAGTAAGTTTGCTTGGCCGTCGTTTTGTTGTACTTGTATGTTATGATTTCCTTATCAATTGCGGTGTCTCCTGAAGAGTCCGCTGTACGCGTCTTACCGTCGCCCCAAGACTTAACCCGTATCTCAACCTGACGTCTGCCAAACTCAAGCGCTTTTTTATTATTTTCCATTAGAATATCAATTCGTCTGCCCTTAATGTCCCCGCCCTTATCATCGGCCAAATATTCTCCCCAGCTAACACCGTCCACAATGAGCTCAACCTTGCTTTTGAGGGGGATAATGGAAGGGTCTACCGCAATGATCCTCCAGTCGTTCCATGTCTTCACATTTGTTCCTCCGGCCGTAATACCGCTGCATCCCGGGCATCCAGCGATGTAAGCCGTAGCTTCCATGTTATAGGAAACATAACCGCCTGCAGCTTCAAGCGCTATCCCGCCGCCATCACTGACTATACTCCCGCCAGCTGTTTTACTCGGTACCTGAATGCTTTTTCGGCCTCGCAAAAACGGCTCCGGGTTCAGATCACTGCCATTCAACCTGACCTCAAAGTGGAGATGCGTGCCATCCCCGCCGCCTCGGGAAATCGACCTCCCGCTATTGCCTCCGGCACCAAGCAGCCCCCCCGCAACGATCCGCTCTCCTTTACTGACTGCAATCCGGTTAAGATGCGCATAACGAGTCTGCCAGCCGTTTCCGTGATCTACATATACCACCTTCCCGTAACTTCCGTTGGACTGAGCATAGGTTACCGTCCCGGCCCATACCGCGTATACCGGGTCGTTCATGGCAAGGTCCAGATCAATGCCGGCATGCTTCTTGCGGGAGCATCTGGGATCCGAATCATGCCAATCCGTAATTCTCATGCCTTCGATATGAAGCTGATCATTCTTTTTACCGTTCATTGTAGAACTGGATCTGATCGGCATCGACATCTCCGCATTGCGAAGACCGGTAGGCGCAGCAATATACGTTCCATCCACATAATCCGTCAGCTTCTCGACATCATCGATAGACAAGAGGTCGCTCACTACACTATCGTAGACGTACTGAACAGCGTCGTATTTTTTACGGAAGCCCCTTACGTACGACATTTTATCTAGTTCAACTATCACTTTGGGCTCATTGCCCAACGCATTCACACGTTCCATTATTCCTTGAAGGAGCCGACCCGAGGGATCGTTTGCGTTTGATACATAAGCCATATCAGATCACCTGCCTTATCTGTATTTCTCCGTAATCCACTCAATGAATCTGTTCAGGAATACAACGCACTCCGCCCGCGTGATACAGGACTCCGGCTCGAACGAATCATCCGCGTAAAGGGGAAACACATAGTTACCGTCGCCATATTTCTCCTCGAGCAGCGTAAGAACATCATTCTTGTACCATTGCGCTTCTATCGCCGCCTTATCCTTAATATAGCGGCTTGCGGTTGTCTTATAGGCAAAGGGTTTATCCGTATAACGGTTATGAAGATTCATCCATATTCGGCTAAGCAGGCCAAAGAAATCGCCGCGGCGAATTCGAACATCCCCAAAAAAACGGTCGTTATAAGTTACGCTGCCGGACTCAACGATGACGGTTTCGGTTGTGTGCCGATTTCTTCCTCCGATAATAGCGTTATAACTGATTACAGCGGGAAATCCGTTATATAGATAGGGAAGATAAACCTCTCCGTTATGAATGACAAATTTGTCTCTTTTAAAACCAACAGCATCCCTGATGACAATCGCCGCATCGGCTCCCGCCTTGACGTCGACGATCATGCGCTTTAACTTTACGCCAAGAACCGTGCAGGTCTCCGGAGGGTTGCCCAGACTAAATTTATAGGCCGTTTTGTGCTTCAGAGTGGCATGCGGCAGCCTGTAGTTTCCTGTTCCGTTATAGGGCGCATTCACGCATCCGATATCCTTTCGGTCTGGAATGCCATAGGAAACGCATACAACCTCTATGCCTTCCGACAACGGGTTAGTCATTGTCACTTTGCCATCTTCAACTTTTTCAGGCAAAATCTCTATCCCGTTCACCATAACAAACATCGGATTGCTGCTATGATAAGTATAATCGGGGACCAAAAACTCCTTTTGCCCGCTCACGGTGACGAATCTCTTAATCACTCTGCCATATCCCGGCTTGAACACATTGTAGGTCATCCCGTTAATGACATCGAAGTCTGCGCTCCCATCGGTTTTCAGGCGCGTCGCTTCAAGCGTATCCCGGTAATACCAATCCAGAGGATCGACATCAATCCATCGTTTCACAATCAGTACCCCCTCAGCAGTTTGTTTGCATACCTGTAGGTTCTCATTAAAAAAGTAATCGTCTCCGCACGGGTTGCAGCCTCATCCGGTCTAAAATAAGCCACACTCTCCCCGTCGCCCTCCCAATTTGTGGCGACAAGGCCTCTTTTCTGCATATCTTCAATATGCGCTTTTGCCCAATGAGCGTCCGTGTCAATAAACTCCGTCGTATACCGGTACTCAAATTCTTGTTTTCGGACGAGGTTCATGCCAATAGTGACAAGATATTTCGTTTCCATCTCCGCCGTCTGGACGTCGGGTTCGCCGGATACAATACCCGTATAAATTGTGCCTTTTTCATCGTAATATTTGTGCTGGGAGCCAATGTATTGCAGCCATTCGGCATACTCTTTTTTGGAGTAAAACAAGAGGGTGAGCGTAGCCATATAATGAGAAGTGCCATTCTGAACAAGCCCTGCAGATGCAGCCAATGTCTGGTTAACCTGCGTTTTGAGAACAGGCGTAGGCGGCTTGTACTCCCGGATCAGCCTTGCCTTAACTTCTGTGAACCGGATACCGTTATCGTAGAATAATTTTTTCTTATATACCGAGTCCTCCGACAAAAGCGGATTTTGTTGTGTCATCGTCCTGCCTCCCTATAAAAATACTCCCCGTCTCATTATAAGGCGGGGAGCCGAATCCCTAACTCCGGTAGTTGTGAGGGTTCATGGCTTGTTGGCTGCGAAGCCCTCCTACACGGCCCACCGATAAACCCTGTCCAATGGATTGTCCGACCTGCTGTAGCTGACTGGCTGTCATGCCGTTGGTGACATTAGGCAGCGTGATATTCACCGTAACATCGCCCGTCCCTATTGTGGTTGTATTATGCGTGTTTCCTTGCGTCAGGTACTCGTATCGGCTCATCGCTTTAACCCCTTCAGGCAAATTGAACGTCCCGGCCGAATTTTTCATTTCATCCAAAATTCCTAACTGGGCTTGCAGCGATTGCTTTTGCAAATTGCGAATTTCCGAATTAATTCTGGTGGTTTCTTCTGCCCCGGCCGTAGGCAGTGTTGCCTGCAGCTCCTTGATTACTTGGGCAATTTCGGATACTTCAGCTTTGGCGTTTGCAATCCTCCTATTGCGCATAATAGGCGATGAATCATCTGGATTTCCGGATCGAAGTCTAAGGGCCAGGAGATCATTCTCTCTGTCAGAGCTATTCTCTTGAATCCTTGTGGACCCCATTCCGATGGCTGCCAGATTGTACTCCTTCACTTTGGCCTGCTCGCTGGCAATACTGTTCTGCAACTGCAAAACTTGCAGGGCCTGATCCTCGGAGAGATCTCCGATCGCTTCAATGGCCTTTAAATTGTTTAGTTCAGCCTTCATAGAAGCAACTTTGCCAAGAGCAATTTTTTTCATGGTTTCGAGGAAGCCTCTGGACTCTGTGTCCATTCGGTAGGCCGCCGCCAGTTCCTTCGCTTGAGCCATGAGGTCCACTTTGGACAAACTCTGGTTTACTCTTTTCATCTGATTCTGGTACGTTTCCTGACGGCTGCTCAACTCGTCCCGGAGAATGCTGGCCTCTCCTTGCGTTACGACAGCTTCTCGATTGGAAGTCAGATTTTTTACGGTGTTTTGTGCATTAATATATTCTTGTGAACCGGGTGTGGCTCGCAACATAATGTCTTTTGCATTAGCAATATATCTGTCGATAATGGCTAACTCATCATCCATTACCTGACGAATGGATGTTGTTTGTTTTTTACGCATTTCAATATACTCGCTGGAATCCGTCCTCATCCCCCCCAAAAGGGCGCGAAGCGTTGCAAGCTGATTGTTGTCCTTGACCTCTTTCACTTTGTCCGCAACTCGAGCCGTGACAGCCTCGGAACTAAACGAAGGATATTTGATTTCTCCTTCCTGATACTTTTTCTCGTAATTTTCCTGGGCTGTTTTTTCCAGCCTTTCTTCATCGGCATATGCAAGCCGAGACTCTTCGTATTGCCTGCTCAAAGCCTCTTGCCGCATATCTTGAATTCCTTGATGGCGGCCCGATTCTCTTGACCATTCCTGAACAGCTTGCTCGTAAGGGATGTTGTTGTTTTTAAGATACTCGCCAAGATGTTTAATCGAAGGTATATTCGCGCCCCTCGCCCTGTACATTTGCGAAATCCCTATTTCAGCTGCATATTGATCGATTAAATCCGTATGCGTCGGATCACTGTCAAGACCTTTATTAATCCCGTTCAAAACAAATCCGGTTGCCAATCTTAAGTAATCTATACCGGCAGCTAACCCTCCTTTTTCCGTATTCGTTCTCAGTGAATTGGCAATGGATAAGTTATCCTTATCAAGCTTGTCCGCTACTGCCCATTGGCGTTGAGACTCGGTGGATTTGGTCTCCCAGGCTATTGTTTTTTGTGCTTCGGCAATCAGTGGAGCCGTTATAGCCTCCAGGGCCTTTAACCCAAGCTCTATAGCCAGTCCTATAGCCATTCCCTGAATAGACCCCTTTGTCCCTTTGCCTAACTCTGCAATACTTTTAAAAATGTCGCCTGCTCCACTTTGAGTGCCTTCTTTTTGGGATACTTCGGCTTTCATGCTACTCACCGTTTTGGACAACTCTTTGAATACAGAAGAGTCCTGTTGCGACGACTCTGTGGCTTGACCTTGGCCATTCTGGGGTTCATTCATTGGGCCGTAAAGTGACTGGGCATAGTTGCCAAGAGGTACGCCGCTAAGCAGGCGTCTCATCAGATGATTTTGACCCCCTCTAAATTCCCTTTCAGTTATCCCATCAAGCTTGTCCGACAATGCAGCATATCCAGAAACTCTATGATTATCAGATACCTGTTGATTAACCGTGCCCCTATTTGACCGGATATCATTCCCGGCTTTTCCGCCCCCCCACTTGATCCCCTCCATCATCATCATGCCAATCATAGCGTTAGATAAGATATCGCCCAGTAATACAAATAAACGGGCATTTTCGGAAACATTATCAGCCATGTTCATAAGCGCGTAGGTCACTTTATTAATGGAAGGAGTTAATTCTTGCAGAAGCGAATCAAAAGAAATTGTCACGCTTTGTTTTGCACGATTGGAACTTACCAGAGGACCTTGAAGAGATGTTTGAATCATTTGATCATATTGTGATTTTCCAGAATTGGCGTTTGCTTCGCCACCTTTAACGAATGCGTTTATAGCTTCGTGCATAGCGGCGGCGCTTGCTGAGCTACCTGTTTGGATGGACATTCCAGCCATCACAATAGCTTTTTCAGGAGCACCTTTAAAATCCGTCACTGAAACGTCTGACTGACTTATAGCATTGATCAACTGCTCTATGCTGATATTGGTCAGCTTCGATACGGCTGCAAGCGGTCTGACAATCTTTTCATCGATGTCTGCCAATCCCAGATCAAACAGCCCCTGCATACTTTCAAGGCCTTTGGCAATCGGAAGTAAGCTGCTTCCGGGATCAATTGCTTGCAGTTGAGCCGTCAGTTGGAGAAACTTCTTTATTTCAGCCGCATCACTCAGAAAGCCGGAGCCGATACCGCCTACCTGATAAAGCTCGTTGTAATCTGTTCCGTAGAATAATGCCTGCTGTCCGATAAACGACTGGATTTCCGATATCGCACTCGACACTTTCTCCATATCAGGAGCCGCTAGCGGATTGCCGTCAGAATCCTTATTGTAGGAATCCTTCTTTATCAGATTTTGGGTCATTTTTAATTGCTCGGCTTGAACATTCTTAAAGGTTTCTATCGCTTCTTGCATCATCATGGGTATATCAATCAGACTTCCGGTCAATACGCGCCTGAAGGTATTGGTCATTGCACCCGACAGATCCACTCCGCCCCTCTGGGCCGAAGAAGACGATTGAACGTCATTGCTGCCTCCTTCGGGTACAGCGTAACTGTTGCCCCTCCCTTGACGGTCAGATTTACGATCAAGGGATTGAAGGCGGTCACCTTCGATGTCTCGAAGGATGGATTGAATTTGACTATCGACCCCATCACGAAGCTTGTTAATTAGTGCATAATTAATCCTGTCTATTTGGTTGATGAGATGCTGTTTCAGCTTAGGATCGGCTTCTCCATTGCCCGGAACGGAGTTGACGCGATTGACAAGAGATCCCGTCTCCCGTCCGAGGCGCACCATATTCTCTACTGATCTTTTAAACTCTGAAATGATATCAGCGCGGATGTTATCCACGATGTTCACCACCTTATAAAATAAACTCCCGCCCCTCCGAGCGGAGCAGACAGGAGTCGTTATAATAGTTGAGCCAGGAAATTCATATCGTCTGCATCGGCTACCTTGTATCCATCCACATGCGAATCAGAGGATTCAACTTCTTTGCCAGCAACTCCATCGGAGATCACGTTTTCTCCAAAAAGGCCGCCAAGTGACAGGGTTGAAACCTTAATCGTAAATTGGATATGTTCGTTGCATTGCTCCAGATAGTAACCCAGCTGAGGGAGGGTCAGCTTCCACACGTCATATTTGTCCAGATGGCAATAGTGTGAAAGCTTAAAGAAGATATTCGCCCAATCCACTGGCGGCTTATTGTCATATTCTTCTTCCTCTTGCTCAGTCGTTACATGGACTTTTTTAACCCGTTTAGCCCGATCATGCTGTCGATGATTACTTTTGCAGTCTCAAGGTCGATATACTCCCCAAGATAATCGGCAGTCATATGCTTGTAGTAGGGTTTGAACGCCATAAGCAAAACGTCCATTAATGCATCGAATCTGTCATTTTCATCCTCATCATCGGGGATAAGGTTGGCAATGATTACTCCCGAGTCAATCGAATTTAATTGCTTCATAAGCTTACGGGCATCCAAAAGTCCCAGCGGCGGAATACAGTAGGTTTTCCCGTCCCGCAGCCGCACCTTCTCGTCATCTTCAAAAAAGACTTTTTCCCGCATTTCCGCATCCTCCTGTGTCAACAGGTTTGGTTTTTCCTCAGTCGCCCCTTCAGTCACCTGTTCCGCAGACTTATAAGCTGCCGCTTCTGTAAGACCATCCGTTTTTGGAATCGATGTTACTCTATCACTCACCGCGATACCCCCTTTGATTTTCCCCCGTCATCTCCGAATAACCGTGCCTCAAGGCGAGGGTTTCCCTGTGGACGACTCATAGAACATTCTAAGTATCAGGCTGAACAGTTTAACAACCGCCATGTAAAAGACTCCCCTGATCGGGGAGTCTCGGTAATGGTGTAGATCAGCAAACCAGGGTGTTGCTTACACCCGCTTCATAACGTTTGATCGAGCCGAGCTTGCCGTCAGCGCGTTCCGGATCAATGACGGACAATGTGACGCTATGCGTAGATGCTTGTTGACGCTGCGCGTCCAGCGTGAAGTTCGATTTGACGCGGCATTGATACAATTCCGTCTGATAGCCTTGGATGGTGCCGTCTTTTTGCTCAAATTGCCCATCATGAACAACATGCACGGTCAGCGGCACGTCTTTGTTCGTAATATCCAAAATATCAACAACCTCGTTACGCTTGTAGTTGACAACAACGTCCACGTCCTTCAGGGCGGAGTTGAATTTCAGCGTTCCGCCGCTTACGGTGTATTGATCTTCCGTTGGAACTGGATTTGCCGTTTTCTTTAACAGCTTGTTGCCTTTGAGGGTGCGGACGGAGATTTGAGGATCACTGTTCAGAGATGCTCCGTAGGCCAGATCTGCCGTGAATACCGCACCGCTTTGTTTAACGGTATGCCGTTCCTCCAGAACCCACACAAAACCATCGGGATCATGCGCAACGCCATCAAGCGATACGCCATATACAATGGCAACCGTTTTGCCGGCAAGTGCCATATCAAACACGGCAACATCGTTGGTAAACGTTACATCAGCCGACAAATCAGCGCCTCCGATTGTCCCTTCATATACTTTTGGCGCCGGGGCAATAACTGGCTTTTGATTCAAAGTGGCTTGGTACGGGGATGTGGAAGGAACGGTGATTGTTTCAGTAACCATACTGTACGTCGAGCCGGATACGCCTTCGCGCAGCTTGGAGCCCAACACGAGGCGAACCATATTCAGATCGAATTTTGCGGCTTCCGCCGTAATGTCGATCGTTTTTTTGCGAAGCAGTGTGTCCAGAGGGACACTGCTATCGCCGCCTTCAATATCCTGAACATCCAATTGAATATCCAGCCGCATGTTGTTCAATGTGCCAATGGTAATAAGCTCGTCGCAGTTTGGGATTTTGGCCATAAACTTGCCTGCACCCTTAATAATCATCTTTTTATTTTTGTTAGCTGCCATTCCAAAAAGCCTCCTTCTTCATTCTCGTCTTTCCCAATGACAGATGGCATCGGGTTAACCGTTTGCTTATCGGTTCTTTATCAATATAAGTTGTTGAGGAACGCTTCTAACGGGCTTGCGAATAATTGTGAATGAATCCGTTACCCCGTTATCTTACCTCTATAATCGCTGCCACCGGCTGGCTCGCCGACGCCAGAAACAACCTTCCGCCTTTGAATGCCTTTTGCTCCCCAAATAAAATGCGCTGCGATTCTTCCCCGATTACCGCATTGCCCTCCGCGCTTGCATAGATGTCGCCGTAACCCAAGTTCTCAACGATTAGAATGGAGTCGTCAGCTTTGGCATTGTAAATATGCTGACTATAGCTGAATATCCGCTGGACAAATTCTGCAACTACTTCGGAGGCTTCCACATCTTCCACCCTAACTTCCAAAACTTTGTTTTCAGCAAGCGGCCGTTTGTTGTACAATGCCGCCTTGATTGCCGCCATCAGCGGTCACTCCCTCTCTTAACTACGGTGATCTGTACCGTGTTCTGAAGCTGCTTCAGCCTTTTTCTCCAGATATTAAAGTAAGAGCGGCAGTATGAAGTGTACGCACCCAGCTTCCCGGGTCGGTTGCCGCCACCAGTAGAGGACTTCGCCAAAGGTTTGATACTACGCGCCTCTCTGCTGTTAGCTACAGAAAATGTGTGCAGTTGATGGATTTCATCGGCATTGACAATAATGTCTCCCATAAGGCCGTACATGTTGGTTTCCGGTTCTCTATTTAAGCCGAACACATAAACCTCCGTTCCTCTCCCCATAAGTTCCTCAAGGACTTTAAAACCATTACTCTCTTTATCAAAAAAGTGGATATCCTTTACCAGAATCGCTTGCAGGCATTGTGCTTCCTCCATGAATAGAATTTCATCGAGATAATCGATGGCAATGGCCGGCACTCTCCTGCCGTCTTCGGCTTCGACAAACTCAAGGCTCTTCCCCTCTTCAAACGGCTGAAATACCGCCAGCTGATTGCCAACCGAAATTAGCCTTTCGTAAAGGTCTGTCAGTTTCTTGTTTTCCCGGCTTCCTGCCGCTCCCACATATACAACCAATCGGCCCATATTTGTTTTCACCCTAGTCACCTCTCGATAAAGTTCATTGCTCATTTTCGTGCAGCGACACCATTTTTGTTCAAAGCTCCGTTCGGCTGTTCATTCACGAGCGCGAGTTCCTTTTCTTCATGCAAGGCCTGCAATTCGTTAAGGTTCGGGGTAAAGTCTGCAATCGCTCGCTAGGGCTACCAAGTTCTTCCACCCTGACCAATAAACCATGTTGATTCATCACTTTGCCCGTCAGTTCGCCAATACAATGCAGACATAGCAAGGCTTCTCCCTTCAAGCCTTCTGCTTTAAAGTTGATTTTTGCCTTTTCTGTCACGTACCTGAACTCACACTTGATACATTTGTACATAAAATCCACATCACGCACCTCCTGCTCCCAGGGTTTAATTACCCGCTTCCCCCCAACAGCTTCCTCCGGATATCCGACCGCTTTTGGTCACGAAGGCAAGGCCTGCACTCGTATATCCCGGCATACCGGTCGACCAGTTCTTGGTAAGGAATGTTTAGAAACGCCGCCAGACAATGAACGCACAGCTCCTCCTTCGATTCATACATAACCGCCAATGCTTTTACCTGCGGCGCAATGAACCGCCCACATGAGCATTTCACCTCAATCACCTCATTCTTCAATCTAAGACAATTTAGGCATGTCCGAACTTCTGCATGTACCAAGGCACCCCATTAGAGAGTTGGAATCGTCAATAGATGATAACAGGGATCTTCTTCACTTGACTTCCACTCCGATTATCGCTATGCTAATTTTCAATTACAGCTTTTTATAGAGCAAAGGCCATGAGGAAAAGAAGTAGCCCGGGAAAACGTAGTGACCCAGCGAGCCGGCGAATGGTGAAAGGTCCGGCGCATGCGTCCCTGGTGAATGGATTTCTTAGCTTCAATCCGAACCCTCTAATTAAAATTAGTGTTCAAAAAATGCCATATTCGATGCCGATCATGTCGCCAGACATGTTGCGTAATTGAAAGTGGATTTTTGAACAATCTTAGAGGCAGTAGGCGTTGACGGATTCTCCCCCCGTTATCTTTAGGGAGACATGATAACAAACCTCTATCGATGCCTGTTCAGGATGAGCAGCCTCGTTTAGCGAACGGCTTAACGCCTTAGTTTGCGTCATGGATAAGTGCGGCCGGATGGCCGAATAGTGGTGGTACCGCGGAGTTAACGCTTCGTCCCTGTAATGAGGGATGGAGCGTTTTTTTGTTGCATAAGGAAATTGACCTTTGCCATTCCTTGCCCAATTCAATAGAAATGAGGAAAAAAACATGACTAAACGATTGTTGTCAGGCATCAAACCAAGCGGCGATTTGAACATCGGCGGTTACATCGGGGCGCTGCGCCAGTATGTACAGATGCAGAATGAAGGCGAGTGCTACTTTTTTGTGCCGGACCTGCATGCCATTACAGTACCTCAAGATCCCAAAGAGCTGCGCGAGCGCTCCCGCCAGATTGCCGCTTTCTATATCGCGGCCGGCGTCGATCCCGTCAAAAATGCGATTTTTATGCAATCCCACGTCTCCGCTCACGCCGAGCTGGGATGGATGATGGAAACCCAGGCCCATTTCGGCGAACTGAGCCGCATGACTCAGTTCAAGGACAAATCCGACGGCAAAGACACGGTTAGCTCCGCTTTGTTCACATATCCCGCGCTGATGGCTTCCGACATCCTGCTTTACCAAACGACTCACGTTCCGGTTGGAGACGATCAGAAGCAGCATCTGGAGCTGACCCGCGATCTTGCAACACGCTTCAACAACCGCTTCGGTGAAGTCTTTACGGTGCCGGAGCCAATCATTCAAGAGGTAGGCGCGCGCGTCATGGGGCTCGACGATCCCTCCAGCAAAATGAGCAAAAGCAACCCCAACAAAAGCAGCTATGTTCTGCTGCTGGATGAACCCGGCGTTATTCGCAAAAAGTTCTCCCGTGCGGTGACGGATTCCGACATGAGCGTACGGTACGATTGGGACGCCAAACCTGCCGTCAGCAACTTGATCGAAATCTTCTCTGTATTCGGCGATTTCAGCATTTCCGAGGTAGAGAAACGATTTGAGGGGCAAGGCTATGGCGCCTTCAAAAAAGAACTGGCGGAAGTCGTTGTCGCCAAGCTGGAGCCGATTCAGCAGCGCTACAACGAAATTATCCATTCGGAGGAACTCGACAACATCCTCAAGGATGGCGCGCGCCGCGCTGCGGAAACTGCCGACAAAACACTGCGGGCAGCCAAAGACGCGATGGGTTTGCTGGTGTTTTAAACAAACGTATCCATCCTGCAAATCATATACAACTAGAAAAACAGCAAGTTCGGGAACAACCGATTCCCGGCGCTTGCTGTTTTTGGTTTGGGTATTTTAATGCTTATTTGAGCTGCCGGTCCGCAAACTCCGCCATGGCATCGCGCATGAAAGCGGCCAACCCTTCGCCGAATCCGTCGATGTTTTTGGTAAACCGTTCGTCGGCTACATACATCTCTCCCAATCCTTTAAACATCTCCGGCGTGTAGCTGCCCACCCGGTTCAGCATGGCGTACCATTTGCCGATCCCCTCCTGGGCTTCCGGAGATGCCGGGTCATTATGCCTCATATGTGTCAATTCGCGATAAAGCTCGTTCATTTCCTCCTGAAATCCCGCCATCTCGCCGCTTTGCTGCATTCCCTTCACCTTAGCGGCCGAGCTGTCTACCGCTGCGTTGCCCCAACGCTCGCGAGCCTCTTTTTCATAAGGGTTTTGACTAAAATCAAAGCCGGAAAACTGCTCTTTATTCGTCATATCGCTCTCTCCTTTAGCAAACTGAATGCTTTTGTCCACGGTTTCAAGGAGCCGGTTCAAACGGTTCCGCTTATCCCTCAGCATCAGACGGTGCTGCTGGAGCGCCGCCAGCCGATCAAAGCCGGGACTATGAATAATGTTTTTAATGGTCTGCAAGGGAAAACCAAGCTCTCGGAAAAACAGGATCTGCTGCAGCAAGTCCAAGTTTTTGCCGGAATAGATGCGATAGCCGGCTTCTGTCGCACCCTCGGGCACAAGCAGCCCGATTTCGTCGTAATGATGCAGCGTGCGCACGCTGATCCCGACCAGATCCGCAACCTCCTTCACTTTCATCGCATTACCGCCTCCCTTGGTTTTTACTATAAAGTATCACGTTGCGTGAGAGTCAATACATGAAATAAGCAGAAAATCTGCGTTTAACCCGCTTCATCCACCCACGCCAATATCATACCCCTTCTATACAATATAGTAGCTCGACAGCAAAGAAAGAAAAAATGAATACGTTGGAGGGACGACCATTGTCATTGCTGAAGCAGGTTAAAGGTGTGCTCAAAACAAAGAACGTATCGGAACTGGTCATTGAATTTGAGGACGGCAGCACTCAGGAGCATTCCCTGGAGGAAGGCGGCAAATCGGAGCTCAAAAGCTTTCTGCGCTCCATCGATTGGGAAGAAGTAGCCGAAGTGCAATTTGTTGTGGATGAGGAGGAAGAGGAGGACGACGAAGACGACGAAGACGATGATGAAGACGACGACGATGAGGACGAAGACGATGAGGATTACGATGATGAAGATGAAGATTATGATGACGAGGACGAAGACTAGAAGTTTGCCTTCGCAATCATCCAAGCCACGATCTCCATCACCCGCCGTCTGCGGCAATCATGGTCCCACAGCAAACATGCTGCTTCGCTCCGGCGGAGCAGCATGACATTACGGGCGCCCGTTCTTTTTGCGGACAGCTCCTGATTTCGTTAACCCATTCCCCCTTATTTCAGTCCAAGCGCAGGCAAAAGCTCATCCAGCTTCAAATCATGAACAAATTGGGGAGCGGAATCACGATCTTCCCGATTCCAGCCATAAATCAGCGTTGGCCACAAGCCGGTTTCATCCCTGGACACCTGTACACTTCCTTTTGTTACCTCAACCGAATAAGTGCTGTCCCCGATCGCAACCTCGGTCACAACGAAAAGCGATTCAGCGAACTCCCGCACGGTGTATACTTTGTTTTCTAGTTCGGTTTGTTCAATCATAGTGGACGAATCCACAAAACCTTCGTCGATCTTGATGATTTCGTTATTGATAATCCTTATTCTTATACCGTTGTTTTCTTGGCCCCCATAATAAAGAGTTAAATCTCCCAATAATTCAGTCGTGATTTCCCCTTCATAGCTGAACACTTTATTGCGCTCCACTTGCACCATCAAATCTTGAACAGGCAAATCTATCCATAAGGATAACGCTGTAAAAGCAGATCCCCCTAGCTGCGGCGGAATGGTTAATCCCTTGACGGCTGCCGCCGCCTCTTCGATGCTTTCAAAATTTTCGTATCCTTTTACCAGCCATAAATCTGTATCACCGTCATTGAAAACCTGGTATTGACCAAATTTCATCTTGTTCATGGCATCTCTATAAGCTCTCTGAAGCGCCTCAAACTCCTTGAATCTGTCCTCATCGCTTAGAGGTTCTGGTTTCTCCTCCATGATGCCGGCCTGTTCGATATAGTCGCTCGAGATAATAAAATTGAATAATACAGACACCAGTTTTTTGAGCGTCGTGAAATTGACCTTATCCTTCGTATCCTGAACCGTGCGTGAATAGGGTACATCTGCTTGTCCAATCGTAACGGCGATCAATTCCCGCTCCTGAAAGGAAAGATGGTCGCTGTCATATCCCCGCTCCGTGCGCTGGATCGGAAAACGGTGATTATTCATGTAAGTCTCAAGCTCGGCGGCTAACTCCACGCTATTGTCATCTCCGATGATGTAATAAGGACCCCCGCCTTTTCCTCCCACACTATCCAGATTGATCGTGTACATGCGGTCGTAGAGCTTGCTTTCCAGCAGTTGATTAACAAAAGCTTTGCTGCCCTGCCGTCCCGATACCTGCCCGTTAAACGCCGCAATGATGATATCCGGACCTAACGGTGATTTTTGGGCGTAACCCTTTAAATGGTTAGCCAACTGAAGCAGAGCAGTCACGCCTGTTGCATTGTCGACAGCCCCTGCAAACGGAAGTGAATCCATTTGACCTACGGAATCGAAATGAGCGGACAAAACGATCGCGTCCCTCTGGTCGCCCTCCCCTTTTCCCTTAATCACGCCGACCAAGTTGTCAGCTGTTATATGTCGGGGCAAAACCTTGACTGACAGGCTAATTTCGCTGATATCGGCTTCCTTGTCCCTCAGCTTTTGATAGATTTCATTAGATATGTGCAGAACAGGCGTTTTTGCCGATTGGCCCGGAATATACCTCCGAAGCTTGTCCTCGCGGATCAGAACCATTCTGGCAACGGTTTTGTCCATTTGCGTAAAGGCGCTTCCGTCATCCAGTACAAGCACCCGCTCGGCAAGCACGGCATCCTTCTCATCGAAGGTAATAGCCGCCGCCCCCTCATAGTCGAAGGGCAGACGCTGCTCCAGATAATCCTGGCCATGAAGCAGGACCTCCCGGCTGCCGTCACGGTAGTTTACTGCAAGCTCCAGCGTTCCTTCTTCAGGCACGGCGTATTGATGTTGATAAGGAATAGCATAGGAGCCATTCGTGAAATGCTCTAATCCCATTAATTGAAAATGATGCTCTATTACAGCGGCGGCAGCTTCATTCCCGGCAGTGCCCGTCAATCTCCCGCCCATCGCAGGCGCGGTCAGATCATCAATGTTAGCCTTATAGTCGGTTCCCGTTATCGGCCCATGCTGCCCTTCCGGCTTGCAGCCGGCAATTGCGCCCACGCACAGGGCGAGCATAAGCAACGTAATCAACCCCATCTTTTTTGTTTTCAATTGCTATATTCCCGCCTCTCCAAATCTTTTCTATTTATTTATCATATAAAATCTGGCTCAACATCAAAATGAGCGCCAACATCGGGAACTAAAGCCGCCTATTACGGTTTTGATCCAAATATTCACCATGATTTTACCATTTTTGTAAGTGATATTGTTATGATTGATATCATTACATTTTATAAGTTCAGCTTTTAGCGCCCAAGAAGCTCCATGATGCGGGAGAGTATGCCGAACATTCCCTAATGGGCGTCACCAGCCAACGGCAAAAAAATCGCAAAAAACCTGACCAGAATGGGCCAGGTTTATTTTATTGCAATCTCCCTTCAATGCAAGGGTAACTCATTGGTTGGGGCCCCTTCCTTGCAAGGTTCCTCCATTAAACTGCGCGCTACATTGCAAGTGTCCACGTAGAGTATACGCTCCGCTTCACATACACAACGTCCCAGACCTGCATTGGAAATGCCCTACGTCAGTCCGTCGCGTCAGTTCCCTCGGGTGGGTCTCCCTCGCTGCTCTCCGAAACGACGGAATCGCTGCTGCCAGAGCTGCCGACTGCAGAGACCGGTCTGCTGGAGGCTTCGTTCCAGACCTCCTGGATGTTGCCCGCAACATGGCTCCAGGTAAAATGATCCTCCACGAGCCTGCGTCCGTGAAGCCCCATCTGGCGGGAATTCCCTGTATCGCTTAGCAGCCTGTTCAGAGCTTCTGCATATTCCTCGGGGTTCTCGGGATCGCTAATGATCACTCCGTTATTATTGCGAATGATTTCAGGATTGCCTCCCCTGGCCGTAGTCACCAAAGGCAAACCTGCAGCCATGGCCTCGTAGTGCACGCGAGCAAGCGGCTCCTCCCAAATGGACGTACACGCGAACACATCGGCGGCGCAGAACCACTGATGAACCTCATTTGCCTGCACATATCCCGTTGTCAGAACGGGAATAGGCGATTTTTCGGCAAGAGCCTTCAGATAAGCGATATAATCGCTAATCCGGTTATCGCTGTACCAAGCAGCGCCTACAATAACCAACACGGCATCGGAATGCCGAAGACTGGACATGGCGCGTATCAGCACATGCGGCCCCTTGTTGCGGGACAGACGCCCTACAAAAAGGATAACCTTTTTGCTGCCGAGCTGATGCTTGGACCGGATGGCTTCCCGATCTCTGAGAGCGGAGGGCGATTGCTTCCAGGGCGCAAATTTGCCCAAGTCCACTCCGGAGTAGACCGTTCTGATTTTGGACTCCGCCTGAGGGTAATCGCGGCAGATGACAGCGCCGATATAATTGCTGATCGTAATGATTGTGTCCACCCGCTCAACAACAGCATCCCCTTCTTCCTTGCTCAGCTTCATGGGGTTAAACATGTCGTTATGCATGCTCAGCACGATGCGGGTGTCCGGGCGTACGGATGATACGGGCATAACCAGCCTTGGCCGGTTAAAAATATGAATGACATCATACGCTTCCCCGCTTTGGGCCAGATAGGGAATAATATGATCCATATAAACGTCCAGAAGGCCATCGGAAGGAAAACGCAAATACTTGACGTTTCCTTTTGTCTCCTCCTGGGGCAGCTCGGGATCGCTCCGTCCGATGACGGTTATGCTATGCTGGCCGCTAAGCAGCTCCACAACCCCGCCAATATACGTCTGGATGGCTCCGCCCCGTATATTGGGCACCGGGAGCTTTTCCGTGCATATCATCAAAATCCTCAAAACACGCCCTCCTCCGCTAACAGATGACTCCCGGCTTCCGTTACTTCCGCCGAAAGGGTGGATCGAATAAAAGCTTTCGTATAAAGTCCCTTTTTCTGATTCAAAAGCGGGCCTTTGCGGGAGACGCCGCGTTTTTTCTTGCTCCGCTCGGCTGCCCGTTTGGCTTGTTGCCGCTTGGACGGGGCCGCCTTTGCCGCCGGGCTAATTGTTGCGGCGGTTTCTTTTGAACGCTTTCCGGGATTCACGCCTTTTTTCGCCTTTTTGCCTGTTGCCTTTTTATCCTCAACTCGGTTTCTTTTTTCCTTGCGGGTTTTGTTGTCTTTTGCCTTGCGTTCCGCTTCGTTTGTTCTCTGTTCAGCTTGCGTAGGTTTGCTTACGCCGCGGCGGCTGTTCTTTTTGCTCGATTTGTCCTCTTTGCGCTCTTTCCGTTTTTTGCGCTTGCCTTTTTGTACACTGTCGTTTTCTCCTGGACCCGGAAGAAGCACGGCGCGACCGTCCGGATTGACGACCAGCCGGATGACATTGCGTACCTTCTCCGTCTCTTTTTCCTTTGCCGGCTTCTCCTGAGGAAGAACTGCCTTGCCGCCTTTGGCATAATTCCGGTAGGCGTAAGGCCCGCGGGCGACATCCTGCTCGGCGCTGTAATCTCCGGCAGCATATTGGCTTTTGTCCTTCTCCAGCTCCTTCAGCACTTCCCACTTGTTGGCTTCCGTCGCCAATACACGGTCAAGAATAGCGCCAAGCTCTGTATCCATAAACTCGACCGGACGAAACACCACTTCCTTGACGTGCTTGTAAAATTCATTAGGGAATGCCATATCAATCCACAGCAGCTCGAAGGTTTCCTGATCCAACGGATTGGCCTTGTGGTAGGCCCCGATTACGCCTCTGATCCAGTTCAGGTCCCAGCTGCCCATATCGTCCATGGTACTGGTGATAATTTTACGCAAATCGCGAATGGCGAGATCATAAGCGACGCCATCCAAGTCGATAACCCAAATGCCGCCGGGTCCCATCTGCCCGTTCGACCAGCCGTAATCCTGATGGGCAAGACCCCAGTGGGCCTCTCCCTTTGCCACCATTCTCCTGTAAGCCGATGCCCTGAACCGTTCCAGCATTTCCTTGGCCTGGCCCTCGAACATATCCAGTACGTTCAGCAGCTTGTCGCTCGCTGCCGTGTCCCGGTAAAGTTGGGCGATGTGGCGAAACCATCCGATTTTGGTCAAAATCTTTTCGTATTGGCTTTCCCATTTGAAAATGCGGGATGAATTCCCTGCCTCAGGCGGGGGCTCATACCCCTTGGACCAGTGATGAAACTCCCCCAGTCCGTGACAAAGCGTCATGGCGCCCTCCAGATCGATTTTCGCCACCGGAGTCAGCTCTTCGATCCAGTCCGTCACAATCCATAACTTGCCCCCTGCAACGACCGAGTTCGCTCCGTCCTTAGTTAATATAATGCCGGGAACCCTTCCTCCGTTACTCAAGACATATTGTTGAGCGTGAACGCTGAACAAACTTCGTTGCGGCGTCCGGTGAAGCACCTTCAGGCTTCGCGGCCCCCGGTTGGTGTCAATGCGCCAAATCGCGCCGCCTTTATCCGGCTTTGACGTAATCAGGGTCATTGACGATACGCTCATGTCATAGGCTCTGCATACCTCATGGGCAAGCTTTTCCAATTCGGGCGGCACATATTGCTCCAGATTCAGGCCCGAGTTTTCTTCTTCCAGCATGTCGTCCCATGGTTTGATTATATACGGCTCCAACAAGCCAACCTCCATTTCCGTATTGCAGTAGTCCTATTATGTATATGTTGTAAAAAAGGGGCCCGATATGTATAAAAGTGGAGATTGCGGGACAGGGGAGTTGTCCCTCCTCCAATACGGCGTAAAAACAACGGAAAACAAAAAAATCTCCTGCTTTCGCCTATACCGGACGAAAACAAGAGGAAACGTTGAAGCAAATAGTCCAATATCTTAAAAGAGGCCCTCTCCAAATACAGCAAGGGCTGCCGTCATTTTTTGTCCCCAGTCAAGCGAACTATCCGCTTTGTCCGCCCATGTCAGCCAGATCGTGAGACCGCTGGAACAACGGGGTTGCGGCAATTACTCCCTAGCCGCCCTTTATGGCATAAACATCCATGGCGGCTTGGAGCGCCTCTCCCGGGGGAAGCGAAACACCATGTCGAAGCAGCGCCGCCTCCAGAGCTCCCAGCGTAAGCAGCACATTGCGTTTGCTGCAGCTGTACCCCATTGTGCCAATCCGCCAAATCCTCCCCTTCAGAGGTCCAAAGGAGCTGGCAATTTCCAGGCCAAAATGGTCCAGCAGCATAGTCCGCACCGATTCGCCGTCCACTTCCGGCGGAATGATGACGCAAGTGACCATCGGCATTTTGCAGGAAGGATCTCCAAACAGCTTCAGCCCCATCGCGTCCAATCCCGCTGACAGAGCGGATTCATGCAGCGCATGCCTGGCGAAACGGGGACCCAGTCCCTCCTCCAGCGTCAGCCTAAGTCCTTCCCGAAGGGCATACAACATGGAGGTTGCTTCGGTATGGTGATTAAGCCGGGCCGGGCTCCAATAATCCTGGAGCTGGCTAAGATCGAGATAATTACTTCGAATCGGCACAAAACCTTCTGCATCCCCGACATCCTCCATAAGCAGACCTCGTTCAATTCGCTTGCGCTTCAGAAGCTTGGCTTCCGCCCGGCCATTATACGTAACAGGGGCCAGTCCCGCAGGGATGGACAAACATTTCTGCGTGCCTCCGATGACAGCGTCAAGCTCCCACTTGTCCACTGCAACCTCCACCCCGCCAATCGTTGCGACCGCATCCACCACAAACAAGGCATCATGCTCCCGGCATGCCCGGCCGATGCCTTCAAGGGGCTGCAGCCTGCCTGTCGACGTCTCGCCATGCACCAGCGCCACCAGCTTGGGCCGGTGGCGAATTATTCCCTCAATAATTTCCTCCTGCGAAAACACTCCTCCCCATTCCTGCTCCATTACCGTCACTTCAGCTCCGCAGCGTCTGGCGATTTCAGCCAGCAAATGCCCAAAGCGCCCATAGATCGGCACAAGCACGGCGTCGCCCGGCTCAATAAGGCTGACCAGCACCGCTTCAATTCCGGAGCGGGAAGTTCCGTCTACAGGATAAGCCCACTCATTGCCGGTCTGAAACACCCCGCGCAGCATCTCCATCGTTTCATTCATAAGCCCGGTAAATTCAGGGTCGAATTGACCCAAAATGGGATAGGACATCGCCCGCAGAACCCTTGGATCGACCTCCACCGGGCCCGGCGTCATAATGATGCGCGGCGACGGCGCCAAATCGCGATATGGTTTCATCACCTTTCCTCCTCGTACCCTAGTTGATATAGCAATACAGCCAATGCCAATGCTCCGACGGCAAGCTCCCTGGGAGCGGTATATTCCTGCGGAGAGTGGGAGATGCCGGCCCGGCTGGGAACAAAAAGCATCGCAGAAGGACAAAGCCTGCCCATCATTTGGGCGTCATGGCCCGCGCCGCTGGTCATTCCCTTTGCCGATATATGCAAATCGCCGCAAATTTTCCAAAGCCTGGCGCCAAGCTCCTTGTCCATCGGCACGGGGTCCTCGCAAAACCATTCCCGGCTGCGATAGTCCAATCCCCGCTCTCCTGCAAGTTTTCGCGCAGCTTCATCGAACCAGGCACAGAAGCGCTCCAGGGCAATCCCATCGGCATGGCGGATATCAACGGTGAAAGCTGCATGGCCCGGCACGACGTTAGGCACATTGGGAGACACTACTATTCGTCCCGCCGTCGCCACAAGGGGGGAACCCCAAGCCAGCGCCTCGCGCCGCACCATGCTGATCATGGCCGCAGCCCCCTCCAGCGCATCCCGCCGCATGTTCATCGGCGTTGTGCCGGCATGATTAGCCTCGCCCGCCACTTCCACATGAAGGCGGCGCTGTCCAACAATGGCATCCACAATGCCAAGCTGCAACTGTTCGCTCTCCAACACGATACCTTGCTCGATATGAAGCTCGATAAAAGCCTCAATATCCCCCCGCTTTGCGGGTATTCCGTTTCCTTCACCGAATCCGCAACCTGCCATTGCTTCAGGAAATGGTACTCCTTCGCTGTCGATAAGCTCGGCTGCCTGGCTGAAGAACCGTTCACCAACAATGCTGCCGGACCCCCAATAGGCCATTGGAAACCGGCTTCCTTCTTCCTCGCATAACGACACAACCTCCAGCGTCTTTTTGGGCAAGCCATACCGCTGCTTCAAATAGGCCAGAGCAACAATGCCAGCCGCAATGCCATATGCGCCATCGTATTTGCCGCCATTAACTACGGTATCGATATGGGAGCCCGTTACAATGGAGCCGCTCCCCTGCGAGCCCTTCAGCCTGCCGAACAGATTGCCCACTTCGTCGAAGCTTGCATCCAGACCGGATCGCTCCATCAGTTCTTTTACTGCCTCTTGCCCGGAAAGCCACTCCGGAGTGTACAGCAACCGGGTTACGCCTTCCCCGCCGTCAGAACAAGACGCAAGCGTCTCCAGAATGGCCTCCAGCCGGCGCTCGAAATCAGCTAGAAGCACTTCCGTTCCCGTATCCTTCAAAGCGCCAAGCATCATTTCTATCCGCCTCCTTGCGCTCCGGCGCCGCCAGGTTTAACCCACTGCCCGACTCGGTCCTTGGCGATTCCGTTTGTCCTGTCGTATACCCGGCTTCCCCGTACATAGACTGCGGCAACCCGGCATTTCATTTCTTCACCGATATACGGACTATGCTTGTGCCTCTGCAGCAAGTCTTCTTTCCTCAGCACATAAGGCGCTCCCACATCCACAATTGCAAGATCCGCATCAAAACCGAGGACAATAGCGCCTTTTTGACTCAAACCGAAGCGGGAAGCCGGAGCCAGAGACAGCATATTGCTAATGACGTTTAGCGGCAGCCCCCGCTTGAGATGTCCCTCTCCGACCATCAGCTCCAGAGAGCTCTGTGCCCCTGCAATGCCTCCCCAAGCCTCAAAAAAATTATCGTTTTCCTTCATATCGGCAGGACATGGCGAATGATCGGAGGCGATAAAGTCCACCCGTCCGCTACCCACCGCTGCCCATAATTTCTCCCGTTCCTTTTCGCTGCGCAGCGGAGGCGAGCATTTGGCCAAGGCTCCTTTTGTCGCCAGAGATTCCGCGGTCAACATCAAATAGTGGGGACAGGTTTCCACGGTGACGTCCAGCCCGCGAAGACGCGCCTTTACAATCATATCTACGCCGTCCGCGCTGCTAATGTGGACAAAATGCAACCGGCATCCCGTCAATTCGGCATAAAACAAAGCCCGATTAACAGCCTCCAGCTCCGCTTGAATCGGCCGCGACGCCGCATAATCGGCTCCCGATGTCCGCCCGCTTCGTTTCATTTCTTCGGCCAGCATCGCCACAATCGGTTCGCTCTCCGCATGCAGAGCCAGCACCTTTCCCGTAGCGGCGATTCTCCGCATGCCTTCAAGCAGCGTAAAATCATCCACCTCGCAAAAAGCATCTTCACCCGGACTTCCCGCGGCCGACATAAAAGCCTTATATCCGATAACGCCGGCATGATGCATCGGAGCTATAGCCTCCAGCCCGCCCGGCACGAGACCTCCCCATAAACCGTAATCAACACTGGAGCTCCCCTCCGCTGCTGCCAGCTTCAACTGAAGTGCCTCTACGGTAACCGTTGGAGGAACTCCGTTGAGCGGCATATCCAGATAGGTGGTGACTCCCCCGGCAGCAAGCGCAGCAGAACCTGTCTGAAATCCTTCCCAATGACCAAATCCCGGTTCGTTGAGGTGAACATGCGCATCAATCATGCCCGGCATTACGACCAGACCCTTTGCGTCCACAACCTCCCGTGCCGGCTGCGCTCCGATTTCGCCCAATGCGGCGATGACGCCGCCGGTTATGCCGATATCCATTACGGCCGTACCGTCCTTCAGCACCACATTGCCGCCGCGGATAAGGACATCGAACGGATCAATTGTCACGGAAATCCCACCTCTCCGGCTTATTCCAGCTTATATATGCTCCATCTTAATCGCTGGAGATTTCCTTGTCATTGTGCAAGACAACTCAATTTAAGCCCCTCTTTTGAGCGGCTTGCACAACAAAAAAACGCCGTTCTCCTTGCCCGGGGTCCATTCCGGTGCAGGAAAACGGCGTTTTTACTACCGCTGTATAAGTACTGCATTAATAACTAATCTAGCTTCTCGAACACAATTCTAGAGCGTATAAGGCGCCGAAGGTCACGCACCAAGGCAATCGACTCATTAACACCCACGCTAGATACACTGACACTTGCACTCGACTCACTGACACTTGCACTCGACTCATTAACACTTGCACTCGACTTACTGACACTTGCACTCGACTCATTAACACTTGCACTCGACTTACTGACACTTGCACTCGTGCTTCAGTTCATACTCCCACATTCTGTAACGGACAATAATGTCCATTACAGCACTAGCCTTGCATAGAACCTGACATGCATTGTATTGGAAAGAATTCATATACATGAATTCCAACATCAATCAATATTTTACAGCGGTATGGGAGACCTCATTGCCAAAAAATCTATGCTTC
>NZ_JBTOLL010000017.1:0-107010 GCF_054551715.1 Paenibacillus sp. CAU 1782 | reverse complement strand
TATCAAATCGATTATCTTCAGATACATCATGGTCTACTACAACAGGCAGCGAATCTATACCTCTAATCCAGGGGGCTGGCCCCCAGCTATTTATCGCGAAAGAGTGCTATCACAAGCAGCCTAATAACGGGATTTCAGCATGAGTGTGTTTTCAAACTGCACTTTTATTGACAACTCCAATGTTCGGGAGGGATGAGAGACACTCGCTAGCACAACGGTTCGCCATAAACTAAATTTCAAAATCAATGATACCATTTTCGGTTAATTCAAATGGACCAGGTGTGACATTTGCATCGGGTCTCTTTTTGTCGAAAAAGTCAGAGTCAAATCGATAGGGGGTGCCGTCTGGTTCCTCATACTTCATATCGGCGTGATAAGTCTTTCCAAGCAGGTCAGTGGTGACCAGCATCGCAGAGGCACCCCGAAGCCATTCTGGTTCAGTAACCTCAATGCGAACCCTGCCTTGCGCAGGATCGATCTCAACGTTTATGCCCTTCTGAGGATGAATCCTCGCATTGGCTTCATGACTGCCTGGAACCGCATGGTTAAGATATAAATTGCCGCCCATAGCCACCGGAAGAACTGCATTTCCTATAAAGATATCCTTTGCGGCATCGCCGAGCTGGATAAGCTCCTCTTTGGTGTATTCCCACCATTTCTTATCTTTTATATCAGGATGTTTATCGTAGCCGCCTAGTCCCACAGGATGCAGATAACAAATGGAATTGTCCGGAACACCATCCATGACCGTTTTCCCGTCCTCTCCAACTGCATCCCTTGGTTTCAGTGGAAGATGCTCAAAAAAGGTGATTGGAACAGGTTCCTTATTAGGGTCATTATCACCCAAAAAGATATTGTTGTAATATCTGTCATCGCCTCCAGTGATATTGGAGTATCCTGCCATTGCCGTCTCATGAGGGAAGTGATACGGCGTTATACGGGTAATCTCGGAACGAACGACAAATCTGCCTGCAAACAAATTATGAGCAAATGCCCCGCCTTGCGCCATATTCCTGAAGTTCATGGGAGAGAGGAACAGATTATGATCGACCATATACGGACCATGGCAAACCTCAACGAAGAGGTCTTCAGAAAGGTTGTTAAAAAATACATTGCGGCTGATGCGGGTGCCTTGAGCCTGCCAGTCAAGCCAAAGGGCACGATAACAGCTATAGATTATATTTTCACAAATTTGAGTATCCAGGGAAGCATGCAGTTTAATTCCCGCTACTTCGGCACCGTGTCTGAGCCGTTTGTGGTGTATATTGTAAATACGGTTCTGGTAAATGCGGCTGAAGGCTGCTCCCATATGACCCACAATACCTGCCTGTTCACAATCATGAATCACATTATTCCGAACGATGTGACTGCCGACGCTATCCTTATGCCAGCCCGAGCGTAATGCTCGTAAAATAACCTCCTGCTCACGTTGAGTCCCGCCTTTACTATGCTTCTCCCAAGATTTGGAGTGACCTGTACCGATTTCGGTACCCAGGCTGATACCAACGCATTTGGATTCACTGATAATATTGTTTTCAATAATCCAACCCTTGCTCCAGTGAGGTCCGATCAAACCCTCCTGGTAGTCAGTAGGCGGCGCCCATTGAGGAGAGGCTTGACGAAGTGTGAAACCGCTTACGGTTATGTAGTTAAGTCCTGGTTTCTCAGGCCAGAAGCAATAAGGACGAACATTAATTTCTACATTTTCCTTGCGAGGATCTTTTTCGCCAAAATTGGCCCAGATTTTTGTTGTCGTAGGCCTAACTTCGGCATACCATTTTAACAGAGAATCCTTGGGATATTTGGCTTCGGGCCAAACCTCGGGCTTGTGAACGCTTTCAACGCTAGCGGCTTCATACAATGATTTGCCATCCAAATATACATCGCCGAGATGAACCGGGAAGGGGCCGTCAAACAACCAGTCTCCGCTCAACTCCACTTCAAAGGGATTGCGAACGGAAAACATGGAATTGAGCACTTCTGTGCTCCAAACATTATTCCCTTCAGATTTCCAGTTTGTAATTTTTTCAGCTCCCGTAATGACAACTTCCCCGTCTCCTGCGGATCGATAAATGATTCTATGCTCTCCTGTTCCTCCATAAGCCGGGTTAACCCATTCCCTGTATACCCCGGCATGAACAATAACCATATCACCAGCCATGGCATAAGCCGCAGCGCGTGATATTGTACGAAGGGGTTGATCGGCTGTTCCTCTTTGCCCATCATTCCCATGTATGGATACATGATATTCCATAGACAACTCTCCTCCTTCCCGCCCTAAAAAAGTCATAAGAATTCCTTGCAAGCTGAAGGCAGGATAATTTTATGTATTAAATTATTATACTGGAAAATAAATATAATGGGACAGGTCAGAAGATAGGTGTTCCCGAGAGGCTGGCCTTAATGAGAAATAAAGAAGCCACTCCGTTTTTCCGGAGTGGCTTTGTACTGGAAGACTACATTGTAGCTTGAAACGGCGGCTATTTTCTACCTAGTGTCTCCCAAATTCCATGGAGCCAGGAGTCGAACTCAGCATCTTTATCACCCTCGTAAGTATCGTAAATATCTGAACGTGTCTTTTGCAGTTTTTCCTTAAATTGCTCAAATGTGTGACCTTCAGGAAGGCTTTTTTTAATCCTCAGCAAAATTTTGTTAAGACCTTTAAACAGCTCGCCTTTGTTTTTGGCAGGCATTTGTACAGCTTCGCCCAACTGCTTGAGCTTGCGATATGCGGCTTCGCGCACTTGAAACACTTGATCACTTGCCAAAACATAATGCAGCAGCTGTATGGTAGGGGCTGTATCCCAGTTTCCCAATTCGTTCACCGCATTCAGTCTTTCTCTCCAGCTTGCTTTCCGATTAGCCGCTCGTTTGAGCTCTTCAAAGTTTTCTGGCAGTTCGTTAACTGCTCCAAGATCGTGGATGTTCGTCAAAGTTTAATCTCCTTAATCATCGCCATCTCGGCAAAATGATGAATGTTAATCTGGTAAACACCATTATAGCACGAACCTGGCTAAACTACTTCATTTAAGCCGATTGTTCAGCGCGGGGAAATCGAGGAATGGACGGGACAAACACCGCCTGATAACCTAAATGATACGGGAACCGCAACACAAATAGTGGTAGAGCAGAGAATGAATTGAAGGTAGAGACAGCGATACTGAATCTGCAGATAGAAGCCTAAGTGTGTTAGCGCTTTAGCATGTTGAAAATCGGGGGAAATTTTTAGTTTAGATTCTTAAAATTCATGCTATAATTTCGAGGATAATACAGATGTAATTCTCTTGCAGAATCTAAGCTTCATTACAAAGGAGAAGGAAAACAACTATGAAGAAGGCCACAGCGGAAAGAATCAGGGTACAAAAAAATTTTTTCCATGCAGCAAAACAAGCGAAGAACTATCTTAATAAGGCTTTCTCTTCATTCATGGCAATCATTCTTGTCCTCGTTAGTTTTCATTCTGTTCCTGCATCAGCCTCAGGAGGAATTACAGGCAATACTTATCCTGACTTCAATGGCATTCCATCGGCGGTGGCCAAAGCGCCAAACGGAGATATGTATATCGCATATCCTGAAATGGGAGCTGTTCAAGGTGGGCAGGGTATTCAAGATTTTAAAATCTATAAATGGAGTTCGGCAAGCAATTCTTTTTCAGAGGAAACGAGTATCAATACAGAGGTAGGACTGGACCAGCTTAATGATTATTACAGGGAAATAAAAATGGCGGTCGATTCAACCGGAACGATACACGTTGCTTTCCTAAAAACTGGTTCTATAAATGACGGAAATTGGTATTCCTACTCCAAAGGCGTATATTATGGTACATATGATACGAATAGTGGTTTGTGGTCAAGCGGATTTACCGGAATCGAGACACAGATTCTTCCTACACAAGCTTCAACGGTAGTCCATGACTACTATACATCGCTGCAAATTCAAGTTAATTCTTCGGATGCGGCTACTATTGCCTATGTCAAATATAACAACGGACCTTCAAAAGATTATCACGTGAAAATTCAAACCGGTTCGAATTCCAACACGACATGGTCCGAAGCAATACTGAATATGGCGAATAGTGGAGGTATTAATAGCCTTTTAAGTGATGAAAACGGAAATTTCAGACTTGTTTATTCAATTGATTCGGCGGCTGGAGCTAGCATATATACATCCAGCACTCCCTATTCAACAACCACAGAAGTGGTAAATGGAGATAGTGACTATTATTCTTATTATGGGTCCGCGATAGATGCGTTGGATCACATTCATATTCTTTATGGCGACTCTTGGAATGGTGGAATTGAAATCACATCCAATACGGGGAGTAACGGTTCCTGGGAAACGACAATGATCGATAACGTTGACTATGGCGCAACTGCGATGCTTGTCACGCAGCCTATGGGACCTTTTGCTATTGATGCGAACGATAATATGTTTATACTTGCAGCTTCATTTGATGAAGAATACAATATTACTTCATTTTACTATTACGGAAAATTCGCAGGAAGTAACACATGGGTTAAGGGTTTATTGGATATACCCGAATTAAACAACCTGATCGGCAAAGCATTGGACGGACTCTATCCGTTCGTTCCGTCAACTGGAAATCTGATGCTGCAGTATTTTGACGGATCCAATAGTGAGGCGGGTTATGTTTTTGGCAAACAAACCGACTTCTTCGCTTCTTCCGGCTTGAGCGGCGACGCAAGTTTGACCAGTCTATTGGGTCAGACCTTAACGACAGGTGCGGAAGCAGGGACAAGTTCAGCGCCGAAGACGGCAAGCATCAACGTAGTAAATGGAGTATCGACTGTATCGTTTGGGGATATTGTCAAGCACGACGCAGACGCAGCGGTGACTTTCTACGGAACGGACAGTACCTTCGTAACGCCTGCCGTTGGCAGTGTAAACCTTGCGTCGGGTTCAGTAACAGAGGTATACATTAAAGTCGTTGCGGCAGACAACACGACCTTGTTCTACAAGATCGGCATCAACAGGATGGCACCGATCAGCGACTTTGTCAGCTCGACGAAGACGAGCACAACAGCAACATTTAGCTGGACAGCGGCAAGCGGAGCAACCGGAATTATCATTCAGCAATCCCCAGCAGGAGCGAACACGTGGACGACGGCGTCCACGAGCGCAGCCATTGCGACGAATGGAACAAGCGCAACGGTAACGGGGTTAACTTCAGCGACAGCGTATGACTTCCGTCTTGTTGTAACGGGAGGAGCGAATGCAGGCACATCTAACGTTGTCTCCAACGTGACGACCGATAGCGTGGCACTTTCCGACTTCGCTGGGACAGCGAAGACGAGCACAACAGCAACATTTAGCTGGTCAGCGGCAAGCGGAGCAACCGGGCTCATCATTCAAAAATCTCCGGCGGGAATGAATACATGGACGACGGCTTCCACGAGCGCAACGATTGCCACGAATGCAACGAGCGCAACGATAACGGGGCTGAACCCGGCAACATCGTATGACTTCCGCCTCGTTGTAACAGGAGGAACAAATGCAGGCACATCTAACGTTGTCTTTAACGTGACGACCGATAGCGTGGCACTTTCCGACTTCGCTGGGACAGCGAAGACGAGCACAACAGCAACATTTAGCTGGACAGCGGTAAGCGGAGCAACGGGGATCATCATTCAAAAATCTCCGGCGGGAACGAATACGTGGACGACGGCTTCTACGAGCGCAACGATTGCCACGAATGCAACGAGCGCAACGATAACGGGGCTGAACCCGGCAACATCGTATGACTTCCGCCTTGTTGTGACAGGAGGAACAAATGCAGGCACATCTAACGTTGTTTCTAACGTGACGACGGATAGTGTAGAGCTCTCTGACTTCGCTGAAACAGCAAAGACGAGCACAACAGCAACATTTAGCTGGACAGCGGCAAGCGGAGCAACCGGGCTAATCATTCAAAAATCTCCGGCGGGAGCGAACACGTGGACGACGGCTTCCACGAGCGCAACGATTGCCACGAATGCAACAAGCGCGACTGTAACGAGTCTAACTCCGGCAATGTCGTATGACTTCCGCCTTGTTGTAACGGGAGGAACAAATGCAGGCACATCTAACGTTGTTTCTAACGTGACGACGGATAGTGTAGCACTTTCCGACTTCGCTGGGACTGCGAAGACGAGCACAACAGCAACATTTAGCTGGACAGCGGTAAGCGGAGCAACCGGGCTCATCATTCAAAAATCTCCGGCGGGAACGAATACGTGGACGACGGCTTCCACGAGCGCAGCCATTGCGACGAATGCAACAAGCGCAACGGTAACGGGGTTAACTTCAGCGACAGCGTATGACTTCCGTCTTGTTGTAACGGGAGGAACAAATGCAGGCACATCTAACGTTGTTTCTAACGTGACGACCGATAGCGTGGCACTCTCTGACTTCGCTGAGACAGCGAAGACGAGCACAACAGCAACATTTAGCTGGACAGCGGCAAGCGGAGCAACCGGGCTAATCATTCAAAAATCTCCGGCGGGAGCGAACACGTGGACGACGGCTTCCACGAGCGCAACGATTGCCACGAATGCAACAAGCGCGACTGTAACGAGTCTAACTCCGGCAATGTCGTATGACTTCCGCCTTGTTGTAACGGGAGGAACAAATGCAGGCACATCTAACGTTGTTTCTAACGTGACGACGGATAGTGTAGCACTTTCCGACTTCGCTGAGACAGCGAAGACGAGCACAACAGCAACATTTAGCTGGACAGCGGTAAGCGGAGCAACCGGGCTCATCATTCAAAAATCTCCGGCGGGAACGAATACATGGACGACGGCGTCCACGAGCGCAGCCATTGCGACGAATGCAACAAGCGCAACGGTAACGGGGTTAACTTCAGCGACAGCGTATGACTTCCGTCTTGTTGTAACGGGAGGAACAAATGCAGGCACATCTAACGTTGTTTCTAACGTGACGACGGATAGTGTAGCACTTTCCGACTTCGCTGGGACTGCGAAGACGAGCACAACAGCAACATTTAGCTGGTCAGCGGCAAGTGGAGCAACCGGGCTCATCATTCAAAAATCTCCGGCGGGAACGAATACGTGGACGACGGCTTCCACGAGCGCAACGATTGCCACGAATGCAACGAGCGCAACGATAACGGGGCTGAACCCGGCAACATCGTATGACTTCCGCCTTGTTGTGACAGGAGGAACAAATGCAGGCACATCCAACGCTGTCTCCAATGTGACGACCGATAGCGTGGCACTCTCTGACTTCGCTGAGACAGCGAAGACGAGCACAACAGCAACGTTTAGCTGGACAGCGGCAAGTGGAGCAACGGGGATCATCATTCAAAAATCTCCGGCGGGAACGAATACGTGGACGATGGCTTCCACGAGCGCAACGATTGCCACGAATGCAACAAGCGCGACTGTAACGGGGTTAACTTCAGCGACAGCGTATGACTTCCGTCTTGTTGTAACGGGAGGAACAAATGCAGGCACATCTAACGTTGTTTCTAACGTGACGACGAATAGCGTAGCGCTTTCCGACTTCGTGAAGACAGCGGCTACAAGCACAACAGCAACGTTTAGCTGGACAGCGGCAAGCGGAGCAACCGGGGTTATTATTCAGCAATCGCCAGCGGGAACGAACACATGGACGACGGCGTCCACGAGCGCAGCTATTGCGACGAATGCAACAAGCGCAACGGTGACGGACTTAATCCCTGCAACGGCGTATGACTTCCGCCTTGTTGTAACGGGAGGAACAAATGCAGGCACTTCCAACATTGTCTCCAACGTGATGACTAATACGGTATCCAGCGGATCGGGAGTTTTTGTTCCGCCGAGCGGGAATACCGGAGTGGACATTCTTGTTAACGGGAAAGTGGAGAGCGCGGGAACGGCTACGACATCAGAACGTAACAATCAAACCGTCATTACGATATCCGTCGACCGGGACAAGCTGGACAAAAAGCTCGAATCGGAGGGTTTTGGCGCGGTAGTAACCCTGCCGGTTAATAGCAAATCGGATGTTGTCATCGGTGAATTGAACGGCCAGATGATTAAAAATCTGGAAAATTATCGGGCAACGCTGGAGATTAAAACGGACCGGGCGACATATACGTTGCCAGCTCATCAAATAAGTATCGATGCTATATCCGCCCGAATAGGCAAAGAGTTGAACCTGCAAGACATCAAAATTCGCATCGAAATTGCCGCGCCGATTACGGATATGATGGAAGTGGTAGACCACGCGGCAGGGAAAAACGCGTTCACTCTCGTCGCTCCACCGGTGGACTTTAAGATTAGCGCAACGTATGGAAGCACAACCATTGAAGTGTCGAAATTCAAAGCATACGTTGAAAGAAGCGTTGCCCTTCCGAAGGGTATTGATCCGAACAAGATAACAACGGGCGTTGTGGTGGAGCCGGATGGAGCAGTAAGGCATGTACCGACGAAAATCGTTGTCGAGGAAGGCACGCATTACGCCCAGATTAACAGCTTGACGAATAGCACTTACTCGGTTGTCTGGCATCCGCTGGAATTCAGCGATGTTGCGAAACACTGGGCGAAACAAGCCGTGAACGATATGGGTTCCCGAATGATTGTCAGCGGTATCGGTAATGAAGAGTTCGGTCCTGACAGGGATATTACGCGCGCCGAATTTGCAGCCATCGTCGTTCGGGGACTGGGACTTAAACTCGAGAACGAGGCTACGCCGTTCTCTGATGTTAAGACTTCGGATTGGTATAGCGGCATGATCAATACAGCATACGAATATCAACTGATTGATGGCTACTCAGACGGAACCTTCCGTCCGCTGGAGAAGATCACTCGCGAGCAGGCGATGGTGATCCTCTCCAAGGCGATGACCCTGACCGGGTTAAAGGAAAAGCTATCCGTACAATCGACTGATGACACGTTGCGTTTATTCCAGGATGGGGCAAGTGTCTCTCATTGGGCACAAAGCAGCGTTGCGGAAAGCGTGCAAGCAGGTATCGTATCCGGCAGAAGTACTACAACGCTTGCCCCGAAGGCTTATATAACAAGAGCTGAAGTGGCTACGATTATTCAGAAGCTTCTGCAAAAATCTGAATTGATCTAACGGAAGCTTCAGAACAAACATAAACAGGTCAATTCGTCAATGCAGCTTAAACAAGTGTAAAACAACAAAAAGATGATTTCTGTATCGTGCAGAAATCATCTTTTTTGTATGATGTGCGGCAAGGATTGCATCTCACGCAGAGCTACTAATGGAAGCGACGATGCTGCCTTCCCGTCAACGCCGGGAGCAGCACCGTGCCGTGAGATAAAGCTGTTTTTAAAAATTTGACATAGATAATCCGATTACGGTAAAACAGGATTAAAGTAAATGATCAATCACCGCAATGAGGAGGCACAGGCATAGTGTCTCAGGAAGAAGTGTCAGGCAACGATTATCCCGAACTAGCATCTTACATGTGGTCGGATGAAACTCTTGTGGGCGTAGCGCGTCTTTTACGGCGATTTCATGATGCGACTGAAGGTTCTCCTCTCCTAACGAAGGGCAGTTGGCAGCTTAGTTATGCCGATGATCGTCAGCACCAAGTGATATGCCATAATGACGCTGCGCTGTACAATGTGGTTTTTCAAAATGGAAATCCTGTAGCGCTAATTGATTTTGACATGGCTGGACCTGGCCCGCGTATGTGGGACATTGCGTATTCTCTTTATACGTCGGTTCAGCTTGCAAGCTTTTCACCCCACCATGCTTCGGAAACAACAGTAGAGTATGAAGCTGATTTGCACGCTGCAGAGCGCCGTCGACGAATTCATTTGTTTTTTGAATCGTATGGAATTCCCGTTCCTAACGAACTGCGTCAGTGGATCATTGAACGGTTGACTACAATGTGTGATACGTTGAGAAATGGGTTTAAGGCAGAGAAAACGAGCCTATAGAGTTTCTTCTAAGGCTCGTTTTCCAGGACATGGATTTTGTGCAATTTGCTCAAGACATTATGCTAATTTATCAGCAGCATCAACGGTATGCTTCAGCAAGGTTGCAATCGTTACTGGTCCAACTCCCGCCGGAACTGGAGTAATGGCAGCGGCATTCAAGATGCAGGCATCATAATCAACATCTCCGATGTTCCCTTCGTTATAACCTGCATCTATTACAACAGCACCCGATTTTATCCAATCTCCTTGAACGAATTTTGGCTTGCCCACTGCAGCAACTACAATATCGCCTAGTGAAACAATATCGGCTAAATTAGCAGTTTTGGAGTGACAGGTGGTGACAGTTGCATTCTTGTTCAAAAGCATAGCAGAAACAGGTTTACCGAGGATGGGGCTTCTTCCAATTACAACAGCATGTTTACCTTGGAGTGGAATATTGTAATACTCCAGGATAGCAACTATTGCTGCTGGTGTACAAGACGGGAAATCAGCAAACCCGAACGCATTTTGAGCAAATCCAAGAGTTGTAACGCCATCGACATCCTTTTCAATACAAATAGCTTCAAATGCAGCCCGCTCATCAATGTGTTCAGGAACAGGGTGCTGTAACAATATTCCATGAATTTTTGAGTCGTCATTAAGTTTGTTAATAGCTGCAATTAGCTCATCTGTTGTGGTGCTGGAAGGAAGGTCAACCCGCAAGGATTGAATGCCAAGCCGTTTACATGCATTCCCTTTCATTCGCACATAAGTAGCTGATGCGGGATTATCCCCAACCAGAATAGTTGCAAGACATGGAACAATGCCTCGCCCTGACAGCCGATCGATCCGTTCTACGAGTTTCTCTTTCATGTTTTTAGCAACTGCATTGCCGTCAAGAATCATTTTTTCGTTAATCATCTTACCATCCCTTTACTGTTGTATAAAACATAAAAAGGCAAGGGATTGCTCCCTTACCTCTGCCCAGGCGTACGGCCAAGATATCCATGTGCTCCCTCATGGTTCCCCATGTTCCGCCAGTCACACACAGTTTGAATTTATATTTATGATACAAAATAGCCAGTAGGAAATCAATTGGTACATCTGAAAAATACTAATATGTTGATAGGCACTAAGTCCGATTCACATGCCGTTACAAACAGCACAGAAAACCGGGACACAGGTAGGGGGTAAATGATGGAAATTAAAGTTATGATAGCTTTATAGACGAAAAAGCAGGTCCAATAGAGTTCAGTGGGTTTAATTCAATATGAATTGAAGGGAAGACTATGATGAATAAACGTTTTGAATTTTTCCCCTTAAGCCAGCTTGCGGACAAGTTTCCGGAAGGATCTTGGTGGGCAAAGTTTTACGGTGACTTCAGCGACGATCAGCTCGTTGCTTATTATGGTGGAGATTTGACGCTGCCTTCTCTCAATCTGGACTGGGAAGAGCCTTTTCCAGAGCAAAAAGAGGTCATCCTCATTTTTATAGACGGAAACTTTACGGTTGGCCATCTCTACAATAAGGAAACAGACGCTGCCATAGGGCTTATGGTAATCGGCAATTTGAGCGCAAAAAATATAACGGCAGGCGGTCAGGAGATTTATGTGTCGGGTAATCTGGCGGTTGAAGAACTATTTTGCGGAAGCTACAACCATGGAGAAACGATTGTTAAAGGACATCTTAACGTAGCGGTTTTGGTTCAGGATGACGAATACAGGATCAACGTAGACGGGCAGAAGTCTATCCCTTGTATCGTAAGTGCCTGGGACGGAGACGGCGTTTTTCAAGAGCTTCCGGTGAGCATTCATGAGGTGTTGATCGACGAGGTTTTTGATATGGATGAGGATGATACGGGCTTTTCCTTCTGGTCTTTGGTAAATGTGATTGCAGAGGGGCGTTCTCCATTAAAAAGTCCAAATGAATCCTTTGCCCTTAAACAACCTGCTTCAATTTATTTTACCCATAACGCGATCAATGAGGAAAATATATTGAAGTTGACTCAGTGTATTTTGATGCCGAAAAATAAACCATCGTTTGATTTTCAGGAGCAAGACGCGTTTTTCAAAGTTCAAACGGAGCATATTGACGCAGACGGGGAGCAGCGGGATCTCAGCGTCTATATGAATGACAACCGGAATCACTATTATATTTGGGTGGAGCCGGATCATTCCGTCGGTTTGTTGACAAGAACGATAGAGGAAGGATCGGAGTGGGAGGATATTACGGAAGAGTCTCCTCCAGAACAGCTGGCCGAGCTTGGCGGTTGCTGGACGATGCTGCTGACCTGCGTCAATATGGCCGAGCTTTATTTGCGAAACGTGGAGGTCCAGTCTGTGCAGTCCATTTTGCAGCATCCTGCCATTCAGGAATTCCTTTATGAAGAAGAAGAGGATGAAGGATTGTGGGACGGCTCAAAATATTACACCTTCCGTAAAGCCTATGTGGATGAGGATGGAGATTACCAGTCTGCCAGGATTGAAATCAAAACTCCGGACGAAGCGTATTATTTTTATGTATTGGATAACGAAGACTACGTTTCCCGGTATTATCAGCCGCCAGATGAATGTGACTTACAGGATATGTCCTTTTTGGACCTTAGACGCTGGGAGGCGTCGGAGCGATATTTTACAAGATTTAAAGACTTTATTGCCGATAAGCTGGAAGAAAGTGCGGAGAGCTAGATTTGCTCATTTAATCAATCTGACGATCCCCGGGCAGTAAAGTTCAATATAGCTATTCATTACATTGTTCTTAAGCCGTGGTCATAGTACGATATGAATGGTTATCCACGCCGCTGCCCTTAGCTCACATGGGGGTGGCGTTTTTTAATAGTGGAGATCATCTTGGATTGTCGCAATTGGTCTTATCATAAAACAAGAGGAGAAACTGACCCTATGAAATCGATACAAAAACCCTGGATCAAATTAAAGGAAACCATTGATCAGGAGGATTATGAAGTCATTCATGAACTTCAGGAGCGTTGTTGTCACGGGGACCAGACCGCCTTGAAGCTTGAGCTAGAATATAAGCTTGGAGCTGCCCAAACCGTAGAAACAAAGTCCGGCATTATGCCTATAAATGAATTCATGTATTTTGATGACCGGCAATTAATCGGTTATATTGGACTGTCCAGCTTTGGCGGCGCCGAATCGCAAATTGAAGTGAATGGCATGGTGCATCCGGAATACAGACGACAAGGCGTGTTTAGCCGGTTATTCAAGTTAGCCGCAGAAGAATGGAATCGCCGCGACGCCCAAAGCGTGCTCCTTCTAAGCGAAAGAAAGTCGGAGGCGGGGCAAAGCTTTATTCGTGAAACCGGGGCGCGATACGACCACTCCGAATATGAAATGGTTCTGAATCAGGAGCAATTCCAGCTGCTTCACATCGAAACGAGCGGAATTACGCTCAGAAAAGCAACCAATGAGGATGCCCATGAAATCGCGAGGCAAAACGGGATTTATTTTGGCGATGAACCGGAATCACCGGATGCATTAATCCGCCCTGAGGAGGAAGAAACAAAGGGCATGACCATTTATTTTGCGGAAAAGGATAATGAGATCATAGGGAAAGTCCATGTTCAGCAGACTTCCCATGTTGGCGGTATTTATGGTTTGGGCGTACTGCCGGAGCATCGGAGGAATGGGTTTGGCCGAATCATGCTCACCATGGCTATTCAAAAACTCATCGAAGGCAATGCAAGCAGCATTATCCTTCAAGTGGCGACCGAAAATGGAAATGCATTGGATTTGTACAAATCATGTGGTTTTATAGAGTCGTCAACAATGGATTATTATGAGTTGAAAAAGTAAGAATACGCTGCTATAGTCACACATCCCATTCGCCTACAATATGATGATTCTAGAAATCAAAAGAGGTGAGCCGATGGCAGTCGTAAAAGCCAGGCAGCGGGATATTGATATGTTGGCAAGGTTGCTTCGGGCTGAAGCTGAAACCGAAGGCGAGATGGGGATGCTCCTTGTCGGGAATGTTGGCATTAACCGAATTCGAGCTAATTGCTCTGATTTTAAAGATATTCGGAACATTCCCGATATGATCAACCAGCCGCATGCGTTTGAAGCGCTGCAGCATAGTTTGTATTATCAAAATGCGAGAGACAGGGAACGACGTCTCGCGCAGCGGTCTGTAGACGGGGAGCGGAATTGGCCGGCCAAATACTCCTTATGGTATTTCCGTCCGGGATCATTCGATAATCCCGGTCCATGTCCGCCAACCTGGTATAATCAGCCGTTTGCGGGACGATGGAAGAAGCATTGTTTTTATGAACCAACAGCAGAAGAATGCATAAATGTCTATAATACGTTTTAAGATGAAGCCGGAACGAAACGGGGCTGTCCAGAAAGTGACTTTTCAGGGGTTGTACTGAAAAGTTGCTTTTCGGACAGCTCCGCTTTGCGTGGTGCCTTATATCCGCTTGCGATAGGCTCAATAATCGACCAAAGCTGTCTACTTAATCGAAATCGAATATTCGATCAAGTTATCGGAAACGCTCATCATTTTTTCGCTGGACAGATAAAACTCCGAAGCCAGCTCCGGCTTCGCCTACCCGTGCGGCTTCAATGGCGGCATTTAGCCCGAGCAGATTAGTTTGTTCGGAGATTTCCTTGATCAAGCCGGATACCTGGGACACCTTGCTGGCATTTTCCACCGCCAGTTTACTATTTTGAAGAATTTGTTCACTGGTAGCCTGAAGCTCCTCGGCATGCGCCGCCACATTCTGCACCATTCCCAAAAGTTCATTGGAAATATGTTGATTATCGCCTACAACGTCGTTTAGCTGATGCTGGTTGCTCTGGTCATACGTTGCGCAAAGAACAGCGACTATTTCATTATTTTCGTTCGTAATGGGAATGTTGATGACATCCATAGGGAAGCCGTACAATTCCTTGTCGATATGGACTAGGCTTGGTGCATTTCCGTTGGTAAGTCATTTTTATATGTTGTAACTGCAATTATTTACACTTGTGAGCTCAGCCACCAATCGATGCTCCAATTGATCGAGGTCCCATGGTTGGCTAGCAAATCGGAGCGGCTTTAAGCCTTCACGGAGCTTAAGTCGGTTTTCACCTACAATAACAGGCACGCGAGCGTTCTCCAACAAAGGAATGTCGGCAACAGCATCTCCCATGCTATGCAGATGAATACAAGCGGAAGCTTGGAATGGAGGGAGCAGCAGGGCCCGATCCTTGTCTACCCCGTAGTTGCATGCCACACCACCGGTTAATCTTCCTTCACGTTCCTCCAGCTCGAAACCGTAGATGCCCTTTATTCCAAGCTTTTCAACATATCCCCTTAGCACCTCGGCAGGAGCGCCACTCACCAAGAAGACCTCAATCTCCATTTGTCTCAGTCGTTTAAACAGAAGCGCGGCATCCGCGAAAAGACATGGTACGTAAAGCATTCAAAATAGTAGCAGCCGGCGCAATCGCGGCAGGACTGCTGTCCGGTTGCGGCGGCAATGAGAAGGAAGCGGGGACAGCGAAGACGGAATCGGTCGCTGTTATTCTGGATTGGACGCCAAACACAAACCATGCAGGACTATACGTAGCATTGGAAAAAGGATTCTATAGCGCAGAAGGGCTCAATGTCGATATTATTCAACCGTCGGAAGGCGCAACGGCAACGCTGATCGCTGCAGGTAAAGTGTACGGTGGATGGGGTTCGCCTTCTGAAGAAGCGGTGCTCAAGGCGGTTATGGAGAACAATGGAGCCGACTTTGGCAAGCTGCAGCGGGTTGATATTGGAAGTGATGACTTCTTCGCAGCCACGAGCAAAAATATAGATTTTGCCTGGATTTTTATAGGAAAAAGGTTTGATTGAAAAGGACCTGATTGTCTCCGACACGTTTACAAACGAGTTTCTGCCGCAATAGATTTTAAACAACCGGAAGCGGGATTCGGCAATGTGAAGCTGTACGTCGGAAGCTGGAGCGATTGATCTTCGTATGAGGAGATTCCGGTGGCGGTGGGGGAGAGTAGGGAGAGGAACAACATAGCAAGGGGCTATCCTAAAATTCAAGTGGAAGTAATAAATATTCAGCAGAGAGGCCGGATGGGAAAGGGTGTTTTGAGGGAGAGTATTTTGTCCGCTTTTTCCCACAAGAAAAAGGATCAAAATAAAGCGGACAAATAGATTTGATGCTTCCAAGACACCCTTTTCCGGAAGGGAGTTACTTCACTAGTCGATTGGCCATAATAACAGCTTGCTCAATCGTGGTATTCTGTTTCGGGGCAAATGTAGTTTCACTCAGCCCCTTCACAATATTTGCGGCAGACATTGCGCTCACAGCATCTTTGGCCCAACTAGAGATTTGAGCGTAGTCGGAGAAATTTTTTATACTGCCTTTTTGTAATGATTTCCCTGCTATGTCTACGGTGCGTTTTAATATTGTTGCTACTTCTTCACGTGTAATATTGGCTTGTGGAGAGAAAGTAGTTGCTGAAGTACCCTTAACAATGCCTAATTCATAAGCTTTTAGTATTTCAGGATTGTTAGTATCCTTGAAAGGATTCTTATTTGATGAAGGAGCTGATTTTTGAGCTAAATTCTCGTATAGTTTAACAGCAATTTCACTGAATTTTTCGCGTGTTATTGCTTTATTGTAACTTAACTCTTGAACGGGAAGTGTAAGCCCAGATGTTCTAGCTGAACGTAAATCAACGAGTGCCCAGTCAGAGGCATCCTTGAATATTTTTCCTTCATGTATCTTAGCTGCTGGTTTTGTCGATAACCCGTTTCCATTCATTATTTTCCTCGGTAAGAGTGATCCATTCTCACTTACTTCAATCGTGAAAACCTCGCCATTCGTTCTTACTGCATATTCTTGAAAAATAGAAGAGACGTCATCCATTATCTTGCTGTAACCATGCCCATTGTCGCCCCAAAGACTTTCATCATATTTAATATAGTAATCACGTGACCAGAGTATTCTATCTTCATAATGACTATTATAATTGGAGGATTTATAAATAGCCTTCACTTCTCGATCAACAAGATTGTGCCCATAATCATAGAGTGTTCCGTCATTTAACAAGTATAATGTTGGTGTGAAATCTTTAATATTATTACTTACTCTTTCATTCGCACTATAAAGACTACCATCTTCGAATAACATAAGTTCAGTGCTAAAATAGGAGATATAGTTTACTAGATTTTGATTTGCTGAAGTTTTGGACTCGTTCAGACCAGGGAATCCAAAGTATGCATTACCCCGTTTATCAATGAAGAATCCCCTCTCGCTCGTATATGACGTTTCGGAAAGGTAGTAATATGGACTAAGGTTTTCAATATTGTCAGCAACCTTGATCGGTGTATTTGGGACTGCTTGATAGGCAAATGGGAATAACATTTCGATAGATACCGTCGTTAGAATATCCCATCCCCTTGTAGAATTGGGGTATATTTCACGAGAAACAACGTTCAAATTTTCGGTAGTTAAGTTTTTGTTTATCTGCGGAATATCATTCGGACTCCCCATAATATATAAAGCACCATCGTCGGTAAGGATAGTTGATAAGTTTACATTCAAAACCAATTCACTATCATTTTCAATTTTATATTGTGAATATTTGTTGCTGGATGATTTCACCTCAACTGTTTCCCGCGATTTGTACAGGGGGACACTGATTTGTGATATTGACTTTACATTGCCCATTACTTTTGAAAAGCTATTTTCACTAAAATTTTCATCTGTAGACAAGAATAAATCTCCATTTTCATAAAGCAAAAAATTTACGGAATTAGAAATTGTTAAATCGCTGGCCCAATATCTTTCCCCCCAATAGTTTCCATAAGCTTCTTCACTCCACAACAAACCGGAATCGCTTGGTTGAGGTTTATTTTGTAATGTTGTACTCCAATAATGCGTCTGCATATCTCTTATGGGTAGTTGGAGAGTTTTAGCTGATGTACTGATCGGAAATAAAATACAAGTAAACAATGACAATAAAGCTAATCCGTTAATGAATTTTTTTCTCACAATATACCTCTTCTCTAGATGATTAAGTAGACTTAATTATAATGTAAAACCCAAATTAATGAAATAGAATATGACATTGTAAAAAGTATACAAATATAAAGGCAGTGAAAATAATTGGCGGCAGGAGGGGAAGTTCGGCAATGAGTTTGAAAATGCTTTGCATACGATTCCTACAAATTCATCAGCAATACGACGTTTCCGTATCTTATCGGCTGTTACAAATCAACGAATAACAAGTAACCGTCATTTGAATCTAAGGATACATTAATGATATTACAAGGGGCTGCTGAATCGTTAGCCGTCCCTTTTTTAATTGTCTAACTATAGGGAACGACTATAAGCAGTATTGCTTTTATATATTTAACATCATTGCGGAGTTCCTTTAAAATGGCTATATTATGGGAAAAAGGGTGATGTTGATGGGAAAACAGTTTTTATCCATGCTGCCGGAGCATATGGCGTTTATCAGCAAGCAACATTTGTTTTTTGTTGGCTCTTCGCCTTTGTCTCAAGACGGTCATGTTAATCTGTCGCCTAAAGGGCAGGATTCCTTTCGCATCTTGTCCGAAAACCAAGTGGCTTATCTGGATTTGACCGGAAGCGGAAATGAAACCAGCGCACATCTTATTGAAAACGGCCGGATCACCATTATGTTCTGCGCCTTTGAAGGGCCGCCGAATATTTTGCGTCTCTATGGAACGGGAAGAGTTGTGCTGCCCGAATCAGACGAGTGGGAAGGGTTAAACGCTTTGTTTCCGGCGCTGCCGGGAGCCAGGCAAATCATTGTGGCGGATATCCACAAGGTCCAGTCTTCCTGCGGCTATGCCGTGCCTTTTATGGCCTACGAGAAGGAGCGGGATACGCTTAACCGATGGGCCAGCCAAAAGGACGCAGCCGGGTTAGAGGCCTACTGGATGGAGAAAAACCGCAACACAATCGACGGTTTGCCTACGCCAATCGGGTTGAAGCTGCAAGCTAAGGAGTAACCCGAAATTCATGAACCACTTTTCATGGTGAGCCATGTTGTGGAAGCGGTTGGCCCGGAATAACGGAGGTTTGTTCGTAGCACATTGTCAATTACGGCAATGTGCTTTTTTCTTTTTTTATGGTTGCCAAACATTCTCAATATTTTTTCGGATCAAAACAGAAATTTGCGTTTGACTTCGATAGAAGTCAAACACTGCGGAACAAAGGGCCTCCGATTGCCGAATTTGCCTCTAATGGGTACGCGGCGTCTTGATGGAGTGCCAGGGCCGGAAGCTAGCTGCGTACTACGGACCTCCTGTGCACTACGGGCATCCTGTAGGCTATGGATATCCAGACGCTACAGGCATCCTGTGCTCTATGGTCATCCATACGCTATGGTCATCCATGACCGTTAAAGCCCTATTTTGATGAACTGTTCATGTTTAAAGGTCATCCATGACCGTAACAGCTTGCATTCATCCCCAAAACGCGGCTTTTGAGCGCCTAAAGGACACGGGTGACCGTTAGCTGAAGCCAATGCATCCATTCGGGGTTCTAGCGGTCATCGGTGACCGCTAGGCGGGCGAAGGGGAGCTGTCCAGGTAGTCCAGGCCATTTCGAAAAAAGGTCACCGTCTTCCGTGTTTGACGCTTTTGCTCAGTGGAAACAAGCGCTGATGATAGGGAGGAGCCATTTATTTTCCAGTTTTAATATATTGCACCGCCTTCTCTAAGAGGTGTGCTGTTATAATAGGGTTAGCTATATTGTCCCAAATAGAATTTATCGCTTTGATATGAAAATGAATTTCCAATTTTTATAAATGCGAGGTGTTTCATGTGAATTGGGAAGAAGTGCTAACGGTACATGTCTCAATAGGCAAAACGGTCAACCTGCAAAATGACGCCGGGGATTCTGTCGTTATGATCACGTTTACAGGCACGGTGACAGGTCAATATTTCCAAGGGGTCGTCCTTGATGGAGGGGTGGATACTCAAATTATTGGACGCTTCGGCGACCGCCACAGCTTATCGGCTAGATATATGCTGCAGGGGACGGATCATACTGGACAAGCTTGTGAAATGTACATCGAAAATAATGGTGAAATCCACAGGAAGCTGGAGAATGAGAATGCTCTGTTTCGCACGACGCCAAAAATCATTACAAATAGTAAAGCGCTGGACTTTTTGAACGGGGATATACTTGCCGGGGAAGGGCGTCCAACGGACACTGGCATCGATATTGTGATTTATAGAGCCCTATAAACCAACGGATCAAAACGTTATTTCATTCGAGAGGGGAACATCAGATTGCATCACAAAATGTTTGTACGCCTGGCAGCTGCATTTGTAGTAGCTGCGACCATTTCAAACGGCAACGCCTATACTAGTGGTGGGGGCAATGCCTCGTATGTAAGCGCTGCTACGACAGCTTCGGCTTTGTCTTCTGAACTGGATGTGGTAGGAAATATTAAAACGACTTCCGTCAAGACGAGCTATAAAGTGCCACAGGTTTCATGGAAGTTTCTGCACAACTGGTCCAATATTTCGCGGTCTATTCAAACGATTGTTAATGGAGATGGTACGGTTAGCGTGTTAAGCTGGGCCGAGAGTAAAAAGGATCTTGAAATTAGCGAGTTCGATGAAAATGGCTATTTTATAAAACGTGTGACTATAACGAAAGAGTTGCCATTGGTAGGTGCTTTTACGAGAGATGATGATGGCAACACCTATATTTTTTATGCGAAAGAGGTAGATGAAGGCGCGTTTTCCGAAAAAAACATGGCGCTGGTTAAATATTCGCGTACAGCCGAAAAAATAAAAACGGTTTACGTCGAGGCGCAAACAAACGATGAGAAATGGGCACGGGGTTATTCCGGTATTAAAATTCCATTCGCGAGCAGCACTTGCAAGATCGAAATTTCTGGTAACCGGATTGCCGTTTATTTTGGACGAACGATGTTCAAGAGTGGCGATGGGCTGAATCACCAGGCCTCGTATGGCTTTATTTTTGATACAAATACGTTCCAGCGTTTGACGGGGGCCGCTGAAGATTTGATGACGATGCCGTCGGCAGGCCATTCCTTTAATCAATTTATTTTACCAATAGAGAACGGATTTTTGTTTGTCGATCACGGAGATGTTGGACCGCGAGGTTTTGCGTTTAATACCGTAACCCCGTCCGGGAACAGCAGCATTGTTTCATTTCCCTTCAAGGAAGGGCCAACCTATCAATATACCTTTGCGGAGATGGGCGGCGTAGCCGAAACGGAAGACGGATACCTCTTTGTGGGAAGCTATGAAAAGTCAGCTGACGTTTCAAGGGAACGGACTGATTCCCGGAATTTATTCATCCTGACGATGAACAAATCATTAAGCATGATCAGTGATCCGGTTTGGCTGACGAATTACACGAACAAGGAGAAGGACAATGCCATTTTCCCAAAAATCGTGCGGACTGGATCGGATAGATATGTACTGCTATGGCAAAGTTACTCCGACTCCAGCATGAACGAAAACCGCACATTCTATTCCGTCATTAACGGATCGGGAACGGTCATCACACCGGCAACGGCTATTCCGTACGTTCCGCTTAATGGCTTCGACACTCTGCGTTATAACGAGAAGTCGGGTTTGATTCAATGGGCCGTAGAAGAAGGCGAAGATGCCATCACATTATATTCATTCGATCCTTCGTCGAAAGCTGCTCCCTTGAAAAATCTCGACTTGGCAAGCAATTGGGCAAAAGAAGACATCGTTGCTGCTACTCATGCCCAGCTTGTACCGGCCAATTTGCTTTCATCGTACAAACAGGCCATTACGCGCGCTGATTTTTCTCAGCTGGCTATCCGATATATCGAAGCTTCCAAAGGAATGTCCATCGACTCCTATTTGGCGTTAAAAGGTAAGGGGATTGACTTTACTGCTTTTGCAGATACAAGCGATCCCCATATACTTGCCGCACATGCGCTCGGAATCGTTAATGGAACGGGAGAGGGCATCTTTAATCCCGATGGCCGAATTACCCGTGAGCAGGCGGCGGTGATGATTGTAAATATGCAGCTTGCATTAGGGCAGAAAACAACGGTCTCCGGCAAATCAAGCTTTACCGACCGGCAGAAGACATCTTCTTGGGCGGTGGAAGCAGTTGATTACGTGACTGGGAAAGGCATCATGAACGGAGTTGGCGAGGATCGATTTAATCCAAAAGGCAACTACACCCGCGAGCAGGCGATTCTGACCTTTAACAATGCAAGGCTACAGTTTGTCAACTAAAACCGATTCTGGTTGAAAGCCGTGCTCAATGCGCGGCTTTTTACTATAGTTCCTTATAAATGTTAATTAGCTTTTGCGCGACCGCATCCATATCATGGTATTGCTGCACAAATGCCCGGCCTCGTTCACCAATGGTTTTAAAGTAGCCGGGGTTGCTCAGCAGCGATTTCAAGGTTGAATAGATTGTATCCGGGTTAGCGCTTATGACGGGGAGCTCAGCGGGATATTTGGGCCGCAAATCGTTCCTGATATAGCAGATAACGGGTTTGCCCATCGCCATCGACTCCACACTCAAATGACCGTAAGCGCCAATCAGCAGCTGATCAATGACGAGGGTGGCCTTTTCGTAAAGCTCCATTGCCTCGAGGTGAGCGAGGTTTTCGATTAACTTGAAATCAAATTCAAAGCCTTCGTTTTGAAGGTGTTCAACCGCCGCAACAATATAGTTGCTCCCTTTAATTTCTCTGTGTGTCGGGGCGTGAATTAGTAACGGCCTGGCTCCTTCCAGCGGGTAATGAGGCTGGAACTTCCCGGTATCGATGGCATGCGGCAAGATATGAACCTTTTTATAATACGGAGCTACGTAGGCATGCAATTCATAATCGTTGACGATGGCATGGTCGATGTATTGGGAGAGCTGCTTTAAATTATTGTGTATCTTCTCCTCGTCGACCCATGAATGTTTCACGGTCACATAGGGGTTCTCAAAGCTGCGGGCTACTGAAAGCATTCGCACCTCGGAGCCGCGATGGTTGACGATGAGTTTTTTGCCGTGGTCCTTTAGTATTTTCAAGTCTCGCTTATCAGGATAAAAGGTTTCCCCAAAATGAAAGTGAAAAATATCGTATTTATGCAACGCTTCTTCAAAAAAGGCATCCCTCATTTTTTCAGCCTGCTGCCGTGGATAATGCGCCAAATATAGCTGAGTGTCTGCCATATATGAATAACGGTTATACCTCAAACTGCACGACGCCGCATCAACGCCTTGTTTCCGCAAGGCTTGACTCAGTGTGCTAATGCCAATTCCGTAAGGCAAATGCAAAATTTTCATCAAAACGCCCTCCTCAGTACTCTACTATATTCAAGTTGAATACCAAGAGGGAGGGCCTTTGTCTTCGATGCAGCTAAAAAGTGTTCCAAGCCCATAAGCAGGAAAATATAATGAATTAAAAGGCGTCGAAAAAAGGAGGAAGCGTATGAGAAGATTATACTTAACCATTATTCTATTTGCTTTATTAACGGCTTGTTCTAATCAGGCAGAGGTTCAAACGATTATTTTTGAGGCCGAGGGTGAGCGGTGGGGGGCTGAAATTGAAAATAAAATAATCCAACATAATGGGAAAAGCTTTTTCCCGATTAGGTACCAGTACAAAGGCGATGCCGAAGACCTCGGAGAAGTGGAGCGGATTACGTTTGCGTTGGGCACTGCATTAGGGACACAAGTCGTTAACGTGTATGATCCTTCCTATAGAGAGAAATTAATAAATGATGGCGCATACCAGGAAGAAGATGAAGAACAATTTGGGATTATTATTGAGGACATTCAAAATAACAAAAACACGATGTTTGAGATCAACTATAATCTGATAACTGTTGAGGAGGATTATACGACAATAGATGCGGTTCAGAAGGAGGGGGTTTATATTTTGATTAACTGGGAAACGGAAAACGGTAAGTTTGAGGATCAAATTAAATAAGGATTAGGGCGTGTTTGCAAACACGCCCTTGAGCGTTTACGGACGCTCGCGACTTTTAGACTCTTGAATTTTTGTTGTTGTGTCGAGCCTATGAATTTTTGCGGGCCGAGTTCAGCTCGCTTTCGACTTGATGCCACTCTTTAATAATCGATAGATAAAAGTATCGTTCCTGGCTGTTAAGCCCTTGTGCATTTTCTTTTCTAAGCATTTTGTCCAAACGGTGTTTTAAGATGGTGCTCCGACGTCCCAACAGGTCTACATAACTCAGTGTAATCACCCTCCATTATGTTTTGAATCGGTCTTATAAAAGTATATCGAACACCAATACAGATGGAAAATGGCGTAACAGAGCATATTTTCCCGTATAAAGCTCTCAGATGGTGTGAGGTTTTCGGAGTCGGCGGCAGTCGGAAACATCCTGCCATATGCACCATATTCCTCCTTGGTCGGCCAGAGGGCAGTATCAAAATAGATACTGAGGCACAAGTTTAACAGCAGCGCACAAAATTGTGCGTACTTCTCAATTCGAGGTAATGTTTATATACTGGACAAAAGTTAAGTAAAGGGGGCAGTGTAGTTGGATTACCGGATAGTAATGGGTAAGAGCAGACTAACCATCGGTAGCCGTATCGATTTGCAACTCTTTATGGGAATTAACGAAGAAGAACGTGCCTTGTATCATTGGGAGTTGCCTGAAGGCGTGTATTTGGCAAAGGATATTGTACGCGAGGCTGGGACGCTTCTTGAGGCTATATGTATCCGTCTTGGTGACGATTCTTTTGCGGAGGCACTGTTGAATAATGTCCGGGCGAGTCTTGCGCTGACCGGCAGGGAAGCTGTTTTACCATTGGCGGAACTGTCCCAAAGCGACCATGGCTATAATGAAGTCCTGCGCCAGGCTCAAATAATAGGAGAGACGATATCGAATTTGGCAAAAGAAGGGTTCGCCTTAAAACAAGGGCGGAAGCGTTATGGCAGTCAAACACTGAGGCAACTGACATTAAGGAGCCGGTGCGATCAGCACTTGTGGACGCCTGAGGTCGTTCAAGTTTTGATGGGGCCTGGCGGAAACGCCGAATGTATGGAGTTATTTAACGAGTATTTGCATCAACTCATATTACTGCGCAATTCTTTGCTGCCGTTTGTGAACTGGCAGGAGGTGCCGATTCCAATTGGAAAAGGGCGAGTAGCAGCTGGATTGCGGTTCATCGAGCCGGCACTTGACCGTTTTATCACCAGATTGTTTGTCCGGAACATGCCGCAAAAGGAAATGGTTCACTTGGCGCAAAACCTGCTTGCACCGGAAATAGAGGAGACCGGTTATGCTTTTCAATACCGTTACGGAATTGTGCTTCCTGCAATTGTTGGAGATTCGACCTTGTCAGTGGCAAGGAGCTTGCTGCGCTGGCATCCTGCACGGCTGTCGTCGGAACCGTCTACCGCAGGAAACGAATCATTGAGTATTCCTTTTCATTACAGTTATGAAGATTACAAGAAAGCTCCTCGCAGCTTCATTGAGGTTGTGAAGCCTGCGGAATTTACTGTTAAAAGAGAGAAGCATGTTGGCATTCAAGCTAAGATTGTGCCTGTTAGGGTGGATAAGAATCGCTTTCTGCTTAGCTTGCGTTGGGTCGAGGGACAGCAAGAATATGTTATAGATGTTGGTCAAGCGGCACGGGGATATCGCTACATGTATCGCTCTCATCGCGACGACAGCCAATATATAGATGAACATCAGGCGGAGGTCGGGCAAAGTCCCCACAGAATGGAATACAAAGCGTTGCAATTGCTTGAATTAGCGGGACTTGTTGCTGGGAGCAGCAACATCAGCGGAAGCCTCTGCTATGTATCGGCAGAAGAAAGCCCGCTAATCTTCCTTGCACTGCTAGGAAAGCTGTATCCGCAAAATGTGGTTTTCGTCTCGGGCTCCCAAGCAACAGAAGAAGAGACGGAAGCAGGAAAAGGTTTTGGAACCAAGGTTCTGATATACCTGTCGTAAATCATTGAATTGCCTTTGCAGAATCTTATGCTTGATGGCTTGACTCTTTATCATGCTCCGTATCGGGAAACAGAGCCATGTAGTCCTCTCCAAAGTCGCAAAGCTGGCCCAGCATTTTTACCAGCCTTTCTCCCAGTTCGGTCAAGGAATATTCAACCTTTGGTGGGATGACAGCATACGCCCTACGGATGATCAAGCCATGTCGTTCCAGATCACGTAGCTGCATCGTCAACATTTTTTGAGTAACCTCTGGCATAAACCGTTGAAGCTCGTTGAATCTGTAGGTTCCATGTGATAAATAACCCAATATTAACGGCTTCCACTTGCCGCTTATTAAACCCAATGTAATTTCTGAAGTGCAGATAAACTCACGATTGCGATATGCGATCATGTTGTACCCCCGCCTTGTACTAAATTTGAGTATTACACTATGCTTACTTTGGATTTTATCAAAAAATAGATTCTAGTTTCAAGTACAAATTGATAAAGGAGATTGCTCGCCAATGAATAGGTTTAAACAAACGGTACTGTTTTTGATTATACTGGCTTTTGTCCTTATAGTTGCGGCTTGCTCGAGCCAAGGAGATGCAACTAAACCGTCCGCCTCGCCTTTGGACACGCCGGGAAGCAGCAGCGCCACGGGTTATCCAATCAAAACGGATACGGAATTGACTTATTGGCTGCAAAGTCAGACGACTCTGAAATCAAGCATCAACGAAGTCCCTTTTTACCAGGAATGGCAAAAGTCTATAGGGGTGCCTGTCACCTTCTCCGAGGTTTCTTCGGCACAGGCCAAGGAAGCTTTCAGCGTCTTGCTGTCCTCCGGCAATTTGCCTGATATTATCGAATACAACTGGTTGTCCGGTATAGCCGGAGGACCAGAAAAAGCGCTTGGCGAGGGATATATTATAAGATTGAACGAGCTTATCGATCAATACGCGCCTAATTTGAAAAAATATTTGCAAGAGCATCCCGAAATCGACAAATTAGTCAAGACGGACAATGGCGACTATTACGCATTTCCGTTTATAAAAGAAGGAGGAATGACGACGCAATGGGCTGGTCCTGTACTTCGCAAGGATTGGCTGGAGGAGTTGAACCTGGGGGTACCGACAACAATTGATGAGTGGCACAATGTGCTAACAGCGTTTAAAGAACGTAAGGGAGCCGCCCTGCCGCTTACTTTCAGTAGTCAAACCCATGTGTTGCAAGGATTTTTGGATGGCGCTTTTATCGGCGCGTTTGGCGTTAATCGTGATTATTTTGTCGATGAGGGGCAAGTTTATTATGGTCCGTTGCAGCCCGGCTACAAGCAGTTCCTCGAAACAATGAGCCTTTGGCGCGAAGAAGGATTACTGGACCCCAATTTTTCACAAAATGATCGTAAAACCCAGGATGCCAATATCATGACCGGCGCTTCGGGGGCAACCTTCTCATCAGGAGCCAATATTGATAAGTGGGAAGCTGCTTTAAGGGATAAGGATAAAAGCGCTGCCTTTGTATTTGCGCCTTATCCTGTTCTGGACAAAGGAGATATACCAATGTTTGGGCAGGAAACCTGGCTGTATGGAGCAGAGGCTTCCGCTGCCATTTCGGCCTCCAGCAATCATCCTGAATTGGCTGTTCAAGTACTCGATTATGCGTACGGAGAGGAAGGTTACCTCCTGTTCAATTATGGCGCGGAAGGTGTTTCCTATACGTTAAAGGATGGGAAACCGGAGTTGACTGATTTGATAACGAATAATCCCGACAATTTGTCTTATCTCGAGGCTTTGACTCTCTATACGCACACGGTTAGCCCTGGTCCATATGTCGGATCGAAGGCCTTAATTGAAAGATTGGCTATAACGAATGAAGACCACAACTATGACAAATGGAAAACTGACAATCTGAAGCATGTCCTTCCGCCTGTTTCTATTGCCGCCGGGGATTCCAATGAATATGCGCGCATTATGACCGATGTCAATACACTGGTCGACGAGACAACGTTAAAAGTCATACTTGGAGCTGCCACGGCTGAGGAAGCGCACAACGATCTCGTCAGCAAGCTTGAAAAGCTTGGCATTAACAAAGCGCTGGAAATCCAGCAGGCAGCGTATGATCGTTTCCTTAGCCGATGAACCGGCAACTGGTTCTCAGAGACTTGAGGCGTAACAAGTGGCTTTATGCGCTTGCGGTTCCAATCGTCGCCTATTATATTATCTTTCAATATTTTCCTATGTACGGCGCAGTTATTGCCTTTCAGCATTATTCGCCAATGAAAGGAATAGGGGGTAGTGAATGGGTTGGTCTGGAGCACTTCCGTTCCTTTTTTGGCAGCTATTATTTCTGGAGACTATTGCGAAATACGATATTGCTGAGCTTATACTCGCTTGTATTCGAATTTACAGCGCCAATTGTGCTGGCTTTGTTCATTAACGAGGTACGCACTGTCTTTTTTCGGTCAATTGTCCAAACCATATCCTTTTTGCCCTATTTTATTTCGTTAATTGTTGTTTGCGGGATACTCAAGGATTTGACGAGGAGCGGCGGCATCGTTAATCTGGCCTTTACTTGGCTAACTGATGGGAATGGTCAAGATTTACTGCAGCAGCCGGATCTGTTCCGCGGCATCTATGTCTTGTCCGAAATTTGGCAAAGAGCCGGCTGGGAATCCATTATTTATCTTGCCGCATTGACCGCAATTCCGAACGATCAATATGAGGCTGCGGTCATAGACGGCGCTGGTCGATGGCGTCAGATGATTAATATTACATTGCCCGGACTGCTTCCAACCATTGCGATCATGTTTATTCTGAGGATGGGATATTTGCTGGACATCGGTTATGAAAAAATATTGCTGCTCTACAATCCCGTTATCTATGAGACGGCGGATGTTATTTCAACCTTTGTCTACCGCAAAGGGCTGCTCGATAACGATTGGAGCTTCAGCTCCGCAATCGGTTTGTTTAATTCGGCGATTAATTTATTTTTGCTTGTTTTGGCTAATTGGCTTAGCCGGAAGACTGCTGGAAGCAGCCTTTGGTAAAACGTGGAAAGGAGGAGATTCACCTGAGTTTGGCAGATCGAATATTCGCTACTGTTGTATATGGTGCGCTAACCGTGCTGTTGGTCGTTACATGTTACCCGTTGTTGTATGTCCTGTTTGCCTCGCTCAGCGACGGCGATCAACTAATGGCCGCAAGCGGTTTGTTATGGAAGCCGCTTGGATTCAGCACGCTTGCCTATGAACGGGCGCTGGACAATCCGGCGCTTTGGAGCGGTTACTGGAACACAATCCGTCTGGTTGCCGGCGGAATAACGCTTAACATTTCCTTGACGATTATCGCCGCCTATGTGCTTTCCAGGCGTAATGTGCTGTGGAACAAACCGCTAATGATTTTTATTGTTGCAACCATGTTTTTTAACGCAGGGCTTATTCCATTTTATCTGGTTGTCAAAGGAATCGGTATGATGAATACCCTGTGGGCGCTGCTCATTCCATTTGCAATCAAAACATTCCATCTGATTATTATGCGTACTGCATTCCTTGCACTGCCTCCCGAGCTTGAAGAATCAGCACAGATGGATGGAGCCGGCCATGCCGTTATGCTCTTTAAACTGATTATACCGCTGTCTTTGGCGGTTATTAGTGTCATTACGCTTTACACAGCAGTCGACAAGTGGAACATGTGGTTTATTCCATCTGTGTTCATTCAAGATCGAATGTTGTATCCCCTTCAACTGATACTGCGGGAAATCCTGATCAACAATATAACCGATTCCATATCCACAGGAGCAAGCGTGGGCGAAGCGCGGAAAATAGGAGAAACCATCAAATACGCTACGATTATACTGACCACTCTGCCCGTACTGTTTATTTACCCGTTTTTGCAAAAATATTTTGTCAAAGGTGTTTTGGTCGGAGCTATTAAAGGCTGATATAACGATTAATGGTTTGGCATTCGTGGATAGATCAGCCTACGCCATCGCTTTCCAACAAATCATAAAAATGATCCCGATCTTCGTTATCGAACTTGCCAACAATCCGCACCCTTACATATTCATGTCCGCCGTGAATGTCTATTTCTTCACCATCGCTATTGTAGAGCGCAAGCAAAGTGCCTTCCTTGTCCAACTCGATGTATCCGTAACAGGGTGCTTCCGGCGTTTCTCCAAAAAGGGCTATAAATTTGATTTTGTCCACTCTGTGCATGGTTGTCCTCCTATTTATTCCGTTATTTTGTTCCTGCATTCATTCTGCTCCATCCTTTATGCGTTTAACCTTGTTTTTCCATTGAATCTCCTTCATTTTACGCCAATCACAGTAGATTGAAAAAAGGGCTACGACTCCGCATCCCTCCAAATCCCTCCAACCTAGGATAAAACAACGGGGGATTCCCCATTCAATCGCTTATTTTGTAGTTTTCTCTTGACGGGATGGCATTTGGCGATTATGATAACGTGCCGGTCGACTTCATTGTAAAAAGAAAAGGCAGACCGTTACGAAGCTTTGGCTCGTAACGGTCTGCCTATATCCATTTTTAATACGAATAGAAGACGTCGTTGGTGAGGACTTGCCCTTCGGCATTCAGGCTTTCCACGGTGTAGGGCTCCTCGCGGGAAGACATCGCTGCATACCAATAGGTATATCCATCGCTGCTATGCGGGATGATCTTTGCGCTATACTGCTCTTGATTCCCATCCGTAATCCGGATTTGGGATATTTCCGAATCAATAACCATTCCATATAGAAGAGGGTTATTGTCCAATCCGCTCCACGCCGTAATTAAACGGTCCTCGGGAACCTCTTTGTTAATTCCTCTCTGAAAGTAGAAAACACCATTTTCATCTCTTCTCATATGGTAGAAAACGCTTTGTGACGTTTTCCATTCTCCAGAGTTCCATTTCAAATAATCAAAGCCTACAGATATGGATTGATTGTCCTTGTATTCCTCCAGCTTTCTCGAAAAAACCATCGTCACGTTTTCATTTATCTTTGCCTTATCCAGAAATTCCTTGTAAGTAGATGGATTATTTTTATTAATGAGGGCTTCCCATTCCTCATCGGTTGGCGTTTGGCCGGGTTGAGTCGAAAGAGGTCCCGCCGCGGAAGTAGGGACGGATTCCGAGCTATTGCTGGAAGCAGAGTCATTGATGGAAGCCAGGCCATTGCTGGATGGAACGGCGTTGCTCTGAAGGGATTCCAATATCTCTGTTTTATTGATTAACAGCATTAACCCTATGACACCCGCTAGTATTGAAAAGCTGATCAACGATAGGCGGCGTGGCAAAGAGCCCTTTTTGATGGACGGTGACAATGCCTCGCTTTTTATTTTGAACGCCAACTGCTGACTGAACGTTTCTGTTTTTAAGGGGTTGCTTTGCATCGATTTGTACCACTCGGGAGTTTCTGGTTTCAATGGAATTCCTCCTTTTTCAATAGGACAGACATTCTCTTTCGCGCAGCAAACAACCGTGACTTGACTGTTCCCTGCGGGATTTTCAGGATATCGGCTATTTCTTTGAGGGAAAGCTGGTACTTAGCATGCAGCACGAGTACCTCCCGGTATTTTGTAGGCAGGTTGAACACTTGTGTCCAGACGGCATTTGTTGCTTCTTTTTCGATAAAAGATTGTTCTGCGGAATGATAATGTTCATCGGAAACGATATTGATGAGAAACACCTTTTTGAAAAAAGCGGAGTTGCGATAGTTGTAGCTGATGTTCCGGGTTATTTTCATTAACCAGGTTTTAACCGAGGCCTCCCCTCTAAAAGAAGTGACATGCCGGTAGACTTGAATGAAAACGTCCTGCGTAATGTCGTCGGACATGACCCTGTTTTTTGTTATAAAAAAGGCATAATTCCACACATCTTGTCCGTACTTTGTCATCAGGCTTTCCAAAGTCAGTGGATCCATTTCGGTCAAATGCTTTAAAGAATCGTGACTCAACCTTTATCACCTCTCTATATAGACAAATGATAGCTGGGATGGGTTCATTTTTAATCGGAAAATGTGGATATCTCTCCAACCACAATATTTAACCGGTAGTTGGCATAGCGCGAAAGCTCGCCCAGGAAGGAGTTAAGTTCATCGTTGGAGTGAAAGCGGCATTCCAGCAAATAACAGCCTTCTCCGCTAATTTTGAAACGTTTGAGGATATGGATGGTTTTTGTTTCGAGAAAGGAAAAAAGCGGCTGATGATCGTAGCTAATCGTTAATATCGTAATAAACGTATGTAAAGCTTGTCCTGTTTTGGCATAATTCAATGTGATTGTATAGGCTTCAATGACTCCTTCGTCCTGAAGCCGCACGACCCGGTTAGCTGCAGCCTGTCCGCTCAAATGAACCTTTTCGCCCAATTGCTTCATTGAAATTCTGCCATCTTTACTCAGTTCCTCAAGAATGCGTTTGTCCGTATAATCCACCTGTATTCAACCTCTTTCATATATCAAGTATTCTCTGCTATTTTCGTTATTTTGCAACTGTACATGCCTTTACCATCAATGATAATTTAGAATGGAAATATTGGAAAGGGAGGAATGGATCGGATGGCGGCGGAGAAACGTGTGTATGCTTTGTGGGATGACTTGGAACCATTCAATGGGGGGAATTCCGGGGCAATTCCGGGAGATTGGAAGGGAAAAAAGGCGTTATATTTGAACCAAATGAATTCGGCTTTTTTTCTGCGCGAGGAAGTGACGTTCTCTTCATTTCGTATGGAGGCAGAGGTGGCGATACCCGGTGAAGTGGGTTTTATCGGCTTAATTTTTGGGGCAAAAGACGAAAGCAACTTTGAGCTTGTTTATTTAGCGCCGGTTGAAATTCAATATGATCCAATCATCAACGGGTCGATGACCTGGCAAATTTACAATGGTCCGGCTTATCAAAAGCCGCTCCCTGATATGACAGGAGCCTGGCATCGGTTTGCCGTTGAGGTTGGACCGGAGGGAGCCAAGGTTTTTTTGGATGATCAACCTGCTCCGGCGTTTGTGCTTTCAAATCTTCAGCATGGCGGGGAACGGCTGGGCAAGGTAGGCTTCTGGAATTATGTGCCGGTATACATTAGGAATTTCTCGATTGAAGAAATTGCATCTGCTGAGGCCTTTTCTGATCCTGCGCAAGCTGAAGCTTTCGACCAGAGGCAGCCGGAACAAGAAGAATTCCTGACCGAGTGGTTGGTGAAAAAACCGCTGACGCAAGAGAAGGCTGAGCCATGGATAAAAGCTATAGCGGAGGAAAACGGCACCCTTAGCCTCAATCGGATTTGCGAAGCGAAGCCGGGTCTGGTCGTCGAAGCCAAAAGCTGTTTTAAGCTTCAAGAAGAGACAGAAACTTTGCTCACGCTTGGATACAGCGATTCGATCCGGCTGTGGGTTAACGATATCGAAGTTTATAGGGGGGATTGGCTCTGGCAGCCCCCAAGCCATGACGGACGCATACGTCCGGATTTTGCAAGCGTGCCGGTTAAATGGAGGAAAGGCGTTAATACTGTACACGCCGAAGTAACGCAGCGTGAAGGATTTGGTTGGGGAGTTGCTGTTAAAACCGGATTGCCGGGGATAACGTATCTTAGCGAAGATCACTTGAAAAGCCTGGGGCATACATAGAGGACAATGCTTCGGATATCAAAAAGCCAAAGGATACTAACATCGGTATCCTTTGGCTTTTAATATGGTTAATGTTCCAGACCGCGCTATTTTGCCATGGCTGCCGCTTTAAGCCAAGGACGCCTACTTTGTGGCAGCCTCGGCGGAAGGAGGAAGAACCGCCCAATGCGTCACGCGGTTCCGCCCGCTGCTTTTGGACGCGTAGAGTGCCGTATCGGCTTTTTGAACAATGGAGAGCTCGGTCTCCTGCGGGATTGCGGTTGCCACGCCTATGCTTATCGTAATCTGGTACCCTCCCATGGAGGTGGAAGCAGCCGCAACGCAGATACTCTCGGCAAAAGCGGTTGCGTCATCTTGAGCAGCCCCGGGCACTAACGCAACGAATTCTTCGCCGCCAAACCGGGCGAACAGGTCGCTTTCCCGGGACATGCCTTGAAGCAGCTTCGCAAGCTCCGATAACACCAGATCGCCTACGGGATGGCCGTACGTGTCATTGATATGCTTGAAATGGTCAATATCGATGATGAGAAGAGAAAGCGGCTGCTCCGTCTCCCGATGGGCCTGCAGCTCGGTTGTCAGCTTTTCCTGAAAAAATCTCCGGTTGCTGAGCCCCGTTAGAGGATCGGTAGAAGCCAACATCTCCAGCCGACGGTTCATCTCCATCAGCTCCTGCTGCTTCTTTTCATATTCGTCATGCAAGAGCTCCAGCCTTTTGTTCGCCTCGTTTGTTTCTTGATAGAGGGCTTCAAGTCGGGTCTTCGTCTGCATAGTGTCCTTCTCATGCTGAATCCGTTTGCGCATAACAAGCACTACGCAATCAATGCAAACAACGCCGTCACGGGTTTGCTTTACGCCGTTCAGCAGTACAGGCACATCCTCGCCGGCGCTTGTCCTGAGCGAAAGATACATCTCCTCCACATGGCCGTACAGTTGAATGTAAGGATAAAAATAGGTATGGAAAAAAAGCTTGTTTGTCACGGACAACGTTGACTCGAAATGGCGGCCAACCAGTTCTTGGCGGCTGTAGGACAGCATGGTCAGCAGCGTTTGATTGATAGCCTGAATGGTGCCCGCCTCGGAGATCGAAAAATATCCGCAAGGCGCATTGTCTATCCGTACATCCATTTTATATGCCTTTCTCCGTGCTTACGCGCCGGTCAAATAATCTTTTAAACATTGGATCATCTCGCCGGGATGGCTTAATTGCGGGTAATGCCCCTTGGCCGACATCTGGTGCAGCTTGCTGTTTTTGAGATGGGCGTGCAAATATTGGCCAACTTCAACTGGAGAAATGCTATCGTCCGAGCACTGCAAAATCAGCGTGGGAACCGATGCTTCATCCAGCCTGGAACGGCAATCGGAATAGAAAGTGACCTCCGCAAACTGCCTAGCGATATGCGGATCTCGCGAGCAAAAGGTTTGTTCCAGCTCCTCGGTCAATTCTTTTCTGTCATTATTCTGCATAACGATAGGCGCCAGGTAGCTGGCCCACCCGATAAAATTCAACTGCATCATGTTCAGCAGTTCGTCTATATCCTTTTTGTCGAACCCGCCGTAATAGCCCGGCTGCTCGTTCATATATCGCGGCGAAGAGCCGATCATAATAATGTTGGAAAAATAGTCCGGATTACAGATGGAAGCCAGCATGCCGATCATTCCGCTTACGGAGTGCCCGACAAAAATGGTGTTTTTCAGTTCCAGCGCTTCCAGGACATCCAGGACATCCTGCGCATAACCTTTCAAGTCGTTATATTTGTTGTGGTCATATAAATCTAGCTGCGATTTTCCTGAGCCGACGTAATCGAATAAAACGATTCTGTAGTTTTGCTCGAAGGCCGGAACGATGTGGCGCCACATGTCCTGATCACAGCCGAAGCCGTGGGCAAAAACGAGTGTCTGCTCGCCGGTTCCTGTTACCTTTACATAGTTTCGTTTAAGAATATCCACTGTCATATCGATGTCCCCTCTATGATGAAGTTGGGTAATAGCAGGGAGAGTTGGTCTTTGTCTCACTATTATATCGGAAAAAAACAATCGGAGGAAAAGGTCTGCCCAAATTGTGGCTCAACCTTATCATCAGCGCTTGATTTCACTGAGCAAGAGTCTTAGTTACGGAAAACGATAACCTTTTTTCAAAATGGACATCAACAGCTGCCTTTTGCCAGTCTAGCGGTCACCGATGACCGCTAGAGCCGCAAATGGCCACATTAGCTTTGGGTAAAGGTCACCGATGTCCATTAAATGCTCAAAATGCGCGTTTTGGGGCTGAATGTAAGCTTTAACGGTCATGCATGACCGTTAAAAGTGGACATTGCGCCAAAACAAGGCTTTAATGGTTTTGGATGTCCGTTGCGGGCGGGATGCCTGTAACGTGCAGCTAGCTTCCGGCCCCGGGCACTCCACAAAGACGCCGCTCATCGTTTACAAGCCGAATTCAGCATTTGCCTGGATGGTCAACAGCAGTTTGCGTTTCTGTGTCCCGGAAGGTTTTGCGCCCAATTAAGCCTATGAAAAGCGCCAGCAAAGTGAGTACGGCAGCTAGTAGATACAAGTTTACAATACCAATGCCTTCGGCAAGTCCCGCCATAACAAGCAGCGAAATGCAAAATACCAGATGCAGGAGGGAAGCCTGGGCAGACAACACCTTGGGCAACATGAGCTTGGCTACGCTCCGTTGAATCAGGGTCCGCCTGTTGATGATGGAAAGCTCAGCAAAAGGTCCCATGAGCAGCACCAGAATAAGCGCGATATAAGGGGAGGTGTTGAGCGCGTAGAGTACGGTCAACACGCCGTACCCCGCCATGCCAACCAGCATAGCCGCCAGATATCGGTTGCCGATGGTGCGTGCCAAAGCCAGCACCAGCAGTCCGCCGCTAACCGTTCCCGCAAAATATGCCGCGTTAATAAAGCCCCACCATTCCTCTCCTTGCCCAAGCGCGACCTGTACAAAAGCGAGCGTAAACGCGCCAACCCAGACTGAACCGCCAAGCATGTCGATCATGTCCATGAAGGTAAGCATTCGCAGGCGCGGCATCGCCCAGATCATTTTCCAGCCTTCGGTCAGCGTATGCCATCTGGAGGCGACGGGCACTTCCTGCTGCTCCGACGAAGTCTCTGGCTGGTGTTGCAAGGTTGCGCTTGCGGCATCCGCGGGCTCCTTGACGCCCAGTGTAAAAGCAGCCGCCAGACCATAAATCGCGGCGGTCAGAAGCAGCGTAGGGCTAGGGCCCATTAACGCGACGATAACGCCGCTTAATCCCCAGCCCGCAAATTGCACAACTTGGTCGCTGATGCTGATCAAGCTGTTGGCTTTAAGCAAACCTTGCTCATTCGCGATCAGCCGTGGAATAAGAGCGTTTCGCGCCGGGGTTGTCCATCCGTCGAGGAAGGACATCACGAATACAAGCGCAAAAACCAACGTAAGCGAAGAGTTTTCTCCATTTAACTGCAGGTAAACGGCCAAGCAGAGAAACAGCAGGAATTGGCCAGTTTGCGACAATAGCAGCAAGGATGGAAGCTTGAAGCGGTTGATTAGCAGCGGAGCTATCAGGCTGCTCAGCATTTGGGCGCCGCTGCGCATCAGCGGCATTAATGCAGCCGAAACCAACGAGTTGGTCTGATCCAGCACCAGCACCGTCAGCGCCATAATGTAAAGTACATCCGCAGCGTTAGCCGCAGTTTGAGTGGTCCATAGAAAGTAGAAGGGCCGGCTTAAAAAAGATGAAGATTTCATAGCATGAATAGTCTCCGTTTCCTGCTGCATAACCATAATAAAAGCAATAACTATAAGAATACGAGATAATCTATATTTTTACAAACAACAAAAATCAACCCTTTCAACTTCCAAGAATCAGGGAAGTGAAAGGGCTGCTGTACGATTTGCTTTTTCATTTTAGTCTATTAAAACGGAGTTTTGCAGCAGCCGCTCAATCATGACGGCTACCTCGGCTCTAGTAATGACAGCTTGCGGAGCCAGAATTCGGCTGTCTTTGCCCGCAACGATGCCCCCGCTTATGGCATCCTCCACGCCTGTAACCGCCCAAGCCGCTACACTCTCCCCGTCATGGTAATAATAAATTTTGGCAATGCTGCTAATGCTTTCGGCTCCTCTCAGTCCGGTCAGTTTCATGGCTTTTGATAGAATGAGCATGGCTTGCTGGCGCGTAATGCTTTCCTGCGGCCTAAAGGTGCCGTCTTCGAAACCGTTAATTAAGCCATAGGCCGATGCTGTTTGTACGGCGTCGCTGTACCAAACGTCTTGCTCCACATCCTTAAAGCTGCCCTGCGCGGGGTGGAGCTTCAATCCGAGCGCTCGTACCACAATCGCTGCAAACTCTGCGCGCGTGATGCTGCGGTCCGGAGCAAACCGGTTTTCGTTTATGCCATTAACGATCAGCCGTGCGCCCATATTATGAATACTGTTGCCAGCCCAGTGAGTTGTTGTGTCGTCATAAGCAACCGTGTTCCGGATGAGGGCGTAAACGCTGTTGCTCATGCTGTTGATTTGGGCAAAATACTGCCCGTCAATACTTACGATTTTCGTAGGCGCGTGACGAATGCTTCCATCTTCTTCAATGATAACTCCTGTTGTTATTTGCGAGGGATCAACACCTTCAGGAAGCTGAAGTGATCGCTCCACATAAGAGCCGAAAATCATATTTTCAACGGAGGAGTCACCCGATTCAGCACGAATTGTGAAACGGATTGGCGAGCCCACGATAGCCAATCGATTAGCGGAAATGGCCGCTTTTACTTTTTGAAGATCGGCATCGTTTGGTGTTGCCATCTCAATGATGAAATCGATGTTAACGGATTCGTCATCTGCTTCAAGCTGTTGAAATAAAGCTGAAAGATTGATTTCTTTTATTGGCAAGGTGTACGCCGCATGTTGGGTACGGAGAACCACTGTGGACTGGCTGTCAGCCAACAATTTCAACAATCGTCCATTCAGCTTGCCGATTACAACATCGCTACTACTGTCGAAAGGAATGGTAATAATGAGATGTTCGCCTTCGGCTTCAAGTCGTTCTGCGATCTTTCCTTCATCAACAATGATGGTTGAAACGGACTGACCATTAAAGAATTCTTTTTTTAGAACACCGGCTTTTTCCGCTTTGCCGTTAATGATGACTTCAACCTCTTCATTAGCTTGCTGAGGAGGTGGAGACACAAAAACGGGAGGTGTTGCAGGCGTGACTTGAATCAGACTGGAATAATCGCTTAATCCTCCGGCATTACCTGCTGCAACAACAAAGTTGTACGTTGTTCCGTTTGTTAGATTCAGTACAGTGTAAGAAGAGGCCGAAACCGTATCAAGGAGTTCATACTGCGCTGTTCCTGTAACACGGTAAATGTTGTAATAGGTAGCTCCCGTGACGGTATTCCAGGAGAGCAAAGCCTGTCTATTGCCCGAAGCACCGGTTGCTTGCTGCGGTATAGCAGGCAATTCCATTGCAGCAACAACTTGAGTGAAGGTAAAGCTTTCATCCGTCAAGTTCGTTGCGGAAATGGTAACGGTGACGGCATATGTCCCAGGGGCCAAGCCGGCTTTGGCATAAATGGCGAAGCTGGTAGTTGATCCCGCGGCTACATCGGCATCGGGCTGCGTCACTACAAACTGATCGGCATCGCTGCCGCTTATCTCAACCACCGTATTAGTCAAATGTCCCGTGCCGCTGTTCTTTATTGTAAGGGTTACCGGATCGCTGCTATCATAGCCTTGTACCAGTTTAGGCGCTGTTTGGTCAACAATTGGGTCAATCTCATACGTTGGATTGATCGTTACTTGTGCGATTTGGCTGTTCAAGGCGGCCGTTTTGACGCCATTGACGCTGTTGTTTGTGTTGGTGACAACGGCATAGTAGTAGAACGTGCCCGGCGCATCGGTCGGTATGGTTAACGAAGCGTTGTCTGCTCCAGGAACCAATGTGCCTCCCGTTGTACTGTTCACTGTGTTGCTATACCACTGGTAGCTCAGGTCGCCTCCGTCCTGGGATGAGGCTCCCACGTCTAATGTCACAGTATCTCCCGTATTCGCAACTTCGTTGGCGGGCTCGGACGTAATGCTCGGCGCCGAGGCATGAACCAATACGTTTACTTCCACGACATCACTAAACACACTAGTGAATTTGGAGCCGTTAACGGCATTATTAGTGTTGATGACGCCAACATAATAATAAGTGGTGCCTGCTGTATCTGTAGGGACCTCAAAGAATTCGCTATTCGCGTCTTGAATTGGAGTGCCATCGGTCGTACTGTTGGTTGTATTGCTGAACCACTGATAATTTAGCGTTCCGCTATCGCTTATGGTTGCCCATACATCCAGCATCAAAAAGGAGTCTTTGTCAACGCTTTCACCAATTGGCTGAATATGAATAACAGGCGTTGCGGCATGTACCAGTGCAATCACGTTAAAGCTGACCTGAAAGCTATGGCTGATGCCGCCGTCAGCTGTAATGGTTACGGTCTCCGTGTAATTTCCCGGGGCTAAGCCATTCTTGGGAAACACTTTGAGCGTAGCGGACTGCACGCCTGCTCCAAGCGTATCGGGAAGGACAGTGCCTGTCGCAAACCGGCTGTTTGCTCCGCCGCTAAAGCTCACGGCCAAATTCTGAATCGCGTCGCCTCCGACTTTTGTTAGCGTAATATCTTTTTTTATTCCGTTGATTTGCGTTGTCGTATAGCCTTGAAGCAGGGGGCTGAATATCACTGTGCCGGTTTCCGAGACGGTGAAGGTTGTCCCGGGAGCAGCATGGAGCGGGACAGGGATAATCGTTAGCAGCAAAGCAACAATGATAAGGCTGGCTAACCCTTGTTTCTTTTTTATCCGCATAATAATCCTCCTGATATGTCGTTTTTATTATTGGCAAGGTGCTAGTGTTACTGGATGATTGTTTTTTCCCCCTCTACTTCCTGTTATTATAAAAGATTTTTATCCAAAAAAATGTGTGCGTGGTTACATTGGTGACCGAACTCACATCTATAATAAGTTACTTATCCAGAAAATTCTAGTATTTAATTGTATCGATGGAGTGGTATGGAATTTGGAAGAATGTTGATATAATGGAGCGATCGGAAGAGCTTTTTACACGGGGCCTACACCGCTAAAGCTCTTTTCTCTAACTTATATAGAAAAAGCGGAGGATAGATATGTCGATTGTAATAGCAGCTGACGGGGAAGCGTATTGGAGCAAGCCGATTGATCTGGGTTTCATGGGCAAGTTTGATGAGATTATAATAGATTTAGATAGATGTGAAGCGGCTGGAGTTACGGAAGGCATGTCAGAAGGTGACATTTTGGAAAAAGCGACAGCTTATTACGAAGACAGATTCAAAAACCTGGAGGAGAATGCCGACAAAATCGGGGAGCAGTTCCTGATGTGGATTATCACTCATTTATGCGACATTGGATATCCTTTCTGGCAATTTGATGATAATACGATTAGTAACGGAGAATACCCGGATTATATTCATAAGGAAGTCATCAAGAAGTTTGAGGATGAGTCGGGAGCCCTGAAAACCGGTCCCAATGGTTCAAGCCCGATTTACGAGCAGCTTTATGCCTATGATCCCTATACCAACTGCGATCAGCTCACCAGCTTTCAAATCGTAGCTCAATATTTGCCGGTGCTGAATTTTGAAAAGCTTGTAGCGACAATTCGCCCCGACATGCTGGATACCTCTGATGAGTATATTCACTTTCAAGTGAGCAGCGAGGTTTGCGGTGGTATGCTGTTATGCGCGACATACGGCACAATCGATGAAAATAATGAATTGGAAGTTACACATAATTGCTAGGTCGTGTCTGAAAACTCCGCAGGGAGCAGACACGACCTGGGAAAAATAGTACAGGTTGGAGGGGTTTAATGAAGTATTTGACTAAAGAGTGGTACGAGCAGTGTCAGCAGATGGGACTTCATTTTGGGAAACGGTGTCATAAGGGAGCGTACATCCATGATGAAGAGTTGTATCGACGTCTTTATAAAAGAAAAGAAAAGGCATTTGTCCAATTTGAGCGCGAAATGTATGATAGCGATCCCCGTTCTATGCTTGAGCATGACGGCACACCTATGGTGCCGCTTAGTAAGGTGCTAAACGGGGAAGAGGTCAACGAGGAAGACCTTATTGTGTTTCAGATGCCGCCTGAGCAACGGGAGCATATTCAAAAATTAATTGAAGCTTACGATGTCCGGCCTCCTTTTGATAAGGCAGGGAGTCAGGCCGAGTTCAGTTCTCGTCACGAACGGGAGTGCGAAGGTGCGTTTCATCCACTGCCGGCGGAGCTATCTTCACGAATTGCGGACAGGCGGCTATTTGCGCTGGGGTATTGCACGAAGGAGGTTTTGCGCGAGCTGAAGAGGTTAAGCCAGGAAAATGAATGGCAAGTAAGAAAGGTCATGGATGAATGCAGGAACGCGAGGCAAGGAGAGGATGTTCCAGACTCTATTGCCCATTCCTTCGGATTCCATGATTGTAAAGTGACCGGACTGGCCGTAGGCCAAAACATTGTGATGCGGCTGGACACAGACGGTGGTTTTACAAATCTGAATAAGGTGACCTTTAAAGATGCCCAGATCATAAAACAAGATCAGTTTATTGAAGGCAGCCACTGGCTTTATGAGGAGTTGTATAAGGTGGATGGCGGTTATGAAGCCCATATGCTGTTTTCAGGTAAGAGGATGGCTGACCTCATCATACGCTGCTCAGATATTGTTGCGGAACAAGAATAGCCGGTAAGGCGGCAAGAAGGGAGGTTTGGTTTTGCATACAAAAGAAAGCTTGCTAAACCAGTTGGAACAGTTGGGCATCAATGGGGAAGGAACCCTGCTGGTACACTCTTCCATGAAAAGCATTGGGCCGGTCGAAGGAGGGGCGGACACTGTTTTGGATGCGTTTACCGAATATATGAAGGGGGGGCTTCTTGTGTTGCCCACCCATACATGGTCGTACATAAACGGGAGCAATCCTACGTTTTATGTGGGGGAGTCCGCTTCCTGCGTCGGCATTTTGACGGAGCTATTCCGCAAACGGCACGGCGTGATCCGTTCGCTGCATCCGACTCATTCGGTGGCTGTGCTAGGGAAGGATGCGCTGGAATTTACAAGCGACGATCATCTTTTTGATACGCCTTGCGCCAGAGGCTCCGCTTGGGGAAAGCTGCTTGACCGCAAGGCGACAATTCTGTTGGTGGGAGTAGACTTAAAGCGCAACACCTTTATCCACGGAATCGAAGAGTGGGCGGACATACCGGGACGATTGACGGATAGCCATGAAATGCTTTATACGGTGCTGCCCGACGGCACGGAAATTCCGGTTCCTTCCCGCAGGCACTCCGGTTTGCCGTGGTCGGAGCATTTTTGGAAAGTCGACGAAATCCTTGAGGCTGAAGGGGCAATGACCAAAGGCAAGTTTGGGGATGCCATTGTCCGCATATGCGATACGGTTGCCGTCACGGAGATCCTTACGGGGATGCTGGAGGAAAATCCGGATTTATTTTCAGATAATGAGGCCCTTTTAAGTTGAACAAAAGAGTTATTCAGCAAGCGAGGCCGTCGTGTGAACAGTTCTTCCGATCGCTATTGTTCCCAGATTTCCCTGAATGACAGAGGCTAATGGTGAAATCCGGAAACAACGGCAAACGCTTCGCTTCTCCAGAACCTTCCCCACTTTGGCTCCTCGCTTAATTCTATTGTTCAACTTAAAATTATTCTTGTAGAGAGGGGAGGAGAAAGCAACAATGATGGTGTGGTTTAAGCATTTGCCGCATAAAAGCATGGAAGGTTCGGAATGGATGCCATTTATCGGAAGCGACTGGTTCCGCGTGCACTACATGAAGCTTGTTTATGGCTGGATCGCTGTGCAGTTGTCGTTGCCGTTATGGTTGAACATGGGGATTGGCCTTCCGGATAACACGCCGCTTATTCCGCTCCTGGCGGCTATATTTATTTTGCATGAAGCGCTGCATGTTGGGGTGATTTACAGTAAAGGCGATATCAGTTTGACCTTTCGGGGGATCTTTTTCTGGTTGAATACGAATGCCGAGCTCAGCAAAGGCAGGTTTTGGATTTTTATGACGTTGCCGTTTATTGCGCTAACCGTTGTTCCGCTAGCCGCCTGCTTTGCGGTGCCGGAATCGATCAGGCCGCCGCTGCTGTTTATCGCTTGGGTCAACAGCGTGATTTCGTCCTCCGATTTTTTTAACTCCATTCTGATCTTGGTTAAACCAAACAAGGCTGTTTTTTGCAGAGGTTATTATCGGCTGTAGGCCGGACATATAAAGCAGCCCTTCCGGCTCCCGACAGGGAGAGAAGGGCTGCTTGTTCATGTTAGGCGTGCCTGCAAATACGTCTCAGGAAACACCTCTCAGGAGGAAGCGTCTTGAGCGCCGCATTTGCTCGCAAGGCGCAACAATCGCCTATTGCGTTCTTCTTTCTTCCAGCTTCTTCATGAAGGCATCTTCATTCTGGAACAGATCAACGCCCATGAGGTAAGACATAATACGCGGCAGATCAGTGTTGTTGATCAGGCCGACGAATTCCTCGGAGCCTTTGCCGTAAGCGTACAGCGGAAGCTCTTCACCGGAGTGGTGGCGGGTGCCCCAGCTAATCAGCGCATGCAGGGATACGACCGTGCCTGCCTCGTTTGCAATTGCAGTGTTGGTATTCCAGTTTACGCTCGTCAATTGGATAACATCTTCGTTTGTCAGGGGGAACCCAATGATAGGTTCAACAGCTTTTTTCACATCGACGAAATAAGCGGTGGTTTCTTCCGGCTTGTCGGCAGTTGTGCCGACAGCGGCTTGCAAGCCAACCAGGTCACCAATGGAGTTCAAGCCAATAAAAGCCGTTCCTTTTTCAACGAATAGATCAACATCTTTCGTTTGGGAGCCGATAACGGCTTTTTTGTTGCCAAGCTGCAGTTGGAAAGAAGCTCCGCCGATGCTGATATTAGCGGAGAAGGCAGCGGCATTGTAGCTCAGTTTGCCGTTCAAGCCTTCCACGATATCGCGAACAGGCAAGTAGTAGCTGCCGTTTACGTTTCTTGCGGATTCGATGTTGACAGCAAGCGCATTGGATTTTAGTGCGCCCGTTACGGTGTTGGCGCTGCCGGTTGCATTTTTCAAAATTTGAATATTTTCTTTATAGCCGCCCGGCGTGTTGCCAATGTTCATGCCGCCTGTTTCATGGTCGCCGACAACAACAACCAGCGTGTTTTTATCCTTTTTGGCAAAATCCAGCGCAACGTCAACAGCTTCTTCAAAAGCCAGCATATCCGTCACTGCGGCAATCGGATCGTTGGCATGGCCGGCCCAGTCTACTTGGCTGCCTTCTACCATCAGGAAGAAGCCGTCTTGATCCTTGCTCAAGGTGTTCACTGCCAGCTCCGTCATTTCCGCGAGGCTTGGCACATTGACTACATCGCGGTCGATTTCGTATTTCAGGTCGCTCATGGCGAACAGGCCTAACACTTTGCTGGATGTAACGTCTGAGATTTCGCTGCGGTTTGTGATGTAGTCGTAGCCTGCTGCTTCAGCTTCAGCCACCAGATTTCGTTCCGGCTGCTTTCCGCCTTCGGATTCAGGCAGGAACATATCGCGTCCGCCGCCCAGAATAACGTCTACATTAGAGATGTATTCCGTGGCGAGAGCGACTTCGTTGCCGCGGCTTGGATCATGCGATGTAAATACGGCAGGAGTGGCATGCGTGATGCGGGAGGTTGAGACCAGACCAGTCGCTTTGCCTTTTTCTCTGGCGGCATCCAGAATGGAATCCGGGCGCGAGCCATCCGGTGTAACCGCGATGACGCCGTTGTTCGTTTTGTAACCTGTAGCCATGGCCGTACCGGCTGCGGCGGAATCCGTTATGTTAGTATCATTGGAGTAAGTTTTCATTAAACCTTTGACATAGCGTTCAAAAGAAAGTTCTTCACCTTTGTAAATTCGCGTAGCGGTAAGATAGCTGATGCCCATACCGTCAGGAATCATCAAAATCACATTTTTGGTGCTGCCTTTTTCGGCTGCATTTGCAACCCCTGCCAAACTTCCGAACAGGAGAGAAGCGGCGATCATGACTTTTCCTGCTTTGCTGTTGAATTTACGTAACATCATTAATAAATTCCTCCTTTGGACAGATAGCTATACTATAGAAGAGGAGTATTAACAGTTCGTTATCGCGAACTAAATGGTTTGTAAATATTGGGGAAAGTGAGGCAGCAGCTTTTCATTTTTTTGGTAATGGTTTATTTTTGTTATAATAAAGGATGGTGAAAGCATCGTGAAATATTCTCCACAGGATTTATTTGAGGCCTATTCCCGTATGAAGTGGAACGACAACAATGGAGAAATGATATTGCCGGATGATGATACCATTGAGTTCACGCTCCATGTTCCGCGGGACAGTCATGAGGATTGGATAAAAGACATTTTAGCCAGCTTGCATGAGATTAATTATTTTGTCCAGAAGGACGCAGATGATTATATGATTGTATTTATTCATGTGTTTAAGGATAAATTAACCATTGAATATTGGGGTAATTACGTCAATACGCAATTTGAAATACATGTTTTTCGGGACGCCAAAGGCTGGTATTGCACAAGGATGGGGATGAAGGAATATGATCCTCCAGCACTCGTGGCTACAAGTTAATGAATAAAGAAGAGCAATAAATGATTGGCATTAACTATTGGAATGGAGGAACTGGATATGGAGCATCAAGAACAGGTTGAACAAAAGGGTGAAGATTTGATTTATACCCTCAATACGCAATGGGCTACCTTCCCTAACCATGATATTAATGCATCGCTTTTTACGGATATTATTGGGGAATTCAGCGAGGATTCCGAGGATTTTATCGTACTGGAGCCTAGCAAGCTGATTCAAGAGAGCTATTATCTGCAAGCCATTCCGGCCAAAGACGATAAAGGAGGCATCGTTGTCGAAATCCGGTTTAAACACGGCAAAGACGGATTTAAGCATTATAGCTATCAGACGCTCGACGCAAATGAGGTTATCGCCATGTTTCTCGACTATTGGCGACTTCAAAAGCTTCCGGATTGGGCGAACTGGACCGATATTACGGATGAGTTTTAGGCAGGATACAATCAAAAAAATACAGCATCCTTTTGCGTATTCTAGTTAGTGATCAAATGAATGATGTGGGATAAAAAGGGATAATTATGGGAATGTATCCTTAAATTCACATATTGTCAATTAATAAAATCATAAAATGCGTCAAAAAAATAAGGGGCTGTCCAAAAAGTCAAACGCTCTAACGGACACGGAAGTCCGTTAGACGCGTAAAACGCAGATTTTGAAATTCTAACGGACATCCTTGTCCGTTAGAGTCCCAAAATGGGTAATTATTGGATAATTTTCACTGTAACGGACATCAATGTCCGTTACAAACGCAAAAAGTTAAAAAATAAGCGCTAACGGACACGGATGTCCATTAGCGTTTTTAATTGAATCAGATACGCGGATCGGCTTTTTGGACAGCCCCATAATGACCTGACTATCCTGCTTCTAATCAGTGATAGTAATATTAATGGTGATTGTCGAAAGGTGAGGCTTCAGCTCTTCCTCCAAGGTCATGTTAAGCACGGGTCTGCCATCATGGGCAAAATGGATCGGTTTGATTCGCGCATGCCGACCTGGATCATCCAGTCCGCCGTCTCCGGGTTCGCCTTTAGTACGGGCGTGATAGCACAATACGATGTTGCCCTGCGCATCCCGCGTAAAGGAATTATGACCTGGGCCTTGCTGGCCGTCTTCAAAATCATAGGTCGATAAGACGGGAAACGGATTTTTTGTCCAGCTGTCCAGCTTCATTAGATCAGCATTTTCGTCCGCATGGAGATACCCCATGCAATAATTAGCATCAACGGTACAAGCAGAGAAAAACACATATACACGTCCGGCTTGTTTAATTACGATAGGCCCCTCGTCGATGCCGTGGCCACGAAGCTGCTCCCACCCATAGTTCGGTACGGCTAGCTCCATTCGTGGACTCGTCAAGCGCCATGGTTCAGTGTGATCGATTGTCGCCATGTACAATCTGGAGGTATCGGGCTTTTCAGCCCAGATGACGTAATGCTTCCCTTGATGCTCAAAATACGTCATATCCAGTGAGAAAAGACTGAAGGAGCCGTCATTCGCCTCGTTAAACGCAAAATGTCCATCGCGCGACCACGCGGAAGCATCCATCACGTCGCCGTCGCAGGGAATAAAGATAGGGCGGATACCCCACACATTGTCTGGTTCGCCGCTGGCTGTGCAGAGAATATACCATTTGCCGCCGATTTTATGAAGCTCCGGCGCCCAGATATAACGATGGCTTACATCGGAATTTTCTTCGTTCCATACCTCAATTTCCTCCGCTGTTGCCAATCCTTCAAGCGTGCGGGAACGTCTGATTATAATACGATCGTAACCATCCGCTTGTACTTCATTGTTGGCGTCATGCCCGTAGGTTGGATAGGAAGCAGTGAAATAATAGAAGCCGCTTTCATTATCATAGATAATGTAAGGGTCGGCGCGTTCCCTGATTAACGGATTTGGATATTGGACCTGCTGTATTTTTCCGGTAAGCGCATACACGCCAGGCTGTTGAAAATCGATGGAATCCGTATTCCACGAAACGCCAAATTTTTTGGTTGAACCGTCGCTGTAGGCGGCTGTAACCTGACTCGGCAAATCGAGTTCCCCAGCGCTTGCGCCGATAGGTAGAGTTATATCCCCAAACGTGTCCGCAAATCCGGTATGCTGCGGCTTGTTGTAGCGTAAAACCAGAGCTGCGCATTCCTCTGGGCTGATTTGCAACGACGAGGCTTGAATAGCATCAGTGACCGCGATATCTGCCCATGTTTTTGCATAATCTGTCGTCGTTGGTTCGCTGAATGTTCCCCAGTCCCTAGTAACGGCCATGTAGCCTTGGCTGCCATCGCTCCATTGCAGAGTGTATAGCTCATTGGTTTGGTCATAGGAGATTGAAAACTCTTTGATCGGTATGCCTGAAGCATTGACGTGGATAAAACGCTCATTCGCAAATGTCCAATCCTCTATGCAATCATACAGCAGGATAAATTCTGATCCTTCGTGATCTGCTGCCGCTAGCCCCAGACTTCCGTCCGGCTGTCTGAACAGAACGGGCGCGCCTATTTTTTTCTGTTCATTTAAGGCGAATAATACGGGGTGTCCATCATTTAATAGCGTGATCTGACCTTGGCTTTCTACAGCTAAGCACAGACTATAGTGGCGATTGGAATCTCCCGATTTAATGTAGGAATGCAGGAAAGCATGACTCATGTAGAAATAACCTCCATTTTTCAAAAATAAAAACATAGAGAAGACAGAATCTTACTTATTATCCCCCGCTGCAGATAATATGGCAATCAAAAATAGTGTGTACGTTTGACATTGATGCAAGCAATAGATAGTATATTAAGCAAGTGCTTAATGTTGAGCGCTTGCTTAATATTAAGGGTATCGGAAAGGTGAGTTATTTTGGTAACCAAACAAGAGCAGCATGAGCAGCGGAGAATTCAGATTTTGGGAGTGGCACTGGAGCATTTTGTGTCGCGGGGTTATTACGGTACGTCCACCAGGGATATTTCAAAAGCGGCGGGCATTAGCTCGGGGTTGATGTTCCATTACTTCAAGTCCAAGCAGCATGTCTACGAGGAGCTGATTCAGATTGGCTGCCAGAGGATGGATATTGATTTTTCCCCGGCAATGACTGATCCGCATGCCTTCCTACAGGCTTTGGTCTCGGAATTGCTTGTCATGCTGGAACAGCCTTTTTCGGCCAAAATGTTTGTTTTGATGGGGAATGCTTTTTTTCACCGCGACATTTCGCAAAAAGTAAATGATATGCTCGATGTTCGAAACGTCGCATTGTTAAGCAAGGAGGTTATCGTACAGGGTCAGAAGCTGGGGCAATTCAAGAATGGCGACCCCCACGCGCTTTCGCTTGTTTTCTGGAATGCCATTCAAGGAATTGCCGAACACATAGCGCTTAAACCGGAGGATCCCAGGCCAGAAGCCTCCTGGTTCATATCCATTTTAACGAAGTAGTCGTGAGGAGATGGGATCGACATGAAAGCACAGAGCACCCGAAATTTAGTTGTATTTGCTGCTGTCGTTATAGCCAGCGGATGGATCGGCGTGTTGGTGGACAGCACTCTGGAAGGGCAGCAGGAGGGCAATACGCTGGGTATGGGCATATGGCTTGTTCTTCCGCTGCTTACGGTTATTGTCCTTCGTTCATTTGCCGGAGACGGATGGAAGGGGGCAGGACTTGCCCCGCTAATCAGATCAGGCTGGCCGTGGTATTTGGTGGCGCTGCTCGTTTATCCGTTAGTCACTTCTATCGTCCTGCTGGCAGGTTACGTCACCGGATGGATTGATTTCTCAAACCTCCGGTTAGGCGCCCTGGGAGGCGTGTTCATAGGCCTCCTGCTTATCCAGTTTGTCAAAAATATATTTGAAGAGGCTGTATGGCGGGGTTATTTGACTGCCAAGCTTATGCAGCTGGGAGTCGGAGACTGGGCCCTATACGGAATTGCCGGCTTAATCTGGGGGATCTGGCATGTGCCCTACTACTTGCATTTTTTGCCCGATGAAATGATGCATACGGTATTGCCGGTAAACAAAATCCTGTTTGCTATGATTGCCGTTATTTCCATGATCGCATGGTCGGTTTTATTCGTGGAGCTTTACAGAATCGCAGGTTCGATCTGGCCTGGCGTGCTTATGCATGCGGTCGAGGACAGTCTGCTTAACCCGCTCGTAATCGACGGATACATAACGGTTGCCGCCGGTAAGGAGATATGGGTGTCGCCCATTACAGGAATTTTACCCACAGTGCTTTATGTTGCGGCGGGTTTGATCATCCGTTCGATTCGGTTGCGGCGTTTAGCTTAGCTCCCGTTGGAGTGCGTACGGCTTGAGGCGTGTCAAAATAGGATTTTGTCCCGTTGCCGAGCAGTCCCTTTGCATTGTCACGGCCGCTGACATACAGCTTCCCGTCAATGATAAAGTAAAAATTGTTCTCTTGTGGCAGGGCAAAAGAAACATTATGATTTAATTTTTTATCCAGCAGCGAATTGGATGAATAACCGAAAAATAACATTTCGTTATTGGTAGTGAGCAGCAGCGCTCCTTTACGGGATGCGCTTATTGTCCGGTAGTTCAGCTTCTTGCCTACACTTGTCAAAGAGGTTTCGGTTAAACGGTAAGGCTCGTTCGTTACTTTTACAGGGGATGTCAATGACTGTTTAATTTGGCGGCCGAGCTGGCTGGCTGTATTGTCGCCCCACGCCCAAAGGTCCCCGTTTTTGTCTAGCGCGATCACATAATCGTTATTGGCGGTTGCCGCAGACAGCAATTTGATATTTTTAAGGCCGGCAATCGCCTTTGGTTGTATCGCTTCGTCTTTAATGGTGTTGCTCCAATGCCATACGGTGCCGTCTTTGCGGATGGCGTATCCTTGAGCCCTTCCTATTCCTATGGCGGTGGCGTCGGAAATCTGTTCAACTGTACGAACAAAACTACCCCTGTACGCCAGAATTTCATCGTCCATGTAAGCCGTTCCGCCAAGCTGATATACCTTGCCCGATGCCCCCAGCGCAATTGCGGAGTAGTCATAAACGGCAATATCCTTGATGGCTTCGGAAATGAGCGTAATGGCCGTTGGTTTTTTGGCGTCCTCCAGTCCAAATCTCTTTAAATCTCCCCAGCCGTACAGTTTTCCCTTCTGGTCCACATAAAAGGAAAATCCATCGCCCGCAGCCAGCTTTTTGATGCCCTGATCCTTAGTTATAACAATGGGGCTTAAAATATCATCGCGGTTGCTTCCGTTGATTTGTCCGCTTGCATTGCTGCCCCAGCCATAGAGAGTGCCGTCGCCGCCAAGTGCCAGCATATGCTCCTTGCCCCCTGCGACGGATACGGCATTGTTTACCTTGGAGATCAGGTATGGCGCCGATGGAGCAGGATTGGTGGCGCTGATTCCGAGCTGTCCGGAAAAATTATGCCCCCAAGCAACAAGATTGCCTTCCGCATTAACGCCAAGCGTATGCTGTGAATCGGAGTAAGCGGAAACGCTCTGGGCAATGCTCCTTAGCCCCGTCAGCATGGCGACGGGTTCCCGAAAGAGAACGGGATTGCCTTCGTTCCATTCGTAATAAGCCCCGTCTGTTCCAAGCACGTAGCTGCTATTATTGAACACGGCAGCCACTCCGTGCGACACCTTGCCCGGCTTTTTGATAAAGGAATCCTTCGTCGATACATAAGACCACATCTCCGCCTCATCGCTCACGAGTAATGGATAACTTCCTATCATCGCTATTTGAGTAATGGGAGGGAAGCCTTTTAGCTGTTCGGGCTTTTGGGCCACTACGCTGGTAAACATATAGCGTCCTAATCCGTCTTCAAGCTGTTTATTTTCGTTGGTGTTTGCCTTTTGACGGGCGCTTGCAATGACGCTTAAGTCTCCCCACGCCCAAACCGCGCCGTTTTTTTGCAGCGCCAGGTGCGTCGCATAACCATACAAACTGTTGGGTGAAATTGCAATGCTGGTAATTCCGGTTAATGTAGAGATCGCTTTAACTGTTACCTTTGGAGCTTTGTAATGCCCGTTTTCATCGGTTTTTCCGTAGGATAAGGTCCAGCTGTGCACGGTCCCGTCCTGCTTCAATATTAATCCGTTGCCATCGTAGTCAACGGCGATTTCCTTGATCCCTGAAAACTTGCCAATGCGGACAAGAGCGATCCCGGCGGAACGGTAATCCCATTGCCAAATCTCGCCCTGCTTGGTAAGCAAAGCCCCGGACTTGCCTCCAACGCTTACCTGGGCGACGTTGGTTATCGCCGTAATGGGTTTGGGCTGCCTCCAGGTTGCATAAGACAAGTAGACGGCTTTGTCGAAAATGCTGGGTACCTCGCCCCATCCCCAAAGCTTTCCGTCGTTATCCAAAAAGTAGGAGGCTTGATCACCCGCAACAAGGCGTTTGGCAAGCTTAACGGCATTGCTTCCAAGTTTTTGACCTTCCTCAAATGAAAGGGCAAGCTGAGAGCTATCCATATATTTAGCATAGTTGTCCGTACGGCTAAATAACCCTGGTTCGTTTGCTTTCAGGGAAACGGGGAAGGCTTCGGAATAACCCGTTTTTTGCCCATCCTGATCCATCGCCGTAATGGTCAGCTTGTTATCCCTAAGCTTAGCGGCATCAACAGGCGGCGTTTTTACGCGAAAATAACCTTTTGCATTAAGGATGCCCTTCGTTTCGGAGAGGACGGTTTCTGCATATTCTCTGCGTCCGTTCACATTCTCATATTCGCCGGTGCTCAGTTTTATTGTTATTCCTTCGCCGGCCTTCGGCTTTTCCATAATCCCGTCAACGGTTAAGGAATTATCGTCATGCTGGATAACTCTGAAATCCACAAACCGCCAATATTGCCCCTCGGCAGCAGTCTGGCCGGATAAGGGGATAAGCAGCGCAAATGCCAGTAATATAGACAACCAACCCTTTTTCAAATCTGTCAGCTCCTGTTGTGTATGGATTTTCCTGATTCGATATATATTCGGAAGCACCTCTCCAAACTCTTAACTAAATTAACATAAAAAAGCAAGTGAAAAAAGGATGGTAAATGGTAGAATTGATCATAAGTTCCAGTTTAAAAAGGGCGTTTTTCAATAATTGGCAATCGCGAACGGGAAATCGACATCATCATTGGAAATGCACGAGGCGCTGCTAAAAGGCGGCGAAAATCCGCCGAAAATCCGCCGTATATTATGGCGGACATTCCTTGGTAGCCGATGCCGCACATTACGTTCATCACTATAAGCCGGAGCTGATAGCAGAAGAATTGTTGAAAATGGTGCAGAGATCGCTGGATGATGAAGAGCGGCCATAGGCTTTTTGCCATCATGTTGAAAAAATGAGACTTGTGTAAATTCAAAATCTAATTAAAATTAATACAAGATTAGAAGTATTAAAGTGAGCTTTGTTCACAAGACAAGACACCAAAGGAGATGACAACATGCTGCAAATTGTGAAAAAGAAGGCTTCACGTTCCTCGAGTATTGCCAATACATTGGCGCTTTTATTGTTCAGTATTATCGTTGTTGTCTTTTTTGTTCTGGGAGCGGTTATGTTTTCTAACATGCGCGGCATTCTGATTAACCAGCAAGAGACATTGCTAGAAACAAAAACAACAGCGCTTGTTAAAGAATTTGATGCGTTTTTTAAAGAAAAAGGTTCGTTGGTTAAGCAGATGTCAACCAATCAAACCTTTACGCGTTACATAGAGTCAACCGAGACTCCGCAAATGGCCAAAACATCTCCTTATGCAGCCGAGGTACAAGCAACGCTGGCCGAGATGGTTGCGATGGAGCCTTCCTTTGCAGATGCCTGGGTTGCGGGCATTGACGGAAAGGGCTACTGGATTCTGAATGACGGCTCCGTGTCCGCCCCGGATTTTGATATCCAGACACGTCCATACTATAAGCCGGTTACCGAGACGGACGGGCTTTATTACTCGGCGCCTTACCCGGACGTTACGACGGGAGATCTGCTGATGGGAATCTTTTATCCGGTCAAAAATGCTGCTGGCAGCATGATCGGATTTGTTGCGGTAGATATTGCGTTTAGCGATATTCCGACCATTATGCAGAGCTATTCGCTCGGCGAGACCGGTTTCTCCATCTTGGCTTCGGATACGGGCGAAATCCTTTATCACCCCGACGAAACAAAGGTGCTCAAGGAAAACCTGACGGATAGCCCCGGCGACTTGGGTAAAATCGGTCAAAAGATGCTGAATGGGCAATCCGGCGTTGAACTGATGCAGGATAACGGCGAGCGCCGGTACATCGGATACGCAACAAGCGAAGACACGGGATGGTCGGTAGGTTTGACGATTAGCGAAAAAGAGGTTTTGGAGCAATTAAAAGGCATGACCCAAATTACGTTGATCTCGTTTGCGGCGGCCACGCTTCTGCTGGTTGCCGGCTGCTACGTGACTTTGCGGTATCTGTTGAGATCCATTCCAAAGCTGCTGGGCAAAATGAAGCTGATCGAGCAAGGCGATTTGACCGTCAGCTTTGACGTGAAGTCCAATAACGAGATTGGCCAAATCTCCCGCGGCATGTCCAATATGGTCCAGAAGATTAACGGCATGATCGGCATGGTAGCCGACTCCGCGAATGTGCTGAACCAGTCATCACAGGAGCTTCAGTCCATCTCCTCCAAGACGGCCGCCACAATGAACGATACGGCCACAGCAATTAACGAAATTGCCAATGCTACCAATTACCAATCCGTCGAGACGGATAACATTTTCCAAAAAACCGGAACATTGTCGTCTCAAATCGATGATATTACGAATGATACCAAGGCTGTAGAGCAGATGGTGCAGACCTCCGCTGAGCAAAGCGTGCGGGGATTGGAAGTGGTTGATCTTCTCTCCAAATGGTCGCAGGACAATCAAAATGCGACGCAGGCCATGTCGTCTCTTATTCACGATATCGATTTGAGCCGCAATGAAATCGGGAGTTTTGTTGCGACTGTGCAGCAAATTGCTACCCAGACCAACCTGCTTGCGCTGAATGCTTCCATCGAGGCTGCCCGCGCAGGAGAGCAAGGCAAAGGTTTTGCCGTAGTTGCAGGGGAGGTTCGCAAGCTGGCGGAGCAGACTGCGTTGGCTACTCAGGAAATCGCCAAAAAAGTCGGCGTCATTGAAGAAAAAACCAAAACCTCCGTGCAGCATACGGTTCAAGGTTTAAAAATCGCCGAAGAAAATGCCAAGTCCGTGGAAGATACGAAGCAGGCATTCTATCACATCAGCAACGATCTGGAGGAGCTGAAGTCGAGAATGAACCGTATTAGCGGCAGCGCGTCCAGCGTCTACACCCATAAGGAAGAAATCGTAAGGGCGCTAGAAATCATCTCATCCACTACGGAGGAAAACTCAGCGTCAACGGAAGAAGTCAGCGCCAGCACGCAAGAGCAGCTTGATAGCATCGAGCAGGTTGCCGGCTTGTCCGACAAGCTGAGCGGCTTGTCCAAAAAGCTGCAGGAAGAACTGAGCCAGTTCAAGGTATAAGATATAGGCTCAAAACAGTAACGGACATCCTGCGAGCAACGGACATCCATGACCGTTATAGCCTTATTTTGAGGTAATGTCCATGTTTAAAGGTCATCCATGACCATAAAAGCTTACACTCATCTCAAAAACGCGACTTTTGAGCGTGTAAAGGACATAGGTGACCGTTAAATGAAGCCAATGCATCCATTTGGGGCTCTAACGGTCATCGGTGACCGCCAGGCGGGCAAAAGGCAGCTGTCCATATCGATTAAAAAAGCATCCAACCCCGCCTGTTGCGGGAGTGGATGCTTCTTCTTTTATATGCTATTTTCTTTTATATGCTATTTTCTTTTATCAGCCCCGGTAATTGTCCTGCCAGCGAAGCAGCTTGCGCTCCAGCAAGCGAACAAGGGAGTCCGCCAGCTTTCCGACGAAGGCAAAAATGAAAATGCCCACAAATACGGCGCCGGTTCTCACATAGGAGCGGGCATCCTGAATCAAATAACCAACGCCGCTGTCCGCGCCCATTAATTCCGCCACGACAAGGCATAACCAAGCGATGCTTAGCGAAAGCCGCAATCCCAGCAGCACATTGGGCAAAGCCGAAGGGAGCATAAGGCGGGTGATTTGCTTAATGCGGCTAAATTCCAGCACGCGCGCAACCTCAAACAGCTTTTTGTCGACATTCCGCACGCCAAGGAAGGTATTCACGTACAGCGGGAAGAAGGAGCCCATCGCGATCAGCAGTACTTTGGACAACTCGCCGAAGCCGAACCATAGAATAAACAGCGGAGTGATGGACAGTAAAGGCACAGTCCGCAGCATTTGGACGGAAGGGTCGATCAATTCTTCGGCCCGAACCGACATGCCAACCGTAATACCGACGATGAGCCCTAGCGATCCGCCCAGCAGGAAACCAAGCGCTGCGCGCATCAGGCTGACGCGGATATGGAAATAAAGCTCGCCCGACAGCAGCATGCTGTAGAAATCGTCGAAAATCGAGCTTGGCGCCGGAAACAGCTTGGGGTCCGCCGCTCCCGTCAGGGAAGCCCATTGCCAGAAAATCAGCACAGCAGCAGGAATGATGGCGCCTTTCAACCATTTTGCATAGTTTTTCATACATTCTCCTTTAGTAATGCGTGTTCCGGAGTCTTAGATGGACCAGGTTTCGTCTTCGTCCCCGGTCCTCTCCAGCGTGCGCTGGACGGTTGTGCGAAGCTCCTGAAACGAAGACCCCGATCTTGACCGGGGATAGGGCAAATCATTGGTGATTATGCCTTTGATTCGTCCCGGCCTTGCGTCCATCACCACGATTTTTTCAGCAAGGAAAACGGCTTCATCCAGATCATGGGTCACCAGCAGCATGGTGGTCCGGTTGCGGCGCCAGATGTCCAGAAGCGCTTCTTGCATATGCGCGCGCGTAAAGGCGTCAAGCGCCCCGAAGGGCTCGTCCAGCAGCAGCACCTCCGGGTTTTGCATCAGCGCGCGGGCAATGGCTACCCGCTGCGACATGCCCCCGGACAGCTCCTTGGGATAGGCGCGCCTGAACCCGTCCAGACGCACCAGCGCAATCATTTCATCAACCCGCCGCCGGATTTCCGGAACGCGCAGCGACTCGTTGGCGGCGATGTTTTCTTCTACAGTCAGCCATGGGAAGAGGCGATGCTCCTGAAAAATAAAGCCTTTTTTGCGGCTTGGCCCGCCTGCGTCCGCTCCGTTCAGCAAAACGCTCCCTTGATAATCGGAGTCCAGGCCCGCGATGATTTTGAGCAGGGTGCTTTTGCCGCAGCCGCTTGGTCCGATGATGGTAACAAACTGTCCCGGCTCGACGTTAAGCCCAATATTGTCCAATACATGGTTGACCTTGGCGGAGCGAAAGCTTTTGCTTACCTCGCTCAGCTCCAGCCGTCCCGTGGCGCTCATTCCTGCACCTCGTTCGCCGCCTTGGCGTGCCTGCTGGCCGGACGGCGCAGACCCAAATTGTCCCGCAGGGTGCGTCCTTCGTAATGCGTGCGGAACAATCCGCGCTTCTGCAATACCGGAATAACCTTGTCTACAAAATCCTCGAGCCCGCCCGGCATATAAGGCGGCATAATGTTAAAGCCGTCAGCGGCTTCCTCGTTCAGCCATTGCTCCATATGGTCCGCAATTTGCTCAGGCGTTCCAATGACCGTGGAATGTCCGCGCGCGGAGGCGAAACGCAGGTAAACCTCACGCACGGTCAAGCCTTCGCGGCGCGCGGTCTCCGTTACTAGCTGGAAGCGGCTGCGCGTGCCTTGGGCATCGGCAAGCTCCGGAAACGGTTCATCGTCTCCATAGCCGGACAAATCGATGTTGTCGAATACGCCGCCCAGAAGGGCAGTGCCGATTCGTCTGTCTACCAGCGACTGCAGCAACTGGTAGCGCTCCTGCGCTTCCTCGGGCGTATCGGCAATAATGGGGAACAGGCCGGGGAAAATTTTGATCTCATCGCTTGTTCGCCCGTGCGTTTGAGCCAGTTCCTTAACTCCTTTATAGAAGGCTTTTGCCTTTTCCAAATCGTTCTGTACGGTAAAAACGACCTCGGCATGTTTGGCGGCAAATTGCTGTCCGTCGCCGGAGGAGCCGGCCTGAATAATGACCGGTCGCCCCTGTATGGGACGCGCAACGTTAAGGGGACCTTTGACGTTGAAAAACTTGCCTTTATGATGTAGCGGATGCACTTTGTCCTCCTGGAAATAAAGCCCGCTGTCCTTGTCCGCGACAACCGCCTCTTCTTCCCAGCTGTCCCATAGGCCGGAAGCCACCTGAAGGAACTCGTCGGCGCGCTCATAGCGCAGCTCGTGTTCAAGGATGGCCTCCTGCCCGAAGTTTCGGGCTTCGTCATGCAGCGCCGAGGTCACGACATTCCAGGCAGCACGTCCGTTGCTGATGTGATCCAGGGATGCAAATTTGCGGGCGGCATGGTACGGCTCATTAAAGGTTGTGGACAAGGTGGCGGCCAGACCGATATGTTCGGTGACGGCAGCCAGATTGGATAGCAGAGTCAGCGGCTCAAGCTTGCCGTACCGGTCCGTCAGCGCGGATTTGAAGGGCAAGGGCACGGCCAGATCATCAGCCAGAAAAATGAGATCAAAAGCGCCCTTTTCCGCCGTTTGCGCCAGCTTCTGGTAATATTTCACGTTATGGCTTTGCCCCGTCTCCGTTTCGGGATGCCGCCATGCAGCGGCATGATGGCCGGTGCTTTGAATAAACAAGCCTAGTTTCAATTGCTTGCCCGCTTTGCTCATGTAACGGCCTCCCCTTGGGCGAATGCGTTGGCCCGGTTCAGCGCGAATTGGCTGACGGGGCGCTCCAGTCCCAGATGCTCGCGCAGCGTGCTGCCCGTATAGTCAGTGCGGAACAGCCCCCTCCGTTGAAGAACGGGAACGACCTGATCCACGAATTCTCCCATGCCGCCCGGCAGAAGGGGAGGCATAATGTTGAAGCCGTCGCATGCTGCGCTCTTAAACCAATCTTCAATCAGGTCGGCAATTTGCTCCGGCGTACCAGTCACCTTCATATGGCCCCTTGCTACGGCAAAATGCATACCAAGCTGTCGAATGGTTTGTTTTGTGCGACGTGCTGCTTCAACGATGATTTTGGCCCGGCTGGTATTGCCCTCCAAAGGGATATCCGGAAGCTCGTCATCCGGCGAGCAGCCCGACAAATCCGCGTTCAGCATGCGCGACAAATAAGTGATGCCTGCAGAAGGGAGGATGAGGTCATAAAATTCCTCTTCCTTGGCTTTGGCTTCAGCCTCGGTTGCGCCAACAAAAAACATAAGACCCGGCATAATTTTAACCTGCTCCGGCCGTCTTCCGAATTCCGGCAGCATGTCCTTCACTTGGCGGTAAAAGCGGATGGCTTCCTCCTTATCCTCGCATGCGGTGAATATGATGTCGGCAGACCGCGCGGCGAAGCGCGATCCTGTGGGGGAGGTGCCGGCTTGAACGATAACGGGGCGCCCTTGAGGAGAGCGCGGAATATTGAGCGGACCCAATACCGAGAAGGAATTGCCCTGATGTTCAAGGAGATGAACCTTGGACTTGTCCGCAAACACGCCGCCTTTTTTGTCCCAAACGAGTGCTTCATCCTCCCAGCTGTCCCACAGTCCGTTGGCTACATCCAGAAATTCCTGCGCCCGTTCGTAGCGCGAGCCATGCTCGGGAAGCTTATCCATGCTGTAATTCAGGGCGTCGCTTTCCTTGGTGGAGGTGACAACGTTCCAAGCGGCGCGTCCACGGCTCAAATGATCGAGGGTGGAGAAACGCCGGGCGACATTATAGGGATCGTTGAATGTAGTCGATACCGTCGCGGCCAAGCCGATCCGTTCCGTCATTGCCGTAAGCGCGCCGATGACGGCCGTTGCTTCGGGGTAGACAAAACGCGCGCTGGACTCGGCGTCGCTCAGCGGAATAGAGCCGGTATCCGCCAGGAAAAGCATATCCAGCTTGCCGCGTTCAGCCGCGGCAGCAATTTCGCGGTAATAATCGAGATTGATCACTTCGTTGGTATCCGTCTCGGGATGACGCCATGCGGCAAAGTGATGGCCGAAGGTAAAGATGAAAGCGCCCAGGTTCAATTGCGTGTTTAACTGCTGGCCGGGTTTATTACTGGATTGTTTGGTTTGCTCGCTGGGTTTATGGCTTGAATGCTCGGTTTGCTCGCTTGACTGATTGATCGCTTGCTCGTTTGCTTGCTCGTTCGATTGATCGTTCGTTTGATCGTTTAATTGCTCGTTCGCTTGCTTCATTGCAAAACACTTCCGTTCGTTGTTTTGTTTCCGTTCTTTGTTTCCGTTCATTGGTTTGTTAAATCTATTTACCGGCTGCTTCGGTTTTCAATTCTTCCAGCGCTTTCTCGAGGAAGGAATTATCAATAACTGCGGAGACATCGACCTTGGCTTTGATCTCGCCTTGCTCAAACATCAGGTCGGCCGTTTGCTGCTGGAATTTGGTTGCTTCCTCCGAGACAGGCAGGTTGGTCGGCTCCGAGCTTGGGTTGGCAAGAGAAATGCGAATGGTATCTTCGCTCGCGTTTTTGATCTGGGCATTCAGCTTAACGGCTTCGTCCAGATTGGCTCTCTGCCAATCGATCGAGCGTTGGTAGGCTTTCAGGAAAGCAACAACCAGCTCAGGGTATTTGTCAGCAAATTCGGTGCGGGAGATCACATAGCCAGGCGTAAAGATGCCTAGTGTTTTTGCTTCTGCAACAACGCGCGACCCGGAAGAGGTTTCCTGGCTGCGGTAAGGCTCGAAGATCGCCCATGCGTCTACTTGTCCGCTCTGGTAAGCGGCCTGCGCGTCGCTTGGTTGCAGGTTTACAAGCTTGACATCATCGGGAGAAACGCCCGCTTGCTTCAGGGCTAGCTGGAGCACGCCCCATGAGCTGCTGCCTTTGGCTACCGCAATGCTTTTGCCTTTCAGGTCGGCGATGGATTGAATCGGGCTGGACTCCGGAACCAGAATGGCATCCGGCGCTCCGCTGCTGCCTTCCGCCAATGATTTGAATTCGATACCGGCGGATTGAGCGGCGATCGTGCCGATAAAGCCGGTGCGGACGATATCGAGTCTTCCTGCGGCAAGAGCTTCATTGTATTGCGAAGCGCTGGCCAGTGTCTGGAATTCCACGGTCGCTCCGTATTTGGCGAATTCCTCGGCAAACCAGCCTTTTTCTTTGCCAATAATCATTGGGCCGACCTGGCTGCCTTCCAGTTGAACAACAACGCCACTGTATTTATTCGGGTCCGGCTGCTCCGCCCCTTGCGCTTCCGGGGAAGACGACGGTTCTGCGGAAGGGGAGCTTTCCGCGCTTGGAGAGGCAGCTGCGCCGCCTGTTGGATTGCCTGCATTTCCTGTATTGCTGCCGCAAGCTGCTAGTAAAACCGCCAGCGCCGTTAATAGTATCAGATTGAATAGTGCTTTCCGTTTGAGTTTCATTAGTTTGACCTCCTGTGAATGGGCGAGCATTACGCTTCGCATTATTGAGTTAGTTTGAATGATCGCTTCAAAACCGTTTGCTGCTATTGGGATTATGAGATCCCTTGACGGGAACCTCCAGACTTGCGACCTACAGAATCAGGCAAGCGTATCCTTGCCGTATTGGATTAGATAAAAGAGCCCTCGCTCCTTTCGGCGAGGTAGGCGTTGTATGCTTCCGCCAACCTTGCGACGCCTAGCTCTAAAGCGTCGGATTCGCAATAGCTGAAGGATAACCTTGCATATTGCGCTCCATCCTCCGGGTTCAAATAAAACTGCTTGCCGTCAATAAAGCTGACTCCTTTCTCCGCAGCGTAACGGACAAGTTCTCCGGTATCGATGCCTTGCTTGAAGCGAAGCCAGACAAAAAATCCTCCGCCGGGCACCGTATATTCCACGGCTTCTCCGAGATGCTTGTCCAAGGCCGCAATCAAGCTGTCGCGCTGGCTGCGGTATCGCTTGATCAACTCGTCAATATGTTGTTCAAAGCCGAAGTTTTGCAGCAGGTTGCCGACGATTTGTTGAGTGAATACGCTGGCTCGGCTGCCGTGAAAAAAAGTATTCAGCTTGCCAATCACCTCTTGCGAGGCAATCGCCCAGCCAACCCGAATGCCAGGTGCGATTGTTTTGGAGAAGGTTCCCAAATAAATCGTTCGCTGCGGTGCAAAACTATAAATAGCAGGCAAATAGTCGTTTTCAAAATTCAGCTCCGAATAGGCGTCATCTTCTAGAATGAAGAAATTATATTTCTCTGCCAGCCCCGCTAACTGCTGGCGGCGTTTAATCGATAGGCTGATTCCGCCCGGATTATGGTAGTTGGGTATGCAATACAGAAATTTGGGGAGCGGCAGATTCAAACGGAAAGCTTTTTCCAATGCTTCTTGAACGGCATCGACCTGCAGGCCGTCGCTGTCGATCGGAAACGAGGTCAAAACCGCCTCGCTTGCCCGAAACGTATTCAGAGCGCCGAAGAAGGTTGGCGACTCCACCCAGACATGGTCCCCCGGCTCCAGAATGGCGCGGCTGGCAAAATCGATTGCTTGCCCGGAGCCGTAGGTGACCAGCACCTGCTCCGGCAACACATGGATGCCGCGAAGCGAGGAGCGGGCTGCGATCCAGTTCCGCACGACCGACGGGCCGTCGGCTCCGGCGTATTGCAGGGCGGCTGCGCCTTGCGCTTGAATAGCTTGTGCGGATGCCTGCTCCAGCGCCCCATAAGGAAAGGCGTCCGAGATGGGGGAGCCGTAAGACAACGGCACGACATCGGAGCGAACGGCAGCTTGAGCCGCTCCCATCGGTGCGGATTGAGGGACGCGTTTGGCAAAAACAAAGGGAGCAATAGGTTCGCTCATCGTGTGTTCACAGCCTTTCAGTGTAATATTGTTTAATTCCGATAGGAATGTTAGGAATTAATAATTGCATTGTTGCATATTCCGATTTACAATGTAAAATATAAAATCGCAATGATTCCATAACTGCCGATTATGGCAGGAGAGGTGTACGAGGGATGCGAATCGAGCAGCTTAGATATTTGGTTGAGGTCGCGCATAGCGGTTCCATGACGCTAGCCGCCGAAAAGCTTCATTTGTCGCAGCCCAATATAAGCAACTCCATTTCCTCGCTGGAGGATGAAATCGGAGTAGCCGTTTTTACCCGAACGCGTTCGGGAACAACGCCCACTCCTGCGGGGATGAATCTGATTCAGCTTGCGGAGGAGATTTTGGCCAAATGGGACCAGTTTGCGGAAACGGCCCGAATGAACAGTTCGCTTCTGAATGAGCGGCTGGTGATCGGCGCCACGTTTGGCGCATGCACCAGCTTTTTGCCTCAATTGCTCACCGCTTATTCGGAGAAATATCCCTTTGTTGAACTGCAAATCATCGAAAGCCATCCCGCCGAGATCGAAGAGCGAATTATTGCGGGAGAGTGGGATCTTGGCCTGATCGGGACACCGGTAGAGGTTGCCTTCAAAAACCTGGTGGCTGAACGCTTTTTGAAATGCCGGATTATGGCTTGCGTAGGAAGCAAATCGCCGCTGGCGACCAAGGAAAGCTTGTCGATGGAGGAAATCAGCAAACATCCCATCATAGGAACATCGGAGAAAATCCGCGCCGAGCTTGAGGATTATGGTCCGCTCCGGCAAATGTTCCACGCCAAGCATTCCGAAGTATCCAAACGCGTCATCAGCGAAGGTTTTGGCATCGGCTTTTATTTGGATATTTCGCTAAAAAACGATCCTTATGTCATCAATGGCAATATCGTGCCGATACCGCTCCAGAAGGAGCATCCGGTCGATTTTTATTGGCTCCACGCCCAAAAGAAACTATCGCTCGCCAGCGAAACCTTCCTGAAGGAGCTGCGCTCGCTGGTTCCGCAGCTGATGAGGCTGCATATCTGACAGTGTCAGGGACAGGGAGAGCGCAGTGTTATCGCTCGCTTTGATTCATTAGCCCCGCCCCGTTTTGGAGGCGGGGCTGCTTAAATTGTAGTCAGCATCTCTCTACCATCGCAATCAGCGTTGATTGGGGCAGGAGTGGAACGTCGCGACCTTGCAGATTAATGCATCAAATGTTAGGACAACACCTTGGCGGAGCGGTAGGATGGATCGAGAAGGGGGAAGCGGGAATGGAATGGGTGGAACGCATGAACAAGGCCATAAAATATATCGAGGAGAGGCTCGCGGACGAAGTTGATTACCAATCTGCAGCCAGGATTGCCTGCTGCTCGGTGTATCACTTTCAACGCATGTTTTCGTTTATGGCGGAGGTCCCGCTGTCGGAATATATCAGGCGCAGACGGTTGACGCTGGCAGCTTTTGACCTGCAAAACAGCGAGATGAAGGTTATCGAGGTTGCCCACAAGTACGGGTATGAATCCCCGGAGGCGTTTACCCGCGCTTTTTCGCAGCTGCATGGAGCCACTCCGACTGCAGCGCGTCATGCCGGAACCAAATTAAAGGCGTATTCCCGCATTTCCTTTCAAATATCGATTAAGGGAGCTGCGGAAATGAATTACAGAATTGAACAGTTGGCCGCTTTTGCCATCACGGGAGTACAGGAAAGTATTGATCATCAGGATGCATTTGAAAAGGTACCCGCCTTATGGGGGAAAGCGGCCAGCGAAGGTCTGTTCGGCAGGCTTTGGGAAGTTCGGGCGGAGGATTTTCCGTTAAGCGGTATATTGGGGGTTTGCGCCGATGGCGATTTTGGGAGGAACGAGACGTTTCAATATATTTTGTCCATTGCTTCCAACGAAGCGCCGCCGGAAGGCATGATAAGCAGAGAGTTTCCGGCAGCGACATGGGCTGTGTTTGAGGCGGAAGGAGGGCCGGAAGGCATCGCCGGCATATGGAAACGGCTGTATACGGAGTGGTTGCCGTCCTCCGGTTATGAGCTTGCCTATCTGCCTGCCATTGAACGCTATTTGCCGCCGGAGGAAAACAGAAATGAGCTATGGGTGGCAATTGAGACCGGAAAGTGAAGAAGGATCAAACTTTCAATAACGAAGCTGCGATCAAGCTGGCGAGCTGCTCCATATTGTCTGAAAAAAATCTCCCGCTTCTCCAAGTAATGGCGAGCCGACCGCCGAGCCCTCTTCGCTAACCAAGGAATTTACTGATTCCGCTGGAACCAAGGAAATTCCGGTTAATCCGGAACGCATCTTTTCCATCAGCGCCACCACACAGCTGCTGGCTTTAGGGATTACGCCGGTTGGCGGTCTGCAATATGAAATCCAACAGGATTACTATTTAAGAGATTATGCGGACCAGATCCAAATTGCCGGAGATTACCCGCCTAATATGGAGGCGGTTCTGGAGTTAAAGCCGGACCTTATTATCGCTTCATCTTTCGTTGCTCCCGAGATCGTGGAGCAGCTTGAGCTTATCGCCCCTACCTTTCTGTATCCGTGGAAGTCCAATTTGTACGATCAATTGCGATTTGTAGGCGATATCGTCGGCAAGCAGGCAGAGGCGGAGACATGGATTGCGAATCATGAAGCAAAAGCCGAGGAGCGCAAGGCTCAGATGAGCGAAATCGTGCCTTCGGACAAAACGGTAGCCGCCATCGAGATTTTCAAGGATTCGTTCCAGGTTGCGGGCAACCGGAATATGGGGTATGTGCTGCATGATCTTTTAGGATTAAAAAGATTGCCGTTTATCGAGGAGCAAATCGAAAGCAATGGCGGTTATTTGGTCTACACGGAAGGACAGTCGCTGGAGAAGCTTCCAGAAGTTACCGCCGATTATTTGATTGTGAAGGTAAACGATACGCAGCCGGGATCGGTGGAGTTTTTTGAGGAAATGCAGAATTCCAACCTGTGGAAAAGCCTGCCCGCTGTAAAAAACAATCACGTATACATTGTTCCGTATGACAAATGGTGGTCGTATACGCTGTTTTCGACTGATGCCTTGCTTGATGATGCAATCGAATTGTTTAAATAATGTGTTGGAAAAAGCCCCCTTACTCCAGGGGCTTTTCTGCGGTTGGGAATTGTCGTACAATCAGCTTGTTAATGAGAGCTGTTTCAACCGCGGGAGGTTACCGGGCAATGAAGCCTTTACCAATAAGATGGCCAATCGATCGATCCCGCTTTGAGTGGATCGGCATCGAAGCGCGCATTATAAATTTGGGCATGGAGCAGCCGCCTTTTGCCGTCGCATCCTATGCCCTTTGGCTCATTCATGGGGGAAGCGGAATTGCGGCAATTGACGGTCAACCTGTTCATCTTCACAAAAGCCACTGCATGCTGCTTTCGCCTGGAACGTCGGTAGAATTTCAAGTAAGCTCGGGTCAAATGCTGCATATGAATGAAGTTTCATTTGACGTTCGAATAAGCGATGTAGAATTAAGCAGTCCCGATGGCGATGCTTTTGCTGAAGGGACTGGATCTGATGGAGGGAACTCCGTCATGTTGAATCTGGATGCCAACGTTCCCTTCAATGTTCATCCTTTGGCCTTTTTTATAAAAAAAATGGATGAGATCTCGCAGTACAGGGATGCGGTCAGCGGGCTGGAGCAGTTCAAACGGCTAATTCTGCTTCAGGAATTTGTTATGGTGAATGAGCAGGAGCGAGGCGCAAAAGCTTCCTTTTCCAGGCTTGGGAAGTCGGAGTATTGGCGCAGCTTAAAAGCGGTCCGATCGGGCCGTGTCCATGAGGTGCCCTACGCCAGATGGTGGATGTATTCTCCGCTTGCAGCGGAAGGGCAGGATGTCGGCACAATTCTATTGTAAAGAGACGTTTCCCCTTAGTTTGGGGAATCGTCTTTTTATTTTATACGATCGTTATTCTTATTAAAAGATAATTATCTATTGACAAGTAAATTTCGGCATGTTAATTTATTATCAAATGATAACGAAGAAGGTGCCGCATGAAAACACTGATCATATATACACATCCCAATTACAACAGCCTCAACTATGCGTTTCTGCAGAAAACCGTTGAAGGATTGAGAGAAAATCGGCTTGTGAGCGAAATACAAATACTGGACTTATATGCTGATGATTTTGATCCCAGACTGCTATTTAACGAGCATAAACGGAGAAGGGATATGCATATCGATCCCGATTTGACGGAGCACCGGAAGCAGCTGCTGTGGGCGGATAAAATCGTGTTTATTTATCCCATCTGGTGGGGGCGGCCTCCAGCCATGCTGCTGGGTTACATCGATCGGATGATGTCCGCCAATTTTGCATATCGGAAGAAGGGGGGCTTGCTGCCGGAGGGACTCCTAAAAAACAAGTCGGCCGTTATTGTCTCCACGATGGAGGGGCCAACGATGTATCCCTTTTTCTGGCTGAACAACGCGCACAAAATATTAATGAAACGGGCATTGCTCAGCTATGTCGGAATCAAAAAAACCAAGGTGTTTGAATTCGGCTCCATGGAAAAGAAAAACGGAGCGCAGGGCAAGCGGCTGGAGCAGATCTATAACTATTTCAAGAGTATAACAAGCTAGAACGCGCAATGGGGCAATAACGGTGTGAAATGAGGCAGGATGCGGAGCCAAAGCGGACGAAGGGAGCGATGGCTCCCCATCAGTCGCGTAATTGCAGAAGGTCGCCAACATTCCGCGCACGGAACTCCGACGGGGTCGTTGCCATCATTTTTTTGAACATCCGATAGAAGTACGAGGTATCGTAGTAGCCCCAATATTGAGAGATATCCGATAGCTCCATATCCGTGTGCAGCAGGAGTCGCCTGGCTTCGGCAATCCTCAGGTGACGCATGAACTGGATGGGCGATTGACCGGTTACCTCCTTGAACATGGAAGACGTATAGCTGGGCGAGCGTCCAATTAATTGGGCCAAGTCACCGATTTCTACCTGCAGCCTAAAGTGGGCGACCGCAATCCGCACGGACCCGTGAGCGGCACATCCAAAACGATGAAAGGCGGCTCTTATCTCTGCCACCATTCCTATTGCAACCGGTATCGTTCGGCGGCGCGGACCAGCAACACGCCTGACAGCTCAACGGGCAACATCGGCTTTCGCTGCGCTGCCGACGCTCCCGCCTGACCCTTTCCTGATAGTTGATAAATCGTGCAAACCAACGAAGGCAGCGGACAGCCAGATGGCCAGCCCCGAAGTACAACTACAGCTCGTCGGCAATGCCAAGCAGCGCAATACCGATCAGGACAAATACGATGACGCCGTATTGCGTTCTGCTCAGCTTCTCCTTGAGGAATATGCGGGATAGAATAATCGAGAAAATACTATAGGAAGCAATCAGGGGAGCAGCAATAATGGCATTGCTGGACATGGCGAACACATAGAAAAACTGGCCAATCGTTTCAAAAATGGCGGCATACCCTTTAATTCGTTCTCCCAGCAGGTTAAAACGCACCTTTTTTACCCCTCTCAAATAAATGAATACAAGCACCGCGCAGATAAAAAAGGTGAATTCATAAGCAAGCAATGCGGCATCCTCGCCTATAAGCTCCAACTCGTCCAAATAAATCCCGTCCGCAAACGTCCCCAATCCGTCGATCAGGCTGTACAGAAGCGGAAACAGGATGGCCATAACGCCGATTTGATATTTGGGATTAATCGTCGTTGCGCTGGCGAGCAGCGCGGCTCGTTCCGCTCTTTTTTCAAGAATGGCGATGCCGATCACGCCTGTTGTAACAACCGCGATGCCTACGATCTGCAACACACCCAGGCTATGGGTGAAAAAGATGTACAGCAGGATGGCTGTAATGGCGCCCGAAGAGTTTTGCACCGGCGAAGATATGGACAGCTCGATATAGCGCAAGCCGACGTATCCAATCGTCATAGAAATGATATAAAGCGCCGATACGGGCAAATACCGAAGCATGTCAAAAGGGGCGAAGGCGATTCCTTTAATCAACATGTAAGAGACTCCGTGAAGTCCCATGACCAGACCAACCATAACGACGATTTTGAGATGGCTGAACCGGTCTCGACTGTCGCTGCCCTTCTTATAAAATAAATCCGCGCCGCCCCAGGCGATGGCGGTTAATAACGCAAATACAAACCACATGAAGCGCAGCTCTCCTTGTTTTTAGACATATCCCATGATTATAAGGCGAGCGCCGGGGGATGAGTCTATGATGAAATTAACTTGGACGAAAAACTTTTTGGAGTGAAAATAGTAGTGGGCAATTGTAGTTTGAATTGTTGACAGAATATTGCGAATATATTATATTGAATTCTATCAATAATTGCCAAATGCAATGAAGAGGACAAGTAGATCCGGAAACGCCGTTCAGAGAACTGCCGGGTGGTGCGAGGCAGCGGATATCCGAATCCAAAAATCACCTCGGAGCTGGCCCCCGAATGATAGTAGGCGGGCCCGGAATTCTACCGTTACAAAGAAGCATCGTTGTTGGACGATGACTAAGCGGACGTTTACGATAAACGTCAATCAGGGTGGTAACGCGGAGCAGCTCCGTCCCTAATGGGATGGGGCTTTTTTGCGTCTTCATAAAATTTGGAGGGAAGGGTGGTATTGCAATGCAATTCAAACTGTATACGGATGTGCATGAGTTTTACGATGATACCTATGATGTTCTAATGCGTCATGAAGCACAAAATTTGATTCCTCTTGGCAATATCATTATTGGGCATGAAGGAAAAGACAAAACAGACTGGCGCGACCCTGTAAACTGGCTGATGGCAACGATCTCGGATGCTGGGGGCATACAACTTACCGCCCTCATGACACCGCCGCACAATATTACGCTTTATGCAACAGACAACCTCATTAACCCGGAAGCGATAAGCCGTCTGATAGAGGGGCTGAAGGACCATGAAATTCCAGGCGTGACAACCGAAAAAACCTTGGCAGAGTATTTTGCCAAAGCATATGCCTTGCGCAAGGGAACAACCTTTAAAACAATCATGAACCAGCGTATATATGAACTTACGGCAGTAAACCGGGACATCCCAAAGGTTGGCAACGTTCGATTGCTGGAAGAAGGGGATATTCACTTTTTCCCCTATTGGGCCGAAGCATTTTATGCAGGAGTGAGTTACGGCAAAACCGAAATGTCTATCCCCCAAGAGGCAGCCCCTTATCTCTACCGGATCGCATCAAAAAAGCTCTATATCTTGGAGGATAACGGGATACCCGTTTCAATGGCTGGATATACAAGGGAAATGGGGACGGCTATTGGCGTGGCATTTGTATATACTCCTCCATATGAGCGCAGGAAGGGGTATGCTTCTTCAATTGTGGCGCAAATAAGCCAGCTTGCATTGGATAAAGGGTTTTCGAAATGCGTCTTATATACGGACTTGGCAAATCCCACATCTAATAGCATTTATCAAAAGATCGGTTACACGCCAATTTGCGATTCGCTCCAGTTGAAATTTGAATAGCGGAGACATGGCTTCTGCCATCCCGGGCGCGGACTACCGCATTTCTGGCGAAACAGAACCCAAAGGGCTATACTCTTAATCATCAAAGAGATTTGCAGAAAGGAACCACCGGATTTATGCAGGACAATGAATTAATGCGGCTATGGCAGCATGCTGCCGTTCAACTGCTTGACGTGAGCAGGGGCTATGTAAAGCCGGGAAGCAGCGTGGACAGCAAACGCAGTGTAGGTAGTGAAAGCGGTGGAAGCTATGTCGACGGAGCCGGCAGGCAGCAGCTGGAAGCGGACAGGTTTATTATTTTATCTCGCGGCAGCGCCTTGCTTCATGCCGATAATGTAACATTTTTCGCCGCACATCCCTATGTCATGCACGCGCCAAAAGGCACAGTGCTGCTAGTGTTAGCGGCTGATGATCATAAAGCCGTTGAATACTATCAAATTGACTACAGCTTGGCTTTGCCTCCGGACTGGAGCAGTCCGACCCGACAGCCTCTCTACAGCATTCGCCCGGAATCCGCTGCGCTTGTGCTGCAGCAAACGGAGGAACTGTACAAGGGCTGGAATCGGCCGGGAGCAGCGCCGGATGACCATTTTCGACTGAAGGTGCAGTTTTATGTGTTGGTGGAAACGATTCTGCGTCAGCGGGTTCAATCCGGAAAGGCATTTCGTTCAGGACTGCAAGGGGGCGATCGTCAAAAAACGCTCTCCGCCAAAGTGACGGCCCATATCCGAAAACATTACGGCGAGCATTTGACGCTGGATGCGCTGGCGGAGCGTTTTAACTATAGCCCGGCTTATTTATCCGTGCAATTCAAGCGGCAGACGGGCCATAGCCCCATCGATTATCTGATCCAGGTGCGCATAGCGGAGGCCGAACGGCTGCTGCTGGAGAGTGATTGCACGCTTCAGGATATTGCCCGCAGCGTGGGCTACGAGGATCCCCATTATTTTGGCCGATTGTTCAAAAAGCATAAGGGCATGCCGCCCATGCGATACCGCAGCTTGGGCGCAAGCGGCTTGCTGCCGGAAACAACGGAAGCCGGCGAGACATGGCAGCCACCACCTAAGGATAGTCCCCTTTTTGACAAAGGATTGTCCATTGAATCCCAAAATGATCAATGGTACATTGCTGATAGTGAATATGAAACTCATTATCAACAGAGAAAAGAGGACTCATCTATGCTTAAACGTTCATTGGCGGCATCGCTGCTGCTTAGTATGACAATCATGCTGGCGGCATGCGGGGGAGGAGCCGGAGGCCAGAGTGCCGCATCCGCAACACCGGCAGGGTCGGGGGATTCAATTCCATCGCCATCTTCGGGAGCCGCTTCTTCTTCCGAGCCTGCAGCCCAGCAACGGACAAAAACGGACGCTCTCGGCAACGAAGTAGTATTGCCCGATCAACCTCAGAGAATCATTGCTTCTTATCTGGAGGATCATTTGGTGGCGCTTGGAATTAAACCGGTAGCGCAGTGGTCGGTCTATGACGGAAAAACCGTACAGTTTTATTTGCAGGACGAGTTGGCGGAAATTCCCGTCATTCCGGGCGAGCTGCCTTACGAAGTCGTTGCCGGCTTTGAGCCCGATCTTATTTTGATCGACAATGCGGAAATGGCGTCAGGCGGAAAATATGAGCAATACGCCAAAATCGCCCCCACCTACACCGTTGGGGATCAAGCCAACAACGATTGGCGGCAGGAGCTGCTAATCGTGGGTGAAGTGCTGAATAAAAGCGAAGAAGCCAAGGCGGCGTTGGAAGCATACGAGCGCAAAGCGTCGGAGGCTAAAGAGCAAATTCAGGAAACCTTTGGCAGCCCGTCCGCTGCTGTGCTGTGGGTAACGGCCAAAAGCGTTTATGTCGTTAATCCCAAGCTGTCTAGCGGCGCGGTGATTTATGAGGATCTGGGCTTTAACGTACCTGCCACGGTTCAAAAAGCGACGGAAGGCTCCGACAAAAACTGGACCTCCATCTCGCTGGAGGCGCTTGCGGGCCTGGAGGCTGACCATCTCTTTATCGTTAATACAAGCGAGCACAGCAGGGATGATCTGCTAAGCAACCCGCTGTGGTCAGGCATTCCCGCAGTAGCAAACGGCAATCTCTACGACTTTGACAACCAGCACAGCTGGCTGTATACGGGCACAATCGCCAACAGCAAAATGATCGATGACGTGCTGGAAGTGATGTTAGGCAATCAATAATCCGAAAAATCGGCACGGGATCGGGCGCGGAAGCTTCTGTTCCATCGTGCCGTTTTTTTTTATTGACGCAAACTTCTCATTGCGCCGATGTGGAAGATTCCGTTTTGTGCCGGTTCCATGGGCAAAAAGGATTCATATATGCATAACAAACCTCCTGCAGGCCTGCCTGATAAGCGGTGGGACTCCACGCAAATAGCCCCGCCAGATAGCTATCCACAAAGTCGTCATATCCCGCAAAATGACAGGTAAACAAACGATGGCTTTTCAACAGCCATGCCTCAGCTTCGTCAGTATCGTTCAACAAGCCCGTCATCAGCCCGCATCGGACAATCTGCACGAAGCGGGCAATATCAAAACCCGCCGTTGTGCGGACATGGGGGAACATGTTCCGGACGGAGCTAATTTCCTTCACGTTGGTATCGGCGCGTTGACCGGATTGCAGGAGCCAATTCAAATAATGGAACAGGCCCCGCCTGTCCGTAATTCCCCAATCGCGCGCCAGCCGTTCCAAAGCGTCGTTTTCCAACGATTCGCCTATGGAGCCGGGATAACGGCTTTTTGCATAATCAAGACTGTAGAAGATTTCGGCAAAAAAGAACGGAGTTTTGTCACCGTAGATCGTTGCCCCGCGTGTTATTTCATATAAGTCGTAAGCACTAGCCATGATGCAAAATCGGATATCGCAGCCAACCATAAATTGGATTCGGGGATCCTGCGGAAGATGTTCAAAGGTGGGGGGAAGATTCTGGGTCGTCATCGTCCGGGCATGTTGCCTGGCTTGCTGAAGAGTCAATACGGGAAGCCGCTTCTCCGGCGGCTTAAGCCTTTTGGCATAGAGATAAAAAACAGCAGGTCCTTCGTTATAAAGATCATAAAGCCCGTCTCCCGGCTCATGCCCGAAAATACAGAGCGGAAAGGTCTCTTTCCCCGCCGTCATCCAGCGCTCGGCCATTTCGAAATCATCGCCGCAGTCCAGTATGTGGCGGTTGCCAAGGGAATCGGCGATAACCACTTTGTGAAGATGGCCGTACAAGCCGGCAGTGGAGATGTACAACCATACGACACGATCGGGCTCGGCCAATAATCCGGGCCATTGCTTGACGAAACGCCTATACGCCAGGTAATCGGCGAGCTTGCTGTTCCGTATAAGCAGATTCCACAGGAAAAAAGACGAAATCAGTATAAAAAAGGCATACACATATTCAAATTGAATGGAATAAAGAACGGCGGAAAGCGCCAAAACGAAAAAAAGCAGGGCGGTAACGATTCCAAGGCGCCTAAATTCCGACTTCTTCGACAGCCGGTAGACTTCAGCCAAAGACATCAAGGGACGGTTTGATGCTCCTGTCATTTTTTTCCTCCCATTCCGCTATCGTTGGGTCTAATCGTATCAAAAAAAGTCTAATTTTGTCATGATTCAGAAGTTTGACAACCATAGTCCCGAGTCGCCGCGAGCAGTGTACGGTTATCTGACATTTTTGCGGACAGCTGGATTCAGGACCATTTTATTGCATGAAATCAAAAGGTTTGTGCATGGACATGTCAAGAAAATGGCCTTTATAATAACTAATAATGATTATCATTTTTATTAGAAAGCAGGGGGAACAACATGATTGAGACATTGACTACCGGCAGCCGAAAATGGTTTTTATTGCTTGCTTTGGCGCTAACAATGGTGCTTGTGCTGGCAGGCTGCGGAGGAAAGGCCAAGGTGAACATCGCGGAAGCAACGGTTACGCCTTCGGCAGAAGCAACGAAGGGGACGGACGGCGGCAACGCCAGCGGCAGCGAGCCCTCGCAGGATGCGCGCACCATTCAGGATGCTTATGGAGAGGTTGAGATTCCGGCCAGTCCGTCCAAAATCGTTGTATTGGATATTGGCGCGCTGGACAATTTGCTGGCGCTTGGCGTGAAGCCTATCGCTGCGCCTTCTATTTTGGCGGCAAATGATCCTTATCCGTCTTATTTGGAGGGAACGGATGGAATCCAGAATATCGGAACGGTTAACGAACCAAACCTGGAAGCTATCGATGCGCTAAAGCCCGACCTTATTATCGGGAATAAAGATACGCATGACGGCATCAGAGCACAGCTGCAGCAAATCGCTCCCGTGGTTTTTGTCGAAACGTTGGGCGTAACCTGGAAGGCAAATCTCAAGCTGCATGCCGAAGCGGTCAACAAGGCGGCTGAAGGCGAGGAGCTGCTGAAATCCTATCAAGCAGCCGCTGATGAAATAAAAGGAAAGCTTGCCGATAAGGGCGGCGTTCAGGTTTCTCTGGTTCGTCCCCGCGCGGACAAAATTCAAGTGTACCTGCAAGATACGTTTGCCGGAAGCATTATGACGGACGCGGGAGTGGCAAGACCGGCGTCGCAAAGCGAAGAAGGGTTCTCCAAGGACATTACGGAAGAACAAATTGCCGAGCTTGACGGCGATGTGGTGCTCTGGTTCAATCGCGAGCCGGACGCTTTTGCCAAACTGGAGAAAAGCCCGCTGTGGGCATCGCTGCAGGCTGTGCAAAACAATGCCGTTCACCCAGTCGAATGGGAATATTGGCTGAGCGGACTCGGCATTCAGGCCGTAAACAAAGTGCTCGGCGATTTGAATACGTTTCTGATTGAAGGACAATAGGCAGGGAGCAAAGGCGCCGCCACAAACGGGAAATTGGGCGCTTTAGCTCATCAGAAAGGCAATTAAATGCAGTGCAAGCATGTATAGAATTGAGTCGTCCGGCAGGGCGGCTCAATTCTTTGCGTATTTGCGGCTGATGTAAAAAGAAAGCAGGGGGAGAGCTGGAATGAGGGGCAAATGGGTTAACCTGGCTGTTTTGGCAGTGCTGGCGATTGCCGCCGTAATGGCCAGCATGGCGCTGGGCATCGTACGTATTCCGCTTCGCTCCGTTGCGGAGGGATTGTTTTTTTTCAACGGCTCGCAAGAACATCTCATCGTGCGGGGCGTACGTCTGCCAAGGGCAGTAATCGCCGCGGCGGTCGGGGCTTGTCTGGCGGTAGCGGGATGCTTGATGCAGGGGCTTACCCGCAACGGTCTTGCCGGACCGGAGCTGTTTGGCGTCAATTACGGAGCTGCGCTGGCAGCGGTTATTTCATCGTTTATTTTTCAAACCTCCTCGCTGGAGGTTTTTGCGGCATCCGCGTTGGTTGGAGCGGGAGCAGCAGGGGCGGGATTGCTGCTGCTTGGCTCCGTCGGATCGGGCAGGTGGACGCCCATCCGGCTTGTATTGGCGGGCGCAACATTGAATTTGCTGCTGGCTTCGCTCATGCAGGGCATTCTCATCCTGAACAACCAGTCGCTGGATACGATGCGGTATTGGCTGGCCGGCGCTTTGACGGGACGGGACATGGAGTTGTTTAAAATCGCCTTGCCGTTTATGGCGGCGGGATTGGTTGGCGCATTTGCGCTAGGCGGGCACATGAATGTCCTGCGCCTTGGAGATGAGGCCGCACAAGGACTGGGCCAGCGGGTGAAAGGAATAAAGGCGCTTTGCATAATCGCCATTGTGCTGCTTGCGGGGGGAGCGGTTGCGATTGCGGGGCCAATCGGATTTGTTGGTTTGGCGGTTCCGCATCTGGCCAGAGCGCTGGCAGGGAGCGATTACCGGTGGGCGCTGCCGTATTCGGCCCTTCTGGGAGCTTTGCTGCTGCTTGCTGCCGATATTGGCGCGAGGTTTGTGCTGCCGGGACAAGAAATTCCCGTTGGCGTCGTGACTGCGTTTGTTGGCGCTCCGTTCCTGCTGTATCTCGTGAGGCAAAGGGGGGGAACGACATAGCGGCAGGTGTTTGGAGCAGACGATGGATTATGGCGATTGTTGTATTGCTTGGGCTAAATGCCGTTATCGCGTTGTTGAGCGTAGCGCTTGGCAGCAGAGATATTCCCATTCTGGATGGTTGGGCAGCAGCGCTTGGTTTTGGGGATGGCACATATTCCTTTACCATCCGGGAGCTTCGGCTTCCCAGAATGATTACGGGTTTTCTGGCGGGCTCCAGTCTGGCGCTTGCGGGAGCTTTGCTGCAGGTTGTCACCCGCAATCCGCTTGCTTCGCCCGGCGTTATCGGCTTGAACGCGGGAGCCGCAGCCGCTGTTGTTGCCGTTCTGGTGATGGCGCCGGCATTTCCCGCCAGGATGCTGCCTTTGGCCGCGTTTGGGGGAGCTCTTGCGGCGGCTCTCATCATCTATATGCTGGCCTGGCGGAGCCGTTCCTCCATGGATGGAATGCTGCTTGCTGGCGTCGCCATTTCTGCAATGGCGGGAGCGCTGATTACTTATTTAATTGCGGTGGGACAAATTTTTCGGGTCTCCCAAGCTTATATCTGGATGGCGGGCAGCTTATATGCGCGGACCTGGGAGCATGTCTGGATTCTGCTTCACTGGATCGCCGTGCTGCTGCCGCTGACGCTGATGTTGTCCAAGCGGCTGGATGTGCTCATGCTGGATGATACTTCGGCCAAGGGGCTTGGCTCCCGTCTGGAACAGAGCCGTCTGATTTTTATTTTGATTAGTGTAGGTTTGGCAGGTTCGGCTGTGTCTATGGCTGGTACTATCCCGTTTGTCGGGCTGATGGCGCCTCACATGGCAACCAGGCTGGTTGGCGCCAGGTCGATTATAAGGCTGCCGGTGGCGGCTTTGCTTGGAGGGGCTCTCGTTATGTTGTCCGATCTTATCGGGCGAATGATCGCGCCGCCTTTTGAAATCCCGGTTGGTCTTATTGTCGCTCTTGCAGGCGCGCCTTATATGCTGATATTGTTGCTGAAACGCAAGCCTGGCTTATAATAGAAGCAAAAGGCTTCAACTATGCGGGAGGCAGGTAACGAACAACGATGGAAATGAAAGTCGGCAGCCTGGGAACGGTATATCTGTTGTCATCGGTTCGATCCAGAAAAATAAGAGGCGGAGAGGCAAGAAGCTGGCGGATCGGCGTTCATGTGCTGATTTTTATTACCGAAGGCGAAGCCGTGGCGCGGCTGGACGGCGCGCTTTGCAAAATCCGCCCGCTGGGGCTGTATCTGCTCGTTCCGGGCATGATCGTGGAGTTTCCAGAGCAGGTGAACGGATTTTCTTACTACGCTGTGTTCTTTTATCCCATTGAAATGGTTAAAGCGCACGGGGAGATTAAGGCCGCTTCGCGCCTGTCGCTTACCGGCGGATTGCTGCCGGGGAAAATAACAACGTCGCTGCCCCAGCAGTCACTGCAAACCATCCTGCGGCTGGCGGAATTGGACAAGGAGCGGAGTGAGCAAAGCCGTTTTTTGGCCAGGCTGGCTCTGGAGCAATGGATGCAGAAGCTGATCTATAGCAGCGATGCTTTATCCCAGGAAAACGATGAGCGAATACGCAGGAGCATTCAGTATATGGAGCGTTGCTTTATGGACAAAATCAGCGTTTCCGAGCTTGCGGCGGAGGCGGGGATGACATCGGCAGCGTATTCCGCGCAATTCCGCAAGGTCATGGGCCAGGCGCCGGTGGAATACCTGAATGAAATTCGAATCAATAAAGCCAAGGAACTGCTCAGGCAGCAGCACTTCCGCGTCAAGGAAGCCGCCGCCGCCGCGGGCTTCAGCAGCGAATTTTATTTTAGCCGCATGTTTCAGCGCGTCGTTGGCATTCCACCCAAGCTTTATACGCGCAAGGAGCAGCCAAGGGTAGCCATTCTTTCCTCCATGGGGTTCCAGCACTACCTTCATGCCCTGGACGTCAAACCCGTTTATGAGGGTGACTGGTTTCACTATCCCGGCGTCGACGCCGAGGCCTATCGGGAAACATTCGGCAAGCGCTGGAACGCACTGCTTGCCTCAGAGCCGGATTTGATCATTGTGGACGAATACCATTCCGAGTTTCGCGATGCCATAAAAGAAGTGGCTTTTCCGGTCATGCTGGATTTGCCTGTCTGGGATTGGCAAAAAAACTTCCTGAAGCTTGCCGGTTTGCTGCACAAGGAAGAAACGGCGGATGAGGCGCTTGGCAGTCTGGTGCTGAGGGCGGAGCAGGTGAAGCAGGCGCTTGGGGAAGCCGCGCGGCAGCGGCGTGTGACAGTGCTTCAGGTGAATCATCAAACGGTAGGCATACTTGGCACAACGGGGCACCCGTTAAGCCAATTGCTGTATGGCGAGTTGGGACTGCAGCCGGGTTTGCCCGCGGTTGTGGGCAGCTGGCGAAGCGAAATGGAGCCAGAGTCATTGCCAGCGCTGAACAGCGATCTGATGTTTGTCTACAAGCATCACGTGCTGGCGGGAAGCGAGCACATGTACAGCCGTATGGTGCGGACCGAGGTTTGGTCCGGCATCCCGGCGGTGCAAAACGGCTCGGTGCACTCCGTTAACAACTGGTTTGCGCTGAGCTGGACGCCGGCGGGCAGGTTGCATATTATGGACAGCCTGCTGGCGGCGATGAACGGTTAAGGAAGAGGCTTTTAACGGAAGGACGGTTTCAACATATTTTGAGTAATCAAAGGAGGAATGATCATGCCGTACGAATTGGAAATTAAAGAGATTGTGGGGATCGATCGCTATATCGAACCGTTTTCGGAGCTGCTTAGCGAGGTCGTAGAAGGAGGCGCATCCATCGGATTTCTGCCGCCCCTTGGTCTTGCGGAAGCCGAGGCTTATTGGAGAAGCGTGCCTGCACCGGACGTTGTTTTATTAGGCGCTTTTGCGGATGGGGCGCTGGCCGGAACTGTTCAACTGCATGTGTGCATGAAGGCCAATGGCGATCACCGGGCGGAAGTTGCCAAACTGATGACGCATCCCCGTTTCCGGCGAGGCGGAATCGGGCGTGCATTAATGGAAGCTGCAGAGACAATTGCGAAGGGGATGGGAAAAAGGCTGCTGGTGCTGGACACAAGAGATGGCGATCCTTCCAATCTTTTGTATGCATCGCTGGGCTACATCAAAGCAGGCAGCATTCCCCTTTATGCCAGGTCGGCAAACGGCAAACTGCATGCCACCAATCTGTATTACAAGGAATTAAAGCCTTCCAACTGAGGGTTTCCCCCTAAATATAGGAAAATCGTATTGCGATCTATTCATTTCCGCTGTTTTCCTGACGATGAATACGAATAAGTGCGTGTTCAAAAAGTTCGCTTTTCAGTACCGAGAAGACGGAATGTCATATTCGATGTCGGCCATGCTGCCAGGCAATCTTCTTAATGGTAAGTGGACTTTTTGAACAACCTCTATAATAATAGATAATAGCGGTTACAAGAACTAGCATTACAATGACGCTAACGGAGGCCCCAATGACCATAAATCGCCGACAGACCCCTTTTCGATATGTATTTAAAGAGCCTATCGCGTTCGAGCTTCGATTTTTGAGCATTAACGGCGTGCAGACGCCCTCGAAACCCGTTAAGGCTGTTCTCCATAATATCAGCAAGTCGGGCTGTTGCGTGTGGCTGCCGCTTCTTCTGCCAATAGAGGACCGTAAAATAGCCGTCAGCCTGGAGCTTGTTCTAAACGAGGAGCTCCTTACTCTGGTTGGGGAGCTTCGCTGGAGCTTGCCCGACGATGAAGGAAATCGCTATGGCATCGAGCTGAGCATACCGGAACAGGATCATGATCTTTTGCCGCGAGAGCTTCGGGAGTTGGCGGGTCAAGGACGCATTATCGCCGTCTAGGACTCATTGATTTCAGGTTAAAGGAGGAGTCGCTATGAGTGATGAAGTGGAAGCAATCGGCTGGAATGCCATAGACGACGCATTGGAAAAAATCTATGGGGAGCAGCAGCCGCGGCATTATGCTGCAGCGCTGCCTTATATGCTGGGAGGCAATGATCCGCTTAACGGCATTAGCGTATACAGCGCGGAGCGCCCTATTCCCCACTGGCATTACGTAACGTACGGTTTTTCCGACCTTTACGAGAAGGAAACGGATGACGAGCAATACAGCGGCTACGGCTTCGAGCTGACGATGCGTCTGGCGAAAGCGCCCGGGGAGGGCGAACCTCCCGCCTGGAGCATGAATTTGCTGCAAAATTTGGCCCGTTATGTGTTCAAAAGCGGGAACGTTTTTCAATCCGGCGACCATATGGACGCCAATAGCCCAATCAGGCTGGAGTCTGCTACGAAGCTGACCGCGCTTGGGTTTGTGACGGACCCCGAGCTTGGGGAAATATATACGCCTAACGGAATGGTAGAGTTCGTCCAGGTAGTAGGAATTACAGCGGATGAATTGCAGGCAACCCAGACGTGGAATACGAAAGGACTGCTAGACACGCTCCTGAACTATTATCCGCTATATATTACGGATTTGGAGCGGAGCTCCATTCTGGAACGCCCGGAGGCGCTTGCCGCCATTCAGGAAGGAGCACGGCGGGATGGATCCAGCACGGGCATTTTGTTCGTGGATCAGCTGGACTGGCGAAGCGGCGAGGAAGAGGGAGCCGGCACGGGCGTACATATCCTGACTCTGGGCGCCAAGCAGGCGGCTGTCATCGGCGGGTTGCTGAGCGGACGTTTGCCGCATGGCCGGACGCTTACGCTGGTTTCATCCAGTTGGCAGGTTGAGCTGGAGCCGGGAGAAAACAGTGCGGTAGAGGAGACGGAGAACGGCATTGCCTTGTTGCTGGCGCCGGAAACAGCCGAGGAATGGGGCGCTCTATTAAAGCCCGTTGCAGGCAGGATTATCCTTCAATCTTTCCGAAACGTTATTATTGAAATTGTGCCTACGCATATCAAAGACACCGAAGGCAACATCGTGCAAACGATAGGCTGATTCGGCATAAACAACCTTCGCTCTGCGTGCTGACCATAGGTTAATTCCACATATACGCCTTTATCCTCTCCCGTTCACGGCTGCTTTCAGCAATTGCCGAACGGGAGAGGATGAAGGCGTTTTTATTTAATATTGACTGCGCTTACATTTTGTTCTAAGCTGTAGAGAAACTTGCTTGTATTTCCAAAACTTTGAAGCGAGTATAACAGCACTTTCGGCAAAGGAGACTGGAAGATGACAGAGGAATGGAAGCAACAACTGGGACAAAAAATTGCCGAAGGCGGATGCTCCGAGGTGCACGCTTGGGGCAGCGGCGATCAAATTGTCAAAATCGCCAAACCCAACACGGGGTTTGATGCAATGGAGAAGGAATTTGCCAATAACAAGCTGGCATGGGAAAACGGATTGCCCGTTACAAGGCCTTTCCAGCTTTTGAAGGTGGAGGATCGACCGGCAATCGTATTTGAACGCATTTACGGTGAGACGGTCATGGAACGTTTTTTGAAAGAGTTGTCCAAAGGCCTCCCGTTTTCGGATTCACCCATTATTGAAGAGGATGTTCGGCTGACGGCTCGCGCGCTGGCCGACATTCACCGCAAGCCGCATGATGGCTCCTTGCCTTCGCAAAGGGAAAGCATGAAATATGCTATTCTTGGAGCCGGATATTTGACGAAGGATGAAACGGAAAAAATTACGGATTTTCTGGATGAATTACCCGTAAAAAATGCGATTTGCCATGGCGATCCCAATCCCAAAAATATTATGGTACGGGAAGACGGCACTTATGCCGTGCTGGATTGGATGAATGCTTCGGCGGGCAACCCGGAGGCCGACCTGGCTGAATATATCATTATGGTACGGTATGCGATTTTGCCGCCTACATTGCCGCCTTCCGCTCTGGACCACTTTGACACATTGAGAGAACCGATGATTCATGCCTTTCTGGATGAATACCGCAAAGAGACGGGGATTACCAGGGAAGAAGCCGAACTTTGGGTATTGCCATCATTGGCGCGCAAGCTTTGCGCGGACGGCATTACCGAAGCCGAGAAAGTGCTCTTGATCAAGGACATTAGAGAAAGCCTTGAGCGTCAGGCCGTGCTTTAACCGGCGTCCGCGCCAGTCCCTGCAAGAGTTGATCCAGATTAGCCTATATTCATTAATATCGTCGATTACCTGATGTACCGGCGGGCGCAGCGAAAATTGAAGCTTTTTATGGAGCGACTACAAGAAGGTGACCACACTTGAGGCTTACGTTCCTTTCATAAGCTTAGAAGCTTGGACAGCTCGGAAAATAATATTGTAGAAGCCTCCATGTCCGATAACTGATCGGATGCGGAGGCTTCTGTTCATTCACCAGGCGCACAAAGAAAGAGCGGGACTTGACAATTGTAACTGTAACTTATAGAATTACAGAAACAAGTGTAAACACTTTTGTTACAGTTAAAAATAAAAAGGGCAGAGGCGGTGCGGCATATGAGTATTCACGTGGAAGATTGGGTTACCGGCAGAACGAGGGAAGGCGCATTGATTCATGGATTTGTTGAATCCCTGGATGAAATCAGGGGGATTGCGTCCGTTTATGTGGTCAAAAGCGACCAGGAACCGTTAATCGGCAAAAAGGCAACCGTGCGTTCAATATGGCTAAGGACTCTGCCGGATGCTCGGCTTGCAGGAAGCGCGCTTGTTCCGGATCTGATTGATTTGGCATTGGCGACCGATGATGAAGCATGGTTTTTGGAGTTGTCTGATGGAGCCAATTCCGGGAAAGCTGCAGCTGCTCAGCCAGTTGGTCCAGAAGGCTGGAAGGCGGCTCCGATTAACCGTTTAGGCAAACTGACGCAATAATCGGAATGAGGGAGTAAAGCATCGTCCCTATTTCGCTGCCGGAGACTTCCCGGGTTTGCCACGGAACAGGCTGAAGGCAAAAGCCAGCAATAGCGGGCAGACATAAACGGCGCTGTCGATGATCGTCCAAAGCGTATAGCCATCACTAAAATAGGTAATTTGGTTGGGATACATGGTGATGGACAAGAGAAGGCCGATAAGGGCGACCGGACAAATCAGCAAACGGGTGTTGTTCAGCTTAAACCATTCCGATAGCAGCTGGCTCAGCATAAACAGCACAATCGTGGCTTTCATATATACGCCTATGATCAAGGAAAAGCCGATCACGGACTCTACCCGTTCCAGAATGTCCTGTATGGAGATAAGCCGGGCAAGCTGGAACAGGGAGTAGTTCAGATGTCCGGATAACGGGCCAAGTACCATAAAGGTGCAAACGATGGACATGCACAACGTTAATCCGTTGATCAGCAGGGCAAGCTGAAAAAACTTGCCCAGCGATCCGGCTTCCTTGCGTCTGGTGAACGGCAGCAGCAGAGAGAACAAAATAACCTCCGCGTACGGAAAGCCAAAAGCAATATACGTGCCGTGCAGCACCGGTTTGATGCCGTCCGGCAGAACTGGCAGCAAATATTCCGTATGAAATAGAGGGGAAGCCAGAAGCATTACGACGATGGCGAACAGGAACATAAAGATAAGCAGCAATGTAAACATACGGGCCATGACCTCGATGCCTGCCCGGGCGGTTAAGGCCGCAATGAGAAAAAACAGCGTTTGCGTTACGGCAGTAGGCGTATCCTTCATCATCGTGCTTTTGAAAAAACTGCCGATTTCGATGACGATTGCCGCAAGCTGCCAGAATACGCCCGCTGCAAAAGGAATCAGCAGAACGGAGGCAACCCCATTGCCGACGGTTTGGCGCAGGATGCCGACCCAGCCTTCTCCCTGGCTCCAATGGAACAGATAGAGGACCGCCGCAAGCAGCAGCGCCCCCATCCCGTATGCCAGCAGAAGGGAAATCCATGCCGCATTACCCGCTGCAGCGGCAAGCTGGCCGGGAATAAAAATAATGGCTGAGCCGGTGACATAGGTCAAGAACAGCGCTGCCATCTGAAGGGCGCTTACCGTTTGCTGCTTGGCATTCATGTTAACCCTCCTTTTCCAGTTTCCTCATGATTGGCTGCCCTTCAAATAGGACGTGATCTGCTCTGCCGGAATTCGAAATGCCGCACGCAGCAGCTCATCCAGATTTGGCCACGGCAGATCGGCGATGAACTGCGCCCCCAGATAGACAGAGGGAGCAAGCATGAGCCAATAGATTATACGCGAGCGTTTATCCGCGCTTCTCAACAGGGAACGGTCGCAGAGCAGCATGATCGCCGTCAAGGCGATGAGTATAACAGCTCTGGCGAGCATGGCTTATTCCCCTTTCTTCTTCCCGAATGTTTCCCCCGCATTTAACCCGATATTGAGAATATTCGCATCAACATTGATCACAAACGATGCATTGGCAAAACGTTCCTCCCAGTCCGGCTTCCATTTTTTCCACAAGGCGGGATGGCGGCGGTAGATGCTGTTGCCAATTCCCAAAGCGTCCAGCTTATGCTTTTGCAAATAAGCGATCAGCTTTTCCATATCGCCCTTCACCTGATCCGCAATCCGGTTTCGCATCGCCGTCTCATCCTTGATGGTTTGGAGGGAGGAGCAGTGAAGCTCGTTAACGGCCCCCTTTAGCCTGGTATCCACCTTAACCGTCAATTCATCGCCTTTAATGATTGGTTTTACGCTGGTGTGTATGGAGATGACCTCAAAGATTTCCCGAATATCGCCAGAAGATTGTTTTGCACCGGGGCAAGGCAATTCGATAATGCCTTGCTTATAGCGGTTCAGCAGCATGAGCAGAGGCTGGGTATTGGCCGGAGACACCAGGCTTTTGACTAATCGCTGATCCTTGAACAGAGCAGTGCCGGCCACAATGATATCCTTGTTTTTAGGAGCTTTGGACGCCATTGGCACAATAGCTACATTGGTTTCCCCTTCCAGTTGTATGGCAAGCTCATATAGCGGCAGGCTGGTGGTTTTGGCGGAAAACTGCGACACCGATTGCTCGATTTTGCGAAGCTGCTGGCCGATCGTGTATTCGATGTAAGGTTTGATTTTAATATAGTCCTTGGCGTTACCTTGCGTGGTCATAAGCAGCACTGTGGCCCTTTGCTCGTGGTTTCGCGAGAAAAAATCCAGCAGCTCGCCGATTGGATTGTTCCGCGCCGCTTTTTCGCCGATCAGAATGATCCGCATATGATCCCATTTGGCCGTTCTGCCAAAATGGAGCGGGATATCCTGCACGGCTTCGTTGACGGAGCGTGCTTGCGTTGAGATGGCGATAGCTTTTTGGGCCTGCGAGGTCGATCCGCTGCTTTCGCTGTGGGCGGTTGGATTGTAGAACAGAGTTGTCAGTTCGATATCGCCTTGCTCCATCTGGTCGATGGCTACCGCCTGAACGTAGCCGAATTCAATCAGCTCCGATTTATCCCAGCAGCCGCCTGTCAACAGGACAACCAGAAGCAGCCATAACGCTTTTGTCCAAGCCTTCATTTGGCTTCTCCCCTCTTGCAATGTCTGTGCCGGTTGCGCGGATTTTGCAGCAGCGACTTTCTTGGCAGCATCACAAGAATATCGCGGAATTGCCGGATGTTGAGCGGAGCGGCGGGAGCTAGATAAGGCTCTCCCAGTGAACGAAGCGTGCATAAATGGAGCAAAGCCAGCAGGAAGCCAAACATGATGCCAAGGCCGCCTAGCGTTGCTCCCAGTACCATCAAGGGAAAACGCAGGATGCGCAGCGCTATGGCCATGCTGTATTGAGGCAGGGCGAAGGAAGCGATCCCCGTAAGAGCAACAACGATGACCATTACCGGGGAAGCGATTTTGGCCTGAATGGCTGCTTGTCCGATGACCAGCGCCCCAACGATGCTGACGGCTGAGCCGACGGGACGGGGCAGACGGATGCCCGCCTCCCGCAGCAGCTCGAAAAATATTTCCATAATCAGCGCCTCAACAAAGGCGGGAAACGGGATGCCTTCGCGGGAATCCAATATCGCCAGCAGCAAAACCGTAGGGATCAGCTCGGAATGAAAGGTGGATAACGCGACATAGGTGCTGGGCAGCATCAGCGCGATAAAAAAAGCGCCGATGCGGAGAATCCGTACCAGCTGCGAAAACAGCGTTCGCTGATAATAATCTTCGCTGCTGGACAGAAACGCGAAAAAATTGCCCGGGCAAATGAGTACGGTCGGCGAGCCGTTGGCCAATGCGATAATTTTGCCGTCCAGCAGGGCGGCAACAACCGTATCCGGCCGCTCCGTATATCTGACTTGAGGGAAGGGAGAAAACACGGAATCGCTGATCCAGTCTTCCAGATAGGATACTTCCAAAATTTCTTCCTGGTGTATCTCCTTGATTCGATTCTCGAAATTTTCCAGAGACTCCGGATTAACTGCCCCGTCCAGATAAGCGTAAGCAATCGTTCTATGGCTTTCTTGCCCGGCGGTAAAGAAATTCACCTTTAGCCTTGGCGATGCCAGCAAATTGCGGATCATGCCGATATTGCTTTTTAAATCCTCGATCATGCTGTCGTGGGGACCTTGCACGACCGGCTCGATAATGGGCTCCGACGTCTGGCGCTTCATGGTTTCGTTTGCTTCATAACAAATGGCTTGATTCCAGCCGTCAAACAAGAGGACCTGGCAGCCCTGCGCAATAGCGGCGACTACCTCGTCCATGGTCGACAGCAGTGTTGCTTTGCGTGATGAGACGCCATGATGGCCGAAAAAATGGAACAGTTCTTCCGGCATAACCTCCTTTCCCATCCCGACTTCATGGGGGGTCATATCCTGCAGCGTCTGCCTCATTTCATTGACGTGTTGGATCGAAACCATCGTATCCAAATAAGCGGAGAGGGCTTTGCGTCCCATCTCAGGACCAAAATTCCAGGACGCCAACACAAAGTCGGAGCAACCCGCGAATTGCGATTCCAGTTGCTCGCGGTTAACCTCCAGCCGCGGAGACAGCTCGGGGGAGTATTCCCCGCAGGCTTGTCCCGCAGCGTCCGTGCGGACGTTTTCCTCGCCTTTGCCGGCTTGCCCTGTCACGCCCGTATTCGCTTGATCACGTTTAGCCGCCCCAAGCTGGGAAGTGCCCGATAAATTCCCTTGATCGCTTTGCGGAGTCATGGCAGCCGCTCCTCTCCCGATAGTCTTCCTACTATTCCCACGCGGCGAGTGGCCTATGCGGAAGGGACACCCAGCAGAACCAAATGTGCCGCGCGGAGGAAGTATGATACAATACGAAAAAAAGTCCATGAAACGAGGAATGAAGTTGTCACCCCGGAACGTTGACCGAGACATGCAGCACAGAGATCAGAAGATGAGCGACATATTGGATTCCGCCGTCTATACGATAGCAGGCAAAGGAATCGGCGCAACCAGCATGAAGGATATCGCCCAGTCAGCTGGAATCAGCATCGGCAATTTGTATCATTATTTCAAGTCAAAAGAGGAGCTGCTGGACGTGCTGTTGAAGCGGTCCCAGCAGAATTATGGCGAGCTGGTCAGGGAACTGGAACGGCTTGATGAGCCGCCGCTAGTCAAGCTGGCCAGGCTAACCGGAGATTGGCTGACGATGGAAGAAAACTGGGCGCTTACGATGATCCGCCAGAATGTACGAACAAGCCACCTGATCTCGCATCAGATTCGAAGGGGTGTAACGGACCGCTTCACGGATAACCTTGCTCCAATCGCCTCCATTATGGCGGAAGGGCAAAGGCTGGGCGAAATCAAAGACGGCGATCCAACCCAGTTGGCCTTCTATTTGGTCAGCCTGATACAGGGGCTTACGCTGCAAAGAGCGCCGGGATACGAGGTTCCGGTTGCCGTAGAAGCACAAAGCATAGTAAACCTGTTTGTGAAGTGAGAAATATCACACAAAAGCATTGACAGAGATTCCGGGCGGTGGTTATAATTCAATACAACAAACCGAATCGAGGTTCGGTTTGTTTGGCGGATGAGTATAACCAGACAGAGCGGCTTCCGGTCCGCCGGAGCAGCTATTCCTTAAGGAATCTTTTTTTTATTTATAATTCCAAGTAAATAGGGGTGAATTGTTTAAATTGACGAAAAATACAGGATTTGAACCTCTGTTGTTGGTTAATGACTTGAACAAAATTTTTGAAACGCCAGGCGGACGGGTCGAAGCGCTAAAAGATATTGGCTTAACCGTCAATAAAGGCGAACTTCTGACGATCATCGGTCCCAGCGGCTGCGGCAAAAGCACCTTGCTGAAAATTGTAGCGGGGCTGGACACCGGTTACGCCGGCTCTGTTCTGCTGAACGGGAAACCGATAAGCGGTCCCGGCGTGGATAAAGGAGTTATTTTTCAGGAGCCTCGTTTGTTTCCCTGGATGAATGTCCTGCAAAATATCGCTGGCAATTTGTCGTTGAGAGATTCCGGCATACGGGACAGAGTCCAGGAGCTGGTTGAACTGGTGAAGCTGCGCGGCTTTGAAAAAGCATATCCCCGTGAGTTGTCCGGCGGGATGGCGCAGCGGGTTGCCATCGCAAGGGCGCTGCTTCGCAATCCGGAGGTGCTGCTGCTTGATGAGCCGTTTGGCGCATTGGACGCTTTTACAAGAGTCCATATGCAGGAGGCGCTGCTGGAAATATGGGAGAAAAACAAAACAACCATGCTGCTAGTCACGCACGATATCGACGAAGCAGTCTTTTTGGGACAGCGGGTGGTCATTATGGAGCCTCGGCCGGGTCATATCCGTTCCGTTCTCCCCGTAAAGCTGGCTTATCCGCGCGAGCGCAGCGGCGCTGCTTTTCAAGATTGGAGACGCACGGTAATGAATGAATTCGAGAAAGTGGAAGGGCCATCGGTTGATTTCGGTTCACACATATAAATGAGGGTATAGCCCTCTAAAAGGAGTGGGAAAACATGAAAAAATGGTTGATGACATTAGTGGTTTTGATGACGGTAGCTCTGGTGGCCGTCGCTTGCGGCAGCAACTCGGGAGGAGGAAACTCCGGAAACGGTGCAGGGGGGAGCGCGACGGCGGAAGCAACGGCAACGCCGGAAGGCGATAAGAAGGACGGCGCAGAAGCGGCCAAGGATTATAAAGGCCTCAAGCTGGTGCTAGGCGTGCAGGGCAGCGGCGGATTATGGGGCAAAGCAAGAGAGGAAAAATGGTTTGAGGACGAGTTCGGCAAACTGGGCGTTACGATTGAATGGGCAGAGTTCCAGAGCGGTCCTCCCATGACGGAAGCAATGGCTTCCGGAAAGCTGGACTTCGCGGGGCTTGGCAACTTGCCTGTTGTGGCGGCTCAGGCTGCGGGCATCCCCTTCCGTATTATTTCCGAAGCGATTGACGGTAAAAACAACGTGGCAATCATTGTTCCGCCAGACAGCGAAGTGGCTTCGATCGGCGACCTTAAGGGTAAAAAGGTAACTGTGACGACAGGCAGCAACGCCTTTAACTTCTTGCACAGAGGCTTAAAGGAAGCCGGTTTGTCCTCGTCGGATATTGAAACGATCAACCTGCAGCCCAATGAATCGCAGCCTGCTTTTGAAGGGGGCAACGTAGATGCATGGGCAACCTGGGAGCCTTACATTACGCTGGAGACATTGACCGGCAAAGGGAAGGTGCTTGTTGATGGCAGCGACCTCGGCATCTTGTCGCAATCCTTCTACATTGTCCGGGAAAAGATAGCGGCTGATTATCCGGAACTGGTGACGCTGTACCTGTCGGTATTGGAGAAGGCCAGACTGTGGGAGGAAAACAATTACGAGGAGGCGGTGAAACGATATGCCGAGGAGCGCGGCGTGCCGGAGGCCGTCATCCAAGGAATTTTGACCAACAGCCGCCAAACCAATATTCCGGTCAGCGAAGCGACGGCGGCAGAATTGCAGAAAACGGCGGATTTCCAATTTGAGATCAAAACCATCCGCAAGGAAATTAAAGTTACGGATATCATCGACAATCAGTTCATTGACGCGGCTCTGGCGGCGGCTCGGCCTTAGTGCTGCGAGCCGGATGAGAAAACGGAAGAAAGGGGGCGGTTGAAGTGAAAAAAGAAGGAGCTGCGACACGGCTTCGCCTTGCCGCTGGAAATGCGCTGCTGGGCTGGCTTCTGCCGCTGGCGATTATAGCAAGCTGGCAGGCTGCGGCGGGGCTTGGGCTTCTCAATCCGATTTTGCTGCCGTCGCCTTGGACCATCGTGGAGGAATTTGCGGCATTGGCAAGCTCCGGTGAAATGCTGCATCATCTGGGCATTTCCGCATGGCGGGCACTGCAAGGATTTGTGCTGGGGGGCGGCGCAGGGCTGTTAGCCGGTATATGGGTAGGCTTTTCGTATCGCATGGAACGGCTGGTTGATCCTTCGATCCAGGTGCTGCGCACCTTGCCCCATCTGGTCATCGCTCCGCTGTTTATTTTATGGTTCGGCTTTGGGGAATTATCGATGGTGCTAATTATTGCCAAAGGGGCGTTTTTTCCTCTGTATGTGAATACGTTTCTGGGTATCCGTTCTGTGGACGGCAAGCTGTTCGATGTGGCAAGGGTGCTGGAGTTCAGCCGCAAGGACATGATCCTGAAGCTGATTGTGCCGGCTGCGCTGCCAAGCATATTGCTTGGCATCAGGCTTTCGCTTGGCATCGCCTGGTTAAGCCTGGTGGTCGCGGAAATGATGGGCGCAAGCTCCGGCTTTGGTTATTTGATCATGGATGCAAGATCCTTTTCCATCACCAGCCTTGTTATTGTTGGCATTAACGTATTTGCGCTGGTTGGCAAGCTTAGCGATTCATTGGTCAAAATGCTGGAGCGCAGGCTGCTGTCCTGGCAGGACACCTATAAAGCGGAGGCGGTGAAGGGATGAGCGACAAGCAAGCTGTGCTTTCAATGGTCCATACGAAAGGCCAGGCGCAAATCGACGGTCAAAGCCAAGCGAAAATCGGCCTCGCGCCTCCTTATCTGCATGGCTGGATTTTGCCCGTTGGCGTTGTGGCATTATGGCAGCTGTCCGGCACATTCGGCTGGATATCAGCCGACCAACTGCCAGCCCCAACCGCCATTATCAAAAGCTATTATACGCAGGCGGAAAACGGCGAGCTGTGGCGTCATCTGTTTATTAGTTTAAAAAGGGTTATTCTTGGGTTTGCGCTGGGTACATTGACGGGACTGCTTCTGGGGCTGTTTACGGGATTGGGGCGCATCGCGGGCAAAATGCTCGACCCTTCGCTGCAGATGCTGCGCACCGTCCCGCTGCTGGCTCTCATTCCCCTCTTTATCTTGTGGTTTGGCATTGGCGAATTTTCCAAAATATTAATGATCTCCCTGGGCGCTTTTTTTCCCGTCTACGTGAACACGTATCTTGGCGTGCGGTCAGTGGAGAGCAAGCTTTACCAGGTTACGCAAATTTTAAATTATTCGACCTGGCAGCGGCTGACCAAGCTGATTTTGCCTTCGGCCCTCCCTAATGTGCTGCTTGGTTTTCGGCTGGCTGCGGGCAATGCTTGGCTGGTGCTCGTAGTGGCGGAGATGATGGCGACCAGCGCGGGCATCGGCTATATGATTCAGGATGCCCGGACGTATACCCGAACGGATATCGTGTTTGCCGGCATCTTGATTTTTGCGCTTGCCGGCCGTTTATCGGATCTCGCCGTGCGGCGTCTGGAGAAAAAGTGGCTGGGCTGGCGCGAAGTGTACAAAGGCTAGAGACGAAGTATAAATTCAACTAAAAGCAATGGCAAAAGCAGGACAAAGTATGAATGGTTCTGGAGAAAAGCATATTTGATATTTGAATTTATAATGCGCTAGAGCAGAAAGGACGAAGAGTATGAGCTTACAGAAAAGGGACGGCCGCCTTCACTTGGGCGCCTTCATTTATTATACCGGTCATCATCATGCGGGCTGGCGCCATTCCGAGTCCGGCGCCGAAGATATGTTCAAGCTGCCCTATTATGTGGAGTTGGCCAAAACGGCGGAGCGCGGCAAGTTCGATATGTTGTTTTTGGCAAATCTATTGTACGTTCAGCCTTCCGAAGGAGCGGCCAACGGCATGCTTGATCCCGTCGTTGTTTTGTCTGCAATCGCGGGGGTTACGGAGAAGTTGGGGCTTGCGGGAACCATCTCCACAACCTACAGCGAACCTTACAATGTAGCCCGCGCCATGTCTTCGCTTGATCATATCAGCGGAGGCAGGGCGGCGTGGAATATTGTAACCTCCCAACTGGATCTGGAAGCGTTGAACTACGGCAGGGAGAAACATCCCGACCATGCCCTCCGCTACGAGATGGCGGAGGAGTTTACGGAAGTGGTGGCAAAGCTGTGGGACAGCTGGGGGGAAGACACGCTTGTGCTGGACCGGGCTGGCGGACGTTTTGCTGATTTTGGCCAGCTGAAGGAAGTGGATTACAAGGGGCGCTGGTATGGAGCCAAAGGTTACCTGAATGTGCCGCGTTCGCCGCAAGGACGTCCCGTCTTGATTCAAGCCGGCTCTTCCAGCCAAGGCCAAGGTTTTGCAGGACGTTTTGCCGATGTTGTGTTTACGGCGCAGCAATCTCTGGAATCCGCGCGACAGTTCCATGACGCTGTCGGAGACCAGTTAACCAGAGCTGGCAGGGCACGCGATAGCGCCAAAATTATGCCGGGCCTTTCGCCGATCATCGGATCGACGGATGCCGAGGCCAGACATAGACATCAGGAGCTTCAGGAGCTGATCACTCCGGCTATGGCGGTGGAGGTCATCTCGCGTTTTATTAATTATGATCTGAGCGGCTATTCCGCCGATCAGCCCTTGCCTGAACTTCCGTTTGATCTTGTGGCAAGCTCCAACGGAATGAAGAGCAGAGTTCAGCTGTTTATGGATCTTGCCTATAACAAAAAACTGTCGATTCTGGAGCTTGGACGAATCTTCCTTGGCGCAAGGGGACATCTGCAGTTTGTCGGCACGCCGGAACGTTTGGCAGACCTGATGATTCAATGGTACGAAGAGCGGGGGTGCGACGGCTTTAACATTATGCCGCCTGTATTGCCGGGCGATTTTACGCTTTTTGTCGATGAAGTGGTGCCGATTCTGCAACGGCGCGGCAAATTCCGCCAAGATTACGAAGGCGATACACTGAGGGAACATCTCGGGCTGGCCCATCCGTCCAGAAGATATCTCGCGAACGGGAAACCAGGTGTTTTCCAACCGGGTACAACGGGCGGAGTTCGACAAGCACTGGAAAACTTTCGATAACCGATAGCGGTTATGTGGTCTATACGGCACGCCGCAACGACGCCTCGTTGACCGTGCTGCTTGCCAACGGGGAGAGCAGACTGATCACGTTTCCAAAAGGCGGTACTGTTCTAGTCGGCTCCGGCGGAGTCAGCCATTATAGCAAACCCCACACCGTTCAAAATGTGTGAACGCCAAAAAGCGGTACATCCCGGCTCTTCTGGGTCAGGAATGTACCGCTTTTTTGTGCTTTGCGTTTAGCCGGGAATTGAGTATGCCAGCCAGCGCTCTGGCTGCGTTTTGGCTGTACGTTTTTGCCGGTCTTGGTCTCGTTTATGCCTGATTTCGCCTTACTCCGGCTGCTTGCCGTCTATTTCGCCGCTTACGCCCAAGCTCGTTTCGGGCGGATGGATAATGAACCTCCCGACCTCGCTTTCAAGCTCGGACGAGAGCAGGCTTAATGCTTCGGTGGAATTGGCCATGTGCTGCACGGAGCCGCTTTGCGCATCCGACGATTCCGAGATTCGTTTAATGTCATGCGAGATGCCTTGCGAGCGCTCCGCCAAAATACCCGACATGGATGCGACCTGCTGCGATCCTGCTTCAAGCTCGGCGATCAGCCCGGCCATTTGGCCAATCTGGATTTGGGCTTCTTGAGCCGAAACCAGGATTTGCTTAAACGAATCATCGGTTTGCTTGACAACAAGCATGCCTTCCTCGGCTTCTCTCATACCGGCTGCCATTGAAGTGGAAGCCGAATTCATCTCGGACTGGATTTCCCTTATTAAATCGGCTATTTGTCCCGCCGACTCGCTGGAACGGTAGGCCAACTTGCGAACCTCGCTTGCTACAACGGCAAAACCTCTTCCGTGTTCGCCGGCATTGGCGGCTTCAATGGAGGCGTTCAGCGCAAGCAGATTGGTTTGCTGCGCGATATCGTTGATGACATGGGCAACAACTCCGATTTCCTGTGAACGCAGGGCGAGCTGTTGGATGACATCGTGTATTTCCGTTGTGGTTTGTTTGATTTTTTCCATCTGTTGCGTCGTATGAACAACGACGGTGCCGCCGTTGTCCACCTCCTGCTGAACGCTTTCCGAAGCATGTCTCACTACGCGGGAAGCTTCAAGCAGATGGTTGAGACTGTCCAGATGATGCTCGGCCGTTTGTTTGGCATGCAAAGCCTCGTCATGCTGCACGACGGCGTTGCGGGAGATCGTTTCAATATAAGCGGTAATCTGCTTGGCCGCCTGGGCGCTTTGTTCGGACCCCGTATAGAGCTCGTTGGAGGATGCTGCTACCTGAACGGCACCGGCGTTGATTTTGCTGACCAGATGATGGAGACCCTGGCGCATGGCATTAATAGCGCGAGCCATATCGCCCAGCTCATCCTGTCTTGTTGCAGGCAAGTCCTTCACAAGCAAGTTGCCTCTGGCGATTTGATTAATGGTTACAGAAATAGCGGTGACGGGTGCAGAAACCATATAGGTAATCCATCTGGCCACAATAATGCCGAGCAAAATAATCAGGCAAGAAAACATCGAAAATTGAAACTCGGCCAGATGATCGGCATCCATATTGCTGAAGCGGTCCAATTTCATATCCTGCGGAGCTTGGGAGCCGGCAGCCGAAGCTTCCCGGCTAATACGCTCCTCATTCCAAGGGTCTAGTTTGTCCGCAAGCGAGCGGCTTTGTTCCGCGGCTTCAGACAGGCCAGCTACATCCGCGCCGCTTGCGGCTCCCGCCAGCTGCCCCAAAACCTCGTTGGAGGACGAGTTGACTTCTGCAGCCTGGGCCAGCAGACTCTCCAGCTCGGTATAGGCTTTTTTCTGCTGCTCCAATTCAAAATAGGTAATGCTTGACAATATCATAAGGAAAAATAAAACAATGGAAAATCCGCTCATTATTTTTGTTTTAAGCGTAATGCCAGGTATTTTGAAGGATGTATTGCTCATAGCTGCCATGTTGTGCTCCCCCTCAGAGAAATGATGACTAGCTCTATTATAATTACTTGAAGTAATTAACTGCAAATATTATATTAATAGTATTAAAAGTATACCAGCGAGGGGTTGGCAGAGTTGACGTTTAATCGGTTAGGCTTTTCGATTTTTGTGGTCCGCGTTATAGTGGGCATTACTTTCTTTATTCACGGCATGGACAAGTTTTTGAGCGGAATGAGCAATACTTCAATGTTTTTTGAAGGGTTCGGCATTGCTGGATTCCTGGCTTATGTCATTTCCACGCTTGAAGTTGTAGGCGGCGCGGCGCTTGTTTTGGGTCTTGAAACCCGGGTATTCGCGGGATTGTTTTTTGTCCAGATGGCCGTGGCGACGGCAATGGTCAAAAGCGGCATGGGCTTTGTCAACGGCTATGAGCTGGATATCATTATTGCGGCCTGCTGCGTGCTGCTGGCATTAAACGGAAGCCGCTGGCTGTCGCTCGACGCCGTGTTTCATAAGAAGCAGACAGGCGAAGAGGCATAATCAAGGAATTCATAAAGATCAAGTTAGCGCTGCGATTATCTCCAAGAGAGATGACCGGGGCGTTTTTTTTATGACTGCATAAGGAGCAGGCATCCGAAACCGGGAGCATTCTGGCGCGTATTTCCAAGAGACGTTAAAGTATGGAACGGAATGGAGAAAAAGCATGCGACTGATAGCGGAGAAGGTAACAAAGCAATTTAATGATAAGCAAGTGCTGAAGGAAGCCAGCTTTACTTTTGAAAAAGGGAAGATATACGGCTTGCTGGGGCGGAACGGAGCGGGAAAAACAACGTTGTTTAACTGTTTGAGCCGCGAACTGCCCATGGATGGCGGGAAGGTGCTGCTGGACGACGGAGGGGTCAAGAGAGAGGCGGATGAAGGGGATATCGGCTATGTGTATTCCCTGCCGCTGCTTCCGGATTTTTTGACGGGATATGAATTCATCAAGTTTTTTATGGAGGTTAACGAGGACAAGCTGGCGATGGATCAAACTATCGACGGATACTTCGATCGGATGAGCATCACTGAGGAGGATCGGCATCGGCTGATTAAGGGGTATTCCCACGGCATGAAAAACAAGATTCAAATGCTCCTTTTCCTGATTACAAAGCCGCTTGTCATTTTGCTGGATGAACCGCTCACCTCCTTTGACGTCATTGTGGCGCTGGAGATGAAAAATATGCTGAAAGAAATGAAGAAGGACCATATTCTTATTTTCTCCACACATATTTTGCAGCTGGCGTCCGACTTGTGCGACGAGCTGGTTATTTTGAACAAAGGAGAGCTGTCAGCCGTTCCGGCCGAATTGTTAAAGAGCGCAGAATTTGAAAGCACGGTCATTGAATTGCTGAAGGATGAACATCATGTCGACTATTAAAATGTTGCTGGTTCTTCGCATCTCCACTCTCACTAATCTGTTTATCTATTACGCGCAGCGTATGCCGCTGATCGGGCGTTATATTGCGGACTCTCTATATGCACGGCTGGATTTGAAAAATGGAATTGCGGCGGCGGCTTTTTTGCTTAACGTATTGTACGGATTCGCACTGCGCTTTGCTTATGTCGGTCTGATGCTGTATGCCCCGGTTGCGCTGTTTGCGGAGAACATGGACTCCGTCGGCCGCCTGAATGCATTTTATCATCTGTTGTTCATGCTCAGCTTTGTCGTTTCCGCGGTTAGCAGTGCAACCATACTGGAGCCAAAAAGAGAAAAGTTTGTTGCGGTCAAGCTGATGCGAATGTCTCCCGCTCATTATATGAAGGCGGTGCTGCTCTACAAATACGCCACCTTCCTGATTTATTTGCTGCCCGCTATGCTGTTGTTCGTCTTCCTGCTGGACGGCTCGGCGCTCGAAGCGATTGTAGTGTCACTCAGCCTGACCTTGTGGCGTGCGGGAACGGAATATCTCCATGCCAAGCTGTATGACAAAACAGGAATGATTTTAATTAAGCATGTGCTCATCGCTTGGGCGACGATCGTCGTTGGTTTGATTGCGGGTTACGTTCCCTTCTTTATTGACATGCCGCCGCTGGCTGGAGAACTGATCCGAAGCACCGTCGTTAGCTTGGTTTTTGCGGTTTTGGGTTTAGCGTTAAGTGCGGGGCTGGTGACTTATCGGGGATATGCCGGGGTCGTGGATGCCGCTACTAAAAGGGACGATCCGCTGCTTAACCTGGGAAAAATGATGGTCGACGCTCAGAAAAACAGCGTCCAAACCAAAGTAAGCGATTATGAAGAAGCCGGAAGTCTAGGCGGCAAGCTTGCTGGAAAACGGGGATATTCTTATTTAAACGACATTTTTATGGCCCGGCACGCTAACCAGATTCGGAAGCCCGTTATAAAACGTATAGCTATCATCGGAGCAGTTGGTGTTATTGCGATTCTCTTTTCGTTGACGGGGAAGGAGCGTTTGCAGGCGTTGCCATTCAGCTTGGAGGCTATCGTTCCCGCGCTTGTGCTCGCCATGTATTTTTTGTCCGTTGGCGAAAAGTTGTGCCGATCGTTTTTTTACAACTGCGATATCAATCTCTTAAGATATAGCTTTTACCGCAAATCTGCCCCTCAGCACTTCCTCATTCGACTCCAAAAAATAGTTTGGATGAATGTGCTGGTCGCGGCAGCGGTTGGTTTTACGTTAACTGTTATTTCATTGATCAGAGGCGGGGAATGGAATCTGGATTTGACCATGCTCTGGGTAAGCCTGATGGCGCTGTCTGTCTTTTTTTCGGTTCATCATTTGTTCCTGTACTACATCTTTCAGCCCTACTCCACCGAGCTGAACGTCAAAAATCCGGGTTACCACGTTATCAACTTGTCCATGTCCGTAGTGTGCGGTCTTAGCCTTGCGTTAAAGCCAACGGTGGTGGCTTTTGCACTTGTCTGGAGCGGACTAGCGTTATTGTACGTAGTTATAGCCCTTATCGCCGTGCGGAAATACAGCGTTCGAACATTCCGTGTCAAATAAGGGCGCTCTCGTTTAGGCTTGCGGACGTTCCACTGCCGCTAATTGTAACGCGTTCGGAGCTGCGAGATCATGTTCTGCAATTCATCGGCGGCCGGCATGCGCAATCTGGCGGCGGCTTCCGTCAGGCCTTCAGTCGTCTGGGTTTCCCGAATGACGTCCCTGACGGCTTGTACGAAGGAGGCGGCCGCCTGCGGGCCAAGTCCTGACAGCTCTTCAAGACTACCCGTGCTATCGCCGGTTACGATGGGGTGGCCCAGGCTATTATCGTTGCCAGAGGCGATATCATAGAAGGACCGGACGAATTCGGCGCGGTCACGCCCCGAACCTTCGGCAACAACAAAGGCCTGAATGATGGCGGCATGGACCTGTCTTCGCTGGGCGATGCCGCAAAATTTGAATCCGTCAATGCTCAGATCAAAGTCGCCGGGGCAATACGCGCCCTGGATCTCTCCCTTTTCTACGGCTTTGCCTGTATTGCGGAGGGCCTGGGCAATCAGGCGGTACATCGTTTCAAAGTCCCCGTTGTAGCCCGTTTCCGAGGTTTCGCCCTTGGGCAAAATGAGAGACAGATTGACGACGCCGCTATCCAGCGGAACTGCTGCGCCGCCGGAATTGCGCACCATGACGGGCCATCCGCTTGCTTGCAGCCATTGCTTGGCCCCATCGGCATGAGGCATCCGATTGTCCCGGGAGCCAAGGATGAAGGCGCGGGATTGTCTCCATATATGGCAGACTGCCGGCCCGCCGTTGCCTGCGCTTCGGCATAACAGCTCGTCCAATGCGAAGGCGTAGAGCGGATCGGTTTGAGTGAGATCGTTGCTCCGATCCAATAATAGTATATTTTTTCCTATGGAAGCCATGATCAGGTTCCTTTCATGCTATCGTAATCCTGGTGAGACACTCCGCTTTAATGCGGCAGCTCACCTTTAAAGGTATTCATAGGATAACAGAAACCAGCGTTTGTCTGGTAGCCGAACTTTTATAAAGGAGTCCACATGATTCCAGAATTTAAACAACAAATGCTCGCAGTGCAGCCTACTGTTTCAATTGCCGCATATTGAGGGTAATGCATAAAGAAAGGCAAAAGAACATGAGGCGGTGATTACATGAAAACCCCGTGGATTGAAATCGCTATTGGCGTGTTTGTGCTTGCGAGTTTTCTATTTATTACGCTGCCGCTTGTCGTTCGATCGTTGAAGCAAGTGGGGCGTGAAGAGAGGGAAGCGGCTAAAGCTCTGCTGGAAGATGGAATATCCTCCCGCGCGACGGTAGTGTCGATCACGCCGACTGATGTACAGCTTGACGAACAGCCCGTAGTGCTTCTTGAGCTTGATGTGCGCCTTCCTTACGGCGGGGTGGAGCGGGTTACGGTGAGGACTGCCATCCCAGTTGCCAAGGTTCCTTTGTACCAGCGAGGCTGCGAAATTGAGGTGAAATACAAGGAAATGCCGGAAGGGCTGCGGGTCGCGGTGGAGGGAGCTTATTTGCCGTAACCCCGCCTGCCGGCTTTGTTGCCTTGCTTACTTTATTTACATAAGGTTTAATACTTACGAAAGCTTCCAAAGGAGGCCCCTTTGGCATTACTATAATTGTGAAAATATGCACAAGGGGGCACGGTTTAAAATGAAAAAGCAAGCAACGGCGGCTCTTATTCTCATTCTGTCGGTTATGCTGGTTATCGCGGGTTGCGGCAGCGGAAGCAACACCGGTAAAAACGCGGAAAGTCCAGACAGCAGTCCAAGCGCAAGCAGCAAAAACGGAAGCTCCGGCAAAACGGGCGACAACAAGGAAAACGGAGCAAAGAAAGAAGTGGAGGCAGTGTCAGGCGCTTCCGAGCTAAGCTATACTCCGCTGGACCAATTGAAGAATAGCTATGACATCGTTATTGTTGGCGCTGGAGGAGCAGGCATGTCGGCGGCGTTGGAGGCCAAGGCGAAAGGAATGAACCCGGTTATTTTTGAAAAAATGCCGGTTGCGGGTGGAAACACCACCAAGTCCTCCTCCGGGATGAACGCGTCGCAAACGAAATTCCAGAAGGAACAGGGGATTGAAGACAGCAACGACTTGTTCTATGACGAAACATTAAAAGGCGGACGCGAAACCAATGATCGGGAGATGCTTCGGTATTTTGTGGACCATTCCGCTGACGCCATCGATTGGCTGGATTCCATTGGTATTCGCTTAAGCAGCATTACTATTACCGGCGGCATGAGCCAGAAGCGCACGCACCGTCCGGAGGACGGCTCTGCTGTGGGACAATATTTGGTGAACGGACTGGTCAAAAACATTCATGAACAAGGCATTCCGTTGTTCGTTAATGCGGAAGTGAAGGAAATAACGGAAAAAGACGGCGCGGCAAACGGCGTCAAGGTTGTTTTCAACCAATTGGACGAAGTGACGATTTCCGCAAAAGCTGTTGTTGTCACAACCGGCGGATTTGGCTCCAACATGGATATGATTACAAACGTACGGCCGGATCTTGAAGGCTATGTCACCACCAACCAGGCAGGCAGCACCGGGGACGGCATCACGATGATTCAGAAGATGGGCGGAGTAACCGTAGACATGGATCAAATTCAGGTTCACCCCACTGTTCAGCAGGATAAATCCTATTTGATCGGGGAAGCCGTTCGAGGCGAAGGCGGCATTCTGGTATCCGCAGAAGGCAAACGATTCGGCAACGAGCTGGACACCCGCGATAAAGTGACGGCTTCCATCAATGCCTTGCCGGAGAAATCCGCTTTTCTTGTGTTTGATTCCGGGGTCAAATCCCGCGTCAAAGCGATACAGCAATATGACAAAATGAGTTTTGTCCTTCATGGCGACACTGTCGAAGCGCTGGCTGAAGCCATGAATGTCCCTGTAGAGCAATTAAAAACCACGATGGATACATGGAACAATGCAGTGAAGGATAAGACGGACGGCGAGTTCGGAAGATCAACCGGCATCGACAATGATTTGTCTGCAGCTCCTTTTTATGCGATCAAAATCGCTCCCGGCATCCATTACACGATGGGCGGCGTCAAAATCAACACGAACACCGAAGTGCTGAACAAGGAAGGGCAGCCTATCCCGGGGTTGTTCGCAGCTGGCGAAGTAACCGGCGGTCTGCACGGGCAAAATCGGATCGGCGGCAATTCCGTTGCGGAAATCATTATTTTTGGACGCCAGGCGGGCATTCAGTCCGCTCAATACGTAAACGCCAACTAACATTACGGTCACGACAACGGTCATAAAAGCAAAGCTTTATAAATGACGCAGCAGCGCCGGAGCAATCAAGGTCTTGAAGATATGGACCTGCTGGCTTCGGCGTTTGATTTTGTCAAAGGTCACGACGGCGGTTACTTCAAGGTCCGGGACGACGGCGATGTATTGTCCGCCGAAGCCCAAGGCATAGAAATAAGGCAGGTTAGCGGCTTCTTCCGTTCCTGTTTCTCCGGTTATTTCGGAAATCCACCAATGCCAGCCGTAATCGGCTTGCGCAGGAGCTGAAGCGGGCAAGGCTGGTTTCAGCGCCTCTTGTACGATCTCGCGGGAAAGCAGCTGTTGACTCTCCCAATTTCCTTGCGCAAGGAAGAGTTGTCCAAATTTCAGCATATCAGGAGGAGTCAGCTTCAGGCCGAACCCACCGGTATGGTTGCCTTGAGGATCCGTTTCCCAGCTATAGTTTCCGATGCCAAGCGGACCAAACAGATATTGCTCCGCAAAGTCTGCCGTCGACATGCCCGACGCCTCTCTAAGAATGGCGGACAGCAGCTGGGAGCAGCCTGAATTGTATACCATGACTTCTCCTGGGGAGTCCGCCATCGGCTGCTCCAGCACATGCTTAATCCAATTGGGTTGCTTCGTCATGACGGGAAAGGAGTTTAAGCCACCGAATTCATTCCACCGGAATCCTGCCGACATCGTCAGGAGATGGGCGATTGTAATCTCCCGTTTTCTTTTGTCGGCGGATTGAAGCAAATCGGGGAAAAAAGCGGAAATCGGCGTATTCCAATGAGGAAGCATCCCCCGGTCAATGGCTATACAGATTAAGGCGGACAACACACTTTTGGTGCAGGAATTAATTTTCGCCGGAGAATCCGCCATTTGTTCTTCTCTATAATAGGTTAGCAAAGTTGTTTGGTTGCGAGTAACAAGACAGCTGCCCGTTTCGTGGGCAGCCAGCTCGGGCAGCAGAGATGTCAGCGTAATGGAGGTTCATCCTTTCAATGGTTGTTCAAAATTCTTCACTTTCATTTACTGAATGGGATAATCCAGATTCAGCTCTCCCCGTGTGGTCAGGCCCTTTTCGACTGCATTTTGGCGAAGAACGAGGTAAAGCTGCGCATTTGTTGCATTAATATAAGGGAGGACAAACAAAACCCCGATACCAAACGCCAGTATGCCCAGAAGAATCCACCCTATAAAGCTCAGGCTCAATACAAACATTCTAAACTTGTGTCCCCGCGTCATCTCATTGCTTAGCTCCACAGCTCGTCTATACCCGATATTAGGGTTATCAGCCAAAATGAAAGGAACCATACTATAGGCGTAGGATTTTATGATGCCCGGAATGATGAACAGCAATGTCCACAAAAAGGTTAGCAGGCCTCTCCAAAACATGGCTTTCACAATAGTGAAGTAGCGGCCGGGGACAAACGAAAAGCCCATATCGCTCAGATTAATGATGTCCTCCGACGAACGTTTGAAGAAGCGGAATGTACCAACCTCAAGCGGAGCGCCAAGGAAAATCCGGAAGGCAATCGAAAAACCTATCACAACAATGAAGATCGTGATGCCTATTATAATAAATGGCATCAACAGCTCCCAATCCCACTCCGAGGGATAAAAGATGGAAGGTTCAGAATTCGGATTGCGGAGATTAAATATATTCGAAAAATTAAATCCGCCGCTCCCTCCGCCGCCGCCGACCAGCGACAGTACGAAACTTACCAAAAATGCTTTCCAGTAAGAAAAGCGAAGCACATCCTTAGCTTGCGTTTTTAACTCCCTGCGTTCCCACATGTCAGATTCCTCATCTCATCCTGTTTTGTTAGATTTTATCATGGATGCTCCGTTAATGCTCTCCCTATATTGAGAAGGCGTTTGCTGCACATGCTGCTTGAATTGCCTCATAAAATGAATCTCATTGTTGTATCCGCACATATCCGCGATCTTTTTGACCACAAAATCGGTGTTGGACAGCAAATATTTGGCGTGCTCAATACGGCTTTGAATGACATCGTTAATGGGGCTAACGCCAAAAAAAGACTTGTACAGATGCGAAAAGCAGGATTTGCTCATGGTCAGCTCATGAGCCAGATCGGCGAGTGTCCAATTCAGAAACGGCTGATTGTATATTTTGGTGCGAATCAGCGACATTTTGTTGAAGTGCGTGCTGTTGATTTCGCTGCTTTGATCATGGAGCCTGTTGCTGAGCTTGATAAAAAACAGGCGTAAATACAAGCTGATCAGCACTGTTTTGTGACGGCTGGATGAATAGTTCTCATAGCACAAATGGTTAATAAGCAAGGAGAGCTCGTTCAAGTCGCCAACCGGCATAGGCTGCTCCAAAGGAATGCCCAATTCCTCCAGCCATTTTTCATCGTTGTCCTCCAGGCGGAAATGAAACCAGTCATTGCAAAATTGCGCTCCGCTGGCCCTGTAATGCTGAGGCCTATTTTCGCCGTAAAGGATAAAGGAACCCGCTTCTGCCAAAGTATCCGACCCCGAAAAGGTAAAGATGGCAGGTGTTTTGAGCAGGATCAGCAGACAGTCCCCGGAGCCTTGCGGACGATTGATCAGAAAGTCGCTGTCATGGCTATGGTTAAAGCCGATATTTGTTATATACATATGCGGCCTCCGGCATCCTAGAATATGCCCATTGTATAGCCAGGTTTTTAGGTTGTAAATAGAATTTGCACGATAGGTTAGTCAATAAACGCAATAAATCATTGAATGGCATGTGTGGCTGGACTATCCTGAATAGGAAAGGTTAATGCTTTTTTTCCTATTCCAAACCTAAAAGCGAGGTCATGATTCATGAAGCTAACCATTACGAAAGAACGCGGAGCAGCTATTCAAAAAGGCATGATCGGTTTGTTTTTTGAGGATATCAATTACGGTCTAGACGGCGGCCTGCATGCGGAAATGATTGAAAACCGCTCTTTTGAATTTAGCAAAGCATGGGGAGATAGAGGCAGTTACGGGGAATCATTTGACGGTTTGTACGGCTGGAGCGCCTATCCGCAGAGCGGGAGCGGGGCTGAACTGGAGATAAGGGAGGATAAACCGCTTAACGACGTTAATCCTCATTATTTGTCTTTCACAGCTGTTGAAAATCAGAAAGCGTTTACGAATAAAGCGTATGATGGGATCAGCTTAAAAAAAGGCTTGAGTTACCATATTTCATTTTATGCAAGGAGCGAAGATTACAAAGGTGCCGTTGGAGTACGGGTCGTGGAAAAAGGCGAGGTTAAGGCGCATGTCGAGTTGGCCGCTTCCGTGACAGGGGAATGGGTGCAATATAAGGCGGAGCTTCGGGCCGAGCAGGATATATCCTACGGCGATTTTGTTATTGCTTTAAGCGAGCGGGGTACCGTATGTTTTGATTTCATATCCATGGTTCCTTCGGATGCCGTGTTGGGATTGTTCCGCCGGGATATGGCAGAGCTGCTTGCGGAAATGAAGCCGGGTTTTCTGCGTTTTCCGGGCGGATGCATTATTGAGGGATATTCGTTGGACAACCGGTACCAATGGAAGCATAGCGTTGGCAAAGCGGAAGAGCGGAAGCCCAATATCAACCGTTGGGCGCTGCATGGCAATCATGAGGGGAATGATTACATCAGCCAGTATAGTCACTATAATCAAACGTTGGGTATTGGCTATTATGAATATTTCCTGCTGTGCGAATATTTGGGGGCCAAAGCAATTCCCGTCGTAAACGTTGGTCTTGCGTGCCAATATCAATCCACGGAGCTGGTTTGTGTTGATTCCCATGATTTTCAGGCATATCTGGACGATGCGCTGGATTTGATCCAGTTTGCGAACGGCCCCGTCGACACCAAGTGGGGAAGTCTTCGTGCGGAGATGGGGCATCCCGAACCGTTTGGCCTGGATATGATCGGAATCGGCAATGAGCAATGGGAAACGGAGCACGTTGATTTTTACAGGCGTTACGAGCTGTTCCAGCAGGCCATTCATGTCCAATATCCGTATATGAAAATAATCGGCTCCGCCGGGCCGGATGTGTCCTCATCCTATTACTCCTCCGCCTGGAGTTATTACGAGAAGGCATCGGCGATCAATCCCGATTTTGTATACGCGGTAGACGAGCATTATTACGTCAAGCCGCAATGGCTGATCGACAATGTGCATTTTTACGATAACTATTCCAGGGATGTTAAGGTGTTTGCCGGCGAATATGCGGCTCATCACGGCAACGGGATGAACTCCCCGCATTTCAACAATTGGAGCGCCGCGCTAGCCGAAGCGGCATTTATGACGGGCCTCGAGCGGAACGCGGATGTTGTGGTGCTAGCCTCCTATGCGCCGTTATTTGCGAGAATGGGATATGCCCAGTGGTCGCCCAATCTGATTTGGCTGGACGGCGAACGGCTTTACGGCACGCCGAGCTACTACGTGCAGAAGCTGTACGGAACTTTGATGGGCTCCGATGTGCTGAAGGTTATAAATGACGAGGAAGAAATTCCGTTTGTCGTGTCCTACAGCGAGGAGGATAAAGCGATCTATATCAAGCTGGTTAACCACCTGGACCGCTCTGTTCGCGTGAAGCTGGACAGTGAGTTTGCGCTGACGAACGAAGGCGAGGTCCATATTATGCAAGGCGGCGACGAAGACGTCAACACCTTTGAAGAACCGCTTCGCGTAGCGCCGGAGAAACGTTCCATCACCGCGGAAGACATCTTGGACTACGAGATTGGAGCCAAGTCCTTCCATGTCATCAAGCTGAACGTGAAGGCTGATTAAGCTATAAGCTAATGAACCACGGCAACAAGACAGCATGACGGCAAAAACACCAAAGCAACAAGACGCGATGGTAACAAGACAGCAAGACATCGAGACGTCAAGACATCGAGACGTCAAGACAACTGGAAAACTAGAGAACAAGCCACCAAGACAGTACGATTCAAAGCAAAAAGACAACAAGACGGCAAGACAGCAAGAGCACCAAGGCACCAAGACACAAAGACAGCACGACAGCAAGAGCACCGAGACATCGAGCCGTCAAGGCATCAAGCTACTAAGACAGCAAGACATTGAGACAGCGAGACACCAAGGACACAAGACAGCACGACAGCAAGAGCACCGAGACATCGAGCCGTCAAGGCATCAAGCTACTAAGACAGCAAGACATTGAGACAGCAAGACACCAAGGAGACAAGACATTTGAGACATACAAACCTACTGGACATGACTGTTTGACCAGCAGTTGCAACAATCTAACGGTCATGTGTGGCCGTTAAACGTCAAAAAATGGGGTAAGTCACTTTCTAGCGGTCATACATGACCGTTAGCGCGTCAAAAGCAGCTCAAAACCGTGTAAAGACGGGTTTAATGGCACTAGCCATGCAAATAACCTGACGTTACCAGCAACAAATATTACGAGATTGCTTTTTTAATCATTTGTTCAATATATTTACAGTCCGTTTTGTGGCTTAGATTCAAAAAGAAGAATGTCTGC
>NZ_JBTOLL010000016.1:0-116585 GCF_054551715.1 Paenibacillus sp. CAU 1782 | reverse complement strand
TCATGGGTTATCCCTGCCTCATCACTATAGGTTTTCTCCCATCATAAAGGCTTACCTCTTCGTTGAGTAGTCTTGTTTTTCATTTATCCATAACTTGGAACTCTTGTGGGGCAAGCTTAGACAAGGATGTCCGTTAGCATTTCAAAATCTGCGTTTTACGCGTCTAACGGACTTCCGTGTCCGTTAGAGCGTTTGACTTTTTGGACAGCCCCGTGAGCGGTCGTTTTTCAATCCCGATTCATTCGAAGCGCATCGGCGGCTTTCAAGCGGAGCGCCGCTTTGGCCGGCAGCATATTGAGCAAAAGCGACAGAAGAAGCAAAGCGCCCAATATCGGAAGCACGATTTCGTATGGATACGGGATAACAAGAGCTTGCTCATAGTCCCGGACATCGCGCTGGGCAGCGCCTATAAATAATTGCGAGCCTGTAGAACCAATCGCCCAGCCTGTCAGCAAACCGGCTCCGCTGATAAAAAGTCCCTCCAGCACAAAGATCCAATAAAGCTGTTTGCCCGGAACGCCGATACATCTCATCATGGCGATTTGTTTGCTTCTCTCTCTAACGGACCGAAACTGCACAACCGCCAGCCCCATCAAGCTGATCAACCCCGAAAACGCTGCAAAACCAACAAAGCTGTAAACAAGCCGTTTCGTAAAAAACTCTCCCGCTCCGTTATCCAGATACGGCACGGTAAAGCCCAATACGCCTCCCACGGCAAATCTTTGTTCCAACTCCTGCGATAAGCCCACATCTTTATAATCAAAGCGGAACAGCACAAAACCTTGCGTATTTTGATTGCTCCACTTGAAGCCTAATTCGGAAAGCTCCTCGACTGCCGAAGCGTGCATAAACGTCGAATTATAAAAATCGATCAGATGCTCCTGAGCCTCCTCCGGCATAAACCCCGCGATGCGAAACGCCGCAACAGCGCCTTGCTCCTTCGGTTCGTTCAGCGTTCGAAGCTTGCTGATGAAGATTGGAAGCATCACTTCATCTCCCGCTTTCAAAGAACTCCACTCCGGCAATGCCTCTACTTCACTTTTAAATGATATGGGCAAAATAATGGAGTCCGGATGGTCCAGCACGCTTTTCCATGCCTCCTGATCGTTTTGGTATTCCGGCGCCCGTTCCACCAATGTTGGAAGCTCTCCTTCCAGCAGCTCCTTCGTTACCGGAATGACCGCTTTCGCCAAACCGTCCTTATTCGGTCCCATATCCAGCATATAGGGCTCAACCGCCAACATGCTGGTGACATGGCCCGCAATGACGGAGTCTTGCCGGGCTGCAGTCATTATTTTATCCCGCTCCCCCGCGCTCTGATAGGCCGCATAACCTCCGCTGCCAAGAACGGTTTGCGGAATGCGGTTCACCGATTGCATGGCGGACACCAGACTCATAATGGTTACGGTCATCGTTACGATCATCATAATAAGACTGAACAAAAGCGACGTCGTATAAATGCGCCCTATCCCATTGCGAGGGTATTTGACGGCCAGCATCAGCGATAGAGACGGTATGCCGATCCTTTTCAACAGCGCGATCAGGGGACGTTCCAGCTTGCCGATGCCGTAAATAACGGATGCCAAAATCGCGCAGCAAGTCCCGAGCCAAGTAATCACAATCCAGAGCATATTCCCCTCATCGCTCAGGTCTGGAGGATAAAGGAACGTTAAGCCAAAATGGAAAATAACGGCGTAGCAGCCCAGACCAATAAGTAGCCAGCGGAGGAGCTTTGACTTTCTTTTGCGGGGACCGGAATTGCTCCCTTCGCCCCTAAGCGCTTCCACTGCGCTAAACTTTCCTGCTTTGCGGGCGGATAAAGCCGACACTACGCCAAGAAAAGCAAATACAAGCACAAATAACAGCAAAGCTCCCACCCATGAAATATGGGGCTCGATAACTATCGCCTGGCCCGCCATCCGAGCCAGCTCATCGCGATATGTGCCGTAAAACAGGGATACAAAAGCCATACCCGCGCCAATGCCTGCCGCACAGCCAACCAATGCGCTTAGGAAGGATAGCAGCATCGCCTCAATCGCAAACATGCCGGCTATCTGTCTTCCTGCCAGCCCGATCGCCTTCAGGACGCCATACATTTCGCGGCGCGAATCCGCAATCATAACCAGCACCTGCCTCATAAACAACATGCTGGATAGAATAGCTACCGCGCTAATAAACCCGATAATCAGGGTAAAATTCATTTTCCGGCCCGTGCTGCGCAAATCTACTTTCAAGTAATCGACACTATATTCCACGCCCTCCATCAGAAACATGGCGTTTTCGGAAATACCGGGATCATCCGTTCCTGACAAAACGGCGGGATAGATCCCCTCCGGCAAGCCGCTCTGCTCGCGAACCAGGCTTTCCGCAACGATGACCGTTCCTCCATAAGCTCCGCCTTCGACAAATCCGGTAAGTCCCTGCTCCAACACAACGTCCTTAACCCGGAGCAGCCTCGCAGTTTCTCCGGCCTCCAGGCTGATGACATCGCCTGGAGCGGCGCCAAGCTGCATCGCCGTTCCCTCGCCCAGAATTACTTCGCCGTCGGTGACGCCTTCTCTCCACAGGTCCGCCCTGTTTGGGTCAAATCCGGCCGCCGCTTCGCCCGGATAATTGATCGCTAACGCGGATTTTACAACGGACACCGTATCGCCTGCAGCATTTTCCATAACCAGCGTCACTTCGCTGGATACGTAAGGAAGCATTTTGTAGGTGCCCCCTGTACGCTTCCCTGCCTCGCTCAACCTATCGACCTGCTCCTGGGTGAAGCCGAGAAGGCTATTGTCCTTTGGCTTCAGCATCCAGGTTATCGGCCCCAGCTGCCGGTCCACAGTCTTCTGAATGCTGTGCTGCAGCGATTCATAGTTGACGAAGGTAACAGCAATCAGTATAGCGCCGATTGCGCCGGCTCCAATGGTGAGCAGAGTCTGCCGCCAATTTTTGAGCAGATTGCTCCACGCCATTCGCCATATGATGCCGGCCCCCATCATGATCTGTTTCCTCCGTCATGGAGAATGCGGCCGTTCCTCATGCTGATCGTTCGGGTGCTCCTCGCTGCCACTGCCGGATCATGGGTAACGATCACGATGGTTGTGCCATGATGCTTGTTCAGCATTTCCAGCAAACCGATAATCTGGTCGGCTGTATGAGTGTCCAGCGCTCCCGTAGGCTCGTCCGCCCATATCATCTCGGGTTTGCCTACGATAGCCCGGGCAATGGCAACCCGCTGATTCTGGCCGCCTGACAGCTGAGACGGATATTTGCCTGCCTTGTCTCCAAGACCAACCTCGGCCAGCGCCTCCAACGCGCGTTTCTTAGCCTTGCCGTTTGGCATGCCGGATGCGATAAGGGGAAGCGCCGCGTTTTCCCATGCCGTCAAAACGGGAATCAAATGATACGACTGAAACACAAACCCCATCTTCGCCAGACGAAGCTTGGCAATCTGCTCGTCATCCCATTCGTGCAGCGGCGCGATGCCGATCCACACTTGACCGGCATCGATTGATTCGATGCCGGCGAGCACATGCAGCAGCGTCGTTTTTCCGCAGCCTGACGGGCCGGTTATCGAAATCATCTCTCCCCTGTCAATTTCTAGGCTTACCTCTCTGAGCGCATGTGTTGCCGCTTCGCCCGCGCCGTATATCTTGGACAAACCCTCGACTCTAATTAACACTTGCATCACCCCTCGTTCTGCTTATTGACCAATGGCTTAACATTAGCAGAACTTTTTGCACTCCTAATGGATGGAATATGCAGAACTTGTGCAGAGGACTATTCTTCCATCACCGGTATTTTGACGGTAAAAACCGCGCCTTGCCCATATTGGCTTCGCACCTCCGCCTCGCCGCCATGCGCCCGCGAAAATTCGCGTACGATCGCCAAGCCGAGACCAAGCCCCGTGCTTCTCTCCTTCCGCTGCAGGGGATCCGTGGAGGGCGACCGGTAGAAACGTTCGAACACGGACTCCAGCTCCTCCTGCTCAATGCCAAGCCCGTCATCGCCAATCTCCAGCACAACGAAGCTCCCTTCCGTCAAAATACGGGCCTCAACCCTGCTTACGGAATGACGGAACGCATTTCCGGCCAAGTTGATAACGATTTGCCTGATTCTCGACTTATCCCCGTACAGCATAATGCCGCCGGCAGCCTCCAGGCTGTAGCGGATCCCCCGTTCTTCTCCCTCCACGGACAACGTCTCCAGCACTTCCTCCACGACCTCGGACAACACAAACCACGTTTTGTCCAGCGGCAAATGCCCGCTTTCCGCAAGAGACAGCTCCTGCAGCTCACGGACAAGCCTGGTCAATCGAAGCGTCTCATCATGCAGCGCGGCCGCCTTGGCGGTATCCAGACAATCCCCCGTTTGCAAGGCATGGTCAAGCGTTGTCCTCATAATGGAAATAGGCGTGCGCAGCTCGTGGGCTATATCGGCAACCATGCTTCTGCGCACCGTCTCCAATCGGTCAATCCGCAGCAAGATTTGATCCACTTCCATCAAAATGGCGGCCCATGCTTCCTCGGCATTCCCCTTCATATCTCTCCATGGAAAAACAAAATTCACTTCCCCGCTATTCCGATGAAGGCCGGCAGATGGCGTCTTTGGCGAAGCGTCAGCCCCATCCCCTGGCCAACTGGCCGGCGTTTCCGCTGTGCCAATGTTCCCGCCCCCGCTCCTTGCGTTGGAATGGGGCGATGGCGCGGACAACGGCTTGCCCCCTGTGTCGTAACTCCGCTTGCGGGATGCGCCATGAAGGTAGGCTCCAAGCTCCTTCGCTATAACAGCGCGTTCCTTTGACCTCGCCCTGTTTGCAATGACCCGCATCCATTCCCCCAGGCCATACAGCAGCAGCGCAACACCACCAGGTATGCCATATTGCACATAGTCAGCCCATGGTGACGCTGCAAGCGACGCCTGCGTGTACCCGATAATTTGGCGTTCCCTCATCACGGGAAGCTGCCGCCCCGCCGCAGATTCATCGGCTTCTCCCAGCAGAACCTCTCCTGTTCCATCCATGCCGATCCAGCGGAGCGAGAGGCCGCGATCCCAGGCATGCAAATAACCTTGGCCGGCAAGCCGCTGGGACAATCCGTCCAAGCTGCCGTTCAGGTCCATATACATCTGGACATAGCCATTCCAATACAGCTCCAGCTTCTGCCATTCGTTCTGCTGCCAATCGCCAAGCAAAGGCCGCAGCAGCAAGCCCGTTAGCAGCGCAGCCGCCAGGCATGCCGTTCCAAGCACGAGACGGTAACGGCCGCCCGTCCTTTGCGACGCGCCAGCCCTCATGCCTTATCCCGCTCCTCCGCAAAGCGGTAGCCAATGCCATAAACCGTCTCGATCACCTGATGCTCCGAGTCCCCGTCTCCAAGCTTTTTGCGAAGGTTGCGAATATGGGAATCCACTGTGCGCTCATAGCCCAAATAGTCGTCGCCTAACGCTTCGTCCATCAGATTGGCCCGGGTGAATACTCTGCCGGGATGGCAAGCCAGCTTCCAAAGCAGCAAAAACTCTGTTTTGGTCAGCTCCAGTCTCCTCCCGTCCATTTCGGCCGTAAATCGGCTATTATCCAGTGCAACAGGGCCCCTGTGCAGCACGTTTGATTCCTTTTTCACCCCATCATTCAGAAGGGCCTTGCCGGAACGCCGCAGAACCGCCTTGATTCGCGCGCTCAGCTCCCGCAGCCCAAAAGGCTTGGTCAAATAATCGTCCGCTCCAAGCTCCAGGGCCAGCACCTTGTCGAATTCATCGCCTTTAGCCGTTACCATAATGAGCGGCAGCCTCCAGCTCCGCTCGTTTCTCTTGCAAAAGTCCAGGCCGCTCTCCCCGCCGGGCAGCATCCAGTCGACCAGCAGAAGCTCCGGACGATGAGTCTCGATAAGCGACTCCGCCTCTCCGGAGTCCGCCGTTCCGTAAACCTCTATGCCCTCCTTGGCCAAATAGTGAGAGCATTCCTTCAGCAGCGCGCTTTCGTCCTCAATCCATACCACCTTCAATGATCGCCATCTCCCTTCCCTGCATTTCTCCAGAACGTTAATGGTAGCCAAAAAAGCCCGCAGGGAGCTCCTATCTCCTGCGGGCCGGTCATCCCCCGGTATGCAAAACAATATAGAGGGGGTTTGCTTTAGACAGGGGGGTTAAGCAAGGCTTAACCTAGCCAAGCTGAACCGAGCAGTGCCCCAGCCTGTCCTGTCCCCAAAATGCCTCAAGCCGGTCGCCGTCCTTCAGCGCGGCAACGCCCGCTGGCGTCCCTGTAAAAATGATATCGCCGGGACCAAGTCCATAATTGCCGTCAATGTACGATAATAGCTCCGGCACGCCAAATAACATGTCGGCCGGGCAGCCGCGCTGCGCCACCTCGTCATTTCGCAGCAGCGTAAAATGATGTCCTTGCAGCGACTCCAGCCCGGGATACGGAATCCACTGACCAAGCGGGGCGGAGCCTTTAAAGCCTTTGGCCGGAAGCCATGGATGCCCTTTGGCCTTCTGCTTGGATTGAACATCCCTCAGCGTCAGATCGAGTCCCAGCGTCATGCCGTTGATGCATTGTTCCAACGGAATGCCGCTCCCGCATGCCTCGCCCATTCGAAGCACAACTTCCAGCTCAAAATGAACCTCGCCGGATTGACCGGGAAGCTGAATGACTCCGCCATCCATCGTTGCGGCGGAATGAGTCGGCTTCGTGAATACCATCGGCTCATCCGGCACCTCGTTCCCCAATTCCAGCGCATGCAGCCTGTAATTGCGTCCTATGCAATAAATGTTGCCGATTCTCTCGTCGTTAAGCTTCATACTGTCGCTCCTCTCCCATCGCTACAGCGATAAAAACATCTGATAAACGCAGTTGCTTATCCTGCAAAGGCCTCAAAAATGCGATTTTCTTATCCCTTGCGCCTTGCCTCGATTTCTTCAGCCAGCATATTCAGTTCTGTCCAGCGCTCCATCAGCGACTCCAGCTTTTCCTCCAGCCGCTGCTGCTCTTCAGCAAGCTCCTGCAGCGCCGCGGAATCACTACCGTTTTCCTCCATCTTGCGCGCGACCGCGGCCAATTCCTCTTCGGTATTCTCAATCCATCCATCGATCGACTCAAAATCCTTTTGATCCTTGTACGACATCTTGAGCACGCGTTCCTTGCCGCCTCTGGAGCGTTCGCCATCCGGCGCAACGTCATCGCCCGAGGCTTTAGAGGCGCCGGAGGATGACGTCCCCGCAGATGCTCCGCCGGCCTTTGAAGGCTGGACCGACATCCCCGCTGCCGGGCGGCCTTCGCCGGAATCCGATGGACCGCGCTTGGCTGCCTGCTCCTGGTATTCGCTATAGTTGCCGGTATTCTGGGTAATCACGCCGCCGCTTTCAAACGCAATAATTTTATCCACCGTACGATCCAGAAAATAACGATCATGGGACACTACGAATACAACGCCCGGAAAATCGTCCAGATAATCCTCCAAAACGGTCAACGTTGCGATATCCAAGTCGTTGGTAGGCTCGTCCAGCATCAGAACATTGGGTGCATCCATCAAGACCCTCAGCAGCTGCAGGCGACGCTTCTCCCCGCCGGACAACTTGCCGATCGGCGTCCACTGCATAGAAGGCGAGAAGAGAAACCGCTCCAGCATCTGTCCAGCGGAAATGGTGGTGCCGTCACCGGTCTTCACCTGCTCCGCCCCTTCGCGGATGTATTCGATCACCCGCTGGCTTTCATCCATCTCCTCGCGCTCCTGAGAGAACCAGCCCAGCCTTACGGTTAACCCAAGTTCCACTGTCCCGCTATCCGGTTCAAGCCGCCCGGCCAGCAGCTTGAGCAGCGTGGACTTGCCCATTCCGTTTCGGCCAACAATGCCGACCCGATCCTCCGGCACGGCAATATAGCTGAAATCCTGGATCAGCTGACGACCGCCCATGCTTTTGCTTACCGCTTCGGCCTCCACAATTTTCCGGCCCAGACGCGAGGAGGCCACGGACAGCTCCAGCTTTCCGTTTGCTCCTTTGGGACCGGCTTCCTTCAGCGCCTCGAAGCGGTCGATTCTCGCTTTTTGCTTGGTCGTACGGGCTTTCGCTCCCCGTCTGATCCAGGCAAGCTCATTGCGGAGCAAATTTTGGCGTTTGGCCTCGGAGGCCGCCTCCCGCTCTTCCCGCTCCAGCTTCAGCTCCAGAAAGCGGCTATAGTTGGCCTGATAGAAATGGGCTTCTCCCCGATCAAGCTCGATGACCCGATTGCTGACGCGGTCCAAGAAATAACGATCATGCGTGATCATCAGAAGCGCGCCGCGGCGCTTCTGCAGCATGCCTTCCAGCCAGGCAACGGATTCATTGTCGATGTGGTTGGTAGGCTCGTCCAGAATCAGAACGTCGGACGGGAGCAGCAGCGCCGCAGCCATCGCAACCCGCTTGCGTTGTCCGCCGGACATCGTCTCGACCAGGTCATGATGACCATGAATGCCAAGCTTGCTTAAAGCGGTTTTGGCTTCGTTCTCAAGGCCCCACGCATCAAGCTCGTCCATCTTGACATTAGCGGAGATCAAGCTCCGCTGCAGCTCCTCGCTGCCCGGATTCAGCTCCAGCGCCTCAAGCGCCGCCGCATAAGCCTGAACCGCCTTCAGCTCCCGGGAATCTCCCCCCAGCACATGCTGAAGAGCTGTTTCCCCCGGCGCAAAAACGGGGTCCTGGGACAACATCCGGATAACGGCGCCCCCCGCGACAGAAATGTTGCCGGAGTCCGGCGGCTCCGCGCCAGCAATAACCTTCAGAAACGTCGATTTGCCGGTGCCGTTTACGCCGATGATGCCGATTTTGTCCCCTTCTTCAACGCCAAACGCGACGTCGCGGAACAATATTTTTTCGCCGTAGCTTTTTGATATATGCTCAATCGATAGTAGATGCATGCATGAAAACCCACTTTATAAATAATGTAATGTCACTGGTAATCATATCACAAAAAGGCCGCGCCAAGCACTCCTCCTCTATTTTCCCGTTACAGTGTTCCCTTTTGAACAACCTCTTTAACGGAATCGGGGCATTCGGACGATATAAATAATAAGGAAGGAGAGTGACTGGCATGACAACAAAACATCCCTATATCTTCATTTTCACCGGCACCGCAGGCTCCGGGCGCAAAACAACCGCCCACAGAGCGCTTAAGGGCAGAGACGGCATACTCCATGTTCCCTCCTGCACCGACAGGCCGCCGAGAAGCAGCGAACATCCCGACAGCGATTACCGCTACGTCAGCCCACAGCAATTCCAGCTTATGCTGATGAATGATTATCTTGCCGAACATGTCGTCATCGACCGCCATTATTACGGGATCGGAAGGCGCTATCTGGAAACCGCGCTGGACGCCGGCAATCACGTATACCTGATTTTGAACCGCGAGGGCAGCGATGCCATCGTGAAAAAATACGGGGATAGAGTCATACGGATTTTTCTGTATGTGGATAAAAAAACGGTGCAGGAGAGACTGGAGAGCAAAGGCATGTCCTATGGCGTAATCGACAGCTACCTGAGCCACTACGGCGATGAAGTCACCTACCGAAAAAGCTGCGAACATGTCATTGAAAACGTAGAAATAGAAGGCACGGTTGCGCAAATCAGACGAATTGTTGAAGGAGCTATTTCGGGAAAATAAAACTTCCTCCCCGGCAAAGAGGCCGGCGGCTTCCAGCCTTAATTGTCATCATTAGTGACGGCATAGAGGAAATGATCCTCCCATTTTCCGTTAATATGCAAATAGCGGCGGGCAAGTCCTTCTTGCCTGAAGCCGCATTTCTCCAAAACGGCGGAAGAAGCTTTGTTAACCGGCATAACCGCCGCCTGTATGCGGTGCAGCCCCAATTCCCGGAATGCAATTTCTATGCAGCGGTACACCGCTTCGGTCATTAATCCCTTCCCGCTGTGTTCATGGTTAATGAAGTAGCCCAGATATGCGTTCTGGAACGGTCCGCGGGCAATGCCGGATAATTCGATTCTGCCAATCAACGCCCCCGTCTCCGTATGCCTGATCCCCATTGGCAGACTCTGCCCCAGCCTCATCGACTCCAGACCGGCGGCAATATGCTCCATCTGGCCCTCCAGCGACAAAAACCGTTGATCCCTTACGGGTTCAAACGGTTTTAAGTACGCTTCATTTTCCAGCCTCAATTGGAGCAACGCCGAAGCATCGTCCATTTCCAGCGGCTTTAACTGTATACGTCCATGTTTCTTCATCACATTCACCTCATCCTTCAACTTTTGTAAAGCTATGGCACAATACCGGCAATCCTTTATGTTATAATCATCAGCCACACGTACAGCCCAATAAGAGTAACCAGCAAGGTAGGTACAGTCAGCAAGATGCCGATGCGGAAGTAGTAGCCCCAGCTGATCCTGACGCCTTTGCGCGACAGGACATGAAGCCACAGCAGCGTTGCCAGCGAGCCGATTGGCGTTATTTTGGGACCGAGGTCGCTGCCGATCACATTGGCGTAGATGAGCGCTTCCTTCATAACCCCTTCCGCCCCGATGCCGTCAATGGCAAGCGCGTTAATCATAACCGTAGGCAAATTGTTCATCAGAGAGGACAGCAGCGCCGCCAGAAAACCCATGCCGATTGTTGCGGCGAACAGTCCTTGCTCCGCCATTCTTCCGATCAGCGTCCCAAGCGCATCCGTCAACCCCGCATTTCTTAGACCATAAACCACAACGTACATCCCGATGGAAAAAACAACAATGGACCAGGGAGCGCCCTTCACCAGCTTCACGGTATCGACCTTCCCGCTGGAACGCGCCAGCAGCAGGAAAGCCAAAGCGATGGCGCCCGCGACCAGCGATACGGGAATATGAATAAAGCCGCTGACCAGATAAGCTGCCAGCAATACCCCAAGCACGACCCACGAAAGCTTGAACAACCTTTTGTCCTTGATGGCGTCAGCGGGGTTGCCCACCATGTTCAGCTCGTATCGGAGGGGGATTTCTTTTCGAAACAGCAGATACAGAAACAGCAGGCTCCCGCCCAAAGAAACAAAACCAACAACCAGCATTCTGCTGGCGTATTGAATAAAATTGATGCCAAAATAATCCGCCGAAACGATATTGACCAGATTGCTTACCACCAGCGGCAGCGAGGTGGAATCCGCGATAAATCCGGATGCCATAATAAACGGCAAAATCATGGCTTGAGGAAACCTCAGCGCCCTGACCATCGCCAGCACGATTGGCGTCAGAATCAACGCTCCCCCGTCATTGGTGAAAAAGGCGGAAACGGCAGCTCCCAGCACGATCATATACAGAAACATCAGCTTGCCGCTGCCTCCGGCCATTTTCGCCATGTGCAGGGCAGCCCATTCGAAAAATCCGATATCGTCCAATATGAGCGAGATCAAAACGACGGCGATAAAAACAAGCGTGGCGTTCCATACAATGCCGGTTACCGTCCAGACGTCCTGTAGGGAAACCACCTGAAACGCAAGCGCCAAAAGGCCGCCTCCGGCCGCTGTCCAGCCGATGCCGAGACCTTTGGGCTGCCAGATCACAAAAATAATGGTAATCAAAAATAAAAGGCTTGCGACGTAGATCATGATGCCCTCTCCCGGCTGCAGGTTATTATTCCATCCATCATTTTCGCAGCAGCCCGGAGTTTTGTAAATGTTTATTTTTTAGTGCAATGCATCAAGCTCAAGGAGCAAGCCAGTTCGCAAGCTCCTCTGTCTGGGCAAGCACGGCGATAGGGTCGTAATACCAGCTTCTCTCCTCCGGCCAGATATAGATTCGGTCCTGCTTAACGGCCTCAAGAGAGCCCCAAATCGGATCTTCTTTAAATTTCTGAAGGTTCCATTCGCTGGTTGAGCTAACCGTCACAACAAGGTAGTCGCCTGCATATTCCGGCAAAATCTCCATCGATAATTCCTTCCATTGCTTCTCCATGATTTCGTCGGCAACCTCTGCTTTTGGAGCGCGTCCCAATGCCTGATAGATCGGCTGGCCGCCGCGCCCAAAATTGTCCCCATATACCCAAGTCGCCTTGTCCGACCGCTCGAAGATTGTAAAGGAAGCATCGGCTGGAATTGCCGCATCTACTCTAGCTTTGGCTGCGGCAATCCGTTTATCATAATCGCTCAGCCATTCGTCGGCCTTCTCCTTCAGTCCCAGCAGCTCTCCAAAATAGGCAAGCTCCTCATGCGCATTTTTCAGCTCGCCGTATGGAATGGAAATCGTTGGAGCAATTTTGTTCATTTGTTCGAAACGGGCATCATCGCTGGTAGCCGTAATAATCAAATCGGGCTGCAAAGCGATCATTTTTTCAGATGAAGCATTGCCGTAATCGCCAGTATCCTCCACTCCCTTAAGCGCCTCTATGTAATAGGGGTTTTTGAGATGAAGGCCCGGCGTCCCAACCGGAATAGCATCCAGCGCAATAAGAGTGCCCAAATAATCGTCGGCTACGATTCGTTTTGCGGCTATTGGCACTTCAATATCGCCAAATGCGGTCGAAACGATTTTGGTGCCAGATGCCTCTGCCGCTTCTCCTTGCGCTGCCTCTTCTGTATTTCCTTTAACTTCTGCTGCTGATTGCTCCGTACCTGATGAAGCGGTTGTCTCTACTGCTGAACCCTCCGTGTCTTTATTCTGATCGGCTTTGCCGCAGGCTGCAACTAAAACGGCTACCAGCAGCAGCGCTAGCAGCAACGCCGTTATCCTCCATTTTGGTTGTTCCATTTTCATAATCCGTTTCCCCTCTCATGCCTATTGTAATGATAATCATTATCACCACATTACTTTACTGCTTAATTAGGCTCAGGGGAATGTCATTCTGTGACTAGCAGGAATGTCCATTTATGATATAAGGCAATCAAGCAAATGTTGCAGTTGAAGCTCTGTCGATCCAGGATCATACCCGTAAAATCGTTCAAAATCGTTAATGATGTACACCCTTCCCCGAAGAGCCGCCTGCAGTCGGCCCCAGGCAGGTGAACGGAACAGCTGTCTTGCATCCATGGAATCCTTCATAGCGACGATAAATAGATAATCGCAGTCGAAATCAGCCACAGCGGAAATCGGAAAGCCCAAAAAACCCTTTTTCTCTAAACCTTGTTGGATTAGCTCCGCCGGCTTTTGAAATCCCAAATCGCCATACAAAACCTGTGCGCCGCGTCCATAGCTTTCATCAAATACATAGGCAACGTCGGAATAAATTTCCCACACTGTCGCCGTCCCTCTGGCGATGCCTTGGTTGTCCAATTTATCGTTTGCTTCGGCTGCTTTCTGGTCGTAATGGTTTAGCCGCTCTTCCGCCCGCTCCCTGCAGTCCGCTATATCTGCAATGATGCGAAACTGCTCGCGCCAGGATAAAGTCAGCAATGGTATAGCCGCAACAGCTCCATAGCGGTATAGACGTTTATCCTCTGCCAACAGCTCATAGCCGAGTATGACATCAGGCTTGCATTGCTCAAGCTGCTCATAAGTACCGCGTCCCGCCGACCAATTCAGCTCCCATTCTTCATTTTCGCCTGCCGACTTCCGGTGACGCGACCACGATGCATATGCACCAAGCACTGGAGCGACACCAAGCTCCATCAGCATTTCCGTATAATTATAGTTGGAAGAAACAATACGACGAGGTTTGCGCATATAAAGTGACGGAGCCAAACCGATGATGCTTTTGAACTTTTTGCTGAAATAATAACTGTCCTTGTAGCCGACCTGGCGGGCAAGCTCATGCAGATTATGAGCTTGTCCCATCATCAGCCTCAGCTGTGCCTCCCTAATGCGGAGCAAGTTATGATAAAGCGTAAAGGTGCTGCCTGTTTCCTTCCGGAATACTCTTGAGAAATGCTCGGGGCTGACGCCGACATAGTCTGCCAAACTTTCGCGTGTCCATTCCTCGAAGCAGCGCCGATGCAATAGATCCAGCACGCGAGACAGCCAGGGCACGACATTCGGCGTGCCTCCAGCTTGGCACTCCTCATGCAGCCTGGTCAGCAGCTCCAATAACAGACGCTGTGGATTCAGAGGTTTGCCCATCCGCTCTTTCCATGCCGTCTCCAACTGCTGGCCAAGCATCATCATTTCCTGCGAACCCGCCAGCGGCAGAAACGGCATTGCCGCCGGAGAAGGCGGCCTCCCATCAAGCCTCATTGCCAGATATTCAATTGCAATAGCTCTAAACGATTTTGCCTCAAGCCAACGAAGATGCTGGTATCTGTCACAGCATAACACGCTGCTTCTGACAAGCTTCTGCTCTGTTCCACCCAACAAAATTCGGCTCCAGCCATCCGTTACGATTATGATGACCTGATTGCTGCCCCATTCGTATTCTGCCATCAATGACAGGTTGTCTCCTGTTAGTTGGTGAACCGCAACTGGCAAATAAAACGTATAGTCTGACACGGCTCTGTATCCCTCCATCAACCCGACAGCACCCCCTGTCCATAGTGACAGGGGGTGCTTTGCGTAAACTTGCCGCAATTGCGTACTTCAAATGCGGTTGCTATCTCTATTCTGCTGCTTTTTATCGTTTGCCGATCATATTTTCGGGCTTAACGTATTCGTCGAATTGCTCGGCGGTCAGGAGGCCGCTTGCAACGGCGGATTCCTTAAGCGTCAAACCTTGTTTATGGGCATTTTTGGCGATGGCTGCTGCATTTTCGTAGCCGATATGCGGATTCAAGGCCGTTACCAGCATGAGAGACTGGTCCAGATTGCGCTTGATCGCCGCTTCGTTCGGCTCAATGCCGACGGCGCAATTGTCGTTGAACGAAATCATGGCGTCCGCCATCAGCGCCAGCGATTGCAGGAAGTTGTACATAATAACCGGCTTAAATACGTTCAGCTCAAAATTGCCCTGGCTCGCCGCAATCCCGATTGCCGTGTCGTTGCCGATGACCTGACATACCGCCATGGTCAGCGCTTCGCTTTGCGTCGGATTAACCTTGCCCGGCATAATGGAGCTGCCCGGCTCGTTCTCCGGAATAACAATTTCGCCAATGCCGCAGCGCGGACCGCTCGCCAGCCAGCGAACATCGTTGGCGATTTTCATCAGATCCGCCGACAGAGCTTTGATTGCGCCATGCGTATAGACGATTTGATCATGGCTGGTCAAGGAATGGAATTTGTTAGCCGCCGTTACGAAGGTTTTGCCCGTAAGCGCCGTTACTTCCTCCGCTACCGCTACCGCATAATCGGGATGGGCGTTCAGGCCCGTGCCCACGGCTGTGCCGCCTAACGCCAGCTCGCGCATCGTATCCACGCTTTGAATCAGCATAGCGCGCGTTTTGTCCAGCATCGCGTACCAGCCGCTGATTTCCTGTCCCAGCGTAATGGGAGTGGCATCCTGCAGGTGTGTACGTCCGATTTTGACCAGGTCGTTGAATTTTTCCGCTTTTTCATGCAAGGTGCGGTTCAATACGTCCAGAGCCGGAATCAACCGGTCCTCGACGGCGATTACGCCCGCGATGTGCATGGCTGCAGGAAAGGTATCGTTGGAGCTTTGCGAGCGATTGACATCGTCATTGGGATGAATGCGCACGGCGCTGCCGCGTTCTGTAAGCAGCTGGTTGGCGCGGTTTGCCACCACTTCGTTTACGTTCATGTTGGTTTGCGTGCCGCTGCCTGTCTGCCAAACAACAAGCGGAAAATGCTCATCCCACTTGCCGCTCAAAATCTCGTCGACCGCTTCGGCAATAACAGCTGCTTTATCTCCGTCAAGCACGCCCAGCCTGCTGTTGGCAAGCGCGGAGGCCTTTTTGATAATGGCCATTCCGTAAACGACTTCGATAGGCATGCGTTCGCCGCCGATTTTGAAGTTTTGCAGGCTGCGCTGCGTTTGCGCGCCCCATAGCTTGTCCGCCGGAACCTTGATTTCACCCATCGTATCCTTCTCGATCCGATATTCCATTGCCGCAACGACTCCTTTTTTCAAATTTACGCTTTGTAAGCAACCTCTATTAGTCCAAGCCAAAAAACAACCCTTCTCCCTATCCTTTATAACGGAAAACGGATCAGGAATCAAGACTTTGCGCAACGCTTTCATCAAAGTGCAATTGGTCTTCTGCTTCAAGCAAAAGACGCCCTCCGCTTGGGGGCGCCGTTAGGATACAGACGTAATTACACGCCTTTGGCTTCTCGATATGCAGCCATGTACGCGGCCGCTTTTTTCTCAATTAGAGAGAAATCTCCAGTTTTGACTGCGTCTTTGGTCAGGTCGGAGCCAATGCCTACCGCTACCGCTCCGGCTTTGATCCAATCCTTCAAATTGTCCAGAGAAACTCCGCCCGTCGGCATAATGTTCGCTTGAGGAAGCGGACCTTTAATGGACGGAATAACGCTTGGCGAATACAGATTGCCCGGGAACAGCTTGACGATGTCTGCCCCAAGCTCCAGCGCGGTTTGAATTTCCTGAATTGTCATCGTGCCCGGCAGCACCGGAATCGCATAACGGTTGCACAGCTTGACCGTATCCGGATTCAAGGAAGGAGCAACGACATATTCCGCTCCGGCCAGAATGGCCGCGCGAGCGGTTTCAGGGTCAAGAACCGTTCCTACCCCGATAATCGCGTAGTTGTCGCTATCCGGCGAAGCATCGCTGGAATATTCCCTGGACAGCTGCTCAATCGCCTTCAAAGCAAACGGCACAGTCATTGTAATTTCGATGGCTTTAATGCCGCCCTTGATGGCTCGTCTAGCCATTTCCGCTACTTCTTCCGGCGAATCCGCCCGCAGGACCGCCACTACTCCGGCTTCGGTCATCCTTTGCAAAATCTTTAGTTTTTTCATGTGCGTCCATCTCCCCTTTTGGTGCGTTTAGGTTTGAAAATGTATGTTATTCTCTTGCCATTATAGTCGCTTTTGGGGATTCCGGCAATCACTTAGCGAAGCTGGTAATCGATTTCAAGAAACTTATCCACTTCAGTCAGCCAACGCTCGCTCACAAACTGCTCATGCAGCGGATGGGCGTTGTATGCATCATATTCGTCCTGATTGGCGAATTCCATCGAAAAGCCATAGTCGTAATCGTTTTTTGCGCTGACCTGCTTGTACACTTTAAACGCTTTCACCACCGGAATGGATGTCAGGATCGCTTCGCCGTCCGCCAGAAAACGCTGCTCCGCTTCCGATCCTTTCTCATGCTTCAAGCTGAAAATAACCGAATGAAGAATCCAATTTTCCTCGTTCACGCTGCTCATGGGTTCACTCCTCTATTGTTCTGTACTGCTTTCTTCAACATAACATAAGATGAAACGCAATGCGACCACAAAGGCATCTTTTACCATATTATTACTTCTTTTATCCAGCGACTGGAATTAAAATAAATAGGACCCTCAAAAGTTAAAAAAGGAGACATTTATGACTGTATACGATAAAGCCAAATATCATTATGACGGGGACTTCCCTCGGGAACTGGACGAATTTCAAGCCTATGTGCATACCGGATTTTTTCTAGGCTGGCTGGTAGACCGCGACATGTACAGCGAGTCCTTTGCTACAAACCTTGAAGAATCCATCGCGGAGTTCAAGGCCAGGGCGCTCACGGGGCCGCAGCTTTACAAGAAGGCAGCGGGCGTTTTGGCAGCCGACATGCTGAACGAAACCGGTATTGCTTTTGCCGATCGGCACTACGATAGTTATTTGCTGGATTATTCCTATTATGTGAATCACGAAGATGCCGAATCCCTCTATCACGTCGCCGATACCTGGGAGCATTACGAGATGATACGGGAACAATTGGACGACATCTATGAAGATTGGAAAAATGCGGACAACTAACAACGGCGCGAGAGCTTGTCTAAAGAGCTGCCCTGCTGACGTTCATTGGCGTCACGGGGAGAAGCTCTATTTTTCGATTATAGTTTATAACTATAAAATATATTGTTTTTATATATTTCAATCTAGACTCAATCTCCTCTATTCTTTAGTTAACTTAAACAAGGAGGCGGTTATGGATGTCCGACCATGGAGTAAAAACGCAATTCGATAAAGCCGCAGAAAATTATGATCGAGAACGTCGTGGGCTGATTCCCTGCTTTGACGAGTTTTACGGAGCAGCGGTTGGCTGGACGGAGATTAAAAAAGAGAAGCCGCGCATTCTGGACCTGGGAGCCGGCACAGGCCTGTTGTCCGCCATGCTGCTGAACAAATATCCCGGTGCTTCGCTGACGCTGATCGATTTCAGTCAAGAAATGCTGCAGAAAGCAAAAGCCCGCTTTCAGGATGACGACCGAATCACCTGCATCGCGGCAGACTATACGCAATACGAGTTTGCCGAGCCCTTCGATGCCGTCGTATCCGCTCTCTCCATCCATCATCTGACGCATGAGCAGAAGCAAGCGTTGTTTGCAAAAATCCGGGACTGGCTTGTTCCTGACGGCGTGTTTATCAATGCCGATCAATCGGCAGCGCCTTCGGATAACTGGGACCAAATCTTCCGACGGTCATGGATTGAGTCCGTACGCCAAAGCGGCTTGCCGGAATCAGCGCTGGAAGCATCCCTTCAGCGTCGCGCGCAAGACATAAACGCTGGTTTGAGAGATCAGCTTAGGTGGCTGGACGAAGCCGGATTCAGCGAATGCGATTGTGTGTTCAAAAGCAATGAATTTACCGTTTACGTCGCTTATGCCAACCCGGTTCAATAAAGCGGTCTAACCGGCAGCTGCTTTGGGGCTGCCGCCCCCATCACTCGTTCCACGCAAAAAGCAGGCGCCCTTCTGAGGGACCGCCTGCTTTTTTTGTATGGGCAATTGGCCGATTAAGAGCCATCTGCCTCTTCGCATATGCAGAAGTCGACTCTCAAACCGTCAGGCCGCTTTTTTGCGCTCGCCCGTCAGAACGACAAAGCTGACTACAGCCAATGCAACCATAACCAAAATAACGATCGCCAGCGGCATAGCCGTCGTTTCACCGCCCAATCCAACTAACGGAGCCGCCACCCCGCCAAAAATAAACGACAGCATGCCAAGCAATGCCGAAGCGCTTCCCGCCGACTTGCCTTGATCCTGCAGCGACAGCGATGTCGTCGTTGTGGAGATAACGCCAATACTGGAAACCACCAGGAAAAAGGCGGGAATGACAAAAACCAAACCAAGCTTCAGCCAAGCGGAAACCAACAACAGCAAAGCGCCTGCAACAGCCATCACAAGACCAAAGCCGAGCATGCGCCGGGCTTCAATTCGGCCGGCCAATCTTCCCGCTACCTGGGTCGCGATAATAAGGCCGAGGCCGTTCAGACCAAAAATCAGGCTAAACATGCGCGGCGACACGCCAAACAATTGCTGAAGAACAAACGTGGAGCCCGATATATACGCAAACATCGCCGCCATCATAAAGCCCTGCGTGAGCGCATAGCCGATAAATGTACGATTGCCCAGTAGCTTTTTGTAGCTCAATAACATATTGCCCATACCGCCCTTTGAACGGCGTTCAAGCGGCAATGTTTCCTTCAATCCCAGCAGCACCGCGGCAAGCATAAGGAGACCCGAAAAACCCAATACCGCAAATACGCCCCGCCATGAAGTCACGGTCAAAATCTCCGCGCCGATGATTGGCGCAAAAATCGGCGCTGCGCCGTTAACCAGCATCAGCAGCGCAAAAAAACGGGTTAGTTCCACGCCGGAATACAAATCCCTGACGCTAGCCCTGGCGACCACTATAGCCGCCGCGCCAGCTAGGCCCTGTGCAAGCCTGAGCAGCACAAAAGTCCAAATATTAGGGGCGATAACGCACAGAAAAGAAACCAGCGTATAAGCGACAACGCCAATAAGCAGCGGATATCGCCTGCCGCGCACATCGCTTATAGGGCCAACTATTAATTGGCCGAGCGCAATGCCGATCAGAAACGCGGTCAAGCTAAGCTGCGTCAGGCTTGCGGAGGTTTGCAGCTCCTCTGCAAGCGCAGGCAGCGCAGGCAAATACATATCGATGCTCAGCGGTCCAATCGCCGCAAGCGAGCCCAGTACAGCGGCCAGAAACAGCCGGCGCGAGCGCGATGGCGCTAATTGGGAAACAGATGCCGAATTCATGATGATAACTCCCTTTCTAGTAGTTGCTTACAAAATATAAGCTTAATTGTAAACCCGTTTTCTGATTTCGGCAAATTGTTTCATAACTAAACTATTTAGAATGATTCAAATTGGGATAGCTCGTCTTGTCATTTTATGGTATTATTGGTTTGTACAGCGCTTTCATTATTTTTACACCTATTCCATAAGGAGGTTAAAGTGATGAAGCTGAAAGGAAAACGAATGTATGTTGTTGTACTCATGCTGATTGGAGCGCTCTTGGCATCCGGTTGGAGCTCCGCCGCCCCTCTGGGGAACAATGGAATTGCCGTTCAGACAGCAAGCAGCAGTCTGCAGGCGTATGTGGACGATATGCAGCCCGGCTGGAATTTGGGCAACAGCTTTGATTCCGTTGGCCTGGGAGGCACGTCCAATCCTTCCGCCGAAAACGAAACGGCATGGGGCAACCCCATTGTCACCAAACAGCAAATTGAACAAATTGCGGCTCAAGGCTTTAAAAGCATCCGCATCCCTGTCACCTGGGAGCACAAGCTTGGCGCAGGGCCAAGTCACACCATTACCCCAGCATATCTGAACCGCATCCAGGAAGTTGTCGATTGGGCTCTCGACGAAGATCTGTATGTCATGCTCAACATTCACCACGACTCCTGGAGATGGACAAACAACATGGGGTATCAGAGAACACAAGTGCTGGAGCGTTTCAACGCCATTTGGGAACAGCTGGCCGACCGCTTCAAGAACCACTCCAATAAGCTGATGTTCGAAAGTCTGAACGAACCGCAGTTCAGCAGTCCCGGCATAGCGGGCGAACAGGAAATGCTGAATACGCTCAACGAATCCTTCTACGATATTGTCCGTGCATCCGGCGGAAACAATGCAACAAGACCGCTTGTCCTGCCCACCATGCACACCTCTTCCGAGCAGCATCATCTTGATGCGCTATACACATCCATCATCGGGCTTAACGACCCCAATCTGATTGCAACCATACACTATTACGGCTTTTGGCCGTTCAGCGTCAATATTGCCGGATTTACCACATTTGACGCAACAACCCGCAATGATATCGTCTCTTCCTTCGACCGTATTCACAATACGTTTACCGCTCGGGGCATTCCCGTCGTGATCGGGGAATTCGGACTGCTGGGCTTTGACCAGCACACCGGGACGATACAGCAAGGCGAAAAACTAAAGTTTTTTGAATACATGATCTATTACGCCCAGCTCAAGGGGCTTACCCACATGCTCTGGGATAACGGTCAGCATTTTAACCGGACGACTTACCAGTGGAAGGACCAGCAGCTGTTTGACATGATGGAAGCCAGCTGGAGCGGGCGTTCGGCAACAGCCGCCACCGATCTGGTTTTTGTCAAGCAGGGGCAGCCCGTCACGGACAGACATATCGCTCTGGAGCTCAATGAACCGGGCAATGCTCTGCTGAATCTCTCCATTGGAGGCGTCAATCTCAATGCAGGCACCGACTACACCTTCAGTTCCGGAACGCTGACGCTTAAAGCCGGATTGCTGAGCAGCTTGACCTCCACCGCCGCGCTTGGGGGCAAAACGGCAATTAAAGCCAGCTTCAGCAAAGGGGCGGACTGGACCTTTAACGTCATTTTGTACAATACGCCGTCCTTGTCCTCCGCTTGGGGCAGCACGGGCAGTTTTGCCATACCAACAACCTTTAATGGCGACCAGCTGGCTACTATGGAGGCCAACTACTCCTACGGAGGCAATGCCGGGCCGCAAAACTGGACAGCCTATAAGGAATTTGCAAGAACGTTTGAGCCGGTTTACAGCAGCAATCAAATCCTTCTGAAGCAGGACTTTTTTAATGAGGTGCATGACGGCACCGTCATTTTGAAATTCCATTTCTGGAGCGGAGAAGTGCTGCAATATACGTTGAACAAAAGCGGGGGAAGCGTAAGCGGCACTCCTTGACACGCCATTCCGCCATCCAAGACATGAGAGGAAGTTGCGCCACTTGAGTTAAGTATTGATGAAAGCGCTGTTCTTATGCTATTTGAAGTGCTGTACGATAAATTATGCGCTGTACGCCAAAACCCCTCCACACTCTTAAAAGACAAGAGTTTGGAGGGGTTTATCTCTTTAATATGTTGCAGAAAAGGGCCAGGCCGCTCGCCGCTTACAACAGCACCAGCAGCAAAATCCCTGCGGCAAAGCAATAATAAGCGAAATAACCCAAATTCCCTTTTGCCATAATGTTCATCAGCCATTTCATGGACAAATAGGTCAAAATCAGCGTTGCGATAAACGCAATTGCATAGGGCAGCCACAACGCGGTCATTTCGGGATCGGAGGCTATATCAGGAACGCCAACCAGCAGCCCGCCAAGGCTGATCGGAATGTACAGCATAAAGGAGAAGCGCAAAGCCGTCTCCTGCTTCATGCCTACCGCTATCGAAGCAATTACGGTTGCGCCGGAACGGCTGATGCCCGGGATAAGCGCCACTGCCTGGGCAAGTCCAACCAGTACGGCATCCTTCAGCTTCAAGTCCCCTTCCCTCTTCACCCCTCTGAGGTTGCGAATCAACCAGAGAGCCGCGCCGGTAATCAAGAGCGTAAGCCCGACCATTTTGGCCGATGAAAAGACGTCTTCAATCTGGTCTTTGAACAATACGCCGATGACGCCCGCCGGAATCGTACCAATGATTATGTAGACAATGAACATAAAGTCCGACTTGTATTCACTTTTGCGCGTTGCGATAAACTTCCAGCCGTTAACTGCAAGCTTCAGCAGCATTTCCCTGTAAATGAACAAAATCGCTAGGAGCGAGGCCGTATTCAAAAACACCTCAAACGCCAATCCCCTATGCTCCATTCCCATCAGTTGCTGCGCAATAATCAAATGGCCGCTTGACGAAACAGGAATCGGTTCCGTGACGCCTTGAATAATACCCAATAGCAAATACTTTAAAATCAATATAAACTGTTCCATTTTTCCACTCCTGTAATTGTTGGGGTTGCAGGTACTCTATGATAGCCGTACTCCTTAGCTTCTCTCGCCGTGTTTTTTAATTTCAGTTTAAGGACGAAGGAGAGTTTGACGCCATCGATTTCCCTTGCGGCTACCTTACAAATTTGCAAGGTGTCAAAAGAATAAAACATCTCATTCCTAACAAAGCCGGAAAGCACTGCCTCATCTAGTATAGCGATTTTGAGGAGAATGAGCAAAGCGGGTCGACATCTGATAGAATAAATAAATGGAGTTTACGAAATCGGAGGTTGCTCACTTGGATTATATTATATTGGATATTGAATTTAACGGCCGCAAGTTCGCCAGCGAGCTTCCGATGGAGGTTATCGAAATCGGCGCGGTCCGATTGAACAAGGATTTGGAGCCCGTGGACGAATTTACGGAATTCGTCAAACCGGTTTATTTTGCCAAACTGAACAGCTTTATTCAAAAAAAGACCGGAATCCCCCAGGAATCCATTGATACCGCTCATCGTTTCCCAAAAGTAATCGGCCGTTTTCTGGAATGGCTTGGACAGAGCGAGCAGCTGATGCTTGTAGCATGGGGCGGCGAGGACCTGAAGAGGATTGTGCTGGATACACGTATGCACAAGCTGGACGACAGCTTCTGGCTGGGCAACGATTATTATGATTTGCTTAAAGGGTTTCTGCGCTGCAAGGGCTTGACCAATGATGTCAGCGTCGAAGCCGCTTTAACCGATCTTGGACTCAGCAGCGAAGGTTCTGCTCACCGCGCATTGGATGACGCCCGAATGACAGCCGATATTTTCCGAGCCGTCTATCAGCAGCTGGACTTTTCTTATGTAACGCGATATAAGGACACCTATTCCAATTCCAAGGAACGCCGGCTTATCAAAAACAATATCCGGTTTTTCCGCTCGCAGAAGGTTCCGCAAACTTGGGATTCATTCGTTGAACACGTTCTGAAGGACAAAATCAAAGGACTCGACAATCCCAAAAAAGCCGCTGAGCTGAAGGCTTGTTTCGAAACCGAAATGGCCAAAAAGCCCGTTCCCAAGGAGAAACGTCCTCCCCAGACAACGAGCGATCCGCAGCCAGGCGCTGTCGAGCAACATCCCGGCAATTTGGAAGTTGCCGAACCAAAGCAAACAGACGCAGAGCCGGCAAACACGACTTCAGTGGAAGAAATCGCGGATGATTCGGCTAACAACAGCGATAATTCAGTCAAACCCGGGAACAATCCCGATCTGGGCTACCCGCTTTAATTTCAATTAAACATGCAGGCGAAAAGGCTCTTGAGCCTAAAAGCCTGCATGCAAGCTCGCTTAAATGTGCTCCATCTGCAGCAGCTTGTTCCTTAGAATAGCCTTGCTGTCTTCCCCGGCTTCTGACAGCTTTTTCTCCAGATAACGTATAAATTTAGAGCGAAGCTCCTGCCTTTTGGCATTGGCCCATTGGTAAAACTCCATCTCCAGCAAATCTCCCCTGTACAGCGACAACAGTTCATCCGTATAATCTTCGGCGGTCCCTTCGCCGTTGTCCAGCAGCTCCTCCAATCGGCCAAAATCGCTGCCGATCCAATCCGTGCTCATCCAGTACCGTTCATCCCCGAATTCCACCTTGCCAACCAAACCTTCCGCCTTCAGTATATTCCGTAAGCTGTACAAGGTCGTATGGAACAATGCCTGCGCTTTTTCGCTGTCGATATTGGGCCATAGCTCGTCCATCAGATGGTAGCGATGAACAGGCTTTCCGCCATGCAGCCATAAATACGCAAACAGCTCCTTTGTTTTTTTCGTGCGCCAGCTCATCAGCTTTCCGTTTTTATCGTACAGTTCCAAGCTGCCCAATACCTTTAATTGAAGCCTGCTTTTCCCCTCCGGGGATTTCTGAAGAATAGCCCCTTCAAGCTCGCTCCGCCTTAATCTCAAGCGGGCATAACGCTGCAGCGTTTCCTCCAATCTCTCCTTGGCAACAGGCTTTAACAGGTAATCAATCGCGCGGGCATCAAAGGCCTGTACCGCATATTGATGATACGCGGTTACGAAAACAATTTCCGCATCCGGACATAAGCCGGATAACTGCTTGCCCGCATCAAGCCCGTTCATGCCCGGCATTTCGATATCCAGAAAAATAATATCCGGCTGCAGTCTGCCAGCAGACGCCAAAGCCTCCGATACAAGCTGACATTTGCTTATTACTTGAACGCCGCCAATTTCATTCAACAAAATCTCCAGAACATCCAATGCAATTTTTTCATCGTCGATCAGCATTGCTTTCAGCATCGTTTACCTCCGGTACGAGAAGCATAACACGGGTGCCTTTCCCTTGTACGCTGTTGATTTCAAGCTTCAAGTTGTACAGCATCTGTAAACGCCGGTTCACGTTGCGGTAACCGATGCCCGAAGCCCGGCCTTGCTCCAACGTATCCAGCTGCTGCATGTTCATCCCTACCCCATCGTCCTCCACGACAATTCGAATCGCTCCTTCATGCCGGCGGGCGGTGATTACCAAGGTTCCGCCTTCCGGTTTTGGCCCGATCCCGTGACGAACGGCGTTTTCCACAATAGGCTGCAGCGTCAGCGGAGGAATCAAACATTCAATATTGTCATCGAGATTGTAGCGGATTTGCAGCCTTTCCCCAAAACGCAGGCTTTCGATCGCTACATAAGCCTGAACCAGTTCGAGCTCCCGGTCAAAGGCGATTAACTCGCTATGAAAAACAAATGTAAATTTGGAGCGAAGATAAGTGGTTAAATGATAGATCGTTTCTCTCAGCTTCGCCGTATCGCTATAGCTGAGCCCCACAAGACTGTTCAAGCTATTGTACAGGAAATGGGGAGTAATCTGCGCCTGCAAAAAGTCCATTTCCTTGCGGACAGCCTGCTCCGAGGAATCCTTCATCTTAAGCAAGGACTGCATCCTGGCCTTTAATTCCGCGAGTTCAAAGGGCTTTTGCAAGATATCGTTGGCGCCCGCTTCAAACGAAGCTACCATATCGCCGGTTCTTCCAGAGGCCGTAAGCATCAGCACGGGAAGCTCCGCCATCCCCTGCATCAGCCTGATCCGGCGGCATACCTCCAGCCCCGATATGCCCGTCAGCATTAAGTCCAGCAAAACCAAATCCGGCGTAGGGCCGCCAAGCAGCACGTCCAGCGCTTCTTCGCCTGACCCCACAGCTTCATAGGAATATCCCATTGCAGACACAACATCCATCAATACCTTCATATTGGAAAGTTCATCGTCCACAATCAAAATATGAAACGGCCCGCCCGGGGCGGATTGCAGCATGCCGGATATTCTTTCCCTATGCTCCGCCAGTGCATCCTCTCCTTCCGCTTCAGCTTTTGTCGCCGCAATCTCCGATTGAGCAGCCAGCGGAAGCGTAAACGTGAACCTCGATCCGCGTCCCACGTCGGATACAACCTCCAGCAGTCCTCCTTGCATTTCGATCAGCTGCTTGGAAATGCTGAGGCCTAGCCCAAGACCCTCCGAAGCGGCGTCCCGCTCGCCTTCCCCATATTGACCGAAGGGCTGAAGAATATAATCCAGTTCGGCCGCCGGTATGCCCGGCCCCGTATCCGTGACGGATATGGCAAGCTCTCCGTCTCTGCATTCCGCAGATACGCTCACCGTTCCCCGTTTTGTAAATTTCAGACCGTTTTCGATCAGATTGTGCAGGATCTGCTTCAGTCGGTTTTCGTCGGCATAAACAAGCGGGAGCTCCGACGGCAGCTCGTTAATTAGCCGCACCTCCCGGTTAACCGGGGCAATCGACAAGGTTTCCATCACAAAATGGAGCGATGTTCCCACATTCACCAAGGAGGGATGAATGACGAACTGTCCGTGTCTGATCCGGTTCATGTCCAGGATGTCGTTGACAAGGCCGGATAATCTGCGTCCCATTAGATGAAGCAGACGTATGTTTTCGCGATGCTTCTCCTGCAGCGGCTGCTCCCGGTTGTCCAGGAGCGACTGCGACAAATTGACGATGCCGTGCAGCGGCGTGCGCAGCTCATGCGATGTTTTTGCCAAAAACTCATCCTTCTGGCGATCGTATTGCAGCAGCTTTTCGGAAAGCTGTTCGCTGCGAAGGAAGTTGTCCTGCAACCTGTCGGAAATGAGCATGGCCTGCGACAGCAGAAGCAGCAGCGGCGTAATAATCATGAAATACGGATTGTCCAGCGCATACAGATATCGCAATTGCCCGAATGCCCACCATACAACCAGAAAGAAATAGCCAAGCAGCAAATGCTGGCTGCCGTGTATGCCTTTTTGGCGTCCCCGGAAAATGCCTCTCAGGATTAGGGTAAAAATAAAAAGCTGCATCATAAGGACAACCGGAAATATCGAAGGCAAAAAAGCATTGGGCAAAAATATCAGCACGGCCAAAAACAGCGGCATTCCAAATTGCAGCTTCCTGAAAAGGAAGTCCTTTGATTCATCCATATAGGTATGGATATATGCGGCAAATAAATAAAAGCAAAGGAACGGCAGCAAAAATAACAACCGCTGCAGATATGGAAACGGCAATTGCGGAAAAAGAGTCAATGCCACAATTTCGTTGTCCAGGCTGACAAACAAACCCGTCGACAAACAAAAGAGGCAAAAATGAATTAAATATCGTTCCTTGCTCCACTGCCTGAACATGCCGGCATAATAAAGGCCAAACGTAATCAGCATGGCTACAATCGCCACATCGGCCAATCTTGCACTGTCAATGCGCTTGCTCAGTTCCGCTGCCAACCCGAATTCCGGAGCTTGTACAAGCCCTCCGCCCAATAGATCGTAATTCGCCGTATGCACAATAATTTCAGTAATACCTTTTTCCAGCTGAAAGGTTTGGTAATACGGCTCGTTGCTCGGCAAAAACCCCTCAGCGGATAGCGCCGGCCTTCCGCTCCCGCCCATATCGACTCCGTTGACAAAAAAATGGCTGGCTATTCGAACTTTTTTGGCGCGTAGGCCATACTCGCCGCGTTCCGGGACATTAATCAGCAGGCGAAAGGTAGCCGCGCCTTCCTTTTTCGGATTAGCCGAAGCAATGCTTTTTTTCAAATCAGTGGGCACGCTTTTGATCGAACGTCCCTCTATGTAATTTCCGTCTCGCGCCTTAAAATCTTCGGGAGTCAACAACTCGTTGTCGTAATACTCCCATTCCCCTCGCAGCGGCAAATAGCCGTTTTCCCGGAAATCCCACTCTCCTGCGTCAAACATGCCGTCCCGAGCCTCTACCCAATTGCTGGCAGGCGTCATCCATTGATAAACGCTAATGACCGTAATGAGAACAAAGATCCCGATCATGATCAGCAAGGCGATTTCTTTTTTTGCTCTCATTCGAATTGATCCCCGTTGTTTTAATTTCCGCAATTCTTTCGACAAAAATATTCATTCGACAAAAATGACGAACTTCCTGTATTTTCAATGTATTATTTTGTTGAAATCACGATACGGCCCTATCTCTGGAATGTTTGGAATTTGTTCAGTGGCAAATTGGTAGAATGAGGGAACTAACACCCACGAAAAGAGGGATCTAATGAAGCGCTCATTCAAAAAAATGACAACGCTATTACTTGCTTTTACGATGATGCTGCAATTGCTCCAAAGTCTTGCTCCTTCCTCCGCGACTGCCGCGGACGAGGGGTATATCTGGATACCTTACGGCACCTATCCAACTGCCGCGGGGGGAACCCAGGAATTCCATTATTACGACAACTACTATTACCTGCACGGTGCCTTTAATACCTATCGTTCGACAGATCTGATGACTTGGGAGCTCTTTGATAGCGGCAGCATCAGCGATATCGATTTTATCGGAAACTATATCTACGTGACCCGGAGAACGGGAACAGTACCGACCTTGAAGCGTCTAAACCCTGACGGAACCTGGTACACGTACAGCAATACCATCACCAAAAACAATATCGCATTATCCTCTATTGCTTATAATGGCACCAACCGTTACGTAATGAGCGGCGGCAATACGTATGCCCTCTATACGCAAACCTCCTCCACCGGCGTACCGGAGGATAAGCTGTGGACCGTTTTTGAGGATGAAGGCGCATACCGCTTTGATCAAGTCGTTTATTATCCGCGCGGGAATCGCTTTATCGCCACCGATTGGAAGGGACGTCTGGCCTATTCAAGCAACGGCTCCTCGTGGACATATGTAACGATCCAGGCTCCTTCTAGCAACAGCAGCATCTTTGGAAGTTTGGTTGTTGAAGCTAACCGCGTACTCGTGCCAACAACAGTTGGCTTATGGGAAGCTTTCAAAGACGGCAGCAACACGGTGACCAGGCTGCGCACCGGCAATACGAGAGCGCTGGTGCATAATGGCAGCCAATACATAGCGGCAGGCCCCGCTAATTCGATGCTTTCATCATCGGATATGACTTCCTGGACATCGGAATCGATTCCGGGCACCGCTTATACCCTGACACATGGACATCTGGGTACGATAACTTCCATTGGAACTCAATTGTACCTCCGCATTCCGTATCCAAGCATCGCCCAACAGCCGCAGAACCAGAGCGTAGCAGCCGGAGGCGCAGCTTCCTTTGACGTTTCGTTATCTTCGCCGGGCGCAGTTTATCAGTGGCAGAGGGCAACTCCCGGTTCATCCAGCTTTTCCAATATGAACGGTCAAACCTCGCCCACTTATCAAATCAGTAATGCGGTGACTGGATTAAACGGCTACAGGTTTCGGGTTGTCGTCACCTACGGAAGCGTCGTATTAACCTCCGATCCCGCAACGCTGACGATTGTGGAACCGACCCAAATAACCTCCCAGCCCGCTAAAGCATCAGGGGTGACGGGAGGAAGCGTTACCTTTAAAGTTGCCGCAACAGGATCAAATCTTCAGTACCAATGGAAGAGCAGCGTCGATGGCATCCAATATACGGACATTGCGGGCGCTACGGGAAGCCAATTGGAGCTGTCAAATCTGGATGCGGCAGTTAACGGCACATCCTACATAGTCGAGATAACCGGAAACGGCGTACCTGCAGTGGAATCTAGTCCCGCCAGACTCGCAGTGTACCCCAAAGAAGATTTCACGCCTAATGAAGAGATCGTTGTTTTAGCCGGCGAAGACGCCGTCATCGCCACTCTCCCCAATACGCCCGACGTACAGTACCAATGGCAGGTGAACAAGGGGCAAGGATTCCTTAATTTGCCTGATGCCACTTCCCCGTCATTAACGTTGGAAAACGCAGCTGCGGATATGGATGGTTACAGCTATCGGCTTGTAACAACCGGGGAATTGCAATACATTTCCGATGAGGCCAAATTAACCGTCAATACCCCAACCACGGTGGAGAATCAGCCTGCCGAAGCAGTTGCTTACGCCGGTCAACGGGCGTATTTCCAGGTTGCGGCAAGCGGAAAACAATTGTCCTATCAATGGTTTGTTGATGCTTCCGGCACGGGCAGCGGAACTTTTGCCGAGCTACCGGGAGAAACCTCCGCTACGCTCAGCTTGCCGAATGTCGGCTACTCCATGAACGGCTATGTCTATAAAGCCGTCATTTCGGGACGTGGCGTGCCGGATATCGAGACGGTGCCAGCCGCCCTTCATGTTCTGGACTCGCCTGGAATGCAGCCTCTTCCCGTCACAACGGTTGAAGGGGAATCGGCCGTCTTCAACGGTCCGGTGCCAGAACCTGGCATGACGCTGCACTACCAATGGCAGGTCGATTTCGGAAATGGCTTTGCGGATATACCGGACGCCACTGCCGAATCGCTTTCTTTGAATCAAGTGACAACTGATATGAACGGATATCAATACCGTCTGATCGTCAGCGGCGATTTGCAAACCGAATATATCTCGGAGCCCGCCCAGTTGACTGTCTATCCATCGGCGCATTTTACGTTGAATGAGGTTGCGACTGTGACGGGACGAGATGCCGAATTGCAAATCGAGGCTTCAGGACCGGGGCTTATCTACATCTGGTATGTGGATACGACGGGAACAGGTGACCATTTCGAGCAGATCGACGGAGCTGGCGGAAGAACGTTAACGCTTGAGGACGTCAATGCCGACATGAACGGCTATCTTTATAAAGTGGTGGTTGACGGTGAACTCCATACTCCTTATTCCTCCAACTCCATGGCGATAAAGGTGTATTCCGCCGATGCGTTTAACGCCTCGCCGCGGACGGCGATTGAAGAACAGGACGTTCAGTTCTATTTCTCCGGTTCAGGCGAAGGCTTGACCTATCAATGGCAAGTCGATACGGGCTCGGGGCTTTACGAAAATATAAACGGTGCTACCGGAGCGACTTTAAGTCTTACTCATGTAACAACAGGGATGGACGGCCACCAATACCGGGTAATCGTCGGAGGGGCGCTGCAGCCAGCGCTTGAGACTGTCCCCGCCGTTTTGTCCGTCTCCAGCAAGTCGGACTTTGTTCCGGAATCGGTCTACATGTTTGCGGGCGGCCCCGCCAGATTTGCAATTACGTCTAGCAATTCGGTCTTGACCTATCAATGGCAGGTTGATCCATCGGGCACCGGCAGCAGATTTGAGGATATTCCCGGCGCCACCGGAACGGAGCTTGAATTAACCGATGTGTCAGCGGATCTAAACGGCTACTTGTACCGCGTAGTCGTTGGCGGCGAGCTGCAGACGGCTTTTGTTTCCCCTTCCGCCAAGCTGAATGTGTTTACGACCGAGTCCTTGCAGCCAGCAGCCGTTACAACCGTCGAAGGTATGGATGCAACGTTTGACCTGCCGGACGGCGGCAATGGCTTGGCCTATCAATGGCAGGTCGATACCACTGGAACCGGCGGCAATTATGCCGATATCCCCGGAGCTGCGGGATCGCAATTGAAGCTGGAAAATGTAACGGCTGACATGAACGGTTATCTGTATCGCGTTTCAGTAGGCGGCATAACGCAAAACCCGTTTCACTCCGATGGCGTGCCGCTAAAGGTGATTGGAGCCAGCGGGCTGCAGCCGGATTCGGCAACGGGCGTAACGGGCATGGATATTGAATTGGCGCTGCCTGGCGGCGCCCAAGAAGGTTTGACTTATCAATGGCAGGTAGACTCAACGGGCACGGGAAATGCGTTCGCCAATATTCCCGGCGCAATCGGCAGCACCCTGGATTTGTTGGCTGTTGCAGACAATATGGACGGCCATTTGTATCGGGTTGTCGTAAGCGGAACGCTGCAAAACCCGTTTACGTCGGAAGCCGTCTCGCTTCACGTATACGAAACTGAGCAGCTGCAGCCTTCTGCCATTGCGCTGTTATCCGGAGAAGATGCTGAGTTGTCCGTGCCGCAGCCCGGGAATGGTCTTGCCTACCAATGGCAAGTAGACACAACAGGTTCCGGCCGCAGCTTTGAAAATATTGCCGGCGCAACCGGCGCAACGCTGGAGCTTCGTGAAGTGAACGCCGAAACGAAGACTCATTTGTACCGCGTCGTCATCTCCGGCGTGCTGCAAAAACCTTTTACGGCCGAAGCTGTCAACATAAACGTGCTCACCGACGAGGAGCTGCAGCAATCGCCTGTAGCCGTTGTTGAAGGCCAGAAGGCTCGCTTTGAAATAGAAGCCGAGGCGGCTGGATTGCACTATCAATGGCAGGTCGATTCAACAGGCACCGGCAATAGCTTTGCGGATATTGCGGGAGAAACGAGCCGACAATTGGAGCTCGCCCATCCTGCCACGGATATGAACGGTTATTTGTACCGGGTTATCGTAGGAGGACTTCAATCGCCATTCCAATCTACTCCTACGGCTTTGACCGTATATAGCAGCGAACAATTCCAACCTGGGTCTGCCACGGCAGTTGCGGGAAGCAGCGTGGAGTTCGCCATTTCTGGAAGCGATGGGCTAACCTACCAATGGCAGGTCGACACCACGGGCACGGGAGACAGCTTCACCACCATTGACGGTGCGACCGATGCCTCGCTGGAATTAGATAATCTTACTGGCGAAATGAACGGCTACCTGTATCGCCTGATCGTCAGCGGCGAATTGCAAACACCTTTTATTGCGGAAAATGCCAAGCTAAACGTATTTACATCCTCGGACCTTCAGCCGTTGTCTGTTGCGGCATTAGCGGGAGAAAATACGACATTGTCAGTGGCGGCGGCAGGCGAAGGTTTGACTTATCAATGGCAAGTCGCAACCGAAAGCGGCGGTGCGTTCATTAATATCGATGGAGCGACAGGCCAAGAGTTAAACCTTCAAAACGTCGCGCGCGACATGGACGGATATCGTTATCGCGTCGTGATCGGCGGAGTGCTTCAGCCTGCCTTTACCTCTGAGCCGGCTACGCTTTCCGTTCATACGCCGCCTGGCGCTCCAACCGGCATTTCAGTTACGCCGGGCAGCGGCAGCGTACGTGTCAGCTTCACTCCGCCACTGGATACCGGCGGGCTGGACATTATTGAATATCAGGTAATATCACATCCTGACGGTATCGCGGCGACCGGAGCGACAAGCCCGATTACCGTATCCGGACTTACAAACGGCAAGGCTTACACATTTACGGTGACAGCCGTTACGGCAGCAGGGGCGGGACAGGTTTCCGAGTTTTCCAAAGAAGTCACGCCTTATCAACCGTCGTCGACGGTCACAGCAGCTCCGTATTCCTCAGTCGAGGTATGGGTTAACGGAAAAGCTGAACATGCGGGCAAAGCAACAACCGGCATGAGAGACGGCCAGCAAACAACCACAATTGAAGTTGACGAATTCAAGCTGTCGGAAAGACTGGCTGCCGAAGGCTCGAGGCCCGTCATTACCATTCCGGTTAACGGCCAATCGGACGTAATTATAAGTCAATTGAACGGACGTATGGTAAAAGGCATTGAACAGCGTCAAGGCACCATCGAAATCCGTACAAGCAGCGCTATCTATACACTGCCGGCGGGTCAGATCAATATGGATGCCGTATCGGAGCAAATCGGCCGCGATATTCCGCTTCAAGACATCAAAATCGCCATTGAAATCGGCAAGCCGTCAGAACAGGAATTGATCGCTGCCAATATAGCGGCTCTTAACGGCACCTTGACGCTTGTTGCTCCCCCGCTGCAATTTACGATAACAGCTGCGCATGGCGACAAACGAGTACAGGTTTCCCGGTTTGATACGTATGTCGAGCGCAAGCTGCTGCTGCCGGACGGAATTGATCATCAAAAGGTAACAACGGGCGTAGTTATTGAGCCCGACGGCTCATTCCGCCATGTTCCTACCAAAGTCGAGGTGTTGGACGGCAAATTCTACACCCAAATCAATAGCTTGACCAACAGCCTCTACTCCGTCGTCTGGAATCCGCTTGCCTTCTCCGACATGGAGCTGCACTGGGGCAAGGAAGCCGTAAACGACATGGGCTCCCGCCTCGTTGTCAGCGGTTCGGGCAATGGGCTGTTCCAGCCGGACAAGGCCATTACAAGAGCGGAATTTGCGGCTATCGTAGTTCGGGCGCTGGGATTGAAAGCAGAGCAAGGTCCCGTACCGTTTGAGGATGTTCAACCTTCGCAGTGGTACGCTGGAGCCGTAGCTACGGCAAGCGCCTACGGCCTCATCAACGGATACGAGGACGGAACCTTCCACCCATCGGAAACCATTACGAGAGAGCAAGCGATGGCCATCCTGTACAGCGCAATGCATGTAACGGGACTTGGCACGGACCGCACACCGAATGAAGAATTGCTGGCGGCATATCAGGATGAAAATGAAGTTTCCGGCTGGGCGCGCAATGCCGTTTCCGCTGTATTGACGGAAGAACTTGTTTTCGGCCGCGGCCCGGAGCTGCTGGCGCCTAAGGCTACTGTAACAAGAGCCGAAGTCGCTCTGCTTGTGCAGCGATTGCTTAAGCAGTCCGGCTTGATCTAACCTATAACTGCATCACGCATTAATCCAGTTTATAACAAGACAAGGAAGACCCCGCGCATTGGTTTGGCCAGGGTCTTCCTTTTTATTGCGGCAGCTACTAGCAGTTTTTCATTTATGAACAAATTTAAAATTTTAAATCCTAATTTAGAAAAACAAGGAATATGATAGATTGTGTCGAATGTAGTTGTAAAATCAGGAATCCATAATATTGAAACTATTGGCGAGTCCTGTATTCAACTACATCCTTTGGAGGGAACAGTTTCATGCAAATCAAAAAATCGGTTTTTGTATCGTCGCTTCTAGCCTGCAGCCTTGTTTTCGGCTCTGTAGGCGTAGTTGCATCAACGGGGGTAGAGAAGATTTCAGCATCCCTGAACCACAGCATCAAATTTCTGCTGAACGGAAAATCGTGGACACCTACCGACGTAAACGGTAACGAGCTTTCTGCGCTGGTTTACAAGGGCTCCACCTATGTTCCGCTCAGAGCGGTAAGCAATGCATTGGGAGCAAACGTCGACTATGATCCCAATACACTGGTCATTACGATCGATGGCTCCGACAGTGGAGTTCCATACTTGGACAACTCCTCTGGAGGAAGCACAGGCGGAAGTACAAGCGGAAATACCAGTGGAGGCAGCTCCACTAGCAATTCCGGCTCCACCACAACGACAGCGACAAGCTCCAAAGGCGTAATGATTTACCCTAACAACTTTGACGCCAAAAAAATAGCGGAAAGCGATCTGAGACAAGAAGCGGTTAAGCTGATAAAAATCTATGGCGAATCGCTCGCAAGCAAAAATACGAGCAAATTCGATGCCTATATCAAGGAAAAGGCAGCCGCAAAAACAAAATACAATATTGTTATGGGTCATGACTATGCCATCGAGTCCTATGCTGAATTAATCGAGGATACAATCGAGGCCAACGATGCAAAAACCATAACGGCTTATGCCAATACGATGAAGTCGGTGACTGCTGCAGACCTCGAATTAAGCGATGCCTACAAAGGCGAATATTCCGCCTCCATCAGCTTCAGCTTTTATCCCGAGGATTGGGACGCCTTCAGCTCCGTGTATATCTACTTCAAATTCTCCGTTCAAGATGACGGGAAATACGTACTGGATTACATTTATTTGAGCTAATATCGGCTGCTACATCCTTAAAGCTCCCGCTTTCAATTGCATGTAGGCGGGACTGATTCCAGACCGAAATCGAAAAAGCCGAAATCTCTGCTTTATTTTCGCAGTGATTTCGGCTTTTTCTTCGTCTCCGCAGACTTTTATTTGGCCTTTATTTGGACCAGCTTTTGTTAGTACCGTCTTTTTACAAGCACAGCTACAGCATCTTGATTAAAGTCCCAGAAGCAGCGCAAGCAACTTTGCGCTTTCGGCGCGAGTCGCAGGAGCCTGCGGCGCAAAGACTCCATCGCCGCGTCCTTGCAGGAATCCAAGCTCAACCGCAGCTCCAACAGCGTTATCCGCCCAGGCTGCAATGTAATCCTGATCCTGGAAAGCCGCTGTGCTTCCCGCTTTTGCTGCTTGGCCTTCGCGAAGCTCGTAAGCGCGAATCAGCATTACCGCCAATTCCTGACGGCTGATGATTTCCTCCGGAGCAAAGCGCTCTGCGCTGCGCCCAGTGATCAATCCCGCTTCCGATGCTGCTGCTACGGCAGGAGCATACCAGACAGAGTTATCCACGTCTGCAAAAGGCGTTCCTGAGCTGTTTGCAGTCAGTCCGAGACTGCGAACCAGCAAGGCCGCAAATTCGGCACGGGTAATGTGGTCTCCTGGCGCAAATTCATTTTGGGTTTTTCCTGTAATGATCAGTTTTGCAGCCAAAGCCTTAATATAGCGGAACGCCCAATGCTGCTCGCCGACATCCAGGAATGACTTGTTGTACTCCAGCAACGCATATGCGCTGAAATGAGATACCTGAGCTGTCATTACGCCAGCGGACAATGTGCCGCCCACATATTGAAGGGCCCCATCCTCGCCAATGTAATAGACGCCTAGGAAATCAGAATTGGCATCCGCGGGCACTGTCCATTTCAGCTCAACAGGCTGGCTGAACGTGCTTAGCTTTGTTTCTTTGCCGTCACGGTCGATAACCGACAGCGTCAGATTTATAACAGGTCCGGCTTGCTTAAGCTCAGCCCCGGACTTGTCGCCTGCTAGGGCTAGAAGCCTGCTCTCATCATTTTGCTCAAGCGGAGCAGCTTCCAGAGCAATATAAGCTCCGGCAACGTTGCTTTGTAGCGACTGCTTCAATGCTTCTACTACTTTGCCTGGAATCTCAATCGTCAAATCCTTGGTTTTGACGATAAGCTTCCGGCTTCCGTCAAGCTCCGTCAATCCAGCAGGCAGAAGCACCTTGTTTTCACCGCTTTCCAACCCTACCTCGGCATTTCCTTCAGCGTCCCGTTGCGGGTTATTAACCACTTTGCCAGACGGAACGGACGGAACATTAGGCAACGTAACGATTGGATTTTGTGTCGAAGGCGCTTGCGGAGTTGCGTTTACGGCTCCTGACAATGCCGATTCCACTCCGTTTTCGCCTAGCGCTGATACCTGGAAGCTGTAAGCCGTTCCGTTGCTCAAGCCGCTTGCGCGATAAACGCTTTCGGTGACCGTTGCTTCGCGTTCCACTGCCGGGTTCTGTTTCACGCCATTTACATAAACGTTGTAACCGGCAAGGCCTTCGTCGTTAACGGCATTCCATTTCAAGTCGACATAGCCGTTGCCAGCCGTAGCTGCCACTCCTGTTGGCACGGCAGGAGCTTCCGGATTGCCTGGACCCTCTCCTGGTTCACCCGGTCCTTCTCCCGGTTCGCCAGGGTTGCCGCTGCCCGGCAGATCGCCGGTACGGATCAGCTCCCAATCGTCGAAATCCCCGCCTGCTTCAATCGCGTCGGTAACAACGGCACCGATCTCCAAAGTGCCGTTTGAAACTTCAATACCTGCAATTTCATTGCGGTTCCAATCGTTCCAGCCGGAAACGGTCAAAGCGGTTTTCAGAATCTCGCCATCAACTTCGGCATACATATAGCTTTCACCGATTGGACCGGCGTTAGCTCCGATTCTGGACATCATGGACAAGGTGTATACGCCGTCAGGCAAGCCTTCAACGGTTTGTTTCGCCGTGATCAAGCTGCGGTTCCAGAAATGAAGGGCGTAGGAACCGGAATAAGGAGCTTCGCCGGTCCGGCTGCTATTATTCAGCACCCAGGCGCTCATATTGCTGCTTTCAAATCCGGGATTCACCACGTAGTTTTTCGGGCGAACGGTAATGGAAGCCTCAATCTGGCCGCCCCCTTCCAACGTTCCTATCGCGCTGTAGGTTCCTGCCTTTTCATAATTGTAAGCTGTCGGCGTCCAGGACAATACAGTGATTTCACGGTATGCTCCGTCCTCATAAAGCCCTTTTGATTTGTCCGGCAGAGGAACATTAATGCCTTCGCTGGTTACGACAGATACGTTCTCGACCTCTACCAAAGCGGGTGCCGTATAACCGCTGCCATCTCCGCGAACAAGGTTGAATACTTCAATGGACGGAATTGCCTCTCCGAAGAAGTTGAACATAGCCTGGTTGGACCAGCCGCTACCGCCGTCTTCCGGAATTTCTTCACCCTGATAGGTTGCGGCATATTTGGTGCCCCAGCCCGTATCTACGCCCGGCAGCCAAGCCGGCTCCCAATAGAATACGCCGATGCCGCGTTCGTTCGGAACCTCGGCTACTGCCGCGATTACATCGCGGATAGCAGATGCCTGACCGGATACGGTGGATTTGTAGCCGCCGATTTTCTCCGAAGTTTCGTTGAAGACATGGCCCGTAGGACCGTTGTTAGGCACGTCTTCCAGTGTAAATGCGTATGACGTTTCTGCAATGACAACATCCTTGTCGAAGGTGGCGGACAATTCGTTCATCACATTGCGGATATTGGCAAAGGTGCCATGCCAGAACGGATAATAAGACAACCCGATCACGTCATAATCGAGATCCTTGTAGTTATTGTAAAAAGCTTTTAGCGTTGCGGGTCCGTGGTCAGGATTGGCGCGATGCAGCAGCACCCGGATTCTGTCCCCGCCTTTGTCAGTTTCGGCCTGGCGTACCGCCTGAATGCCTTTTTCAATATATTTGGCTGCCGCCGCAGGGGATTTGCCCAGCGGCCACATCATGCCGTCGTTAATTTCATTCCCGACTTGAACCATGTCGGGGTAAGCTCCCGCATCCGCCAGAGACGAAACTACGTCCAGTGTATAATCGTAGACGGCTTGCTGGAGCTGCGTTTCATTGAAGGAAGCCCATGCCTTCGGTGTTTTTTGCCGGGCAGGATCGGCCCAGAAGTCGCTGTAGTGAAAATCAACCAGCACCTTCAGTCCCGCTGCCTTTGCCTGCTGGGCCATTTCAATAACCGCAGCTTTGTTTACATTGCCCGCGCCATACCAGTTTCCGTTTTCGTCTTTGGGATCATTCCATAAGCGAAGACGGATCCAGTTCACGCCGTTTTCCTTCAAAATATCCATTAGCGGCTTCTCTGCGCCATTCAAATCATAGTAACGGCGTCCCGACTGCTGAATCGCCAGAATAGTGGAAATATCCGCGCCCATGATAAAGTCGCTGCGTTTGCCATCCTGAAGCTCGGCAACCGGCTGTACAAACAGCTTGCTGTCTCCCAGCTGCTGCAGACTGCCAGATACAAAAACGGACGTTTTTCCGCTGACCGGATTTCCGTCAATGGTGCCGGATACGGTAATAACCGCTTCTCCGTCGCCTGCTGCAGTGACAACCCCGCTTGCGGCAACCGTTGCGACAGACTCGTCGCTGCTGCTGTAAACGGCATCCGTCAAGACTATAGCCTGCGCGTTATTCGCGCTTGATGTCCGGATAGCCAGCTCCTGCGTTGCTCCCGGACGCAGGTTGATCCCGTTAGGGCTGATGAGGATCGCTCCAGCCGTTGGCCCCTGTTCAGCCGCAAAAACAACATCCTTGAAATAACCATAGTGCTCGGCCGACGCTTTTACGGTAAAACCGATAACGGCTTCTCCGTTTTCGCCAACCTCGATACCATCCAGGCTCAAATCGCGCGGAGACGTCCATCCGCTGCCTGTATAGGTAACCGGTGTATTGTAGTTACCGCTTTCCGTTTGAGCAAACATCACGGAACCGGCTGCAGGCTCGCCTTTGTCACCATAGGTTTTTGCTGTCAGCTTGTATGTGCCCGGAGCCAGTCCGGTCAGCTTGTGCGTTAATGTAAAGTCCATGAACGAGCCATCCCAATAACCCAATGCGCCTGCCCCGGCATCATCGGAAAGGTTGGCCGGCCATTCACCGTTCAACAGCCACTGAGCGGCATTTCCATTTACCTTGAGATTGTTTGTAGGCACAATTTCGTCGGTTGCGGCATGCACCTTCAACTCTCCCCATGGAAACAGGGATACGATCATAACCGCTGCGAGCAAACCCGCCATATTTCTAAACCATTTGCGCTGCATATGTTACCTCCTCACAAAATGTCTCTTTCTATCATGAAAGTCTTATTTATTGTACTTTGGCGGCAATGAGACAGGTATGGCACATAAGCAAGGTATCTGCACTTTTTGAAACCAAAACGGCAGCTTCCTTCATGGAAGCTGCCGCAAGACGTTGCCAATTTACAGAACAAGGATTATTTAATGGATTCGTACCAGTCGTTGACTTCCCGGCTTATGCTGTCGCCGCCGCTGGTCTTCCAAGCGTCAACAAAGTCATCGAAAGCTTCAAGAGGCTGCATGCCATAAATGATTTCGCTTATGACCTGCAGCTCAAGCTTGTTCAGAAAATCCTGTCTGGCGTTCATCGTTTCGGTTGGAGGACCGGTAAAGAGGTTTTTGAAGGAGATGTTCTCCTGCTCAAGCAATACCTTTGCTGCCGCAGGCGTCTCCAGGCCGTACGCCGACTTAACCTCCTTCTCCAGCCTTGTCTCGGCCGGCTTGCCATCCGACAAGTTAAGCAGCGCTTTGATCTGGGCATCGGGAATGCGCGCCCCATCGCGGACAAGCAAATAACGTCCCGAATTGACGTATCCGCCAGGAATGTCATCCCAGCGCAGGAGCGAGCCGTCGGCGGCGATATCATAGTCATAGTTTTTGAATAGGCCATTATCAAAAACGGTTCCCGGCTTGGGATCGGCATAATGGTCGAACATATAATTCTGGTAAGCAAAAAGCGCCTCGGGATGCTTCATATCTTTGCTGATCAGCGTAACGCCATTGGTGAACAGCGAGCCGTGTCTCATGGCTTCGCCCTCGGGGCCTGTCGGGATGGGATACGGCTTCCAGACGGCATCCGGGGCATTTTTAACCGTGTCCGCGAGCGGCCAGCCGCTCATCCAGTAAGGTCCGGGGATAATGCCGGCTGTTCCGGCAACAGCGGGTTCGGACGTTTTGGTCTCGTCCCATAATGCGGCCTCTTGAGGTATATAGCCTTGGGCCAGCCATTCCTTAAGCGTCCGCAGTCCCCGTTTCATCGCGGGCTGCACCGAACCGTATTCCAGTCTGCCATCCTCTCCCTCGTTCCATTGCTCCGGCAGCGTGCCGTAAGCGCCAAAAATCCAGGAGGGGTCGCCCATCCACGTGCTTAGCGTATTTTTGAAGCCGATGCTGAGCGGAATTACCTGCTCCGGCGCCAGCCCGTCCGGGTTATTTTGCTTAAAGGCATCCATAACGATCTCCAACTGGGCTAGAGTTGTTGGCGCAGTGAGGTTCAGCTTTTCCAGCCAGTCCTGCCTGATCCAGAGCAAATAATCATGGTTGTACGCATAATCCAGCAAGGGCAAGCCCATTTTTTGGCCGTCGCGCATATAGGGATTCCACACGCTTTCATCGATCGCCATCGCTCTTTTCCACGTTTCGCCGGCATATTGCTCGAACAGCGAACCTACCTCGCGGAATAGCCCGGAATCGATGAGATCCTGCGCCAGCTGCGCGTCGCCAATGGTCACAACATCGGGCAGCTGGCCTCCGGAGGTCAACGCCAGCCGCATTTTGGTAGCAAACGCGTTGTTGGAATCTCTTACGGACCATAAGGTTTTTATATCGATGCCAAGCGTCTCTTTTGCCCAGACGGTCGCCACATTATTTTCGATGCTTTCGCCGTTTTTGAATTTTAGCTCGGGGTCGATGCCCCAGACCGTCGTGATAGTAATGGGCGGATCAAACTTGCCATTGGCTGTTTCGGTCCCCTCCGCCCTCTTCTCCTCTTGTTCTCCCTTGCATGCAGCAAGCAACAAAACAAGGATGAGCAGCAGAAGAACCGGCGCAAGCCGCTTGGGTCGCTGCAATGGAATCTTCATGACATTTTCTCCCGGTATTCCTGAGGCGTCATGCCAAAATGCTTTTTGAATATTTTGCTAAAATATTGCGGGTTCTGATACCCCAGTTCCGTTGTAATTTCGTACATTTTTTTATTGCTCGACTTCAGCATATGGACGGCCCGCTCCATTCTCATGCGTATAATATAATCGCCGAGGCTTTCTCCGGTTTCATTTTTGTACATTTTCGACAAATAGACGGGATGAAGAAATACTTTGTCCGCTATGCTTTTGACCGAGGTTTCCTCGCCCAGATTCCCCGTCACCAGCTCCTGCACCTGCTTGACGATATGACGCTTATTGTTGGTGTCGCTCTCAGCCAGCTGCGTCTCCAGCCTGTCCAGCATCTCGTCGCACCATGACTTCAGTTTGTCCGCGGAACCGATCAGGCTGCGGTCCAGCAGCATATTGAAGCCTTCGGGATCAACATCCTGCATGGCCATGCCCTCCCTATGAAGAAGGTACAAAAAGGCGTTCGAGATGGATAAAAAAGCTTCATGCAGCTCCTCGCGAGTTAAAGCATCCTCCCCTTCCTCGCGTTGCAGAGCCAGCGCGATTTTGCCACGAGCGGCTTCCCATTGGCCGGATTCAAGGGAATGAATCAGCGTTGGCGGCTTGTACAGCTCCTCGATCCCTTTTCCGCCGGATACGCCCCGCTGGGGCAAATCCTCCACAAACACCAGCGCTCCTCCACGATCCAGACGGTACAATGCGGCTAGCGAAGTCCGATAAATACGGCCTAACTGCTCCGGCATCGTGAACCATTCCGATACGATAATTGCGATATCGCCTTTTAAATAGGAGCTCACCATCTCCTGAAAATCGAGACAACGCCTGGCAACGTATTCCTTGCGAAACAAGGAGTAGTTCTCGCCCTGTGGTACTGATGCCACAATTGCCAGGCAATCATGCGGCGCTTTGCTGTGCCAGATCCGGTACGACGGTCCAAACACCTCTTCCGCGATATTGCCCACCGCATATTCCATCAGCGCGATTGAGCGGCTGTCCATCCCTGTAAAGCTTCGGCCAAGCTGAATGAGCATAAGAAGCGCGGAATCCCCGGGCTCTACCTTGATTTCGTAATGCTGCAGCTTTTCGCGCAGGGCCGATTGCGACATTTGCCGGCCAAGCAGCAGCTCCTGCATCAAGTTTTGACGCAGGACGGAGTGATCCGATTTGATTGCATACATCAGACGATGATACTGATCCGCCTTCTCCCATTCTTCCTTCAAATCCTCGATATTGCTTGCCAGGCACCCAATAAACGCCTCGTCGTTTACAGGCTTCAGCAAATAATCGACCGCCTTGAGCTGAATCGCTTTTTTGGCGTATTCAAAATCGGAATACCCTGTCAGCAGAAGAGAGCGTACATGGGGCCAGCGCTCTTTGACAAGACCGATCAGCTCCAGCCCGTTCATTTCCGGCATGCGGATATCCGTTACCAGAATATCTATGGACTGTTCTTCAAGAATGGCCAGCGCCTCGCCCGGCGAAGCCGCCTGGTGCACATGGGAAATCCCAAGCTCCCGCCAAGGAATCGTTGCATTCAAACTTTCCGTCACATAGCTTTCGTCATCCACCAGCAATACTTCGATCAACGCTCTCCCTCCTTAGGCTTCACGGATTCCGGGGACCAGGTCAGCACCACCCGAAGCCCGCCTAGCGGGGACCGGGTGAAAGCAAGGCCCGCCTCCGTACCATATCTCAACTGCAGCCGCTGCTGCACATTCCACAATCCGTATCCCGAATCCCCCTCCATAGGGAAACGCAGCTTTTTCCTCAGTACATGCAATGCCTCCTCGGACATCCCTTTGCCGTCATCGTCAACGGTAACGGATAGCAAACCCTCTCCTGCCTCTTCCACCGTGATCGTAATACGGCCGGACTCCGAGCAAGGCTCAATGCCATGCTGAAGCGCATTTTCCACCAGCGGCTGAATAACAAGCGGCGGTATGGGCTGTTTTTTGAGCCAAGGGGGCACAGCAATATCGTATTGAAGCCTCTTCATCCTCATTTTCCCGATATCCAGGTAATTGACGATCAGGTTCAATTCTTCCTCCAGCGTAACAAACTCCCGCTCCTGACGAGTTGCATAACGGTAATAGTCAGACAGGTTTTGCGACATTGCGATGATCGCGCTGTAATTTTGCAGCTTGGCCATGCTGGAAATAAAGGAAAAGCAATTATAGATAAAATGGGGATTGATCTGCGATTGAAGCTGCTTTAGGCGAGCTTCCTTCACATGAAGCTTTTCCAGGTAGACCCGCCCGAACAAATCCTGGATTTGCGAAACCATCGAATTAAAGCGCGTAAACAAAAAGCTGAATTCACTGCTGCCCTTAGGCTTCAGCCGGACAGAATAATCTTCATTTTTCAGCTTCTGAAAGCTGGTGACAAGCTCCCGAATCGGCACTTGCACCTGAGCATAAAGCAAATAGGCTACAATACCGCTCATCAGCAGCAATGCTGCGGCGGAGATGTAGAAGAGCATGCTGGATTTTCTGATAGGCAGCATCACATCGGACAACGGAACGTAATCGACCAGCATCCAGCCTGTTGTATCCGATAACTCAGCATTGACCAAATAGGACTGTCCATCGATTTTAGCTACTGCATTTTGGGGCGGCTCATCCGCCCCCCGCAGCAGCCCCTCCGCCAGCTTGCCGACCAATTCGGAGTTGGAGGAGCCATTTTCGATGATCCCTTCCGATTCCTTGTAATAAAACGGGTCGCGCTGCCCATCTCCCCGAAAGGTATCCAGCAGCCGGACAATATTGCTGCTGTCGAATTCCACCTCGATAATCAAATTGGCTTTTTCCGGGCGATGAAACGAAGATAAAGGCGATACAGTAATAAGCGAAAAATAATGACTGCGCTCCCCGTTTTCCTCAGCCGTGCGAACCTGCCACCCCTGTTGAAGCCTCTGCTTCAGATCACTGTGGTCATAGCTGTATACGTCGCTGGCCGTTATGGCTCTCCCCAGCGCCGGGGAGTAGATGATGAGACGGCTTATCCAGTTCAGTGAGCTTTGCTGGGCGCTCAGCTTTTGCTGGATTCGCTTGACAAGCACTATCGTATCCAGATCCAAATAGGGGCTTGTCTGCTGAAAATAATCTTTAAGCTGCGAAATATCGGGATCATGCAACAGCAAATTGGGCCAGAGACTGATGGATTGAATCGTCGTATCCACCTGATGCTGAAAAAACTGAAGCTGGCTTCGGCTGGATTCATGAAGCTCAGCGCGCAGCACCTTCGTTCCGGTCTGATTGGAATAGAGGTATAGACCCATTATGGGGATTAGCATCAAAAGAATAACAGCCATCATCTTGCGAAATAAATTGAATTTTAGCATATTGCCGATCACCCTGTTCCATAATGTAAAGCCGAAGCATCGCAAAACTAACACGGTCGGCTGCTTCCGCGTGAACAATTACATTATAACGGGTATTTTTAGCTTGTCGAAAATTTTACGAAATAAAAGACGGAAGCATTGTGCTGGACTATATTTACTTCAGCTAATAAAACTTTGCACAGACAAGAAAGCGGGCCGGATGGCAGTCAAAACACTGCCAATCCGGCCCTTCCGTTTTACCAACCTCTCTGCTTTACCGGCTTTAGCTGGTAAAGCTGCCCGGTAACTGGCGGATGATGCCGTTTGTCATGTTGTCCGCCATCATGAGCGCCTGCTGCTGGATTTCGTCGCTGATTTCGACATTTTTGGCATAGTCGCGATTTAACCGGTACGCAACCTCTTGGCTTAATAAATCCAGATGTTCATGCATCATGCGCCGCCATTCCGCCTCGGACCAAAACGGATTGATCGAAGCCAAAAATACTGCAATTGCATCGGCATTTTCATACCAGCGTTTTTTGGCGTCTTCCGCCGTTTGTGTTTGATTGTCTCTCAAAACGGTAACCAGCTCGGCGGCAATCGCCAGATGCTCGGTAAGCAGCTCCTCAAACCTTGAAGCGGCAGCCGAACCGTATACCGGCTCCAGAACGGCAGCAAAATCTTTGGGATTGCGCAGCAGTCTCGCTGTTGTCGCCTCGGCATCGGGCATTTTGTCCACAATGCTGTTGACCGTCAATCTTGTCCAGAAAACATGCTGCTCCCAGAGCGAGCGCAAGGTACGGTTTAACTCCACTTTGGACGGGGTCCACAGACATTGCCAATCCTGGCGAGGAGCATAGTGGCCGTATGACGGATAACAACCATAAACCGGATAATAGCTGTACATAGAGAGATCACCTCTTTTTCACCAGCATATGGGCGAAAATCCCAAGAGGTGATCCTTTAGCCAAAAGTATCGCCGCGCATTCTCAGAAGGCTTAGTTTACTCCTGCCGGTGACAATCCAGCACGACGCTGAACGCTTCGGAGCCGCAGCATAAAACCAGCGGCCGCGCATGTCAAACCAATGATGATTCCGACCCAGTAGCTGAACGGTCCCATTTCGGTCGTAACCGACAGCGTATAGCCGCTTGGCATGCCGATCAGCCAGTAGGAAACAAAAGCGATGAGGAAAGTTGCCCTTACATCCTTATATCCGCGCAACACGCCTTGCAGAGAAGCCTGAGCAGCATCCGACAGCTGATATATAATCGCAAACATCAGGAATTGCACAGCCAAAACGGCTACCTCGGCATCATTCGTATAGATGCCAACGATGCCTTCGCGATTGAAATACATAAAGATTGCGCAAAGCCCCATAAAACCGATGCCTCCCATCGCACCTAACAAAGCGTAACGCTTTGCATTGTCGATGCGCCCGCCTCCAACCGAAAAACCAACCACGATGGTTAATGCCATGGAAATGCTGAGCGGAATCATAAAAACAAGAGATGAAAAGTTCAGAGCGATTTGATGCGCCGCCACTATTGTTTTGTCATACAGTCCGCCCACAATTAAAGTGACGACAGAGAATAGGCTGACTTCAAAGAAAATAGATAACCCGATAGGAATCCCGATCGAAAAAAGCTCCTTCCAAGCCTTGAAGGAAGGTTTGGGCCAGCTTTGGAACAGGCGATATCTTGCCAATGCGGGAAGCTTTACGCACAATATGACATTGATGATCAAAATAAGCCAATAGGTAATGGCCGTTGCATATCCCGCCCCGATTCCGCCAAGGCGAGGCATACCCAGATTTCCGAAGATCAGGCCGTAGTTCAGCAATACATTAAACGGAACCGCAAACAATGTCACGAGCATTGAGACAAAGGTATAACCCTGCGCATCAATAAAGTTGCGCAGCACTGTAAACGCGAACAACGGTACAATGCCGGTAAGCAGCCCAAGCATGTAGTGATAGGCGATATGCTCGACACCGGCTTCAAGTCCCATCACCCCCAAAATCGGCGGAAAAACCACCAGCAGCAAAACGCCAATCAGTAAGGAAATCAGAATAGAGGCGTACAGGCTTTGCATTATTTTTTGCGGAATTTCGTGCTGCCTTCCACTCCCCGTTAACTGGGAAACAATCGGCATAATCGCCACCAAAATGCCGGTAAATCCGGTAATAACCGGCATCCATAGACCGGAACCGATTGCCACGCCGGCCAAATCGTCCGTTCCGGCTCTTCCCGACATAATCGTGTCCGCCAGATTCATGGCGCATAACCCGACCTGAGTAACCAGGATCGGCCAAAATACTTTGCAAAACTGCAGCAATCTGCCGCCCCAGCTGTCTTCGTGCCTCATGCCTACACCCCTTCATATACATGCAAGAACGCCTCCCTGTCACCGCAGCACGATGAAGGAGGCGTTCCCGCCGCTCTTATCTATTCCACATACACGTATGCCGAATTTATTGGCCTTCCGTTCCGGAACGTGAAGGCAGAAGCTTGACGTAAGCATCCGACAGCTTCATTAGCTCCAGCACATAATCGTAGTCGGCCCGGTATTGGCTGAAATCCTCGACAGGTTCGTAGGTCTTCAAGTCGATTGCCGTACCATCCTCAAAGCCTTTGCCCGGGATAAACATAATGTCATCGTTAAAGAACGATCCCGTCGGCATATAGTAGCGCATGCCTATGACATTGCGTTTTGTATTAAGCAAGTCTTTGCCGAATACCGTATGATTTTCTTCCTTAAGCGAGATGCCAAGAAGGTTGGCGAGAGTAGGCATCATGTCCACTTGTCCGCCCACGCCCTCCATCGTTTGGCCGTCTACGCCGGGAACCCGAACGATAAACGGGATGTTGAAGCGGCTGATCCGTTCCTCATAATTGACGCCAAGCACTTCTTTAACCCACTCCGGATCATTTTCTTTGGTTTGCAAGCCAAAATGATCGCCGTACATGACCAGCACCGTATTGTCCCACATCCCGTTTGCTTTTAAGTCTTCAATCAAACCGCCGATTGCTTTGTCGGTGTAATTGATGGCTGCCACATAGTGGCCCAACTGTTTGCCGCTCAGCGAATCAGGCACTTTGATATTCAGGAACTTGGATGGCACCCAGAACGGATGGTGGCTGGATGTCGTTACGAATTGCGCGTAAAACGGCTTCTTTTCGTTTTTAAGCTCTACGAGCTTTTCCATGCCGACACGGTACATTTCTTCGTCGGATGCGCCAAAACCGTTAAACTCATCGTTATGAAACGAGGGACGATCATAATATTTCGTAAAACCAAGGGCAGGATAGAGATTATTGCGGTCCCAGAAGGTTACGTCGTTAACATGGAACGTGTTGGAAACGTAATTTCTTTCTCCCAACAACCGCGGCATGCTTGGGATAGCGCGGTCTCCGTAACCTTTTGACATCGCGATAGCGCCGGTTGGATAAATCCCTGTATTAGATATAAATTCAGCATCGGAGGTGTTTCCTTGACCGATTTGCTGAAAGACTTTCGGGAAATAAAACGCTTCGGTATTGATGAGGTCATTCAGCACAGGCGTCACTTCCTGGCCGTCAACCTCAAGCCCGATCATCATATTCTGAAAAGATTCCATCTGAATAACAATAACGTTCATGCCTTTGGCAACGCCAAAATAATTCGGCGTCCCGGCCTCGACAGGTTCTTCCGCTCCCGGCAAACCCTGTTCAAGCTCCTCCAGCGTCGCTTGCGTTTCTTCGGCGCTGGCTCCCTTAATAGCGCTGTTGACTCTGTTTTCATTAATCGCCGTAGCTACCTGGTAATTCAACACGCCCAACCGCTCGGCTTGAACCAGCTCGTTGGAAATATCCAGATCGCTGCGGATATAAAGCACGGAGGCAACAAGCGAGACAGCCAGACCGATTCCAACATACAGAGGTTTCGCCGCTCTTCGATATTCGACCTTTGGCGATTTCGCCAGAAACAAAGAAACAACGTACACGAAGGCTAACACCGCAAGGTCGGCAAACATGATGTAATATTTGAGCTGAATGGCGGAATTAACGCTATCTTTAACTTGTCCGACTTGATCTAATCCGTACAAAGCCGTATAAGTCGGTATACTCCCGAAAAAGGAAAAATAAACGCAGCATGCAAAAAGTAAAAAGGAGATAAGAGCGTTAAAAAAGGTAAACGCTACGCCTTTCCAAATTTTGGCCGTCACCAGCTCCAGCACACACAAGAGAGTCAGGATCGCGGCAGCATCGGCCAGCAGCCTGCTAAAATCGATGCCCCCAAATGTAAATTGGCGAAACAAGCTGACTTTAATCATTAACAATACAAAAACTGCCCAAAACGGAGCTCTGCGGTATCCGTTCATTATCGCATTCAATGTTATCACTCTCCCTTAAGCTAAACCAACTGCCCTTTTTTATACGACGTAAAAACCTTTTATGAGAAAACGACTATCGCAGCGCTTCAGAGATGCACGTTTGCGGTCAAAGGTCAAAAAATATCCGTCTTTTATCGACGGTTTATGTCGTCTTAATGTTTCACCTGCCAAATCCATAAGTTTCATCTTAACTCAAACAAAGAAATAAATAAATAGGGAACTATAGACATTTGGGCATTATAATGCCTCTCTGAAAAAACGCTGATTCCCTATCTTCATTCATGTCGTCCCTTGGCTTCATATCTCTTGAAGCGACCGCATACACTTGAAGCGGTAGGGGGGATTTTCATTAGCTCAATCACTGTAAACTCGGTGGAAGAACGACTCAATGATACATGGTTTATGTTGTAAGCTATGAGCATCTCTGTTATTATTTTTACAGAATTATAGGAACGGTTTTTGACAGAATCCGTCTAAATATTTCTAGAACCGACACATCGAAGGAGGACATGAACGTGGAGGATAATTCCAATCAAAACCCTAAATCAAATCCTAATTCCAATAATGATCCCGGCAATAATGAAAGCTTGAACGGCCGGCAAAATGCGGACGGTCAAGACCCTTTCGCTCCCCAACAGGATCGATTTGGCGGACAGGACCGTTTCGGGTCAGAGCAACAAGGCCAATACGGCGGACAGGATCAGTTTGGATCCCAGCAGCAAGGCCAATATGGCGGACAAGATCAATTCAGCTCCCAGCACCAGCAGCATGGGCAATACGGCGGGCAGCAACAATACGGAAATCAATATCAGCAGCAAGGACAATATGGTAATCAACCATATCAGCAATCCGGATATGGAAATTCGTATCCGCCCGGCTACAACGGCCAAGGTTACTATAATCCCTACGGAGAACCGCCAAAAACAAACGGCAAATCCATCGCTTCTCTCGTTCTCGGCATCTGCTCTATTGTTTTGCCTTATATTGGCGTCTTGATCGGAATTGTCGGCATTATTATTTCCAGCATGTCTCTTAAAGAAATCAAGGCTAGCGGAGAGCAAGGCAGAGGAATGTCGCTTGCAGGTTTGATTTGTTCCATTATCGGCACTTTGCTGTGGGGCGCCATCGTGCTTTTTGTCATCATTATTATTATTTTTGCCGTAAGCTCCGATTATTCCAATTATAACAATAACTTCTATTATTAAGGGATCACAATGACGAAACTGATTTCATGGAATGTCAACGGGCTTCGCGCCTGCGTCGGGAAAGGTTTTTTGGACTACTTCCGCCAAGCCGACGTTGACATCTTTTGCTTGCAGGAGACAAAGCTTCAGGAAGGCCAGATCAAGCTGGAGCTTGGCGAGGATTATTATCAATATTGGAACTACGCGGAGAAAAAAGGGTATTCCGGTACGGCGGTATTCACCAGGCATCTTCCTCTCTCCGTCCGTTATGGGCTGGAGGAAAACAGCGAGCCTGAAGGCCGTGTCATTACGCTGGAGTTCGGCAATTATTACCTGGTCAACGTTTATACGCCCAATGCCAGACGTGACTTGTCCAGACTGCCCCTCCGCTTGGCGTGGGAAGACCGTTTTCTGGATTACCTGAATAAATTGAAGCTTAACAAGCCGGTTGTCGTTTGCGGCGATTTGAATGTCGCCCATATGGAAATCGATATTAAAAACGCCAAGTCCAATCATGGCAATTCCGGTTTTACGAAAGAGGAACGGGACTGCATGGCCCGGCTTCTGGACAACGGCTTTGCCGATTCCTTCCGTTATCTTCACCCTGATACGACCGGAGCGTACACCTGGTGGTCGTTTATGCCTAAGGTAAGGGAGCGGAACATCGGATGGCGAATCGACTACTTTCTGGTGTCAGATGGCTTGCAGAGCGAGATCGCATCGGCCGGAATCGAAGCTTCCGTTTTGGGCAGCGACCATTGCCCGATTACGCTGGAGCTGCATAAAGCTCCCCACTAACAGCTATACGTAAAGGGCTCTACCTGATGGCGAAGAATCTGTTCGCCCGGTACAGCCCTTATTGTTTTCCCTAAAATGTCAGCGATCAGTTGGATGATGACGGAAGGAATCGCCGCAGCCAGTTGCCGAATCCGCCAGGATTATGGCTTTGAATGAGAACCGTGCCCGGCCCCCTGAACCGGCAAACCAGAAGCTCGCCGCTTTTGAAGCTGGACACCCAGCCGCGCGATGATTTTTCAATTTGATAAGCCATATGCGACGGCCATGCCACCAAATGGCCATTGTCTATAATAACCTCTTCGCCATGCCCCAGCGAAATTTCGTGGACGGAACCAAAGGAGGATAAAAACACTGTTCCTCTTCCTCTAATTTCGACAACAAAAAAGCCTTCTCCCGAAAAAATTCCCCGGCTTAAGTTCTGCATTTTGGTGCTGACTTCGATACCGTCAGTCGCCGCCAAAAAACCGTCCTTTTGAACAAGCAGCGAATAACTTCCGTCCAGATGGACGGCACGAACATCGCCGATCGTTTTGGAAGCCAGCATCAGCTCTCCATTGCCGCGAGCGGCAGTCACTTCCTGAAAGAAAAAGCTTTCGCCGCTTAACATCCGGCCAAGTCCTCTCATAATGCCGCCATCCGTTGTCCCCTTAAGCTCAAGCGTCGGCGACATCGAAACCATTGCTCCGGATTCCGCCTTAACCCGGTCTCCCGGCTCCAACTGAAGCTTTAACAATGCAAATTGGCCTTGACTCAAAATCTCGTGCCTCATATTCAGTTCCCCTCCCGAAATGAATCCATACACTATGTCTCTAGTATAACTCAAGGAGTAACCGGAACCTAACAGAATTTACAAGGTCAGGGGCGAGTCCTTCAAGGCCGGCCTAATATCAAAAATGAGGTCCCGAGCCTCAATCCGGGCTTGTGCAGGCTTCAGTGACCGGGTCACAGGCTGATTCGACTTATGCGGACGGCTCTCAAGCCATAACTCGCGGCCCGATGCTACAAGCGTAAATAGCTCCTCCGAATGAAAGATGCCGGTCGGAGCAGCGCCTTCATAGACCAGTTTGGCGGTTGCCGCAGCTGCCGCAGCCGTAATATCAGATTCGTTGCGTCCGTTTAGCAGCGCTCTTCCCCGCACCTGATCCCCGTCAAAGCTTTCAACGGATAAGGCATACACATCGCTGCCAAATTTCATTCCCCCCATGGAACTGGCAAAAAGCTTGCTAATAACCTTCCATTTGAGCAGCCGCCTTAATCCAAGCGGGGCAAGAAACGCCAACAATCCAGTGACAAGACGCGAATCAAAGCATAAACGGGTGGAAACCGAGGATGCACCCAAACTGCGGGGCAACGCGGCCTGATCCGAAAAGGGGAATCGATAGCCCTTATGGCGGCCGAGCTTGTGACCATAATATGCCGTTCTTCCCTCGGAGAAGGATTGCTTGATTACCTTTTCCCCTTGCTCCATCACCTCAAAAGGCTCCGTCAAACCTTTTACCGTCCAATCAATGGCCGCTTTGCCATGACTGTCGCCCAGACCAAGCATAATGCCGATTTCGATCGACAGCTCCTTTTGACTGCCTTCGGCAACGGTCCTTGCAAGCAAATTGGTCAGCCCGGGAGCAAGCCCAACGCTCAAAATGGCTGAAGACCCTCCAGCCTTGGCGGAATCGGCCAGCCCTTCCACCTTTTCAAACCAGTCGCCGCTAGCTGCAACATCGATATAATGAACGCCATTTCTCAGGCATGACTCCGCAAAATGAGTTTCTTGCTGATCAAGGCACATCACCACAACGGCAACCTCTCTGAACCAGTCAGCCTCCGGCAGCGTTCTGCTATCCAGCTTCATCGGCTTCACGCGGCCTTGTGTGGTTCGGCTGTAGGCCTCGCTTTTGTCCAGACTTCTTCCCGCCGCATAAACCTTGCCCGGATAGAGCGCTCCAAGACGTTCGCAAATCCCGCCCCCTACATGTCCATATCCGCCCACAACTACAATCTTTTCCTTCATGTCCTGCCAACCCCTTCTGTTCGGACTGCTCATCCGGTACAATGAAAAAAACTATTGATTTTCATTATATAGAGTTGGCGAAAGAAGACTATCCCACATTCAAGGGATAAGCCGATCCTTTGCCCTCGAATCGAGAAAGGAATCAGCCATGCAGCTTTCAACCCTTCAGACACGACTTGGCAAACTGCTGAAGCAGTCGGTTTCGGCACATGCCTATCGACATGAAGTCATAGCGCTGCTGCGCAGCGTACTGTCCTTTGATGCAGCCTGCTGCACCTCCGTGGATCCGCTCACCCTGTTATCCACGGGCGCCATGACCGAGGAAGGACTGGAGAGCATCCATGCCAGGCTGCTTCAGTCTGAATTCGGCAGCGAGGATATTAACGCCTATCATCGTCTGGCAGCCTCTCCTCTTTCTGTTGCCTCGCTTTATGCGGCTACAGAAGGAAAACCGGAAAAGAGCCCGCGCTATCGCGAGGTGCTCCACCCGGCTGGTTTTTCCGACGAACTGCGAGCCGCCTTATTATGCGACAGCGCCTGCTGGGGTTATTTGACGTTATTCCGCAGCTCCCGTCAGGAGCCGTTTACGGAAGACGAACTAGCCCTAATCGCCGCATTGTCTCCAGCAATAGCGCACGGACTCCGTTCTTTTACATTGACGCTGCCCGCAACTTCGGGAGCCGTCGGCAGCAACAATGAACCCGGCATCCTCATGCTGTCGGAGCAAGCCGAGCTCCTAACCTGGAATAAACCCGCCGAAGATTGGCTGCGCCTGCTTAGAGAATGGGAAAATATTACGGAGGAAACACTGCCGCGTCCAGTGCTGGCGATCAGCGCGAAAGTCGGCGGCAGCAGCTATGGCAACGATGGCGACGGAAAATCCGCCCGCGTGACGATTCGGGTGCCTGACGGCACTTATCTTTCTATTCGCGGCAGCCGGCTGAGGGACACGAAGGGCGGCAATGGCGCAGCCATTATCGTAGAGCCTGCCAAACCGGCAGACATGCTCCCGCTTTTGTCCAAAGCCTATGGCTTGTCGCCACGGGAAAGCGATATCGCGGAGCTTGTGTTTCGGGGCGCTTCTACGAAAGAAATTGCGGACATTCTGTTTATTTCCTCGTATACAGTCCAAGACCATCTCAAGTCCATTTTTCTAAAAACGAATGTACACAGCCGCAGAGAGCTTATCTGGCAGCTGTTTACGCGATTTGCGGCGGAGTAGGACAAAACCCTGCTCCTCTCAGAAATATAAGTACAACCTTTAATAACCAACCTCGACAGAGGCGATTACAACATAGGCAAGATCGTTGTCATCGTCTTTGCAAACTTTGCGAGCCTTTAGCAAGATGAGCCACCGTATGATGCCTTTATCGTACCACATTCATCATGTGCTCTTCATGTGACGAATTCCACTTTTCGCCAGCTGCACATCATTTTATGTGATTATTTTCACAATAATTGTTTAGCTCCTCCTTTAAAATAGAGCTTACAGTAGTTCGCACAGGAAAATCCACTATCCGACAGAGGAGACATCAATCATGGGGAAAAGAAAACTAAACGGAAAAAGCATCGAGCTTCTTGCTCCGGCGGGGACGCTTCCTATCTTCAAGGAAGTGATTGCAACCCCCTGCGATGCTGTCTACATCGGCGGCTCCATGTTCAACATGCGCATGATTCGCAAGGGCTACAACTTCTCCAGGGAGCATTTGAAGGAAGCCGTCGACTTGGCGCACGGTTTGGGCAAGCAGGTTTACGTGACCGTAAACAATTTGATCAGCCCGCAGGAGCTGGAGCCGCTTGAAGACTATTTGACCTACCTGGCCGCGATCGGAACCGATGCCATCATTGTTCAGGATTTTGCAGTTGTTTCCATCATCAAGAAGCTGGGACTGCGCCTTCCCGTACATTCCTCCGTCATGATGAATATTCATAACGTGGATATGGTAGAGGCGATGAAGGAGCTTGGCATTACTAGAACAGTCGTATCGCGGGAAATGGATCTGAAAACGGCTCAGCTCCTCCACGCCAATACAGGCATGGTGCTGGAGTATTTTGTGCATGGAGATATGTGCTCGGTACACGGCGCCAACTGCTTGTCCAGCTCCTTCCTGTTCGGGATGAGCAGCAACCGCGGACGATGCATGAAGCCTTGCCGCTGGGATTACCGCATCAAAAAGGACGGCAAGCTCTATCCTACCGAATATCCATTAGCCGCAAAGGATATGTACATGTACGAGCATATTCCCGAGATGATCGAGGCTAACATTACCTCCTTCAAACTGGAAGGCCGCATGCGCGATCTGGCATTTATCCAGATGATCGTAGCCGCTTACGGCGATGCCATCGACCGCTACCTTGACGATCCTATAGGCTTTAATCGAACCAAAGACGCCGACCTCCTTTACGAAAACCGCAAACGCGATTTTTCCACCGCCTACGCTTTTGGCAAACCTGGTCTGGACAATATTAACCGGCGTTATGAAGGAACCGGCAAATTTTACAGCACAGGCAAAGTATTCAGCACGCCAACGGAAGAAAAAGAACTGACGGAGGCCAAGGTAAAGGAAGTTTCGGAGCTGCTGCAGGCGGTTAATCGTCCCTCCAAAGTCCCTTCCCGGCTGACAGTCAGGGTCAATAATATGGAGCAGGCGCTAATGGCTATCGCTGAAGGCGTCGATACGCTCTACCTATCCGGCGATGTTTATTTCCCGGATCTTCCATTCTCCAAAGAAGACATTTCCAAACTGCTGGCTGCAAAAGGCTCTACCAAAATCGTGCTGGGCATGCCGCGTATGATGACCGACCTTCATATGGAGCAATATGCGCATTTGCTGGCAACAGGAAATCTGGAGCTGGACGGCATTCTTATTACACATATCGGAGCTGCCCACAAGTTCGCCCCGCTCGACTACCGGATGATCGGCGATTTTAACCTCAATATTTACAATCAGGAAGCCGAAGGGCTTTATGCCGATTTTGGCCTGGAGAGAATGACGACTTCGATGGAGCTGCACCGTGACAAATTGGCTGCTCTGCTGTCTCATACAAAGCTTACGACAGAAATGACGGTACACGGCACGCCGGCCATCATGTATCTGGAACATGATCTTTACGAAAACACTCGCGTGCTGGAGCCTATCGCCGATGCCGACAATCAATATGTCGATAACTCCGTGCTTGTGCTAATGACCGACAAAGGCGAAAATCCGGTTTATCGCGACCATCATGGCCGCAACCATCTGATGTTGTCCAAGGAGCTCTGTTACCTTCCGCTCGTTCCCGCGCTGCAAAAGGCCGGTGTTACCCATTTTCGGATTGAAGGGTGCACCTATACCGCCGAGCAGCTTAGAACGATCATCCGCGCTTATCGCGATTGTTTAGAGCGGCCGGAACGCGCCGAAGCGATTATGTCAGCTATGAAACCTCTGTATGGAGGCTATACGCTGGGCACGCTGGAATTTGCCGTTGAAGGAGGTGCAAAAGGCAATGAAGAGCAGCCAAAGCTTGAAGGGGCCGGAACAGGCGCTTGAGCTTAGAAAGTCGTATTTTTATCCCTGCACCCAGCATTTTTATAAGGAACCGCCTCTTTTGATCAAAGGAAACGGACAATATCTTTTTGATCACACCGGCAAGAGATATATTGATTTTTTTGCCGGCGTATCGGTGATGTCTTGCGGGCATAGCAACGAAGAGATTACGGCAAAAACAATCGCCCAGCTGCAGGAGCTTCAGCACACGTGCACCATCTATTTGACCGAAGCCAACGTCAGGCTGGCAGAGCGGCTTGCCGAAGTGCTTCCCGGGAATCTGAATCGCGCTTTTTTCTGCAACAGCGGATCGGAAGCTAATGAGGGAGCAATGCTTCTGGCGAGGCTTCACACCGGAAGACGGGGCTTTATTTCGCTGGAGCAGTCGCTGCACGGACGGACTTATTTGACAATGAGCGTAACGGGCCTTGCGATGTGGAGAGCGGATAACTATTTGCAGGAGGAGCCGGTTTATTTTGTACCCCGGCCGTTTGACGACAAAAAGCTGGATCACGAGGAAGCCGCGCGCCGATCCATTGGAGCGCTGAGCGAGCTGCTGGAGAAAAAGGGGCATGAAATCGCCGCCATGATCATCGAGCCTGTCCAGGGCAATGGAGGCATCATCGCACCTCCTCTCTGGTATTTCAAAGAGGCTAAAGCGCTGTTGGAGAAATACGGCGTATTGCTGATCTGCGATGAGATCCAGAGCGGATTTGGACGGACCGGCGCGATGTTTGCGATCCAGCATTTTGGCGTTATTCCGGATATTCTGACAATGGCTAAGGCGCTTGGCAACGGCACGCCCATCTCCGCTTTTGCCGCCGCCGACCATGTCGCGGCTTCACTGAACCGCCCTTCCGCTTCCACTTTTGGCGGAAACCCCGTTTCGGCTGCTACTGCGCTTGCGGTGTTGGATTACATTCAAGATAACAGATTAACGGAACGGGCTGAAAAACTGGGCGGCTTGCTTCAATCAACACTTAACGAATTAAAGGATATTTTCCCCTTTATTGAAGATGTGCGGGGGTTAGGATTAATGGTTGGAATGGAATTGGACTTTGGCGAGCCGGCAGTCAACTCGGCAAAATGCGACATTCTGCTGGAAATGATGAAAAATCGGGGCTTTTTGTTAGGCAAAAACGGAGTTGGCCGCAACGTGGTTGCGTTCCAGCCGCCGCTCATCATTACGGAGCAAAATATAACCGACATGGCGGAAGCCATGAAGGATTGCCTGCTGGCGATTGGGGGTTGATGTCTATGTCGGTTGCCGCTGCGGTTTGGCGTAAAACCAGACATTTCGGCGAGCTGGTCATGTTTTCGCATACGTTGTTTTCGCTGCCGTTTGCCCTGATTTCATTAATATGGGCGGCTGAAGGCCTGCCCTCTTTATCGGTCTGGATATGGTGTCTGGTCGCAATCGTGGCGGCCCGGAACGGAGCCAACGCATTTAACCGGCTGGCCGATGCGGAGTTCGACGGGCGCAATCCCCGAACCAGCCATCGCCATCTGCCGCAAAACAGGCTGATGCGGAGAGAAGTAGTCTGGTTTGTCCTGATTAATTACGGTGTATTTATCGGTGCGGCAGCTATGCTGAATACGCTATGCCTTATTTTGTCTCCGGTTGCCATAGTCCTTATTACATCCTATTCCTATACCAAGCGTTTTACATGGCTCAGTCACCTGTACCTGGGTTTTGTCATTGCTTCCGCCCCTATCGGTGCATGGTTTGCCGTAACCGGTCAGTTTGCTATAACCCCTTTTGTATTGGGGACAATCGTTATGCTGTGGATAGCAGGATTTGATATTATTTACGCCACGCAGGACATTGATTTTGACCGGCAACAAGGTTTATGGTCCATTCCCAGCACATTTGGCATGAAGCAGTCGCTTTGGATTTCGCGACTTCTGCATGGAGTCATGCTGCTCCTTCTGGCGGGGCTCGGATTTATCCGAGAGGCTGGCTGGTTCTACGCTGCCGGTCTAGGATTGACGCTGATTCTTCTGCTGGTGGAGCATGGGCTTGTCAAACCCGGAAGCCCACGGCTGATGAAGATTGCATCCTATAACCTGAATCAAGTGATCAGCATCATTATTTTGACCGCAACGATGTTGGACTTCTTTCTATAATAAGTTCAACTAAATAATTTTGGCAGGGGGCTAGGCCGCCGTGAGGAAGGTTCTTCCGATCGCAGTTGTTTCCAGATATCTTGATTGTATGGATGTAATGTAGAAAGCCGGAAACACAAGCGAACGCTTGAAACGTTCTGGAAGAACGTCGCATCGTAAGCCTATGCTTTACTCCAGAACCATCCTCACCTTGGCCTGCTACTGCCGGTTTTTAGTTGAACTTATATATAACAATATTGAACTTTTTGAATAACCCCGTAAATGAAATAAAACATCTATGTTAAAGAGAGCGTTTCGTTCTGATTTCTTCAACCTCGGCATGGGTTAACCCGCTTGCCTTAACAATCATAGTAATGTCGATGCCAAGCTCCAGCATGTTTCCGGCAATTTCGGCTGCTTTTTTATACTGCCCCTCAAGTCTTCCTTGTTCAATGCTTTGTTCAATGCCTTTTTTCATGCCATTATCCGTTGCCCAATCAAGCATCGAAGCTTGATCATGCAAATATTTTTGCCGTTGCTCATACAAACGCCGCGCTTCTTTATCCTGGCTCAAAAACTGAAGCGTGTCCATTGCTTTGTCCAATTTAGGTTCATTCAACCTCAACGCCTCCCAATCATAAGAATCATCATTTTTTAAAAACAGGAGCCAATTCAGCAGCCCGCTTCCCGCCGGCATATCGCAATGATTCAGCTTGGACAGCTCCATCATATGCACTTCGATATCTTTACATAATATAATGTGGCTATTTCTCTCCTGCAAGTGAAACACATTATGATACAGATCGTTCGGGATTATTGAAAAGTTAAGCAGATTAATCGTAATACATCTTTTTAGCCCTTTATACGTCTCGCCTTCATGCAACTGGCTGCTATACCGTTTACTCCAATAGTATAAAGTCCTCTTTTCTATATCATACTTGTTAAACAACTGCATCTCAACATCAACTAAACTTCCGTCAGATGCTTTTGCCCAAATATCAAAAATGGACTGCTTGTCAGACGGCGAATCCTTCTCTGTATACGGATTTTGCACCTCAACCTCCGTTAAAAGCGGGCCATCCCCCTCCGCCAGCACAGCATTTAGGAAAGCCAATAGCACATCCCGGTTATCCTCGCTTCCGAATATACGCTTGAATACAAAATCATTACGGGGATCAAGCCGCTCCTCCATCCTGTCGTTCACCCTGTCATTCATCCTTTCAATCACTCCTTTTTCACAACAAAAAAACGCCCTTCCCATAAATGGAAAGGACGTGCTTCGTCGCATATCTGTTTGGTTTGAAAACATTTATAGCCTTATCATAACGAAAGCAAAGGCAAAAGTACAAAAGGTCTCGGCCCACAGCTACATAGCAGTTGACCTAATTAGCCTGAATCTCCAGCAGTTCGTATTCGATAATGCCTACGGGAGCGCTCACTTGGATTTTGTCGCCTTTCTTTTTGCCCATCAGTTCTTTGCCAAGCGGGCTTTCATACGAAATTTTCCCGTTGGACACATCCGCTTCTGCAGGACCAACGAGCTGGTATTCGATTTTTTCGTCGAACTCCACATCATGCAAAATAACTACGGAACCAACTCCAACTTCATCGGCTTTAATACTGCTGGCATCCACTACGCGTGCGATTTTGAGCATGCGCTCCAACTGCAATATTCTTGTTTCCATATGCGCCTGATCATCTTTTGCGGAATGATATTCGCTATTTTCCTTCAGGTCTCCGTAGCTAATAGCGACTTTTAGCCGTTCCGCCAGCTCCTTGCGCTTGACTGTTTTCAGTTCCATTAGCTCGTCTTCAATTTTATTCAGGCCTTCCTGCGTCAGCAACAACTCTTCTTTTGCCACAATGCCAGCTCCTCTATTGGTATTGTGTAACATTGTACCCTAATTCCGCCCGGAGAAAAAGCTTGGCGTCCTCCTGTCGGAAAAGTACAGTACGGCCGAGTCTCTGGAATAATACATGAAGACTGAACCTTTGCTCGCAAAATAAGAAGGACACGGGCTGACGCAGGAAACTTGGCGGGAATGCCATACTTGACGTCATCCACCTTGGAGCCTTCCAGCAAGGCGAGTTCAACCGGCTGTTCATTCGAGCCGCCGTTATCGGCGTTATTGCCGCTTCCAGGAGTGGCGGACGGATTTGTGCCGCTGCTTCCTCCGTTTCCGCCTCCGCCGCTTGAGCACGCGCCCAAGTCGAACGCCAATGTCAGCAAAGCTGATAACATCGTTGCAATCCCCGGCCGGTCTCATATGATTGGCTTAGAAATGTTGTTTTCGGCCCTCAGCATCTTTACGGATCTGATAGTGGTCGAACAACCGGCCTTCGTCGTCCATAACTCTGAATTCAAGCCTTTCGGTCGTTGCAACGGCTTGAATGAAATGCGGAACCGCCAGGGATTGAGCGGTATGCCATTCCCGCTTGGGCAGCAGCCATTCCGGCATGGCTCCAGCGCCGCCGGCAACGATGTAGACAACGCCGTCATCATAATCCACTTTGTTTTCTTTTAGCGGGAAGCTTCTTTCATAAACGATTGTATGAGAATTCAACACTACATCAACGCCGAATTTCTCCAGTACGGGACAAAGGGCGCGCATGGCCTCCACCTGATAACGTCCCGAGACATAAGGCGGATAGTGAAAAAAGACAATTTTCCACCTGGCCGCCGAAGACGCCAAATCCCGCTCAAGGAAGTCATATTGCGGATGGCCCGGTCCAATCGGCGCGCTGCTATTGGGATAGTCCTTCCATTGGACAAAATCGGTGCAATCCAGGCATGTAAAATGAACGTCGCCATAATCAAAGGCATAGTAGTTCCTTGGCTCAGGATAAGCAAAAAAACGGTAAAACCAAGAGCCGTTATCCTCATGATTGCCAAGGCAGCTGTAAAAAGGCGTTGTGCTTAACAGCTCTTTTCCCGGTTCAAAAAAATAGGTATCCCAATCCTCATAACGGTTGCCATCATCCACAATATCGCCGATAAACAGGGCCAGATCGGGCCGAAGCCGGCTCATTTGGCCAAAAATTCGTCGGTTGATCGCTCCTCCCGACTTGTCCATCCAGCTATAGCCCCCCGTTTCGCTCGTTACGGCAAACGAAAACGGCTGCCCCTCTCCCGGCGATGTCTTTAACGGGTGCAAGTCGGACTCTGCCGATACCCCGTTATGCTCCGAGAAGACTCGGTAAAAGTATACCGTCCCGGGCTCTAGTCCCGTAAAAGTCACAGAGTGAATGACTGAACTTACAGCGCCGTCTTCGCGTATTGCCATTGGATTTGATTCAGCAGCCACATCTTGCATCGGCTGCTTTTCCGCTTCCAATGGACCTGAATGCGTTCGCGACGCCGCATACAGAAATCCCTTCCCGGAAGCTGGTGCCGATGTCTCCCACATCACGGTCATAGAGTTCTGCCCCGGATTTTGCAAATAAGGCCCTTTTATAACCTCGACCATTGTCCTATCCACTCCATTCCTTTATTCCAAAAATGTTAACCCAAACGCAATAAATCCCTCTTTTATCCAGTATATCCGCTATTCGACCTGTTGTCTGTATCCTATGGCATAGTTTGGAAGAGTCCGGGAGAATCTAGAGAGGAGCAGCAAAAAAAACGAAGAACGGAGTGAGGCTATGAGTCAAGAAAACAAATCGTATCGCCCCGGCGATGTCGTATACGTGCTTTATCGCAATCCCCATGCTCAGGATGTAGCTAACGTACAGGCCGCCGCGGTCGTCAGCAGCCCCCAAAGCCCGGACGAGCTTGCATTGTTCCTGCATGATACCTTTTACGAAATGTCCGACGAGCTTGCCGTGTTCCCTTCCGAACGGGATGCGGAGCAAGCTTACCGCGAAAGCTTCGGAGGTTGGGAAGAAGAGGACGACTTCCCCGTTGCCGACGACTCCGAACCCGCTTCGGCTTTGGAGTACGATGAGCCATGAGAGGCCCCTTCATGCCCCGGCTTGTCTATTTTGAACCGGATGCCTTGAACTACCCGTTAGGCGAAGAACTGCTCAAAAAATTTACGGACATGGGGCTGGAAATCCGCTATACGACTTCCCATAACCAAATACGAAACTTGCCCGGTGAAACGACGGGACAGCAATATCGGACCGCCAAAGCCACACTCGTCGTCGGCATCCGCAAAACACTTAAATTCGACACCTCCAAGCCGTCCGCGGAGTATGCGATTCCGTTTGCTACGGGCTGTATGGGCCATTGCCATTACTGTTATCTGCAAACGACGATGGGCAGCAAGCCTTACATTCGAACTTATGTCAACGTCGAGGAAATCTTGGACGCAGCCGATCAATATATGAAGGAACGGTCGCCTGAAACAACGCGATTCGAAGCATCTTGCACCTCCGATATCGTAGGCATCGACCATCTGACGCATACGCTTAAAAAGGCCATTGAGCATTTTGGGCAAAGCGAGCATGGGAAACTCCGGTTCGTAACCAAATTTCATCATGTCGATCATCTGCTGGATGCGCGCCACAACGGCAAAACACGCTTTCGCTTCAGCGTCAACGCCGATTACGTCATCAAGCATTTTGAGCCGGGAACCTCCTCCCTCGAGCAGCGGATTCAGGCGGCAGGCAAGGTTGCCAGGGCCGGATATCCTCTTGGTTTTATCGTGGCCCCGATATACAGACATGAAGGATGGGAACGCGGATACAAGGAGCTGTTTCAGCGGCTGGACGCGGAGCTTGACCCTGAAGCCAGGGAGGACATTACGTTCGAATTTATTCAGCATCGTTTTACCAAGCCGGCCAAACGGGTCATCCAGCAAAATTACCCCATGACGAAGCTGGAATTGGACGAAGCCAAACGAAGGTACAAATGGGGGAAATACGGCATCGGCAAATACATTTACCAAAAGGAAGAGGAAGACGAATTGAAGGAAGTTTTGCATGAAAGCATGTTGACCTATTTCCCTCAAGCAAAGCTGGAATACTTTACATAGTCGGAAGCCTGGGCGGAGTACCCATTATTCAAATCAAAGAGGCCCTTGCCCGGCAAGAGCCTCCGATTCCGATTAGCGCTTTCAACCTAACAAGAGAGGATTATTCCAGCTCTTCGTTTTCAACGGCTTTGCTCGTATTAATGCTGATCGTTTTGGTGTTTCCATCCCAATCAACGCCAATATCCAATGCATCAGCTACATCTCTCAGCTTGAAATAGTTATTACCGCCAATTTTGTATGCGACAAACTCTATTTTTTCACCGTCCAAATAGATCGCTGAGGAAGCAGCAACATATTCCTTCCGAGAAGGCTTGTCCGACGCCGCCAACTCGCCGCCTACCGGCGTATATTCCGAAGAGGATGTAATTTTAATTGCATTTTTGCTGCTATCCCAATCTACAGCAAAGCTTTTTTCAGACGCGCTTAACGCCATGGCCAAATCTCGCAGCTTGAAGTAGTTATTGTCCTCAATTTTGTAAGCCTCAAACGCTACTTCCTTGCCATCAATCAGCACTTTGGAGGCCGTTGGTTGAGCTGCCGGCTTAGGTGCCTCGACTACCGGCTTTACGGAACTTCCTTTGCCATCAACGACGAGCAACAAGATGGGATCATTGTCCGACCGGTTTTCACCAACGAACGCTGGAAAAATACCATATTCCACCGGGTCAGTCAACGTCACCTTGTTGTCGACAATCTCCACATACTCCAAGCTTTCCTCGTCCTCCCATTTCGCAAACCAGGTTTCCTCCTCTTGCAGGTCGCCTTTAAACGTAACCGTAACCGGTGCTTGAGCTACATACATCGTTGTACCATAACCTACATCTTTAATTTGCCGGGTTTCAATAATGTTGCTCACCGTAACGGTAGCGCCGCTCTTCGTTTTGAACGTTTTGCTTCCGGCGGCAGATGCTGTGAGCGACACGCTCAGCGTCACCAGCAAAGCCATAATCAGTACTGAGGTCAAAAACTTACCCTTGGTTGGCATAGTTACTCTCCTTTTCAGAAATAAGACTACCTTATGAAGAACCTCTTTTATAAGGATTATTTCCCATTATAATGTAATATCCGTCCCAAATCTATCAAAAAATCATAACTTTAGAATCAGGTCAAAAGACTCGTCATCTTTGAATTCTCGCTTTTTTATTCCACTAATTTCAATGATATCCACTCCCTCATCTGGTATACTATTCCTTCTGGGGTCTGACGAGTCCGGCGTCTCCTATCGTACATACATCCAGGCACTCTCTTAATCAAAGGAGCTTGTCCGCTATGAAAAAGATGCTTTTGTCCTGCATGGCCTTTGTTTTGTTATCTGTCCTTTGGGCCACACCCGCTTTTGCCAGCTTTAAAGATGTCGATGGGAACGCCCGTTACGCCTGGGCCAAAGCATCAATTGACGAAATGAACGCACGCGGCGTTTTGACGGGATATCCCGACGGAACGTTTAAACCAGCAGATGCCGTCACAAAGGCTCAGTTTACTGTTATGATTTACCGTCTCTTCCCGCTGCTGCGACATCCTGATCCTGTAGCCATCCCGGGCGTACCCGCCAATCACTGGGCAAGCAAAGAGTTTGCCGAATTGTACAGCACCATTTGGCCGATTTATGCCGCGGACGAGCAAGACTTCAACGATGAATCCGACTATTCGTATAAACCCGACAAAAAAATGACGCGTTGGGAGGTCATGATGACACTGGACGCCCTGTTCGCCGACGTAGATGCGCCTGAGCTTTACGATCTGTCCACGCAGGATTTGATGAAGGAGCTGTCTCGCATTAAAGATGTAGCTTTTGTGAAGCATGCCAGCTATGATGCTTTCGAAGCTCAAGTGAAGGCCATTTCCCTTATGCATCCCAAACTGGAATTGGCTTACGCAGACGGGGAACTCGAATATGCCACTGATTTGGACTACGTAAAGGGCGCTGCGCTCTACCGCTATACCAAGCTTGGCATTATGACGCCTGACGCATCCGGCAAATTTTATCCCGACAGAACCGTGACGCGGGCGGAAACCGTGACTATTTTGAATCGTCTGCTGGCGATTGCCGGAGAGGATTACGCCTATGAAGAAGAGGAAGAACAACTATCCGGTTATTTTCTGACTGGAACAGGCGGGGAATTGGGCTTTGGCGGCACGCTGCAATCCGGCAATGTTTATTCAAACATCGTTCTGCAGGAGGCGCCTGAATGGTACGATAATGTTGGAGCCGTGCTAGAGCAAGTGTCCATGCGGATTAAATCTGACTATGCGATGGATGTTTACGTAACTATCAATGATCAAACAACTAAATATAATTATGAGCAATTCAGCAACAACAATCGCGTTATCATTGATGTTGCAGGCGTTAAAACCTTCTTTGTGGAAGGAAAACCTCGTTTTCCAGAGCAGCTTGACGAAGACGGCTATTATCCGGTAATGATTTATGTCGGAGATCCTGAAGCGCCCGTTTATGAAGACGATGATGAATGGTATGCGAACGAATTTTAATTATTGTCCCTCTAAATAGGAAAGGGGGCGTCCGAAAAGACAAGTGGAGCGAATAAATATTCAACAGAGAGGACCGGACGGGACCGATTTTGCTGAATATTTATTGATCGTATCAGACTTTTCGGACAACCCTTTTTTTCGATATTTCTTTATTTTGGCCCCAACAGCTCCAGTAAAGCCTCCACAACAAGCTCGGGCTGATCATTCATGACCATATGCCCGCTTTTTTCCGCAATAACCAAGCTGCTGTCTGTTGATAAGTTTAGCATTTCTTCCTGCCCCGCGCGCCAGATTCCTTCTATTCTCTTGCCTCCTGCTTCCGATATGCCAGAACCAGCATAGTCAGGGGCTACACCCCTCGCAATAATACGCACCGGCAAATCTCCAAAGTCTTGTCCGCGAATGGAATCCTCTGTTAATGGAGACAGCTTCCCTTCATTGTTCATTGCTTCGAAATAGTCTTTGGTTAAAATCACATTAAGGAAATACCCTCTATCCTCCTTGGCGACCCTTCCCTCCATCAAATCATCCTGGAATAGTCTTAACACCCCGGAGTTCTTCAACAGCAGGATATCACTGGACGACGCGTTTTCCACATCGTTTTCTTCAGCCTTCAATAGCTCTAGCTGTTCCCGTTCAAAATTTTCAGGCCGGGCATCCACTAATACTAGGCCCGCAACTTCATCACGATAGGTTTCAGCAAACAATCTCGCGTACATGCCGCCCAGTGAGCTGCCTACCATAATATAAGGTCCTTCAAGACCTTCCGCTTTCAATGCAGTGTGCAGTTCCTTCACAATGTTTTCCCCTGTGCGCTCGGTATCCGCCTTATCGCTCCAGGCATAACCCGCCCGATCATAAGAGACGACCGTCGCATGAGCTGCAAGCTGGTCCGGGATCCCCCTCCAGGTTAGATGTGTTTCCCCGCTGCCTGCCTCAAACACAATCGTTGGCGAGCCGCTGCCCTTCTTAACCATATGAAGCGAATATCCTCCCGCATCCACCAGCTCTCCCGGCGGTGGATAGTTTTTGGCAGCTACGCGGGATGCAATAGCTTCATATAGAAATCCAGAGCCGATTAATCCAACAATAAGCGCCAACAACATCAACGAAACGCGCTTCCACTTCTTCTTTCTTGATGTCCCTTTCATTTCGCCAATTTTCATGTAATGTTCTGCTCCCTCGTTTTATTTAATACAGTGAACTAAATAAAATTTAGCACATTGTGTCAAAAAAGAAAAGGGATTATAATTAATTCATGCCAAAAATCGTAAATCATGAGGAACAACGACGTCTTGTCGCGGAAGCGGCGCTGCGGGTCATCAAGCATTCAGGACTCGAGGAAGCGACCGTACGCAAAGTAGCCAAAGAAGCCGGCTTATCGGTTGGCTCCATGCGCCATTACTTCTCCACTCAGGCGGAGCTCTATATTTTTTGCATGAATCTGATTGCGGAACGGGTCGAAGAGAGACTCGGCACTTTACCTTATGGGGATAATTTGCTGTCGGATTTAAGGGGATTGTTATTGCAATTTCTGCCTATCGACGAGGAACGGGTAATGGAAATGGAGGTCTGGTTTGTTTTTCAATCCAAAATGCTTGCTTATCCGGAATTGAAAACGGTCAGCTCATCCGTTCAAAACGGCATTTATAAAGCCTCTCTTTTTGTGCTTGACGAGCTTGAGAAAAACAAGCTGCTCCGGCCGGAACTGAATATCGAACTTGAAGCGGAGAAGCTTTATGCCCTAATCGACGGGTTGGCTATCCATCGCGTGCTACATCCAAACCAGCTATCCGTCGAACAGATGGACAAACTTTTGGAGTCGCATTTATTGTCGCTTTGTTCCTGAAAGGAGATTTATTATGCGTATATCTTCATCGATTGCCCCAGGCTCGGCTGCTGCTTCTCCGGAACGAGCAAAACATGGAAGCGCTCTAGAGCGGCAAATTTCCTTTTTGCAAAAGCAAGTACAGGCGTTAAAGGAAAACAAGCAAAGCAGTTTGGATTCCGCCGAAGCAATCAAGGAGTTGGAGAAACAAATTAGCGGGCTGCAGCAGCAGCTTAACCTGGAAAAGCTGCAGGAGAACAAGCGAAAACTGGAAGAAGCGAAACAGAAGACGGTAGAGCAAACGGAACGAGAAGCTGCCAAGCAACAAGAGCCCGATCAAGCTATCATTTCACAGCAAGCACGGCATTTGTTCAGCGCAATGAGCGGCAAGGAGGAGCTAAACACGCTTCAAAGGACACAGTCCTTGCTTCCTACCCAAGAAGAACGAGATAAGTTCGCCGGAACTATAACGAATAAAGCGTTCAGAATTCAAGGGGAACTGGTGCGTAATTCCGAGATGCAAGCAGAACTGGCGAGAACTCTGATTCAAGACAAGAGTACTAACACCTTTCAGGATCCCGTCTTGCTCGCAGCAGAACTGGGAAGTATTGAGATGGAATCTATGGAACGTGTAGACAGCCCCGCCGTGATGCTTGAGAAAGCGTTAAACAACCTGCCTAGCGAAGCGTCGGAAGCGGTTCACTCTATATTGAACATTAACTTTAACCCTTCCAATTTTTCCGATTTTTCTCGGGAACAACTGTTTGACTTGCGTCAAACGGGAATGGTACAAGCCAAATATATTGCCGACAATTACATAACTGACGAAAACCAAAAAGAACAATTTATGTACTCCATGTATCAATTTTCTTTCCAGGCCAGCGTTAAAAAAGCTTTTGCCGAGGTAGAGGAGCTTGCAATTGCGGCTAGAAACGGCATACCTGCCAATCTTGCAATGCATGAAGAACAAAAGCTGGAAAACGATCGTATCGATGCAAAAAACCTGTTCAAGGGGCTTAACACTTCTACATTATCCCATTTTGTCAAAGATATGATGAGTCGCTTGGATCAACCAGAACCAACCGTTGCATCTCAATTCAATGACAATCTGCAAGACTTTGTACGCAAGTTTGGCTTGTCGTCGCCGTCACCTTCGCAGCCTTCATAGACATAGAGCTTATAGGGCTAACGGTCTCACAATTGATCGTTAGCCAATTCCATCCATACAACATAGTCGTTTAAAGCGGGCCTTCTCTGTGCAAGCGGTCTTTCCCTATCGGAGCACCAAGGCAGCGTTTCAAATTGGGTTGATGTTCTGCTTAACTGGTTGCCAAATTGCAGTATGTCCGGTCAAAACGTCTTTGTATCAAATCATCCTTATGGATTAAAAACTCAAGAAAACCGGCATCCCACCAGCACATCCCGACCTCATTCAACGATGATATCGAAAAAAGCAGACGCCACTTAGCCGCTTCCTTGATATGCTCTTCTTCATGCTCCTTATAGGACTTCAATAATGGCAATACGATATGTTCCAAACGATCACCATACGTCTCCTGACCATTACTCCTTGCATCGCTTGCTTTTTTAAGCAACTGTTGTTCCGTCTTGTGTGTTGAAAAAATCAGCTCTTCCATGCCATTAAGACACAAATAAGCATCCAATGCAGTGTTGCCGTTCCAGCTTTGAAGTCCCCCGGCCAAAGCATCGCTTTGATCGCAAACCTCCGAATATAATCTTTCATGTTGGTCTAATAATACATCTCCGTCTTCTCCCAAGTCAGGTAATGAAAGGTGGGGAAGAAGCTTAACCCGGTAAGCATCAAATTCACGGTCCTCGCCATATACTTCTTCCATTTCTTCCGGTGGATCTGCCAGTCGTAAAGAAGCCGGATCGCCATCATAATAATAAACAACATGATCCACATTATAAGCTGGCTCGTCCGCTCCCAGAAAAAAATAAAAAATACCTTGATTCGGCCATTCGTCACCGATCGCAAAGGGCATCTCCTGCACATTCACTTGAGCCAAAAACGTATAATACTCTCCATCCTCCGTGCAAGGCCACTGGATCGAAGGCGGCAGGTCCGGTCTGCCTGCGATACGGCTGTTGCCGATTGCTCGATAATCCTCCTCCCCGTCCAAATGCAGCTTCATCGCCACCTCTGCATGTTCATACAATAGCTCCACCGCTTCATCACCTTCAGAAATACGATGGTTAGCCAACAACCTCCGAATTTCCTCTTTCCTCCACTGCTCCATCAATGTCGCCCACTCCTCTTGTCATCTGTTATATCCAGTAAAAAATGCTCGACGATTAGTCAATTTCAAAATTATACCATAGGTCAATAAGCCGTAAAACAAGATTAGGGCAGCAATCGGACAGAGTTAAAATCTCATTTTAACGATCGATCGAGGATACCCCAATCCGCATGGGATGCATCAAACAGCATCAAACCATCGGTGTTTCGCAAAGCCGCCTCAAAGACCTCTTTTTGCCGTTCCTCGGTTTTCATCCCATTCAGAGCGATCCCTGCATACATGGGTATCTCCCCTCTTGTCGCGATATTGCCTATCGTCATATATTTCTCAACCTCGGCAAGCGTGTCCTGATACGTTCCGATCATAAGGAAATCCAGATGGCGAATATAACCGGTGCTTACATAGTCGTTCGTGTATATGGAGCCCTCCTGAAATTGCAGGCGGTTGTTATATTGAAAGTCGGTGCTGGCCCAATTCGCTCCATTGACATAATAGGTATCGTACCAGGAACCGACATATGCGGATAACAGAACATTGCCTCCTGTCTGCCCGTTATGCTCCGCAATCATTTTTTTGACGTCCGAAACAAATCCGGTAATAATGCCTGCACGGAATGCCCACCAGTCCAGCGCCAGCGAACCGTCGATTCTCGTATTGCCTTCATAGCGGAAAATATCCTCGGGCCAATTCAGAAGCTGCTTGCCTCTATCCGCCAAATAGGCCTCAAAGCGTCTGCGGGTTAACGGGCTGAAATCCGCTGTTTCATTGTCATATCTGCCCCGGTCCAAAATAATGCCATCCACTTCGTACCCTTCGACGACTTCCCGAAGTCCCGCCAATTGATGGGCGCGAGCTTCATCATGCGCCGGGTTTACAAAAGCAACAAAACCGGGGGCGGAGCTTTCCCTCTGGCGCAACAAGGCTCCTTCGTCATGGTGTTTGCAGACTATCTCCTCCCAGTCCGGGTGTTCATCCAGAATGGCGTATTCACTGCGGACAATGGAGCCTTCGGCAAATACGTTCATGGATGCATGAATACGCAGACCGAGGGCATGCCCCTCCTCGATAAAGGCTTGGAGCAAATCCAGTCTGGGAAATGGCGCTTCCTGGCTGCTGTTTCGCAATTCGCTGAGATGCGGACGTGAAGTCAACGGATTTTTCAAGTAGGAAACGTATCCTTCGACTCCTTTGACGTCAAGGGCAATGTCTGTAACGCCGGCATGTCCAGCCCTCTCCAACAGCTCTCTGACTGCCTCTCTCGTCCGCAGCTTTACGCTGTTGGCCCTCTGGTCCACCCACAATATAATACGTTTGCGGGGGTTCGTCTCTTGCTTTCTGGCGAATATAACCATGCTTTGCGCAACCTCGGCTCCATGTCCGGCTTTTGCTGTTACATCCGCGAAATTCAAGCCTTGCGCCAATTCCAGCCTATGCTCAAAGCTGCCTTGCTCATCAACAGCAATCGTTTCTCCGTTAATCGCAACGATTGGCCGGTCGCCATTAATGGAAGCGGCCAGAGATTCGCTCCCGCCTTTAGCCACAACGTCCAGATGGTTTTTTTTGGCTTTTGCAGCGGCTAATCCGCTTTCGCCTTCCATACCTTCAGCCCCGGTTTTGCCAGAGCCAATGCATACTCCCCCGCTTATAAAAGATGACGTTTCCGTTTCCGTATAAATGAGGGGATTGTTCAGGAATAAACGCAATTCGCCTTCTGCAACCTCGGCCAATCCGAAATGATTGGTTATGGTCCCGTTCCTGCGCAGCCTGATCCGATCCCCTTTCCTGAAGCAGGTCGCCAGAAAAAAGCGGCTGCTTTCAGAAGCATATAGACCATCGCGGGCTACAAGCACAAATCCATCGACTGGTATGCCAAGCTCCGTCGGCCCCTTCCACTCCGGAGCAATGCCAACAGGCGCTTCATTGACGACGCGCGTCACCAAATTGCCCGCTACAACCTGCACTGCAACTCCGTCCGCCGGAACAAGTACCGATTCTCCCCATGCGGCAGTAAACACAACAAGCCAATCCCCGTCTTCCGGCACGCGATTGACGGCCGTAATCGTATGCCTCTTCCCCTCCAGCGTAATCGTTATATCCTCGGGCGCCGCCTCTACCTGGAGCAGGGCGGGCTTGATTGCCCGTTCTCCAGCCACGTTTGAATTATCAAATCTCTTCATCACTATTCCTCCCGGCTTCTATTGCTTCACGTGCTTTTCCCCGGTCGGCAAAAGGGCAGCCGCGCACCACGGCTACCCTTTTCCTTCCCGTCTCTTGTCTTGCCTTTACATCCATTGTTTGGTTCCCAATGAGCCGTTATTTCGAAATCGATTTGTACCATTCGTTGGCTTGTTGGACGGATTCAGAACCGCCTTCCGCTCTCCATTGGGCGAGGAAAGCATCATATTCGTTAATGGGCTGCCCTGCGATAAACATCAGGACGGAATCATCCAGCAGCTTGGTCAGCTTTTGCTTATTTCTGGATACTGCGTCGATTGGAGGAGCAATGGACATCGGATCGACGATAATATTGCCCTTGGCCGCATTTTCCTGGAATGCCTCGTAATAGCTCTGAAGAACAGGGTCCTTGCGCACGCGAGCTTGCCAATACGTCGGATAATCGTATTCGTTAACGCCGGTCATGTAGGAGCTGGCGTTCGTCAAATCATCATTGAATTTAGGCAAAATCGGATAATATTTGCCGTCCTTCACTTCATGATGCACGCCCTCTTCGCCAATCGCCAGCTTGATAAAGTTATCTTTCTCCAGCTTCGCATCGATCAGCTTGATTGCGTCTTCCTTCAGCTTGGAATCTTTAGGCACCGCGATAAACCAGGTCGTCGCCAGATTGACGCCGATGGACGACTTGCCGTCTTTGCCTACTAAATAAGGAATAATGCCGATCTCTGCTTCCGGAAAGTTTTTCTTAAGCGCGGCTTCCGCGCTGGACGCGCTCCACCAAGCCAGCTTAAACATCGCCGCATTGCCGCTGGAAAACTTCTCGATCGCTTTGGCGCTTGTGTTAAGCGGCATTTCCGAATCCAGAAGACCTTCGCTATACAGCTTGTTCATGTAAACCAGAAATTCCTTCATTTGCGGAAGCTCCGCTTTGTGCACAAGCGTTCCGTCCACATCATTCCATTCGTTCAGCACGCCGAAGGCAGCAGCAATATCACCGTAAATGGAATCTTTTGTTCCTGTAAGCGGAATAACATTTTTGCCCGCTTTAATCGCCTTAAGCACCTCGTACAGTTCATCCGGCGTAGTCGGGTGTTGGAGGCCCAGCTCATCCATCCAGTCCTGGCGCACAACCAATTCTTCGCCTACGCTGACACCGGAGCCCGTTTCTGGAATAGCATAAATCTTACCGTCGATCGTTACGCTTTTCCAGGAATCTTCTTTAATGGCTGCTTTAATGTTGGGGCCTTGGCTTTCAATGAGCTCGTCGAGCGGCTCAAGCGCGCCGGCCGTCGCCAGCTTGTAGAATTGGGCGGCGCCCAGCTTCATCACATCGAAGTTCTGCTTGTTCGCCACCATCAGATTCAGCTTTTCGTCGGCATTTTCCGCAGGCAGCATTTCGTAGGTTACTTTGTAGCCGGTGGCATCCTCTATATTTTTCGCTACCGGGTCCGTATTGGGATCGAACAAGCTGTACTGCATCAACATCGTAAGATTGGGCTTCGCGCCTTCTGCTTCACCGTTTCCCGCTGATTTGGCAGGCTTCTCGCTTGAACCCGGGTTTTCGGAATTTCCTCCGCCGCAAGCGCTAAGCGCAAGAGCAAACGCAATAACAATAGCTAACCAAGAACCTTTTTTCATACAGAACCCTCCCGAATTTGTGTTATAAATTGCTCTGACATTGCTTGTTTTTATTGTTCATCTGTATAGCATTCACCCGTCTGTCCCGACAAGCCGACCGCATCACCGCCCTTCATGGCCATTCCCTTTATCCCTTTACGGACCCCACAAGCACACCTTTCACAAAATACTTTTGCAGAAACGGATAAACGAGCAGGATGGGCAATGTGGCAAGCAGAATGGATGCTGCCTGAATCGATTGCGGCGTCGTGTTTAGCGCGGCGTCCACATTGTCCTTCAGAAACTCGCTGCTCGACGACACCAGCAATTCCTTAAGGAACAGCTGCATTGGCTTGATGTCATGGTTGGTAATGTAGATCATCGCCGTAAAATAGTCGTTCCAGAAAGCTACCGCAAAAAACAGCGCGATCGTCGCCAACACAGGAAGAGACAGCGGCAATATGATCGAAAACAAAATGCGGATATTGCTTGCGCCATCCAGCTTGGCGGATTCCTCCAGACTGTCCGGCAGTCCTTCAAAGTAATTTTTTATAATCAGCATATTAAAAACGTTGATAGCCGCCGGCAGGAACAATACCGGGAATTGGTTGACCAGACCCAGATTGTGCATAAGCAGGTAGGTGGGAATCAGGCCGCCGCTGAACAGCATCGTAAAAATGAAGATCAGCAGAAACCACTTTCTGCCGCGCAGCTGAATGCGGGACAGGGGATAAGCGGTAATGGTGGTCAGAAACAGCCCCAGAGCCGTGCCGACAATCGCCAGTATGACGGAGTTTTTCAGGGAATTCAGAAACATGGCGTCCTTCAGAACGTACATGTACGTTCCCGTCTGAAACCCGACCGGGAGCAGATTCACCTTGCCTGAAATGACCGCCGCTTCGCTGCTAAATGATTTGGCGATCAGATTGAGAAACGGCAGCAGCGTCGTCAGACCCACCAGCACGAAAAACAAATAGTTGCAGAAGTTAAACAGCTTTTCAGAAAATGTCGTTTTTAATGGCATGCCTTCTTCTCCCTTCCGTTACCAGATACCCCGCTGCAAGTATTTCCGGCTCAGAGCGTTGCCCGTAAGCACAAGCGTAAATGAAATGACGGATTCGAATACTCCCACCGCGGTCGTAAAGCTGTAATCCTGATTGCCGAGGCCCATTCGGTACACATAGGTGCCTATGACGTCCGCCACCTTGTAGACGGTAGGGTTGTACATAACCAGAATCTGCTCCGTACCCGCCTCCAGAATGCTGCCCAGCCGCAAAATAAACATAAGCAGAATGATTGGCGCGATACCCGGCAGCGTAATATGCCAAAGCTGCTTTAATCGTCCCGCCCCGTCGATTTTCGCCGCTTCGTACAAGCCAGGATCAATCGTGGCGAAGGCGGCCAGATAAACAATGGTGCTCCAGCCGGTTTCCTTCCAGCCCGCAGAAGTAATCAGAACGCTGCGAAAAACGCTGTTGTCCATAAAAAATGCAATCGGCTCCAGCCCCATCATGACCAGCGCTTTGTTGACGAGCCCTCCATTGCTGGACAACAGATCGATGAACAGGCCGCTGACGATAACCCAGGAGAGAAAATGCGGCAAATAAATAATCGTTTGCACCGTTCGTTTAAAGACCATGCGCCGCAGTTCGTTCAGCAGCAGAGCGATAAGAATCGGCAGAGGAAACAGAATCCCGATTTTCAGAAAGCTAAGGATAACCGTATTTTTAAAAACGTGAAGAAAGTCGGGGGAGCTGAACAGCTTGGTGAAATGCTTCCAGCCAACCCACGGGCTTGCGCCGTACCCGTCAAAAATGTTGAAATCCTTAAAGGCGATGGTAATGCCGTACATAGGCGCGTATTTGAACAGCAGCAGAAACAAAATACCGGGAACAAGCAAAATGTACAAATCCCAATCCCGTCTGACATCGGCGGCAAGCCGCGAAAAATAATGGCGTTTGGCCCGGGGCGTATCCAGTGTTGCCATCGCGCTTTTCATCGTATTCCCCCTTGTTTGATGCTTTCTACACAAAATTGTAGTATCCATCGCTTGGGGTTGGTAGGGTAGAGTCATTACTATTTATGGTACTTTGATGTTTGTTTTTCTCACAAAAGAAAACACGAAAAAACGCTTCCAAAAAATGAAAGCGTTGGTCAATTTGTGCGAATATCTATGTATACGATTCACGTGTTATGTTTGTGTAACATATAGTAACACATGATTAGCGTTATTCATGAACAGTTTAACTGCTTCCGATTCACCCAAGCATCCGAGCGGCAGCCTCTGGATGCCTTTTTTAAGGCCTCATGCCAGTTCTCCCTTCAAAAAAATTCGCCGCTCTCCCCACAATGGTTCCAACTTCACAGCTTCGTTTGGGCTGTCCAAAAAATCAAGTGGATCGAATAACGATTCAGCGTAGAGGAACGGACAGGAAAGGATATCCTGAGGTCTAGTTTTTTTGTCCGCATTTTCCATTTTCCATTTTCCAACTAAAAATAGGGCTCAATCTTATCATGAGCGCCTTTCAAAATGGACCTCGACAGCTATCTTTTGCCCGTCTAGCGGTCACCGATGACCGCTAGGGCCCCAAATGGAGGCATTGGCTTCAGCTAACGGTCACCCGTTTCCTTTAGACGCTCAAAAGTCGCGTTTTGGGGACAAAAATAAGCTTTTACGGTCATGAATGACCGTTAAAAATGGGCATTGCGTCAAACCAGGGCTTTAACGGTCATGGATGTCCATAACGTTAGGAATTACCGTAACGTGGGACTGGCTTGCGGAACTTCTCGCCCTGGCATTCCCCAAAGGCACCGGGCACTCCACAAAGGCGCCGCTTAGCGTTTACAAGCCGAATTCGTCAAGCGGAAAGTCCTTGTCCCGCAGTCCGTAACCGACTTTTTGGAAAGCCCCTTGTTATTGCTATGACACACTGTTGGCTGCTCTCGTTAATGAGCGCCCCCACCAACAACTTCAGCGGCTCAAGCCTTCACCCCGCCAGGATTGACACCCCAATATTTGCGAAAAACCTTCGTAAAATAACTGACATCGCGGTAACCGACTAGGCGTGCGGCATCGTAAACTTTTCCTCCGTCCTGGAGGATGTTTTTGGCACGCTCCATCTTTCTCTCCAGCACGTACGTCGAGAACGGAACTCCCGTTTCCTGCTTGAACAGCCGACTCAGGTAAGAGGAATTGACAAAAAGCCGATCCGCCACGGTATGCAGCGTAATATCCTGCTCGATCTCCTCATTGACGATGGACAAAATAGAGCGCACCATGCCGTTGCTCGTTGTTTTTCGCTGACGCTGAAGGTACGCGCAAAACCGGCCCGTCAGGCGCGCCAGCCAAGCGTGGATTTGCTCCTTGGTGGCCAGCTGCCGGATATTCTGAAAGTAGGCCATATCCTCCTCCGCCACGCTTTTGATCCGCCAGCCCTGCTTCTGAATCATCCGGATATACAGGCTGCTCAAATAGAGCACCGCTTCGTGCACTTCATCAGCCGTATCGGCAGGCTCCAGGCTTTTATCCCACAGTCCTTGCAACGCCGCCAAAGCACTTGCTTCATCCGCTGTTTCCAGCGCGATTTCGAGCGCCTTCTCCAGCCCTTGCTGCACCTGTACGCCCTGCTCCTTTTGACTCAGCTCGCGGTAAGGAATCGCGATGTCGCTGCCATACACGATCCGCTCCTGCAAGGCGCGACATGCCTCGGCATAAAGCGAGCTCATCTCTTCAATGCCGCCAGCGGCCGCGCAAATGCCCGCGCTGGCGGTAAGGCCAAGCGCCTCCCTCGTCCGCGACAGCAGCTGCACGACGGAGGTTTGCACGCGCAATGCGCCGTCTCCCGCCGCTTCCTCCTGCGGCAGCACGAATACAAGCAGCGTGTATCCCTGATGATCCGGGCAAACCCAGCAAGAGGCCGGCAGCATTTCCTTCGCCAGACATTGCAGCGAAAAATGCCACATCGGGGCGTCCTCCGGCTTAAAGCGCCCGTTCTCCTGGGGCATGGGGTCAATGTCCAGCACGGCAACGGCGATCCGGTCCCGCTCTGTCAGCGCAATATGGTAGTCGCCGCATTTGTCCAGCACCTGGCGTCCGCTGTAGACGCCTGAAGCCCATTGCGAAATAAAGCCGCTTTGCAGATGGGGCAGATGCTCCCGCCATTTGACCCGAAGCTCCGCCTGCTCCCTCCAATCCTCCAGCTCCTTGCGGAGCTGGCTCGCCGCCTCCAGCACCGCGCCCAGGATTTCCTCCTCCGCCGCAGGCTTTAATAAATATTTGGACACGCCGTGCGCCATCGCATCTTGAGCAAAGCTGAAATTATCGTGTCCGCTCAAAATGATCAGCTTGAACAAATCGCCATTGCCCTGCCTCTCCCTGAGCAGGCGAACCAGCGTCAACCCGTCCATCTCCGGCATTTGCACATCTATCAGCATAATATCCGGGCGTTTCCGCTCCGCCAGCGCAAGCGCCTCAACCCCGTTGGCGGCAAGGCCAACCACCTCGATGCCATGCTCCTCCCAAGGGATGTTGTTGGCCAATCCCAGCCTAAGACGCAACTCGTCCTCAACAATCATTAAATTCATGCGGATCTCTCCCCTTTGACCAGCGTGTGGTTTATCGGCAGGCGAAAACTTTCCTTGCATTGATCCAGCGGCAGCGAAATCATTGCGGTGGCCCCTTCCCCTTTGACGCTTTGGATTGTCAGCCCCGCTTCCTTGCCGTAATAAAGCTTGATGCGCGTCATCACATTGCGCAGGCCGAATAAATCCCCCGTCTCTTCATCCTCCGGCAAAAAGAGATGTTCTTCCCTTTGCGCCAGACGATCCAGCTCCTGCCGTATGTAGGCAACACGTTCGGGCTCGATCCCCGGGCCGTTGTCCCGGACCGAAACACAAACCGTCTTGCCCTCGTGGATCCAACTGGAAATGGTTAATTTTCCGCCTTCTATTTTCCCCTCCATGCCATGGATGATCGCGTTCTCCACCAGCGGCTGTAGCAGCAGCTTCAGAATGGGCACGCTCCGGCTTTCCTCGTGGATGTCGTATTCCACCTCGAAGCTGTCCAGAAAGCGAATTTGCTGAATCCGGATATAATAATGCAAATGCGACAAGCTTTCATCGATGGTAAATACATCTTTGCCCTTGTTCAGGCTCAGCCTGAAAAACCGCGACAAATTAAGCACCATTTCGCTGATTTCATCCGCCTCGTAATTTTTGGCCGTCCAGTTGATAGAGTCCAGCGTGTTGTATAGGAAATGAGGGTTAATTTGAGTTTGCAGAAATTGCAGTTCCGTCTTGGCAAGCCGCAGCTGCTGCTCGTAATGCTCCTGAATCAGTCTTCGCTGATCCACCACCATCCGGTTAAACGCTTCCGTCAAATACCCCAGTTCGTCCTGTCTCTTGTTCTCCAGCTGAATGCTCATATTTCCCGTCCCGAGCCGCTTCATCCCTTTGAACAACTTGTCCACCGGCGAGACAATGCCGATGTAGACCACCCATGAAATGCCAAGCGCCAGCAGCACGCTGACAAAAATAATGCCGACCGTATACAGCTTGAGCTGATCCGTTTTGGCGTAAAGCTCCTTTTTGGGCTGGATCAGCGTCAGCCGCCACTTGGAATATTCCGAATCGATGGATACCGTCATTTCCGCGTCGCTTGAAGGAGGAAACTCTGAAATCGCCAGCCCTTCTCCAGTCGGCAACGCTCCATTATCCGGCCCGCCTGTGCCTGCGATCAGCTTGCCGGTATCGGTGTGCAGATAAATGGCCGCCGACGTGGAAGGCAGAAGCGACTTCATCAGTTTGGTCAGCCTGCTTTTGTCCAGTGTAATAATAACAACATCCGCCCTGCGGTTATTGTTATAGAGATCCATTGTTCGCAGGAGCGACACACTGTCTGTATTAATAAGGCCTCCGAAGGTTCCGCTGCCCGCGATGGTCTCTTCAGCCAGAAGGTAGGATATTTCCGTCCCGCTTGTAATTGCAGTGTTCTCCAGCCATTGCTGCTGCTCGGCATTGTTCAGCCGCCTCCCTCCGTAATGAGTTGAAATCATCATATGGGAGGGCTGATGGTAGAGTGAAATTTGCGATACGATATGATTAATGGAGTTGACATTGGACAGCTGTTTCAGCAGCTGCGAGAAATCGACGATCGATTGGGGCGACAGATCGGCTCCGTTATCCGCGAGCAATTTGATGAACAAAGGATCGGTCGCAATTAGCGTCGAAATCTCCTCCACATTTTGCAAAGTCAAATCAATATAGTCCATGGCTGAGTTCAGCACCGTCTCGGAACGCTCCACGGCCTGGTCGTGCAAGATGATTCGGGAGCGATCCACGGCAAACAAGCTTACCACAACAAGCGGCAACAGAATCAGCAGAAAATAACAGGTTAACCGAAACTGGATTTTTCGGGCAAATAGATCTCTCAGCCAAATCGCAGGATTGCTCATCGTCATCTCTCCCCTGCGTCGCGTAGGCGGGCTTCCCGCCATTGATTTACCTCCGCCGTAACCTCCGCGCCCCCTTCGTTGTACCATCGTTCCACAAAGGCGTCGAACTCGTCCAGAGGCACAATTCCCATAACCATTTGCGTAAAAATACCTTCCAGCTCCTCCAGATGTCCGGCATACTTACTCATTGCAGGTGTCGGAGTGCCATAAAACTCGTTATGGATCAAATTTTTCTCGATGATTTGCAAGTTTTCGAACAAATGAAAATCGCCTAGCGAATCCAATCTCGCCTTGTTCATGACGGGGTCCAGAACATCGACTAGCGATTGATAGATTCCCCGATACAGATGTTTGTCGTGCTCGGCGAAATCAGTAACCATCACTCCGTCCTCGATCGACCATATATCGCCCTGGAATCCAAGCTTCAACGTTTCTCGTCCTTCTCCCACAATAAAATTAAGCAGCTTCACCACTTCTGCCCCATAGTCCGTACCGACGGGAACCACATTGTAGCCGCGGATAATATCCTTGCTGTAAACACCGCTTTGGCCATCCGGCCCAACGGGATAAGGCAGAGGAATCCATTCTGCCTTGGGGTCCTTGTTTTTGTTAAGGGCGATTGGCCCACGCGTATCGTACCAGGTCGCGGAGAACATCCCGACTTGGCCACTCTCTATTTTCTCCAAAAAAACGTTGTTTCGATTCAGGGGAAATTCCGGATCAATCAATCCTTCCCGGTACAGCTTTGCCAGGAACGCCAACGCCTCCTTCGTTTCGGGCAGCGTGCTGCCGTTCGCCAGCTTGCCGTCTCGCTCCACCCAGGAATTCAACTGAACCCCGAAAGCGCCAAAAAAAGGCGCGGTCCGCCCCATATCTTCCAGAAGAATCAAACCCATCGTATCGTTCAGCCCGTTGCGGTCGGGATCATCCTTGGCAAAAGCGCGAATGACCTCATAATACTCCTCCAGCGTTTCTGGCGGCTCCAGCCCCAAATTGTCCAGCCAATCCTTCCGCACATACATCAGCTCGATGCCGGGCACATCCGTCAAGCTGGGAATGCCGTAGATTTTGCCATTGTAGCGTACCCTATCCCAGGCTTCCTCCGGAATAAGCGACAGCAGATCCTGCCCGTATCGTTCGATGTAGTCGTCCAAGGGCAAAAAGGCGCCTTTTTGGGCATATTCGTCAAACCAGACCGGGTTAAAGCTGTGAATCAAATCGGGCAGCTTGCCGGACGCCATAATGACGTTAAGCTTCTCCTCGTACACCTCTTGCGGCGGAACGCTGACCCTCAAGTCAAGACCGGTCCGCTCTTCTATATAACTCACGTAAGGATTGTCGTTTTCATCCATGCCGTCCGGGAACGTCATGCCGAGATCATTAATCACCATGGAAATCGCAATACGGCTTTGGGCAGTCGGCGCCGTACCGCCAGGCTCCTCCGCCCCGCTGCAGCCCGCCGCCAAAGGCACCATCACCAACGCAAGGAACAGCACTACCATTGTAAAAGTCCATCTGTTGCGTTCCATAGCTCCCCCTCCGTATCTCACGAAAATGTCTCAAAAACGCCATCAGCTGCGACAAGCGGCAATCCTTGCTCTTCTTTTTATCCTCGTTATTCTGGCTATCTCTGCTATCTTTGTTAATCCTGCTATTCTTGCTACCTCTGCTATCTTCGTTAATCCTGCTATTCTTGCTACCTCTGCTATCTTCGTTAATCCTGCTACTCTTGCTACCTCTGCTATCTTCGTTAATCCTGCTATTCTTGCTACCTCTGCTATCTTCGTTAATCCTGCTATTCTTGCTAAAAATGCTGCAACCATTCTTGCTACTAGCTGTTTTCCGGGGCCGATTCCAAACAGCCGCGCAGAACCGGCAGGATGCCCTCCGCCATGGAGGCGAAGCCCAGATCGGTAGGGTGAATGCCATCAACTGTGCTGTCGCCGAAGCGCGCTCCAAGCAATTCTCCTCCGTCTAAAAAGCGGATTAGCCTATCTCCTTTTTGATTCAGCTCCTCCACAAGCTTCCATTGATAGTTTCGACGCTCTCGCAGGCTTTCTGCAAGTTCTTCGTCCATATCCGCCGACGGCGGCGTTATCCGGGAAATGAGCAAGATAGGGACATGAGGATGCCTTTTGCGGTAAATGGCTATAAAAGACGGCAAAGTCGCTGCAAGCATTTCAATTCCGCCGCAATTCGCCTCATAATCCAGCACAAGCGCAGCCGGATCATGGATATCGGCGATCACTCTTGCCATCTCGGGTTCCCCCTTACCGCTGCCGGAAAACCCCAAATTGACAAACTCCAGATTGATCCCGCGCGCAAGCTGGGCAGGATAGGCCATCCCGGGGCGCGACGCGCAGCCGCCTTGCGTAATGGATGTGCCGTAAACAATAACTTTCCCATCGCTGTCGTACGGCAACGGCGGTTCAAGGCCGGCGGTGGAGCTTAATCCAACGGCAGCTTCGACAACACCCTGATACAACGGAAAATGAATGGTGACCATGTGCCGCCGACGTTCCTTATTGCGGAACAACAAAGAAGCATACTTTGATTCGCCCGGGGTAAAGGAGGCTGTTCCGACATGCAGCCGCCTCCCAGGCTCTCCTACGTAGCAATCAAAGCCGCATTGGCCGCTGGGCGCCATATGGTACATGCTTGCCCCTTCCTTCAGCTCGGCCCGGATATGGATTTCCTCGGAGTCTGTCACAAATGCGATTTGACCTCCAGCCGTGCAATCCGCCAGCCAGTCTACTGCGTCCGGAAGCCTCTCCGACGGATAACGAGGCAAACGGCGGTACAGCCGGTCATCCGAAAACCACGGAAAACCCGATAGCCGAAACGGCTCCGCGCCTGGATCATGCCAGATCAGCCCGCCTTCCTCTTTGGAGTCTTCATTCGTGCGGCGTACGGCCATGTGTCGATCATAAAGTTCCAAGCCTTCCGTTTGCTCGCCATTCATGAAAATCCCCCTATTTATATGTTACATATAATAACATAATAAGTGACTTTTGAGAGTGTTTACGTTGTTTTCATAGATTCAACACTTTAATGACACATTAAATAACATTTAATAAAGCGGTTTCATTAATAGTGAAGTGAAATCTCGTAAGTTCCTACTCACGAGATTCCTTTGTTCCGTTCGGTTGACAATAGGCAAGCATCAACTTTAAAAGAGGCTTTAAAAGAGCCCTTTAAAAGAGCCCTTAAAAAAGACAAAGTTGGCTCCCCCACTATTACGGTCATCTATGACCATTAGAAGCTACTTTTTTCGGGAAATCAATTTTTAACGGACATCGGTGTCCATTAAAAGCCATTTCCCACCCTATTTTCGCCATATTTGAGGGCTAAAGGACATGGATGACCGTTACTCAATCGGAATCCAGCCATTTGGGGCTCTAACGGTCATTCATGACCGGCAGGCTATGCAGGCTGCGTATATCCACTAGCGTAGGACACCTGCTTCCAGATCGCCTCGGACTACGAATTAGCTTTGTTCGTCTAATTTGTTTGTTTTCGAACCTGCTCTATTCTTCCAACTTGCTTTGTTCTTCAAACTTCCTCTATTCTTCCAACCTGCTTTGTTCTTCAAACCTGCTCTATTCTTCCAACTTGCTTTGTTCTTCAAACCTGCTCTATTCTTCCAACTTGCTTTGTTCTTCAAACCTGCTCTATTCTTCCAACTTGCTTTGTTCTTCAAACCTGCTCTGTTCTTCCAATTTGTCTCATACTCTATCTGTAACTCTTGATAAATCGCACTGCCTGGGCAATATCGGCTTCTGGCCGCGCTCCGACTTCGCGTTCGATCGTTAGATAGCCATTATAGCCAATTTCCTTTAACGCCGTAAAGTATTGATCAAAAGGAACGTGTCCTTCGCCAAGCGGCAACTCCCGGAAAAATTCGCCCGAGCTTACCATCTCCGCAATTTTGGCATGATCCATCGGCTCGTACCCAAGCGCCCCATATACCATCCTGGGGTCAACCCTCTTCATGCGCACGCCGTCCTTCACATGAGTATGAACCACATAATCCCCCAGCAGCTTAACGCCTACTACAGGATCATCGCCGGTCACCATAACCATATTGGCGGGATCAAAATTTACGGATACGCCCCGCCCTCCCAGTGTATCCAAAAATCCTTTTAGATGCTCTGCCTTCTCCGGCCCCGTCTCGATAGCGAAATACGCCTTCATGCTGCTTGCATATTCATTCAGCTCGCGGCAAGCCTCCTGCATGGCGGCGTATACCTCGCCGTCCTTGTCATCTGGCACAATGCCGATATGGGTCGTAACAATATTGGTTCCCATATCCAGCGCCAAATCCAATATCCGCTTGGACTTTTCTATCTTTTCTCGGTTGGCCGCCCGATCCTGGAAGCCATGTCCGCCCAAATCGCCGCATAATGCGCTGATTTCCAAACCAAGCGAGGCAATATAAGTCTTAAGCTCCCTGCGCTCGGCTGCCCCTAGAGCAGCGGGGTCCATTTCGCCGGAAACCGCATAAATTTGTACGCCATCCGCGCCGGCTTCCTTTGCCTTTTTCAAGCCTTCCCGCACGCCGACGCCATAGCTGTCCACAATGACGCCGATGGGATTTGCAATTTTCACCGACATATCGTCACAGCCCCTCTAGTCAAAATGAATTTCCTTGCCCAGCGCCGCCGATTCGTAGACGCCGCACAGTATTTTCATAATTTCTACGCCGTCTTGCACCGGGCTGATGGTTTCCTTGCGACCTTGGCACACTTCCACGAAATAATCAATTTCATCCTGAAAGCCTTGGACAAATTCAAAAGACAAATTGTCGATTTGCGGCGTGCTGTTCAAAATAGTATCATGTTTCTCCGTAATCAAGGTCAGTTCCGGCTCCAGCTCGACGCCGCCTTTTTCTCCGTATAGCTTGACGGTCAACTCGTCTTTTTTGGCATGCAGCGTAAAGCTGACATCGACCAGCAAGGATGCTCCGTTCTCGAAGCGGATCAACGCGTTGGCCATATCCTCGACCGTATTGAGCGCGGCATCGTAGTCGGCTGCCTTGTAAAACTTCAGATTTTTGACATTGGAGCGGTTGCCCAGACGGTTATACACATTTCCGCTGATGGATTTAAGCTTGGGTTTGCCCATCAGGTACCAGCACAGATCAATGACGTGCACGCCGATATCGATCAGCGGGCCGCCGCCGGAGCGCTCCACGTCGGCAAACCATCCGCCGGGATTGCCCAGCTTGCGGATGCACGAAGCTTTGGCATAATAGACTGGCCCGATTTCCCCGTTGTCCATAAATGCTTTGACAATACGCGTATTCGAGGCATAACGGCGGACAAAACCGACCTGAAGCGTTTTGCCGGATTCCTTGACCGCCCGTTCCACGGCCAGCGCTTCTTCAACTGTTTTGCTAAGCGGCTTTTCGCACAACACATGTTTGCCGGCTTTCAGCGCTACAATGCTGATCTCGGCATGGGAATTATTCCAGGTACAGATGCTGACAGCGTCGATATCCGGGTTCGCAAGCAGCTCATGATAATCGGTATATACATGGGGAATATCGTATTTTTCTGCTTTTGCTTTGGCGCGTTCTTCCTTCAGATCGCATACCGCCGCAAGCACCGCGTCCTTGTTTTTGCTGTAGGAGCCAAAATGCATTTCTGATATAGAGCCGGCCCCGATGACGCCGATTCTGATAGGTTGACTCATAACTGGTTCACCTCGTTGTTTGGAATAGATCTATCCGTTTAGGCACGTTCAACAATTTAGATACGTTCATCAATTTTAGATACGTTCAACAATTTAGATACGTTCAACTAAAGAGTTGCAGCCGCAGTCAGACAGGTAGCCGCGTGAATGGCGTTTTTATATCTGATTTACACAGGCCTTAGCGTGGGCCACTCCAGTTCGATCCCCTCGGCGGCAAGCAGCCTCTGATAATCCGCCAGCTCCGTTTCTCCGGAGCGGACCTGGCTTGGAGTCAAGCCACGGTCAACGCAAAAGCTGGCGCAATAACCGGCGGCCTCGCCGATATTCCACTCCACCGGATGAAGCCGGTAGCACCCGTTCGTAATATGGGTGACGCCGATATTTTTACAAGCCGCAAGAAGATTGTTGACCCTCACCGGAATCAAGCTGCCAAGCGGAATTTGGAACGGAAGCGAAGAGATGTCGATATAAGGACGGTTCGTAGTGCTGGGATGCAGGTCGATTCGGTAGCAGCCGATACCTACGGAATCGGCGAAAGCTTCGGCTCGTCCGTCGGGACGGCAATCCGTTGCCACATGCTGCTCCAACACTGTAAATTCCGCTTTGATGCGCCGCGACTCCCGGATATAGGGATACATGGCGAGGCCATCCTCTGTGCCAACTACATCGTGGCGCAGCCGCAAGCCTGGATACCCCTTGCCTCCATCCGGACGCGGCGCTTCGGTCTGCATCCAATACAGCAGCGACAGGCTAAGCTGCTTCGCCGCCTTCAGATGCTCCTCCCGCTTCTCCGGCTCCACGTCGATAATCGAGCCTAGCCAATAATCATTTTGCGGCCAGTTGACGAGTGAAATGGAACTGCGATAGAAGCCTTGCTGGAAATGGTCAGCCTCGGCGATCTGGCGGTATTTGAACAGCGAAAACCTTCCTTCGCCCGGAAATAGCCCATATTGCACAGGCTGCATCGTAGCCGGTTTCACTCCAGTCCAGCTAAGCAGCCGGTCCGGCCAAAACTCCGCCTTGTATTGCTTCCAGTACTCGTATTGCTCCGGTTTCGGAATGGTATGATCCTCGTTTTCCAAATAATCGATGGCAAAGCAATACGTAAAGCCCTGCATATCCTGCGGCAGCGCCTCTCCTTCCACCGCATGAGGCTCGCCGGTCTCTTGCCTGGACTCCGCTCCCGTCACGTATTCCACGCCGGCCAGCGGAAGCAGGTCGCCGCATTCGGTCGCATCCAGAAAAAAGGGAGCCTTTAGCGTCAATCTGTTTCCGCTATCCAGACTTTTGACCGTTACCGAGCTAATGCTGTCTTCCTGCGTTTTCGCGCTTACCGGAACATGGCGGCGCAGGATGGTCAACAAACCGTTATGCACGTAAGGCGCAAGCATAGACTCCAGCACGGCCAGCGCCGCGCGCGGCTCATGGCACAGCCGGCTTACCGTTCCGCCGCCCGGGTTGAGCCTTTCGTTCCCCCGTGCTTCGACGGTTAGCGGAAATCCGTCCCGGTAGAATGCCCTTATCTCCTCGCGGAATTTTCGATAGCTGCGGGTGCAGCCGAAGGATTCGATCCAGGGATGTTCATCCGGGGGAACCGCTTGGCTGGTCAACTGGCCGCCGATCCATTCCGTTTCTTCCGTCAGAATGACGCGTTTCCCCGACTTGGCGGCAGCAAGCGCCGCCGCAACGCCTCCGGTACTGCCTCCGACAACAACAATGTCGGCTTTGGCAACAGTGTCCATTTTAATCTCCTTTTACAGCCGGTTTGGCCCCCAGTATGAAAGGTTCATTCAAGTTGGTTTCTCCCAAACCTTCCACACGTTTGCCTGCTGTTGGTTTTCTTTATTAATTTATAATGGTCGCAAAATAGTCGTAGCTGCGGCGTATCCCCTCCGCCTCGCTGCCCACACCTTCGTATTCAAGAACAAACGCGCCGCGATAACCGTTGCTCGTCAGTTTGTTCACGATTTTCCCAAGCTCCACTTCCCCTTGCCCCAGGCTGACGCCTTCATAAGCTTTGCCTCCCAGAGACTTGTAGCGCCCATCGTCACAAAGCACAAAATCCTTGAAATGCACATGCGCTACATCGGGTAACAACGTATCGAGAGCAGCAGCAGGATGTTCGTCCACAAGCAGGAAATTGCCCGTATCGAAGGTGGAGCGCAGCGATGGGGAGCCCACACGGTCAATGATGGTTTTGACTTGTTCGCCGCTTCCCGCAAGCTTGCCGTGATTTTCCAGACAAAGCACCAGTCCTTCTTTTTCGGCGCCGATTGCAGCTTCCTTCAACCCATCCACAATCCAGTCCAACGCTTCCTCATAGGTAGCCACGCCGGTCAAATTGCCTGAAAATACGCGAATGATGCCTGTGCCGAGTGCTTTGGCTATAGGGTAGGCATCCGTAATTTCCTTTAACGCTCCTGCCCGTTCCTCGGCGGTTGCCTTAACGAAATCATTGGCCACCGCATAGCTGGATACCGTGATTTCATGATCCGCCGCAAACGCCAGCACCTTTGGCAGCTCATCCTGCACGTCCTTCCAGAACACGTTCAGAAGTTCAACGTCCTTAATCCCCTCATCCTTGCAAAAAGACAGAAAATCCAGCACCGACCATCCCTTTTCCCTTACGGTTCTGTGCATGCTCCACATGCTAAGCGACAGCTTCATTCTGCAAATCCCTCCATACTCTGTTATGGCCCCTCTTTGTTGCTTACCCCCATTGTAAAAGCCGGGTTCCTGCAGAGATAGGGTAGACCGATGACCATTTTTGGTAACTTGATGCGATTATCGTCCTATTTATAACATGTTAGGTTATTTATCATCACACCATTAAAAATGGAAGCGATTGCTTTTTTTCGAAATAAAAGATGAGCAAAGTTCTCGTCAGTTCCCAAGGGGCATTCATCAATTGCTTGGCAGCTTTCCTGACCTCCGGCAACAAAAAAATCGCAGGTTCAGGGTAACTTCATCCCTGGAACCTGCGATTTTCTTACCTGTAATTCCTTCAGTTCACTAATGCCTGCACAACATCGTCTATTTTCATGCCGTCCGCAATCGGACCGCTTTTCATCCAGGTTTCAAAGTTAACCTCGTAAACCTTTCCGTTTTTTACAGCGGGAAGCTCCTTCCACAAGGGACTCTCCGTCAGTTCCTTATATTGCTGGTCGGCTCCGGTATCCATTGTCAAAAAGATATGGTCTGCAGTCAATTCGGGAATGACCTCCATTGAAATGCCGGCCACGCCCTGCCCTTTGTCTAAAACGTAGTCTTTGACTGCTTGGGCAGGCTCCAGACCCAGTTCGCCATACAATACCGGGCCCGCGTATCCCGGGCCGCCGTATAAGCGGAGCGAGCTGGTATGCACTCGAAGTATAGCTACCGTCTCGTCTCCGATTGCCGCCTTGATTTTTGCGCTGGCTTCTGCCACTTTTTGATCGTAATTGACAATAACCTCTTCCGCTTTAGCGGATTTATCCAGCAATTCGCCCAATGACCGGATTGTCATTCTCCAGTTTGCCCTGGCATCTTTAAACGCGTAGAAGGGCGCTACCTTTGCCAACGTATCATACGTTTTTTCATCGTAAACATTGGTCAGGATAAGGTCGGGCTGTGCTTCTACATAGGCCTCTACATCTCCCTGTATGTCAATATCGGGCATATCTAGCTGAAGATAACCTTGGCCGCTCCAATCGCCGATTCGCGATTGTCTTAGCGGCGTTACGCCAAGCGCCGTTAACTCATCCTCCAAATAAATGCCGATAATCCGCTCGGGATTTGCCGGTATGTCCAGCTCATGACCTATCTCGTCCGTCACCTTTCGCGTTTGTCCGTCAGCACCTTCGGCGCTTTCCTGAGCCGCGTCTTCCTGAGGCTGTTGAGTCGAAGCTTCGTCAGTCGGCTTTGCCCCGTTTTTTGTCTCTTCGCCGCTTGCGCAGCCTGCCAGCACCAGCATTAACGCCAGCAAGACTAACCCCCAATAATGTCGATAATTATGCATTGTGCCAATCCACTCCTGTCTTTAATGAGAAACATTATCAATTATATCCTCTCACTCACCGACAGGCTAGGACAAAAGCGGATCTTTGCCTTGTACTTTTGTGTTTTCCTTGCACTTTTGTGACCGGCCTCCCCCGCCCCAATGTTTCAGCCCAAAAAAGCCACTAACTCGTCCACCTTCAAATTGTTCATCGTAATGCCGCAGCTCATCCAGACAAAATAACCTGCCTGATGCACGTTGCCGCTTTGCACCGCTCTCAGCTTGTTCCATTGCGGAGCGTTAAGCACATTATTAGCATGACTTTCTGCATCGGGATCGGTAACAAGCAATAGATGATCGGCATCAAGCTGCGCTAATTCATCCAGCGAAATGCCTGCCGTGCCGACGTCCCATAGCCCATCCTTAATGAAATCAGGAGCATTCAGCCCCAACTCCCCATATAAAACGGGACCTGTATAACCTCGCGCAGGACCGCCATAAAGCCTTATTTCCTTATGATGAAACCGCACCAGCGCTACCGTCTGCTCTCCCAGCTTCCTGCGCAAGCTTGCACCCGCTTCGCTGCATCGCTGCTCATATGCCGCAAGCGCACTTTTCGCCTCCCGCTGCCGCCCTAACAGCGCTGCAATTTCGCTTAGCGCCGGGCGCCAATCCTGATTCCAGACAACAGGTACTGTTGGCGCGATTCGGCTCAGCATATCTTCTTGCTGAGGATTTATGTAATTGCTGCAAAGAATCATCTCCGGCTCGGCAACGGCCAAGGTTTCCGCGGCCCGGCTACTGAATTCCGTCTCATCCTCACCCAATGTAATAGAAGATGCAACAAGCCGGGCTAACGGATGCGACCGTGGAATCATCGCTGCATAAGGCGTAATCCCCAGTGCAAGCAGATGATCGATATATGGAAAAAAGAGACATGCAACCTTGTTTTTTTGTCTGGCTGCATATTCAGTTGGAGCCATGCCAACCGTCTGCTTGAATTTCCGGCTAAAGTAATACCCCTCCTCGAAGCCAACATGCGCGGCAATATCGCTAATGGCAATATGGCCGCGCAGCAGCTCCCGCTTGGCGTTATTAATCCGGATATCAGTTAAATACGCCTTTGGCGTTTTGCCCGTTACCTTTTTGAACAGTTTGGAAAAATACTCCTTGTTCAAACCCGACATTTTTGCAAGGCGATCTCGCGTCAACGTATTCTGAAAATGCCTCTCCATGTAGCGGACCACCGACCAAATAGCTTCTTCGGCTTTGTCATTCCTCTGCAAGGAAACATGCTGCAGGAACTCGTACATCAATTCCTGAAAAACCATTTGCCCCCTGAAGCCATCCAAACCGTCGCTTGCGTCGCGTACCAAATACAGCCGCCGGGCCTTGTCGACCATCGGCATCCATTCGCTTTCAACAGCTTCACCGCAGTAAAAGGGGACTTCTCCTTCTACAGCCACGGAATCACTGACCTCTACCTGCTCAACATCCCGTGATGAATCTCTTAATAAATGAAAGGCTATATCGTAACAAGCCAGCCCTTCCCCCTCGTGGGCGGCTATTCCAAGGGGAGCACCCGCCATCCACAGAAACCAGCTTCCACGGCCAGCCAATTGCCTGCGTTCTCCGCTTTCAATAATGCCGCTCCCCGCCGCAACAAGCAGCAGGCGCATTGTATCCCTGCCGGGACTGCTCCGGCACTCTCCTGCCTCAAGCCGGCAATAGTCCATGCTGCGCAAGCGAAAAACAATATCCTCAATCGGCGTCCAGCTTGCCGGTACATGCATAGTTACGGTCTCCTCCCGCTGACTTGCTTGCTCTTGTCTGGCTCAAATTGTACCAGTCCATTATCGTGCAAGCAACTCAAGCAACTAGAGGTTCAGATAATCAGGGGATCAGCGCAGGCAGAAAATTACCACTTAAGCTGCGGTCCAAACAACAGAGAGTTGCTGAGCAGCCTGCCGGGCTGCGTAATGGTTTTTCCGTTGGCGTAAAGGCCGGAAGAAGCTCCGCCATCAAGGTTCATACCTTGCACGGCGCCCAGCTTGACCATAATGTCGGCCCATTGCTGCATGGTTGCCGAACCTATCGTCGCCAGTACGATAGAACCGTCCTTTTTGACAAAAATACCGCTTCTGGCTGCTGCGGAAGTTAAAATTTTGGCCTCTGTAAAACCTTCCTCAGCCGCTTTCAATGCTGTTTTCCCATCCAGCACCAGCCTTGGTCCCGCGCCAACCGCCGTGTGCACTCTCGTCCAGTCCACTTCTTTACCTTCCAGATTCTTCGTTTCCACCTTATAGTCGACCTTGGTTCCTACCTTGAAGCGTTTCGCCAGCCCTTCTTCGCCTCCGGTGAAAACAAGCACGTAGCCGTCGGCAGGAATAGCCGCATTTTCATTGCTCGCGACGCGCGTAACGACTCCGTTTCTTACCGTAACGGATTGGCCGAAGGAAAATCCTATTTTGCTGCCGCGTTTGGGAGTGAACATAACCGCTGCGGACGAACCCTCTGTCGGCACTCGGTTCATGAAATAGGCGTACCAGTTGTTGGGATGGGAGTACGAGCCGTCCGTGCCGCCCGATATCGTAACCCGCAAACGCTCCATCAGCACGGTTCCGTCCCATGTAAAACCAATGGTTGTCCCCGTGTTGCCGATATGCTGCAGCTTTCCGTCCGCAATCATCATGCCGTACGGGTCGGGGAAACCTCCGTATGCGGAGAAATAAGTGCCGTTTATGGCCGCGACGGCGCTGTAATTTTTGGCGATATCGCTAAGCGATGACGTAGTGCCTACCAGGCGGCTCCCGGCGCCAAGCGTTACCGGCATATTTTTGGGAACTGTCACCGTTTGAACCGTAAAGGTTCTGTTGCCCACCTTCACTTTTTGCGCGACATAAATCGCCTTCAGATTCGCAGCAGCAGCCGAAATCTCCACCGGCAGCACATATTGTCCCTTATAGCCCGGCGTAGTGACTTCGACAGTAATATTGGCCTTGCCCGCCGCGATTGGCGTAACGATGCCTTCAGGACTAATCGTTACGATTTTGCCGTTGTCGGAACGGTAACGCACATCCGCCGCGGGCGTCAGCTTCAGCTTATCCCCCAGCAGCAGCCGCGAGCCCAGCGAAAGCTTCAGCTTGCCTGAGGGATATGAAATCGCGACGGGACGATTGGGTCCCGCCGCAACCAAGGCTTGTCCGGAGGCAAAAAGCACCTTGCCTCCGCCAAGCGAAGCCGCTCCTGCCGCCACGCTTGCCGCGGCAGGCTTGAAGCTGTACGCGATCGCGCCGTCCTTCGCGGCGATCCCGTACAGTGCGCCAGAGCGCGAGGCGGCCAGCACAACGCCGCTCGCGCTCTCCGCCGCCAGCGCGCCGGGGCCAAAGCCGTCGGCCCCGGCGACGCTGCGGCGCCACAGTTCCGCCCCGTCGCTCAGGCGGAACGAAAACAGCTCATTGCCGCTTGCTTGCGCGGCAATAAACGCTCCCGCGTCCCCGCCTGGCAGCGCCAGCAGGGACGCCCAGCCGCCGGCGGGCGGCGCAGAGAGCTCGCGGCGGAAGCGCAGCTCGCCTTGCTCGTCGTAGCCCGCTAGCGCTTTGCCCGCCGCAAGAAGGACGCCGCCGCTGCCATCGGCGGCAATCTTTGCCCCCTTCGCGGCGATGCCTGCGTCGGTCTGCCACAATCGCTCGCCTCCGGCGATGCGGTACAACACCCCGTTGCTGCTCAGCGCAAACACGCCTTGCGTCGCGGGCACAATTTGCTGCACCTTAATCCCCGTTGGCAGCAGCACCATTTCCTTCTCGCCGTCCTTATCCAGCGAAAGAACGGCATGCTCATAGAAAAAGTAAGGCGTGCCTTCTCCATCCGCCACAACGGCAGACGGCAGGAGCCCCTCCGTTTTTCCCTGGAAATAAAACATCGCCGCCTGGCTGCCGCTTCCTTTGACTTCGTAACGGTACAATCGCCCGCTTTTGCCCGTCATCCAGATGTCTCCGTCCTTTCCTTGAGCAGGCGCCGACAATTCCGTATATATATTTTTGCGAAAGAGCTCCTTCCCGTTGCCGTCCACCACAATGACAAGCCCTTTTCCCGTAGTCAAAAAGGCCCCTCCTCCGGCTAAAGCCAAGGGAGCATTCAGCTTTTCGCTCGCCTGATAGGTCCAATAGACACTCTCCGCGCCTGCAATTTTTTCCACGGCTTTGCTTGAAGCAGCCGCTGCAGCGGAAACCTCAATTCCTTTTGCGCCCGGCAGCACATCTCCCCAATATCCGCAGCCCATCGCCAATGTTAGAGCAACTGCGATCACCTTCGCCGTTTTGGCTCTTTGTTTCACCTTCATAGTTCCAATTGCCTCCTGCCTATCTCTCTAGTAGTCATATGGAACTATATCGGCTATTCTCCCAACATTCAACAGCCCTGTTTTCAAAAGGGGCTTGTGTCTGGCATCCACCCCTTTGGCATATTGCGTTTAGCGGCATCCACCTGTTTGACATACTTGCGTTCGGCGGCATCCACCCCTTTGGCATACTTGCGTTCGGCGGCATCCACCTGTTTGACATACTTGTGTTTGGCATCCCTGGCTTCGGCATTTTATTACTGGCCTGAATTGCGTAACGGTCATCCATGACCGTTATGCTTCTAAAATGGCAATATTCATCGCCGTAACGGTCGCCAACGTCCGCTAGAACTCAAAAAATGGAATATACTAGGTGAAAACAAACGCGTACGGCCATAGATGTCCGTTACAATAAGAATTTCTGCAAAAAACAGCTCTAATGGCCATGGATGTCCGTTACAATCAGGATTTCTACAAAAAAACGGTAGCACCCTAGTAGTATCCGAGTGCCTCTCTTATAGCCGGTTCCGGTTCCGGTTCCGGTTCCTGTCCCTGTACCTGTCCGAGTTCCTGTTCCTGTCCCTGTCCCTGTACCTGTACCTCTACCTGTACCTCTACCTGTCCGAGTTCCTGTACTTGTACCTGTACCTGTACCTGTCCCGGTTCAAATCCCGGCTCCGATCCCATTCTCGGCCCCGTTAAAGCCACTCGCCATCGGCCGGGATATTCACCACGTCGAGCAGTGATTCTTCGGCTAATCTTGCCGACAGTTTCTCTCTCGTGACAAGGCAATGGTTAATGCTGTCCATATGAACGGCAGCAATCCGTGTATACGGAGCGTGGAGGGCGACCGCTATAACATCTTCCGCCTCCATTGTGATTGCATCGCCAGACAGGAAACGCGCTCCGCCTGCGTTTACAACCGTCACAGCCGGTCTGTGAGCGTCAAGAGCCGCCCGTACCTCGTCGCACCATATCGTGTCGCCAGCGATGTAGAGCTTTTCTTCGCCTTCCGCCTCCAGCACAAAGCCGGATACATTACCCATCATAAGTCCTATTTCGCCGGTTCCATGTTGACCGCCCGTACGGTGCAGCGTAATGCCGCGAATGCTGAAGGCATCCTCCACTTCGATTACCAATTCAAAACCCGCCGCAGCAATGACTCCCCTGTCCCCTGGCTGGCAGATAACAGGAATCGACTTATTCAACGAGCGTCTGGCGGCTTCGTCCCAATGATCGGGATGCAGATGCGTAATTATGATGATATCGGGTTGTTGCCACTGCCCGATGTCCCCGGGTAGCGGCGTCAACGGATTGCGCCGATCATTTTCCGTATTGGGTATAGGCGGCTGCTCTCCCTTGCTCCCAAACATGGGATCAACCAGAATAGTCGTTCCTCCGTATTTAATCCATAACGTCGCATGACGGACAAGCTGAATTTCCATTTGTAATTCCCCTCTTCCAATCAAAATGGCATTAGCTGCTCAAACCTTGTTACAATATAGGTTGAACAAATAAGTTCAGCAAATAAGTAGAACAAATTAAGGCGTAACAAATAAGTTGATCAAATAAATTGATCAAATAAGTTCAAATAGCTTGAACAAAAGAGTTCAGCGGAGCAGGCCGGCATGTGAAAAGTTCTCCCGCTCGCTACACTTCATTTGTTCAACTTATATACTAACAGGCTGCAGGTTCAGGCCATATGGTCCGATGAAGAAATAGAGGGCCCTTCCGTTTCATGATGAAAGGAGTTGAAGCCGGATGTTGATTCCGTTGCTGGATGATGTAGATTTGCGTATTTTGCAATGCCTTGTGGAGGACTCTCGTCGTACCAACAAGCAAATTGGCGCCCTTGTTCACTTAACCGGACAAGCCGTTGGAGCGCGAGTGAAAAAACTAAGGGATCTTGGCGTTATCGAAGGTTATACCATTCTATGGAATCCGGCAAAGCTGGGACTGCAAGTTCATGCGTTTATTACCGTTTTTATGAACTCCGCGCAAGCCCATCAACGATTCAAAACGTTTCTTCAGGCAAGCGATATCATCGTTGAAGCCCATCGGGTTGGAGGAGACGGCTGTTATTGGCTACGCGCGCAAACCCGCGACAGCGCCGAACTTAATCTGCTGCTGGAACAATTGCTGCAATTCGGCAACTACAAGCTGAGCTTGTCCATCGAACGGCTCAAATAATACGGTATTGCATAACATGTGCCATCAGCAGGCTGCAAACCATTAATCATTACCTCACCGCAAGCCGTTTTTCTGCCTTCTACAGCATCCAAGAAAGTGGCTGTGCCTTCTACAGCTTCCAAGAAAGCGGCTGTGCCATCTACAGCTTCCAAGAAAGTGGCTGTGTCATCATAGTATCCAAGAAAGGGGCCTTGCCTCCTACATACAGCCCCAAGAAAGTAGTTATGCAGAAAGGTTTGGAGCTCGCTAAACCCAACCCATTCAGTCCCCCTCCCGTTAATTCCGCCGCGACGCGGGCTTAAATCACAGTAACAACGTTCCGTATTCCTTATAATGCAGGTACAGGGCAATTCCCATTTATTCAGGGAGGGTGGCTTATGGCCTCAAAGACGACACCGGATTATCCTACGCTGCATCCCTCAAACAAGCTAAGGTTGTATGCCAGAGGACGCCCGCAGATTACCTTGCAGACTGCGGCGGCTCTGCTTATTAGCGCCATTGTTGCCGGCGTTTTGCTCATTGCGTACGGCTCCTCCAGCAATACCATGCAGAAAGAGGTGCTGGTCAATCTGGAGAACAAAGCGATGATGCTGGCTCGCACCGTCGCCTTTATGCCTGCAACAAAGGACGCATTGGCAAATGAAGACAAGGACAGCCGGGGGAGTCTGCAGGCCTACACCAGACAGCTCCTTAACGTCAATGCCGTTCGTTTTATCGTTGTTATGGATATGAATACAGTCAGGTTGACCCATCCTGATCCCGAACAAATCGGTCGTCCGTTTGCAGGCGGCGATGAAGCCGACGTTTTGAAAGGAAGAAGTTATCTTTCCAATGGCGAAGGGACGTTGGGTTATTCGCTTCGCGCGTTTGTGCCGGTCTATAACGACGTCGGCGGGCAGATCGGAGCTGTAGCCGTCGGAATCTCCATGAATGACGTCTATGCCAAAATAAAAAAAACAAAAAGCGTAATTCTGTACAGCGCGATTGCCAGCAGCATCGCGGGTCTGATCGGGGCGATCGGCCTGGCGCTTGCTCTGAAAAGAAAGCTGCATGGCTACGAGCCTATCGAAATCTCGCTTTTGGCGCATGAACGGGAAGCCATCCTTCATTCCACGAGGGAAGGCATTTTGGCCGTTAATCCAAAGCTGGAAACCATCTATTTGAACCGGCAAGCGGAAGAGCTGCTGCCAAAAGAGGAATGGATGCGCCAGCCCGAGCTTCGCGACCTGGTGCTTTATGTATTGCGCACAGCCTTGCGGTGTTATGACGAGGAGCTGGAGGTAGCCGGAATCCCGATTACCGCAAGCATCGTCCCGCTCCGTTTTCAACAAGAAACAACGGGGGCCGTCATCTCCTTTCGCGACATGAGCAAATGGCGCAGCCTGAATACCCGGTTAGCGGGATTATCGGCTTACGCCGATGCGCTGCGCTCCCAATCCCATGAGTTTATGAACAAGCTGCATGTCATTCTAGGCATGCTTCATATGAAGCGTTACGATGAATTGAGAGACTATGTCGCGGAAGCGGCCAAGCTGCATCAAAGCGAGCTTGGTTCCATCTCCAGACAAATCAAAGAACCCGTTCTGGCGGGCTTTTTGCTGGGCAAGCTGAGCCTCGCAAGAGAACATGGGATCGCGATGTCCGTAACTCCCGATAGCTACGTCCCAAAAGCGGCGGACAATTCCATCCTTCAAGATCTCGTCACCATTTTGGGCAATTTGATCGGCAACGCCATGGAAGAACTGGCTGGTTCGCCAGAGGGGATGATTGAATTGGAGCTGGATTGGCGCGACGGCGAGCTGAGAGCGGAAATTCATGATAACGGCAGAGGGCTGCCACCCCATATCGAAGCAAGCATGTACAACAAAGGCGTTTCCGGAAAGGGAGACGGTCGCGGATTAGGGCTTCATCTGGTCCAGCAAAGTCTGAGGCGGCTGCGCGGCGTTATCTCCCATCATACTTCGCCGGAGATCGGAACCTGCTTTGTGCTCGGCATCCCTTATGCCGGAGAGGAGAAAAATCATGATTAACGTTTTGATTGTGGAGGACGATCCCATGGTCGCCATGCTGAACAGTCAATATTTGAGTCAAATAAGTGGGTTTGATTGCGTTGGAAAAGCTTCCTCGCTGAACGAAGCGGATTCTCTGCTGAGGCGTTTGAACGTGGATCTTGTATTGCTGGATATTTATTTGATGGGGGACAACGGGCTTGATCTGCTCTCCGGTCTCACGTCCAAAACGCCCGGCATCGACGTCATTATGATATCCGCGGCAGCCGACGGAGCCAGCATCGGACGCGCACTGCGCCACGGCGCGATCGATTATTTGATCAAACCGTTTACCTTCGAACGGTTTCGGCAAGCGCTGGAACGATACAGCGGCGGAAAAGAACTGATGTCGCCCGAAGTCTCGTTATGCCAAGCGCAAGTGGATCAGTGGCTGGTCGGAGAAGGGCCTAACTCGCTGCAAAACCCTTCTTCCGCACCACTATTAAAATCAGCTTCTCGCCCTGAAACCTCGCCGCCTTATCAGCCGCAATCCTTTTTGCGGCAGGCGGAGCTTCCTAAAGGGCTGACTCCGGCAACTCTGCAACTGGTAGCAGAAGGCATTGCAGAAACCGGCGGCAAGTGGTTTTCTACGCGCGAGCTGGCCGATCATATCGGCATTTCCCGAATCTCGACACGCAAATATTTGGAGCATCTGCTGTCGCTGAAGCAGCTCGCAACCCGTCAGCAGTACCAAAGCACAGGACGGCCGCTTAGCCAATACCGGACTCCTTCATCCTAATCCGGAATCACACTGTCGCTTGCCTCTTCCTCGAAAAAGACAAGCCTGTTGCCAAATGGATCACCGAGCCGCAGCTCCAGCATGCCCCAGGGCGTACTTTCAAGCCCGGGCCGGGCGTATTTGTATTTTTTATCCAGAAGCCGCTGCTGCAGCTCCCTTATCCCTTGAACGCCAATGCGCAGGGCCGAGCCGGGAGTGCAGTCGCCATGATGCTCCGACAGATGAAGAACACAGGCTCCGGACGACACCTGCAAGTAGAGCGGATAACCATCCTCGAACTGATGCTCCCAATCAACCTTAAACTCCAGAAAGTCTACATAGAACATTTTGGCTGCGTCAATATCGAAGATACGAACAATCGGTATTGGCGCCTCCCACTTTGAAAATCCCATATCGTCCCCTCCTCATATACGGCTCAAATGCACTATACCATGTATGAGGCAGACTTTGCATACAGCAATGCAGCCATTCAGCTATTCAGCTTTTCAGCTATTCAGCCATTCAGCTATTCAGCCATTCAGCTATTCAGCTATTCAGCTATTCAGCTATTCAGCTATTCAGCTATTCACCTATTCAGCTATGATATTCTATCGGATCAAAAATCTTTAGTTCAACGTCCTTTCGGATTCCTGCGTATAGGGCAAAAGATCTCCAAACCGTCCTTCTTTAACCTTAAGCGCCCACTCGGGATCGGCGATTAAAGCCCGCCCTACGGCAACGAGATCGAATTCATCATTATGAAGCCGTTCCATCAACCGCTCCAGGCTTTCTAGCGCCGGGCTGCTGTCTTCCGTGCCGCGGTTGACGAAATCGCTGTCCAGCCCGACAGAACCAACTGTAATGGTTGGCAGTCCCGTTAGCTTTTTGGTCCAGCCCGCCAGGTTCAAGCCGGAATCCTGGAACTCGGGCAGCCAAAACCGTCTTGTGGAGCAATGGAACACATCAACGCCTGCCGCGGCAAGCGGCTCCAGAAATTGCGCTAGCTGCTTCGGATTATCAGCAATCCTGGCCTCGTAATTGCCCGTTTTCCATTGCGAGAAACGAAACACGATAGGAAAGTCGGGACCTGCGGCGCGGCGGCATGCCTCCACAATTTCAATGCCGAATCGCAGGCGCGCCGTGAAATCGCCGCCATAGGCATCCTTTCTTTTGTTCGTTTTTGCCCAAAAGAACTGGTCGATCAAGTAGCCATGCGCGCCGTGCAGCTCAATGCCGTCAAAGCCGAGCGCTTTGGCATCGGCAGCCGCTTTCCCAAACGCCTCAATAATATCAGCGATTTCATTTTCCTTCATCGGCTCTACAATTTTGACGCCAGCGGGAGTCAACCCCGAGGGGCCGACCGGCATCTGCTGCGGGAATGGCTTGTCGCCACGTTTGCGGGCCGTGCCTACATGCCAAAGCTGCGGAATAATTTTGCCGCCGGCCTCATGAACCTGGGATACCACCTTCTTCCAGCCTTGCTGGGCCTCCTCTCCGTAAAAACGGGGAATTGCATCGTGGCTGACCGCAGCGGCATGATCAATCGCCGTTCCCTCCGTTATAATAAGCCCGATTCCGTTTGCCGCTCTCCGCTTGTAGTAAGCCGCGACCTCGTCGCCTGGCACGCCGCCGGGCGAAAATCTGCGTGTCATCGGAGCCATGGCCAAGCGATTGCCCAGCTCCAGCTTTCCTGCTTTGTACGGCTGAAACAATGCATTCAAATCCATCTCTCGCACCTCCGTTTGTATCGTATCGCAGCAATCCGCTACACGCCGATACCCTATGCTTTTATGGTATGCCGTCCGCAGCCCCCGATACTATGACTGTAATCATAATTTACAAAAAGTGGTGCTCCAAAAGACGCCCAAATCATCATTTCCTCCTTTATCCAAGCGTCTCAGGCCCTTTTCCTTCTTCGTCTTTTTGTTACTTCTATCACTTTAGCTTTACTCCTCCAAAAAAACGGCAACCTGTCAGGCTCATGTTGCTGCGCCCGACAGATTGCCGCTAATGTATTCTTTATGATGACTTTACCGCTAATCATTTGCCCTACAGTTTAAAACGCAACACCATTTGCTGCAGCTGCTCCGCCAGCTTGCTGAGCTCTGTTGCTGAAGCAGCCACTTCCTCGATGGAAGCCAGCTGCTGCTCGGTAGCCGCAGAGACCGTATCCGTTATACTCGCGGATTGCTCGGAGATGGTGCGGATTTGATCCATTTGGCGAACAGCCGCTGAGATGGAGTCTGTCATTTCGGCAAAAGCTCTGGATACCTGCTCCAGTGTCTCGGAAGACTGCTCTACATTTCCGGATATCCGGGTAAAGGAGTTTTCCGAAATATGAACGGCCTCCATGCCTGCCACAACCTTATCACGCGCGATTTCCATCTCGCTGGCGACCTCAGCCATATCGGAGTGAACATTGTTAATCAATCCGCTAATTTGCGCGGCGGCCTGTTCAGAATTGCTCGCCAGCTTCCGAACCTCGGAAGCAACCACCGCAAAACCGCGTCCATGCTCCCCTGCCCTCGCGGCTTCAATGGATGCATTCAAAGCCAACAGATTTGTTTGCTGGGAAATATCGGTTATGACTTCAACGATTTGCCCGATTTCATTGGAGCGGCTCTCAAGCGTAACGACTACCTCGCTAAGCCGCATAACGGATTCCTGCACCGTATAAATTTGGCGAGTGGCCATATCGGCGGCTGCCGTGCCTTCATGAACGGTGGAATGCGTATCCTTCATGCCGGATGAAATATCCTCCATCCGTTGCGACAGCTGAACAATTTCCGCCGTGATCAGCTCCATGCTTTGCGAGCCTTGCTGAACGCTGTCCACCTGGCTTTCGCTTCCCGATGCAAGCTCCTCCAGCGACTCGCTGACGTGAGCGACCGCACTGCTTGTTTGCTGCGCGCCGGCCGCCAATTCTTCGGAGGAGGCCGTAAGCTGTCCGGTTGTATCCTGCACACGGTTGATCATAACCCTCAAGCTTTCGATCATAGCCCCAAAGCTTGCCGCCAGCTTTCCGATTTCATCCTTCCGGGATATCTGAATTACCTCGGTCAAATCGCCGCCTGCCGCTTTTTCCGCCACCTTCTGAAGTCTTTGCAGAGGTCGCGTAATGGAATTGACCAGCAACACGCTGATTGGAATCAGAACGATCAAGGTAATAAACACCGTCCAAACCACTACCCTGCCAATACCATCGGACACTTCGTTGATTTCATCCATGTACATAGAGCCGCCGATTTTCCATCCGCTCAAAGCGTTTGTTTCAAATACCATCTTTTTGTCCCGGCCATCTAATTGATAGTCGAAAATACCGCTGTCTTTGGCGAACATTTTCTCCGTATAGACAGGATTGCCGTCTTCAGCGGTTTCCAGCAAAGGATGCTGAATAACCTTTCCAAAATTGTCGAGCACCAGCACGTAACCCTCTTTGCCGACCGCTATATCCGTCATTTTACTCAGACTTTCCATATTCAGCGATATGCCGAGAACGCCGGATTTATCCGCCAGCTGCTTGGCCATTACGATAGCAGGATTGCCGGACGTATTGATGATGACACTGGTCATCACCGTTTCTCCGCCAGCCTCAAGCCCTAGTTTATACCAGTCTCGTTTACGGGGATCGTAATTGGAATCATCCTTGGGCACGCCGCGAATCATGAGGCCGTCCTCCGTGCCGATATAAATATCCGATACTTCGGGATGCAGCCTCAAATATTGCTCAAAACGAGAAACGATAAGCGGGCTTTTGGGGCCGTCGATCATATTGCCCGTGATCGCCGTCATGAAATAATCGGCATCCACCCTTTTCCTCAAGAGAGCATCATTGACGATTGAATTGACAATGGACACATATTGGCTTGCGCTCTCCGTAATATTGGTTTGCGTTGCCGTTTTCGAGCTTTGAATCGAAGCATAACCAATTGCGGCCGAGGGGATTGCCACTGCAAAAATCATGGCGATTATCAACTTCATTTTTACTGTTAGGTGTAGTAGCCTGCTCATGGTTGCATTCTCCTTTTATGTATGTACCGGATGATAAAAAACTTCTTCTTTTTTTATCGGTAACAGAAAAAGGAAAATGAATCCTCATTATCATAAATTTCGTTATAAACTACATCCAATTGAGCATTGACAGGATGTGTTTGCTTTGATTGCAAAAAAACAGCAGAATACCGTAAAGCGGAGATTGTTCCGCTACAAGGCAACCTGCTGATTTTCATTGTTATTGAAGTATTATGCATGGATCCTAACCCAACGCAAACTTAACCGTTCTGCTGATGGCTGCCGGCAAAACGCTGACATGGCCTTCCTCCGGAAAATGAACCAAACTACAATGGAAGCCGCTTCCGGGAATACAATCCAGCCGCGCCGCTACCTCTCTTGCATCACCGATCATATGCTCCAGTTCATCCATCCCGATTGTAATCATCAGCTTTGGCGGGTTGTCCAGTTTCGCTAGCCTGGTTTGAAATTCCGGAATATCCTCAAGCACGGCATGGCGGTTCCACCATACAGAGGGGCTTCCCGCCACATAACCATGAAACAGGCATGGACGATTAAACAACGCATGCAGGACAAACAGTCCTCCCAGCGAGTGGCCGAACAACGTTGCTTTCCGAAAACGTAGGTAGGCGCAATTATGGAATATTGCTCGTAGACGCCGCTTTCAGCATATTTGGCGGTATGCAGTATAATCAAATCCGGCTCAAAAGCCATATCTAGCTCCGGGGACGGCGGCAAAATCAACAGCGGGAACATCCTGCTGCCTGTCTTGCAAATAGCTTTGTCCCTTCCCGCCATTGCCCCATTGGGCCACAGGCAGCACATTCAGGCTCAGCAGCGAATCCTCCATATACGGGGCAAAAATACGAAGCGGATTGGCTGGAATCTCTACCTCATGCCCCAATTCATCCGTAACCTTCACTACGGCTCCCTCCTGGGGAGCTTCCTCGGACGACTCCGGCTCCGGGCTGCTTTCCGGCGTTGACGTGGCAGCAGGCACCGGAGATGACTGTACCGTTGAAACCTCTTGGGCTCCAGCGCCGCCGCATGCAGTCAGCAGAACGGCGATCAACATTGCCGTAAGGCATACCATCAGGCTGCTGCAAAAAACGCGGGTTTAGAAACATACTTGTGTTGCATAATGACCCTCCTTTTATGATAACAATTCTCATTTAAGGAGATTATAATGTAACGGTTCATGCTTCTCCATGGCATAAATCCATCCTTTCATTTGGACAAAATCCGGTTAACAGCAGCTGCAGCTCGTCCAGCATCCGGTCGATAGACGATGCCGAATACTGGCACCACGGGTCGGAAGGGATAGGATGCATACGGCCCGATGCAGCCGAATTCAGATAGCCAATAGCCCCTTGCCCATAGGTTTTGCTAAACAAATCGACAAAATAGTTGCGGCTTAATCCCGCTATTTTAGCCAGTTGGCCTACCGTGATCGGCTGGTCGTAATGCCGCTCCATATAGCTTCGGACAGCGGACAAGTCCATTGCCTTCTCCCGAACGCCAGCTCTGTCTCCGCTATCTGTACCTTTGCGGCTCTTGCTGCTACCCTCTCCCTGGTCGTTTTTGCACCTTCAGTATACCAATAGTGAGAATCATTATCTATTCAATCTAAACTTGGATACATAATAGAGAGCCTTTTCAGCCAAATTATGGACATCGGCTTGCCAAGCCTTCATTTGGGGACTTGCAGCGGCGTAAAGTGAATTCAAGGAGGGCTTCATGGTGTTTTTCGGCAAACAGAGCTCCGGAGGCAAACAACAAAAGAAAAACCCAAGCCAGGACACACACGGAAACCGCCGGGGCAATAGTAAATTCACCCCTTCGCTTAAAGACAACCTGGATGAGCTCAAAAAGAATCTGCGCAACAGCTCCGACCTTGAAATGCGTCCCTTAGGCAGTGAGCTGGCTCCCAATATCGCCATGATCGCCATCTATATCAGCGACCTGACGGACGAAGCCAAACTGAATGAATATATTTTGCGTCCCTTAATGTCCACCATCCTGCGGACGGACGCCCGAAATGAAAAGCTTGTCCATATTATTCACGAGCGGGTCGTAGAAGTTGGAGCAGCCTACATCACGACCGAAATAGACGAATGCATACAACGCCTGCTGGATGGGTACTGCCTCCTGCTTGTTGAAGGAGCAGCTTGCGGTTTGCTGATTCATATCAGCAACATGGAGGGACGCCAGGTAAGCGAACCCACCGCCGAGACGGTGCTTCGGGGACCGCAGCAGAGCTTTAACGAAAATATCGGAACCAATATCAATCTGCTTCGGCAAATTATCCGCTCGCCCAACCTGCATATTGAAAATCTGCAGGTAGGCACCGAGACACGCACTCAAGTGGCGCTTATCTATTTGGATGATGTCGCGGCGCCCGAAACGGTAGAGACAATCCGAAGCCGGATAGAAGCGCTGCAGATAAACAGCGTGCTGGAGAGCGGGTATATCGAAGCGTTAATTCAGGATCGGATTTATACGCCTTTTCCAACACTGAAAAACACGGAAAGGCCGGATGCAATCGCCGGAGGCATTCTGGAAGGCCAAATCGCCATTATGGTGGACGGATCCCCTTTTGTGCTTCTGGCTCCGGTGACGCTGTTCCAGCTGTTTCATTCCCCGGAGGACTATTACAACCGGTTCGACATCGCCACCTTTTTGCGGCTCATTCGCTTCACCGCCTTCGTCATTTCCATGTCGCTGCCAGCTCTATATATCGCCGTTACTACTTTCCATCAGGAGATGCTGCCCACCACACTGCTCATTACCCTTGCCGCCCAGCGGGAAGGCATTCCTTTTCCGGGATTGGTCGAAGCGCTCTTGATGGAGCTGACCTTCGAGGTGCTGCGGGAAGCCGGCGTCCGGATGCCTCGCGCAATCGGTCCCGCCATATCCATTGTCGGAGCGTTGGTGCTGGGACAAGCGGCAGTGGAAGCCGGAATCGTTTCCGCCGGAATGGTTATTGTTGTTTCCTTTACCGCAATCTGCAACTTTGTCATTCCCCAGTTGAATATCGCCATCTCGGCGCGGCTGATCCGATTTACGTTTATGCTTCTGGCGGGAGTGTTTGGTTTTATGGGAATTGTAGCCGGCGTTCTTACGGTACTGATCCATCTGGCGGGGCTGGAATCATTTGGCGTTCCCTACATGTCCCCTCTTGCTCCCTTCGACTGGTCCAAAATGAAGGACAACTTTATCCGCGCGCCGCTGAAGTTTCTTATTAAGCGGCAGCCCAGAAATGTCGTCAACCGAAGAAGCAAACAGGAATAAACCAGTCCGGATCAAAAGGGAGGAATTCGTATGTATAAACGGCTGTTGACGACGCTGATCTGTCTTGTCCTGCTTTTGCCCCTTGCCGGATGCTGGAACCGGGTGGAAATGAACGAAATCGGCATCGTTTCCGCAACGGCTCTGGACTGGGACAACGGCAAGTGGATCGTCTCCTATCAGCTCGTTATTCCACAGGCGATTTCTCCCCAGAGCGGCGGCTCCTCCAGAGGGGACGCGCCCGTCAATGTCTTTTCGACCGAAAGCACGAGCATGCGCAAGGCGATCGGCGATGCCAGCCGGGAGATGTCGCGCAAGCTTTATTTTGCCCATAACCAGATTATCGTTATAAGCGAAGCCGCTGCCAAAAAGGGCATCTCTACGATTCTCGAAATTTACATGCGCAATACGGATGCAAGAGAGACAGTTTCCATGTTTATCGCCAAAGGCAAAGCCCGCACCATCATCGAGCAATTGCTTCCCATCGAAAAAATTCCGGGCACCGCCATCCAACGGCTTGTTGAAAACGAAGCCAACAGCAACTCGCTTTATCCCGACATGACGATGTACCGGATCATGCTGGATTTGCTTGGTCCGGGTCAGGCGACGGGTATCCCCCAGCTGATGATCGCAGGCTCCAAGCAGGCGCTCAACTCTCTGGATTCGCTCAAAACGACGGCTACCGGGGCCAAAATCAAGCTTGGCGAGCTGGCTGTCCTGTCGGGCGACAAGCTGAAAGGATGGCTGAGCCAGGACGAAGCCGCCGGCGTCATGTGGCTCGCCAACAAGATCAAGCGCGTTACTGTGCAATTCAATTGCTCGGGAGACAGCAAAGCTCCCAAGTCCTCCTCGGTCATCGTTGCGAAAGCTTCCACCGAACGGAAACCGGAGCTGTTGGCAGACGGACGAATCAAGATGCATCTTCACGTCAAAGCGGAGGGTACGCTTCTAGAGTATACCTGCGCCGATAATTTGGAGGAACCGTCGAGCTTGAAACAAGTGGAAGAGCGGATATCCGCGGAGATCAAAAACGGGATGATGAAAAGCTGGAAGGCTGTAAGCCTTCTGGAAACCGATATCGTGGGCTTTGGGTCGGTTGTAAGCCGCACCCATCCGAAACAATGGAAAATGCTCAAGCAGGACTGGAACACGAACTTTTCCGCAATGGAGCCGGATATCGACGTGCATTTCAAGCTTGTCCGCATTGGCTTCGGCAACAAAAACTTCAAAATCATTCAGAAGGATGCCCGTAGCTAAAAATTCCGCGCCGGGTCTCAGGATTCGGCCACTACCTATTAAGGAGGCGAGTGTATCATGATGAAAGCCCAATCCAAAATCGGAAAGTTCCAGCTTGCCATCATGATTCTGCTGTTTCTGATCGGCAACACTCCCCTCTTGAAGCCGGAGGGTCAACTCGGACAGGATAGCTGGCTTGCCATATTGCTCGGCGCAGTGCTCGGCGGTATTTTTTTATGGATGCTGCTGGTCGTTCAACGGCGTTCGCCCGACGCGGATTTGGCAGAGCTGTACAGACAGCTCTTTGGCAAATGGCTCGGCTTTGTCCTCGCTTTTCCCCACGGCCTTTTTTTTGCGTATGAATCTTCGCGCAACATTAGGGATTTCAGCGATTTGACGGTGATGACCATCCTTAACCGAACTCCGGAATGGAGTATCAAATTGATGATCATTATGCTTTCTCTTTACGCCATCTGGTGCGGTACGCGGGTATTGTTCCGCTTGGCGGAATTGTTGTTTCCCATCGTTGTGCTTAGCTATCTGCTCATCATCGCTTTGTTGATTCAGGCAGGCTTGCCGGACTATCATCGTTTGCTGCCCGTCGTTAGCGATGGCATTGGCCCCGTTCTCAAAGCCGTATTTCCCGAATTCGTCGCCTTTCCATTCTCCCAGATGCTAACGATGCTGGTATTCTGGAAATATGTAAAGCCTTCTGCCGCGATACCCAAAACGACGTTTAGCGCCTATACCATAACGGCAATGTTTACTGTTTTTATGAATATGCTGATCATGTCCGTGCTAGGTCCCGCTTTGAACGATTACAGCACCATTCCTTTTCTTCAGGTCGTCCAGTTAATCCGTCTTGCTGACTTCCTGGAGCGGCTTGACGTAGTTGTCACGGTGCTGCTTATTATCGGGCTTTTCGTCAAGCTTTCCCTCCTCTTTATGGCTGCGACGCTTACCATCAGCTCGCTGCTCAAAATCCCTTACCGGGTATGCGCCGTTGTGCTTGCGCCGATCATCTACACGGTTTGCTTTCTGGAGCCCAACCACTCCGTCCATCTTTGGATCGGCTTTCATGTTGTCATCAAATATTTGATGCCGGCACAAATGTTCATTTTGGTCATTGCCTTCTTGATCGGTTTTTTCCGCAAAGGAAAACAAGGCGGCAAAGCTAGCTGAAACCACCTCTGTTACATTTGCGGCTGAACTGCTATAATGGTTGAAGCTTCTGTACAAAGGGATTACATAAGGAGGTTTACCGCATGATCGCTGCCATATTCGTGGCCTTGGTTGCCATTGAACATGTGTATATTCTGGTTCTGGAGATGTTTCTCTGGACAAAGCCTAGAGGTAGAAAAGCATTTGGCCTTACGCCGGAGCAAGCCGAGGCTACCAAATCGATGGCCGGAAACCAAGGCCTGTATAACGGCTTCCTGGCCGCTGGTCTTCTGTGGGGACTCATTCATCCCAATGACGCCTTCGGCTACCAGCTGCAATTGTTTTTCCTGGGCTGCGTGCTGGTCGCCGCCTTGTACGGCGGGTTGACGACCAAACGTTCCATCCTGGTAATGCAGGGACTTCCCGCTCTCATCGCGCTGGTACTGACATTGCTCAATGTTTAAAAAAAATCCCGGAAACTGCCGTTTAAGCAGTCTTCGGGATTTTTTCTTTTGAATTTCAGTACCAAGAAGATGGAATGAAGCTAGAAATAAAGGACCGGAGCGTAGTGGAAGCTGCGTGAGGCCCTCAAATGTTTCCGGAGGAAACATCCCTCGTAAGCATACGCTTAGTTCGGCTGAATTTCGTACTCGATGTCGGCCATGCCGCCAGGCATGCTTCGTAATGAAAAGTGAACTTTTTGAACAACCTTTAAAACCATCTGTCCAGCACGCCCGAAAGAGTGATGATGCCAAACACTCCGATAATCGCGCCGGAAACAATGTTAATGACCTGCAAGCCTTTTGTATTCAGCTTGTTTCGGAACAGGCCTACCCCGATGCATAGCAGCAGCCACCACACCGCTGATCCGATGAAAACGCCAAATATCAACGTCAATGCCGACCCGATATGATGCTGCGTCAGCCCCATTGCCGCAAAAATGCCCATAAACGCCAGAATCGTTACGGGATTAGCGAGCGTAAGCAGAAATACCGATGCAAATGCCCCCAGCATATGCTTGCCGTTACTTTGGGGCGGCGTATCCGCCGCTTTGGATAACGCGGTGCGGATGCCCATATAACAGAGGAACATGCCTCCGATCAGTTGAATCCAAAGCCTGTTTCCGGTCAAAAAAGCTGTTACCATATTTAAGCCGAAACCCGCGATCAAGCCGTAAAGGGCATCTGCGCTGGCGGCTCCCAAACCCGAGACCAGACCGTACGCTCTTCCCTGCGCAAGCGTTCTTCGTATGCACAAGATGCCGATTGGACCCACGGGTGCTGCAATCGATATTCCGACAATTAATCCTTTTGCCAATAAGATCGTATTCATGTTGTTGTGTTCCTTCCCTGAAATGCCAATCGCCTTCTCTACTTATACTATAAATGGACGAGTATGCAAAGTCATTTTCATACCGGCGGTTCATTTTGAAAGAAACAGTCCAACTACCTTGTATCGCAAAGTACCATGTGATAACATAGTATCAGAAGGAGCGATATGATGGATATGCCGGATTGGACCGCGCAGGTCAGAAGAGGAATTTTGGAATACTGCATTTTGTCGCTGATCAACGCCCGGCCTTGCTATGGCTACGAACTAATTACCCTGCTGAACCGCTGGGAATCTCTTGCCGTTACGGAAGGCACGTTGTATCCGCTGCTGCGCCGCCTGGTGAAGGAAAAACATCTGGATTCCTTCTGGCAGGAATCGGATGCCGGCCCGCCGCGCAAGTATTACAGTTTGACGGAGAGCGGAAAACAGTTGCTGCAAGCCATGTCCTTGGAATGGAAAAAAATAAACGCCGCAGTTGGCGAAATCGAAAAAGTCGGAGAGGAAGATGCAAAGTGAGTCCGCTGGGGAAAGCATATTTGGATAAGCTCTATCAAGCGTTGAAAATGATGCCGGAGGAAGAGCGGATTGACGCCGTTCGTGAAATTGAAAGTCACATTATTGAAGGGATATTGGGGGGACAGCCTGAAGCGGCCATTCTCGCCCGCCTTGGCGACCCTCGCAAGCTGGCAAAGGCCTATCGCAGCGAATATCTCTCGCAAAACGCTTCATTTTCGTTCAAGCACACCTTTGGACTTATCGGTTTTTATTGTACAACCGGCTTGTTAAGCATCATGATCGTCCCTGTGCTGGCCACAATCGCTTATGGCTTTGGCTTCTGCACCGTTCTGATTTTGCTGGGCAGTTTTATCCGCACTTTTGGCGTAACTTGGATCAGCATGGAGATCGGCAGCTATGTTGTACCCACTCAATTAAGCCTGATCTACGGGGTTGTCGTCGGCGGCATCGTTGGAGGAATTGCTTTTGTCTGCTGGAAAATGCTGAAACGCTACCTCTCCTACGTAACGGGTCGTCACAGACGTATTCTGGATGCCGAGATTCGGTCTTAATCCCTTCGGAAAGGGGTTGCGTCATTTTGATGCAGCACATTGAAATCAAACAAAAACCGGAGCTGAAGCTCGTGGGCCTCGCCCTTCGCGCCAGCTTGAACGAAGATATAGAGCAAGGGCTGGTAAAGGGCCTGCGCAAGACGCTTGCTCCCCGTAGAAACGAAATTTCCGCCGCAACCGGTGAAAGCATATATCTGGTCCAGGCTTACGATGATTGCGAATGGACGCCGGACACCCCATTCCTTCATTTTGTCGGCGTGGAAGCATCGGACTTCGCGGAGCTGCCCGAAGGAATGTCAACACATATCCTACCTGCCGGCAAGTTCCTGGAATTCAAGCATCAAGGACCCGAAGAGGAAATCGACGACACCTACTCCGCTATTAACGAATGGCTGGAGATAAACGGATATGTCGAACCAAGGGCTTTTGATTATGAACAATGGCATCCTGTTTTGCTGAATCATAGCAATCCTCCTGTTATTCCCATCTATATTCCGGTAAAATAGAGTAGGAATTCAACCATCCTATACATACAGAAGAATCGGGAGGAGAACCATGAGCAAATCACAAATCGGCGTTCCGCTGGAAGGTTTTGCGGAGTTCAGCCGTAAAGTGGCTGCGGAAGGCGCCGTGCTTCTGAGAAACGAAAACGCGGCGCTGCCGCTGGGCAACGGCGATCACGTTGCGATTTTTGGCAGAACGCAAATCAATTATTACCGAAGCGGCACCGGCTCCGGCGGAAGCGTAAACGTCACGCATACGACCAATCTGCTGGAAGGTCTGCGCGGCAAAACGGGCATCTCCGTTAATGAAGAGCTGGCGGCCGTCTATGAGAAATGGATCGGGGAAAATCCGTTCGACAACGGCGGTGGCGGCTGGGCTGCGGAGCCTTGGCACCAGAAGGAAATGCCGCTGAGCGACGAGCTGCTCTCGACTGCAAGAGAGGTGTCGGCCAAAGCAATTGTTGTGGTTGGCCGCACGGCCGGCGAGGATCAGGACAATGCCAATGCGCCGGGCAGCTATTTGCTGACTGCGGACGAGCTGGAGATGCTGAAGAAAGTAACGGCCTATTTTGAACAGGTTGTGGTGGTGCTTAATGTTTCCAACATCGTTGATATGAGCTGGCTTGACGACAGCAGTCACGTCCACCCCATCTCCTCGGTAATATATGCTTGGCAAGGCGGCATGGAGGGCGGCAACGCCATCGCGGACGTATTGACCGGCGAAGTTACGCCAAGCGGCAAGCTGACAGACACCATCGCTTACTCCATTGACGATTACCCCTCCACAAGCAATTACGGAAAAGAGCATGAAAGTCTCTACCAGGAAGATATTTATGTCGGCTATCGTTACTTTGAAACCTTCAGTCCGGAGAAAGTACAATTCCCGTTTGGATTTGGCTTGTCCTATACGCACTTCAGCTTTGAGCCCGAAGAAGTCCGGGTAGTCGCCAAGGATGGCTCCTCTGATGAGATTCAATTGCAAGTTTCCGTAACCAATGCGGGCAGCGTTTACACGGGCAAGGAGGTCATTCAGGTTTATGCGGAGGTTCCGCAAGGCGTTCTTGGGCAGCCCGTCCGGTCGCTAGCCGCTTTTGCCAAAACCGGCTTGTTGAAGCCTGGCGAAAAGCAAACATTGACCCTTTCCGTTCCGGTAAATGATCTGGCTTCCTATGACGACAATGGCGACACCGGCCATCCTCACTCCTACATATTGGAGCCGGGCATCTACCGCTTTTATATCGGTACCAGCGTTCGAAACGTCGTTCCTGTAGCTTTTGACGGTCGGGATGGTTATGTGGTGGACGAGCTTGTAGTCCTGGAGCAGCTGCAGGAAGCAATGGCGCCGGTGCAGCCTCTTTCCCGCATGAAGCCGGGAGAACGCAGGGCTGCCGGTACTTACGAACTGGAATATGTACCCGCTCCGCAGCGCTCGGTTTCGCTGGAGGATCGCATTCAGAGCAATCTTCCGCCCGAGCTCGGCGATACCGGCAACCTCGGCTACAAGCTGAAGGATGTTCGGGAAGGGAAGGTTACGCTGGAAGCTTTTGTCGCGCAGCTGTCCAATCAGGATCTGGCCGCTCTGGTACGCGGAGAAGGTATGAGCAGCCCGCTGGTTACGCCGGGAACGGCATCCGCTTTTGGCGGCGTCAGCGACAGCTTGCTTGGCTTCGGGATTCCCGTTGGCTGTACTTCCGATGGTCCTTCCGGCATTCGGATGGATTGCGGCGCCAAAGCAACCCAGGTCCCTATCGGCACGCTGCTTGCGGCAACCTGGGATATCGGGCTGGTGGAGGAGCTGTATGTTCTTGAGGGCCAGGAGCTGGTTCGCAACGAAATCGATACGCTGCTGGGACCGGGGCTGAATATTCGCCGTAGTCCGCTGAACGGGCGGAATTTTGAATACTTTTCGGAAGATCCGCTAGTGACCGGCCTGTTTGCTGCTGCTTGCACAAGAGGCATTCGTAAAGGCGGATCACATGCCACGTTGAAGCATTTTGCCTGCAATAATCAGGAAAAATACCGCTCCAAGGTTAACGCCGTTGTTTCGGAGCGCGCGCTTCGCGAAATTTATCTCAAAGGTTTTGAAATTGCCGTCAAGGATGGCGGAGCAACCTCCATCATGACCTCCTACAATCCGATCAACGGTCATTGGGCGGCTTCCAATTATGATCTGAATACGACCATTCTTCGCGGCGAATGGGGTTTCACGGGCATCGTTATGACCGACTGGTGGGCCGTTATGAACCATGTAACGGAAGGCGGCGAGCCGGACCGTAAATTTACAAACTGGATGGTTCGCGCGCAAAATGACTTGTATATGGTCGTGCCAAACTACGGAGCGGAAATCAACGCCTTTGAAGACAACACCATAGAATCGCTGGAGAATGGCACGTTGACCCGCGGCGAGCTTCAGCGTTCCGCTCTTAATATTTTGCGGTTCCTGCTGAACGCACCCGTGTCCTCCAGAAATCAAGTAATTGAAGAAACGATAGCTGCAATAGCGGCAAGTGCAGCGTTGGAGCCTGCTTCGCAAGCACTCGCGCTGTCTTCGGAAACTCCGGTGGCCGTTGGGGAAAACGGTTCGGCGCTGTTCCGCGTCGAACGTCCCGGCCAATACCGGATGGTGGCCAGCATCCAAGCAGAGGGTACGGAGCTGGCCCAAAGCGCAAGCAATCTTCTGCTTAACGGCCAGATTGCGGCTACGGTGCAAAGCAACGGTACAGATGGCAAATGGGTGCTTCAAAGACTTGTGAAAGCGGAGCTTGAGAGCGGCCTATACGAGCTGACACTGGAACATACCAAACCCGGCTTGCAGCTGAGATGGGTTGAATTCAAGCCGATCGAGCAATAAGCGAACCGCGCTGCTAAAGTCAACCTACTAAAGTAAACCTACTAAAGTAAACCTACTAAAGTAAACCTACTAAAGTAAACCTGCTAAAGTAAACCTGCTAATGAAGCAATAAGCGCCGCCCGGTTTCTCATACCTGGCGGCGGTTGCTTCTCAGACCTTGCGTCGCTTGCTTCTCAGACCTTGCGTCGCTTGCTTCTCAGACCTCGCGTTGCTAGTTTCTCAGACCTCGCGTTGCTAGTTTCTCAGACCTCGCGTTGCTAGTTTCTCAGACCTCGCGTTGCTAGTTTCTCTCGCTCAAATGCTTCGCGTGATCTCTCTCCACGTAACGGACACTTATGACCATTACAGACGATTTTTGCGGATTTTGGAGCTGTAATGGTCATCTGTGTCCATTAAACCCGACTTTACACGGTTTTGAGCTGCTTTTGACGCGCTAACGGTCATGCATGACCGCCAGAAAGTGACTTACCCCATTTTTTGACGTTTAACGGCCACGCGTGACCGTTAGAATTTGCCTGCTGCAGATCAAACTGTCACGTCCAGTAAGCGCCGCCGGGTTACTCATACCTGGCGGCGGTTGTTTCTCATACCTCGCAGCGCTTGCTAGTTGCTCTCGCTCAAATTGCTCAGCTTGATCTCTCTCCAACGTAACGGACATTTATGGCCGTTACAGACATTTTTTGCGGATTTTGGAGCTGTAATGGTCATCTGTGTCCATTAAACCACTAGCCATGCGTAAAACCTAACATCGAAAATTGTGATCCTAAAAACACGGTAAGTGGTATCTTTATCCTGTTCAAACAAAAAAAATTCTCCTAATGTGGAAGTGTGGCCATACGTTATCCATCACTCTCACAAAAGGAGAACACCCATGGATAACTTACCGAATTTACCGACCATTT
>NZ_JBTOLL010000015.1:0-119933 GCF_054551715.1 Paenibacillus sp. CAU 1782 | reverse complement strand
GCAGACATTCTTCTTTTTGAATCTAAGCCACAAAACGGACTGTAAATATATTGAACAAATGATTAAAAAAGCAATCTCGTAATATTTGTTGCTGGTAACGTCAGGTTATTTGCATGGCTAGTGTCACAACTGTCCATTAGAGCTCAAAAGTGGCGAATATGGCGTGAAAATGAGCTCTTACGGCCGCCAATGTCCGTTAGATTGTGAATTCCCATTAAAATTAGCTCTAATGGCCTTGGATGTCCGTAAGAGTTGAGACAGATTTGTTCCTTCTATGACGCTGGATTATCCGCTACCTCTGTTCTTATCTCCTGTCCCCATCTATTGCCTCACCTTCAGCAAGTCGGTAGGCAGCTCATCTTCCGTCACGTTTTGAACAGGGTAATCCAGCCCGGCCCACAACCTATTCATTATATTGTCATTTTCCACCCTGCCCAAAAAGCCGTTGGATGTTGTGACTTCACCATTATCATTCACATAAATAAAGGTGCTGCCATCCTTTTTGTTAAGCCTTACATAATAATTTCCGTCTAGCGGCACGCTGTTGGGATTGGGTTTAATTTGACTTAGGCCGTCAACAATTGCGGCAATATCCGACTGTTCAAGGATTTCCATCCTCTGAACTTCGCTTCTGTCCGAGGAAAATTGATACATATCAACACTTTGAATGTCTTCCGCATTTATAGAGAAATCATTATTTTTATTGATGATTGCAAAAACAAAAACGAGCACGGCCCCCAGAAGCAACAGAGTTGCCAACAGTACTTTCTTCATATCAAAAACCACCTTATCTATAGATCTAGGCTTGTAAAAACGAAGCAAGCTGATTTAACTGTACTTTACAAATATCTTCCAACTACGGCATCATCCCATACTTGAACCTCGACATACCTCTCTGGACCATCAATGCCGTGTGGATTCCACTCTTGCGGCAATCCGTATTGTTCGACTACTTTGATGATTTCATTCTTTACATAGAGTTGTTCCCGGTACGGTCTGCCATCTTTATATCTCATCGTTGGGAATAAATCGCCATAGGTAAAGCTGATGCTATCTGCTCGAAACTCATCCAAGTGAATCTTTAGTGCCCTTCCATTACTATACCACCCCAGCAACCACGAGCATTCCCCAAGTGTCATGTAATGAGGAAAAGCATTTTGAGGCTTTCCCCCTTTGCTGATAAACAACTCTCTTGCTCTTTGCTCCAGCTCTCTTCGGATCACCAAATAATCATTGGAGCGTTTGCTGGCAAAAACACTTCCTTGAGACTTAATTCTATCCATAATCGTTTCTGCTTCAACCTCAGTTAATGCCGATAGATTGCGGAATGGTCCATTATCCGCTTCAAAATAGTGGTACAAATATTCAATCGACACAGATTTCACCTTCTTTCTATTATTGCATTTAAGTATTGTTTGTATTACTATATATAATACAAACAATACTTAATCAGGAGAGTGATTCGCAATGCTAATTTCTCTCAAGCTACAAAGCGAGGTGCCGCTTTATGAGCAGCTGCGCAATGAAATTGTCCTCGGTATTGCCAAGGGACAACTTCAGCCGGAGGAAAAACTGCCGACCGTGCGTCAATTGGCCGATGAGTTAGGTATCAACAACATGACCGTGAATAAAGCCTATGCTTTGCTTAAGCAGGAAGGTTATCTTGTCATTGATCGCCGACATGGCGCCAAGGTCAGCTTGCCATCCAGTAAACAGGCCAACCAGGACCACCCTTCAGAGCAATTAGAACAAAAGCTTGAGCTCATGGTAGCGGAAGCTGCTCTGCATGGCGTAACCGCCGAAGCCTTTAACAAGCTTTGCTCCTCTATCTACCGAAAAATGCATATACTAAACAGTTGAGGTGATGACTATGTTGACTTTTGTATTGCTAATTCCTGCATTCATTATATATCTTGGGCTTTATTTTACGTACCGTTCAATTGCTGTCTATAAGAATGGCCTTCTCTTCTCCATTGCCCTGCCATCTCATGCTTTAGAGCATCCCGATTTAAAAGCCATCCAGAGCAAGTATCGGCGCACTTTCAACAAAACAATGCTTTGGCTGCTGCTTTTCTTCCTTCCCATTCCTGCTTTGTACAACTTTTTTCCTTATCAAACCGCGTATTTCTTGTTCTGGATGTCTGCCGCGATGATCTCCGTGACGATGATCTACCGCAACACCTTTGCTGTTACTCTCGCCCTGAAACGCAGGGAGGAATGGTTTGTTGGAGAACGGAAAGTCATTCATGCCGATTTGCGTGCCGCCCAGCTCAAAAATAAAACGGCCCCCTCTCCAATATGGTTTGTTATCCCTTTAGCCATATCTACAGGTATTTTGATCTGGTTTGGATCTATGGATGCTCAATTATATATCCTCGGCATCGTTTCCGTTATGATGACACTGCTGTTTTTATGTATCGCCCTGCTGCTGCGTCGCAGCAAGTCTACCATTTACAGTGAACGCTCCGAAACAAATTTGGCTCTGAATCAGATGAAACGCCGTTCCGTTTCTTTTCTTTTATTGGCACTGGCATTGTTTATGAATGTGGAGCAGGTTTTGGTTGGTTTATTGTCCTTAAACGAAACAGAAGCATTAAACGTCATCTATCTGCCACTTATTATTCTTTTTTCCCTAGTTCCACTTATCCTTATTCTTACCGTCTACCGGCGCTTGTCCACTGCCAGAAATGAGCTGCTTCAGCTGGAGTCCAGCCCGATTTATAGCGACGATGACGAATATTGGGCCAATGGCTTCACGTACCATAATCCCCACGACAAAAGCCTGCTTGTTCCCAAAAGGGTAGGCGTAGGGGAGACGATTAATACAGGGACGTTGGCCGGCAAATTAATTATGGGGGGTGCTGTTGGTTTGTTGCTTACCATCGTATTCGGCGTTTCTGTTATGCTTATTCGTATGGAATTGATAGCACCTGCTTTAAATCTAACCGAAACTCATACCGTGGAAATCAAATATCCCATGTACTCTTATTCTTTTGACCTGGCTGACGTGAAGGATATATCGCTGACGGATATCGTGCCAAAAGGAAGCAAAACGAGCGGCGAAGCCACCAATAAATTCTTAAGAGGCCATTTCCGCTTAAATGAAGTCGGCAAAGCCCGATTGTACCTATTCAAAAATAATCCGCCCTTTATCAAAATCGAGCTGGCCGATGAAGTTATTTTCTATAATGACGAGCTGCCGGCCAATACCGAAGCTCTTTTCAAGCAACTAACTGAGGCGCTGGAGCAAACCAGGTAACAGCAACCTCCGAATAAAGACTGCCGAATTTGACCTTTTTAATTGCTTTACGGACGTATGGAAGCGATCGTTTCCGTGATCAGTTTCTTCTGTACGTCCGGCATTCCCTCCGGCCATTGATCCATATCGCAGAACATTGCTTCCGAAATCTCCACGCTTGGGACAAATGCCCCTCCTGTCACCCGACCTGTATAGATTAGATCTACACGATTAGGTTTTACGCCAAAAATAGCTCTGGCTGGTCCGTCAATAGCTACCATTAGCTTAGTTTCCTCGTACACTTCTCGTTCCAAAGCAGCTTGCGGTTGCTCCAATTCCATCCAGCCACCTGGTATGCCCCATGGTTCTTTTCTGTAGACATGCTTTAGCAGCAAAATCTGCCCTGTGTCATTGATGAAAATCCCCAGTACGGCAACAAGAAACTTCTGCTGAGAGCGATAAACCACCCAATTTTTGAATCGGGGAAATGGCATGTTTTTATACAGAATGACTAGCCAATCCCGAGGGATAAGATTAATCAATTTTGAAAGCATAAGTACTTCCTCCCAATCTAGACTACTTTGCCGCTATTAAATGTTTCGTCTATCCATGCCCGATCATAGTCTAAGATCCAATCATTGTATTTTTCATAAATACTCATCAGTGCATCTTTGGAAGCAGAAATTACATCGCAGCCTCTATCATCATAGATATGAAAAATAGTTCCTGTTGTAACATTTATGAAAAACACATCATGAAATATAGAAGGTTTGATTCCTACATCATGATTGCAAATCGCTTTAATCAGACCCCTGTATGTTATATCCCGTCCATGACATTCTAAAGTGAACCAGTTCGTTTCATTATCATCAATTTCCTTACTATCGGCAAATGCATGCACAATTGCTTTGTGCTGAAGACGTCGCAAAACCCCTTTGTCAGGGATGTATCGTCTATATAGTTTCGGCGCTCTTTTGAGAACAGTGGTTTGATTACCAAAATGGGCGTTTGTTACAAGAAGCAACTTATCGTTCCTCTGATGTAAATGCTCATAAATAAGAATGGCTCTGTCATAGACACCCTGCATATACCTTGACTTGTTCTGGTCGTAAACAGGCGGGGCACCAAGCTCAAAGCGTATCCCGATATCCCAGCTATAAAAAAGAGGCTTACACTGAGACAAAGATTCAAAATGACTGCTTAAATAATGATCCAAGTCCATGTTACTCTGACTCCCTTACGCTAGACGATTCTGAATCAAACTTTCCATCCCGACGCTTTTGTAGAAGGTTGTGTCCGTTATGCGGCAAGTCCGTCATGAAATGGAAATACGTTGGGCATCGCCGAAAGTGGTATACTTGTATTCATAAATTCTTATGTGGAAAAAAAGTCAAAAGGAGTGCACCAACATGCAACTGCACATTACAGAGCTGGCCTCAAATCGTCTGACGAAACACTTAAACAATCAAGCCGGCGTATTCAAAATCTTCTATGATACAGAAGGCTGCGGATGCAATGGCGTTATCGTTATTCTTATTGTTGATGAGCCCGATGCCCTGGATGTTGTCATTGAGTCCAATCTGTCTCCGTTTTATGTAGACGCCAAGCAACAATTCAATCTGGAGCAGCAAATGAAGCTGGATGCCGAACCTAATTATCCTTCCTTCAAACTAAGCAGCGATTCCGGCGTGTTCAGCAGCAATGTGCGCGTTCGTGATATCCGCTCCGCAACGGTTGGCGGTTCCGCAGTTACCAACGCCTGCAGTCTGTAAATGTAAGCGGCTAGCAAGGCCAGTGCTTACTTAAACAACCCTTCTAAATATGCATAATCAACACCCTGATCGGTAGCTGTATAGAAAAACCCCTTATATCTGACACGATCAGCCGAATTAATCGTTATGGTCTTGATTGCTTTCCCCTGATCGTTGTATAAAGTCGTTCTAAACCGGGTGCCCATATATCCGATTGACAATTTACCCTTTTGAAATGTTGTTTCATTCAGATTCTGAACAATATGATTGATATCTTGGGCCCCGGTTATTTCAACCTCTCTTCCTGTGCTCCCGTCAAAAATAACAATGCGGTACACTTCAGTTGGCTCGAGATTCACAAGGCGATGCGGGATATAGGTAAGTCCATACAGCAGGAATAGAACAAGCGGAATCAACCAAAGGAGCTGCTTTTTTCGCTTCTTCATGCGGATCATCTCCATCACCTCCGGTTTTGCTTTTAACCTTCTCGAATCCATGAGTGGATGAGTTGGCCGTTCCTTTTAAGACTGCTGGCTCTTAGAAGATTGTTATTCTTTCGACCCTCAAAAAGCTGATAGTATTCACGTTCCAGACTGGTCCAATTGGTAAACGTTTTGGTTTCTTCTGTGAGGTAAATCAGTCCGTTGTCCTGTCTCCATTCGGGCAATGCATCCAGCCAGTCGGCATATATATCCCGGCCACTTATCGCCCTTAGCTGATTGCAGCAGTTGCTTACCGCAATTAACTGGATGTGGACTAAATGTGATTAATTCATTTCCTTCATCAAAAAATAGATTTCCACAGCTACTGCATTGATAGATTGTTTTTGTAAGATCATAAAAAGAAGATCGCGCCTTCATTATTGCCTCTTCCTTCTCCTCTGGACTAGGCCCTGAGTTCTCGATCGCTTTATCGATTTCATCCAGCAGATCAAAAAAATCCTGATCCGATACTAAATGACCTTTATAAGGCAAATGATCGGTTATATCTCTTATGACATATCCACACTGACATTTAAAATGCAAAGTTTCACCTTCCCGTAAGAGATATTGTGCAATCTTTACCGCTCCCTTAAAGCCAACTCCTCAATCAAAGGCTTACAATCCCCTATTCACGCTCTCTTTTATTCTTAACTCCGAATTCAACGAATTGATGGCTGCTCATCCACGTATTCAAAAGGTCAGTGCTTACGGATTGTTGCCAGAAGTCTGAGGTTTTCCGCAGACCTTGCTCAATCTCTTCCGGCAATTCCACGATATATCCGATTTCCTCATTTGTAAAAGAAACTACCGTTGCTTCATCCTGGGTTAGAGCCAATACTTGAAACAAGTAGCAGCCTGGCTGCTCCGGATCGTTATTTAGCGGCGTTCCGAACAATTGCACTCCTTTGTCCGTATACAATAAGACGATTTGATGTTGATAAGCACTTAATTTGTGCATAAGCATCTCTCCTCCTCTGTACAGGAATTCCTCATCCTGCGTATCCTTTTCCATCCAGTTACATTCACTATACCGTTTATTCCCAAAGGATGGAAGACAACAAAAAAAGAAGGACAAGGCTTACTCCTCGTCCTCCATCACCGCAGCATCACTTTCGTCATCCTCAACATATTCCAAAATATCGCCAGGCTGACATTTCAACACTTTGCATATGGCATCCAATGTTGAAAACCGAATCGCTTTAATTTTCCCCGTCTTCATCATGGACAAATTTACATTCGAAATGCCAACCGCATCGGCAAGCTCATTCAGGCGCATTTTGCGATCCGCAAGCATTCGATCAAGTCTTATGACAATCATAACGTATGATCAGCCTCGTTCTGCAAATAGATGCCGTAATGAAAAACATAAGCCATAACCAGCGCGATAGCGCCTCCAATCAACGCGATAAAATCAATGGATGCGTTCGCAGAAATGTGGTTATCCGTGACCAGATTGATGATCGCCGGCATTGCAAATCCATTAAGGATTGGCGCGATAAGCGCAGCCGCCACAAGCACTGCTCCACACCTCAATAACAACGTGGCATTAACGGGAACAAACACGTGTCCATTGGATACATTACCGAAAAACCTTGCAATTAAATAGAAGCTATACCCATGCGGAGCCACGGTGACAAGACCCATGATCATAATCCCCAGAATCGTAATAAGCTCAGTTTTCCCGCCAGCAGGACGCATGTCGACATGGAGATCCAGGTAAGACAGGTCCACAAGAAAAGCCCTGGACTCTACGCTATGATCCTTCTCAAGCAGAAGCGCATTAGTGTAATGTCCTTCCGGTATGGTCATGTTCACTTCCATTCGCCCGATCAAAATTAAGACGACACTTAACACCGCCAGCCCCACCAAAAAATAACAGAGACCCTGCAGCAGCTGTGCCAATTTACTAGCGCGTTTTCTGTTCATCAGCTTACTCATCAGCCACCAACTTCCTTTTCCCTTTTCCAGGATCGTTTTCCATTTGAGTATATCACATTCCATTATGATTAGGAATAAAAAATTAATGATAAACGATAATTTTTTAATGTTTGTACCTCTTGCAAGCATATAGATAATTGCATCCCTGAAAAATTATTTTACAAAAATGGAACTTTTCTTGCGCTAATGTGTCTGTTTATAGGAGGTGAAGGAAGTAGTGGAAGATGAATATCTCGTAACGATGACGAGTTTGGGATCGACAGAAATGGAACCAATCATCGTAAAATATTGGAACGATATTTGGAATTATGCATTTGTATTAACCAAAAATCATGATGTAGCAGAAGATCTCGCGCAGGAAACCTTCATTAATGCCTTTCTTGCGCTGGACAAGTTCCGGGGACAATCGACGGTAAAAACGTGGCTGCTGAAAATTTGCCACAATCTTGCGATAAACCACAAGAGATCGGCCTTTTTTCGTAAAATTCTCCCTGTTCCGATTGTACGTTTTTCGGAGGGCGCTCCTTCCGCTGAAACCATCTATTTTTCCGAATCCAAGATGGACGAGGTTTGGAGCGAATTGTTGACGTTACCACTTAAACATCGAGAAGTTCTTATACTGGAAGTAAAATATGGATTATCAATTGCTGACATTGCTAACTTTCTCTGTATTGCAGAAGGCACGGTGAAATCAAGGCTTCATCGGGCGAGAAGCAAAATGAGAAATAAGCTGCGGGAGGAATGATATGAAGAGGAAAAACGTTGAAGACGCGCTTCAGAAAGGGCCTTATTCCGAGCCACGCCAGATCACAGTCGAACAAATCAACTACATACAAGAAAGAGTGCTTCGGAGGGGGCGGCAACAGCCGTTTGTACATGTAAAAAGAGTCATTCCATTCATGCTCAGTTTAGCAATTTTGGCCGTTATCGCTTGGGTCAGTCTGCCCATCGAACAGCAGTCCACTCCGATGGCATCCATACCTCCTTCGGATGAGCAAATTTTGCAGCTCATTCAAATGAACGAAACCGATCCCGATATGATGCCAAAAATTATGTATAAGGAAGAGCTAAATGATAATCAAATGCTCATTTTCACAAATACCGTAAAGCATGCGGATTCTATCATGATCTGGGAGGCAGGGGTATTGCAGTGGGATGAACACGGCATGGCGTGGGTCGTTGAGGGTAAAGTAAAAGTGCCACTAGGCACTGAGTTGGAAAACGAGAGCCTGAATGCAGAAGGAATAAATGAAGTCTTTTCCTACACATTTGTTCAATTGGCAGATCAAACACCCTCATTGGAACCCTCCTCCTACTTGCTTGCATTCGGAGCTTCTGTCGATCCTGATGTTCACTCCATTTGGTTTACTGACGAATCCAAGCAAGCTTATACTGCCAAAATGATCCCGTATGTGTACGAAGGTTATACGCTTTGGTTCACTCCCCTTCCGGGCCAAAACGAATTTTCTTACCAATTGCATGCGGTAGATGGCGAATCTGTGTCTGAACCGATAGATACTAACGATCATAAAATACCGCTTTATAGAAGGCTGGATATGTCCAATATTGCACCGGAGGACATTCATATCCCTTTGAATTTAGCCGACAATCAAACAGATGAAAATCCGGTAATCAAATTGCTGAATACATCGGCAAAAATCGACAGCCCCGAAGGTATTTTAATTGAAGCGGCTTATCTGCTTCGGGATGGAGTATCAGAATTTTGGATTTCACAATTTAGCGGACAACAAGGAGATCCGGATCAAGTATTGGAGGATTTAAAATTAGAGTTCCCCACAGAAACGTTAACCGAAACCATGATTAACGGCCATAAAGCGCTGATCGAGCAGAGTGAGGCACGCGGGCAAATCTTTATCGTTACGGAGAATTACTTTTATGCGGTTAATTCCGTCTATTCAGTTGATATTGATGTATTATTGTCTGCCGCGAAACAAATTAAGATTAGATAAGGAATAAAAAGCGGCAGCAAAAGGCTGAATATAAATGCCTTTTGCTGCCGTAGCATTAACATGAAGCGATACTATTCTCGTTAACCTATTAATCGAAACCAATTCCTATTCCTTAGATAATTCAGCTGACGCCTGGGCCGGATATGACTGGTCTACCATTCCATTCGGGATAGTAATATTCACTTTGTCTCCTACCGAGACAGCATTGAAATCTTTGTTATTAACCGAGAGCCAAATTGCATCAGGCTGAGCCTCCTCCAGGATCTCGTTAAGCGGCGCGTCGATTTCATCAACCTTATCACGCACTACCAGAACTCTCCCATCCTCTTTTGAAACAACAAAACCCTTTTTATAATTCCAAGGCCCGTCTACTTCATCTTTATTAACCGATGAACATCCTGTTGCCAGAACCAGTGCGAATACGAGTAAAACTATTATTTTTTTCAAAATAATCCTCCTCCAGGTTATGTAAAGATAAAAACGGCCCAATAGACGAATTTGTTGCAAAAGCAACAAAAAAAAGAAGCCCTTCGGCTCCCTCTTTATTGCGGCAATATGCCTTTATCTATGGCTTGCTGTACAAGCTCCTGCGCATGTGACCATAACTTTGCCGAACCGTCATTTATGCCCGCATTGCGTTTTAAAACCTGGCTGCTCGTAATGCCATATTGTCTCCAACTGGCGCCATCGTTATGATAATTATGGATGATAGGCTGAAGCCGGTCGAGTGACGAAGCAAATGCAGCTTCCGGTGTCGCCCTTTCTTCAAACTCCACCCATAGCTCCATCAGCTCTTTGGCCTGTTCCTCCGGCAGCAAACCAAAGATGCGGTCAGCGGCCTTTTGCTCACGCTCCGCTTTGTCTGTATGCCCCTGCTCGTCATAGGCAAATGTATCTCCGGCATCGATTTCGACCAGGTCATGAACCATAAGCATTTTGATAACCTTTAACAGATCAACCTCTTTATTGGCATGCCCTTGCAGAACAAGCGCCATCATCGTCAAATGCCAGGAATGCTCCGCGTCATTCTCCAGCCTGTCTTCATGAATAAGCTTGGTTCTGCGCTGGATGGATTTTAACTTATCAATCTCGATCAGAAATTCCATTTGCTTTTGAAAATCGTTGCTGCTCATTTAGCTCTCTCCCCAATACATACGATTTGGGCCATTTCAACCTCTCCCTATGTGACGGCCTACAACTTCTCCGCAACGATAATAAAGCTTTTTGGAATACCCGCGTCAAAAACATCCGATGACAAATTGGGCAACTCCTTCAGCACCTTCATATGAAGCCCGGCATTTGCAACCGAAGTGACAACTTCGCCTAATGTCCAGTTTCTCAAGTAAACTTTTGTTGCCGTAGGTTCCCCGTCCTTGTATTTGGAAAAAGAAATATCCCGCTCCTCTAGCTCCGTACTGAAATAATCGCCGCTCACTTTGTGTTTGCGGATTTTGGCTGTGGTTCCTTTGGAAGTGATCAGCTTGGTGGACACGGGATGAAAATCCTGCAAGATCAGTTTCCCGCCGCGCTTCAGCAACCCTGAAACGACTTGAAAGAGTGGATCAAGATCAACGAAATAATGCAAAATGCCGTTTTCCATAAATACAACGTCGTAGTCCCCAGTCAACTCATGGGAAGGGAGCTGGAGCACATCAGACAAAATATATCTCAGCTCCACGCCAGCCGCTTGGGCCAGTTCATGAGCATAACGCTCGTTGCCCTCCGAAAAATCAACCACTGTTGCTTGAGCGCCGAGCATTGACAGAGCTACTGCTTTCATTCCATTGGAACCAAGCAGGTTGATCACCTTTTGCTGGGACAAATTTTGCTCAAAATAATCGTAGATTTCGCCAATCCGCTTTTGCGGATAACTTCTCAGTTTTTCCGCTGCCTCCGCAGGCGTGCCAAACCGGTTCACCCAAGCCTCATAGGTGTCCGTGTTCCAGGCTTGTTTATTGATTTCATTCTGCTCCATCGGTCAAACCTCCACTTATGCTTGCGCTCAGTTCCTTTTCCATGCAATAAAACGGCAGAGGTCTTCTGGGGAATGTTACCTCTCCACGCAGCTCATACCCAAGCTTTTTGTAAAACTGAAACGCCATTTCGTTCCCGCTGTATACGTCCAAACGAATGGAGCCATAGCCCATATCAAGACACTGGTTATGTACAAACTTTATCAAAGATTGAGCGATGCCCCTCCCCTGATAGCGGGGCCGCACAGATAGTCGATGAAGAATCGCATGTTTGGCATTTTCGCTTTTCCAGCCAATAGCCTCATATTCCTTATAGCCGTGATCATCAAAGGAGACGACTCCCGTCACTTCCCCATCAACTTTCGTAATATAGATGCTTCCGCTGCGAAAATCCGCCTCGACATCTGTCATGTTTGGATAAATATCATCCCATTGTTTAATTCCTTGGGCCTCCAAATGAGCTCTGCACTCTTGCAATAGTTCAAAAATGGAAGTAAGCTCTGTCTCATCCGGCCTTATGATCTGCACTCCCATAAACATTATCCCTTCTGATACGAACTCTTACACTCGCAAATCGTATCATTATAAGGCATCGACAATCAAGGACCTATGACTCCTAAATCGGATTAGCTCGTTTTTGAGCTCGGATGAAGACCGAGGTTGGTACAGATATCTGTATTAATTGGAATCTGAAGATGTTTGTAAGCCAGCAAAACGGCGCCAGCCGCAGGAGAAAAGGCAGGAGTAATCACCTTGTAATGCTTGTTTCTGCCCTTTTGCATTTTGGAGCTGAGGTTTTGATGAAAGTAATCGCTATTTATGACACTGCCAATAAAAGAGAGCTTTACTTCAGGGCTCGCAAAATATGTGGCAAGCATTTCAATCCCCACCGCAATCTGATGGATTGCACGATCGCATACCGTCTGCGCCAAATGGCTATGATGGAGAGCTGCTTCCGTTATAAGGGGTGCTAACTGTGCAAACCTGCGATTTCGTTCTCTTTGATCTTCAATAAAACCACTGCGAGCCAGTTGCGACAAACCTTCAACTGAAGTTTGTTCCCAAAACGAAAGTATAGCTGCCGCCAGCGTCTGATCCGTTTCATCGATGTTGCCCGCTAGCAGCTCAAAGGTTGCATCATAGGCCAGAAATCGGGCTGCGCTTGCAGCATAGTGGCAAAGATCGTAATTTCTGATTTGCTGCCCGGACTCGGTTACTGCGTAGAGGATAGACCCTGTTCCGGATATGATAATAATGCCCGGCTCCGTGAGAAGCGCGCCGCTATGAGCTACCACCGCATCATTTACATGCTCCTTGAGGCAATGAAGTCCCGGGACTGCTGTCAAAGATGTCACCCACTCCTCATCGGACGGGGAATCGTATCCGGCAATACCCGCCGTCAACAGCCTTACTTGGGATGTGCTTTTTCCCGCCTGCAGCAGAGCTTCCTGGATGGCTTGTTGTACATTTTGGCTGGCATTGGAATCTTTATGAAGCGAAGAGGCTCCTTTTTCAACATAGGCAAGCACATTTCCTTGCAGGTCTGCCACCATCACTCGCGTATGCGTTCCGCCTCCATCGATGCCGATTACAACATCGTCCGCCTGTTTGTCCATCATATTTTCTCCTCTACTATTCAATAAACCCTTTCAAAATGCTCTACCGTCGGGGATGGATCATAGAAATGATGGAGCAGCGCTTTCCATTCCTGATAGTCAGCCGACTTCCGAAACCCAACCGTATGATTCTCCAATGTTTCCCACCGGATAAGCAATACGTATTTATTGGGCATTTTGTGTGCGTATTCTGCTATAACGCTATAAATCTTTTAAATAGTCCGTTGTCCCCGTCAACTCTGCCCATCTCGCCGACAAAAATTTTGCATAGTTAAATGAGCTGATCCCAAAGGTGCCTAACGAATGGCCATCGTTAATCTCTACCAGTTTCAACTTCCCGTCTCTATTAATGCCAAAATCCATGCCGTACGCAGCCGGCGCATCGGAGAAGTCCTTCATTGCATTCCGAACAATGCTCAAGTCCAGCCTGGAATCCCAAGCCCCTTTATAGGGTCTCACATCGAGAATTTGCCCGTAGCGGATAAAACATCGCCACTCCGTTACAAAATCGACGATCTCGGAGCACCACACGGCTGTCTCCTCTCGATCATCATCCAATCCGATGAAATCCCGATATTCTCGGACAACTTTTCCGGCAAATTTTTTGGTCGTGTCTTTTGGCTTAATAAACACATTCCATTGTTCTGGATGTTCCATAAGCTCCCGAATCGTAGTAGTCCAGACTTTCCTGCCCAAGTAGCGAGACAATGATTCCGGGTAATCAATTTCACCCTGGTTTCTTGAAAAGCCTAGCAGATCCAGACGTTTTCTCACATTGCCTATTCCTCCAACAACAACATCCTCCGGGTTATCTCCTTCAATTTCTTCCGCATGCGTATATTTGACCGTCTCCCACCCTAATGAAGCAAACCCTTCATTTGCAATAAAAGCATTGACGTTGTAGAAATCGCCATTTTTATCGCTCTGAATATAGGCTCTCATGTTCCATTCTCTCCTTATTTGCCTGCTGTATTGATCCAATACCTTTTGATCACGTTGCCGTCTTCCTGCGGCTTCACTAATTGTAGTTGAGTCATAGGCTTCAGTTCCTTTGTCTGCGAATAATTTATCCCCTGTTAAATCTGCTGTTTTCGCCTGAGCGAAGTAATATGAGCAACGTGATGATTGCCATGCCAGGCGTAAAGACCTAAATTGTAATCCAGTTTAATTACAGCCCCCGATTCCGGATGGACAAAATGCCTCTTGTAGTCGGATTCGCTCATTGCTTCCAATAAAATCGCCCATCTTTTATGCAGCAAATCCAGAAGGGAAAGAGACAGCTCAACCTCTGCGCGACTCGAATCCATAAGCTCCGCCCATCTCTCTTCGTAATAGGGTTTAATGGTAGGATTCTCTTCCGTTAACGCCAGCTTGAATCGAATAAAGCTGTTCATGTGACTATCCGCCAAATGATGCACGACCTGCCGGACAGTCCACCCTCCGTCTCGATAATGCAAATCAAGCTGTTCATTGCTTAATCCATGCACGGCCTCTTTAAGCTTGGCAGACAGCTCTTTTATTTCATTAATCCACTGACCTCTTTGCTGTAGAGTGATTTCTCCGCTTACCGAAAACTTTCCGATTGGGTACCTTTCTTCCATACCAACTTCCCCCTTATTCTACTTGGCGCTATTCGGAAGCCCTTCTATGATCGGCATCTCGTCAATTGCTATCGCAATCGGTGTCGTATACGACTTGATATGATAAGCAGCGCTTTGCGATGTCCTCGGTTTTAGATGTATCATGCCATTTTTAAGAGTAAGCGATGCGGCCAAAAAGAAGATATCCTCGTAAAAATTCAACTCCAAAAAAGTCAACTTCCGCCTGACATTGTTAAGTAAGTCATGATATTCAATCAGCGCTCGCGATTTTTTATTTAATGGTCTGATTTGATAGCTGACTTTTACACTATATTTGCTTGTTTCCTTTGTCAGATGTGTAATCTCCATTTCGCTGCCTGCTTCAAGCAATAACTGATAAACCCCATTCACTAACAACGTTTGCTCCTCGCTTTTGGCGATTGTCCGCAACACATTTGTGATGAGTTCAAGTATGTAGCGTTGCTTTTCGAGGTTGTTTTTACGGTTAAAGGCTGATTGTGAGACTCCCACATCATAATATTTCATCCACTTGTCAGCCCCGCGCTGAGACGGTGTAATGGTTTGCTCCTCCAACGCTTGCGTCATGACAATATAGACGTGATCGAAATCGCCTGTAATGTAACCAACTTCCCGCAGCTTTCTTGCATAACGGGCACATAGATAATGTGCTTCGTGGTCGGTCTGGTACTTCTTCCCGGCATAAACAGGAAGCGATTGGACAGTTTCGGCCTCTTCAAATAATCGGATGTCTACAATTTTTTTGTCTTTCATTGGTGCTCCTCTACATTTCTACGTCTGCAAGGTAATAGCCAGCATTAGAGACGCCGTCTTTTACTCCATTTTCATATCCAAAATAAACAAGATTACTTCAATTACTAATAACAAACTAGAAATTATAAATCCAATGATGAGCATAACGTTGCTTAATGAAGCGATTAAAAAAAAGTACCAGCAGATGAATAGGAAACAGGACAAAATAAATAGATTAATCGAAAAATTGAGTAATCATCAGAATGCAGGAATACGGCAAGTCCTATACCTAGACACATCGTGAGGTGAAAGCCCAATTTAAACAGTGAAACATTCAATCGCATTCAGCGTCACCTCTAAGCCGGATTAATCTAGAAACCCCGTCATTATACCGAAAACAAGCATTGCGACCAATAAAGCAATGACGCAGTACCCAAAAATTCTGAGAGGCTTAGGCAGTGTTCTAAAATCCACTTTTTTGGGAGGACCTGCTCCTTCTATTCTTTGTGCATCCTCCATCATGGAATGAATCCCCTTATTCTGAGCTTCTGCATAATCCGTCAATTGGTGAGTTTCGTGTTGTTTGTTGTTGTCCGACATAACCTCCTCATCCTCCTCTAAACGTCTACAAACTTGGAATGAATAACTTAGGCTCTCTCGACCTAATCCTCTGTATCCTCTTCCTCCAGGCAGGCCCCAATAAATTCAAATAAGCTCTTCGCTTTAACTGAACGATTGCCCCAATCATGCCAAAAATAGAGCACTTGCCCCGGTTGCCCCTCATCCGTTGGATCCGTATCCAGGCACAAATAATCCCCGCCACCGTTAGATGCAATAGGCAGCCATTTAGGGTTCCAAAGCAAAGGCTTTATCTCTTTGTCAAAACTTTCCTCCAGATCATCGCCTTCAAACTCTTCATTTAAGAAATTCCAGTTCTCCAGTATTTCCGAGATAGGAGAAAGCGTCAAATTTCGTATAAAACATTGACCCCCGATATCCCATAGCTGGCCGTTATGGATTCGATAAAACTCCACCATTTCCTTCGGAATCGTTACATTCATTGTCTCCTGAAGCTGATTAAGTTCTTCCTCGCTGGCGCCAGGCTGCAAAAATAACTTATTTTGAAAATCCGCGTCCTTTTGCAGCCCTTTTTGAATAATCGACTTCCATATCCATTCAGCCTGGCTCATTATGTCCAATCCCTTCCGGTTAGATGTCTGCGCTAATTAATTGATACTCGTAATCAAATTCCGAATGTATTCGATGTCCACCAAACATTTCCCCATCATTGAATTCGCAGTAGATATGCGTAGGATGAATGTGGATATGAAGCAAAGTAATCTTCGTTTCGAAAACGGCTTCAGTCAGATCATATTTTCCAGTGTTAACTTCGTCCCAGTCCAAATTTTCATCATATTCATCATATTCCGGCCAAAAGTCATTTTTGTAATCAATTAGCTCACGAGCGATCTGCGGCTTAACTAACTGTTCGAAAATTTGATATTTGGCAAATATCGCTTCTGCTCTGGCCATCAATTCGTATGCGTCAGTTTTCTTATCCTTCAGGTTCAACGCAAAACTTACTTTCCCATCATTTTTTTCATAGGCGTTGAATTCCTTGTTGTAAACAAATGAGCCCATTGTTTGGCTTTTGATCGTAGTTTCCATAAATGTCTGCTCCCCATCTATGCTCGATTTCCATCGACTCTTCAAGTATCTCCTTCTGCACAATATACAATTTGAACCTTCTAAAGCTTGTCATCTATTTTCCACTCATTATTTTCATACTTGAACAAATAACTCGCTTCACTACTTTCATCATTCTCCCATGTTCTAGTCACGGAAAGAATGACTTCCTCATTTTCGGTGATTTCTATTTCATTAATGGCAACCGCTTTTAAAATCAAAGACTCCTTATTGACTTCATAATAAATATCAACCATTTCATCCAATGTTTTTTCCTCTGAATAATCTTCTGTGCACCATGCATAAACTTTTTTTATAAAAGAATCCGTAGCATACTGCCGCCAATACCTAATATTATCGAAATTGCGAAAATAATCATTAACAGTAGCTTGAAAGTTCCCTCCTGGAGTAGATTCAATATGATAAGTCACTTCAACCGTTTTTTGTTGTGTACAACCAGCAATAATCACTAGCATAAACATAAAAATGAACATCGATTTTATTTTCATTAGAGAAAACCATCCTTTTCAGCTTTGAAAAATCAATTGTTGCTGAAACATCTCCTTGATCCCAATAATCAGGAAACGATTCAATCATACTTTGGAGTAAGCTTCGGGAACACTGTCATCTAATTTTCCTGTGCTACCTGTTAAGCATAATACCCGCCCTTTGCCAAATACTCTCCGGTTTCCTTGTAGTGCTTAACTATCTTGCCGAAGACCTTGTTTGCCATCCACTGGCTATGGTCGGTATTGAGGAGAATGACTACCTCATTCATTGGTGTATCCCACGAAGTCTCTCCACTGATTAACTTTTCAACGTCTACCTCAAGCAGTCCGCTCAACTCCTGAAGACAATGGCCAAATCGATACTGAACAGCTGTTCCATTCATTCCTGCAAGCTCAAAATCTATACATATAGCCATATAGGCATATCATCTCCTAATCATAACTATAAACGATTCCAAAACACGAACCTCGGCTGATCTTTCATTTTCACACTATCCGTTATTTCAGAACTCCGCTCCCAATAAAAGCTTTCATCAACTCTCTGGATATTTCCAAACCTTGCTGTCTATTGTCTGCGGGACCAGAAATGACGATCCCGTCTTCTGAACTCCAGCCTCTGCTTGCCTCGCCTGTATCCTGGTATTTTGCAATCGTTAATTTCTCAAAATCTCCTTCCATAAACAAATCGCCATATAAGTAATATTGCCCGTTGCTGTTGTTGATGTCATTATATTCCATGGGCCCTCGGCCATTTTTGTCAAAAGAAATGTTCAATTCTATCCGGTCTTCGGATACTGGCAATGTCTCGCCTTCAATGGATACCGATCCATAAAAATTCCGGCTGCCATTAAGGTTTCTAATGAATTCACCATCAATCAGGATAGTCACATTTTCGATATATTCCGGATTGGAATCGCCAAGCTGATATTGGACTCCTTTGACTTCCATCAGTATAGGTTTAGGATAAAAAAACCAGATTGCTGCTGCAACTATAGCGATTACTGCGGCTACTGCTATAATCAAGGTTTTGACTTTTCTACTATTCATATCGATGCCCCTCTGTCATATATCTATCTAAATCCCTCGCTCTAATCCATTTCTATTTCTTAGGCAACAAAATAAGCAGCAGCTAAACCAATCACTCCTGAAATGATCATGGCCAGTGGCCTGTCTCTAAAATCCAGCATTCTGTTTTCAGTGACATATTTGATCGTGCCTTGATTTCTAATTTCTTGAATTTCACGTTCAGCCTCAGCAGCATCTAGAACGGCATGTTCGTTTTCGTGCGGCGCAACTTTATTCCCAAACGCTCTGCCTCTCATTGAAGAAAAGATGCCAACTAGCAAAACAATTATTCCGCACATAAATAATGCATCCGATAAAGCAGACTCATTGTATTTGCTAATTACAAAGCTGGTTATGAATAGGCTAGCCGTAATGATGGCTGTTAAAATAAGCAATGATTTCATCTTTTTCATTAGGTTTATCTCCCTCTTACTCTTTTCAATAATCGTTAACGAACCTAATCGATTACAATACTTTCTTCTTCACTAAACAAATACTCATCATTGTTCAGTACTTCTTCCTCAACAAGCAGCCTTACTTTTGTAACGAGCTCATATGGCACATTATATTGTTCCAAAACCAGATACACCGCTTCAAAATAATAGTATAGATATGTTTTTAATGGATCTGCAGAGCTTGTAATTTGGTTATAAGGAAGCCACAATCCCCAGTCAATCTCTTTATATTTTTTAGAAATGTCGGGGCCTTTAATTCTGACTTCCTGTTGATCGCTTTTTGTTGAAACAATTAAATTCAAAGACCACCCTGCCTTGTTTGCATACAACGCGCATTCTTCCACGATAATTTCATTTAGTTTTTTTCTGATATACAAAGTGACCTTATATGAAATCGAAAAATAGATTCCAACTTGGCTAAACAAACTGGACGCGGTTATTTGCATATAAAATCCTTTCCACTTCGGAATTAGCTCCCATTATTACACAACACACATCCAAATAGTGATAAGTAAACAGCGTGCTTCTCACATGTCGGATATCCCCTTGGAATGGTAGAATTCACATCATCCTCTTCAATTTCGGTCCATTCCAGATAGCTGTCCATATTAACATATTCTTTTTCGAATACTTGAATCATTAGTCGGAATTTTTCCAAACAGCTAATGACCCAGTCCTTGCGTGGTTCATAACTTAACTTTTTCCAGCCTAACTCATGTATTGCTTCCGAAGCGATGCTCAACATAAACTTTTTTTCGCTTTCAAAACATTCTTCGGTCCAAGGCATTTCGTCAAGCTCAAACCCAACCGTTCCTATGCCTACTGCAGACTGGTCTCGCTGTGCCAACCAAATGACCAGCTCTTTTTCGCGATTGGTCTTTGCTAGTATGGAGCCGCTAATAGCCAGCACTTCAATAAAAACCGCGGTTAAACCATTCGACATCCCGATTGATTCCGCTAGGTGCTCCAGCTTTTTAGGCAATGATATCGTGTTTGCCATGAATGCTTCATCTCTTTCTATAACTTCATTCTCTAACTGTTGGTCAACTTATCTAGTTGGGGGTACGAAAAACAGTCTACGTTTCTACTGTTCTTCCGAATTGGCGCTACCGGCTTTTTGCAGTATCGTTGAATACAACACATTAAAGTCAATATTGGAAAACGTCGAAACTACAACCTTTACAGCATAGGTTTTGCCAAACAATCGGTCGGTCCGTTGCCAAAAAGACGGTTTACTTAAATGCCTTGTCCATATTCCAAACATCGTCACACCATTTTCAGAAAAACAGCCCATTTTCTCTATTTGATCAAACTCAATTACAACATGCCCAAACAACCATTTATATTCAAAATGTTGATCTACAACAAGGATATAAGGTTTATTAAAATAAGCTAACGACATCCAAATATAACCAAAGACTATAGCAAAAACAATAAACATTATATTAAGCACAATTTTCTGAGGATCGTCACCAGGTATGAGGACAAATCCAAGAAAAATCGCAATCAAACAACCATATAAAACATGAAGCCACCTCTTCAGCTTCGCCTTTTGATATAGGGGGAGAACATACAGTCCGTTCTCTTTAATTAGTGACTCTTTCATAACATCACCCTACTATAAAACGTTATTTGTCTACTTCCGTTAACTCATGCTTTGTCCAGGGGAAATGGTGAAGCACTTGATTTTCATATTGATCCAATTCTTCATGATAAACATGCATGTGTGGATCGGGAAAAACGATTCCTCCCTCGTATGGCTCAAAACCCACTTCATCAAGAAGCTGTTTGAAAAGTTCTACATTCCCATAAGCCAGCAAAATGTTTTCCTCGTCATATACGAAATAGGTCAGACTTTCATCCGATGAGCGAATCACAACCCTATGGCGACTGTCAAATTCAATGAATGTCTGGAAGACATCCAAAAAATTGACAACCTCGTTTAACTGCAGATGCTCCGCCTTGTATCTTGCTTCATCGTTATTACATCTAGATGTCATTAATATATACATCACTTCAAAGTTTTCTTTCGATTTCTCCAAGAGCTTCTTCAAGGTATCGATTGCACGTTCGTTAGGCCAAATAACAAGCCTTGAAAAATAATCAAAATTCTGCTGTATATACACTAACTTATCGCAAAATTGACTAAATTCATCTACGTACTGCGAATCATCCAAAACTACAAATTTTCTATTCATTGAGTAGTCACCTTTCTTTTAAAAATGAATCTATTACGAATCATCACCGGCTGAACTCCATAATCTTTTCTATAACAGTCTGAACCTCGCTTGAATCCCGAATGACAAAAAAATGATCGGCCTCGCCGGATTCTGGATCAGGCTCCCTTAAAGCGATTTGCCTGTTTAACACTTCCCCGAAGCTTGAGGCCGCCCGAAACACGTTGTGACTCCGTCCACTAACGGATATTCTCTCTTGAAGAACTGCATCCGGTATATCAAAAAAGACAAGTATGCTTTCAAAGTCCTTATTGTGAAAATAAGACAGAATCTCCTCTCGACCATGACGATTTCGATTGGAATTACAGAGGATGAGGTGGCGATTCGTATGTTGAACAGCGTAGTCGATAATCGTCCGGGTTATCGCATATTTAATCGTATTTGGTCCTTCAACAGGCCTTAAATTTATATAGTGAGCATTGATGAATTCCGCATGGTTGTCCTGATCGATGATGATGGAGTTGTTTATTTGCTTTTCCAACTCCCGTGCAAAAGTCGATTTCCCGCTGTGCGTCTTTCCTACGGTCATGATCACTCGCCGTTTCATATTATCAGCCTCCAAACTTTACCCGGGAGCATACTCCGAAACCCTCCGTCGGTTCCACAGTGGTATAACCCAAACACAATGCCGCCAGGCTTGATAATTCGGTGACCTTCACCCATGCCATGGTGAAATAACCAAGGCCCTTTTTTACTATAAATAATATCAAATGAAGCGTTAGGAAACGGCAACGTTTGATGTGCATCCACGACAAGAAATTCCAATGAACCATGCTCATGGATTTCTTTCTTTGCCGATGCAATGTACCCGTCAATACTATCAATGCCAATGACTTGTTTTGCTTGATCAACAAACCTTCTCGTGAAATGGCCATGGCCGCAGCCTACATCCAAGACGCGGGTTTCCATATTTATTCTAGACATAATTTTGTCCCCAAAAATATTCTCAGCTGACGGTTCATCAAAAACCGATTTCCATGGATATTTATACTCACCGGTTTCTATCGACAACCTCTCATACCACTCTGCTGTCTGCGGCTGAATCCACTCCGGATGTTTCATTGGGTCAAACAACCGCTCCACCAATCCAATCCCTCCCAATTAGGTTTGCTTATACATCATTTCTCCCACAATCTATCCACATGTAAAAGTTTTTCGCCTTCAAAAGTCATTTTGTACACATCAGGTTTTGATGTTTTCATCAAAAATTCAAAGCCATATTGTGGATCAAAATGTTCCATCATTAATGTCATGACTGCGCCGTGGGTGCCTATAGCTACCTTTTGGCCGTTATTTTTCTTCAAAATCTCCTCAAGAACGGCTACTGATCGTCGCTGGCAATCCACAACACTTTCTTCACCCGGCGAAGACAATTCCCGATTTATAAACATCTTATTAACCAACGGGTACAGTTCATGATCGGGCATAATCTTGTCATCGCTTAAAAAGACAATCTCTTTAAGCTCTTCAACCAGCTCGACTTCGCAGCTTAGGCTCCCTGCCAAATCTTCTACCGTTTGTACGGCTCGTAAATATGGACTTGAGTAAAAAGCATCGATGCCCTCCCGCTGAAGTAGACTCGTAATCCGTTTTGCATCAGCTGCACCTTTTTCCGTTAATCCACGGGTGCGTTCGTTTCCTTCGGCCTTTGGCGATTCTCCATGCCTTACCATATAAATGTATGTATACATGCCGTGAATTCTCCTCATGCCATAATGTTCATCAATATATTCATTTGAAGAGATCGGTTAGCCGTTTATATTAATCACTGATATTTGCTCTCGATCAAAATCTATGCTCAAAATATGATCTTGCAGGATATTGTCTCCACAAGTTATTGTTGCGCCGTAATCCTCACAGCTGTTAAACGTGATGTCCACGTTATAAACTTCAATCTCATTAAACCAATTCTGGGGTGTTTTGTGTTGCAGCTCATTTTCGTAAAAATGCCGAACAATCGTCTCGCATTGAGTAAACCAGTTGATGTAAGATTCAACATTAGGTGAAATGGAATACAGATCAACTTCAGTAGATATATAGATTCGAACATCATCTAAATTCTCATCGCAAATGATCTGATTAAATATCTGCACTGCATTTTTTAATGTATAGCATTTGTAGCGCTCATCGCTGTCTTTAACATTCTCCACGAAGACATCTATCATTATTTTTCTCCCAATTCCATCAAGTATCTTGTTCTACCAGATCTATAAGCCTGCATTTCAATACAAATCTCCCATTCCAGTATATCCTATTTTTTCTTGATCTGTTTCATTTTTCTGATGTGGAAACAAAAAAGCCGCTATACGAAAAGAGTGTTTTCTTCTCACAAGCAGCTCATGTTATAGCCTAATTATTTGTAGGCTTCAGTTTTAGATTTCGATAAATTTTCAGCATTTCTTTTAGATAAGTAACTTCATCAGCACTCAGGTCATCTTTCATTTTTTCACTAAAATGATTGACTAGTCGAAGCTTTTCCTTCTCAACAAACATATCCAGAGTAACCGCGACATGAACAATATCTTTATTATGTATATCCGAACATGATAGTACAAACAACTCATGCCATTTTTTATTCATTACATGGCAAATCTGGACAACTTCCATTATAGTGATAGGAAATTGAGGATCTTTATCGCAGCTATCTATAATCTCCTTCAATCTTTCTTCTTTTATATCAGTTTCAACAGATAAATGAGATAAACTCTGAAATTGGTCTTTATGATCTTCATCAAAATTCTTATAGGTTGGACGGAATGATCTCCATATAGAGGAAATTTTATACCTCCCCGTTTCTATTGCTGCTATAGCATTAGCTTCTGGTATTTCATATCCATGAATTTCAGAACCTAATTTAACAAAACCCTTATAGCGGTAAAATGCTACTAAACCGCTATACTCGGAAAATTCCAGGCTATTAATAATTGTTTTTATGCAACTATAAGCAGGTTCAATTTCACTCCTTAGTATCTTGCCAATATAGGATTTAGAATATCCTGACCTATAGGCTAAATCCTCTGTGGTCAAGTTATGTCTGGTTTTATACTCATTTAAATACCATTCAAAGTCTTTGATCATGTCATTGCCCTATCCTCTCTCATCGCCTGAAGTGACAATATAAAAACAAAATAAAAAGATCATTAAAATGTCGCTTTTTTAATTTACCATTTACACAAATGTTAATCAAGGATTTAAAATAACTTACTGTTCGCCTAAGTAGAACATTTATACTACCTCCCTAAACAAAAAACCTACAGCTTGTTACAAACTGTAGGTGAAAAGCACTTTAACTTTATTTAAGTTTAATAACTTTGGATCAACACGTCCATCAGAATATTGACTTGATTCATTGCCGAGATGGGATCATTAAACAGGAATTGGTCAAAATTGATCTGGTAGACATGATTGTTTTTGACAGCATCAAGATTTTTCCACATCGGGCTTTCCATCAGCTTGTTCACGGAATCCTGAGCGATTTCGTCCGATGCCAACACGAGGTGATCGCCGATGTATTCCGGAATTACCTCTTCGGATATGTCCAGATAAGACGACTCGTCTAGAATCCCGTTAATCACATCTTCAAGCACTTTCTCTTGCGGCTTTAATCCCCAATACGAGTACAAAATATTACCGCCCATATTACGGTCACGGTAGATCATTCTTGATGTTTCGCTGCGGACGTTCAGGATCGTAAACGTTTCATCAGGACCAAAAACTTGCTGAATCTGCTCTTTTGTTTGAGCTATTTTCTCATTATATCCCGTAATCCACTGTTCAGCCTCTTCTTGCTTGCCTAATAAATCGCCGATCAACCGGATATCTTTTACCGGATCCTGATTGACTTCAATGACGACGGTTGGTGCGATTTAGTTAAAGCCTTCATATCCGCCGCTTGGCTCCAGGTAAGCTTCGATCAAAATAATCAAATCCGGCTCCAGGCTTGCAATCAACTCAAGACTAAGCGGAGCTCCAAGATCCGTTATGCCCGTTGTATCCATTGCGCTTTCGGAATATTGCAGAATATAGGTCGCTGCGCCAAGCGGGCGCTCTCCCAGCGCCAACATATGGCCCAAATGATAGGCCGTAACAACGCGTTGCGGTTTGACCGGAATTTCTGTTTCTCCGTATTTATGAGTATACATTCTGGTCGCAGGGCTTGTTTCCGCATCATTGCTGCCATCGGTGCTTGCATTCGCGGATGCCGTCGTACTTGCTGTCGGAGATGCATTGCTTCCCTTATTATCTACGTTTGCGGCGATATGCCAAACTGTTTTTGGAATAGCCGACTGAAATAATAGACATCGGAATAACCAACAGCCAGAGCGATTTCACGTAAAGTAAGCCCCGTCGTAAGTAAATGCTGCCATGCCTGCTCCATCCGCAGCCCGATCATATAATCGTTTGGGCTTTTGCCAATCTCCGACTTAAAGAGCCTGTACATATAGCTGCTGCTGCATCCAAGCAGTTCCGCCAACTGTTCCATCGTTACGGTTTCTGTGTAATGTTCGTGAATGTAGCGAAGTCCCTAAGCCACAAGATCTGACGGGGCACCCATATCCCTTGCATTTTGAATTTGACTGAATAGCTCGTATATAAATTCAAATAGCATCGACTTCATTCGAATTTGAGCCAGTAAACCGGTTTGTTGCCATTCCTCATACATGCGACGCATCTGACTATACAGGAGCCCAGGCTCAGGTAGAATCACGTGATAAACAAACCCAAAGGGTTGCGGCAATTGGGCACGTTTTGTTAAAACTGCGGGTGTTGGCAGCACAGCCTTGTAGTAAAGAAAATAGTAAGAAAACTCATGTTTGGCGGGCATAATGTCTACAACCATCCCTTTTCCTGCATGCAGGAGATGGTGGCGCTTGAGGTAATATTTTCGCTCATCAATCCGCACGTACGCACTGCCGCTTACCACAAGCAAGAAGATATTTGCCGGAAGCTGATAGGAGGTTAAGTCCTGACCTTCCCATAGCACATTGTGCCGGACATCCAATATATTGGCGGCCGCCTGATTCCACAGCTGCATTTGTTCATCCCAATTCAATGCCTACACCTCGTGATAGCCCATTCTGAATCGGGGTTATTATATTCGATAATCATTCTCATTACAAGATTGGTATTAAACTTCTTACCGGTCTCTGATCATAGCTCGCTCCATTCTCTCGTTACATGCACTAAAGCATCCCCTTCAAATTCAAGCTTATAGATATCGGGCATTGTAGTCGATCTCCAAAAATCGTAGTGGAAGGTTTTATCGAAATAGTTCAGCATCAACGTCATAATATCACCGTGAGTACCAACTGCAATTTTCCTACCTTCATAAACTTTCAGCAATTGCAAAAGCGCTTTTACTGCTCGTTGTTGAGCCTGTAGCGAAGATTCTCCATCCTGAAAAGAATACTGAAAGTCATCATACAGCATAAATTTGGCCTCTTTAAAGGTGCCATGCCCCTCGGGTATTCTGCCAACATGCCGCTCTCTTAAGTCCTCTACAAGTACAATATCATTATGTTTAGCAGCACCGCCGCTTATCGTTTGAATAGCTCGTTCATACGGGCTTGAAAGATAGATCTCAATACCTGCTTGCTCCAATTTCGCAGTAACTCTGAGTGCGTCATTTTTCCCTTTTGGAGATAACCCTCGTGAACGTTCCTCTCCGGCAATATAAAATGATTCTGCATGCCTGACAAAATAAATAATGGTATTGGGATTAGTCATCGGCATTATGAAACTCCATTCTTCTTTTCATTAATTCCTGGATTACTGGTAAAACAGGCGGGCTTATCTTTTCGGGCAACACATCGATCGGAAAAAATCGGACCTCTTGCCCCTCGACATTTACCCTGATATCGCCGGTATAGGATTTGCTGCTGAAAACAATATCCACGTTATATACCTCATCTCCATTCGGGTACTTGTAGTACATGTTCTTTCCTGAAAAAACACCAAACAACGTTAATTTATCAACAGTTAGCCCTGTTTCTTCAAAAGCTTCTCTTGCCGCCGCCTCCTCGACTTTTTCCCCAAGTTCAAGAGCCCCTCCAGGAAAACACCAGCTATCGTTATCCGTCCTGTGCAGCATTAACACTTCACCCTCAGAGTTATAGAGAATCACGCTAGCACCGCACATCAAAATAGGACGACTTCCAACTAACCTTCTCATCTCTTTCATATATTCGTCCATGTCCATTTACCTCCAACGTGTAAGTTTCAGCATATAAGAAGAGCCTTTATTCCACTTGATGTGGTTTAAAGGCTCTTCTGCTGCTTTGTAGTTTCGTATTCCCTTACAAGCAGCCGTACACAATATTCCGTAAACGCCGTTGAACGTAATTCTCTTGGCTGTTCAACAGGTGCTGGGCATACATGACTGTAAGTCCGGAATCTGGATCAATAATACCCAAACAACCAGCCAAACCGCTCCATCCGAACTCTCCATGAGGACTTAGCGAACCGCTTATTGCCTTGGATACATGTGTGCGAACACCCAAGCCATAACCGTACCCCTGCATATGATCCCATGAGCAGTCACCGCGCGTAATATCGTTTAGGTGGTCGGTTCGCATCAGATCCACTGAAGCCTGCGACAAAATACGTACGCCCTCCGGGCTTGTGCCGCGTTGCGTCAACGCATTCAGGAACAGCGCGTAGTCGCTAACCGTAGACAATAGGCCTGCACCGCCGCTCTCTAGTTCCGTGCTAAAATAGAATCCGTTCCCATCTTCCCGAACGGCTTTTTCAAGCTCTTCATTATACATATACTGGGGAATCAGGCGAGTCTGCTGCTCACTATTCAAACGAAAGGCCGTATCATTCATACCAAGCGGGCCGGTAATGTGCTCCTGCAGATAAACGCTAAAGCGTTTGCCGCTTACAACCTCAACCAAAGCTCCCAGCACATCGTGACAAAAGCTATAGTGCCAATGGGTTCCCGGTTCGAACAAAAGCGGTTCCTTTGCCATTGCTTTCACGCAATCGCGCGTCGATAAGGTGCCGTTGGAACTCTTAATTGCTTCTTGAAGGGATGGCGTGCCAACATCATAGGAAAACCCGGCTGTCATCGTAAATAAGTCTCTGACCGTAATGGCTCTTTCCGCTTTCTCCAGCCTGACCTCCCCGTTAGACAACGTCTTCCTTACGGTCATTTCGGCAAACTCCGGCAAGTAATCGGATAAATTATCGCTAAGCAGCATTTGCCCTTTTTCAACCAACTGAAGACCTGCAACACAGGTCATGATTTTGGTCATGGAGTAAAGATTGAAGATGGCCCCGTCACCAATAGGCGTTTTTTCCTCCAAATTAGCGAATCCGTTACGATAGCGGAATACGGTTTCATTCTGATGCATGACCAGCACCTCTGCCCATGGAATCCTCCAGGAAGTGATACGGTCAATAAATGAAGCGAGCGGTTTAAAATCCATTTTGCCCCTCCTGCTATGTAATTATCGTATAAGACTATATGATAACTATACGACCATTTGTCGACATTGACTACTATCACATTCCTTTGCATACCCAAAGCTGCTTTATGACCCGAAGCCTACCTGTTCTATTTTTGCATGCCTGCCATAAGCCGGCCAAAAAATGATTTATTTCGTTCCGTGATGCCCCATGTTAGTCCCAATATAATTGGCGGATAATACATAGGGTTAATCCATGAGTAAGTCCCATCTATTAGCAGACGCCCCAACAATATCTCATTCTTATCATCAACTTTTAAAGACCATTCTCCGCTATAGGCTTGTTTGCCTTTGTTTTTTTGAACATATTTCACTGCTTTTCCAAAATCAAACGTTTCGACCAACGTATTATCAACATCTCTGCACATGGCTTTGAACTGGCTTTCCTTTTGCTTCCATGAAAAATGAGAATCCCAGATTTCAAGCAACTGGTACCCTGTTGAATTACCCTCTATTTTTGCCTTGATTTCATCTGAAACAAACACTTGATTAATTACCTTCTCTCCAACTGGAGGCTTAATTCGAAAGATATCATATCCCTTCACTCTCTCTTCAAGGAGGGCAACCTGTTCACAAATATCAAAGATATCTCTGATGTAACCGGGTGGTTTCATTTTTGAGTTTTCACTATCGATACAATCTGTAGCGCTAAGAACCTTCAAAATATAACATTGGAACTGACATTGCAGAGGTAAAAACTCGAATCGTTCGTTTGAATCGGTCAGTAATTCCTTTACTTTAGCGCTTACAATAAGACAACCTTCAATTGTTCCTAAAAAATCGGATGGTCTGTTGTTATCTTTATAGGTTACAGGTATTGGATTCCATTCATTTAAAACGGAACCTTCTGATTTCAGCAATTGGATCATACTCTCATGATCATCACGGTCTTCTACGTCCACCCTATTAAACGCCGGGTGATAATCAAGCCAATAAATTTTCATATGAACACTCTCCTTGAATTTAGTTCTACTATTTTTTGTATCATTCTACAAACGCTCTTTTAATCAAGAGCTTCCATTTATCTTTAAATCAAAGTATCTGTTTCCCTCAACATCATAGTTGATTGAGAAAAAGGCGGCTCCTCCATCATTCACTTGTATGTAATTTTCTTTCCAATCTTCATTACTTATGCTTAGAAAATTACAATACATTGTTGACTTACTGGGTCTATTGATTCCGATATATTGTCTTTTATAAGTTGTTATATAATTTGCAATGTGCACAAGTTCCTCAGTATTGTAAGTCATACCCGCTTGATCCATACCACCGCTATTAATTAGATCAACAAGATACTCTCCTATCCCTTCTTCAAATTGAGTTATCATCTCTATTGACGGCGTCCAATCACTTAGCTTGCTATTTGTTAAAATAACGCCTTCATAGTCATCTGTTTTAAGCAGCAACAAGTCCATTTCAATTGATCCTTTATTCGTACAACCCAAGAGCAGCACAGAGATAAGAATCAGTTGAAATAACGAATATGACTTCAATACTTATCAGCTCCTACTGTGACTATTTTAGGAACAACCCTATTTTATCCCCGAAACACAAATATGTTTACCGCTTTCAAAAAGCTCGACATTTCTGAATCCGGCGTCTAATAGTAGATTTCCAGTAAGCCCAGCATTATTGTATTCCTTCATGTGATATTCAATTTTATATTTCTCAGCCACCAAAACAAATTGACCTCCCGCTTTAAGTTTATGTCGGATTCCCTGAACAGCTTGCAAAATATCAGGCCAATGATAATGAGACTGGAAGGTTGTTATTGCGTCAAAATAATCATTTTCAAAAGGAAGCTCTAACACTGATGCCTGCTGAATATAGACATCGCCTTTTTCTATTAAGTCCTTGTTATGGTCGCTGGCCAAAGCCACTGCTTCCGGGGAAAGATCAATTCCGTAAATGCGCTCAAACTTACCGCTTTTGGATAATAAACCAATTGCGCTCCCTCCGCCACAGCTTGCATCCAACACGTTTTTTCCTTTTGAGAGCTTGGAGATCCCCCAAAGCGTCAGTTCTTTATGGGCGTTGTTCATAATTTTCAACATCACTTTACCAATAAAACCGTGTGGCAGACGACTTTGTTCAATCAATTTTTGCAAGATGCCCATACGATCATCCTTTTACTTATTGATCTCTACTAACTCAGATCCATCCACTTTTCCAATCTTCCATGTTTAATCCTCCGCCGCTTAAAATTGATACTCCCAGCGTTCTTCGATCATTTCCTGATTTGAGAGTATCTCGACTTTGCTTTCAACTATGCTAAAGCCGTACCGCTCATAGAGGCTCCTTGCAGCCGTTAATTTCTGATTAGTCCACAAGGTAATCTTTTTATATTGCCTTGCTTCAGCAAATTTCAATGCTTCTTCTAGTAGTTTTCCTCCCCAACCTTTGCCTCGTGCTTCCGTTTCGAGAAGAAACCATCGCAATTGGGCTGTATCGTCGCTTAGCCTGGTAATTCCTATACTTCCTTTTGGCCTTCCGTCCAGCTCCAGAATAAAAACCATTTCTTTCTCTTTGTCCACATTCTCTCTGAAAGAATGGATGGCATTCGATATAAAGCTTTTAAAAGATTCATCAAATTGATATTCATGATGGTATATTCGAACGTGGGATTCCATTATGTAATTGAAGTCATCTGAAGTAAAAGAACGAATCAATAGCTGCACCGCCTCTAATCTGCAAGTAATCTTTCATTTCCTTCTTATACAGTGAATGAATTCAGTACATTTTTCAGTGATTTTTTATCACATATTCTAAATAATTTGGTTTTATAAACTGCCATCTTCTTCTCCATCTCTTTCCGATTGTGTTCATAGTCATTGGTCCACTTGAACATCATTTTTAGCATTTGCAAATCCGGCTTATAGTGGGATTGCTCAAGCTTCAACCGTTGCTTTAAAAACCGGGTGATGATTCTTTTTCTGCGTATCCACAACGGTGGATCAAGGTATATGATCATATCAGCCATATCATATAAGTACTGATACGATTCCCTGTCCGTCCTTTCAAATATCCACATTCCATACTCTGCGTCAATTTAAGATTTTACTCAGTGGACTCCCCTCCGGTTTTCGGTAGAACGCTAGATCCTGGCTCTATAGTCGAAGGGGCTGTCCAAAAAGTCAAACGCTCTAACGGACACGGAAGTCCGTTAGACGCGTAAAACGCAGATTTTGAAATTCTAACGGACATCAATGTCCGTTAGAGCCCTAAAATGGGTAATTATTGGATAATTTTCACTGTAACGGACATCCATGTCCGTTACAAACGCAAAAAGCTAAAAAATAAGCGCTAACGGACACGGATGTCCATTAGCGTTTTTAATTGAATCAGATACGCGGATCGGCTTTTTGGACAGCCCCTTTGGGCTAGTGGGGGCTGGCAGCGGATTCTTCGATTGGCGCTTCCTTTAGTTCACTTAACTTTGTTTTTATATTTGCGATTAATACAACCGCTTCTGCACGAGTTAGTCGATCCTGCGGCTGGTAACCTGCAATGGTTTTGTCGGTTTTGCCGCTTGCAATGCCTGAATGGAGAACATACGTAATGGAATCATTCAAATTGTAGTTTTCCCCGGCAGTGTTTACGATCAGTCGGGCTACTTGTCCTCTTGTAATTGGCTGAGTCAGTTGATCGCCTACGTTCCAGTTCTTCTCTTTGGCATAAGAAATGACCCCATCATACCAAGGTTGACCGGGCTTCGAGCTTTCAACCATCACGCCATAGGAACGCAACAGGATGGTCAAAAATTCCGGCATCGTAACATTTTGATCCGGTCTGAAGGTGCCGTCCGAGTAACCGCTGATGACCTTTTCCTTTACCGCAAGCTCAATAGCCTCGCGTGCCCAATGATGCTGGACATCCTTGAAAAGCGCTGAAGGAGATTGGCCAGAATTCAAACCATCTCCAGCAGAATGAAGCACCATTTTCCTAACCTCAAGTCCGTTCCACAAAATAGCAAAGGTCTCGCCATTTTGTTGACGGTACAACTCCTGCATCGAGGCACGGATATGGCCGCTTTCCGCCCAGACTGTTTCAAACACTATCGGTATTTCCTTCAAGGTAGCTGGATCCAGCAAGGTTCTCTGCGGTTCCTTTACGCCATACCCGGAGAACTGGGTGATATCAAAAAAGGGATCATTATAATAATCTCGATGAAAATTAGAATAATTTTCATTGTTGAACATAAGAAATTTCTTTGGCGTATACGTTGCTAATGTTTTTCCATTGGAGGGATCGACCTTAATTAGTTTCGTGATCCAGTTAGCATCATCCGTAACCGTATAAATGAAATGATCCTGCAATTGAAATAATAGGGCGCCATCAGCCAGTTTAATAGACCACAGCTGCTTACCCGAACGATCAAAACCAACCAAACGTTTACTAATGGTTTTGTTACCCTGTTTGGGATCAATAATGATAGACGTTCCTATGAAATGTCCATCACTAGCAGCATTGAGGGTGAGCCATTCATTATCGGGTTTGGTTCGTTTAAATAGTTTGTTTCCCTTTTTATCAAAAAGTTCAACCGTCTTGGCTTGATGCACTAAAAAATTGTCGCCAACAAAATTCACACCTGTCATAAGGTCAGCCCAACCCTGGGTATAGTCCGTCTTCACCTTTTTGCTCCAGGATACCTCGCCGTCTTTGGTTAGAAGAAACAGCTTTACATCGCCGTTTTCATAGGTTTGTGCCAGACGCACAGTGCCATCATCCTGATAACGCAATTGCAGTCCGTTTTTTTTCTCCTTGGCATCCGGTAATGCGTACTTCTTCAATAGCTTCCCGTTTGGTCCGATTTTATGTACGGTTAAGCCTGAATCCTCTGAAAAATAATGCAGATATAAATTCCCTAACGCATCGACCTCAAATGGTTTCGTATTCATATATTCTAAATTTTTGATAGGCGACCGATAAGTCCATTTCACGTCTCCGTTTGGCGATATAGCGATATAGTCCGCATAATCGATTCCTTTTCCATCGGGAGCTAACTTGAGATAGGTGGTACCGTCCGAACTAAACTGCGGGAAAACGGGGTTATAAATTGTCTTTCCTGCATGCTTCTCCAGATTAACCATCCATTGCGTGCTCCAGCTTGGATCTTCTTCTTCGCCATGGACATTTACTTCCAACAAACTGAGCGATACAAGGACTAGAATGAGCACTGTGCATACTCTAAGATGTATAGACTTCATTATGCGTTCTCCTTTTTACTCCGATATTTACCTCAATTTGGATTACGAGAGTCTTTTATCCATGGTACCACCTCACGTATTTTTGTCAACAAGCCTGGTTGCGTGATACTGATCTCTGAATTTTTTTGGCGCCCTATTCAAGTAAGCTTCTCCAATGACTCCGATGATCTCTGTCCACTCTGCATGACGATCGAGCCTAAGCCCCACCCAACCCAGATATCCCGCATAGGGGGGGACAAAATAAACATCCGGGCTTGATTCAATCAATAAGGTTTAAACTCCGGGAGGTGCCGAACACCAAAGAGCTATTTTCCCATCATGATGATGGTTCACATGGTAGTGCACAAAAGAGAGCTTTTGATTGACAAAAAAGGTTGGCGCTCCATGGCTAACGCGTTCACTTGTTCCAGGCAAAGAAAGACAAAAGCTTCGAATTGATTCAAATAAAGCCTTATGCTCCGGCGATTGTTCAAATAGCGACTCCATGTTCAACTAAAACTGCACCTCCATTATGACTGCGTCTGCGATAGTCCATCTTTATTTATGTGTTCCAGTATGATGGCTACGACATCACTTGTATCCAGGAGATCCGTTGCAATATGGCGCTGAAACTTATCCTCCTTTAACGCCCGTACACATTTTTGAGCTTGCTGGTACTGCCAGCCCCCAAATACATCGCCTCGTTTTGCTAATCTGGCGTAGATGGTCTCCTCCGATGCAATTAAACTAAAATGATGGATGTCATCATCAATTTCTTTTAGCCCGTTATAGATATAGTGGAAATTCTCTTCTTTGTAGATTGTCATGGGTACGATCATGTGTTTATTATACTTCCGCTTTACTTCTCTTGCGGTTTTGACGGTCAGAATTCTCCACAGCTCAATATCTTGAAAATCATCCGTCCGTTCTTCCTCTTCCCTCACGGCTTCCGGAATCAAATTTCGAATCATATAGCCGATTTCTTCAGGATCGTATATCATACTGTTACGTATCAGGGGCTGGAGCATTTGGGCTGCGGACGTTTTCCCGGAACCAAAAGCCCCGTTAATCATAATAATCACTTCATCACCTCTCAGCGGCTGATTAGTCGCATTCCCCAGCAATTATAACCAGCTTTCAATTTCTGAAACCATTCCTTCATAATCTTTAAGCGCATGAATCGTCCCTATAACCTGTTCCGTTCCCATTGCTTCCTCTTTTTCGTCTGTACATTCAATCCGCAATGACCGTTTAAAACTATATTCCAACCATCCCAACTTGCTCCAGTAGCCAAGCTCCAGAACCTTTCTCCAGTTTGCGCGGACCTTCCCATAGCGTTCTTGATATCCGCCAATAAAAGCTAAAAAACTTTCTTTCTCAATCTGACCATTTTCGTTTATGGACCAATAAATTGCTGTTTCAATTAAGTCATGTTTTGGATTGATTTCTCCTGCCGATTCCCAATCGATTAGTATAGGGCCGTCTTGACTCCACATCACATTTTTGGGTTCCAAGTCTCTATGGCTTAAAACACTTTCTCCCGCTAGCAGCTCAGATGACTCCTTCGCCTCGCTATTCCATAGATACAACTGTTGGATGTTATCCGATAAAAGCTTCACCCAAGCTGAATTGCTTTCTCGACCTTTCTTTAAATACCACCGCCAATCAATCTCTGTTATTCCGTTAGAAGATTCTTGATCCCTTCCTATTCCAGAAAAATCGGTGTGGTGGATGCCAGCAAGAATACCGCCTATCCTTTTGCAATGATCCAACGTAATCTCTTGTGCCTTTAAGCTGTCTCCTTCTATCCAGTCAAAAACCAGATAAAACTGACCGTCGATATGATGCAAAAAAGACCCTTTAGTTATTTTCGCCGGTTGAGCAGGTATTCGATCAGATGCAATGACAGCTATTTTCTCTGATTTGATAAAATTATGAAATGCGGTTGGCCTCGCCATAATTTGCGGATTCAGAGCTTTCACCGCATATTTGCCCGTTGAGGTTTCCATCGCAAACATCCGATGCAACAAACCGCCTGATAGTGACACAGGAGCTTTAACTAATTCACCAAATGCCAATGTTTCACATAGCTTTTCAAATTGCAGATTGTATGAATGATTCATTTTATCGGCCCTTTTTTAAGTTTTTGTTCCAATCAGCTTTCAAGTGCAAAAAAAAGAGAGAGCACGCGGTCTCTCTCTTGAAGTCTTCTTACCATGTTATCCGACCGTACGTTTTATAGTTGTGCGGGGTAAGTTTATCGAATTCTTCTAATCCAACCAAATTGGGATATCTTATATCTATTTTATAACATTTTACTTACGGTTTGAACGTTTGATTTTTTTATAAATGATTTTTCCGCTCATCTACTCTTGTTACTGTCATAAGACGCTTTTACCGTTTCCACTCTAAAATTATGAAATTCACTTCTTATTTTCCTGAAGTCCTCAAAAAAAGCTTTTGCATCTGATAACTGATACTCCTCTAAAGCCTTGCCTTCTTTATAAAATTCGATATCCTGTTTCAAATCTGTTAATTTAACATAATATTCGTGCTCCTGAACAGATTTGGAAGCATGGTTAAATAAGCTTTCAATTGCAGTAGCCCCGGTAAGAAGCGCCGACAAAATAAATCCTACGGTACTTCCCCACGATATCTCTTTTATTCCCAAGATAATGGTTGTAATAATACCCAATGAAATAATCAGTATCTTCCATACTCGAGCTTTTAGGCGCGTTTTCACAAACTTAGGCCTTATATTTTTTATCTTTTCATTTATGTCTATTTCGATCTTTTGAATTTTATCAACGGCTTCCATGATGTAACCCCCATCACCTTATTTTGTGGTGAATTGTTGTATGTATTTTTCACTAACGAGAAAACACACGATCGATAAACGCCCGAAAGTTCGGCTGCAATTTTTTAGCCAGAGGCTCTAATGCTGCCCGGCTTAGCGCATCATGCTCAAGAGCAAATATCTCCTCATGATCAAACCAGACAATAGGGTAATCTGCCTCTACTCCACAGCTCACCGTATCAAAACAAATCGGACCCCATCCATCATTGTACAAGCTAAATGGAATATAACCGAAAGCCAAAAGCTGTTCCCAGGAACGCAACATGTATTCAATCTCGTATAATGGTTTATCGGATGGCTGCTCCGGCAACAAGACAGAATAATCCGGACCACGCACCTCGTTGATCAGATGAAAATAGGTCGTCAGGAAGGCTTTATAGAGGGAAGGCCATTGAAAGCCGTATTTCTCCTCTAGCACTTCAAGATCGCCAAGCACCAGGGTTGACGGGAGCAATTTCCATTCAACATAGCCTTCATGATCCGGTTCACTATTTTCCATGTCGGCAGGAACACCTGAATCTTCAAACGCTAGCTGATGGATTCGTTTGGATTCTCCAACTCTAAAGCTTGAAGGAACGCTGCTGATAAAGCGGTTGATCTTCTCTTTAACGTATTGTCGCTCTTGTTGCCAATCCATTGCAGTCCCTCGCCTCTAATCTTTATATTTCTTGGTACGAACTAAGCTGAACAGACCTCAATCAATCTGCTTGTATTCTCTTCCATTCATCTTCCAAGATGCCCATCTCGATTAAATTCCAAAACGTATCTTTATATCTTCTAGCATCTCTAATAAGTCCTTCTTTAACAAATCCGCATTTTTCATAACACCTGACAGCCGAGAGGTTAAAATCAAACACACCTAAACTAATTCGATGCAACTGATGCTCTTCAAAGCCGATTCTAAGCATTTCATTGATCATTTGCGTTCCATAGCCCTTGCCTTGATATTGATTGCCTACGAGCACCTTTCCAATACGACCCGAACGATTGTATTTATCGATGCCGCCTAGAGAAATATGTCCAACAACCTCATTAAGAGATTCATCAATTACCTTGAAAATGAACTTGGTCGAGGTGTTCTTATCATTTGCAGCATTCAGATAACTAGATAGTTGATCTTTTGAAAGTGGAAAATGAAATTGCGGTCCTGCCCATTGGAGCAAATACTCCTCATCGCCGCTCCATTCCATAAGTTGATCAAAATCCTCTGGTTCAAAATGTCGAAGAGTAATCATATCTCGTTGTCCTTTCTGTTCCTGTGTTATGCCCTCTAATCAATACCTTATTCTAGCATTAATTCCAATGATTTTTACAATGTTTGTATCCATTATTATTCAATAGTAATGACGTTCTCAAATTTAGCCCCAAATTCTTCGATACCTATATGAGGTTCAATTGCCCATCTTCTTCCCTTTAACGGCACATCGAAATTTTCGGGACTTATAAATATCCGTTTATCATGATTATTGTAATCTTCTATCGAATGTCCAATATTCCCATATGGATCAAGCAATTTATATTCACTTTTTTGTATGATTTCATTACAATATTGAAACAGTTCTCCGACTGTTCTACATTCTTTTGCATAGCTATATGTCTGTTCAAATAAATATTTTGCATCCTCAACCAACTTATTGAACATTTGGTCATGACCAACAACAATGGTTTCGGAGTAATCTCCCCATCTGCCCTTTAACATGGGGCTAAAATCGATAAGAACGATATCGGAATCCTGAAGTATAACTTCGTCTGAAGGTAAATGAGCACCCTGCGTGCAGTAAATGGAATTTTTATTAAAATTCACCAACATGGGATACCACAGTCCCTCGGCCCCTAACGAATACATCACTTCTTCACATTTATTCGAAAAAGCTTTTTCGGATATACCGGGAACTAAAAATGGTTTAGACTCTTGGCATGCCCGAATTGCAATTTCTTGTGCATTCATATCCGTTCACCCTTTACATATGAAATTTAAATATTTACTTCATCCCAGTTATAAATGACATATACTAACTGACATAAAACTGCGACTAAGTAACAAATATTAATCGCGAAATAAGCATTATTTCTTCTTGAGGTAGTCAAAAATTCATCTTCCGTAATTCTATCCTCATTAAACTGACTTTTTATCCTTTTAAAAGATACTCTTATTTTTTTGAACTCCAGTACACCTATTACTCCCCATAACAAAGTGAAAGTTAATAATAATGCATTAGCAAGAGACAACAGTATGCCAATTCCTACATCTGAAGATCTAATAAATCTATAACATAAGTGAACCGCAACTGTTATAGCGAAAAAAATCAATCCTGTAATACTCGCCATTGGCAGAGTACTATTTCTACTATCTCTATTGTTTCTAATGTCCCTCCCACCTCTCAGTCAGTTTTCCATCTCCTAGCCTTATATTGACATTTACATCTTTCTACGCCCTTATATTTTCTCCCCTAAGCTTATACTGTTTATTTTCTGACAGGCCAAAAGCTCTTTTATCTGGCTTTGGCTTGAATAAAATTTTCAACGCGTGAAACAACGGCAGCATTATTAATTAAATAAATTGACTCTGCTTTAAGCTCATCAATTTTTCCGAAAATTGTTTTCATTAAATCATCGATTTCATGAACATTGTTTAAATCGAACTCCAAATAATCTAATGGGATATTTTCTGTATTCGCCGTTGTGATCAAAGGTGAGTTTTGATGTCTTGAAATACATATCAAATGATGATTCTCAACTAATAGCTTTTGGGATAATACCTCACCAATTCCTCGAGATGCTCCAGTAACAATAAAATATTTCAAATTATATTCTCCTTTTTAAGAGAAAATAACGATCTGTTGAATTCAGATGGAACTTAGGTGCAGATGATCCAAGGTACCATCTACTCATTCAGTTATTCCTGGACTTACGGTTGTATAGATATTTACGATATTGCCATCCGTATCCTGCATCCATAATGATCGTCTTCCCCAGGGGTAAGTCTCTGGTAGTTTAATGAATTTCACATCAAGATTCTTCAATCGTGCATATTCTTCGTCGACATTTGCAACCTCTATTTCAATCGTGCATCCACCATGACCAATTCCATTTGTGCTTCCAGGCGCCAAGTTCTCCATCCCTTGTTTTGAACAGATATCTAGATGATATTCTCCGTTAACACGCAAACGTGCTGCTACCTCATCTCCAACAGCCTCGACTTGCAGGATTTTTTTATAAAATTCCATCAAGCTGATTACGTCATCCGTAATTAAACATATCCCGGTAAATTTCATAATTATCAGTCTTCTTTCATTATGATGTTTTGATAAGGAGTGTTTTAATAACTTCTCCGATCCAACTCCTCCAGTTTCGGAAATCAAAGTATCCGGTCAACTGGCGAGTTTTCCTAATCCCTATTGTTCAACTAATGAAATTCCCGGGAAATGATCATTCCAATATGCTTTCATTTTTACTAAAGCCTCTTCTTTCAATTCTTCACTTACTCCAATTTGTGAGGAATCCACCTCTATCCAATACCTATAGTTCACAAAAATATACTTCCAATGTTCTCGAATTTCGCAGAAAAAATCCATCGGGTTGTATTCATAAATTTCGCACCATTTTCTAAGTTGGTCACGTAGTGATTTTCCTTCAAAAAATGTTAATTCCGAAGATACCCCCTCATAGCCAGAGCCATAAAAAACATTAATCACCTTTATTCGACCAACTATATTGGCATTCATTTCTTCGAGGTCTTCAGATGGAATCCACAATTCTTCATGGGACTTTGCCCCAACAATTTGTTCTTCATATTGATCAATATACGGACTATCTACTTTAAACTCAGTGACAAAACCAACAAATCCCGAAAACTTATCTTTGGTATTCCAATCCCTTGCGATCTGATCGGCATATTGTTTATTCAAGACGGGATAGAATATCGGTTGTTCAGGTAACCGTGGAGGAAACGCCTTAAGATCCAGGTCCAAAATCAATTTCATCTCTGTTAGTCCAACCGGCCTATATAGAGTTTTCATCATTTCTCTCCCTTCAAAAACCACATATACATCTTCAGTTTGAATTGTCTGGCAAGCTCCGCATCTCTTTTGAAAACCCAATGAAAAAGCGGCCCTTCAATAAAGCCTACCAACTCTCCCTTTGTTTTTTCCAAACTTTCCTCCAGCTCGTTATAAGTGAAGTCCACATAAAAGTGTTCCGTGCTCTCTTTGTCAGGATCATCTGACCAAACTCTTGCATAACCATCGTGGTACGTGATACCCGGCCAAGGATCATGGCCCAACCATGGGCTTTTTTTCTCCTTAACCGAAGCGCAGATTTCTATCAGCTCCTCTAATCCACAGCAGCAGCTTGGCAAAATATATCTATGTTCATCCCTATAAAATGCAACACCACCTGAAATAGCTTTTTCATCTTCTTGTAAAATCTCATCAAATGAAGCCTTCATGGTTTGGCTGACATCAATATCGCTATATCCAAACAAATGCAATAAAAACAGCTCAACATCATGCTCACTGCTATCGGCAGTTAAACAAATGAATGGTTTACGTTCAATCTCGTTTTCAATCCAAACCGGGCAGTCGTAATAAGGATCAGTAATAACTGGCTTTGTATAAGGCATTCTCTCGACATCCCCATCATTCTCTAAAGTCACTTCTTTTATAGATCTGCTCCAAGGCTAAGTACTCCTTATGTTCAAAAGAAAACATAGGTATGGCTGCCATCCATTCAATGTTCTCACCAAGGTATTGTTTTCTATCTATAACATCTCTAGGGTTGCTTCTGTCTAGACCAATACGTCTCCATAAGATGCAATCCTGCGTCGTTTCTACTTCTGCAACGATAATCGTACAGTATAAATCGCAATCATCGGGACACATCAAAATAGGCATAATCTTCAATTTATCCTGTGATTTATAGATAATCTCTACCAGATTTGCTTCTTCCTCCAAGCTAATCCAATCCGCTATCGTTGGTATTAATCCCAACAAATAGTCATTAGAATAGAAGGTATATAGCAGTTGATCCAATGGCTCTCCGTTCACCAAAATAGTCAAATGCTCAGCGTCTACAAACTTACTGCTCTTACATACCACCGATAGCTGGCTTGTCATCGCCATGTTCCTCTCCTGTCACTTCATTCAACTGAAGCTTCCCTGGTAAATATTCAAGCACTACACTCTTGTCTCCGTTATAGATAACAGTGGCTTCATTTAGCGCCTTTGTGCCTGGTGAAAGCACAGATATCTCTTTCTTTTTCCTATTATCAAAATAGGTATATATCAAAAACATTAATGCTCGATCATTGTAGATCATAAAAGAATTCCTGTACTCTTTGAATGCTCCTCTTGCCACTTGACCTGTTTGGACTACATTAATGATTGCATTCGCCCGTATAATACTTATCGAAAATAGCGCGATACCAACAATTAGAATAGCAACGGCAGCCGGCAAAATGTTGGTATACCCATGGATAGAGATTGCGATTAACACGGCACCCAATAAAGAAACCACTGCGCTGATTTTCGCAAACCGGGTTCCTAGGCGAATAGACCATAATTTAGACTTAGGAATAACTCTCATCTTTTCCCTCTTCAAATCAAAGTAATCAGTACATTCTTTTTCATTACGCCATACGAAAACACAAAATTAAAATCATCACAATATTCATCTGAAGAAGACCCGCAACCCATTAGAATAATAAGTAGAAAAAGAGCGGCCGCTTTTTTATTCAAGTCATCACCCTTTCGCATTATTCTGTCCCCATACGTTACTAACTTCAATTTTCACTCCATATATTCTTATAAAGATTGGTGACTGTCAGATGTACGATTCCTGTTTCATTTACCGTCACTTCATTTGATTCATAAGCCGATAAAGGAAAAATATCAAATGAAAAATCATCCCCGTCCCTGTAATTTATTCCGCTTAGCCCAGTGTGGGAGCTGGAGTAGCTCTTTGATTTATATTCGGCTGTCATTGATGCTGACATTTCCGTAGTAAATGAATGTTCACCTAATGTTTTATGATGCAATCCTGAAATAAGCGTAGCACCCGATAGGGAATAATCCCCGATTGATCGAAATCCAATGCTATATGCACCTGATTTTATATTACCGGAATGATTTACCCAGGCTACATAAACGTTATGCTTACCGTCATCGTACAATACTTTGCCGATATTACTTTCTAAATCCGATAGATCTATCGAAACTGTATAGCTCTCTTGAATAGTATATCCATTCTTATCGCTGTAGTCCGTTGTGTTATTCGTTATAAATCCCATTCCTTCAGTCCATAAACCAAGCAGCCCTACTCGCCATAGTATCGTTAACAACAGCCCGATAATGGCTATAGTAGCTACAAACGAATTTCTAAAATTAATTTTCATCATTTGGTCTCCTAAAATAGTTCTGTCATATACTGCTTTAGCTGATGCTTGTCGTTGCTTGCACCGTACCCACAACTATTCCATTTTTATTGATCAATGCTACTTCATTTTCAGAGGTCCATTGCAATTTACCTAGATGAATATGAAAATTCCATTCATTTGGAATTTCACTGACTACAAGTTTTCTTTCAATTTCTTTTCCGTTTTTATCACTTACACATAGATGCATACTAATTTCATTGATTTCATGATCACATACAATGGCGACTTTCAAGTTACGCTTTGAATTATATAAGGGCTTCAATGGCTGATAGGTATTTTTAAGCCCTTCGTTTTCCATTCTTAAGAACACATCTACAAAATGTTCTCTGTTCCAGCCTTCTTCTTCAATCATTTCAAAGACCCCTTCTTTTAATACATTAAAAATCATCCACTTCTTTTCTTCAGGGGGCAAACTAAAATACTCGATAATATCAAACTTCATTTTAACTTCGTACACTTCCGATTTAACAAACTTGCGTTGTGATTTGTTAAGATCCGAGTAACAAGAAATCATTAATTTCCAAGAAAATGGAGTCTTATATCGATGCTCCTTAAGATACCTTTCTGCCATAGCTGCTACATGGCGACACTCATTTCTAAACGTCATTCGTTTACTCATCCAATTCAGTCTATAGTCCTCAGCACTAACTCCAACATAAGGCAAGTCCAAATCAATCTCTTTTAATCTCATATAAGCACTTCCTTCAAAAGTTAACGATATCCAGTTCTCGTTAAACCCAAGACGAATGACCGCGCATGACTATTATCTTAGATAATGTTGTCGCTTAGTTTAATCACTCCATATACAATCTCGAAGCATCCATCAATTGATCTTCTTCATCAAATACTCTTAATACGCGGTCAATGTCACTCACTTCATAACTTCTGACCACAATAAGCTGTTGCATATGAAGACCAGGCGGATCAATATTTGGTCTGGACAAATTGTTTAGCAATCGTTCCGGTGTATACAAAATACTCCATCTTTTTGAACCATCCGTGAAATACATCGTAATCTCTATCCAATTCCATTCTTTTGGATGCTCCGTTTCAACTTCATCATCAAATTTCCAGCTTAAAAGCCTTGGCCTTGACCTGGTATCTTCTCCCATAGTGTAGTTCCCCCTCCTTGCATCTATCGTCCGCATCGGATGTTGTGACTTCTTTCGAATGTACTCAAGTTCATTCTTCAATTCTGTATTCCATTCGCCTGCTTCTAGTCTTCATACCTAACGACTCATAAAATTCGATAGCGCCGCTATTAAATTCGTCCACGCCTAATTCAATATTAGTGGCAGAAATCTCTTTGGCATATCCGGTAAGAAATTCAAATAGTTTTGTACCTATTCCGGTTCCTCTTTGATTCTCTTCCACGCAGAAATCATCGATGAATATATATTTTCTAGGTTTAAAAATGGGACGGGACGCTGCTTCGACGATTCTAATCACTACATACGCTTGTATAACATTTCCCGCTCTATCCTCAGCAACGATAACGGCTGACTGTTCTTCCTTCAAAAGCTTCCTAAAATATCCGCTCCCCATAGGGTTATCAAAAGAGGAGTATATATCCGGCCGTGCTAATACATGCAGTTGATGTAACTGCGCAACAAGCTTAGCCACTCCCTCGTAATCGTCGACCTTCGCAAATCTTATCAGATGGGTCATATTATTCATCCCTCAAATTTCCATGTTTTAAGTGCCTTTACATGTTTATTATAAATCCTGTCTTTTTGCCTTTCATAAATCCTGCTCTTTCATAAAAATGATGTACTTCTTCTCTTTGAGAGCCCGTCATTAACATCAATTTATAACAATTCATTTCTTGGCCAATCTCTTTGGCTTTTTCTAATGCCAATTGACCAAAACCTTGTCTCCGATAGTCCTTATGTGTGATTACATTCTCTATTAATCCATACGGTCTTGCATTCCTCGTCAGGTTTTTAATAATGACCAGCACGCAAGAAGCAACAAGTAGACCGTCATGTTCAACAACGATAATGTTCATGTTCTTATCATCTAACATCTCATTCCAGCGATTAGACAAATCTTGATTCCTGATCAATTCCGGGTCATCTGGTTGAAGAAACTTATAAAGCACTAAAAGATCTTCCAACTCATCTACATGAATTAATCTAGCTTCAGTCACTTCCACACACCTGCTTTCAAATACGGATTTGTAGATGCGCCAATTGGTACAGTGTTATTTACTGTTTTCGGTCCGCTTTGAAGAAGCCAAAAATCGATTTCTCATTTTATAGAGCAACCATGTTTTTATTAACGACTCTTTAACGTTATGTACCGCGACCCTATCCCTAAAATAAAAATCTTCCCATTCAACTTCTATTTTGGCCATTGGTTTTACAGGTTGTTCACTGATCCATTCATCAAATGAAATAATTTCATTACTTGCTCTTCCAAACGTTTCCCGGGGCAGGAAATAGATCATTCCTTTTGTCCAAGGATCACTTATGTATGTCTCTTTGGTAATCGAAAAAAAGTAAAACTTTCTCCCGCTCCTCGTTTCAAGACAGCCATTTCTAATATTCCCTACCAGTTTGCCTTTATCTAAAACGGAATAAAATACGGGCCATATCCCATCCATTGTCGCAAAAACAGCATCTACATAGTTCCCGTTATGCAAGGTCTGCCTTCTTGGTTCGAACTCCGTTATGCTTTTTTGGTTTGAACCATGCAATAAAACGTTCTTATTGTTAGCGATATATTGAATAAATCGTTGCTTAGGAAAATGACTTGTATATTCAATTAAACCATCACCGTTTATCGCAGCATTGAAGATTGCATTGAACTCATCAATCTCCCCATCACAAAAAGACACTTTTGGCGAACTATAAAAAAGGATTTTCATGATGTTATTTAACATTTCTACTCAACGTTCCTTTTGCTTAATTTCTTAAATACCGAATAGTCCTCATTACACTGAATAAAACCTAATATCTTTTCGGCGCATTCTACTGGATTCATTACTTCTGTTGCATAATACGTTGAAGCTATGGGATCCAGCAGTATTTCCGCAACCAGCTGATCATCTGCTTTTCTTGGTGGATCAAGATTCGGATATTTAATGACAAAAACGAATCTCTTCCTGCTTCATCAGTTCAGTCGAAAGACTTGTTTTCCCTGAAATTGAAGTTCCGTTCAACAGTACAATGATTCCTTTCTTCATATGATTTCCCCTCCTCTAACTCTCATCTACTTCTCCCTTATAATGACTCATGTCACCATGCTGCACGATTGATGAATTGTCGTTATTAATTTCAATTTCACACAGACAAGTTGGGTGGATGTACGGCGGGTTCCAGATATTCTTTGTTGCACGCTGTTCAAAATAAGCCATGACCATTTTTATAACCACAGTATGAGTAACGATCAAAATAGACTTACCCTTATTGTGATGAATGATTTCATTCAGTTTCCCAATCGCTCTGTCCGACACTTGTTGAAACGTCTCGCTATTTTCCACTTGAAAAGCTTCCGGATCATTCCAGAAGTTATCAAATTGATGAGCAAAATTGCTCTTTGCATCCTCTTGAGTAATGCCTTCCCAAATTCCCAGATTTATCTCCTTGAATGCCTCTGATATTTCAATGGGTATATTTCGCTCACCCTTTATGATTTCTGCGGTTTTGACGGCTCTTTGGCTTGAACTCGTATAGATCAAATCAATCTTTTGATATTGAAGTGATTCGCCTAACCATGTTGCTTGCTTAATGCCAAGCTCCGTAAGGGGAGAGTCATTGTGACCTTGGAAACGTTTCTCAAGGTTCCATTCCGTTTGTCCGTGTCTTGTTACATAAATTCTAGTTGTTTCGTTCATCATTTTTGTTTGCTCCTTTATGCAGATTTATAGAGTTGCTAATTACGATGTCTTTCCCTTAATTGTAACCCCTATACCTTTACTCTACTAGCTTTTATTACCATGTGTTTAGATTCCATTCAGATCCGTATTGTAAGATCAATACTTGACTACAGGTTGGAACATTATGAGGAGGGAAATTGAACTTGTATAAGCGCCTATTAAGTTTGTTCCTATTGTTTTGTATTCTCTTAAACGTGATGCCTCCTGGGATTACCGCTAATTCACAGGTTGCTGACGAAGCTGCGGCAGCCAACCAAACAACTGTACAGGCCGCACCTCAACCTTTATTTGAGGATGTGGCACCTTCAGTCTGGTTCTATGACGCGGTTATGTATGTTAATCAGAATGGCCTATTCAACGGAACAGGCAAAAATATCTTTTCGCCTGACACCACCATGAGCCGTGCCATGTTTGTTACTGTGCTTGGGCGAATCGCCAAAGTAGATGCCAGTCTATACAAAACATCCGCATTTACGGATGTGCAGCCCGAAGCCTGGTATGCACCTTACGTGCAGTGGGCAGTCGAAAGCGGCATTACCAATGGAACAGGCAACAACGAATTTTCGCCGGATGCCCCTATTTCAAGAGAACAGATGGCTGCACTGACATTGAAGTATTTTGAAAGCGATCGTATCCCTTATCCATTAACTGACCATACATCGGAACCCGAAGATATATCCGATATTTCTCCGTGGGCGGTTGATGCGGCGAAAAAACTCTGGCAAGCCGGCCTGTTTACCGGAGATGCGAATGGTCATTTCAAACCGCTTTCTCAGGCGACTCGCGCTGAAGCGGCCGCTCTTTTTATGCGTACGAACAAAGCCGTAAGAGCCAGCGACAACATAACCTATACAATTGCATTCGATCCGAATGGCGGTCCTCCAATCGATAGCTTAAATCTGAAACGAGGAGAATCGCTGGATCGGCTTCCGCTGTCGTTCAAACAAGGCTCCATTTTTAATGGCTGGTATAAGGATCGTGACTTTACGCAACCAGTCATGAGTTACGATACCGTCAAAAGCGACATGACCTTGTATGCCCATTACCTTGCATACTCCGATGATGCAGTCATACTCACTCCCAATGCATACGCAATGGACCAGAAGCCGAACTTTAAAATCGCCGTGAAGGATTCTACAGGTAAAATGACGGCGGCAGCTGTTCAAGCCGGCATTTCGTTCAAATCTCCCTCCAATCCTGATTTTGCAGGGATTTCAATAACTGGCTCCAACGGCAGCTTTTCTATTGCTGCAAAAAACGATGTTTTTGAAGAGGGAAATACGTACCAACTCACATTGAATGATACTAACCTTGCTTTCACGGGCAAAGACGCAACAACCAGAAACTACATTTTCAGCATTGCCAAACAAGAGGTCATGCGGCTGCCTCTAAATCCTTACCTGATTTACTTGAAGTTTTCCGATATCTCGCAAATGAGTCAGAATGGGGTGCTCGTTACCTCTCCTTCGATTGCTGTCATGAGTGCAAATGTAGGTAGTGATGGAGCCAATTCCAGCTCAGTTTCCGCTACGAGCGGTACCTTCCAATACAAAGGAAATATAGTCTTGAAAGTCGGCGATACCGTCTCTGTCTATGAAGGAACACGTCCCGATCTGCGTACATTGAATACTTTGGATGATGGCGATATCGCCTATGTCGCAATCACTTCGGTTAAAGGAAATATCTATTCCTACACAACGGCAAACCCGATGAATGTGCTGCTTAAACCAAACGTGCTGCCGGTCGACCCTGCGTCGGACACCGACGGAGACAAGGAGAATCACTCCATTACGGTCGCTCCCGCAGCAATGGATTATTCACATGCCAAATATGCACCTATGGGTCTTAACGCTGCTACCGTTGCCAGAGTCGGAGACTTCCTTGCGCTCGTCAATATGCGGACCGGTGACTCCTCAGGCTACGGCAAAGTAACGTCCGTCTCAAACTCCGGGAATAATTATGTCATTGCCTATACCGATGCAACACAGGATGACATTACTCATGCTCTGGATTTCTATAAGCAGGAAACGATAGACGCGGCCGACCTATTGGATCAAACCGATATCGCTGTTTTGGAGAATCAAATCAAGAAACAGGCACTGGCAAGCGGATTTGTCGATAAAGCTGCTAACTATTTGACAACCGCGGCTTTGCAAACCGATAGCTTCAAAAAACTGATGGCGGCCAATGCCGCATCAACCTTCTCAAGCGCAAAAAACTCGGAAGTCCGCATATTATCCGCGGTACCGGGAGCTGAAAATGAGGATGTCACCCTGCACAACTTGCAGGTTTCAGCGGATATAGGCACGACGTTATCCCATTTCCAAGGGAAATCCGGATTGCGTCTGAATCTCGCGGTTTCAAGCGATATTCAGGTTTCGACAGGCGCGGACAACGATATCCTGATCCATATGAACGCTGCATTTACGGAAGAAGTCTCCTTGAGCGTAGGCGTAAATGGCAGTACGGTTTGGGGATACATCGACCTGGGGCTGTTTGATCTTCCGTACCCTAAGGACTACCAAGCCAGCGCCAACCTGGATGCCTTCACGTTTACAAGTATTGATGCATCTGCACAGATGGGCACCGTCGCAGCGGATACTCCGCTTGATCGCTGGAGTACGATCTGGAATACGGCCAAAAACAAAGTGGATATCAAAGACCAACTGGAAGCCGTCCTGAAGCAGTCTCCTTCCACTCCGGCTACGGTAAACGCCAACACGTTGGTGGAAAGCTATCAAGCCATGCTGGAGAACGAAACGGACTGGGTTGACCTGGTCGAGCAAGAAATTTTCGAATTCGACAAACGCCTGTTATTGGGTCTGCTTCATGTTAACTTTAAAGGGAATTTTGTCATCAGCATGAATCCCAATATTTCCTTGGGGATCGGCTTCAGCTATGAATCTGCGAAGAGATATACAGCCAGTTTTAAGCTTAGCGAAGGATCGCCTTCTTTTGGCACTGTGGATTTGCCAGGCGACGGCACCTATAATTTCTATTTCTATGTAATGGGAACGCTGGGGTTGAAGGCTGGCATTCGACTCGACCTGGCGGCCGGCTTGTTTCATATCGACTTGAACAGCATCGGAATAACGGCAGAGGGCGGCGCCTATCTTCAGCTCTACGGGTATTTCTATTATGAGAAGTCGTCTTCGGCACCAACCAAAACGTTAGGCGCATTGCTTTTGGAGATCGGCATGTATGCGGAGGCAGAATGGGGGGCACAGATTTTTAGCGGGTCATATTCATATTCCGACCGCTTTTTCAGTGAGTACTGGCCGCTTTATAGAGCCGGCACGCCGAATGGTCATTTTATCGATTTTGCCTATGAACAAAAGGATGCTCCTTCTTTTGTCGCTTTTGAGCAAGAGACTTTCCCATCCATTGATGACGCCTTTAAGCTGAACGATTTAAATCTGGTAACGGGCGAAATTATTGTAGGTAAAGATAATCCACAGAACTACACCATTACTTTTGATAACAATAAATTTAAGTACAATCACAGTACATCCCGTGTAAACGTATCACCAATAGCCACGGATGAAATACTTACCGGCAAGATGACCATAACGTGGAAAGGTTCAAAGACGGGTTTAAACTCCCTTCCCTACTCGCGCAGTATTAATTTGACTTGGTACAAGAGCGGATACGGAGCTATAACATTGAATCCTAATGTTCCAGTATCGGACGAATTGCAGTTGTACCGTTTCGGGCGGATTGTACTGCAGGTCAACGCATCAACCAAAAAAAATGATAGATTAACAAAAGCGCCAAAAGTAACGGGATTTACCTTTACGGGCTGGGCTTTGGACCCTGAAGGCACGAAGCCTTACAACATTCCCGACTTCATGCCATCAGGAAATATAATGCTTTATGCACAATGGATACCGCACACCAACATACCCTACATTGTCGATTACATTACGATTGATCCCAATACAGGGGAACGCACAACATTTAAAGCCGTTACCCTTTCCGGTACAGCCGGCGCTTCTGTTTCGCCGGTACCGATCACAATTGAAGGCTATGATACGCCGCCAACACGAGCCATTACAATATCCGGAAACGGATTATCGAAGCTTAGTTATGAATACCTGCCTGCTACGCGCAAAATAACGTTTTATGCTGATCCAGGCGGAGCCTCGATTGTTTATTCGGCCAGAGGCCTCTCGAAGATACCGGACAGCGCAGTGCCAACATTTACAAAACCCGGTTATACCTTTGCGGGCTGGTCGCAGGCACTTCCAGACACCATGCCATCCAGCGACACGACTTACACAGCGACCTGGAAAGTGCGCAGCGATACGCCTTACCGTGTTTCGAACAGACTGCAAGGTCTCGGAAGCAATACGCTTTACGTTGAAGCCGACACGGGAAGCTTTCAAGGAAGCACTGGGTCGCTTGCGGTGCCAGCGATCGGGCAATATCCCGGTTTTGCCTATGACCGCAGCACAGCCTATGACAGCAGCGGTAAAGCATTGACATCGAGCACGGTGGCAGCCGATGGAAGCCTTACGATCGTACGTTATTACACACGCAACAGCTACAACCTGACGTTTGATGCAAACGGAGGCACAGGCGGCACCAAAGCTCAAGTACAGTACGGCGCTGCCATACAGGCGCCAACCGTAACGAGAGCAGGCTGTTCTTTCACCGGTTGGTCGCCTGCGTTCTCAAGCACGATGCCGGCTCAAGATACATCCTATTCAGCACAATGGTATTGCTCGGCACCGGCACCGATTCAAACGCCGACACCAACACCATCGCCGATGCCGACGGCAACACCAGCGGCAACACCAGTGCCGACGCAGACATCTTCACCATCGCCGACGCCAACACCGACGCTTAGCGGCGCCAAGTCGGTTCTAACTAATGTGAACGGAAAGGTGAGCGGTGACAGCCTTTCGGTTCCGAGCACCCTGACCGTAAGCCAGTTGCTCGGCGGGTTAACGTTATCCCCGCACGCTGCCGCCAGCGTGTTGAATCAAGACTTGACCCCTGTAACCGAAGGGACGTCCGATATCACTCCAGGTATGATCGTACGTGTTACCGCTCAAAATTCGACTAGCGCGGATTATGTTATTCTGTACAACGACGTTACATTGACATCGACATCGACTAGCTATCAAATTGATCCCGTGGCAGGAACGATTACCGTGCCTCTTTATACTTACTATATGAGCTTTACTTACGCTGTCGCTGGACCGCCGAATGGAAGCTATAAAACGTATGATCAGAACAATACGGAGCTTGGACACGGAAGAAATGTGCAAAGCACCGACAGACTAGTCGTAACCGCGCAGGACGGCACTCAAAAAACGTATACCTTTGTCATCCAATAAGCTTATGGAAAAATGTGGAAAGTAACCAAAAATCGCTCGCGCAGCATGCGGGCGATTTTTTTTTTCAAAACGCAAGGGCGTATATGCAACCCGCATAAGGACATCATTTAGCTTCCTTTTGCTTTCTGCGGAGTTTGCATGCACACCCTATCTGTTCAGTGTATTTTTTTCATCTCATAATACTTGGCTTTTTTCTCATCGCCGCGTTCCCTATAAAACGGGATCAAAATATTCAATGCATCGTCGAACCTTACCTCGTAAGGTTGCTGTATGCTTAACGTCCATGAATAAAGCTTATTTTCAAATAACATGCCCCTGTACAACTCCACCATTTGCTCGAGGATCTCCATTTTACTCTTATCCGCATGATAACTTTTATTGAAGTGATCAAACTCCCACAAATCTACTTTAATGTCTTCGAGGTTGAGCCAAATGTTCCCGAGTCTGCTCTTGATCAAGTGATGAATGCCAAAAGCTTCGAATATCTTCTTTAAGTTATATTGCGTCGTATATAAGTTTGCATACCCTTTATCCAACTCCGAATCGGGCCACAAGTCATGAATGATTCGTTCTCTGGACACGGGCTTGCCGTTCATGCATAACAAATAAGCGAAAAGCTCCTCGGCTTTTCTGGTTCGCCAATTGTCGTCGATCAATTTCCCGTCTATAAATACGGAGAAATTGCCAAAACATTTGATCTCGATTTTGTGTGCCATGACGTTTTTACTTCTAATTTTCTTTATTTTTTCCAAGGTGACATAAAGCTGCTCGAACTTCACCGGCTTAACGAGAAAGTCCAACGCTTTTGTTTCAAGCGTATCTGTCACATAGGCATGGAAAGCGGATGTAAAAACAAAATCCATATCCGGTCTTTTTTTGAACATCATCCCGAGCAAGCTTATGCCATCGATCTCCGGCATTTCAATATCCAGAAAAGCAAGATCCGGCTGTACGCTGCTTAGTTCTTCTAAAGCTACTGCAGGATCGTCATACATCGCGACAACTTCGACATCCGCAATATTTTCCAACTTGCTCTTCAAATTCCGCAACGCATAATATTCGTCGTCTACAATTATAGCTTTCATGGCTGCTCCTTAATGGGTACGTCAAAGCGAACCGCAGTTCCTTTACCCTTCTCGCTGACGATTTGAAGCTGCGTTCCATACTCGGCCTTAAGCCGCGCGTTTATGTTGGCAAGCCCAATTCCCTTGCCTGTCGAGTATTCAAGCAGTTTATATTTGTCCGCCTCTTCAATGCCGACTCCGTCATCTTCTACGGATATAAAATAGCCCTGTTCAAGCTCCTTAACCCTAACCGTAACTGTTCCTGCCACTTTCCTTTTACGTATGCCGTGTTTAATCGCATTTTCTACCAAAGGCTGAATAACAAGGCGCGGAACCTTTAACTGAATATCCGGATCAATTTCATAGTTGACGATTATTTTGCCCGGGAACCGGGCTTGCTCAATGCGAACATAAAACTTGACTGTATCCAGTTCCTCATGAATAGAAATAAATCGTTCCGAATTGCTGTAATCAAAAATAGTTCTGAGATAATGGGACAAATCGTTGACCAGGCTGCCCGCTTTTTCTCTGTTTTCAGCGATAACCCCTTCTATCACATTCAACGTGTTGTGAACAAAATGCGGATCGATTTGTGCCCGTATAAAAGCAAGCTCAAATTGCTTGGATTGAATTTCGGAATTTTGAAATAAAACTTGATTGTGTTGCTTCTCTGCATGTAATTGATTAATAATTTCTGCAAGAGACAGTGCAAAGGCGGTAGCAGAGGCGCAAGATAGAAAAAATAAGTAATAAATAATAATGTAACTTTGAGGAAGCACTCCAAAAGTCATCAAATAAAACAGGATGACCGACACCAAACACAAGAGCCATGCCGTTATGAGTTGCGGCGAAATTATGGTTTTATTCCATATTCCTTTAACCATAATGATAAAATACAGTACAAACACCACAGAAGATGCGCCCGCGCCGAATGCTCCCAGCTCTTTACTGACGAAAAAGAACAGTACTAAAGTGATGGGGAAGAAAACGATGAGCAGTTTTAAACAGGCATCGATCTTGGGAAACCTGGTTCGGGTTTGAAAAAGCTCTCTCATAAAAATGGCGATGGCTAGCGACATGAAAATGCCGATGCCCGTGGAATATTCCGCAAGCCAATAGGCGTATTTGAAGCCGGTGATGTTTAAAAGTCCCGTCATTGCTGCATTCCACAACAAAGTAACGAGCACATAAAAGCAGTATTTTATAAACGTTTTGTTTTTAATGGCTAAACCCATGACCAAATTATAAAAAAACAATGCCGCCAAAACGCCAAGTAGGATGCCCCCCACCCAAACGTTTGTCATGCTTGTTTTCCTAAAGGAATCGTCATCTACGAGCTGGACAATAAAGTTTTGTCCGTATAACGATTTGCTTGTCATGTATATGTACTGATTAGGGTCAAAGTGAGGCGGGATTTTGATTGCGGGGTAGACATAACCGATCTCATCGGAATGGCCCTTATGCGCGTACCCGAATTGCCTAGCTGCATAATCGTTACTTGTCGGGAGGTAGATCGTTACATCTTCAAAAAGAGGGTTGTTTATGGTAAGGTAATTGATTTCTTCCGCGTTAAAGCGGTTTACTTTTATTTTGAACCATAATTGGGCCGGAGAATAGCCAACCTTGGAATAATTGCCTGGCAAAGCAACGAATTGATCGCTGACTTTAACGTCGGACAAGGTCATGGTTCCTGAATTGTCTTGTAGAATCTCCATGCTGATATCAGCTTTGGATTTGTTCGCATCCTGAAAATAAATGACGAAAACGAATGCGGTGCAAAGCGATATGGCTAAAAAAATGGCCATTATTTTCATAGAAAATAGAGTAGAATTCGATCTCATGAACATACTCCCCAGCAAACTGTAACGGTGTCGATTCTTGGAACAATTCTACCACGGTTCCCCTTATCCATCAATCTGTCCTGTAGGCAAGATCGATCCGCTTACGCCGAACGAGGTGCTTTCGGGAGATGCGGCCTCCGCCGCAAACAATGTCATTGTTCACCTTTTCGATCTCTAATTATTAAATCGACCTTCAAAAACGTTACTGTATCCACGACACCTGGCCAATGCCAGGTGTGTCTCACAAGCTTAACATTAAATTGCTTTAAGATTCTCTTTTATGGTACTCCGGTTTAAATCCATCCTTATTCTTATAATAAGCATCAATTGCTTCCTTGTTTGTTTTTAATGTTTCTATAATATCTGTTTCAGTAATTTTCTTTTTACTTAACAGTTTTGCGATATTGGAGTAAAAGATTAAGTATTCAGTAGAGGACAGTACATGAGGTACTCTATTTTCTTCTTTGGCTCTTTGTAGTTCACCATTTGCTCTAAATTCATACTCCTTATAAGCAGAATCAAGAGTAATTTGAAGTATAGATGACTTGTAATCATATCTTTTAGAAACAATTGAAATAATACTATTTGATACAACTGTAACCACTGCTACTCCTAGGCTTATAATCCCTACCAAAATTTCTGACTCCATATTTTCTCCTCCAATACTTTATTTTGTGAATTGAAAATAACGTTACTGTATCTAAGACGTCTCACCAGCTTTAAAAATATCATTCTTGTATTCACGAGCCCAGAAGGCATAAGCAACCAATCAAGCACAACAATTAAGTCTTGCCGGGGTGGCTACGCTACTTAACCTTGCAGGTTTGTTCGGATGATCTACTCCCTCGCGAGCTACTGTCAGAATTCATATCAACTTTATTTATTTCTTTTCAATACCATTTATTACTTGCTGCCTATACGTTTGCCATTGTTCTAATCCACGTTCTGGCTTGTTATCGAAATTAAGAATTTCTTCGTCAATTGCTTTCCAATTCGTTTCATCACATATTTTCTTTATCGCCAATATAGCTCTATTATCTCCTCTGACCTGAAGCATTATTGAGTTAATATTGCAGTCTTCAGATATGTTGATCTCTATTGAATATCCCTCTCTATTTAAGGTACCCCAAGATTTATCGGTAAAGTCTGCATCAGGGAAGATCAAGCTTAATTTATTTACTACAACTTCTCTACTACCTAAATTTTCAATGATCGACTCATCAATGTCTTCTACTTTATTTACATCCTTTGAAAATTTCATTAAGATGACATCCCAACTCACATTATCACCTCCGATGAATGATTATTTTTAATGCGTTTTCGAATAATGTTCTTGTGTTTAAAAAAACGGAATTCTTAAGTAACTAACGGGAATGGGGCGTTAGACTTTGCCTTACAGGGTTGTTCAGTTGTTTCCATTTGCCTGCTTTTCAACTTCTGCCGGACTGAAGAGCCTATTCAACGATGCGACGATGCAAGAACATAACGTTTAATAATACTTCCTCTTCATTAAATTCGCCTTCAAATTACCCTTTGCATGTTTAATATAAATCCCGTCTTCTTGCCTTACTAAATCCTGCTTTTTCATAAAAATGATCCTTAATTGCATAGCCGTAAGACGAGATGCGTAAATAGTATGTTTTATAAGGCCAACCTCATCAAGATACCTTTACAGTTCTATTTTGTTAAATGAATTCAGTATCATTAGACTCTTCAAAGTCTTATAGGCTCTCCATTCTAATAGCGCCGTTTCACCCGGGGGTTCCCATTCTATCAGCCATCCGCCAGCAACGTCTTGTTGAGAGTCTAACACTTTCAAATGTTCATGGATTGTATCATCTGCAAATATACTTCTACAATAAGAAGTCGAAGTTGGCGAAAATTCTAAAGGGGAAAGCCCATAGCTCAAAGAAGAAGCATCCAATCGAAAGAAATTAGATGTAAAAAGTTCATTAGATAACTTTTGAAATAGTCCTTTGATAAATTCTGTTTGAGGTACACTGTCGTATTTTTTAGTTTGAATATCTTTCAAACAGATTTCTGTCGCTTTATCAAGCCAGGAATTTTGCAGCCCCTGCCATTTAAGAAGCCCTACAAGGCCAGTTAATCTGCTAAATGATGGTTCAGTATAATGAGGGTTATTCCAATGTTCGGCTCTTGGATAATTTGCTGACGATGAATCAATTGTTTGAATTCCATTTTCAAGGTCAGCCCGAATAGATAGATAATCACATGCTTTACGAGCAATATTCTCATCCTTAATATTACAGTCATACAAAATACGTAATGCAAATTCTAAAAATAGAGGTTGACTATTAGGTGCCCGCAAATCAGGCTCAATTGCGTTTCCAAAACCGCCATCATCATTCTGATAAGCTTTTAGCGAAGATACTACATTACTCTTTGATCCACCAAGAAATATGTATTCAAATATTCTCCTTTCTAATAATCTTCCATTCCTCCAAATAATTCGCGGCTCTCTCAACATTCATATTGCCTTTGCCTCCCTTGTAGTCATAGATTCATATTTTCAACGTAGGGAAAATGGGTCCCATAATCTTCAATTTTATTCTAAGCCGTCAAATAAAAAAAATTCGGCAATTTCAGACAATGCCTTTGGATTTACGAACAGGAGAGGCTTGCCGGACCAAGGACGAATATCCGATGTGTAAATATCTTGTTAGCCCATAGCCTTTCTTTAAAATGAGAGAGCTGCATCTTTTTTTGCGCCCAATTAGACTTATCGCTTCAAGCGGCCTCATTCTTAATTACTTGCCCATTAAATAATTTTTATAGTATTCCTTGAATGCCAGATAAATAGGACCTATTTCATCTATTTCCGCGTTGAATTGATTATATATTTCACTTTTTTGTTTTTTTTCAATTATAGGGTCAAAATCAGAGTCTTCATAGTCAGTAAGTAATTCATAAAAGTATTCACAATCCTCTCTAACGTTTTGACAACTATCTGCGTATTCGCCTGATAAAAAAAGAAAACTTGCCCAAGATATTTCTCTACTCAAGTATTTCTGATAAAGACAAGCAATGTACTGATTGGCCATGTGACCATAATCCAACTCAACAAATGGTTCAGAATAGATATATGTATTGACGATTTCGATCGCCCTGGGCTGATATTTCTCCATAGACAGTTCGATAATCCAATATGGTGGTCTCTCTTGCTTTTCAATGATTTCATCACAAAAAGGGTGGAAATGCTTGTACCATATCAGCTTGCACATAAGCATATTACTAAGTTGACAAGCGAATTCTTTATTAAGTTCTACATTCATTTATTCATCTACTCTCAATCCTGTGCTATTCCTGTTACCGGAATACACCTACTTTTTGAGCTACAAAATCATTAAATGCATCAGTATGCTGCTGGTTAAATAATTCAGGTATTTTATCCAGCTCCATTGCTCCTCCCCCTGAAAAGTTGAGGATAATCATTTCATTACCTACTCTGCTTCTAATCCACTTAATATAATCCATCCGTTCTCTCCTTCCTTTGAAACTATTTCCTCCGACCAAAATAACTATCCAACTACGTTTCTATGCTTCGTTTTATGTAATTTTCAAGATCTTCCCTTGTCACTGGATGCAAAATTATACTATCCGATGCCATCATTCTTTCTATTAGATTTGATTCTTTAACCTTACGGCCCCACTTTCTCGAAAATGACTTCCAGTCGCATACCATTTCTATTAAATACTTCTCTGGCATTGGCAATGCTTCTTTTGTGTATTTATTGACTATCCAATATTCCCAATGATGTTTGTTATGATTTTGGTGGTAAAGCCAAGCCTTCTTCCATCTTAATTCGATGCCTTCACCTTTCTGATTTGAATAAAACTTAAGTGCATATGGAAAAAATTCTTGAGGCAAAAACTTTGACATATCATGAAATATGCCTTGAACATACAGACCTGCTTTCCAACATTCAATTAAAACGTTTAATTTATGGTCAAGAACATATAAGAAATATCTCCAGTATGGTTTCAGAATGGCTGCTCTCCTTTTGAGAATAATTAAGAACTATTCTTCAATTTCAACTATGATATTAACGACGGATGCATCGTGATTTTTAATTCGAAGTGGTGCTGTGAAGGCAGAAATCAGCTTTTTCCCAATTAAAGGAGCTGGATTTATATCCTCATATATCAGCATTGTCGGTTCTTCGTATTTTTCATGATCCAAAAATGCATGGTGGACAAAATATCCATTGTTTTTTGCTTCAGTCAAATTCTCTATACTTAGAGTGTCGATGGCTACTGCTTTACATTTTGGCAGATTTTTGCGGATAAATTCTGCAGCTTCTGGTGAAACAGCTGGGAAATGATTGGCGTATTTATCAAAATCCACATCACGGTACTTCCAGTGGCCTGTATTGAATATCAAAATATCAGCTTCATGCAAGTCTGTATATTCCATCAATTTATCCACCGTGATGAATCCGTTTGGTCCAAGCGGACAATCAATTAATAATGGCTTTTTGTAGATAAAGTCCTCAATCGGAACAGCATCGATTCCTTTTCCATTGTTCATATGATGCCATGGAGCATCGACATGGGTACCGGCATGGAGGTAGATGCTCAATACGCTTCCGTTCCAGTCATCTCCTTTTTCCAGTCTTTCTCTAGGTTCTAGTTTCACTTCTGGCAATCCTGGATACACAGGCATTCCTTCATAAATTGGATAAGCAATTTCAACATATTTCTTCATAAATAAACTCCTTTGATTCGTTTCCATCATGTGCGACGCCAGGACAGTGAACGTTGAAAGGGTATCAACCTTTAATGCTGATTTGCTTCAAATGCAATACGTCCCGATGTATAGTGCGCTTGGCTGCCACGAGTCCCATTCCGATCATAGCTGGTGGACTGAGGGCGAATGCCCGACTCATGAATACAGTGTTATTGGATGTTTGAGGTATCTTCTCGAATTACTTACAAATTCATCTTATATACCCCTGCTTCACCAAGAAAATCGCTTCTTGATAACTTTTTTTCTCCAAGCAATATTCGGTAATTTGTTATTGTTCCATCATGCGAGATTATAAATGTTATATTATACTTACCTTCGATCCAATTCAGCAGTTTCCTTGCATATCCTTCAAAAACCGTCTGCTCTATTCTATTTATTCCTTCTCCCCAACAATCCAAATTAAAATCCAGAATGTCAATGTCTCTAAATGTAGTTGTAATCTCATCTCTTGTATAAATATAATCGCATTTTAAAAACGGGAGATTGGGATTCTGAGGAAACATTCTTGGCCCAACAAGTGGACTAATCATAAATCCGGAATTTCCAGTCAACAGTAACGCACTTTCAATGGTTCGCTTTGACGGGCTGACTAATATTAAATCATCAGAATCGAATGATAATTGATTGCGAAGTTGATGAATCTGCATCTTGCCGTATTCCGTGAGCCCAGGATGCAATGTCTCTAATCGATTGGGATAGTCAAGTAAGTGTTCACCATGACCATGCCGAATAAATATGATCTCCAAATGAGTTACCTCCTGAAATCCAACTGTATGAAAGTTAATAATCATCAGAAGTATATTTCCGATTACAACTCGAACATTTTAAACAATATGTTCTTCTCTATTTCTTACTCTTATTGCCAGACATGCACGTATAACATCGATCATCTTGTATCTCCTCATACCTGTTTGTATAGCAAGTGACCAAGGAGCGGCCGTGACGGGTTTGGCTGTCTCAAATATTTTTCTGATCAATAAATTCTATACAGAAGGGCTGCATTTCAGGTCTTAAACAATATTCAATTCTTTGTCTAAAATCTTTCCATTCCACTTTTTCAAGTGCCTCTTCTAATGGGAAAAATCCTGAATCCAGGCTCTCTGATGATGTTTTTAATTCCCCGCCTATAGCCTTCGCTAAAAATAGTGTATTGCAAATTGAATTCCCTACATTCTGAAATATCCCGCAAAACTTAATAATTTCGATATCGATTCCCGATTCTTCTTTGGTTTCCCTAATGGCTGCTTGACTCAAGGACTCACCTATTTCCACTTGACCACCAGGCATCTCCCAACCTCTTCTTGGTCCTTTAATAAGCAACAATTCATTTTTTTCATTCAATACAATTGCAGCCGCAGACAGTATATGTTTTGGTGGATTCATAAAGAATTAGTCTTTCTTATTTGATTTTCAATCTGTGCCATATGGTGTTTGTTATGCCATATGAATCTTTGAACCGCAATTTCCAGTGTTACTTTTCCTAATACCTCGGTTTGTATCGTCCGTTTAAAATCGTCCTGATCTAATTCAATTAACAAATGGTAAAACCGATAGTGCAGCAGTTCAATAAGCGCAATTGAATGTTCGACTGGCAAGCTCTTATATTCATTTAATTCAGCCCATAGATCTTCACGATATGAACTTGCTAGCGGGTTTTCTTCAGTTAGCCCTCTCTTAAACCTTAAATATGCGTTCATATCATTATCAGCTAAATGATGAACGATTTGTTTTATTGTCCAGCCATTCATTCGATATGGGATATTTAGTTCGTGAGCTTCGATTCCATTTAGCAATGCTTTTAGTTTTTCTATTAATCCTGGAATTTCATTTATCAGATTACGTAATTGTTCACCGGATAGATGATGTTGGGCTTCAAATTGTCCGATGGGATATTTAACTTGATCCATTTCGCATCTCCATTCTTCATTCTTAATTAGTACAGCCTTTTTTCGTAACTCTCTCGTAACCCTTGCCTAATTAATTCTGTTGTATATTCCGTTGAATTCACGTGATCTTTCAAGATTGCAGGAATGGATAGCATCTTATCAGCGTTCAACCATGAATCGCTTTCTCATAATTTAGACCTCTTGAATGCTTTCGCACAATGTATAAAGCATTCCTCTACTTCTACTCCTATTCCTAACAGCGGTTTTTTATCATTGGTTTTCATTAAGTCAAGAATTTCATTATCTTTTATAACAAATGCTTTCCCGTTAATCCTAAGCGTTTCTTCTAGTCCAGGGATAATAAATATAATTCCGACTCTCGGATTCAATAAAATATTCCTCATTGAATCAATTCTGCGATTGCCTGGCCTCTCCGGAATTACGAAGTGCTTTTCATCTAAAATAGTTACGGAACCTGGCATATCCCCTCGCGGAGATACATCGCAAAATCCTTTATCATCGGAGGTAGATAAAAATAACAGAGGGGATAAGGAGATAAAATTACGACAATGAACATCTAAATCATATACGGTTTTTTTTCAATACAAGCTCACTCGGAAAGCCCAAAATCTCTCTAATCTCTTCTTCTGAAGACAAAATTTCTTTAAAAGGATTACTCATAGGAGGCCCCCAGTTTGAATTTTTCCTTAGACCGCTCTTATCTCAGATTGAGACGTTTGTTTTTTGATCTTCTTCCATGATTATACATCCGACAACCAAGTGACGAAAGACCTGCTATACTCTTGCGGATTAAAAGCCTCGACCCTGGTCTGGCTCAGATTCATTCGTGGGGATGATGAAGATGCTGGTATCAAAGGTTACAATTAACGCAACAATACAGAAAAGTGTGGGATGGATATGAGGAAACCTAGCGCCTTATTGGCCTGGAAAATGCTTATTACGGCTCTCCCGAAAGGGATCGTAGCCTTCATTATTATCGTTGCGGGTTTGTCGGCGAGCCTTCCGCTGTCGATTATTTTTATTGGAGTACCGCTGCTGGTGGGGACGTTGGCCCTTTCCCGAAAGATGCTGGTGAATGAAGCGAGATATGCCGAGGGATGGCTGGCCGGGAAGGAATACCCTGCCATTGCGTCAGAGCAACCTTTACCTGAAGCCCAGCAAGGATGGAAGCAATGGATGATGTCTGTGTTGAAAGATAGCCGGTCATACAGGGCGATTCTCTTCGGCATTCTTCAACTGCCGATCGGCATCGCGACCTTTACTATGGCTCTCGTGTTGCCAATTGTCGCATTTTCCGTGATGCTTTCGCCGCTCGCCTACGAAATTAGCATGCGACTGTTTTCATTCAATTTATTCGAAAACACTTGGGGACTGGATCAACTGGTAAACTGGCAATTAACTGCCGCTCATCGTTCCTGGATTGCCGGCGGGGTTGGTCTGATTCTCGCCTTGCTTTTGCCGCTGATGCTTAGAGGGCTTGCCTACTTGTATGCAGCCTGGATACTTACTGTAGCAGGTCAAGAGCCAACCCATTCACAGGTCATTGCGCCTACATCAACTTTCGACGAACGTCAGTCTTCTTTTGAGCTGGCACAATTAGAACTCCAGCAATATTGAACCGCTCATCCACGCCTAGAACACCAACCGCCCACCTTTAAATCCGGTTTTGGGCGGTGGTGTTTTAGGCATATCCCCATTCATCGAAATGCCTTTCAGGACTTCCTCGTATATTGAAAAGTTCCCTCCCTATTCGTCCCACATTCTTGTTACTTCTTTTAATTCCAGGCCTTCAAATATCATTTTATAGATATCCGGTTTCTTTAATTGATCCAAGAAATCTAATCCATATTTTGAATCAAAATGATTCATCATTAATGTCATGACAAGACCATGTGTTCCAATCGCAATTTTCTTTCCCCTGTGTTGATTTAGTATGGTGATTCGGCATGCCTGACCAAATAAATAATGGTTTTCATACAGACCTTCTTGGATTAATGTAGATAGTTCTGTATATTTTCCAAATCAAATAAATCGCTCTCATTCAAAAATTGATTTAGAATCTGAACATGTGTTCCTCCAATAATTAATAATATTCTGTCATCTGGGGAGGTTGAAATTCTAGTAATGTTCGAGAAAATAATTAAGTTCCTTTGATACCACCATATTAGCCAGTCCACACCAACATATTGCTCATTGAGTCCAATACGAGCCATATGAAGATTCATCTTATGATGTTGATGAATACTTGTCACGTTATTGCAATCAAGGTACATGTCCGTAATACTTTTGTAGCTTTCTTCACCATTATTTTCGTTCCTATTGTGTATCCAACCAAATATAGAATTGAAAAGCTCTGGCTGATTGACACGCGTCCATTCATATACTTCACCTACACTTCTTGTTCCTGCACCTTGTTCCATCCAATCAACTGGATATATTTCTTTATGGGATAAGTCAGCAGCGATACGAAACCCAACCTGGTGAACCTCATTTGCTTCTAATACAAAATCACCATTAACATAATCAGTAAACTGCTTATTAATCTCTTCGTTCTGTTTTGTCACGACCTCAACAGCTATCTTTGTTGGCCTATATTTCTTGATCATTTCAACCAAGTCTACAATCTCCTGTTGCCGTTTAAACGATAGTAAATTATCAATTTCAGCTTTATACAAGTCAGGTGTTGGTTTCATATGAAATGTTCCGAGTATTAATACTTTGGGCTTCCCTATCATTTTCAGCTCACCTCCTAGTTGCAATTTCGAACTTTCATAAATTGTACTCTATTGTTAATCCCCGTTAGCTTCATTTTTAGATTCAGTTCTGTCGTATAGCTTTGCTTTATGTATGAACCCTCGATTTAACCCCACTGATATAGATCCAGGATATAAACCTCATTTATTTAACTCTTTGTCCAGCTCTGCAGGTGTTTTCTCATCATTTCCCGGATACTTAATGTTTACAGCCACTTTATTTAACCGAAACAAAGAGAAAAATCAGCCTGCAGTAATGTTAAACATCTCATCTTTCCAATTATCCACTTCTTTTAGCCCTACATATTTAATATCTTTGTGATTCTTTAAGTTACTATTCGTATTGTAAACTTCTATTGCTCGATCAATTGGCTGATTAATATGAATAAACTGATATTGGTGTCCGTAACATCCCCCAAAGAAAGTAATGACATTGCTTACACCTTCTAAATATCCGTTAACTGTATGGAATAATTGTTGATTCATTGAATTTCACTATATTTCCTGGTAGTTTGAGTCGCTTTACAGAGCAATTCAGAGCTTTTAAATTTCATTCTTTCTGTCTTGCCTTATCCTTTCTAATGCTCTTTTGGCTGCTATTTTCCCATTATGCATTCCGTTTTTGGAGATCTCCACCAGCTTTTCCTTAGCTGGCATATAAGTATGAAATCCAATAATTTCACATGCTCTTTCTTGAACAAACATATCTTCATCGTCTAGATATTTTATGATGGAATCAAGATTTCCTTTTGGCGTTAATGCCATAATCGAAAAAATATACTGACAGCGAATATCATCGCTTATAAGTTCGTCAGAGCTTATCATTCGATGCAACTCGTCAACACAAACAAGGTCTTCATTCATTTCAGTTTCACTAACTTCAAACTCTGCTGGATAGTCTTTATTCAAATCATGCCAATCCAGATCAGGATGTTGTTCGATATTCGTTATGAATGAATGTATACTTCTAAAAGCCGGAGATACATCCGTTTCCTCATGATCGATATAACATATCCTGTATTTGCATGCGCCTTGCACGTACAAGCCGATATAGTTTGAATGATCATCGCTCCACAAAGGAATGATATCCTGATAAACCTCAATTTTGGACATATAATCAACTAATTCAATGATCTCGTCAGCTTCCATTAATCTTAAAAAATAGGTTTGATCCTTTTGTTTCTTCTTATGCAGCTCCAACTCCTCAACGAATGCAACAGGCAATGTGAGGCCGAGTCTAGAAAAAAGATCTGTAAACATGTTTGTGCTCCTCTTTGAGAATGTTAATAATGACCTTATACACATGAAGTCTCACTAGCTTATACTGCTAATCCATTTTGAGACTCTTCAATTTTTCTGTGGTTGTTCAAATTCAGCAAATAAACAATAGTCATATTGTTTTCCGTTCTATCTCGGCCAGAAATTCCTCTACATGTTCTTTCTAAAGAAAGAATACACTCTTTGCTTTTTTGCAATAAACTTTATTTTTTGGCCAGCAGTTGTAGTTGTAACTGGATAATAGTCATTTAAAAGCTTTTCTAACAACTCTTTAGGGAATCTTCCCTTGAATTCTGGAGTTGTTGGGAAAAATAATGCTGCCACTTTATTTATTCTTTCATCATATTCTCTTTTTTCTTTATCCCATAATTGAGTCGCAATTAAAGATGCATGTTCCTGGAATGCTCTAGCTTTTTCTTTGATTGTAATCTCAATATGCTCTCTATATAACTGTCTTTCTTGTTCTATATTTGACGCCATACGATATAGATTTTCTATAGATGTATATTCATCATAATCAAGTTCACTAATTAATATATGTTTATAGGTTTTCCATTCATTTGAAGAAATCACTGGTCTTGTTGCGTATAAATCCTTTGCATCTTTTAACCTATTAAGTTCATCTTCGATACTTCTGATTTCCATCAAAACTATAGATGCAGCATTCCTGCGCTCATCGTTTTTAACTACTTTATAAGAAATAAAAGCAAATAAACCTACAATAAGAATGATAAAGGTTTGAAAAAAGTTGCTATCAAAAAATTGAATTATGTTTTGGATCACTTGAATTGCTCCTTAGTCAATATAATTTATAGGATATTGCACATAATGTCCTGTATTCTCAACAAGTGTTTGTTGGGTGTTCAGTGAACGTTGGACCTCCAGGCGCATGATGTTAGACCCTCTTTGAAGAACTTAAGAAAGCTTGTTCCTCTTGTCACTTTATCTCTATTTAATTGTGTTGCTTATAACTTTAGCTCTTACAAAACACTTTATTCAAAGCCTCAAGATCACTATTTCCAATCCCTTTTTTACTTAGTACTTTTAATGAATTTGAACGTCTCCAGACCAAGTAAGTGTCGTTTTTATCGAAACTAATTATATCTTCCGGAAAACCCTCAAGTTTCTTTAATCCGAAATACTTACATAACTCCGTGTATTGATAATCATCGATAATATCATAGGTATTTCTAGTCCTCATATCTAATTCATATTCAAAAACCGCATCCCATTTTTCTTTATTTAACTCTTTCAAGATAGCTGCTTCCTCAATATGTGTGTCAAAGTTATTACATTGAAGCTCATATCCAAGATAGTATCTCCCCCGCTCGTCAATCGAAAATGTCTCCTGATATAATGTATCCGCACAAACATAATGACGAACAATAATATCATCTTCAGGCTCAATGATAATAAGACCCTTCTCATTAAGAAAGTCACCTCGACAAGGATCTTTTTGGAGAATACCAAACGTAATCGGTTCTAAATATGCATACTCTACATAACCCCCAAATCTTTTTTGAAAATCCATGAGTGCTAATGTAGGTTGAATTTTTATGGCTTCAAAAGTTTCTAAAATTTCTTTTTCATCTTTCACAGAACTTTTCCATTCACATTTTTCAAGATATTCTAAAGCCCTCTTAGATAATGTCACCCTCGTCACCCGCTTACGAAGTCTAAATTTTAATCCGCTATGTTAGCACAAATGCCTTCTCTAGCGTACTGGAGAGCTCATAATCGATAATCATGTGGCTGTACCAATCGATGATCACGAACAGATACATGAAGCCTTGACCCATCCGTAGGTACGTAATATCAATTCCCCAGACCTGGTTCGGGCGTTCAATCTTCAATCCACGCAATAGATACGGGCGAATATACTGGGCGTGGTATCGGGGTAGATCACTTCGATCCCCATCACGCGCATGAGCCGCTGGACACGCTTTCGATTGACGCACCATCCCATCTCTTGCAAGTTGCTGGTCATCCGCCTGTAGCCGAAGAACGGATGCTTGGTATACAATTTGTCGATCTCGTGCATCAGCTGTATATTCTCTGACAATTCTTGTTTGGGATCTCGTTGTCGATAGATATTCGTGCGGTGAAGGCTCAAGAGCTCGGATTGACGCTTCATGTTGATGTTTCGGTTTTCTCGCTCCACCATCGCTTCCCGGTCTCTTACGGATGTATTAGAACCCAGATTTTTTTTGAGCCAACTGACTTCAAGCGTCAGTTGACCCACTAGCTTCTCCAGTTGTTCTTGCTTCTCCTCATAGCTCTTTTTCATTTTTTCGGCCTCTTTTGTTTCTCGGCCGAATACCAAAGAGGCACGCTCCACAAACTCTGCTTTCCATCGGCTGAACATCACAGGGCTAACTTCATATTTCCCGGCGATCTCGTTCACCGTCTGCTCTTCTCTCAACACTTCCATGACGATTTTTGTCTTGAACTCTGCGGTATATCGATTCCGTTTCTCCATAGCTTTAGTATAACTTATTTATCTCCTCCTTGTGTCGCACTCTATGGGTTCATTATAAAGGTCCGTTCAGCAAACGCACTGAATATGTGATATTTGACAAGTGGATCGGCTACACTTAGTTGGACAATAAAAATAAGGGCTTGTAGAATAGACCTATCATGCGAAGGAGCGGATCTCTACAATGCCAAAACAACAACGACGTACCTTTACCGCAGAATTCAAAAGACAAATGGTGCATCTCTATGAGAATGGGAAATCCAGGGCAGCGATTGTGGAGGAATACGACCTCACAGCTTCTGCTTTAGACCGCTGGATCAATCAAGCTCAGACTACGGGTTCCTTAAAGGAGAAGGATAATCGTTCGTCAGAAGAAACCGAACTAATGGCGTTACGAAAAGAGAACCAACGTCTAAAGATGGAGGTAGATATTTTAAAGCAAGCGGCGCTGATCATGAGACGAAAGTAGCTATCATTCGAAATAACCTTGATAAATACTCAGTATCAGCATGGTGTAACGTCCTGCAAATCGCTAGAAGTACGTACTATTATGAAGCCAAAAAACGACAGAATGAAGATGTACTAGTAAAGGCGATTGTGGATATCCTCCATAAGAATCGAAAAGCCTACGGTACACGAAAGATCAAAACCAAGCTCAAGGAACAAGGGCTCATCGTCTCCAGACGCCGTATTGGCCGAATCATGCGCGAGCAGGGCTTGGTCTCCACCTATACCATTGCCCAGTTCAAGCCCCACAAAACCGCCTGTAATGGGGCAACAACGACGAATGTGTTAGATCGTGAGTTTGATCAGGCTGAGGCTAAACGCTTCGTGGTCAGCGATTTAACGTATGTGAAGGTGGGGAACCGCTGGCACTACATTTGCGTCCTCATTGACCTTTTCAATCGAGAAATCATTGGCCATAGTGCAGGTCCACATAAGGACGCTGCTCTAGTTTCGCGCGCCTTTGCTACGGTAGAAGGCGACCTGAGTCATATCCAGTGGTTTCATACGGACCGTGGAAGTGAGTTTAAAAACCAGAAAATGGACGAGCTTCTGGAAACCTTTGCGATCGGTCGATCGTTAAGCGCCAAAGGTTGCCCTTATGATAACGCTGTGGCAGAAGCTACCTACAAGGTTATGAAAACGGAGTTCATCTATCAGATGGAGTTCCAGAACTTTGATCACCTGCTTTTGGAACTATACGACTATGTCAACTGGTTTAACAAGCATCGAATTCATGGCTCACTAGGGTACATGACACCTGTTCAGTATCGCCAAGCAGCCCTTAAAAAAGCTGTCTGATTTAATGTTGACAATCCAATAGGGGAATCCAACCCAATAATTATTAATATCTGATTCTATATATACTTGTAGTCTTTGCTAATATCCATTTAGCTTCAGAATTTAGAAGCCTTTCATTAGTACAATAGCCACATAAGGATTTCCATTTCCTAAAGTTACAAGTTCTGTACTATGAACACTTTTCAGCTAATGTTGATGGCATTATTGAATTCACCCTAGGGAGCTTTTAATAAAATCTTTCTTTAAAATGGAGAATATCAATGTATCTGTAATTGTTTCACCAAATATATAATCCCGAAGTAATCCCTCCTGCACAAAACCTACTTTTGATAAAAGTTTTACAGATGAATTATTTTCAGGCATTACTTTAGCTTGTATTCGATTCACCTCAAGTTCATTAAATGCATACGGAATAATGGTTCTGAGCACTTCAGTCATTATTCCTTTCCCCCAATACTCTCTGGATAGGCTGTAGGATACATTCACCATGGATGCTCTAACGAAATCGTTCAATATGCATGTGCCGATAATTTTATCATCATCTTTGGTAGCGATTCCCCAAGTTATCATATCCTTTCTAGTGAATGCGTTTCTAAACCTCGTAAATGTCTTTGAAGCTGTCTCAATATTTTTGGGCCCTTCATATCCCCAAAATTTTGTTACTTCATAATCCGAGAAATAACTGTAATATTCCTCCGCATCCTCAGAATGTAATTCTCTCAATATAAACCTTTCAGTTTCAAGCTCAGGAAAAGTAATAAATGCATCTTTAAATGACATAGTGATCCTCCGACTTTTGTTTTTTATACCGCATCAATTTCAACTAATGCTTTTTGTTCGCGAGCCCAAAAGCCTTAAGTGACCAACAGGAACGGGTCAATAGACTAAAGCTTACAGGGTTGTCCGGCTAGTTCCGCTTCCCGGCTTCTCAACTTTCCAACCTCTACCGGACCGGGTAGCGAACACGCCGATGCTTGAACAGGGTGTTAGATGAAGTCAGTTGTTTCCTTGAATTAACGAAGTCCCTCTTTAACTATTCTCAATAATTCGTGCTTGTGATCTGGATGGCAAGCAATGATGTAAGGCTCTTCTTTCATTCCTGTAAATGGGTTCCCATCAAAATCTACTACGATGCCTCCGGCTTCCTTAACCATTAAAATACCTGAATACAAATCATCTCCTTCAGAATTATAAAGAATAATTCCATCGATATCCCCTTTGGCAAGCATGCACCATTGAAGTGTTGGCGCCCATAATCTCATCATTCTCTTGAAGTTTATATCGATATATTGTCTTAATTGAACTGCTCTTCTATCGTTCTGTACTTTGTGCCCTTGAATCCAACCAATATTTCCTTTCAAAATATGAAGATTACTTTTTACCCGAACCTGTTGATTGTTGCAATACGCTCCTTCACCAAGGACAGATACAAATAATCTATCAGTCAATGGCTCATAAACCACTCCAAGCACTGGTTCTCTTCTATACATCAACGTTATTGAAGTCGTAAAAACAGGCAATCCAATTGCAAAATTATTGGTTCCATCCAATGGATCAATAAGCCAAAGCCAATCATTTTTGATGCCTATTAACCCTGCCTCTTCACTGTGTATCTGATGGGTAGGAAAAGCAGCTCGAATTTGTTTGATTATGATTTCTTCAGCTAAATGGTCAACTTCAGTGACAACATCACCAAATTCATCTTTTGATTTCAAATCTACAAAATGATCAAATTTATCTCTAGAAATCATTCCTGCCTGGCGAATAATTTTTACTGACAATTCCTTTGCTTGTTGAATGATATTATAATCCATTCGGCACCCCTTTTAAGTTCTCAACTGTTTTTATCTAACGTTCTGTGTTCACGAGCCCGAAGGCCTTAAGATACCCCTGCTTTCCAAGCCTTTACTGAATTTAATCACTTACCGCAAATATTCAATTACTTCATTTAAATTCTCTGTATCTATTGGAGAAATCTTCAACCTGATTTACGAAAGAACGTAGTAGCGGCCATGTGAGGCAAGAGAAATCGGGGATGAACACTAATTTGGGGAATAATATTTGTCAGATTCCTGGGTAGGGAATAGAGCGTTGGCTGCTTTTAGCAGGCCCAAGTTCTACAACCCCTGGATTAAGCCAATGGTTTCGAATAAAGCCAGGATTTCCTTGCTGTCTGCAAAATTTGCAGCATTTCTCGTAGAAAATTCCGTTTTCGATCTACCAAAGATAGGGGCATTTTTTATATGGTGTTACTTTTGTAATTCAAGTTTAATTCTCAGTATTTGATTTATATGTCTAGCTTCATGTATATAAAGCAGTTCAATCCATTGTTTTAATGATAATTCTTTAAAGAAAGGATGCTTTGCAGCCTTCCTATCAAATATAGTAAGGTCTTCTTCCCCTTCAATTACGTTCAACAAACTTCTCCTTGTTTCAGTCAATTGCTTATGAATCATCTGGTATGTTAATTCTTCATCCTTCTGGGGTTTAGCAAAATCAGGTGACTCAAACTTCTTATTCTCATCAGCTAGCAAATCTATAGGTCTTGGAGGAGCGTAAAGATCATCAGCAACCAACCCTTGTTTTATAGCCTTAGTAAATAATAATTCAGTCATAACTAAATGCCGACAGACTTGACCTATACTCCATGCTCCTGCTCTCTCTGGCAGATTAAATAAATGAACCGGAACTTGTTCAAGTATTTGGTTAAGTTCTTTTCTAGTTTGTTCTATTTTTTCTATAATACCCCTCATCATAAATACACCAGCCTTAGTAAGTTCATATAACGTTTTTTATTCACAAGCCCGATAGGCTTAAGCTGCCCATCAATCCAGCGCAGCCATTAATTCCTGCCAGGTGGCTCCGCCACTTAGCCTTGCAGGGTTGTCCGGCTGATTCCGCTTCCTCGTTCTGCCGGATCGAGGAGCGGATGCCACGTTAGATGAAGTCTTTGCTCTCCAATATTTTCCTTGCATATCCATTCCAGTCCTTACAATCTGTATTGATTTCTGTTGTTGGCACTCTTGAGAATTTAGCTTGATTTCGCAATTCATTTTGGACTCGTAATAATTCACTCATTGAAGACCTTACCTCTTCTTCCGTTTTGGTTCTCCATATCTCTGGTTCTCTGCTCTTAATTCTTTCTTCTACAACTTCAGGTGAGATTGTAAGCAAAATACACTTGGCACCTAACGATTCGAGCTGTTCTTCTATTTTATTTATCTCGTCAAAATCCGAGCCTTCAAACGCAGCTCTGTGATTTAAGTGGAACCTCTCCAGAACATAAAATAGTCCCCGCGATCTTCTAGATGCAGGACCAAGTTGAACCGCCCATTCATTAAGTTTCCTTAGCATACTAACTCGTTCTTTAAGTAATTCAATGTGTTCCTCGCGAGTTAGGCTTACATATTCTCCATGTTTATTATTCAAAATTTGAGAATAATGTTCTCCAAGAATAACTACACTCCGTTCTGAGGATTCCTCTTGTGATTGAAATTGTTTTATCGCATTTAATACTGAAGTCTTCCCGGCATTTGAATACCCCTCAAGAATTATTCCTCTGATATGCATTTAAATCTCCTTTCACTAGCAACGATTTCGCCTAACGTTTTGTGTTCACGAGCCCGAAAAGCTTACGTTGCCCATTAATCCCACGCAGCGATTAATCTTGCCGGTATGTTTATTGCATACTAAAAGTGCCAAGAATTGCAGCATAAAAATGCTCAAGTAACGGCAAAGAAAAAGAGACACCTGCCAGCACCCTATGATCCTCCTATCGTTAGGTTTGCGAGAACTTGACGAAGGAGAATTAAAGGAATGCTGAAAACGCCTCAACAAGAGTATATCAAATTTCTACGATAATTAGAATAACTTTCCTTGAGTGACATCGCTAGACAGCTGGGCATTCACTGGCGAACAGCCAAGCGGTACGCCGATCAAAGCAATTGGATCGAGTCTCTTGGCAAGCGCAAGAGTAGCAGTCCTGTCTTGGGGCCTTGTATGAAGATAGCAGACACCTGGCTGGAGGAGGATCAACTTCTCCCGCGCAAGCAGCGGCACACCGGCGTTCGGATCTTTCAGCAACTGCGAACGGAGAATGCATTTACAGGTAGCGTCAGCTACCTGAGGGATTTCAACGTTTTTACGCCCACTACCGAATCGAGACGGTGTTTTTCAATCCGTACAGCGGTCACGAGTAGGGGAACGCCGAGCTGTGGGAAGCAAATCGCGCGCAACTCTTGACCTTGCCAGAGGAAGACTTCGAACCGTTCGACTGGGCGCAGCGGTTCTGAACACGTATGGTGAAATTCGCGTAGAAGGGACGACCATTCCATTGGTCGGTCACGCTCAGCCGGGCAGCGTCAACCACTCGCAGTTCATCCGGATGCTGCCGGAGGCGGTGCAGGTCTATGTCGGCGTTACCGACCTTGCCTTGCGCAAAGAGAGGTTGCAGGCGCTAGCGCATTGGTGCGGCGTCTACTCGATGGCACAGATTGCTGAGGTGCTGCGAACGGCATCCAGCGAGCCACGAGCGCTGAGCAAACAACGGCGCTTGGACTCATGCAAGTAATCCGGGACAATCTGGTAGCTTGGACTGAGACGCTCTCACCTCCGGGCACCCAAGCGGCCGTGAGTTTGCAGCACTATGGTCGTCTGATTCGACTAAAGCAAGCGATGGAACGTATTCCGCAGTAAAATTACACTGGCAGGTGGCCTCGGCATTTTCCGCAGCAAACTTAAGCATTTTTCGCTTGCAAAGACCACTCGTCTAATAAAATATTGTCTTACATACACGTGTTTTCGAGAAACACGCATATGCTACTCTAGTTCTTTAATTTGTCCCTCCCCTTCTTGAATTACTTCAATATCTCTTAATTCGTTCCGTAATATAGGATCCTTCTTGAAAAATCAAACAATTTAATTGCATTCCGTAAGCACATCCACCGTCAATTCCTATCTTGTCATCGCTAAACCAAATATTCGAAGTGCCATGAATATCTATTGTTTTTGTATGTCCAAAAATGATTTTTTTGTTTAGTTCAAATTTGTGTTTAATGAATTCATCCTTAATATACATAAAGTCGTACTCCGACTGATTCTTCCAATTCATAAAATTCGGATTCAAACCGGCATGAACATAAATATGATCATGATCTTCGTGATATAAAGGTAATTTGCTTAAAAAGTCAAGATGGTGACCAAAAGAAGACTTAATAGTTTCTCTCGCCTGATTCAATATATCATCCGAAATTTCATTTTTTATATTACAATAACTTCGAATGGTATGAAGTCCGCCATGTTCTAGAAATTTTGATTGAATCAATTTGCTATTATTATTTATCAAATCAACTAATCGTTGGTCATGATTGCCTCGTAAAGCAATAGCATTATGCTTTTTTACTAATTCAATTACCTTATCAACTACTTCTTTACTGTTTGGCCCCCGATCTACATAGTCACCAAGCAATAGTAATTGGTCATTGTCTGAATTGTAATTAATAAGATACAACATCTGATTAAATTGATCGATACATCCGTGAAGATCACTAATCATAATTATTCGCTTCATGAGAATCTCCTATAATAATGTTTAAACTCTAGAGGGATTTCACCTAACGTCTTTGTATTCATGAACCCTCACTGGCTTAAGGAGCGCATGCCCCGGGTTTGACGGACTTAGCCCGCACAGGGTTGTCCGACTGCCTTACTCCCCCGATATTATGTGAAGTCTTGTGACATCTTCAATCACCTTCAAAATCCTTGATATTTCAGATAAAATTTAATTCCTGCCCTATCCACATCTGAGAAGTCTATTGGGTTCTTCAAAAACAGTTCATTCAGCTCTTTAATATTAATCCATTGAATATCTACTGTTTCATCTCCAGCTTCTAATAACTCTCCACTTGCTCTACATCTGAAATAATATCCTACTGAATCAACTGGTCCTTTTATGTTTTGATAGGCTGCAAACGGCTTTAGACATTCCACTTCAAATTCAGAATTAATCCCATTTGTATCTACTCTTGTTTCAATTCCTTCAATTTCAAAAACATCTAATCCAGTTTCTTCTTTGACTTCTCTAATAACCGCTTGAGTCAAAGATTCAAAAAGATCTATTCTCCCACCTGGGAGTTCAAACTTTAATGACGAATCATGTTTTGCTCTTCTTTGAATTACAATCTCAATTTCTTCGTTATTCAATCGTTCAATGATGGCTCTTGAGTTTACAAAGAACATCGAATCAGTCCCTTATATTGAAATTAATGATCTTCAAAAAAGCACTTCACAAAATATCATTATTTCTTTTCTTTTAGATTTACAACCATTGTAATTGATGTTCCAACCCTTCCCACTTCAATAAATCCAAATCTTCGATAAAGATGTTCAGCAGCATGATTTAACGGATCAACGCTAAGTGATAGCTTCTTAATTTCCTTCTTCTTGGCCTCCTCAAATAATTCGTTTAATAATGCAGTTCCTATTCCTTTCCCCCTGAATTCACTTAATATTGCCATTCCTAATTCAGGTGTGTCTTTATCAATATATCCGAATCCTTTGTTGTTCTCATTAAAATATCGAGCTGTTATTGAACCGATAGACTGATCTTCATGATTAATCGCTATAAATCCAAAATCCCCCTCTTGTCCCCAACCATCAACATACTTTGAAATGAATGGATCTCGAATAATATCTTTACTGAACGGTTCCTGACCTTCTGAAACAAATAATGATTCATATAACATCTCCCATAGAAATGTAATATCATCTTTTCTAATTGGTCTAATAGTGTATTGAATCAGTGATTTCACCTCATATTATGTTTTCAAGTGTTTCGTCTAACATTATATGTTAACGACGCTCGACGAAGTCGAGTGTGTCCACAGCAACCACTTCTTCGAAGCCAATTCTGGGGCCGAGGGCGAACGCCCGATGCGTGAATATGATGTTGTGTGGTGCCAGTGTCGTCCAGTGTCGTCTTCGAAATGCTTACTATCCGCATTTCTTAAGACTCTTCATGTACTACAATCATATTTCCGGTTGGATCAAAAAAACGGAAGAACTTACGTCCTTCTTCGTCAATAACTGGTAAGCCATTACCTTCATAATCAGATCCAGATTCTTTAATTGAAGCAATTACCTGATCTATGTTCTCTACTTCTATACCTATTGTTGGAAATGGCTTTCCATCAACGGTAAATGTACTTGTAGTTTTATCATCCGTCTTCCATAGATTTATATTAGGTCCTTCGTTTAATTCAATAATTGCAAACACTCCAAAATCAGCCGCAAGTGTACCCCCCAAACAATTAACATACCAATAAATTGAATCTTCCAAATTATTTACAGGAACTTGAACATGACTGATAAATTTCTTCATCATTTTTCACTCTCCTCTTAGGTTTAATGATCTTACACTAGTTTCACATAACGTTTTTTGTTCACGAGCCCGAAAGGCTTAAGCTGCCGATCAATCAAGCGTAGCGATTGATTCTTGTCGGGTGGCTCCGCCACTTAGCCTTGCAGGGTTGTCCGGCTGAATCCGCTTCCTTGCTTCTCAACTTCAGCCGGACCGAGGAGCGGATGCGACGATGCGTGAACAGGGTGTTATACGCTGGTTCATTCTCCTTTGAAACACCATTACATTGCTTGATCTTCCATTGGGTTGTACAATTAATTCATAAGTTCTTATCGGAGGTGTATAAGCTTGAAGTGGATTAATATTCGTGATCAGTTTCCAGATTGTTGGGTTCTTGTTGAGGCATTAACGTCTCATTCAATTAGTAACAAAAGAACAATAAATGAAATGTCTGTAATATCTAATTATATCAATCCTAAAGAAGCTTGGGATACTTATAAAAGGTTACACTTCTCAGATCCATCCCGTGAATTGTATGTCTTCTATACTGGCAATGAACATATTAAAGTTATTGAACAACCATTCACTGGAGTTAGGGGTCTTCAATGAAAATCAAATTAGTTAACGGTCTTCCTATTGTTCCTCTAGTTCTAACATACAATCATAAGTCTATTATTCTAAATAACGTCCTTCTGGACACAGGTTGTGCCACTACTATTTTAGATACAGATTCTGTAGAACCTATTGGTTTAGATCCAGACTTTATTAATGGAAAAGCAGTAAGAATGTATGGCGTTGGCGGCCAAAGTGAATTATGTTACCAACAGAATGTTCAACACCTAAAAATTAATCACATCCTTCTTGAATCATTTACAATTCAATTAGGTTTGACTAAAGAGCCTTATGGATTCCATGCGATTCTGGGTGTTGATATTCTTTCCTCATTCGGTTTAAAGATACGAGGGCGAATGCCCGATGCGGGAATATAGTGTTATGTGATGCCTGTGCCTCCCTTGATTCGCTCCAAAATCCCCACAATTTTCAATCCTTCAATTTCTTTACTATTAATATTATAAATCTCTTTTATTCTTTCTTGTTTTTCCAATAGTGAATCATCAGTCCAGCAAAAATCATACATCGATGATTCATCGGAGATAAACATTTCGTAGTAGTCCATTTCAAAGATATCTTTAAAGAATTGAAATGCCTCTATATCAAGGTTGTCTATCCTTGCTACACTAGCAAACTTAATTTGCACTTTTGTTCCTGGCCTTGGTAGTTCATGACCTTCTGATTTATAAACATCAAATTTTTCTTTAAGTTTTGCATACGCCTCTTTTTTGAATGTCCATCACCATTCATCCAATACCAATTAATGATCCTAGCTTCCCAAGGAAACATAGTTAGATTTGTATCAGAAAGATCTCGAATTTCTTGCTGCCTATACTCGATAGGGTAATCATTAAGAGTCCACTTAGTTTTAAATTGTGAAAAAACTAATTTGTATATCCTCTTGATTGGTCTTGATATTGCAGCTAACCGATTCATTAAGTTCAACTCCTTTAAGTATTTGCACAGGTTTCACATAACGTTTTTGTATTCACGAACCTTCACTGCCTTAAACGACCGGAGGGAGTGGCCGCGACGCCGTTAGGCAGTGCAAGGTTGTCCTGCTGAATCTGCTTCTCTGCTACTGAATTCACTTCTTCTAAACCAGCTTCTTCTTCTTCGGCCGGACCAAGGAGCTGGAGGCGACGCAGCATGAATACGGTGTTATCTGCTGTTCGCACCTTCTTCGAGACTACTAGAAATCCTTTATTTCAATTCTATTTCCTTCTGGATCAATAATAACTCCTACAGTCCCCCAATCAAATTTAAGTGCTTCAACTTTTACTTTTCGGCTTTCAAGTTCTTTTACTGTTGTATCAAAGTCTTGCACTTCTATTCTTATAACAGTAGGGTTTTGAGCCCTATTCTTTTCATTCAAATTCGATACACCATTATTTTCAATCATTAAATAACTTCCACCAAAATCAAGTTTTGAGAGACCATCTTTTTCCTCTCTGACCTTAAGTCCAAGTTGCTCTGTATAAAACGAAACATTATTTTCGTAATTTTCTAAAAATAAAATGAATCCAGTTTCTTTTATATTCATTTGGTTTTATCTCCTTTGAACTTAATAGTCTATTACGGTTTTAGTCTTGCGCGAATTGCAGATAACGTTTTTTTCACGAGCCCGAAAGCCTTAAGTGACCAGCGGGAACGGGTCGATAGACTTAGGCTTACAGGGTTGTACGGCTGACTCAGCTTCCTCGCTTCTCAACTTCTGCCGGACCGAAGAGCCGATGCGACGATGCGTGAACATCGTGTTATCTGAAGGAACAATCCTCTCTGGAACACCATTCATTCTAATCAGTTAAATAAATTCTTCAGAAATAAAAAAATGATTCATAAGATGTTGGTCTATTGTTAAAGCAATTTGTCTCAGTTCATTATTCATTTGATTCACTTGTTTTAAGTCTAGTTCAACAGAATTTCCGTGAGCAATTTGATTTCTTAGATCTCTTATGGTGTGATACTTTTTCACTTGTTCCTCTTCCAACTCTAAGTTAAATACTCGTTTCATATATTTAGGAATATCTACTGATTTTAAATTGCCTAACTGTTCGATCAACATCTTTATCCCAAAGGAAGAAAATAGTTGACTAGGAAAGACAAAGTCTGCTGCTATTAATGTTCTAGACGAAGATCTTTGTCTGTCTCGATGGTTAGGAACTCGTTTATACAGTGCAACTTTTTCTTTTAGATACTTTTCATATTGATTATTTATCGCTAACTTATTTTGCTGTTCTGCGCGCCCCTCAAAAGCATCAGAACCACCATGAAAATCAATTAACTCCCTTACTATGTCGATTACAAAAGCTTCAAAATAGCTAAAAGATGATAATAAAATATACTTACACAATTCTGGCTTATAGTTTTGTGCTTGTCCGCGAATTTGTTCAATAGAATTTGAAACCTTAAAATAGTCAGGACTAGGTAAAGAGGGTATCTGCTTTTTTTGCACTAAACTCGCTTGTAATTTCATACAAGGGACAGCCTGGCAAACTACATAAACAAAATCAAAAGATGATTGAATTTGCTCTTTTAACTTCATATATGAGGCTGAATTCATCGGTACTCTGGGCATTCAATTACTCCCTCTTTTATTCTATTTTTCTTTCAGATAACGTTCTTGTATTCACGAACCCTCACTGGCTTAAGCGCGTATGCGCGGGTCCGACGGACTTAGCCAGTGCAGGGTTGTTCGGCTGATTCCTCTTCCCCAAATCCCTCTTCCGGACCGAGGGCCGGATGGGCCCGATGCGTGAATACGGTGTTATCTGATGCCACACACTTCGAAGCAATTCTTAATATCCGTCTAAATTAATCCAATTATATCAACCTTATTTACCTCAACATATTTAAAAAGATATTCAAATAAGTCATTATCATCACGATACAAGTACAGCTGTCCAGCCAAGATTTCAATTGAATTTATTATGTTAATACTCTCTCTCCCATGTGTTCTGGAAAAGCTGGATACCTGAAATTCTTCAAGATTATTGACGTTAGTTCTTAATGAACTTACATTAATTCCATTTGAATTTAATAAGTTTTTGATGCTCTTCATAATATTGAAATCTTTATCTGCTAGTATTCTTTCAAGCGCATCAATAGTTTGATCAAAATATGCGCCACTTGGGTTCTCTAAAAAACCTAATATTCCGTTCATAGATAACTCTGTATCTAGATTAATTAGTAATACAATGTCCCTGAATACGATTGGCACTTGATCGAGTGACTTCCTTAAGTGAGCATATTCTTTACCATATATATTAATTGCAATATGTCCCACTATATCTTCACCAGACATTGATAGGATATTATCCATTGGAAGTAATCTATTAATTAGATCTTTAGTATTCATCATTCTTCTTCGATCACACTCACTTATTAATAATTTCTTGTGTGGTTTCAGATAACGTTTCGTATATTCACGACGCCCGGCGAATGCCGTCCGGCTGATACAGCTACCCTGTCAATATCCTCTGCCGGACCGAGGGGCGAATGCCCCGATGCGTGAATATGGTGTTATGTGAAGTTCATGACTTCTATGAATTAACAAATCAAAATTTCTATTATTTTGTTTCAAGTTCTGTCCATTCCTTAAATGTCCTAATTATCTCTTGTAGATTTTTCACTCCTCCATAACCTTTAAAAACCCAATTTTCAACTCTACAGTGAATCCAATCAGTTTCACTTCGTTCAATATCAATTTGTTTAAAATACTTTTCTTCTAGTTCTGTTTCTTCTAAAGATATTTCTAACACCCAACCTGGGTTATCTATGGTATCTAGCTTTATTCCATTTGTATGTTCCCAATCTTCATTGCATTGACGTTCATACCATTCCTCAATCCATTCTAAGTAGTTAATCGTCTCGACCTTCCTTCTTTCGGTATTCGTTGTCTATCGCACTTCATGAATTTCACATAACGTTTTTTGTTCACGAGCCTGAAAGGCTTAAGTTGCCGATCAATCAAGCACAGCGATTGATTCCTGCCGGGTGGCTTCGCCACTTAGCCTTGCAGGGTTGTCCGGCTGAATCTACTTCCTCGCTTCTCAACTTCTGCCGGACCGAGGAGCGGTTGCGACGATGCGTGAACAGGGTGTTATAAGATGTTCCCGCCTTCTTCGAGTGCGCGAGCAAGATCCTTTATCCAGTCCTTATTGCCATTGGTCTTTATCATGCTTTCTAATAACCATTGTTTTGATTGCTTGTCCTTCATTCGTTCTAAATAGATCTTAAAATCATGTTCATCTTCAGTTCTTGTACCTAGGCTTTTAAATAATAATTGCCATGCCGGATTTACAAACGGTCTTTCAAGACTTCCTTTAATAAAATTGTTTATGTGCATTTTTATATTTCTATTCTTTCTAAAGATTACTTCATCTTCAATTAATTCTGTAGCGAGTATTTCAATAAAGTCTTCATCCTTAAATAAATGTAAGCAATACCTTGGTAGATCTAAATCACTTATAGACTGAAATGGTTCTAATCGACTTTCCCCAGGTATTGCCACTTGAATTTCCCAGTCATGAAAATAAGAAATAACGTATTCTATATCGCTTCTAAAAATACAAATATCCATATCTTTATGGGTTCTTGTGACTTCACCAATAGCTAGATCGATTGTCCAACCCCCTGCAATAAACCAAGGCCTATTAAAAGATTTCATTAACAATTCGACTTTGTCGAGATCAGGAGAAATTATTATTCTCACCTCATTATTTGAACTTAAGGCTCTTGCGGGGATTTCTTATAACGTTTTGTATATTCACGACGTCCGGCGAATGCCGGGTGTGTCCACAGCAACTACTTCTCCGAAGCCGCTTCTAGGACCGAGGGCGTAGCCCGATGCGTGAATATGGTGTTATAAGAAGGATATGCCATCTCGAAAAGCTAAAAGACTCTTTTCAAATTATTTGTTGTATCATATAAATGCAATTTAAAAGTTCTACTGAATCCCTCTAATCCTGGGAACAATGAATCCGGTGTAATATTCATCAATCTTAAATTTCTAATACATTCAACAATCAATGACTTACTAACAATATACTTATATGCAACAACTTCACCTTTTTCATCAACCCCATTCTCAATATCATATTGAGAAAGTAAATAATCTAATGTTCTATAATTTGAACTTGGAACCATGAAAAGTCCTTGTTGTTTCAAAATCCGTTCATTACTTATTTGTGGCTCAAAGGGATATACAAATAAATTTTTTTGACTCACTTGAATGAAAAGTTTGTTTAGTAAAAGCTCTGTTTTTTTGAAGTTTAACTTGTTTTTTTCTCTAATATATTCTAAATTAATTGCATATAATGCAAAATCTTCTTTGGCATTTTCAACTCCAAAGAACAATCCAATAAATGGAGAAAATGTCCAATCAACCATTCGTGTAGGCGCTCCATAATGTTGCATTAATGACAACCACTCAAGTTTATTATTTGTATACTCATTATTCGGTTCATCTTGTATTAACTTAATAATATCCAAATGGCTATCTGGGTTTATGGTCAAGTAAAGATGTGATTGTGATTTAAACATTCTTATTAACTCAACTTTCGCAGCTTGAATTACCGAATAACCCCTTGATGTACAAGGGCAAATCAGCCATCCACTGCTGGAGTTGACACCATACATTCTGTTTGTCAGCCTTGCTCGATGCACTAGCCAAGTTTAAGAATAACGTCATCAGTTGTCCAAGTGCAGTTTGGTAGTCTAAATCACGAACTTCATCCGCATACAAGAAAAACAACCCACCAAGCGAGCGTGTATCTCCGGTTTGCCGTCGCTCAAACTCCATCACCAAGTAACGGCTAAATACGACGGTCGTATGGCTGATGAGCATATCAAAGGAACGGCCTTGAAACTCGGTTCCTAGTTTCAAATAGCTTTTGGTTACTTTGAAAAACGTCTCGATGCTCCACCTCATGCCGCAAATGCGAACAATCTTATTTGGCTCTAAAGTTAGATCCGTACTGAGAATGGTCAGCCCTTCACGCCGCTTATTGCGGTTTTGAACGAAGACGAGTTTAACCAGCATACCGCAAGAAGACCGGACAATAACCGAACCATGACAAAGTCAATAGGGGCAAGTTGAAGCCGTCAGACCAGCCAAGCGTTAGCAAGGTATATCCTTTGGTAAATCGACCGGTTGCATGGTCGAACACACGAGCAAGCAGTTCCGCCTTCTTGCTGCGATTCCGCTGAAGAGTGGAGTCGTCCAAAATGAATACTTTTACACGCTTGGCTGATGTAAGCGCGGCAAACTGCCGAACCACCGTAAAGCTAAGCGAATGAAGAAAAACTCGCCATGCATAGCTTGAATGATTCAAGAAACGGTAGACCACATCTTTGCCTGGCAATGAAGTGCCGCGGCTGCTCTCCAGCAGTCGGAACCAATTCTTCCCTTCAAACACAAGCGAGAAAAGCAATTGAAAAACAGCAAGCGCAGAAAGGCCAAACGACTTGCGAATGCCAGCCTGGCGAAGGAGATGACCAATTTTTAAAGTGTGAAAAACAGTTGAAAAACGAGACTGGTCATACAGGGAACGATGGTGTACCATAGATTTACACACCTTTCTTTGTTTGCATGGTTGCTCGACACTTCCATGATACCAAACGAAGAAGGTGTTTTTTTGTCAAGTCAAGGAAAAAACAGGCTCAATTCTTACATCCGCAAGGCATTCAAGCTAATTTGCAGCTGCGAAAGTTGAGTTATTAATTCTTTTTCATATATATTCTTTTTCTTTTCCCACTCTCCACCATTACTATTTATTAAATCTTTTGCCCTATCTAGCTCTCTAAATAGACTGGACGTTATATTCCATTCTTTTGACGCTTGACCTCTAAAAATCCATTTTTTTGACTCTAAGTTAAGTACAGAAGAATAGAAATGATGCCAGTTCTCTATAATTATTTCTTTCCACATTTTTCGAATCTCCTTATTATTCAATATGTATATCTTTCTTATAACGTTTTTTTGTTCACGAGCCCGAAAGGCTTAAGTTGCCCATCAATCAAGCGTAGCGATTGATTCCTGCCGGGTGGCTCCGCCACTTGGCCTTGCAGGGTTGTCAGGCTGATTCTGCTTCCTAGCCTCTCAACTTCTGCCGGACCGAGGAGCGACAGCGACGATGCGTGAACATTGTGTTATGTGAAGTATGAAATCGCTTCTGCGACTCACTTACAATTCAGCATTTTTCATTATTAAATAACGTTTATATTCTGGATAATCAGTCATCCCTTTAACTTTCATCCAATCAAAATATGATGGATTTTTCCTAATTACATCTTCAATTCTCTCACCCTTATATTTACCAAAGGTCATTACTCCGATAAAAGATTTTAATGCATCAATCATCTTTTTAGTATTTACAGCAAAAACTTCTCGATTTTTATAAGTTTTAATAATTCTATCGTCATAAAAATACTTCTCCATTTCTTCGTCTCTTTCATCATTTAATAAATCAATAAGCAATCTAAATTTCCCTTCATTTAAATAATTATCAATCAAATATACATTTGCCCCAATATCAAGCATTGCAATTTGACACTTTAGATATTCTTCTAATGAAGTTAATTCTAAATATTTATTTAATTCATTTTCGTTATAAGTAGATATTTCATCGTCATAATTCGCAATAAATAAAGCAATATTTCTCCTCATTAAAGATCTCCTTTGAATTCATATTTCACAAAACGTTTTTTGTTCACGACGCACGGCGAATGCCGGGTGTGTCTGGCTGATTACGCTCCCCTGCCTACTACTTCTACCAGACCGAGGAGCGTCCTCTTTTTTGTTTTGGCAATTGCACATAACGTTCATGTATTCACGATCCAGCACATGCTGGGTGTCCGGCGTATGCCGGACCAAGGACGAATATCCGCAGCGTGAATATTATGTTATGTGAAGTATTCTTTCTTCATTGAACTACATTGCACTATTTTTTGATTACGATGGAATTATAGAATTTCTCAAAACTATTATCTTTTTTGATTAAGTCATCAATTTTAATGGAATCAACAATACCTTTGATATATTGTTCAACAGTTTGATTGGATCGCTGAGCATTTCGCTGCATATAGTCTGATATTCTATCTGGTAATTCATTAAATATCCAAGTCTCAATATAAGGATCTGTAATAATAATGTTGTTAGGTTTTAAATGTGCCTTTTCTATAAAGAATTTCATAGTTTTATCTATTTCACCATCTGAATCAACAATAACTAAGATATCTGCATCAGAATCTACCTGTGACCTTACTGAATTAATAACTTTAGGCATTACATATTTCCCCATGGCGACAACTATAGTTACTCGTTTAATAGGTTTATCTTTTATAATTTTTTTCATGAGTCCTAACAGTATCTCTCTATCCCTATTGCCTTCGCATATTAATATTATGTCGGTGTTAATCTTATTTATCTGATTTTCAGACACAATACTTCCGGAAATAGATTGATAACTTAATACTTGAGGTAGAGTAGGTTCTATCGTTTCCTTTAAATCATTTTGTATACTTACTGAGTTATACGGGAAGAAAACTATACCTTCCTCAGCAGCCTGTCTCAATTTAGTAGTTAGTACCTTCCTAAATCCATACTCTTCTTTTACACAAACTTCAAAGTCCTCTTTATCAAATAAAATAACATTTAAAGTTTTCCCTAGACTCAGTGCGTCAACAGCATCCTTGCTATATCCTGATAATGAAATGAAAATACCTATAGTTCCTAAAAGCTTCCCATCTACTTTCCCCTTAAATTGATATATAGATGATGCAGGAAGTTCTACACTATGCCACTTTAGTTCAAGCAAATATACCTTATCCCCTAACAGAAAGGAACCATCGATTTCTTCTCCTTCAGGTCTATATCGCATTCTAGGTTCAAGCTTTTCTAAATCTAGAAGTTTCTGAACAAGAACTTCTAGTTCTCTTCCTCTTTGTCTATACCAATTTCCATCAGCATCTTTTGGTGGGGCTGCTAATTTTTCATATTGATCTATGATTTCTCTTTTCATTTCTTCCTCCTTGTTTATAAGAATTTTTCACATAACGTTCCTGTGTTCACGACGCTTGGCGAATGCCAAGTGTGCCAGGCAGCTCCTTCTTCCCCGAAATCCCTCTGCCGGACTGAGGACGTATGCCCAATGCGTGAATATAATGTTATGTGAGGTTCTATTAGAAAGTTATATTTACTCAGTTCTTTTAGGGATTCTTTTCATTATTTCCTCCCTGATTTTCAGCACCATTTTCTCTGATGGATATATCTTTTTATCAGGAAAGTCAGTTAGATTAGTACTCCATTGATAGGCGTAAAACTCAGGAGAGCGTTCAATAAATTCTGCGAGTATTGGATTCACTTGAGGATCGCCAGAAGCTTGAATATGCATAACAACCTTATCAAATATTTGTATCAGAGCAATGCCATGCTGCTTTGCATATTCCGCTGCTCCGCTTTGAAAACCAGAAGTAGAAATTAATATTCCTTTGTGTGCTCCTAAACTTCGTACCTTATCCGCTAAAACTACGATTTTTTCACGTTCTACAGGTCTTGTATAACGCTTACACTCAACAATTACCTTAAAACTTACGGACAAGGCGATAAATTCAGCCATAATATCTATTTGATATTCTCCATCACTGGTCTGAACTTTTTGATTATGAAGTATTGAAAAATCCTTAAGCATTTCAGTTTCAGCATATGCCTTCAATACTTCAAGACAATATTTTTCAAAATCCGTAGCTGAAATGCTAGCGACAAATCCACGGTATGGGTTTATTTCCAACACCTACTTTCATTTCTATGATGTTATCAACTTAAATTTTATTTTTATTTTTCAGTCTTTAAAGCACTTGATAGAATTTTCACATAACGTTTTTTGTTCACGAGCCCGAAAGGCTTAAGCTGCCGATCAATCGAGCACAGCGATTGATTCTTGCCGGGTGGCTCCGCCACTTAGCCTTGCAGGGTTGTCCGGCTGAATCTACTTCCTCGCTTCTTAACTTCTGCCGGACCGAGGAGCGTATGCGACGATGCGTGAACATGGTGTTAGGCGAAGTACATGCTTACATCTCTTTAAACAAATCGTTTTGTTTCAGCAATTTTGAAAAGTGATTAATTCTCGCAGTAGTAAATGCTACATTGTAAATTGGTGTTGAATATTCACCAATTAACTCAACAAGAACAGACTCCCCTACAATTGTAGTTTTCACTTTATTCCCATAGATATCTAATCCATTTACGTGAAGAAACATCATTAATTCTTCAAAAGGAATTAGTGAATTATATTGATATTTTTGGGTCAGCATTTTGTTTACTTCTGGTTTTATTAAAAGGTTTATACTAAACTCAAATTTTTTACTCTCTCCTTCTTCAATCTTTATAGGATACTCAATTTCTTTACTATTAACAGTGACCTTATTAATCAATTTACTGTAATAAAATGAACTATCTCCGACCAATTCTTTTAGATCATGATCGATAATTGAAATAGTTCTTTTTGAATTATTCGATACCAATACCTCATAATTCAATGGGATAATTGCTTCTCCTAAATTGCCAAGGTTCATTTTTTGATATAAGACTTTTTCTTCATTTGAAATGCCAATTAATCTTATATCTATTAATTCCATTTCGTCTTTCTTATCCTTTTGGACTGTATAGTATGTATTATATATCCAACTAAAAACTGAAAATAACAATGCAATGCATGCAATAATTAAAGTAATCATTTCATTCGTAGTAAACCTTCTGCTCATAAATTAGTATTTCTCCTTTAGTTTTGTGTATTTCGCCTAACGTTTTTATCTACGTATTTCGCTAAAAACTCTATACCTGCGGTTTTTCGCGAACTTGTTCGTGAATACCCCCACCCTGCAGTAATTCACGCCCAGCACACCTGTAAATCCACATCATTTCTCCAACTATTCACCCTTCATCAACCCATCTAACGGACTACGAATCCGCCGAACATCTTTTACGCTTACATGCGTATACCGTTCTTCGTTTTACTACTCTGGTGGCCCAGGAGCTCCTGAATATATCGCAGGTCGGTTCCACCCTCCAACAAGTGCGTGGCGAAGGAATGCCTTAGAGAATGAACGCTAACCGGTTTATCAATTCCCGCTTCGCTTTTGCATCGCTCAAATAGCTTCTGCACACTCCTCTCCGTCAAATGCCTTCTCCCATCCTGGCCCGGGAATAGCCACTGATCTGCACTCATACCCGCTGCATATTCCTTGACCACAAATCCTGCCGCATCAGAGAGCAGCGTGACACGATCCTTGCGCCCCTTGCCCTGCCGAACAGTGATGGCTTTACGCTCAAAATCCAAATCTCTCATTCGCAGCCTGACTACCTCGCCAACCCGAAGTCCCGCGGAATATAGCAAATACAGGAGTACTCGATGCTTGGCATTTTTCACTACCCTCAACAGAGCAAGCATATCTCCTGAAGACAATACGTTTGGCAGCTTCCGCTCCTTTTTAGGCCGTACAAACGATGCTCCCTGTTTCTCTCCCAGCACATGCGCTGAATAAAACTTGAGAGCACTAATAGCCTGATTGACAAAAGAATGCGATCTCCCCTTCCCAAGCAGAGCAAGCGAATAGTCCTCTATACTAGACAAACGACTTTCGCCCTCAGCTTTAAATGCTTCAAATCGCTTTACATGCCCACAATAAGCCTTGATGGTACGATGGCTATAGCCACGCAACATTAATTTCCTTGTCAAATCATCCATAGCAGCTTTCTCGCTATACTCATTTGTTCCATTTGCGCCATTTGCTCCATCTCGAAACTTCTCTCGCTGCCGTTCCTCCACCTTTTCAATCCAAAAAGGGCATTCCTCCATCAAGGCTTCCTGAATCTCAAAAGAGTCGGCACAGGAAACCACCAACTCCCACAATTCCTCTATACAGGCAATCGTATAAGGCACAGCCCAGGCTCGCTCCGCCGGCTGCCATTGTCGGTTTTTAAGTCCCTTAATAGCCTGCACATCTGCCGAGCTAAACCGTTCCATTTTGACAAATAACAAGAAATCATCCTTTTTACCTACAAAAACATGCATATTCTCCCATCTCCCCTCAGTATACCAAAATTATCAAGCGCTAACAGAAAAAAAGAGACCCTCCGTTTGCTTGTCAGCAAACGTAAGATCTCCAATGCTTTTGGATATTCGACTCTCCGGCTCTACCACGAAAGGCGCAATCGCTTATCCATATATTTTACATTAATCCTTACAAGGATCAAGCCTTTGCGGAAACATCAGCCGGTCCTGTAATATCAACAGCTGCTTTCTTTTCCAGCAAAGCAACAGATCTCATCCTGGCTACAACCACCCCAAGCCCAATAACGGACACTCCCGCTACCATGAACAAAAGCCCAATTCCGCGTCCCGGGCCAGTGCCAATTAATTGCCCTACCGTCGAAGCCAAACCGCCGCCTACTTCCAACAATGGATTAAATACGTGGTCGGCAAGAGGCCCGGCAGACGCATATGCCAGCACGTAACCCAGCTGCGACACAACCCCGATAATGCCCCATGCCCTGCCTTGCGCTTCATTTGGGATATTCGTTCGAATCAATACATCCGCCCCCGTATTAACAAAAGGCATGGCAGCAAAAAATAGGAATCCCGCTGCGGCAATCAGCCATACATTGGCGGACACTCCGATCAGGGAAAAGAACAGCCCCGCAATCAGCAGCCCGCCGGATAACATGCGCACGTAGTGGCGGCTTTTGCTGAACAGCCCGATAAACAAGCTGCCAAGCAGCAACCCCGTTGCGCTGACCGATTGAACGATACCAAGCGTTCGCGCATCGGATAGCGGAAGCACCATCGGGGTATACAATGTCTCCAGAAAACCCATATAAAATGTGATCGCAGTGAGCAGCAGCGTCAGCATCAATACCCCACGATTGGTTACGACCAATTGCCAGCCTTCCCGCAATTCGTGAGCCATTTGAACAATGGGCTGACGTTTGGTTTTTTTACTCTTCGAATTTGTACCCTGCTGCCCGGCTTTAGCGGACTTGGCGCCAAAGCTCCTGCGAACAGCCGTAATGGTCAAAAAGATCACAATAACCGTCGAGATATCCAGCATGATTAACACTTCTACTTCCACCACTCGCAATAGAAGGCCCGCCACAACGGGCGAAATCAAAAACTTGGCCGCTCCGGCCAGTTGAACCATCCCGCTGGCCTTGGCAAAATGCTCCTCCGTCAGCAAATCGCTTATGCTGGCCCGATATGCTGGTTCCGTCAAGGAAGCGAACATAGAGCTGAATGCAACAGCTGTGCAAATTTGCCAAAGCGCCGCTTCACCTGTAGCCAACAGGAACAACAGATAAGCCAACCCGATAACCGCTCCGCCGTCTCCGACCAGCATCATGAGCCTTCGGTCAAAACGATCCGCCAAAACGCCGCCCACCGGCGCCAACAGAATAATAGGCAAAAATGCGCTTAGTGTCACCATCGAAACAGCCGTAGCGGATTGCGTTTGCTGAAACACATACACCCCAAGCCCAAAAGCGGTTAACCCGCTGCCAATACTGGACACGAACTGTCCCACCCATAGGATCAAAAATGTGCCAAACGATTTATTATTCATAAACACAACATCCTTTCTTCCTGCTCTTGTTGCCCAATGGTCTTTTGTCTTTTTTTGCCTCAACCTTTGCCTTTACAAAACACTCGACCGACAGTCGGTCTATAAGATGATAGTAAAACGCCGGCTTCATCTTGTCAAGATGAAAACCGGCAATTGCGCAATCTATTCTTTTAACAGCGGCAGTCGAAAATAGAACCGGTTCCCTTCCCCATCCTGGGAAGAGGCCCCCATGACGCCGCCGTGTTCTTCAATAATATATTTGCATATGGCGAGCCCAAGGCCGGAGCTTCTTCCGTCGCCGCTTCGGGAAGAGTCTGCCCGATAGAAACGATCGAAGATATGCGGCAAATGCTCAGGCGCAATCGGTCGGCCGTTATCTCGGACCGTAACCTCCAGCTCCGAACCGGAAACAGACGCATCAATGAAAATAACGGCTCCCGCCCCGGCATATTTGACGGCATTGCCGACTAGATTATCGAACACCTGCGTTAGTCGAACAGGGTCCGCCATCAACTTACCCTCGGGAAACGGCCTGCCCACAATAAGCTTGGCACTTTTTATGCCGACAAAAGCGCCACCGTCCTGCAGCCCGCTTCCAGCGTCCGCTACCTTCACCGTTGGAAGCGCGCTTCGATCCCCCCATCCACTTTCCGAATACTCGCCGGCTCCCTCAAAAAACTCCTTTTCCAGCGGGGCCATCAGAGACTCCAGCAGCAGACGGCTGTCATACTCCTGAAAGCTAATCGGCAAGTGGCCGGATTCCAGCTCGGAGAACTGGAACAGGTCCTCCATCAGCTCGTCCAGCTTGTCCGTTTTGTCTCGAATGACGGTCAGATAGCGGTCGAATTGGGCTTTATCCCTGGCAACGCCGTCTTTTAGCCCCTCCACGTATCCTCGAATGGAGGACAGCGGCGTCCTCAAATCATGCGAAATACTCGCAATGAGATCATTGCGAGCCTGCTCATAGGCTTGCTGATTTTGCGCGGATTCGACCAGACGCTGCCGCATTAACTCAAACATCGAGCTAAGCCGGCCCATTTCATCATCCGACCGGTAGGCAACCTGGAAATCCAGATTGCCTTGTACGATCTTTTCGGCCGCCACCGTTAACTCCTTGAGCGGATTCAATACTTTTTTCTTAATCATCCTTGCCGTTAGCAGCGTGCAAACCATCAAGGGCAGAACCACCATCGCCACCACTGACAGCGACACGCTAAAATACTGAGGCCCCTCCTGCGAATCACTGCCGGGGACAACGGCAAAAGTCGCAAACGGAATAACCAGCAGCGGCAGCAGCAGCAGCACAATAAGCGAGGCTAACAGCTGAAATGTAATTCCCCGATATCTCATCGCGCCCCTCCATCGAATTTATACCCGACTCCCCGGACAGTGAGCAGATAAGCCGGATTGGCGGGTTCCCGTTCAATCTTTTCGCGCAGCTTCCGGATATGTACCGCCACCGTATTCATGTCCCCATATTCGTTCATGCCCCAAACGCCGGCGAAGATTTGCTCTCTCGTAAACACCTGATTGGGATTCAACGCCAGAAATCGCAGCACCTCGAACTCTTTTGCCGAAAAATGAATCTTCTCCTCCTCCACCCGTACCTCGTATCCCTTCAAATCCAGCTCAAGTCCGGGATAACGCAGCACATCCGGCGTATGGGAAGGCGTCGCAAGACCGTTGAACCGGCGAAGCTGCGCCTTGACTCTGGCTACAATTTCACCTGGACTAAAAGGCTTGACCACATAATCGTCCGCTCCAAGTCCCAAACCCAATACCTTGTCGGAATCGCGTTTTTTGGCGCTGAGCATGATGATGGGCACATTCGAACGCCCGCGCAAAATCCGGCAAATCTCCATCCCGTCCAATCCGGGAAGCATAATATCCAGAATAACCAGCTGGGGCTTGTACAGCTCGAACAGCCGGAGCGCCTCCTCCCCGTCGCGGCACAACACCGCTTCGTACCGCTCCAGCTCCAGATAATCCCTTAACAGCTCGGCAATTTCTTTTTCGTCCTCGACAATCAGAATCCGTTCCTTTGGCATGACCGCATAGCACCTTTCGTTATCACTGGTTCCCTAATCATACCCAATTGCGGTCCCCTCGTAAAATAAAGCTTACACCGTTTCAAACCCGATCATGGAAAGCAACAGCAGTACAACCGCAACGATGGTGAGCAGGGCGTAGATGATTTTTTTGTTCATCGGATTCACCTCATTCCCTCACTATTTGATTTCCATCCGGCGAAAAACAATGACTCCCAGACAGCCAAACACCGCAATACTCAAGAGCGGCACAATAATAAGCTCTGGCATCCCGGATGCCGGCACCCGATTTGTGGCAATGTCCATAAAGTAATGAAAAATCGAATGCTCATACAGTGTTTTGTAGAGTGCCCACTGGCTGGCCAGCCATTGCGAGACCGAATCGAAAAAGAGCAGAAACAGCATCACTGCGCCCACCGTAATGCCGCTCATCCGGGTGCCGATGGCGAATACGGCCACCAACGTCCCGAATGCCGCGCCGTACAGAATCGTAAAACCAATGGAGCGCAACGCATAAACGCCTCCGCTTATATCGGGAAACGAACCAAAACCGTTCAAGAGCGTCCCCCCAAGCGTGCAAATCAGAGGAAACATCAGCGATAGCAGCACGACTCCAGTCAAATAGGCCACAAGCTTTGCCGCATAGATGCGCCCTCTGCCATGCCCCGAAGCAGCCGAAAGCTTCATCGTGCCTAACCCGTGCTCCCGCGATAGAAAAAAACCTCCCAGCACAGCCAAGCTGAATTTCGTCAAAACGATATTGATCTGCAACGCATTGCTAAGACCGGTCATTCCGGTCACGCCCCGATCCTCCGGGCTAAACACATGTAGAAACACCGTCAACAAACTGGCGGTAATGAGAAATGTCAGGAAAAGCAGCCTGAGCGAAGGCTCCTTGTACATTTTATACAGCTCGGATTTCAGCAGATTGCCCATGCGAAGCCTCCCCGATCAGCTTGGTGTAATAATGCTCCAAATCTTCGCCCCGCGACGCCAATTGCCGAACCTCAAGGCCCGCCCTGAACAAGGCCGCCGAGACTTGGCCCGCTTGAACATCCGATTCCCTTAGCAAAATAGTGCCGTCCTCTTCCAGCCTGCAATCCGGGCTTTGCAGCTCTTCGTTTAATACCGCCAATGCTTTGGCAGGTTCGTCGACCTGTATATGGAGATATTGGCGGCACTTCTCCTTTAATTCGCCGGCCGTCAGCTGCTCCAGCATACGCCCGTTATGAATCATGCCATAGTCCGTCGCCAACAAATAAAGCTCGCTCAGAATATGGCTGGAGATCAGAATCGTAATGCCCATCTCCGCGTTCAGCCGCAGAAGCAGCTCCCGCAATTCCACAACGCCAACCGGATCAAGCCCGTTGGTTGGCTCGTCCAGAATGAGCAACTCCGGCCGTCCGATCAACGCCGAAGCCAAACCCAACCGCTGCTTCATGCCAAGCGAGAAGCTCCCCGCGGTTTTGCTCCCCGTCTCCTCCAGGCCGACTAGCCGAAGAGTCTGCTTAACGGCTTCCTTATCGCGAATTCCCTTTTGAAGCCGAAATACCTCCACGTTCTCCGACGCTGTCATATGAGGGTATAACGCTGGCGCTTCGATGGCGATGCCGATTCTTCTTCTTGCCTCAACAAGGCTTCCTCCCCCGCCGCATCCAAACAGCTCCAGTCCGCCCGAGCTTGGCTCTACCAGACCTGCCGCGATACGCATAAAGGTCGATTTCCCTGCTCCATTTTGCCCGATAAAACCGTAAATGCTTCCTTTCCGAATGCCCAAGTTCACCTCGTTTAACACCTTTTGCCGCTTGTAGCTCTTGGACAATTGAAACGCCTGCAGCGCTAATGCCGACATCTGCCTTCCTCCTTCTTCTCCTCCTGTGTCACGCTTAAGTGATACAGACCTTAGCTTATATGTCACACAAGCGATCCTAGTCTAAGCCTTTAACCAGCCCATCTCGTTTGGGCTTTCTACAGTATAAAAGGCCATCATAAACTGCTTCGTCCAGTCCAATTAAAGCGGCATAAAGCTTTCATTAACGCCAGATTAACAAATAAGCGTCGACGCTTTGGGGCGGCAATAGAGCATCAAAAAAGACGCCGGTTTCCCGGCGCCTTCGTCTCGATTATGATCTAGCTACTGGCGAGTAATCGTGTAGCCTTTTTCTTGCAGCTTCGTAATAATGCCGTCTTCGCCCAGCATATGAAGGAATCCGGCAACTACAAAGTACGTGTCTTTGTTTTCGTCTGCGAGGTAACCTTCTACTTTTTCAATCATTCCTTCATTGCGGTCGCCGATCATGCCTTTATAAAACTCGGGCAGCTCCTTCATGGCATCAGTCATTGCGGCCGATGCGGCATCGTCTCCGCTTTGCCACATTTTGGCCATGGTGTCAATGCTGTTGTCTGGTTGATGGAATGCGGCAACAGTTTCCTTCAGCATGGAAGATGTCAGCTCATTCGAGAAATTATTGAACATCGAGAACTGGGAATCAAACGATTCAAGCTCAAGTACGGATTTGCCCGTAGCCATTGCTTTTTGCAGGAAATACATGTCGATGCCAAGACCCGTGTCATAACCGCCAAGCGCGGATTTCAGAACCGTCAATTCATTGCTGACTGCCCAAGGCTTGAAAGGATCGTAAGCCGTTTCCGGCGCGCCGATTTCCTTCAAAATACCTTGCAGCTGCGTATACGTTTCGGCGTCAATATGATCCTTCAGGGTTGAACCGTCGTCATAAGCCATGTATTTTTGGATTTCGGCAATTTTTTCCTCGTCCATTGGTGCCGCGATATTGACTTCCACTACCAGATGGTCGGAGTTGGCATATGCAACGTTTAATTCGGGACGCATCGGGTACATAACATCATTGCCTACATGGATGGAACCCAGCAGGTATACGACGGAACCGTCTTTCTCAACCTTCCAGAAGTAGCCTTTGCTGTCTTGCAGCTCCAGAGCGGCAGCGCGTTTGTCGGCATCCCAGCCAACACGGTAACCGGCATTTTCAGCCAAGAAACGAAGCGGAGCGTACAAAGTGCCGTTTACGATTTTTGGAGCAACAGTCAGCTGATACAATTCATCGTTAGCCAGTGCAAATTCACTGTCGCGCTCCAGGGCAAAAGTAAGCTCGTCTTTTACAGCGTGAAGAGTGGACGTCTCAGCGTCCCAGTTTAGTTCATAACCCAATTCTTCCAGGAAGGATTTTACCGGAATCAGCGTAGTTGCATTTTCAATAAATGGCTGCCCGCCAACAAACGTCAGCTGCTCTTCGCCAAGCAATACATTTACGGAAGGTGCGGCAGTCTGCGCTTGTGCGCCGGTTGCGAATACAAACAGCATAACAAAGCTTAAAAGTAGTGCGGATAATTTCTTCATTTCATTCTTCAATCCTTTCAAAAGGTTTTATGTTGGTATACTGTATATATCTATATACACAGTATATTCACACTGGGCACATTTGTCAACACTCTAGTTAAAAGAGTTGTAGATTTATCCAAATCGATTTCCAAAATTATCTTGATTATACCAAATGGATTTAGAAGATCAAAATGGCCTGCTCTATAAGTGCAATTAAAGAACCGGCTGAAAAGGACAGAGTGAGAATGGTTCTGGTAAAAAGGCGAAAAGACAAAAACCCGAAAGGCGATTAGGGCCATTCGGGTTTTGCCATGTTACGTCTATAAAGCCGATTGGACAGCCGATGGGCTGCGCTAGATTCATATACGCCTGGATTTAAGCTTCCACCAATTCGACAACGGCGCCCGCCTTTAGCGTGTTGCCGATCGTGCAGGCGCGCTCCGTCACGGACTTCAGCTTTTCCTTGTAGGCTTCATCCAGGTTGGGCGGCAGCGTGACACGTACGTGGAAATCGCTGAAACGGTTGCTTTTGTCCTCCGACTTAATTGCCGTTACTTCAATATGAATGGCATTAACATCGTATTCCACGCCATCGTAGTTCATAATTTTTTGCAGCGAAATGGATACGCAAAGTCCAAGCGATGCCTCTAGCAGCTCGCGCGGCGACAGCCCTGCCGAATGGGGAGAGTGGCTTCCCTTCAATTGATAACCCGCTTCGTTGTATATCCCGTCTTGCCCGTCTACCACTTTTATGATTGTCATGGTTTAACTCTCCCTTGGTGAACGATTAGTTGAAGAAACGATCTGTCTGCTTCTATCACTTTGTTTGATTCTATAGAGGAGCCGCGATTATGATCAGGCTTGGTCCTTCTTCAAAACTCATGGTGGTGGCACGCCACCCGATGCCCATCGGCCGATACCTTCAGCTCCGGTACCTGCGTTTTGCAGATGTCGCTCGCCAGCGGGCAGCGCGTATGAAATACGCATCCGGATGGAGGCGATAGCGGAGACGGAATTTCGCCTTGCAGCACCGTCCGCTGCTTCAGCTTTCTGCGGGTAAAGTCGGGCACCGCCGAAAATAAAGCCTGGGTATACGGATGCCGCGGCCCCTGGAACAGCAGCTCCGTCGGCGCTTCCTCCACGATGCGGCCCAAATACATGATGCCGATCCGGTCGGAGATATACCGCACCACGCTAATGTCGTGCGTAATAAACAGGAGCGTCAGCTTCAGCTCCTTCTGCAGCTGCCGGAGCAGATTCAGAATTTGCGATTGAATGGACACGTCCAGCGCGGAAACCGGCTCGTCGCAGATCATCAGCTTTGGATTCAGAATCAAGGCGCGCGCCAATCCCAGCCGCTGCCGCTGCCCCCCCGAAAACTCATGGGGATAGCGAAAATAATGCTCCGGCTGCAAGCCCACAACCCGCAAAATATGAAATACGGCTTCCCGCCTCGCCTCTCGATTGCCCATGTTGTGAATGATCAACGGCTCCTCCAGAATTTGCCCTATCCGCTTGCGCGGATTAAGCGAGGAATAGGTATCCTGAAATACTAGCTGGATGTCTTTGCGCAGCTTGTTCATCTCCGCTGCCGACAATCGGGACAAGTTTCTTCCCTCGTAGTCGACCTCTCCGCCCGTTGCGGGGGCCAGCCCCAGAATGCTGCGGCCAGTCGTGCTTTTGCCTGAACCGGATTCTCCAACCAGGCCATAGGTTTCTCCCTCGTACAGCTGAAAAGAAACATCCGTGACCGCATGTACATGCGCGCGGGTGCCAAACAGCTTGCCGAATGGCCCGTAGACCGGAAATTTCTTCTCCAGGTTTCGCACGTCCAGCAGTACCTTTTTGTTCTCTCCGTGAAGCTTGTTTGCTCCGCTCATCCCGCCGCCTCCTCTTGCTGCTTGGCAATGGCTTCGAAATGCCAGCATTTGACCCCGTGGTCGTCGCGATACCGAGTCATCGGCGGCTCCTGCTCGCGGCATTTGCCATCGGCAAACGGGCAACGCGTCGAAAAGCGGCAGCCCTGCGGAACGTTGCCCAAGGAAGGAACGGCCCCTTCGATAACATGCAGCTTTTCGCTCCTGTCCCGGTCCATACGTGGAATGGATGCGATCAATCCTTGCGTATAGGGATGCAGCGGCGAATCGAAAAGGCGGTCCGTTGTCGTTTCCTCCACGATTTGCCCCAGGTACATGACCTTGACGCCCGTGCATATTTCCGCAACAACGCCAAGATCATGCGTGATGAACAGCACGCCCATGCCGAGGCGCCGGTTCAGCTCCACGATGAGATCAAGGATTTGCGCCTGGATGGTTACGTCCAGCGCCGTTGTTGGCTCGTCGGCGATCAGCAGGCGCGGCTCGCAGGACAGCGCCATGGCGATCATCGCCCGCTGCTGCATGCCGCCCGACAATTCATGCGGGTAATCGTCGACCCGCACTTCAGGCGATGGAATGCCAGTCAAACGGAGGATGTCGATGACTTTTTTCCGAGCTTCCTTTTTGGACAAGCCTTGATGAAGGGTAATGGCTTCTCCAATCTGCTCTCCGATGGTGTATACGGGATTAAGCGAGGTCAGCGGATCTTGAAAGATAATGGCAATGTCGTTGCCGCGCACCTTTCTCATCTCCGCCTTCGACAGCGATAGCAAATCCCGCCCGTCCAGCTTGACCTCACCCTCGTAGCTGATATCGTCGGTATGGTCCAGCAGACGGATAATGGATTGCGACATAACGCTTTTGCCGCAGCCGGATTCGCCAACGATTCCGATGATTTCGCCTTGCTCCACGGAAAAACTGACACCGTTAACAGCCGTGACCTTGCCTCGCTCGGTATGAAAATGTGTTTTTAACGAATGAACCTCCAGCAGCGGTGTTGTCACCTGCTTCCCCTCCTTTTTTGCGGCAAGCCAACATTATCTCCGCTTCCCCTTGACCCTTGGGTCCAGCCAGTCGCGCAGGCCGTCGCCCAGCAGGTTCAGGCTTAGCACAGACAGCACAATCGCAGCGCCGGGGAACACAACCATCCACCAGGCTTTGTAGATCACGAGCTTGCTGGCTTGCAAAATATTACCCCAGCTTGGCTCAGGAGCCGGAATGCCCGCTCCCAAAAAGCTAAGCGCCGCCTCCGAAATAATCGCCTCCGCAAACACAAATGTCGCCTGCACCAATAGAGGAGACAACGTATTGGGAATGATATGGACCCAAATCATGCGGGTATCGCTCGCCCCCTGCGCGCGCATCGCTTCAATATAGGTTTGCTCCTTGATCACCAACGCGCTGGACCGTACCACGCGCGCAATGTTGGGCGTAAACACAATCGTCAGCGCAATAACTACATTAAGCGCGGATGCTCCCAGCGCAGCCATAAGCGCGATCGCCAGCAGAATGCCGGGAATCGCTACCAAGCCGTCGCAGATGCGCATCAGAATATGGTCAAGCGTCTTGTAAAAGGAGGCGTATACTCCGATCAGCAATCCCAGAAACGACGACAACGCCGCTACGATCAGCCCTACGCTGATCGACACTCTGGCTCCATACAACAGCCGGGTGAAGAGATCCCGTCCGAATTCATCCGTGCCCAGCAGATGCAGGCCGCTTGGCGCTTTGAGCCGCTCCGTCACCTTCATGGCGTAAGGGTCGAAAGAGGTCAGCCATGGCCCAAGCGCAGCCAGCGCTGCCAGCACGACAAAGATGGCCGCGCCCGCCACCAGCGCGGGATTGGAGAAGAAGCGGCGGCGGCTGAGGGCCCGCTGCTCCTTGCGCATTCTTTTGCTGAGATCCGCGATATATTCTTTGCTTTCCGTTATCTCCACTTGCTTCTCCCCCTATTTGCGGTCCAGCCGCACGCGCGGGTCCACAACGCCGTACAGCAAATCGATCAGCAAATTAATGACCACATACATCAACGTAACAATCAGCACCACGCCCTGAATGACGGCATAATCCCGTCTGGCGATGGAGTTCAGAATGAGCTGTCCCAAGCCGGGAATGTTGAAGATCCCCTCTACAACCACCGCGCCCGTCACCAATGTGCCGAACGTTTGCCCCAGCACGGTCAGGATCGGCAGAAAAGCGTTGCGAAACGCGTGCTTGAACAACACCTTGGCTTCGCCCACCCCTTTGGACCGGGCCGTTTTGATAAAATTAAGGTTTAGCACCTCCAGCATGGAGGAACGGGTCATCCGCGCAATCAGCGCCGCCTGAATGGTGCCAAGCGAAATGCCGGGCAGGATCAGATGCCTCAGATGCTCCCCAAAACCTTTGCTCAGCTCCACGTAACCCGCCACCGGCAGCCATTGCAGCTTAACGCCAAACAGCAGAACCAGGAACAGGGCCAGCAGAAAACCAGGCACCGCCATGCCCATCAGCGACACGCCCATCAGCGTATAATCCGCTGCCGTTCCCCTTTTGTAAGCCGCCAAAATGCCAAACGGTATCGCCAGCGCGATCGCGATCACCTGAGCGATGATAGCGAGCGACAGCGTTGGCCCGATATGCTCCTTGATCGCTTGGGCGACGGATTGCTTCATAAAGATGGAGTTGCCCAAATCCCCTTGCAGCACCTTGCCGATCCAGTTTGTGTATTGTGTGAGAATGGGTCCATCCAGTCCCAGCTCCTTGTTCAAAGCCGCGATTTCATCCGCGCTGGCCTCCATTCCCAGAATGGAGGAAGCCGGTCCCCCCGGCGTAATATGAATGATCAGGAACAAAGCCGCCGTTACAACAAACAAAACCGGAATAAGCGACAGCAGCCTTTTTGCGATATATGCCAGCACAGCTTTCCCTCATTTACACCAAATTTAGCAGAAAAGGATGCCGAAAGCTGACCTGTGGCGTGTATGAAAACCCGCTCCAGCAGCTTCCGGCACCCTCCTCCGGCGACCGTTCTATTTTTCCAGCTTCGCGTTCCAGACGACAGGAGCCTCGAACAGTTCAAAGCCTTCCAGGTTTTTGTTGATTGCTACAATGCCGTTATAGTGGCCGATAACCGTTGAGGAGGCAATTTCATAGAGATAGCCTTGTAGCTTTTCCCACTCCTGCTTCGCCGCTTCGGGACTTGCCGCCCCGCGAATGTCTTTCAGCGCTTGCTTCACGTTTTCGTCGTCCAGCCCCGCCCAATCCGGATTAACCGCCAGCAATTGCGGAGGCGTCAATTGGTAGCCCGTGCTGGCTACGAAAATATCCCATTTGCTGCGATCGTTTTTCGTTTCCAGGAAGGTGGGAAAATCGTAGTTGTCTACTTTTACATTCAAGCCGATCTGACGCAGCTGCTCCTGAATAACCAGCGTAGCCGTGTACATTTCGTTATAATCTTTTGTTGTCAAAAGGGTGATTTCTTCGCCGTTGTAACCCGCTTCTGCAAGCAATTGCTTCGCTTTTTCAGGGTTATTCTGGTTGTAGTATTCCGCGCCCGCTTCATTGGACCACAATACCTGGTTGGTGTTCAGGTAACCTGGAGCCAGGGAATACAGCTCCGGCTTGGCAAAGCTCGCCAGCATGATTTCTTCATTATTAAAGGCCGCAAGAATGGCTTGGCGAATTTTCACATCGGCCAGCAAGCCTTCGCGAGTATTGAAAAATGCCGTCAGAGCGCCGCCCGGGAAGGACTGAAGCTCAAGGTCGCTCACTGCGGCCAACTCGTCGTAACTTTCGATCGGAATGCTGTCGGCTACGTCGTATTGTCCTGTTTTGACACCGGCAATGCGCGTGGAGTGATCCGTTACGAAATGGAAGTACAGATTTTCGGTTGGCGCTTCCTTTGTTCCGGCAAAGCCGCTAGCAGCGCCTTCCGGCGATTGATATTGGTCGTATTTCACGAGGTGGATGTATTGATCCTGCTTCCACTCCTGGAACTTGTACGGGCCTGTGCCAATGTATTCGGTGATGCCTTCAGCCGGTGCGCTTTCGATAATTTCCTTCGTCGTGATGGACGGGAATTGCGCTTGCGAAGCGATCAGGATCAGCACGTCGGAGGTTGCGGATTCAACCGTCAGTTTAACTGTGTAAGGATCGACCTCTTCGAACTTGGCATTGGCAAGCAGCACCTTCGCCCGGGATGAAATCGCCAGCCAGCGGTTCATGGAAGCCACCACATCATCCGCTTGCAGCTCTTCGCCGTTGTGGAACTTCACGCCTTTACGCAATGGGAATGTGTACGTCAAGCCGTCTTCGCTGACCTCCACCGATTCCGCCAGCACTGGCACCGGATTATAGTTCGCATCCAAAGTAAACAGCTGTTCGAAAATATTGCCCGCCGTATCCAGCGCTACCGCCGATACCGTAATGGCTGTATCCAAGGTTGGCGGCTGAGCCGTCAACGCAATATTCAAGGTGTCGCGGTATTCCTTCGCTTCCGGCGCCGCTGTTTCTTCGGTTTGTCCCGCTCCGCCGTTTGCCGCGGTTGGGCTGGAAGCAGGCTGTGCGTCATTTTTGGAGCAAGCCGCCACTATCGTCACTAGCAAAATCGCCGTTATCAGTTGTACCCAAACTTTTGTCTTCATCGTCCATCCCCCTGTTTGTCTATAAAGATGTAAGGTGTTTCCTCAAAAACAACTATCTTGATTATTCATAGTTATTTAGTAGGAATAATAAGATAACCCAATAGTAGTATAGCAGGGAAAGGATGTCAATGACTGAAATTTCCTGATAACGCTTACCGGAGGAAATGTTTGGCTTCTGCTTAGTGCGATGTAAAAGCGCAGACTAGCATAACGCAAAAAACACGAGTTTAGTACAAGGAAAAAAACACAAGATTGGCACAACGCAAAACAACAAGACTCGTTCAACTCAAAACCACAGACTCGTTCAACGCAAAAACACAAGCTCAGTACAACACAAAACCATAGACTAGTTCAACTCAAAACCACAGACTAGTTCAACGCAAAAAACATAAGCTCAGTACAACACAAAACCACAGACTAGTTCAACTCAAAACCACAGACTCGTTCAACGCAAAAATCATAAGCTCAAGGTGCTGCAACATGCTGCAAAAAAATGACCTCTTTCACCCAACTTTCACCCTGCCTGTAGTTTAGTGGTCATCTATGACCGCTAAAGCATCATTTGGCTAGTTTCGCTTCGGCTAACGGTCACCCTTGTCCTTTATCCGATCAAAAAAGGCGAAAACGAGGTAAAAATAGCTTCTTACGGCCGTGAATGACCGTTAGAAACTCGCTTTTTGTAAAAAGAAGCCTCTAATGGCCATCGATGACCGTAAGAGTAAAAGACAGCTTATTCAGTCATTCCTGTGAATCAGTTATTCCTGTGAAGAGGTCTTTCAGCTAGCCCCCGCAAGACGGCACGTTATTTCAGGCATGAATTCCGCAAGCTGGGCGAGCCGCTTGCGAACCTGATAAACTTATCCGCATACAGCAGCATCTGTTCAAGCTTCTGGAGATCAAGCGGGTACACGGCCGTGGAGGTTCTCCCTTATTTGCGCTTTGGCTCCGTTGGAAATCTTCAGGATTTGAACAGCGCAGGCTACAGCCTGGAGGAGATGTTGTTGGCTGCGAGCAAAGTATATGGTGAATCTGCGGTTGCCAATGTCACCGCAACCACTCTCTTCTCGGCAGAGGCAATTGCCAATACCGCAGCAGCGGTGCTTGGTCAGAACCCCGAAGAAATAATGGCCAAGCAAATGCGGAGCAACCATGCCTGGGCCTTCGATACGGCAAACGCGCTTCGGACGGCCTATCGGGTAACCGATCCCGTTCAAAGCGCGACACTGGAGTTGTCAATAAAAGTGCAGTTTGAAAACACACTCATACAGAAATCCCGTTACTAGGCTGCTTGTGACAGCACTCTTTCGCGATAAATAGCTGGGGGCCAGCCCCGTGGATTGGAGGTGTAGATTCGCTGCCTGTTGTAGTAGACCATGATGTATCTGAAGATAATCGATTTGATAAAGGCCATCGGATGGCGCTCCGTTTTGAGCGGGTATAGTTTCTCTTTCTTTAACGTAGCAAAAAAACTCTCCATCCTTGCGTTGTCATAGCAACGTCCTGTGCCGCTCATGCTCTGAATGGCATCTCGATTAGCGAGACTTTCCCGGAATGCATGGCTCGTGAATTGGCTGCCTCGATCACTGTGAAAAACCATGCCACGCGCATGTCTTGCCTTGCAGGCGTTCTCAAAGGCTTGGATGCAGAGCTCTTTGCGCATGTTGTCGTCCATAGCGAGGCCCACGATCTCGCCATTGAAACAATCCAGCACCGCAGACAGATAGAGCTTGCCGTCTGAACAAGGGATCTCGGTGATATCCGATAGCCACTTTTGATTGGGTGCTGAGGAGCTGAAGTCTCTCTGAATGAGGTTCTCGCTCTTTTGAGCTTCGGCATCCTCACGTGTAATACCGTTTGGATGGCGTTTCACCTTCTGTAGCAGGCCATGCTTCTTCATGATGTGGTAGACCGTACTGTAGCTGGTTGTAACCTCTCGCTGTGACAGCGTGTAACCTCTCGCTGTGACAGCGCCAGCAGCATACGCTTCACACCGTAATTTCGGTTGTCCTCATGTTCACCAATGATGGCTTTGATTTCGACCAGAAGCCGTTGCTGCCGCTCCTCTTTGGGTGTCGGCTTCAAGCTACGATAATAGCCCGATTCGCTGACAGCAAGTGCTTCGCACATCGCCTTGACGGTCCATTGATCCCGTCGTTCACGAATGTAAGCATAGAGCTGGCATGCCTTTACCGCTTCCGGTCTTTTGCGAAAAAACCGAGTGCGTCCTTGAGAATGTCATTCGCGCGGCGCAACTCGCTGATTTCTCTTTCTAATTCGATTTCACGCGGTGTTTTATCCGTAGATGCATAAGCGCGTCCGCTTCCGATATGCGCCCCATCGCCGTGCAGGGCTCTTTGTTTTCTCCACCCCTGCATCGTATGGTAAGGCACGCCTAATTGATCGGCGGCTTTCTTTGGACCAATCTCATCGCTCAATCGTACCGCTTCTACTTTGAATATGTTGTCGTATTGATTCATTGTCTCTCGTCCCCTCGTCTGCTTTCATTTTATTTCATACGAGGGTGTTTTTCGACTGCATTTTTATAGTAGCACTCCAGATTCCGCCTCGCGGCGGACACCCTTGCTCTTGACTAACGGTAGGCGTTCGCCAGCCCCCGTTCGGGACTTTCACCCTAGAGATGACGCCCATGCTGGGCGTACCGCAAAAAAACTGGCTTGGGGGATTCCCAGGCCAGTTTTTTTTAAGTTGAAGCAGGCTATCTGTTTCAATTCACGTTCTTGCGTAAGGAGCGACTTGGCAATGGTTATCCAAGTCCAAGTGCCAGCTGCAAACGAAAATTACCCAAAAGCGGCTTTTCTAATTCCGTGCAAAGTAACCCCCCCAGACACCGCACGACCTGTTGGAGATCAGAATGATGGAACCCGACTCTTAGCGCTCGACAATAATCTGAAAGAAAAAAATGCGCCATGGTTTCGTCCAGTCTGCGTTATCCAATCTCATCAATAATCTGCAGATGAGTATACAATTAACAATTGTCTAGATATATGGGAAGGAGCATAGAAAACCCCACCTATATAAAAAGAAGCATGCAACTTTAGATGACCTAAAACCGTTTATAGTGATAGAAACTACAATAAAATCAATGATCAAAGAAGGGGATTGAACTGATGAAAAGACTTCAAGTTTTTCGTGGAATATTCACAATCACACTACTTTCTTTATTAATAGCTTGCAGTGATTCTACTTCGACTCCGACTTTAGCTCCTGGCGATGCCCATCCCCCTACTACAGAATCAACAGAAACGGAGGGAGAAGTATTGAAACTAAGCGAAAACGAAATCGTCAAGGTAAGTATAGCCTTCAGATCTGGTGATTCAATAGGTGTGATTGAAGAACCCTCGGACTTAAAAGAGTTAGTGCGGATTGTCAATAATGCCCCTCGCGCTGCAGGAGAGATGACTTCAGATGACTATGGAGTTTTCACTTTTCATTTAAAAAATGAATCAACAATTTCACTCTTCTTTAGCGGACATGGGAGATGGTATGAATATCAAGGAAACAACTTTCAAATTGATGAAACAAATGTCGCTCTCCTAAACGCACTCGTAGACAAAATAAAACAATAGAAGCTGAAAATTATAACATTCTGAAAATAATTTGATCGAATATGTTAACATGACAGGTAATGCTCTATGTTAAACGATGAAAGGACCTCAATTTCCACCACTACGCAGAAACTGAGGTCCTTCCCGAAGAACTCTGGACTCAAACAGAGTATTAAAGATAAATTTACGTTTGAGACAATCCTTTTATTCCCCTCGTGTTCTTTATACAAATAATCATTCTATTCGTTGAGCTAATCCAATATTCAACTTTAATTATCTGGATCAACAACTTTCTCTGTATTGCTGGTGTATAATGTAACATTTCCAGCCGCAGTCAAAGCCGGGCTAATTTTTGTTACATATCCCCAAGTTCCCGCAGGATAAGTATCTGTCTTGACTGAATTCCCAGAAACAATACCTACTATTCTAGTGGTAGTGTAAGCCTCAAAAACAATCCCTCCGCTGTCACCGCCAGCTATCACTCCGCCTGTCTCCTTGTATATTTGGATAAGATTGGAAAGCGAAATGCTTCCATAGGTGACGCTTGAACTGGTACTACTTACTGTTCCACACGTAACTCCCGTTGTGTTACCTGACTTGCAAAGTAATTGATTAGTCAGAACGCTTGAAGTTGTCGTATACCTTTTGTCATATTCAGCATTTGCTACGTTACCGTAGTAAAATTCGTTACTAATTTTCTTCTTTTTGTTCGTTAATAGGATTAAACCCACATCAGTACCGCCATTTGTATACGCCGAGAAATGTTGAGTTCCAATAGCGGTCCCCCCCTGTGATACTGAAGCCCCCGTATTAGTAATACAATGTCCTGCTGTTATTAAAAATTCTCTAGTGTCTTTAGTAGCAGTCCCGGTTGTACTGCAACCAAGACTAACATAAATCCCACCACCCAATACAGTAAATTCATCTGTTCTCAATTTTGCCGGTTCACTCGGAGCACCGGTTTCTATATTCAATACTTCATCGTATTCTAAAAGTAACGCAGCAAGACTTATCCCTTTCTCTTCATGAAAAGTTTGAATAGGCTGCTCATTAATAGAAACTGTAACTTCCTGATCTTTTACACTAGAACTAATTACAGCATTTAAACTTGAGAAATTTGGATAATTATTTTGCAAATTGTTTAAGATGTTATCTTGAATTTGAATGAGATCAGCTTTAGAATATTTGACACTTTCTACTTCTAATAAATCTTGAGGAATTATTCTTTTCATCTCTTCTACAAATGCAGCGACTTTATCGTTTGTTTTGGCGATAGCCACTACAAACTTAAAGTCATTCTCATTATCAATGTAAATCTCACCGTATTGATTAAATCCTTCAGTATCCCCAAAATACTCTCCTACGATCGTGAAGATAGATTCAAGATATTGTTTCTCATATTCCAACTGCTCTTGTTGTTTTTCACTTAAAGGAAGCTCTGATTCAACTTGATTAATAATTTCATTTTTTGTTTCATCTTGAGCAAATGCAGTCGAGTGTAACAATAACAACACAATAAGCATCAATGACATTACAAGCTTTTTCATTTTTTCATTCCTCCCCGATTTTCAACTCATATAATTTAGTGTAAATAGATAGCATATTCCTATCGCACAGGAAATTTATTATACTGCTAAATTTTCATTTACTTACTTCTGAAGTATGAAAATTGCATCTGTCTAGTAGAATGCTTATAAAGTGCTCCATTCTAAAGATAGAGATACTGTACTCGCTGTTTCAGTCATTGGTTGTAGTCCACATCAAATAATAAGCAACATTATTTATAAAGAAACAATGAACCGTATCACTCTCCTGTTCATGATATTTTGTCTACTATATCTTCCCCTCCTTGAAATCAATATATGGGGTTTATCATGTTCATTGAATAGTAAATATGCGAATTGTATTAAATCACATGTCAATTGAAGCTTTTTGACGTTTTTCATCTTATTTTGCAACTTAACCTTGGGCAGCATGAAACCGATGAATTTGCTTTGAAATAATTAGGCAAAACAGCAATCTGCCACTGCATAACAAACGCTGCTAAGAATACGAGCAATCCAATAATTGCTACCTTCGATTATATCCGACATAAATAAATAATTAAAAATGTTTTTTACTAATGTTATTGATTTATTAACTTAATACTCCTCTTTACATCGATACACTGCAACTACATCTTCAAATAAATTGTATTAATTTTAATTATATCAAAACAAATGTCGAATGCAGTTTTCGAAGTATTTTATACCAATCTGTAACATTGAGAGAGGAATTGGATAATATAAACTAGCTTTCGTGTTGATATATTACCTCTGAATTCGCTATACTTTTATTATATTACATATTTGGGAGGTAATTAGGAGTGTTATATGGAGTGATATGTGATGATGATGCGGAGACCCACGAAAACTTGCGGCACTTTTTTGGTGATTTTGAAAATATAATCGGCCGCCAGATTTTTTTAACTCATTTTTTTTCAGGAGAGGAATTAATTGAGCATTATCGAAATACTAACAGTCATCATTTCCACTTTCTATTTCTCGATATTGAACTACCAGGAATTAATGGACTAGAAACAGCTAAGCAACTACGCTCCCTCCCTAATAGGGATATCATAATTCTGTTTTTAAGCAGTTACCCGCAATACGTTATGGAAAGTTTTGATGCTCTTACATTCCAGTATTTACTTAAACCGTTGTCCTTTGATATTTTCAAATCGAAAATGATGAGAATTTATGACCATATCAACTCTACAATGAATAAAGTTTTGTTATTAAAAGATTATCAAGGTAAGAGCATTGTATCCCTTTCAGAAATTATCGCTATATTAAAACTAAAACATTCATTTGCTCAGAATAAATTGAAAGTGGTCACAGCCGAACAAGAATATATTATTAAAGGCACGATCTCATCCTATCAGAAAAAATTGGGACAGCCTTTTTTGCTCGTCTATCGTTCAGTTTTAGTGAACATGGATTACATTCGTAGGTTTACAGTTCAATCTGTAGTCATGAGCAATAGTCAGGAATTCCCAATAAGTCGTGCTCAAACCAAGCTAATCAAAGATACTTACTCACATTACATGGCAGGAAGATTTATTGTATGAGGTTGGTGCTCCTTGCCTTGGACATCGACGCTCTATTAAATCATGCACTAAACGTCTCACAAAAATAAATACAAAAAATGAATGATCAGATCAGCATGGAGCCAAACAACAACATTACCTCATATGACATTTGTATTGTAATCGGAAATATTTTAGACAATATACAGTGAAGAAGCCCAGCGTTCTCTAATTCATGATGCGGCAGATGGAAGTGGCGTGCGAAAGCTAGGATCCCGACAGTTGTCGTTTGGTTGATTCAGCAAGCAACTGCTATTCAAACAAGCGTTTTCCGATTATGGGGATTTTTCAAGTGCCGTTATTAGGGATTTTGGAGTTATCAAAAAAAGTGCGGTTTAAAAACAAACTCATACAGAAATCTCGTTACTAGGCTACATTTGACAGCATTCTTTTCCGATAAATAGCTGCAGGCCGGCCCCCTGGATTGGAGGTGCAGATTCGCTGTTTGTTGTAGTAGACCATGATGTATCTAATGATAATTGATTTGATAGAGCCCATGGGAGCTTGCCGTCTAGACAAGGGTCTCCGGTAATATCCGATAGCCACCTTTGATAGGTGCTGAGGCGCTGAAGTCTCTCTGAACGAAGTTCTCGCTCTTTTGGGTTTCGGATGGCATTTCACCTTCTGTAGCAGGCCATGTTTCTTCATGATGCGGTATATGAAACTGTAGCTGGTTGTAACCGCTCTTTGTGACATCGCCAGCAGAATACGCTTCACACCGTAATTATGGTTGTCTCCATGTTCGCCAATAATGGTTTTGATTTCGACCAGAAGCAGTTGCTGCTGCTCTTGTTTGGGTGTCGGCGCACTTTTATCGTAGCACTCCAATTTCAATTGTTTCATTACAACAAACACCCCACGCAGACATCCCGTCCGCATGGGGGCTATAATGACAACTATCCACTTTCAAAAGTCCCATCGCCCTAGCAACCAAACGATCACGGAGGCCCCTTAGCCGCCTCTAAATCGCCGCTTTCCCCTTCCGCAGCTCCTCTTGCAGGAGCATGATATCCAGCTCGCTGGGTCTCACGCCGCCTTTGACGGATAGCGCCGCTGCCGTTCCTGCAGCCTGGCCCGTTGCCATGCAGCTTGGCGTCAGTCTGGTCGTTGCCAGCGCTTCATGCGAGGTCGAGATGCATCTTCCCGCCGCAAGCAAATTGGGGATATTGAGAGACAGCAGGCAGCCGTATGGAATGTCGTACGCTCCGTCGCCGGAAATGAAGGAGGCGGTTACGCCTTTGCCCGACGGATCATGGATATCAATGGGATAGCCGCTGCGGGCAATCACGTCATCAAACTTCCGGCCTTGGACCACATCATCCTTGGTCAGCAAATAACGGCCTACGATACGGCGCGATTCCCGAATGCCGATCTGCGGAGCCACGGCCGAAATCGACGCTCGCTGGAAACCCGGCACATCGCGCTGCAGAAATTCAGCCATCATCAGCACCTGCTTGCGTCCCTCCTGCTCCGCTAGCGTCAGATCCGCCGCGCTTGTTGCATCCAGCCCCTGTACCCGCGTGCAGTTGATCAACACTTCATCATCGGCCGGCCCGGCGAAAAACAACACCTGATCGCGGTTAATCGGCACGCCGGATTTTTTCCAATGGCTGTAGAAGCCGCTAACTCCCGTCAGAGGCAAATCCTCCAGCTCCGCAATCGGCGTTTTGCTGTAAAATTCCTCTGGATGCTGGATCATGTAAGCCTTGATCTGAGCCAGGTCCACGCCGCGCATTCTGAATTTCATCGTCATCGGCTGCGATTGGCTGTCCCCGTCCCGTCCCTGAAGCGTCTCCGCGCCGGACAGCTTGGCAACGTCGGCATCGCCGCTGGTATCCACAAACATCACTCCGCTCACCAGCGTCCGTCCCGATTTGTTCGTTACATAAACGCCTTCGATGACGCCGTCCCTTACCGCAACCTCATCCACAAAGCTATGGAGCATCAATGTAACGCCTGCTTCCTGGAGCATATCCGCCGCGACCACCTGATAAATTTCAGGATGATAAGGCGTCAGCGTGCGGACAAAACCAACGGTATCCCGCAAATGCCCCGGCGACCCGCCCCGCTCCTGCAGCCGATCCACAATTTCCTGGGCAATGCCTTTAATCACCTGTTCCCCGCTATCCGTGTGGAAGGTCATCCAGGGATACACCATCGCCGCCGTGGACATGCCCCCAACAAAGCCGTAACGTTCGATCAACACGGTCCTGGCGCCTTGCCGCCCTGAAGCAATCGCTGCCGCGATCCCTGCCGGACCGCCGCCGATGACAACAACATCGGCTTCTACTTTGTTCTGCATATTCACATTTCCTTTCTTAATGGGCTGTTTCTTTTCCCAAGCAAGGGGATGCGACACCTTCTGAACCCGCCCTGTATGTTTATGCACAGTTCTATGCACAGTTCTATGAACAGACCTATTGCACTTCACGTATTCAGAGCGCTCTAAGCCCTGGACTCGTTTTCAAATTATAGGACTATTCCTTCAATCCCGTCATCGCTACCCCTTCAATAAAGCGTTTTTGCGCCATGAAGAAAACAAGCAGCAGAGGCACGGTCGCCATAACCGTTGCGCTCATCAGGTAATGCCAGGATGTGCCGACTTCGTCGGTGAACAGCGACAGGCCAAGCGGCAGCGTCATCAGCTCGCGGGTATTGATAAAGATCAACGGATCAAAAAACTCGTTCCATACTGTTACAAAGGTGAAAATCGTCAGCGTCGCCATGCCCGGCTTGGCAATCGGCAGCATAATTTGCCAGTAAATGCGGAATCGGTTGCAGCCGTCGATCATTGCCGCCTCCTCCAGCTCCGTAGGCACAGTAATGAAAAACTGCCTCATGACGAAAATACCGAACACGCCGCCCGCTCCGAATATCGGCAGCAGGATTAGAGGCAAATGCGTATCGATCCAGTTCAGATCGCGCATAAACAGAAACATTGGAATCGCTGTTACCTCATGCGGAATCATCATTGCGCTGAGCAGCACCAGAAACACAAAGTTGCGGCCCCAAAACGGGATTTTGGCAAAAGCATATCCCGCAAGCGAAGCAAAAAAGACAGTGCCTGCAACGACGACAAGAGAAATATAAACGCTGTTGAAATAAAACCGCTCAAACGGAATGAGCGAAAACACATCCATATAGTTCTCCCACTTAAATGTGGAGGGGAACAGCTGGGGCGGATAAGTGAAAATATCCTGCGGCTCCTTGAAGGAGGTGGACAGCATCCACAGAAACGGCACCAGCATCACCAGCGAAATTGCCGACAATGCGGCATAAACGCCAAACGCCGACAGCGTCTTGCGAGCGCCTGTATTAGGTGTCGCTTTCATTGAATACCCACCTCTTTCTAAGCTGCCATTGCAGCAGAGTCAATACAAGCACAACAAAGAACAGAACAAACGCAAGCGCGGAAGCATAGCCCATCTGGAACAGCTTGAACGCTTTTTCCCATATATAGTACACAAGCACTTTTGTACTGTTGCTCGGTCCGCCCTGGGTCATGACGTAGATTTGTCCGAATACCTTCAAGGAACCGATAACGGTCATGACAACAGTCAGAAATACCGTTGGCGTAATCATTGGCAAGGTGACGTTGAAAAAGCTTCTGGTTTTCCCCGCTCCGTCCAGCATCGCCGCTTCATACAGCGAGCGCGGAACCTGTTGGATCGCCGCAATGAAGAGAACCATGTTCAAACCTACGTTTTTCAGCACGCTGGTAATAATAACAGCCGGCATCGCAAGGTTGTCATTGTAGAGCCAAGCCGGCCCTTCGATATTAAACATCAGCAGCAATTGGTTGATCAGCCCGGAATCCGTCGCAAACATATACTTCCATACGATGGACCACACGATAAGGGAGGTCATGACGGGCACAAAAATCGCCGTTCGGAAAAATCCGATTCCCCTCATGCTTTTGGATAACAACAGCGCCAGCATCAGAGCCAGCACGATATTAAACGGCACTAATCCCGCTGTAAAATAAAACGTATTCCCGAAAACCTTCCAAAACACTTCATCTGTCGCAATATTCCGATAATTTTCCAGCCCAACAAAGCTGTGCTCGCCCAGCAGCGGCCAGTCCATAAAGCTCATATACAACGCTTTCCCCATCGGGAACAATAACAGCAACGTAAAGCCCAGCACCATCGGCGATATGAATAGCCAACCCGTCAGTTGCGCTTCCCGGGCAAGCGGTCCGCCTCTGCGTTTCTTGCCACTTTTTTTCACTCCGCTACACCGCCTCTAGCTCAATCTGTCTATTGCATTTCGGAATTCGCCCACTGCTCTGCGCAGCTCGTCCTCTGCTTTGCCTGTAACAATTGCCCCTAGCAAAATAGCGCTGACTCCGGCATCATGCAGCACCGGCACATCCCCGATCACCAGCTTGCGCTGCGAAGGCAGAATAATCGGCAGGCCGGAATGCTGCGCCAAATACCGGTAGTTCAGCACATCGGCAAAGCTGAGCGGCGTTCCGTATTCGCTACCCGGTACAATAGAGGTTTCCAGTGCGGCAAAACCAAAGTCGGCTGCGCCTTTCACCCGGTCAAAGTCGTACGTCTCATTGATCGCAAACGTGCGGTCCAAACCATTCTCCTCCAGCATTAAGGAAGGCAAGTGATGTGCATAGATGGAATAAAAATCAAACCCCAATGGAGCCAATCGCTCGATTTCCTCGCGCGATACGTCTTCCAGACTGCCGGATGGCACAACGCCAAACGGACCGTCGAACTTCTCACGAATATTGCGAAACACTTCTTCATATTGGTGCAGCGGTCCAAAATGATTGCCGCTCGCCCGATGCCCTACATTAAAATGAACCTTCAGCCCGTCCGCGCCTTCATCCAGCGCCGCTTGCGCCAGGTTGGCGTCATTGGCGGGCAGGCTGATAAACAGGCTCAGCTTTTTTTGCCCCAGCTGCTGCTTCAATTTCCCCATGTTGTCGCTCACTCCTTCAAGCATGCTTGAAGCCGAGGATGCCGGCACGCTGGCCCTTACAGCCTGCCGAGCTTCGCTTCCGCAAACGCCGAGTCGCTTGGCGGTTGACGGTTGGCGGTTGACGCTTGGCCGTTGACGCTTGGCGGCGACAAGCCGTACGGCAAAGCTTCACCAAGCCAACCCCATTGCCGCTCTTCCAGCCCACCAAACCGCCGTTTCCTTTAACCGGGCGGTTCTGTGCGGTTTGCAGCTGCCGGCATCCTCAGCCTTCGCTTTCTTTTCCTATTTCAAAATAGCGTCCACGTCGGATTGCATCTTCGCCATGTTTTCTTCCGCGGTGCCCGCTTTGCCGAACAAGCGGTCAAAGCCTTGCAGAATCGCATTGTCGATATCCTGCCAACGGATGTGGCCCGGAATGATGCGCGCTTTTGGCATTTCATCGATTACGGATTGAATAATATGCTCCACCGGAGGATTGTTTGGCTGTTTCAGGAACGAATCAGCGTTCAGCACGGAAGTGCGCGGCGGTACAAAATATGTCGCCGTTGCTTCAATGCCGGACTGGCTGGCAAAATACTTCAGCAGCTTTTTCGACTCTTCCGGATGTTTGCTATCCTTGAACAGCGTATAACCCGCTTGTCCAAGCATGGACACGCTGCCTTGGCTGCCCGCAGGCATAGGAGCGATGCTCCACTCGAAATTCGTGATTTCACGCGCTTTGGATACATAGCTGTAGTTGTCGAAGAACATGCCCACATTGCCTGCATCGAAGCTCACTTGCTCGCCGGCTTTTGGATGGGATTGATCGTCAAACATCATCCGGCCCAGCAACTCCATCGTTTCAACGCCGTATTGGTCGTTCCACGTAAAGGCCGTCATGTCTTCGCTGAACGGGCCGCTTCCATTGGACCAGGAGTAGGAGGACAGGATCGCCCATGTTTTCCAGTCCCGGAAGAAGTTTGCGCCGTAGACGCGATTTTGCGCGCTATTGTCGGCAATCGCTTTGGCGGATTCCTCGAATTGCGCCCAGGTCCAGGTGCCTTCGGTCGCAAGCGTGTTGGGATCGGTCAAACCGGCTTGGTCAAACAGGGTTTTGTTATAGAACATGACGACGGGCGGTGTTGAAAAAGGCAGTCCAAGCAGTTGATCGCCATCGCGGAACAGATCAAGCGTGCTCGGGATGTAGTCGTCCAGGTTGAATGCCGCATCGTCTTTGAATTCGGAGACATCGGCCAGGATGCCGTTTGCCTTAAACTGCGGAATCATCCGCTCCGATACCCATGCGATGTCGGGGAGAGATTTGCCGGCGGCGAGTACCGAAATCTTTTGCTGATACTCCGTAAACGGAACGGATTCCATTTTTACCGTAATGCCGGGATTTTCATTTTGGAAGCCTTCAATGAGCTTGTTGTACACATCCATATGCCCCTGATTGCCCCACATCAAAAACTTCAACTCTACATCCGCTTGCTGCTCAGTGCCTCCGTTAGTTCCGCTGCCAGAGTTTTTCGTGTCCGTGCTTTGGCTGCTGCAGCCCATTGCCATACCTAGCAGCAAAACCGAGGTTAGAGCCAGTCCTGCCTTCTTCATGCAAATCCCCCTTATCAACGTTTGTTTTGATGACTACCCCAGTATAGCGAAGGGGAATGCCTCTCTTAAATCACTTAGATTACAGGAAAGGTTCGTTTTCTTTATCTCTTTTGTCAGAAAACCTAACCAAAACTTACCTTCGAGCTTCAAATATTCAATTCATCCCTCGCTCGGACTAAACTGATTGCGGTATTCACCGGCCGTCATGCCGCTTTGCTGCTTGAACACCAGCATAAAATGCTTCGGGCTTTGATGCCCCGACAGCCTTGCCACATCGTAGATTTTGAGCTGCGTGTGGCTGAGCAGCCATTTGGCCCGCTCCATGCGGGCTTCGGAGACGTAATCGGAATAATTGCTCCCCGTCTCGCCCTTGAACAGTTGGCTCAAATAAGTGGCGTTCAGGCTAACCTGGGAAGCAACCGTTTGCAGGCGCAAGTCTCCGTCGATATGCAGCTTAACGTATTCTTTGACATCCCGGATGATTTTTCGGGCATCGCCGCTATTCTCCACCTGCGGGGAATCCGGCGCATGCATCGGCGTGGACACTCCGTAACGCTTGTCCAGCAGCAGTCTGGCCTTCTCCAGCACGGAAACCAGCTCATGCCGCTCAATCGGCTTCAGCAAATAATGAAGCACGCCATGCTGGATCGCCCTTTGGGCATATTCAAACTCGCCGTATCCGCTCAAAATAATAACCAGCAGCTCGGGATACATCTGCTTGACCTTCTCCAGCAGCGTCAATCCGTCCATTTCCCTCATGCGGATGTCGGTAATCATCAGGTCGGGCACCTCGGATTTCAGGTAACTCAGCGCCTCCCGCCCGCTTGCCATCTCCCCCGTCACCTCAAAGGAATGAGCCGATTGGCGGATCAGCTCGCGCAAGCCTTGGCGGATAACCATTTCATCTTCAACCAGCAGCACCTTATACACCTTCATCAGCTCCTTCCGCGGGAAGTATAATCGTGATGGTAACCGCAAGGCCTTGTCCCGGGCTGCCATCAACAGTCAAGCTTGCGCCTTCTCCATACAGCAGCTTCACGCGCTGGCTGATGTTATGCAGCCCCAGCTCATCCTGATCGCTCCGCTGCAGCGAAGCGTAGACAGGCTGTCTGCTGATTTCCTCATTCAGCGCTTCCATAGAGGCTTCGTCCATCCCCTTGCCGTTGTCCCGCACCGTAAGGAGCATCTCATTCTGAAAACGGAGAGCGGATATCCAGATGATGCCGCCTTCTTCCCGGCCGTCGAGCCCGTGGTAGACCGCATTTTCGACAAGCGGCTGCAGGATCAGCTTTGGGATGCTAATTTCCTTCAGCTCCTCCTCCACGTTAAAAAACACGCGAAGCTTTCCGCCATAACGAACCTTATGAATACGGACATAGGAGGCGACAAAATCAATCTCCTCCTGCAGCTTCACCAGCCGCCCCGCCCGATCAATCGTATAACGCAGCAGCTTGCCCAGCGCGGTGACCATGTCGGATACCTCGGCATGTTTTTGCTGAACGGCCATCATATTGATAGACTCCAGCGTATTGTAGATAAAATGGGGATTAATCTGGCTTTGAAGCGCGGACAACTCCGCTTCCTTCTCCCGGATGCCAAGCACAAACACCTCATGAAACAGCCGGTTGATCTCCTCCATCATCCGGTTAAAGCCTCGCCCAAGCTGGCCAAACTCGTCATTGCTGAGGGGACTGACCCGCTTGTTGAAGTCGCCTTGCTCAACCCGGGCCATATTATTTTTCAGCTCGATCAGGGGCCGGGTCATCCGGTAGGACATCATAATCGCCAATATCATAGCTAGTCCCACGCACGCCAAGGCAATCCAGAGCGTAAACACCAGCAGCTCGCGGGATTCCTTCTGAATCACATCAATCGGCGTCAGCCCAATGACGGAGAGGCCGGAATAGGTCGAATGATGCCGTACGAACAGATACTGGTTCCCGTTAATCCGTTCCCGCTGGCCGCTGACCAGCTCCTGCAGCCGCTCATGCTTCGTCAACTCGCCATAAGCCGAAAAACCACTTTCCGACGCCCGCTCATAGATCAGCCGCTGCTGCTCGTCCACAATCATCAGGCTGGCCGCCTTTTCAATATTCAAATTGGCCAAAATGCCGCCAAACGCATTGACGTTTGCATCGATGATCATGTACCCCAGCCGTTCCAGCGTCTTGGGTTCCTTGATCACCCGCGCCACGGAAATATATTCAGCCTCCGGCTCACTATAATAGGAAGGCATATGCGGCGGAATGATTTGCCACTCACCATCGGATTGCTCCAGCGATTGAAACCATTCCTCCCCTCTGCCGTCCCATACGGCGTCAATCGCCATGGCATCCACATTGGAAAACAACGCGCCGTTGTTGCTGATCAGATGAATGCCGTGGATTTCCGGACGGTCGTAGGCTTGTCCGGATGTATAGAGCTTCATTTTCAAATAGTCATCCGAAATGACCCACGAGCCGGAGCCCATCGGGCCGTTATATTTGGACAAAATCGACAACACCTTCTCGTCGTACAGAGGCATCAGCGACAGCCGCTCCAGATCCTTCAGCAGCCGGTCCAGGTTTGCGTTCACCTGTCCTACGATATCTATCGTATATTGCTCCGTCTTATCGTTCATCGTGGATGAAAAATGACGGTAAGTCACGATTCCCTGCAAACAAAGCGGCAGCAGAATCAATATCGTAAACAGGAGCAGCAGCCTTGTCCGCATCTTGCTTTCCTTTAAGTGGCTTCCTAACCATTGCAGCATGTGCTCCACCCCGTTATCGGCATCGTTGTCAGGTATTTTTGTTAAGTTATTTGACATTAAAACACTATCTGAAGTTTATCGTATAATGGGACGCATTTGAATCCTATCCTTCAACTTTTGGAAAGGGTACGGAATCTCAAGTTTATGAAGGCGCTTACGAAATTTTTAAATCTATTTTACTCATCGCATACAAAAATAACCCCCCAGACGAATCTGGGGGGCATGCTGCCGGGAGCCGCTCCGCTGACAGTGAGCGAGCGACGACCACTTTACAATAGAAGCTGGCGTATTCATTACAGCTTACTCTGCAAAACCTTGACAGCTGCCTTTTATCCGCCTAGCGGTCACCGATGACCGCTAGAAGCCCAAATGGATGCATTCGCTTCAGCTAACGGTCACCCGTGTCCTTTAGACGCTCAAAAGCCACGTTTTGGGGATGAATGTAAGCTTTTACGGTCATGGATGTCCTTTAAAAATGCACATTGCAACAAAACAGGGCTATAACGGTCATGGATGTCTAAGCTTGCCCCACAAGAGTTCCAAGTTATGGATAAATGAAAAACAAGACTACTCAACGAAGAGGTAAGCCTTTATGATGGGAGAAAACCTATAGTGATGAGGCAGGGATAACCCATG
>NZ_JBTOLL010000014.1:9845-122377 GCF_054551715.1 Paenibacillus sp. CAU 1782 | reverse complement strand
ATCGTACCGCTTCTTCTTTGAATGTTTTGTCGTATTGATTCATTGTCTCTCGTCCCCTCGTCTGCTTTCATTTTATTTCATACGAGGGTGTTTTTCGACTGCATTTTTATAGTAGCACTCCATTGCTCACGGACATGTTGCTCACGGACATGTTGCTCATGGTCATGTCGCTAACGGACATGCCACTCACGGTCATGTTGCTCATGGTCATGTCGCTAACGGACATGCCACTCACGGTCATGTTGCTCCGGTTATATCGCTAACGGACACATCTGTCCATTAAACGTGCAAAATGGCACTTTTCTCATTTTTAACGGTCAAATTCGTCCGTTAGCTCCTAAAAAAGACGAATTTAGGCATTATTTGAGCTCTAACGGACGTAAATGTCCATTAAAAACACAAAATCCCCAAAAATCGCCTCTAATGGACGTTTATGTCCTTTAGATGATAGTTCTAGCAGCGTTACTGGTCAGCTTCCACCCAATTTGCAACGGACCCCTGCATCCATAAGCCTAGTTGTACAAAACGACATTGCGCGCCGCAGCCATCCGCTTGTCTTAGAAAGTAACAACGCACGCAGCTTATCAGCTTCGTCGTAGAAAGCAACAACATACGCAGCTTATCAGCATTGTCGTACAAAGGAACATCAAGCGCCGCAGCCATCAGCTTCGTTGTAAAAAGCAACAACGACTGTGCTTACAGCTTCGTCGTACAGAGCCACACCGCGCACCGCCCATGCCATATCGCATAGACGGCATAGCGCCTAGTTAATGCGGTTAGAATCAGTTAGAGCAGTTAGAATCAGTTAGAGCAGTTAGAGCAGTTAGAGCAGTTAGAGCAGTTAGAGCAGTTAGAGCAGTTAGAGCAGTTAGAATCAGTTAGAGCGGTTAGAATCAGTTAGAGCGGTTAGAATCAGTTAGAGCGGTTAGAATCAGTTAGAGCAGTTAGAATCAGTTAGAGCAGTTAGAGCAGTTAGAGCAGTTAGAGCAGTTAGAGCAGTTAGTGCAGTTAACGCAGTTAGAGCAGTAAATGCGCCGAGGTTAAGCTTCGCTGTTTTCCCCGGTTTTGCGTTTGGCACGTTCCAGATCGGCGGCTAGCTCGTCTGTAATCCCTGCGGGTTTCACGCCGAAGCGGTACGAGGATCTGGCGATCAGATGTCCGGTCACCGGCGCTGTCAGGAAAACAAAGATGATGCCCAGAAGCAGCCTGACGCTGACCTGATTGTGAACAAAGAGGAAATAGATAAAGGTGCTGAGCAGAATAAACAAAATGCCTAGCGTAATGCTTTTGGTAGCGGCATGAGAGCGTGTATAGACATCCGGCAGCCTGAGAAATCCCAGCGAGCTGATCAGGCTAAGCACCGTTCCCGTCAGTACCATGATCACAACGATGATTTCAATCATTTCTTTTCCGCTCAATCACAACACCTCTTTCCAAAAACTTGCACAACGCAACCGTACTCAGGAAGGCCAAAATGCCGATCAGTAGTATCGTTTCCAGATAAGAGCTGGAGTCCAGCATAATGCACAATACGGCTACGATCCCGATAATATTGTATCCGATCGAATCCAGAGCCAAAATGCGGTCGGGAAGCGAAGGGCCTCTTACAACTCGAAAAAGCGCAATGGCGATGGATATGGTCAACATAATGAGTGACGTCATAAGCAGAGTCTGGAACATTAGCGCATCACCTCGATTATGGCATCTTCAAAACGGTCCTTCGTGCGGATGATGCCTTTTCTCATGCTGGGCACATCCATGGCATGCACATACAGAATGCCTTCCTCCGGCGCAATCTCCAAAATAACGGAGCCTGGCGTCAGCGTCATCAGGTTAGCCAGCATGGACAACTCCCATTCCGTGCGCATGCGCGTGTTCATCTTGAAAATACCGGGTTGAATATTCAGCCGCGGCCGAATGATTTGCCAGGAAACAACGGCGCTGGAGACAAAAAGCTCAATGGAAAAGAGCCAGAACAGTCTGGCGATGCACCATAGCTTTCTTCCATAAAACGGCGTCGGAAAAAATCGGCGCATTGAAAAGATAATAAACGCACCTAATATAAAGCCAATGACAAAGGTTAACATGCTCCATTTGTCGTGCAGAAGCATCCAGATCATGGCGACCAGCAGGTTCAGCAATATTTGCAACGTCATACTACATCACATCCTTCCGGGGCCTTATGAAAAGACGGCGTCTATATAGATTTGCGGATTAACCAGCGGCTCGACTGCTTGGTTGATATAAGGCATTACGGCTTCAGCGCCTAGCCCAAGGCCGACTACCAGCGCGGCTAACATAAAACCGGGAATCAAAACGCCTCTGCCGCTTGATTTCTGTTCGCCTTCGCTCAGCAGCGTCTCACCCCAGAAGCTGTTGATGAACACCTTCATTACAGAGTACAGAACAAGCAAGCTGGTCAGCAGACTGATGCCCGCCATCAAATAGTAGCCTTCATCCACGCCGCCTTCCAGGATCATGAATTTGCCGATGAAGCCGCTTAGCGGAGGCACGCCTGCAAGCGCAAGCGCCGAAATGAAGAATAACCAGGTCAAAATGGGACGATAACGCACCAAACCGCTAATTTCCTTCAGTTTGTCGGTGCCAGCAATAATCACAATCGTACCGCCGAGAATAAAGATCAAACCTTTAGCGATCATATCGTGAACCAGGTAATAGACGGCGCCGCTTAAGGAAGCTTCAGTCGCTACTCCAACGCCGAACAGAATAAATCCAACGGAGATGATGACGTTATAGGCCAAAATTTGCTTGATGCGCCAATAGGCAATTGCCCCGATTGCTCCCAAAATCATCGTTAATGCCGACATCCAGAGCAGAATCGTATGCGTAATTTCTGGCTGATGGGGGAAGATCAGCGTAAAGGTGCGAATGATGGCATAGATGCCAACCTTCGTCAACAACGCCGCAAACAACGCGGCGATCGGAGCCGGAGGCGCGCTGTAGGAGCCGGGCAGCCAGAAAAACAGAAACAGTCCGGCTTTCAGTCCAAATACCATCATCAGCAGCAGGCTGACGGTTGTGGTCAAGCCGTCTTGGCCTTGCTCCGCAATACGCTGGGCGATATGCGCCATATTCAGCGTGCCGGTTATGGAATACAGATACCCGATGGCAAGGACGAACAAACTGGAGGAAACGATATTAATAATGATGTATTTGATGGTTTCCCTAAGCTGCACGCGTCCGCCTCCCAGGCTGAGCAGCACATAGGAAGACAGCAGCATGACTTCGAAGAAAACAAACAAGTTGAAAATATCTCCGGTCAGGAAGGAGCCGTTGACCCCGCAGAGCAAAATCATCATTAGCGGATATACATAATGCCCTTTGCGCTCTTCGCCAATAAAATGAAAGGCAAAAATGAGGCAAGCAAGCGTTACGATGGAAGACACGGACACCAGAATGGCGGCCATCATATCCGCTACTAGCGGAATGCCGTAAGGCGCTTCCCATCCGCCCATATGAAGCACTTGGATGCCATTTTTCGATACCTCGCCCACCAGGATTAATGAAATAACGATTGTGGCAAGCGTTCCTATCCCGGCGATCCATTGCTGGAGACGGTATTTGGTACGGAAGAAAAACAGGCTGACGCCCAGGAACAGAGGAATAAACAAAGGCAATACAACTAAATTATTCATGATCTTGTCCCCTTAATTTCTCTATGTTGTCCGTCCCGTGTTCCCTGTAGGTTCGGTAAGCCAGCACAAGAGAAAATGCGGTAAGCGAAAAGCTGATAACGATCGAAGTCAGAATAAGCGCCTGCGGAACGGGATCGGTATAGGTGGCAGCTTCTTCGGCAAGAAGCGGCGCGGCCCCCTTCTTAAGACCGTTAATCGACATCAGCATGATATGAACACCGTGGGTAAACAGGGACAGCCCCAAAATAATGCGAAGCAGCGTTTTGCTCAGAATCAGGTAAACCCCTGATGTAAACAAGGTTCCAGCAACAATTGTCATTACGATTTCCATACTATTCGTCCTCGCTAATGCTACGTATTATAGTCATCGTTGTACCGACTACGGCCATATATACGCCAAGATCAAAAACAAACGCGGTACCAAGTCCCGTTTTGCCCAGAAGCGGCAAATTGACATATTCATAATATTGAAAAAGGAAGTTGTCGCCGAATAAAACAGAGGCGAGACCCGTTAACAGGGCAAGCATGACGCCGATCGCGCCAACGATTTTGAAATCCACCGGAATGATGTCGCGGACGGTTTCCACATCAAAGGCCAAATAGAGCAGCATAAGGGCGGAGGCCGTAATCAATCCGCCGATAAAGCCGCCGCCGGGATTATTGTGTCCGGCAAACAGGATGTAGATCGAATAAATCATGATGATAAAAACAAGGACCTTGGCTGCGGTCTGCAATATGACGTTGGAAAAATTCACTGGTTCCCCCTCCTTGACTTGCGCAGCTTGATTAAGGTGTAGACCCCGATACCTGCCGTGAAGAGCACAACGCTTTCCAGCATGGTGTCAAAAGCACGGAAATCAACGAGAATGGCGTTAACCATATTTTTAGCTCCAGTGAGCTTGTAGGCATCCTCAAAATAGGTGGCGATAGGCTTGAACTGGCTGCTGCTATGCGCAGAAATGCCGATCAAGGTCAGAATAGCCCCTACGCCAATGGAAATAACCAGATTGGACAGCCGTACGCGTATGCGGACAGTCTCCGATTTCAGCTTGGGCAGGAAGTAGAAGCATAACAGGAACAATGCTGTTGTGATCGTTTCGACAACAAGCTGGGTTAACGCGAGATCCGGCGCTCTGAAAATAACGAGCATCAACGAAACGAGATAACCAACCGCGCCAACTGCAATGATTGCCGTCAGACGGGTTTGGACAAAGATGATAAAGCCTGCAAGAACGGCGATAGAGCCCGCCAATATATATTCATACAGGGCTATCGATGAAGTCCCGGCTGGATTAGCGCCAAACGCATTTTGCAGAAAAAATGCGCCGCCAACGACAAAAATCAGGAATCCGAACATATAGCTCAGGTAGCTGTGAAGCGAACCATTCATATAGAAGCTTGTGATGCGGGCGGACAGATTCTCCGCTCCTGTCAGGCCTCTGTCATAGAAGCTGTTCAAGGTCAGCTTGCGCGGCAGGTTATAGTAAATATCCATCCATTTTTTGAAGGTTCTAAACAGGAGCGTGCCGATAATGACGATGCCGATTGTCATGAACAGCTCCAGATTGAGGCCGTGCCAAGCCTTGATTTTGACATTAAAGCTTTCACCAGGTCCCAAGAGGTTCGGGAACACGGAATGCATCGTTGGTTCCAGAAGCGAATAGGACACCAGATTTGGGAAAAAAAACACAAGCACGACAAGGCTGGCCAGGATGACCGGCGAAATGAGCATGCCAAGCGGCGCTTCATGCGGTTTTTTGTCCAAGCGATCGGGGTGGTAGTTGCCTGTAAAGGTTTTGAACACCAGAATCATGCTGTACACAAATGTAAAGATGCTGGCAATCCAAGCGGCGATCGGCAGCAAAACGGTCCATTGATCCAATGTGCGGGATACCGACAGCACTCCGGTAAAAAACATCTCTTTACTGAGGAAACCGCTGAATGGAGGTAGCCCTGCCATGGAAAGCCCTCCGATAACGGTCAGCGTAAAGGATACCGGCATCAGGCTCATCAAGCCGCCCAGCTTACGGATATCGCGCGTGCCCGTCTCGTGGTCAAGAATCCCCACCACCATAAAGAGACAGCCTTTAAAGATGGAATGGTTGAACAAATGAAAGATCGCAGCCAGCATGGCGCCGGTGAACAAATGCGATTGCGCCGAAAATGAAGGATTAAGGGCAAGCGATCCGATGCCGAGCAGGGACATAATCAATCCCAACTGGCTAATCGTGGAATAAGCGAGCAGCGCCTTCAGATCGGTCTGGCGAATCGCCATAAATGCGCCCCAGAACAAGGTGACGGTACCGCCGATGGTAATAATCCAGAACCAGTTCATATCACCGCCGAAGATTGGCGTAACCCGGGCGACCAGATAGACGCCGGCCTTGACCATGGTGGCGGAGTGCAGATAGGAGCTGATCGGCGTCGGAGCTTCCATCGCGTCCGGCAGCCAGATATGAAAAGGAAACTGGGCCGACTTGGTGAATGCTCCAAGCAATACAAGAAGCATGGCGGGAATAAACAGGGAATGTTCTGTGACAACGTCCCGCATGTCGATGATTTCGCGAATGCTGAAAGTGCCGGCCACGGAGCCCAGCATCAAAAAGCCAAGCAGCATCGCAAAGCCGCCAAATACGGTAATGAGCATCGCCTTTTGCGCGCCGTAACGGGAGTTTTTGCGTTGATACCAATAAGCAATGAGCAGGAAGGACGAAACGCTTGTCGTCTCCCAGAATACATACAGCACCATTAAATTGTCGGACAGCACCACGCCAAGCATGGCACCCATAAAAAGAAGCAAATAAACATAAAAGTTGTGAAGAGCTTCTCTCTTCATCGACATATAATAAATGGAATAAAGCACAACCAGACAGCCGATTCCGGTAATTATGAGCGTAAAGAGCAGAGAGAGACCGTCAAGGTGCAGCGTAAAGTCTATACCTGCGGAAGGGATCCATGGAATACTCCGTACAATAGGATCTTGGCTGTTCTGAATGGGAAATTGCGACAGGAAATAAACAAACAGCAGAAGGGGGACGACGATGACGAACCAGCCCGTATGGACGCGGGCGATTTTCTTAAAGAAAAACGGCACAAGAATGGTGTAAAGGAAAGGCAATAAAACAGCTAAATGCAGTAAAGACAACTTGTGACCTCCTAATATGTACTTTGTTTGGTGCAGAGTTCATATTGGCTGTACGCAATTTAAACCCGAGTGAAATACAATGCCATTAATAGTATACACTAATCGCATTGACAGAACCAAACAAAAATTGTACTCTGTAGTCAATGTCGGAAGCGGCATCATTGCCAAAAAGCCGCTCTGCACAAGAAGTTTAGATGAGGTGAATATTTAAATTGAAGAACGGAAGAATGGATGAAAGCATACTTGTCTGCGTCTACTACGGCCCCAACGGCGAGCGCTTGATTCGCCGCGGCGGAAAGATCGCCAATATGCTGGACTGTCCTTTTTATGTGCTGACGGTGGACCCGCTTCCAGAAGACGAGCTCGACATCGAGAAGGTTCATTATATCGAGCAGTGGAAGGAATTGGCCAAGGAACATGGCGCGAAGCAGTTTATTGTCAAATACAATGAGACCCGTCCTATTGCCAAGGTCATCGGCGATGTCGCAAAGAAAAACAACATAACCCAATTGGTATTGGGGCAGACCGCTCAAAGCCGCTGGAAAGAAATTACGAAGGGCTCCTTCATTAACATTCTGCTGAACGAAATTCCATTTGTCGATCTGCACATTATATCCGTTTCCAGAGAGCTGAAGAACCGGGAAGGCTTCTATGAAAAAGGAGTACGCGCCTACCTTCAGGAGGATCAATCGGAATTTCGCCTTTGCTTTAATCATACCGCCAATGATGTCCATGAGGGCATTTTTTATAAGGAAATGGGAACCGACTTTAATAACGGCGTCTTTAAATTCATGAAAAATAACTGCATGATCGAGGTTCATGTCGTCGACGATTACGTCAAGGATCTGGAAGGCCAGATGAAATCGACGGACAATATGGACGCTAACAAAGGCGTGGAAAAAAAGGATTAACATCCGCCTGTAACTTAATTCCATACCCTATACACGACGAAAGGCCAATGTCAGGTGTAAAACCCGCCATCGGCCTTTTTTGCATGCTCTCAGTTGCTTGTCATCGTCTCTTCAACGTGGATTATTGCGGTGAAATCTCGCAGCCGATGGTCAAGACGGCTTCCAGCGTTTCTCCTGGCTGAAGCTTCACCAAATGCTCCTGCCGATTCAACTCTCCGGTTAATGCCATCCATGGCTCTACGCAAACAAACGGTTTGCCATCTACGGACCACAGCACCACATATTTGAAGATGGGGTCATAGGACAGCTTCACGGTAACGCCTTGTGCAACCGGAAACGAGATCTGGTTGGCCGATGCGTCCAGCAGGGCAACGGATTCCACCAGGCCTGCAAGATCAAGGCGGCCTCCATATGCTTTTTGCACATTGTCGTTGTAATCCAGATAGGTTGTCGCATCTGTTGCATAAGGAATGTCCTTGCCGCCTTCAATGGCGAAGTAGGGATGGAAGCCCGCGTAAAACGGCAATTCCTCCGAGCTGCCCGTGTTGCGGTACGACTGCCTGGTATGGAGCTGGCCCTCCGCCAGCGTATACGTAAACACAAGCTGGAACGGAAACGGATAAGAAGCCAGCGTTTCCTCATTGCTGGACAATGACAGCGTAATGGAGGCTCCGCCCTCTGTCGAGGTTCCTTCCACCTTCCAGGCCGAAGTACGGGCTACTCCATGATTGGCCATGGGGTAGGTTTTGCCGTTCCATTGGTATTCTTTATTGTCCAATTGACCGCATATGGGGAACAAAATGGGATTGCCTCCGCGGATATTGGCTGCGGGATCAAGGAAGGTAGCCTCGTCCAGATAAAACAGCTCGCGTCCCTGCAGGGTGCAGCCGATAACGATGCCGCCGCGCTCCGGGCACACCAGTACCTTGGAATTGCTGCCGCTTTCCGTCAATTCATAAATGGTATACGTTTCCTCGTAGCTCCTGACTCCATATTGACTCATGATGCAAGCAACCTCCATTATCGTTTTGATGACTTTATGGCGTTTCTACTTCTATTGTGCCTTATCTGTACAGGCAGGTAAAGAGGGAGGGCCGATCGGCGCGCCTTTTCACAGGCGGCGCCAATCGGCCCCGTATCAATGCTCTTGCCTCTTATTCCTTGGCTTCAGGAGAAGCTGCCGGTTCGTCGGAAGCAGCCGGGTCGGCGGAAGCTTCAGGCGTCAGCGTATTGGTGATTTTTGCTTTTGCGCGAATCTCTTCGATCCAGGCTTGCGACAGGCCGCTAACTTCCTGGCCTACCAGGTAGGTGCGGATTGCCGATTTTTTGTCTTCAAAGTTAGGCTCTACAGCCGCTTTGTAGTCCGTTCTCTTAATGATGTGGAATCCGTATTGGCTTTCGACAACATCGGACAACTCGCCATTTTCCAGAGCGAATGCCGCATCCGAAAATTCCGTTACCATATCGGCGCGGGTAAAGAAGTCCAAATCGCCGCCGTTTGCTCCGGAGCCGGTATCTGTCGACTTCGCTTTGGCTGTCTCCGCAAAGTCTGCGCCAGCTTTCAGATCGGCAAGAATCGCTTCAGCCTCTTCTTTAGTAGCTACGAGAATATGGGAGGCGCGCACTTGCTCCTGGCTTCCGCCCAGAGTAGCTTTGTTTTCATCAAAATAAGCCTGCACTTCTTCGTCGGTAACTTCCGTCTTAGACTCCAGCACTTTGCGAACCGTTGCATTAATGACCATGTCTTCGCGCAGGTCTTCCATTGTAATGCCGTATTGCAGCAACAGGTTGTCAAACGCTTCATCAGTGCCGTAATTCAGCTTCAATGCATTGATTTCGTCCGTAATATCCTGATCGGTCACGGTAATGTTGGCGGCTTTGGCCTCCTGGTTAACCAGCTCCTCCAGGATGATGCTGTCGAGCGCCGCTTCGCCATTAGCCGAAACAAGCTTATCGTACAGCTGATCTTTTGTGATTTTTGTGCCATTAACGGTAGCTACAACATCGCCGCTTGCTCCGCTGCTTTCGCCAAAAGGAGGTTTGATCAAAACAACGACCAGCACGACTGCCAGCACTGCGGACAAGGCAATCCAGCCTACGCTGCCTTTGCGTGCAGGAGCTGCTGCCGCAAGCGTGTTTGCTGCGGAATAATGACTTGGAGCTGCCGTCGCGGCACTTGCCGCCGTCTCTTTCTCGGCACTCGCTGTCAAATCGCCCTTTTGATTCTCTTGAGCGGGTTCGCTTGCGTTTGCTTCATGTCCCCCCTGCTCGTCCCCTTCGTATTCGTAACGTTCCTTGTTCGCGTCGTCGAGGTCCGTTTTCTTCGAATTCGACTGCGAGTCATTGTTGTTCATGCCCAATAAACTCCCTTCAATTTTCCATCTTCAACTACTATATCAAATGAAAAGGAAAAAAACCTTAAACGGAAATAAAAAAACGCCGGGGGATATGTCAACGGTATTGCGGAATTGGTATACTATTGTTGGAAAATGACAAGATACGACACGGCATCCCGTCTTCCTTTATATGGAGCGACATGGAAAGCGGCCGGAAAATTAGAAGGGAGGCAGCCCCGCATTTACTTCACCCGGGGGAACTGAAAGATGAACAGCAGTGGAAAAGCCAGAATGTATAGTTTGCTGGCAGCGTGGATTATGCTGCCGCTTCTCGGTTATTTCGGACTTCGTTATTCAAGCTTTGATCTTGAAGTAAACGCTCCGCATGAGCATTTCTACATCGTCAGCCTGGTTGCCGGATTGGCTGTGGCCGTGGCGATGGCGGTTGGCATCGTAGCCGTCCGCATTCGGAATATTAAAGTGAGCTTCTTATCGCTTGCATATGTTTCTCTTGGCGCCTTGTTTATTCTGCACGGATTGTCGACGCCCGGATTTCTTATTCATCATTCCGAGCTTGCGGGCAATACGGCGCAATTCAGTGTGATTTTGGCCTCTGTCTGGCTATGGCTCAGTTCCGTTTCGGCGGACCACAAGCTCATTCGCAAGCTTGCGGAATGGCAGAAGTGGCTGCTCCCGGTATGGAGCGCTATTCTGTTGCTGTTCGCCTGGCAATTATGGATTCGGCCCGAAATTTTGCACGTGCTTTATTTAAATGAGTCGTTAAGCGCGTGGATTGCCACAAGCGTTATAGCGGTCATGAACGTGGCGACTATCTACCGCAACCTGGAAACCTACAGGGTATCCCGCTTCCCGCTTCAGCTCGCCATCGTGTACAGCACGGGATGGATGCTGGTTGCGCAATTCGTTATGGTGTCGGGCACAACCTGGATGGTCAGCTGGTGGCTATACCATTTCCTGCTGCTGGCATCCGTTATTGTCGTGGTGGGAGGCATCTTCAAGCAATATTTGAGCACGGGCTCCATCGCGGACAGCTTGCGGCTGTTGTTTCGCGCGGACCCCAGGGACTGGATTCAAACCTACATATCGCCGCGCGTAAAAGAATTGATTCATATGACGGAGGCCAAAGATTCCTACACGGCCGGCCACAATTTTCGGGTCACGATGTATTCGCTCAAGCTGGGCGAGGAATTGGGCCTTCCCGCTTCCAAGCTTAGAGCGCTGGCGATTGGCGGGATCGTCCATGATATCGGCAAGCTGGACGTGCCCGACGTTATTCTCAACAAGCCGGGCAAGCTGACCGAAGAAGAACGGGCTGTGATCGAGCAGCATCCCGTATCGGGCTATAATCTGTGCAGAGAGCTCGGCTTTATGCCGGAGGAGCTTGCGGTTATCCGTTCCCATCATGAAAAATGGGACGGCAAAGGTTATCCCGACGGGCTCGCGGGAGAGCAAATTCCGCTGGCTGCACGCATCGCGGCGGTGGCGGATGTGTATGACGCCCTTACATCATCGCGTTCCTACCGAGCTGCCATGACGCATGAGGAGGCCATGAGCATTTTGGTCAAGGGAAGCGGCCGCCATTTTGATCCACATTGCATCAAGGCATGGAAACGTCTGGTTCGCCAACAGGGAGATTTTTTCCGCAGCGCCCGCCATGGCGACATCGACATGAACTTAGATACATAAAATCAAAAGCTATTTAAGTTGAACAATGGAAACAAGCGGTAGGCCAGAATGTGAATGGTTTTGGAGAAAAGCATAGGCTTGCGAAGTAACGTTCCTCCAGAACGTTTCAAGCGTTCGTTTGTGTTCCCGGATTTCACTATTAATCCCTTTATTCAGGGAAATCTGGGAACAACTACGATCGGAAGACCTTTCACATGGCGGCCCTCTTCGCTAAAACTCTTTTGTTCAACTTACAGCCCCCGACGAAGGAGGAGCATAGGGTGACAAAAGTATCGCTCCGAACAAAAGGCCTGGTTCTCATCGTATTAATATCTTTTATTCCTTTGCTGCTGGCGGGGGCTGGCAATTATGCAGCCGTCAAAAAAACCATCATGGCCGCCGAAAGCGACAAAATCAGCAGCAAGCTGACCGGCCAGGCCGGCAATATTTCCTCCTGGCTGGATATTCGCCGAGCAGAGGTGTTAGTGATGAGCCGGACAAGCGCAGTCCGTTTCGGCACCTCCGAGGAACGAATTCAATATTTTGCCCGGGAGATGGATCGCAGCGGCTACGCCTATCATGCTATAGGATATATCGGCAAAAACGGCCTTGCTGTCCGAAGCGACGGGCCGGAAATCAACATGAGGTCGGCTCCATTCTACAGGGATGCGTTGTCCGGCAAAGTCGTGATTACGGACCCTTATCGTCCAAGCACTTCACTGGCTGAGCAGGCTTTTATCGCGGCGCCCGTGTACGGCGTTGGCACGGAAATTATCGGAGTCATGTACGGCTCCTTGCCCGCGGCTTCGCTGAACCGCTATTTCAGCCAAAGCGACACGGACTCCATTATTATTTTCTACAATGATGGCGGGGAAATTCTGTACAGCAACGATACGGCCTTTGCCGTTGGTTCATCCATCGCGGGGAATCCCCGGCTTCAGGCCAGTTCAGCGGATATGCTGAAGGCATACGAAGGCCGCGCGGATGTGTCGGGCGCTTATACCGTCTTTTTTGCCAAGGTGGCGGGAACGCCATGGCGCATGGCCCAATTGGAGCCGATCTCCAACCTGGAGAAGGCGTTGTCTCCCATCCTGTGGCGCACGCTGACCACAATCGTTTTGTCCGAAGTGATCATCGGCGTATTGTTTTTCCTCTATTTCGAACGGATTATCAAAAGGCTGGAAAGCATTCTCCACGTAACGGAAAAAGCCGCGTCGGGGCAATTTAAGGTGCAGCATCTGGACACCTCGCAAGGCGATGAAATCGGCATGCTGGGACATTCCGTCAACGGGATGATGGAGCATCTTCAGGAGATGTTCGACAGGCTGAACGCCATCGTCAATCAGAACCAATACGGTTTTATTGTGCTAAACGAGCAATATCGGGTCATGTTTCTTAACCAGGCTGCGGAAAAAATGCTGGGGTACAAGACGCAGGAGCTTTATGGCCATGCGACTCCTCTTATTTTTATGGACATGGATGAAATCGAGCTGGAGGCCCGCAAGCTGACGGAACTGCTCGGACGAGAAGTCCGGCCCGGCATTGGCGTGTTTGAGGAGCTTCGCAAGCAATCCTTCTCCTACGAGCGGGAATGGACCTTCATCCATAAGGATGGGAAACGCTCACCTATGCTTATCAGCTCCAATGGGCTGCGAGATGCCAACGGCGTCTTCAGCGGCGTCGTGATCATGGTCCGCGATATTTCCGACCGGCGGCATGTGGAGCAGATGCGGAACCGCCTGCAAAATATCGTGGAATCCGCCAAAGACCTAATCGCTTCCATCGATCATCACGGCAGGGTCATTTATATTAACCGGGCGGGCAAAGAGATGCTGGGCGTAACGGAATTGGAAGATGAACCGCTCAAGGTACAGCGTCATGCCGAGCGTCAAATGTACGAGCATCTCTTGAAGGGAGCGGCTCAGGCAAGGGAGCTTGGTTATTGGGAGAGCGGAACCCAGCTCCGCAAAACGAACGGCGAATCCCTGTTTGTGTCCATTATTGTGGTGGTGCACAAAGACGAGGCAAGCGGGGAGTTTTTCTACTCCTGTATTGCGCGGGACATTTCGGAGCAGAAGCTGGTTCAGGAGGAGCTGGTGAGAGCTACTCTCGAGGCAGAGGAAGCCAACAAGGCAAAAAGCAGCTTCCTGGCGCTGATGAGCCATGAAATCCGCACGCCGCTTAACGGCATTATTGGACTGACGGGACTTATGCGCAAAACCAATCTGTCCCATATTCAGAGAGACTACCTGGACAAAATGCACGCCTCCTCCGATTCTCTGCTGCGCATTATTAATGATGTGCTGGACTTCTCCAAAATCGAGGCGGAAAAAATCGAAGTGGAGCGTTTTCCATTCCAGCCGGATGAATTGCTGGGCCGGCTTGCCAATCAGCTCAGCGTATTTCTGGGCGGCAAGGAACAGTTTGAGCTGATGATCAAAACGCCCAAACGTCTCCCTGTCATGTTGATCGGGGATTCCATGCGACTGGAGCAGGTATTGCTGAATCTCTGCATGAACGCCATCAAGTTCACCGACCAGGGGCACGTCAAGCTGGAGCTGGATGTGGTGGATGAAAATAAGGACTGCATTACGGTTTCCTTCCTCATCGAGGATACGGGAATCGGCATGAGCCAGGAGCAGGTCGATCGCCTGTTCAAGCCGTTTACCCAAGCGGACAGCTCCACAACCCGTAAATTTGGCGGGACGGGGCTTGGGCTAGTCATCTCCAAAAATCTGGTGGAGCTTATGGGAGGCAATCTGGAAGTGTCCAGCCATGAAGGCGTGGGCAGCTTGTTCAGCTTCGAGCTGACGTTTGCGGCGGACCCTTATCGCTACGCCGATCATGAAGAAGCGCAAAGACTCGGCAAGGATCAGACGATCTGGCTGCTGGAGGACGATCATGCCATGCGGGAGCATTGGACCGGCATGCTGGAAGAGAACGGCTACGCCGTTATATCTTTTGGCAGCTGGCATACCGCAATGGAACGATTGAGGCGGAGCGGCAAGGGAGCAAGGCCGCAATTTCTGATGGCCGATATGGAGATGCCGGATATGTACGGCACGGATACCTGGCTTATGATGCATCGAATCGCCGAGGAAGCCGGCGTCCCGGTTATCGCGTATACAACAACCTTCGGAAGGGACGAGCTGATCCAGCTGCCTCAGGAAAACCGGCCGTTGTCGATTTTAATCAAGCCGGCTACCCGCTATTCTCTTCTGCGGATATTAAGGGATGCCCAGCAGAGGCCTCCCGCAGGCAAGGAACCGCCGAAACTTCCTGCTGCGCCGGAGAAGCCCGTGCCGCCTCCGCAAGCCAAACCGGCCAAGGTGCTGCTGGCGGAGGACAATAAGATCAATCAGCTGGTAGCCATCGAGCTGCTGAAGGAATGCGGATGCGAAGTCAGCGTGGCGGAGAACGGGCAGGCGGCGCTGGACATGCTGGAGCGGGAGTCGTGGGATCTGATTCTGATGGATATTCATATGCCCGTCATGGACGGGACGGAAGCGGTCCGAATCATTCGCTCCAAGCCGGAATTCAAGGATTTGCCCGTTATCGCAGTGACGGCCAATGTCGTCAAAAAGGATCATGAGCAATACATGAAGCTTGGCATGAACGGGGTTATTACAAAGCCGCTGTCAGCGGAGCTTCTTCGGGACAAGCTGGGCTTTTGGCTGGAGCCCAAATCGGAAGGCGAAGACGGCGTCGCAGACAAGGAAGGAGCCGAACGCCGCATCTCCGGCGGGGGCGCCCCTGCTGCGCCAACCCGGAAGATTGGCCCGGTTGCGGGAATGGACAGCGAAAGCGCGCTGGAACGCGTCAACGGCAAATATCCTATTTTGCTGCATATGATGGAACAGTTCCGAATCGATTACGAGAGCTTTATGAATCGCCTAAGAATGATGATTGAGCAGCAGGACGAATCTGCCGTGCTGCGTATGCTGCATACGCTGAAAGGGGCCGCGGGTTATCTGTCCGCACGCGAGCTGGTCGCCGCTACTGCGGAGGCGGAGACCTTCCTCAAGGATAGCGAGGATGATGGCTTTTCGGGACATTTGCTGCCGCTGGAGAGACTGGAATCGGAACTGAACCGTCTGCTTGGAGGGCTTAAGGAAGCCAAGACAGAATTCGACAAAAAAATCTAACAATTTTCTAACATTCGGTTGTTCCTGACGTTTGTGTGCGGTATAGTTAACTTATACTCCACAATACCGACAGAAATCTTCAATTCTTAGAGGGTGACGCCAATGTATAAAGTGTTAGTTATTGAAGATGATGTCATGATGAGCAATATGCTGTCCATGTACTTGTCTGAAGAGGGCTATTCTGTCGAGCAGGCTTTTGCCGGCGAGGAAGGACTTCGGCTTGCCGATCAGTTCCATCCCGATCTGGTCTTGCTTGATCTTATTTTGCCCGATATGAACGGAATTGAGGTCTGCAAGGAAATCAGAAGCGTCTCTAATGTGCCTATTATGATTCTTTCTATGAAAAGCGAAGTTTCGGAGCGTGTACAGGCGTTAAAAACAGGTGCAGATGATTATTTGTGCAAGCCATTCAGCATGCACGAGCTGACAGCGCGGCTTGAAGCCCTCATCCGCCGTTCCAATGTGACGCTGAATGAAACGGCTGCCGCCAAAGTGGAGGCAACCGCCGTTCCTGAAAGCGTGGACGAGCATATCCAGCTTGATATCGAACGCCGATTGCTCCTTGTGCGCGGGCAATGGGTAGAAACAACCTTTTCGGAATACGAATTAATGAAGCTGTTCCTGACTCATCCCGGAAAAGTATTCAGCAGGGAAGAACTGCTGAACGCGATACGGGGCTTCGATTCTTTTGTAACGGATCGCGCCATTGATGTGCACATCGTTAACCTGCGGAAAAAAATCGAGCAAAATCCCAAGGAGCCCCGTTTGATTCGAACAGTGTGGGGCTTCGGCTACAAATACACGGCTCAGCCTGTCGTTTGACGTTGTTAAGGCCGCGGGCCGGCGGAAACGCCAATTGGACCCATCTCTCTTACGAGGGATTGGGTCCTTTTTGTGTAGTCCGCTCCTCCATTTCTAGCCTCTTGCCATCTTCTCGGTACTGAAAACCGGACTTTTTGAAAACGAATTTGATGCGACATTGACAAAACTGTTATAACTGTATATATTGGTAATATACAGAATGAACGGAATATACGGGGGTGACAAATGGCTTGAGAATCATTTTATCCAATACGGCTGATTCGCCTATCTACGAGCAAATTGAACAGCAAATCAAAACGGCTATTATGAAGGGCGAGCTTCAGCCCGAGGAGCCGCTTCCCTCTATTCGCAACCTGGCCAAGGAGCTGCAGATTAGCGTTATTACGACCAAACGGGCATATGACGAGTTGGAGCAAGGCGGGTTTATCGTGACGGTGGCGGGCAAGGGCTCCTTCGTTGCGGCAACAAATCCCGAGCTGTATCGGGAGGCGCGAATCAAAATCATTGAAGAAAAGCTGATGGAAGCTGTACGGGGAGCCAAATTTATGGACTTGACCCTGCAGGAACTGCAAGAGATGTTGACTCTCTTATATGAGGAGTGACGAAGATGGAGCCTATTTTGGAAATAAAAGGACTATCCAAGAAATACAACGGATTTGAGCTGAAGCCTTTTGACCTGAGGCTGGAGCGAGGCAGCATCATGGGTTTTATTGGCCCTAACGGAGCGGGCAAAAGCACAACGATTCGCGCCATTATGAATCTCGTGAGGAAAGACGGCGGGCAGATCAAGGTATTTGGAATGGATCATATCCGGCATGAGCAGGAGATCAAGAACAAAATCGGCATTGTATTTGACGAAGGTCATTTTTATGAGGATTTGTCGCTGCGCGAAACGATGAAGTTTATAAGCAAATATTACACCCAGTGGGATTCCGGTCAGTTTGAGCATTTTGCCAAGCAGTTTCAATTGCCGCTCAAGAAAAAAATCAAGGAATTATCCAAGGGCATGAAAATGAAGTTTTCGCTCGCGATTGCGCTATCCCATCACGCCGAGCTGTTAATTATGGATGAGCCGACATCGGGGCTTGATCCGCTGGTGCGGAGCGAGCTGCTGGATATATTGATGGCGGTGATGCAGGATGAGCAAAAAGCCATTTTGCTGTCTACACATATTACGTCCGATCTGGACAAAATTGCTGATTATATCACGCTGCTGCATAACGGGAGCTTGCTCTTTACCAAGCCGAAGGATGCGTTGGCGGATCGATATGGAGTTGTGAAGGGCGATTTGCGCCAGCTCCCGCTTCTTCAGGAGTTGTGCATCGGCGTAAAGAAAAACAGCTACGGCTTTGAGGCGTTGGTCGATGACCGGGCAAGAGTCAAGAGGGAACTAGGAGATGCTGTATTGATCGAAAAACCTAATCTCGAGGAAATTATGCTTTTTTATACAAGGAGGGAGCAGCATGTTTAATTTGTTAAAAAAGGATTTGCTCCTGCAAAAACGAGCCAATATGTTTTATATGGCATTTATTATTTTTTTTCTCGCCTCCTCTCCTTTTGATGAAGCTACTTTGGTCATAGCGCTTCTGGGTGTCACTTATATTGTAACCTTTAACTCTTTTGCGCTGGAGGAGAAAAGCGAAGCGGGCATTTTTTTGAACAGCCTGCCGCTAAAGCGCGCAACGATCGTACTGAGCAAATATGTCATGGTTTATGTATTGGCCGGATTCGTTATTGGGCTTAAATTGCTGTTGGCTGTTGTTATGGGCGCAGCAGGGGCGGGCTCCATTATACAGATAAGCGATTGGTCAACTACATCCGTTTTGATGGCATTGATTGTTGTTACCTTGATGTATTCCTTCAATTTGCCCATCGTGTTTAAATTTGGTTATTTAAAATCGCGCTTTATAAGCACCATTGTTTATTTTGTATTGTTTTTCGGGACATTTGGTCTTGCGGTAAATGAGTATGCCGGCGCCTGGCTGAAGAAAACCTTTCCTTTTTTGAATAGCGTGTCTATGCTGGAACTGGCCTGGTTTGCTATGATTCCGGTTCTGTTTATTCTTGTCATTTCGATCTGGGTTTCCATCTCCTTTTATTCAAGGAGAGAGTTGGCTTAAGTACCGCAAACCTGCTCCGGCTTATGGCTGGGCAGGTTTTTTTCATTGGGGACCCTAAACGAAATTCGGGCTAACAGATTAGCGAAAACTCTTCTGTTTTTCCTGAAAGTTAGCTCAACCTAACAAACATCTAAGAAAAGTTTCGGCATTTTTCTAATAGATCTATGACATTATAAACTCAATACAACAGGAACGGCATCTATTGAAAGATTAAAAATGGAGGGAGAACGAAAAACACATGGAGAGCGCCATTGATGCGCTTGGTCGCATGGGAGCTTGCGTCAGGCTCAATCTTGCGATCAACCACAATCAGGCCACAGGGAAACGGTTGCTTATCGCTCTTATTGATTTGGATCGGTTTTATCGGGTTAACGAAACCAGAGGTACGGAATTCGGCAATGTAGTGCTTAGTGTCGCAAGCAAGCGGCTAAACGATGCGGCAACACACATATCTGGGGCTGTTCAAGCCGTGATAAAACGAATGGAAGGCAATACCTTTTTGGCGATTGTTCCGGTTGATGAAGCGAATTCTTACTACTGGGGCATGGTTGAAATGCTGAAAAACACAGTGGAGCGCCCCGTGCAAGACGGCGCCCAGGAGCTCTATCTGACCGCCAGCATCGGCGTAAGCCTGTACCCGCAGGACGGCATGGGCGGAGAAGAGCTGCTGTGCCGAGCGGAGTCGGCGCTGTATCAGGCGAAGGAGCATGGAGGAAACAAGGCGTTATTTTACAATCCCGAACATTCCAATAAGCTAAGCCGGAAGCTGATGCTGGAGACAGGGCTTCGTCCGGCCTTGATCACGGGGCAGTTTCATCTTCGATATCAGCCTATTGTGACCATAAAAGATGGCAGCCTCAGAGGGTATGAAGCGCTTATTCGCTGGAATCACCCCGAGCTGGGATTGGTCGCCCCTCAGGAGTTTATTCCCATCGCGGAGCATAACGGTTTAATTGTGCCGATCGGGGAATGGGTGCTGCGCGAGGTATGCAGGATGTTGAGCGAAACAGGCGACCAGGGATTGGTTATGTCCTTGAATGTTTCCACAGTCCAGCTGCTGGACCCGGGATTTGCGGCAACCGTACTAAACACGCTGGAGGAATTCAAGATAAGTCCCTCTTCGATCGAGCTTGAAATTACGGAAAGCGTCATTTGTCGTTCCTTCGAGCTTGCAGTGGCTGTTTTAAGCAGACTGCGCGCTGCGGGCGTCCGTATTGCTCTGGATGACTTTGGCGTCGGCTATTCATCGTACAACACATTGAAGCAGCTTCCATTTCAGTGTCTGAAAATAGATAAGACATTTGTTAGCCAGATTGATTTGTTAGGCGCAGAGCATCATATTGTGGAATCCATCATCGGGCTGGTGCGCAAGCTGGGCATGGAGGTTGTCGCCGAAGGCGTGGAATATGAAGCGCAATATCATCTGCTCAAGGAATGGGGCTGTCATTACGTGCAGGGCCATCTGTTAGGAGAGCCGGTGGTCTGGGAAAAGAATGGTCTGAGGCGAATGGAAAAGAAAGCATTTGTGCATGTTTAAGCAGTCTCATCCTTTGCAGGCGAGAGCCGCAATAAATCCCTTACGTTCGAGACATAATCGAATGTAAGGGATTTTTCTATATAGCTGCATACGAAAAAACGCTTGCCTTATCCCACTGGCATGAGCCATCGAGATAAGGCAAGCGATAAAGAGGTGTGATGGATGAAGCTGAAGCCTGTCGTTAGCTGACCTCCAGATAAAGCTTTGTTCCGTCATTGTATTGGAAGATGGCGACATCGCGTACCATTTCGACCGATTTAATTCTTTTCCATTTTTTTCTGAACGAAAAATCAAGTTCCATCTCGTACAATTTATGATGAAGCAATTCAACTGATGCAGTTCCTTCTTGATTAAAATAAACCGGAACGGAACGATCTTTGAAGGTTATAATTCGCATCATGGCATCATCACCTCCGACTTTGTTTTCCCCATTATAACGGGAACATTTTAGCACCTTATGAAGCACTCGTCAGGATAATGTTTACTTTACTAATACTTTCCTAACAAATTATTTCCCGAAAAATCAGGTGGAAAAGTCGGTTAAAAATGGCGCTGCGAATAATGATTAACCCGTTAATCAATTTTGGGAAATAAGGTCCTTAACTATACTAAACATGTCATCAACCTTTCAAACATGTCAGGCCGCTATTGAAGAAAATGGCCATTGATCGTCACATAAATAACGGCAATTGCGGCAAGGTGGGCGGGATAAAAGCTGCGCCAGAGCATCCTTGGAATTTTGACCTTATCCATCTCTTTCAGAAATTCGGGCGCATAAACCAACAGCAGCGTCGGGAAAAGACTGAAAAACTGGAGAGTCCAGCCGCCGTCCGAATACAGCCATGCGGCAATGTTTAGCAGCAGATGCATCAACGCCATAAGCTGCAAATCCGCATAACGGTAAATCAGTACAAGAAGTAGAGCGTAGGCTCCATAATCAAAGGGAATAACCTCCATTAAGACGGCAAGACCCGCAAGCAGCAGAAGCTGCAGCACCAATTTGCCGCGAAGGCGGTCGAGAAGCACGAGAGCCAGGAGGCAGAGGAACAACGTGCCTATCGCATTCACTTCGTATGCTTGGAATGCCAACGTATAGGGGAGTTGCGAGATAAGCGCCAAAGCGCCTACGCGGGTCAGGTATTTATTGATATTACGCGTCCGGCTGTAGCCAATAACGATGGAGTAAGCATATAGGGGCAAGGCGATTCGTCCGATAATGCGCCAAACGGCATCCTCCGGAAACCAAACATATCCAATGTGGTCAATCAGCATGGTGATCATGGCCAGAAGCTGCATGAAATCCCTCAATCCGTTGTTTTTAACCAAGTATAGCACAGGGAAGGGGGGAGCACGAAAACCCCGAAGCGCGGTGTGGGCGTCCGAGGTTGAGGGTGTGTGGAGGGCTGCAGCCTTCCGTGAGGTCAATAAGCGTTGCATCATGAATGATTGAAGCGGGAGCTGCTATAACCCTGCATTTTGTTTGAGGCGTCTCGCAATTTCCATAAAATCCTCCTGCGATATGCCAGGAGCAAATTCTTCCGGCAATTCCTCGAGATCAGGAATGGGCGCTCCTTCGGGAGCTCCCTGAATGACCTCCAGCTTGGCGCCGGTCAGCGGATTTTGTCCATTCCAAATAAGGGCCACGTCCCGATAATCATCGGGGCTGAACGTATACAGCTTATTGCCAAGACCCATGGCTTCATACTTGCGGGCGGTTTCAAAATGCTCATTGCTGAGATTGGGGATCGGAATCATTTTCTTCATATCGACGCCCGTTGCGATTTCCAGCGCTTTGGCGTAAGCCAAAACGTGCACGCCTCCTCGCACTAGCAGATAGCCGATCATGGCTCTTGCAGTGGGATGGTCCGTCATTTCGTATACCCGCATTTTGTGCGTGCGCGCGCCGCATTCCAGAAAAAAGTTGTGAAGCAGGTCCAGTACCAGATTGCCGCTGCTGAACACATTGTCGCCGGTCCAAGGCCGTCCCATGGAGTCTCCGGGCAGTGAGGTTTGCGCGGTTGCGATGAAAAAGTAGCTGTTCCGCTTGTCAAGGCCGGGACGAAGAGGCGTGGAGTCAGGATCGCCCGGGCTGGTCGTGCCCGTCAGCACCATATTAATCGTATTGGATACCAGCTCCACATGCCCGACTTCCTCGGCAGTAATGCTTGCCACCAGATCATAGAAGGGTTTGAACTTTTTTTTGCCGCGAAAATTAAAGGATTGATATAAGTAGTTGTTGAGAGTCGACATTTCTCCAAACTTTCCTCCAAGCAATTCTTGAACCGCGGCAGCGGCATTGGCATCGGCATAAGGAGAGGGCGGCAATTCGACCTGCAGCTTGTTTTTTCTTAAAAACATAAATAAATCCCCGCTTTCGTTTCCAATTGCGCTATAAGGCGTACGGATGCGCCAAATTGGAAGGAAGAGTTTATTTATGCCTATGCAACGGGAGCGGAAATCATGCAGCGGCTTCGGAGAGGGAGGTGCTGGAAATTTATTGCCGTTTTGCCTATTTTGATGTGAAAAAAATCATTGCAAGGCTTGTTTTCCTATCAATCTCTGTTGGGCGCGCACCGATAATAAGTATGTATCGAACTAAAACAAGGGGAATAGAGGGGGAAGTGTGAAAATGAAAAAATGGCTGCTGACGATTTTGGCCGCCGCTCTTATCGCTTCGGGATCGGCAATCCCGGTAATGGCGAAGACTTCAGCGGATTTTACGGATTTAAAGGATTTGGATGCAGCTACAAAAGCAAAGTTTGATGCATTGATTAATGCCGGAATTTTTGATGGGGTTTCCGAAAACACATTTGGCCTGAAGGATGAGATGAACCGTGCTCAGTTTGCCAAGGTGGCGGCACTTATTTTCGGCCTTGAAGTGGATTCCAATGTAAAAACGTCAAGCTTCAGCGATGTAAAGGCGGACGATTCTGCTAATGGCTACGCGCTTCCGTATATTGAAGCCGTCAAAAAAGCCGGTATTACAGACGGAGTAGGCCAAGGCAAGTTCAATCCTGCAGGTGATGTGACCAAGGAACAGCTTGCCACTTTTTTGGTCAGAGGATTGGGCGTAGAAGATCAGGTATCCTCCAACTCTGGCCTAAATGACTCCACCGTTTCAGATTGGGCAAAAGGTTATGTTGAACTTGCGCTGCAATTGAAGTTGCTAGAAGGTAACGCGGACGGGAAATTCGGCGGTAAAACAAACGCTACTCGCGATTTGCTGGTGGTGGGAGCCTATGAGGCCAAAGCTGTCTATGAGACGCAGTCTAAGCCAACGGCGACCCCGACGGCAACGCCTACTCCAACACCAACGGCCACCCCGACGAGCACGCCGGTGTCTACGCCAGCGCCAACAAGTACGCCAGTGTCGACGCCAACACCAACGGCGACCCCGACGAGCACGCCAGTGTCGACGCCAACACCGACGCCGACAAGTACGCCAGTGTCGACGCCAACACCGACGCAAGTGCCGACGCCGACGCCGACGCAAGTGCCGACGCCGACGCCAACGCAAGTGCCGACGCCGACGCCAACGTCTGAGCAGCCGACAGAAGATCCTGAAAATGGCGAGACCGACAAAGCTAGCCTGCTGAATATTCAAGCGGGAACCGGGCTCCTGAATATTCAATTTAGCGATGAATTGAACAGCAGCTACAGCAGTGTTACGGACATCAACGAAATCGTTGACGTCATCGCAGTAACCCCGGCGGAAGGAGATTCCTATTCTATACCGCTTTCCGGCGTTACGATGATGTGGGATTCCGTAGCATCCGCGTCCGGTAATCCTGTTTTGATGTTACAACTGCCAGAGCCTTTCAAAGTAGGCGATGTTGTCCGCGTTATTTTCAAGGAACTAAAAAACCAGGACGATGAAGTATTGATTCCTGCGGGCAATTGGGTAGAGAAGGAAGTTATCAGCAATTCCAACCCAGGTCCAGGCCCAGGCACTGATCCTGGTCCAAACCCGACGAACCCGGATCCAGGCACTGATCCTGGTCCAAACCCGACGAACCCGGATCCAGGCACTGATCCTGGTTCAAACCCGCCATATCCAGGTCCCGGGACACTCCCAGAGCCGTTCCCTTATCCAATTCCATAACAGGTTATAGCTTTTCCTCTTTAATCATTTTGAAAAGAGGAAAACGACCCATTCAGCCGCATTTCCCTTGGGAAGTGCGGTTTTTCTATGCGCTTTGCATGGTTTACAAGCAATCCGTTGCATCTAATGAGGTTGTGATATACTATATTATCATATGATAGTAAATTGTATCATAATATCGGCCGGTCCGCGGCCTAACGGTCATCGCTGACCGCCAGAGCCTCAAAAGACTAAATTCGTCGAGGCTAACGGTCATTTTTGTCCACTAGCGCTCAAAAATAGCGTTTATGGGGGCCGAAACGAGTGTTTACGGTCGCCAATGACCGTTAGAAACTGTTTTTTTACAAAAAGAAGCTTTTAATGGCCATAGGTGTCCGTTAGACAAGGAGTGATGGAGATGTCGAACATTTTTATTAAACAAGCTGACCGCAAAACATTGGCGGGCGGAAAGCTGAACCGAATGGCGCTTGGCCATATGGCGTATGCTCTGGCAGGCACCAGAGAAGAAAACATAGTGGAGCAAACGCTGGGAAAGCTTTGGCAGGGGAGAAACAACCGATTCAGCCATGCCTATGCTCATGAAGCAAAACTTGAGGGACAAACGTTAGGCATTGTCACATGTTATCCCATCACTCTGGCGAATCGGCTGGCGTGGCCAACCTTCAAAAAGCTGTTGTCTGCTCGTAATTGGGGCCTGATCGGCTACCATCTGCTTCATCCCGCGGAATCCTTTTCGCTCCTTAGCTTAAAGGAAGGGCATGATGATGAGTTCCATATTGGAACATTGGCGACCATGCCGGAAAGCAGAGGACTTGGAGTCGGCTCTATGTTGATCAAGCATGCTGAACGATTAGCCCTGTCGCAAGGCTACAGCAAAAGCTCGCTTACCGTGGTGCGCGGCAATCAAGGGGCATTTAAGCTTTATGAAAGACTGGGTTATCGCGTGACGGGTGAAGTCAACAAACCGGCCCTATCGCTGTTCAGAATGGCCAAAAGTCTTGTTTGAGAGAGGTAGTCCAAACATCAAACCTTCGCTAATCGGCGGAGGTTGTTTTGCTTGAATGGAAAAAATGAAAGGGCGCTATTGACCTTGGGGCAGACCTAAGGTGTATGGTTAGGTTAAACCAAACACAGCCCGGGCGCGGCAATCAGGGGATGCTGCACATCTTTTCGCAAAGCAGGAACAGCCTTTTCAAAAGAGCGCTATTTTTACTTGTCGCCGGAGTCCTGCTGCTGCCGATGGATTGGAGCGCCGATATTTTGCATTATTATGCCGTTTTTCTAGCTGTAGGCGCACTTCTAATCTCCTCATCCGACCGAATGGTATTGGGGCTTGGACTTGGTTCGGTAGCCATCTCTCCCGTTCTTCTTCTCCTGTTCGACTATGGCGAAGGATGGTCTTCCAGCTATCATGACTACCTTGATATGTGGACCTTTTCGGGATTTATCCGAAGTTTGCTTTTTAACGGGTTTCACCCTGTCTTTCCTTGGCTGGGCTTTTTTCTGGCCGGGCTTTGGATTGGAAGGAAGGGCTGGCTGGCCGGAAAGGAGCTTCGCTTTCCACTGTTGGTGGCTGCCGCAAGCGGCATCTTGCTTGCGGAGGCGATGTCCTGGCTGCTCGTAAAATGGGCGTCCACTGGGCTGGGGCTGCTTCAGTGGATCGGTTATTTGGAGAACAAAAGCCTGCCTTTTGCGCTCGGGTATTCCATGCTTTATTTTGCCGTCGTTGTTGCCTTTTCGTCGCTTTGGCGCAAAAAAAAATGGCGAGGGGACCAGTCGAACTGCTCATGAGGAAACTGAGCTGACGGTAAGAGCCGAGAGACAGCCTATCAGGCAAATGGCCTCACTGCTGGCAAAGCCGCATGCAGCCTATGAGACAAGTGCCCTCACTGCTGGCAAAGCCGCATGCAGCCTATGAGGCAAATGGCCTCACTGCTGGCAAAGCCGCATGCAGCCTATGAGGCAAGTGGCCTCACTGCTGGCAAAGCCGCATGTAGCCTATGAGGCAAGTGGCCTCACTGCTGGCAAAGCCGCATGCCGCCTATGAGGCAAATGGCCTCACTGCTGGCAAAGCCGCATTTGCAATCATAGTGGTTAGAAGCTCCCGCTTCGCTTGGATGATTCTGTCGATGCGATAGGGGGCTTTTTTGCATGCAAAAAATGAATGCGGTTGCAATTTTGTTTGATGGGGTATGAAAAATGTTTTTGAAATGGCGACAAAATTCCTGCATCCGGCAACAGCCTTCCCTCCCGTTGTCCCAATAAAGTTCGCTAAAATAAAGAAAAACGGAAAGCGCTTACCCGTGTTCAAGGGAAGTTCTGCCACATCATTAATGAGGGAGGATTTATATGAATCCTGCGCTGCAAGGAGAAACAAAACCACAGAACGTAAAAACCGCCATGAGCCAAAAGTATCGGCTGCTGCTGTATGCGTCTCCATTTCTGCTGCTGATTCTCGTATTCAGCTATTTCCCGCTGTATGGATGGACGTATGCGTTTTATAACTATCGGGTTGGTTTTTCGCTCAGCGATTCGGAGTTTGTTGGTTTCAAATGGTTTCTGTCCATCATCAACAACCCGTATCAGTTAGACGAAATCAAGCGGGTTATGACCAACACCTTCGCCATGAGCTTATTGGGGATAGCAACCTCTATCTTACCCGTTATCTTTGCGATTTTCCTGGTTGAGATCAAAACGAACTGGTACAAAAAGCTGGTGCAAACGTTAACGACGCTGCCTAACTTTATTAGCTGGGTACTGGTTTATGCGATAGCGTTTATGCTGTTTTCCTACGATAACGGCCTTATCAATAAAATCATGATCGGCCTGGGCTTCCAGGACGGCAATGTCAATTACCTGGCCTCGGGCGAATACATGTGGCTGAAGATGACGCTGTGGAACGTCTGGAAAGGCCTCGGCTGGGGCGCCATTCTGTACATTGCAGCCATCATGGGCATCGACCAGGAGCTGTACGATGCAGCCAAGGTAGACGGAGCGGGCCGCGTAAGACTGATGTGGCATATTACGCTTCCGGGCGTCATGCCAACCTTCTTTGTTCTGCTGCTGCTCTCCATCGCCAACTTTATCAATAACGGCATGGAGCAATATTTCGTATTCCAGAACGCACTTAACAAAGACACGATCGAAGTGCTTGATTTGTACGTTTACAACACGAGTATGGTAGGCAACAACTTCTCGTTTGCGACGGCGGTCAGCATGCTGAAATCCGTAGTCAGCGTAGTCCTGCTGTTTGTGGCGAACCAATGCTCCAAGTGGGTTCGCGGCGAATCAATCATTTAACGGAGCCGTTCACGAGAGGAGGAAGAAGGACATGCATAAAACCGGATTGGGAGATAAAGTATTTTCGACGGTTAACTATATCGGTTTCGGTATTTTCACCCTGCTTTGCGCGTTTCCCTTCTATTATCTGTTCATCCAGACAATCAGCGATAACAGCTTGAGCGCCAGCGGCGCCATTACCTGGCTGCCTAAAGGCATTCACTTCAACAACTATATTGAGGTGCTGAAGGTGAAGGGGCTTTCGACCGCCGCTCTTGTATCCGTAGGACGGACAGTGATCGGCACGGTGTTGACCGTGTTTGGCTCAGCCTTCCTGGGATATCTGTTTACCAAAAGAAAAATGGCCGGCCGCGTATTCTGGTACCGCTTTGTGGTCGTCACTATGTATTTCAACGCCGGCATCATTCCATGGTTCATCATCATGATGAATATGGGCATGGTCAACAATTACCTGGCTTACATCCTGCCGACCATCGTATCGCCGTTTTACGTTATTTTGGTCAAAACGTTTGTGGAGTCGCTTCCCGAAGCATTGGAGGAGTCGGCGGAAATCGACGGAGCCGGCACCATGGTCCTGTTCTTCCGTATCGTATTCCCGCTTATCATGCCGATTGCGGCAACGATCGCGATTTTTTCCGCGGTGGCGCAGTGGAACTCCTTTATTGATACGTTGTTCCTGATGAAGAGAGAAGAATATTACACGCTTCAGTTTGTTCTGTACAAATATTTGAATGAATCCAACTCGCTTGCCGCCATTATCCGGTCCGGGCAAGGGATGCAAAATCTGGACTTGTCCAAGCTGCAAACCGCAACTTCGATCCGTACAACCGTTGCGATGATTGTTGTAGCTCCAATCCTGATGGTGTATCCATTCTTCCAACGTTATTTTGTTAAAGGCATCATGATCGGTGCGGTTAAGGGCTAATAGCCGGGACATGACATCGGGGAGGTGAGGCCGGCGCATACGGCGGTGCTGTAGGTTGAATCATCGGGCATCACGTTTAGGCAGGGGTTTCATGAAGGCTTCAACTAAAAAAAGGGAGGCAATACAATGGCTTTTCGCAAGAAATCATTGGCAATCCTATTAGTATTCGTACTGGCTACTACACTTATAGCGGCGTGTAGCAACTCCGGCAACAATAACCCGCAGCCGTCGCAAAGCGCGTCCGGAAACGGCGGAGAGACGCCGGGAACGGCAGAACGTCCGGAAATTACGCTTGACGTATTCTCCATGCGCTCCAACTTCTCCGGCGAGCAGCCGGGCTGGTTCGCAAAGGTGGTTAAAGACAAATTCAATATTAAATTGAACATCATTGCGTCCAACCTGGAAGGCGGCGGCGATCTGAAGTTCCAGTCGTTGATGGCGGGCGGCAACCTTGGCGACCTGATCATTTTCGGCGATACGGACAGCAAATACCTCGACGCAATCGAAGCCGGCATGCTGCTGGATTGGACCAAGGACGGTCTTCTTGATCAATACGGCAAAAATCTGAAGGAGCATGCCGCAAAAGCGCTGGAGAAAAACCAAACCAACTTTGGCGGCGGCACAAGCATCTACGGCGTTGGCGGCGAAGTCGGCCCCGACAGCGAAGGCCCGTCCGAAGGACGCGACCTGAACTATCACCCCAACCTTCGTTGGGATCTGTACGAGCAGCTCGGCAAACCTGAAATCAAAACAATGGAAGATTACCTTCCTGTTTTGAAAGCAATGAAAGATCTGCAGCCTACAAGCGAATCCGGCAAACCGGTTTATGCATTCACCATGTGGCCTGACTGGGACGGCAACCTGATGATGAACGCCAAAGCTTGGGCGGGCATGCACGGCTTTGAAGAAAACGATGGCGTAAATCCGGGCGGCTTTACCCTGATCTCCGCCGATACGGAAGAAATTCAAGGTCTGCTTGACGAAGACAGCTACTACATGCGTGCACTTAAGCTCTATTTTGACGCAAACCAAATGGGTCTGGTAGATCCGGACTCCCTGACGCAAAACTTCGATACCGTTGTTGACAAAATCCGCGACGGACAAATCCTGTTCGTATGGTTCTCGTGGCTCGACGACGCGTACAACACGCCTGAGCGCGAAGCGGAAGGAAAGGGCTTCCATCTGGTTCCGTTCCAGGAGGAGCGCGCTTTCTCCAACGGCTTTAACCCTTACGGCGGTACGGCTACCTGGTCCATCGGTTCCAAAACGAAATATCCGGAGCGCGTGCTTGAGCTTGTTGACTGGCTCTACTCCCCTGAAGGCACAATGGTTTCCAACTACGGGCCTGAAGGCATGATGTGGGAGCTGAAAGACGGCAAGCCGGTTCTGACTGCGCTTGGCGAAGAAGCCTTCCCGTCCAACGCAACTCCGATTCCCGACGAATTCGGCGGCGGCGTATGGGACAAAGGCCGCAACCAACTGAACAATACAACATTCAAGCTGTCCGCGATCAATCCTGACAACGGCGATCCTTACGATTACCTGCTGTGGAGCTCGACGCTGGACAAAAATCCGACGAAGCTGGAAGAAAACTGGCGCGCGGCTATGGGCGCAGACACGCCTGTAGAATGGTTCGTGAAAAACGACAAAATCGCGGTTCAAAAAGCGATCTTTACCGGCGAGCCGTACGTGGAAATGTCGGATGACCTGAAGCAAAAGCAAGGCCAAGTCGCATCGGTAATCAAACAATATTCCTGGCAGATGGTATACGCGAAGAGCGAAGCCGAGTTCAACAAGCTGAAGGAAGATATGGTTGCCAAGGCGAAAGGTCTGGGCTATGACGACCTCGTGGCCTTTAACAAGCAAGAAACCGAAAAAACGTTCAAATTCCGTTAAGACGAAGTAATATCCATAGCGCGGAGGACTCCCGAAAGGTGCGGTCCTCCGCTTTTCACATGGGACAGGAAACGGTACAATGGATATAAAGCTCTGCAATGGATATGAAAGCGATTACGGCAAAGAGGGGTTTACCATTGACAACACAGAGATGGAATCGGTGGATGCGGAAGCTGTCCCATCCTTTCAAACGAAGCACGCTGAGGCGTACGCTTGTCATATATCTCATGATTGCCTGTATGTTTCCGCCCGTGCTGTTTGCCGGGTATACGTACTCCACCATGCACGCCATATTGAAAAATAAAATTCAGGCCGGCATTGAAGCCAGTCTGAAGCAGGAAGCGACCGGAATCGAAAATTTGCTGAGCAATCTCGATTTCGTGTCCAAGCAGTTTGCGCTGGACGGACAAACGGCCGCCAAGGTCAACGCCTTCCTGAAAAGCGACAAAATGACCGAAAAGGTGGAAATGAGCCAGGATATCGAAGACAATCTTAACGTCGTTAATTTTACCAATCCCAATCTGGGGCTGATGGCATACGTCAGCGAGGACCCGGACAATCCGATACTGTTCACGAACCGGTCCGTGAGGGATGCTTTTCAGACAAAAAGCCTGCCTCCGTTCGTCAAATATAACGGCACTGCTTATTTCGGGCCGCATCAGACGCAGTACAAAAACAGCGACAATATCGTGTTTTCCTCACTCCGGGAAGTCAAAACGGATGGTGGCGAGCCGCTATTCATATATCTGGAATCCAACTACAATATTTTTCGCAAAATCATGAACAGCAACTGGTACGGCATGCCGGTTTATCATTATTTGATCAATGAGCAGGAGCAGGTAATTTTTGCGGATGCCGGCGATCCTCCCTTCCAGAGCGACAAGCTGACGTGGGGCATGGTGAACAAGCAGGATGCCGAATATGCCGACCATTATTTGTTCGGCTACGAGTCAATCCAGGGCTGGAAGCTCGTAACGGCCGTCGAAAAAAAGGTTTTTAATCATGAAATCGACGAATGGATGCTCCGAATGGGCATTTTGTTCCTGGGATCGTTCTGCTTCGCAATCGTCCTGGCGATGCTGATCTGGCGCAAGGTGTACGGCTCGCTTCGCAAGGTCAATCGCGAAATCGTCCGTATGACGGGCGATCGGGAAGCGCCCGTGCGGCTGATGCATATCGAGGAATTTGACCAGGTATTAGACAACTTCCAGGTCATGAAGGATACGGTAAACAATCTCATTCAGGAAATTGCCAAAAACGAACGCAACAAAAGCAAGCTGGAAATCGAAAAGCTGCTTAGCCAGATCAATCCGCATTTTCTGCACAATACGCTTAATTCCGTGCAATGGATGGCCCGCGAGGGCGGACAGGATGATATCGACAAAATCGTCACGCTGCTGGTGCAAGTGCTTCATTACAATATGGGCAAGCAAAGCTTGATCGTGACCATGCGCGATGAAATCGGCGCTTTGCGGAACTATATCGAGCTGCAAAGCATCCGGTACGAGGACGACCTGGAATTTCATATCGAGGTAGACCCCGACGCGCTGCATGTTCCCGTACCCCGGTTTCTGCTCCAGCCCATGGTGGAAAATGCAATCTATCACGGGAAACACGATGTGAAAAGCGAGATCCACATCTCCGTCAAAGCCAATGATGGCAAGGTGGAGCTGAAGGTGCAGGACAACGGGCCTGGCATGGAGCAGGAAAAGATAGACCAGCTGCTTGATCTAGCAGGTGAAGGGCAAAGCCTCGGGATGGGCATCGGCCTTAAATACGTGCAGCGGCTGCTGGAGCGTTATTATGGTTCGGCGACCCATTTGAATATTGAGAGTGTACGGGGTCAGGGTACATGCCTGTCGGTTATCATTCCGATGAAAATGGAGGAGGTACGGGAATGATTCATGCAATCGTGGTGGATGATGAAAAGCTGGTGCGCAAAGGCTTTATTGCGCTTGCGGACTGGCCAACCTACGGCATAGAAATTGTCGGCGAAGCGGGAAACGGCAATCGCGCCCTCCAAATCATGGACCAGCAGCCCATTGATTTGATGTTTGTGGATATCACGATGCCGGGCATCAACGGCTTTGAGCTGATGAAGAAGGTCCAGCAAAAAAACGACGACGTTCAGTTCGTTATTTTGACTTGCCATCATGAATTTAATTACGTTCAGGAAGCGCTCCGTCTGGGAGCGATCGATTATATCGTCAAAACGCTCCTCAATAAAGACAACGTAGATGAAACAATGAACAGGATATCCGGCCGCTTGAATCGTCAAAGCGGAAGAAGAGCGGCGGAGAGCAAGCATTTTCACGGCGCGACGGTTTTTCGGAACCGGGACAAAAAAAGAAGCCTGGCCGAGGTGCGCGGCCTTCTGCCGGAGGGCACTGTCTTGCAGCAACTGACGCCCCGCTTGTCGCTTTGTTATCCAGGCGGAGGGGCCCCTCTTCCGGATGCGGAAGAGCTGCGTGAGAACCTGCACCATGACTGGGAGGTTGTCGGAATAGCGCCATGCGACAATCACAGCCGCCAGGAAGCGGAGGAGCTGATCCGGGAGAGGCTGGAGTATTTTCTGTTTTACGCCGAATCCCCGCTTCCGTCGCCGCTTGCACTCAAGGAGCTGGACCAGCTTTATGGAAACCAGGATGCCGAAGGCGACAAGGAGGCGTTTTTGGCGGAGTGGCAGCAGTTCAAATGGCTGCTGTACGGGAAGGACTGGAGCGCGTGGAATGAAAAAGTAGCTCTGCTGCGGCCCGACCCTTCACTATTGATTGGCATGATGAAAGACTTGTATAACAATTGGTCCAGCTATATGGAGTGGAGTCCGGAAGAGAGAGTTCGCCTTGAAGCCGACATGCATCCGCACACATGGAGCGACATGGCGCAGACCCTGTCTGAAATGGCGTTAGTCGTGCAGCGGCGGCTTGCCGATCTTTCGTTGTCCCGCGAGGTTGTGTTGTGTCTGGTCAAGGCGCTGCAGGAAATGCGGCTGCACGCCTGCGACAACCTGACTCAAAGCGATATCGCGGCTAAAGTCAATATGAGTAGAAGCTATTTCAGCCAATGCTTCAAGCTGTTTGTTGGCAATTCCTTCGGGGAGGTGCTGCGCAAGATGAGAATCGACCAGGCCAAGCATCTGCTGCTGGAGAGCAGCTTGTCCATTTCGGAAATTGCCGGCGCAATCGGCTTTGACGACAATAAGCATTTTAGCCGCACCTTCAGAGAGCGAGTCGGCATGTATCCGACGGAATATCGGACGATCCATCAAGTAATAGAGGTGAATGCGGAATGAGGCGGCGCTTGCTGTTGGAACGCCAGGGGCCGCTTTTGCCCATTAGTCCGGAAACCAAGACACGAAGCGGCCTGGCGTCGCTCATGCAGTTGGAACGCCAGAGGCCGCGTGTGCCCAAGATCCTGGCGTCCTGGACGCGCAGCTGCCTGACGTCGCGTCTTGGCTTGCTTTTGCTGCTCGGCTGCTTGTTTCTGGTTGCCGCAGGCTGCAAGGCGAGCGAGGATGGCGGAGGGGTGAAGCAATTGGAGGAAGGACAGCTTCCATACGAGGAGCCTGTCACTATAAAGGTTGCCTACTCCTATTCCGACATTACGCTGCCGGAAGGGGACGTTGGCGATCAAAATTTCATGTCGCGGTATATCAAAGATAAGCTTGGCATTGTCATTAAATATGATTGGGAGGCAAGCGCCGAGGAGCAATACAACACGATGTTGGATTTGGCCATTCAGAGCAGCGATTTGCCCGATGTTTTCGTTGTGAATCGTTCGCAGTTCCTTACGCTTATCGAACGGAACCTGATCGCTGATCTTACCTCGTTTTATCCGCGCTTTGCCTCTCCGATCGTGCGTTCCATTTACGACTCTACGGACGGCGGGGCACTTAAAGAGGCGACATTCGACGGGAAATTGTATGCGTTTCCGAATGTCGTGATCGAAGCGGACACCCCCTCTTATTTATGGGTACGCCAGGATTGGCTGGACAAGCTGAATCTTCCCGCGCCTTCCACGCTGGAGGACATCGAGCATATCGCAAGGGCATTTATCGAGCGGGATCCCGACGGCAATAATGTGGACGATACGCTTGGTCTTCCGGTCGACAAAAGCCTGGTATATAACAAGAAAACCGGGATCTACGGCCTGGACAGCATTTTTGCTTCCTATCATGCTTTTCCAAAAAGCTGGTATCGAAACGGAGAAGGGCATGTCGTCTACGGTTCTATTCAGGCCGAAGCAAAACAGGCGCTGGAGCTCCTTGCCCGTTGGTACAGGGAGGGCATTATCGATCCGGAATTTATGCTGCGAAAGGAATCGGAGTATTCGGCGGAACAGAATCAGGTGGGTCTTTTATTCGCGCCGTGGTGGGGGCCTTATTGGCCGCTGGGCAATTCCATTTCTAAGGATGCAAAGGCGGAGTGGAAGGTCTACGCGGCTCCTAAGGATGCGTCAGGCCAATTCGTGACCCGTAGCTCCGCAGTGACTGATAGCTATCTGGTTGTTCGCAAAGATTACCCGCATCCGGAGGCCGCTTTGAAGATTCTCAATTTGTTTACGGAGCTGGAGCGCTTTGGCGGGGAAGAGGATGCGGCGACAACGGCGATCCGGGCAACAGCCCAGCAGATGGGAAATCAGCTTCGCAATTATTTTCCGCTCACTCTTCTGCTGGATGACCGCGATGCCGTTATCAAGCGCCATGATATTTTGGTAAAGGCGCTGGAAGGCGAGCTCGAGATCGAAGACATGAACCAGGAAATGCAGGAGATGTATGCCAACATTCTGTTCGAGCAGGAAAATCCGCGAAAGGATTTGGAGGCCTGGAGTATTTCGCAGGCGTATCTGCAAGGCGGCAAGATCAGCAAGGAGCCCATGATTCGGGTGGAGGCGTTGTTCGTGGACAGTACGCCTGCTTACGATCAGTATTGGCCGAGCCTTCAACGGCTGGAACAGGATTATTATCTGAAAATGATCACAGGGGAGCTTCCAATTGAAGCATTCGATACCTTCGTGGAGGAATGGATGAACAATGGCGGCAAAAAGGTTATGAAAGAGGTTGGCGAATGGGCGGACGCCCGGAACTAATCATTTGGTTTGCAAACCTGATCGAAACAGGCTAGGTCTACCTCAGGACAAAGCCGCCAGTTCTCGTGGAACAGGCGGCTTTGTTTATGCGTTGAAGAAAAGGCTCTGCGAAGGAATGGTTTTGCGGATAATGCTTTTCCGATTCATGGATTGATGGGTTAATGACGTTAAATGCTTACTTTTTTGACGGTCAGAGATGCGTTGACGCCTGCGCTCAAGGATACGCCGATGCTTACCAGAGCAGAGGCTGCCAAGTTCAGGGAGTTTCCTGCCGCAAGCGTGACGAGCACGCTGCCTTGGAACACAACGCCTGAAGTCAGAGAGAGTAGCCGTCCTTGGAACGTAGAAGGAATGAAGGTTGTGCCTATTCGAACGCCCGCGGACATTGAAACTGCTGTCAAAACGGTGCCAACCGCTAAATAATAGTTAACTTCATAAACACCAGGCGTAACGATTGTAATTGTGTTTGTACCAAGTGTGACATCAGTGGATGGCATCGTATCGGCAAGCAGGATTTGCTGCGTTCCCCCGCCAATGGCAATCGTTATAGTTTGAGCGTCGTCCGAAAACAGACCGCCGTAGGCCTCAAGGCCAGCAAGACTTTCGCCCGTCGGTCCAGTCGGCCCGGTCGCGCCATCGGCGCCGGTAGGTCCAGTCGGCCCGGTCGCGCCATCGGCGCCGGTAGGTCCAGTCGGCCCGGTCGCGCCATCGGCGCCGGTAGGTCCAGTCGGTCCAGTTGCGCCGTCGGCGCCGGTAGGTCCAGTCGGTCCAGTTGCGCCGTCCGCTCCTGTGGCTCCGTCGGCACCTGTAGGTCCGGTCGCGCCGTCAGCACCTGTGGCTCCGTCGGCCCCCGTCGGTCCGGTAGGTCCGGTTGCGCCGTCCGCGCCTGTGGCTCCGTCGGCACCCGTAGGTCCGGTCGCGCCGTCCGCGCCTGTAGCACCGTCCGCGCCCGTAGGTCCGGTTGCACCGTCGGCCCCTGTAGCTCCGTCAGCGCCGGTAGGTCCAGTCGGTCCAGTTGCGCCGTCAGCGCCTGTGGCTCCGTCGGCACCCGTAGGTCCGGTAGGTCCGGTCGCACCGTCAGCACCTGTAGCACCGTCCGCGCCCGTCGGCCCGGTAGGTCCGGTTGCGCCGTCCGCGCCTGTGGCTCCGTCGGCACCCGTAGGTCCGGTTGCTCCGTCAGCACCTGTGGCTCCGTCGGCCCCTGTAGGTCCGGTCGCGCCGTCAGCGCCTGTAGCACCGTCCGCGCCCGTAGGTCCGGTCGCGCCGTCAGCACCTGTGGCTCCGTCGGCACCCGTCGCTCCGGTCGCGCCATCGGCACCTGTGGCTCCGTCAGCGCCCGTCGGTCCAGTTGGTCCAGTGACACCATCCGCACCAGTAGCCCCTGTAGGCCCTGTTGGTCCAGTGACACCATCCGCGCCAGTAGCGCCCGTAGGTCCGGTAGGTCCGGTTGCGCCGTCAGCACCTGTGGCTCCGTCGGCACCCGTAGGTCCGGTCGCGCCGTCAGCACCCGTCGGTCCGGTTGCGCCATCGGCACCTGTGGCTCCGTCAGCGCCCGTCGGTCCAGTTGGTCCAGTGACACCATCCGCACCAGTAGCCCCTGTAGGCCCTGTTGGTCCAGTGACACCATCCGCGCCAGTAGCGCCTGTCGATCCGGTTGGTCCAGTGACACCATCCGCGCCAGTAGCGCCTGTCGGTCCTGTTGGTCCAGTGACACCATCCGCACCAGTAGCGCCTGTCGATCCGGTTGGTCCAGTGATGCCATCCGCGCCAGTAGCGCCTGTCGATCCGGTTGGTCCAGTGATGCCATCCGCACCAGTAGCCCCTGTAGGCCCTGTTGGTCCAGTGACGCCATCCGCGCCTGTCGATCCGGTTGGTCCAGTGACGCCATCCGCGCCCGTCGATCCGGTTGGTCCGGTGACGCCGTCCGCGCCCGTCGGTCCTGTTGGTCCAGTGACGCCATCCGCGCCATCCGCGCCCGTCGGTCCTGTTGGTCCAGTGACACCATCCGAACCAGTAGCGCCCGTCGGTCCTGTTGGTCCAGTGACACCATCCGCGCCAGTAGCGCCTGTCGATCCGCTTGGTCCAGTGACACCATCAGCACCAGTAGCGCCTGTAGATCCTATTGGTCCAGTGACGCCGTCCGCGCCAGTAGCGCCTGTCGATCCGGTTGGTCCAGTGACACCATCCGCACCAGTAGCGCCTGTCGATCCGGTTGGTCCAGTGACGCCGTCCGCGCCCGTCGCACCCGTCGGTCCGGTGACGCCGTCCGCGCCCGTCGGCCCTGTTGGTCCAGTGACGCCATCCGCGCCATCCGCGCCCGTCGGTCCTGTTGGTCCAGTAACACCATCAGCACCAGTGGCGCCCGTTGGTCCTGTTGGTCCAGTGACACCATCCGAACCAGTAGCGCCCGTCGGTCCTGTTGGTCCAGTGACACCATCCGCGCCAGTAGCGCCTGTCGATCCGCTTGGTCCAGTGACACCATCCGCACCAGTAGCCCCTGTAGGCCCTGTTGGTCCAGTGACGCCATCCGCGCCTGTCGATCCGGTTGGTCCAGTGACGCCATCCGCGCCCGTCGATCCGGTTGGTCCAGTGACGCCATCCGTGCCAGTAGCGCCTGTCGATCCGGTTGGTCCAGTGATGCCATCCGCACCAGTAGCCCCTGTAGGCCCTGTTGGTCCAGTGACACCATCCGCGCCAGTAGCGCCCGTCGGTCCTGTTGGTCCAGTGACACCATCAGCGCCAGTAGCGCCTGTCGATCCGGTTGGTCCAGTGACGCCATCCGCGCCAGTAGCGCCTGTCGATCCGGTTGGTCCAGTGATGCCATCCGCACCAGTAGCCCCTGTAGGCCCTGTTGGTCCAGTGACACCATCCGCGCCAGTAGCGCCCGTCGGTCCAGTTGGTCCAGTGACGCCATCCGCGCCAGTAGCGCCCGTCGGTCCAGTTGGTCCAGTGACGCCGTCAGCGCCCGTCGGTCCGGTCGCGCCGTCAGCACCTGTGGCTCCGTCGGCACCCGTCGGTCCAGTTGGTCCAGTGACGCCATCCGCGCCAGTAGCGCCTGTCGATCCGGTTGGTCCAGTGACACCATCCGCACCAGTAGCCCCTGTAGGCCCTGTTGGTCCAGTGACACCATCCGCGCCAGTAGCGCCTGTCGATCCTATTGGTCCAGTGACGCCGTCCGCGCCCGTAGCCCCCGTCGGTCCGGTTGGCCCAGTAACGCCGTCCGCGCCCGTAGCCCCCGTCGGTCCGGTAGGTCCAGTAACGCCGTCCGCGCCTGTCGCGCCCGTAGGTCCTGTTACTCCTGAGTCAACTTCGAGACTTACAATAGCGGAACCGGGTGTTACAAGGATATTTATCGTGTTTGATTCAAAAATCAGATTTCCGCCATATTCAACTGAAGCGGATCCCGTTGGCCCTATGACGTTAAAGAGAACATCACCTTCAGTAATCCCCGTTGGTCCGGTAGCACCTGTAGGCCCTGTTGGTCCCGTCGGTCCGGTAACACCGGTAGGCCCAGTAGCCCCTGTACTGCCCGTCGATCCCGTTGGCCCTGTTCCACCTGCTGTACCCGTAGCGCCTGTCGGTCCTGTGGATCCAGGCTGACCAGTCGTTCCTGTCGGTCCTGTGGATCCAGGCTGACCAGTCGCGCCTGTCGGTCCTGTGGATCCAGGCTGACCAGTCGCACCTGTCGGTCCCGTGGATCCAGGCTGACCAGTCGCACCTGTAGGTCCTGTGGATCCAGGCTGTCCAATCGCACCTGTCGCGCCCGTGGCTCCAGTTGCTCCCATCTCGCCTGGACGGCCTCTGCGCCCGCGTTCTCCTTCTTTTCCTCTAGGCCCTCTTTCACCGGCTGGTCCAATAGGACCCGTCGGCCCGGTTGGTCCTCTAAACCCTCTGGGTCCCCTTGGACCCCGTTCAGGGCATCGTTTTCCTTTTTTTCTTTTTTTACATTTTTTTTTCTGCCCATCCTCGACAAATCGGCTGATTTGGCTGGATGCTCCGCTTTTTCTCAATCGAATCGAGATTATTTTCTTCTTGTCGTTCAGCTTGAACACCTCCTTATTCTGTTGATATGCTACGGCAAAAACCGCAAAGTTGAGTGTGCGTTTGTAACAAATGTAAAGAAAAGGCAACATTTGTTTTGTTAATGCCATTGTTTTGGCGCCAAAAGGCCAGAGGATAAGCTATGAAAACAAGATCATGCGTTTTCCGAAGCCCGCGTCTCGCAACGCGGCTTCCTGTCGCAAACCCTTCGGTTCCGGGGAAGAACCAAAAGCAGGAGCAAGGAATATTTTGTAACTTGTACGGGAACAATTGTTCGTATAAAATGAGATCAAATCTTGACGGGGAGGTATGCGAAATGTCGGTAGAAAAATATAGGGGGCGGCGGATTGAGTTGATTTATATCGACGGGCGTGAGCATGTCAGCCAAAGGATCGTGGTGGTATTCGGCATTAGGAACGGAACGATGATTGCGTTTGATACGGGGAAAAATCGTCCGCGCAGCTTTCGCCTGGATCGGATTTTGGCCATTAGTCCGGCATCCGGCCATGCCTCGTGAACGGAGCATTCTGCTGATCGACGGACAATCCTTCTATGCCTCGCTGGAAAAGTCGGCCCACCCGGAATACAAAAACAAACCGGTGGCCGTAGGGGATCCCGATCGCTCATCGGGCATTATACTTGCTGCTTGTCCCATGGCGAAGAAACAGGGGGTGACCACGGCCAGCAGAGTGAGCGAAGCAAAGGCCATATGCAAGGACCTGGTGATTATCCGCCCCCGCATGCAGCGATATATTACGATGTCGCTTCTTATTTCGGAAATTTTCGAAAGCTTTACGGACCAGGTCGAGCCTTATTCCATCGATGAACAATTTCTGGATGTAACGGGCTCTGCCGTGTTGTACGGCTCCCCCGAGCAGATCGCCCGCGAAATTCAACGGAAAGTGATGCTGGCGACCGGCGTGTGGTCGAGAGTTGGCATCGGACCAACCAAAATTCTGGCCAAAATGGCGACCGACAACTTTGCCAAAAAACGGGATGACGGCATCTTCAAGCTGGATTACGGCAATATCGAAAACGAGCTTTGGCCGCTGCCCGTTAACAAGATGTTCATGGTCGCCTCGCGGATGACGGCCCGCTTCACTATGAGCGGCATTCGCACCATAGGGGATATTGCCAGGCTGGAACTGCCCATTTTCAAAAGGATGATGAGAAGAATGATGGGCAAGCAGTCGGATATCCAGGCGGAGTATTATTGGCAGACGGCGAGGGGGATCGATCCCAGCCCGGTCGTATCCAAAATCCGGGCGCCGATCAAATCCATCAGCCATGGCAAAGCGCTGCGCGCCTCACTGTACAGCCGGCGTGAGGACATTGAAGTGGTGCTGCTGGAGCTTTCCGTCGAAGTGTGCAGGCGCGCCAGAAGGCTTGGCTACGAGGGGAGAGTCGTTTCTTTGGGAATGGGGGAATCGGACGGGCAGCAGGCGAACGTGTTCAACCGTCAGCTTACCTTGCCGAATCCAACCTCGCTTACGCACGAACTGACAACCGCCGTCCTGAGGTTATTCGGACAGTTTTGGCAGGGGATGCCGGTCAGCCATATCGCGATTGCTTTAACGGGACTGTCCTCCGACAAGGTTCAGCAGCTGGATCTTTTTGACGACAAGGTCAAAATATTCGATCTGGAGCGAGCCGTGGACGGAATCAAGGATCGGTTTGGCGACACTGCCTTGATGAGAGCCTCCTCGCTTCTGGCCGCCGGGGTCGCCCAGGAAAGGGGAGAGCAGATCGGCGGGCACTTCAAATAAAGGAACGGGTGGGTATATACCGTGTCCGCCTTTATCTGAGCCCATATAATGGGGTAGAACCATAAATGGGAGTGAACGCGCATGAAGGTGGATATCGGCTGCGGCTGGAACAAACAACCGGGATATTTCGGCATTGACCGCCGCGCGATCCCCGAAGCGGATCTGGTATGGGATATCAACAAGCCCATACCGCTGCCGGACGACTCCGTCGAGTTCATCATGGCCAGCCGCTCCCTTTCCTATGTTGAAAATTTGTCCTCGGTTTTGAGCGATCTTCACCGAATTTGTACGCATAAAGCCGTCATGTGCATTTTGGCGCCGTACGCCCATAGCTTCATTCATTTGACCAACCCCAACGTCAGACAAAGGTTTGACGAATCCAGTCCTCGTTATTGGACCCCCCATTTCCATGAGCCTTCCCATGGACCCGCTTGTCCTCCGCCGTCTCCCTACGAGGGGGAGGAGCCCCCGTTTGATTTTCGTTTGCTTCGCATGGAATTTCGGTATGCTCCGGAGTTTTCGCCGCCCGATTACGAATTGGAGGAGCTGGAAATGCTGCAGCGCGTCCAATCCAATGTGGTGGATGAAATTTTGTATTACGTGGCGGCCGTCAAAGGGCCGATATCGCGGGAGGAGCTGGAGCGGCTTGAAGGCCAAACCTATCCGCTCCCGATTGCGCTGGGACAAACAGGGTATGACCTCTCAACATAATCAAAATAATGCCGCGATATGATTTTGGGGGGACAAACATGTATTGGCAACTCCGGCATAAGAATAGGTTTGAGGGGCAAAAACGGCCACAGGCGCTTGTTCAAGCTTCTCTAATGAGCCACTTATCCGGGTAAAGGGGGGGACAACAATTCCTCTCATCGTTCGAGCTACCTTCAACGCCACAGGCGCCATTACCTTTACGGGCAATACGCTGGGCCTGAGCCGATCCGACACTGCGGGCGTGCCGGGCACTCTGGACAGCATTGGCGCATTCACAACGACAAACACCGCTTCTGTCTACGGCACTTACCCCGCGGGCACGACGAGCCTGTATCAGAGCAACAGCTCTTCGGCCCAACTCGTTTTGCCTTCCGGCAGCACAGTGCTTTACGCCGAGCTGATCTGGGGCGGTTCGTACATAAACGGGAACGTCAACTTGACCGCGGCTATCAATAACCCCGTTTCGTTCACGACGCCCGCCGGAACGTCGAGCGTCACGCCTGATTCCGCAACGGCGAATCAGGTGGATTTGGGCGGAGGAGCATTCGCCTATGTACGCTCCGCCAATGTGACCTCGCTTGTCCAGCAAGGAATGGGAGGCACCTATACCACTTCGGGCGTCGTCGGCACCATCGTGATCAATAACGACTCGACGGCGAATCATGCGGGCTGGACGCTGGGCGTCATCTACCAAAACCCCACGCTTCCGTTCCGGAACATGTCGCTCCGGGCGGGAGCGGTTTTGGTGCAGTCGACTTCGGGTCCGGTCAACACGACGATTACCGGCTTCGCCACGCCGGTAACCGGCACGCTTGGCGGCAGAGCGTTGTTCAGCGCGCAGGAAGGGGATGCCAACCGGACGGGCGACCAGGCATTGTTTGGTCCTACCTCGTCATCGCTTGTCGCTTTGTCGGGACCGAACAATTTCGCCAACAACTTTTTTGCGTCGCAAATCAACAACGATGCGGGCCAACTGAACACGACCGGCACGTTCGGCACTCGCAACCAGACCAACGGAGCCCCCGGCTCCAACATATCCGGGGGGCGTCAAGGCTGGGATATAACGAATGTCGACGTATCCGCCCGACTGGTCAACAACCAATCGTCGGCGGTGCTTAGTCTGACTACATCTGGCGATGCGTACGTGGTCAACGCCAATGCCATTCAAGTCAACATCAATGCGCCGCAAATCAACGTGGCCAAAAGCGCAAATGTCTCCGGAGTCGTAACCGGAGACAGCATTTTGTATACGGTGACGGTCAGCAATACGGGAACGGCCAGCGCGGCCAGCGTTGTACTCTCCGACGCGTTGCCGCAAGGCTCCACGTTTGTGGCCGGAAGCGTAACGGTAGCCGGCGCGGCAAGGCCAACGGCGGATATTACGACAGGCGTCGCGCTGGGATCGCTGGCCTTCGGCTCGTCGATTACGGTGACGTACCGGGCGAACGTCACCTCGGTGCCGTCGCCGCAGCAGCTCGTCAACACGGCAAATGCCGCCTTTACCTTTCAAAGCGTGGCGGGCGGGCCGGTTATTACTGGCGTCATTCCTTCCAATGGGGTTACGACCACCGTGTATTCGCCGATTCTGTCCATCGCCAAATCGGCGAACGTGGCGAATGCGACAGTCGGCAATACGGTGACGTACCGGCTGGATATATCCAATACGGGGAATATCGGGGCGACAACTACGATCGCCGACAATGTTCCGGCAGGAAGCTCGTTTGTTGCCGGCAGCTTTACAGTCAACGGGGTCGCCGTACCGGGCGCAAATCCCGTCGCGGGAGTGCCAATCGGTACGGTCGCGGCAGGAGGGACCTCGGTCGTCACGTTCCAGGTGCTGGTTAATTCGCTGCCATCTCCGCCGCAGTTGGTTGATCAGGCGACGGCCGCCTATACGTTCCAGCCGCCTGACGGCCGAACGGTATCCGGTTCGGCGGCCTCCAACACGCTGACGCTGCCTGTTCAGCTTCCTAGCGTAACGGTTGCCAAAAGCGTAAACCTGCCGGATGCGGCCATCGGCGATACCTTGACGTTTACCTCCGTCGTTACCAATACCGGCACGGCGGCGGTCACGAATGTGGTGCTGACTGACCCGATTCCGGCGGGCACCGCGTTTGTGCCAAACAGCGTGACGGTCGGCGGCGCATCCAGGCCGGGCATTTCGCCCGCCAGCGGCGTTGCGGTCGGCACGCTTCCTCCGGGAGCCTCTGCCACAGTGACGTTCCAGGTAACGATAACGTCGTTGCCGTCGCCAGCGCCGGCGCAAATCCGAAACCAGTCCTCCGTTTCGTACAGTTCGGGCACGTTCACGGGCATTTCGCTTTCCAATGTCACGATAACGCCGGTTTATCAGGCGATTATTGCGATAGCGAAATCGGCCAATCGAACGACGGCTACGCTGGGTTCGATTATTACGTATACGCTAGGCGTCAGCAATAACGGCAATATCGCGGCGGTAGTGACGCTGACCGACAATATCCCTGCCGGCACCGCATTTGTGCCAGGCAGCGTGACGGTCGGCGGAGTGTCCCAGCCTGGCGCTTCCCCGGTAGCGGGCATTGCGCTGGGTTCCATTGCGCCTGGGGCCGCTGTTCCGGTCACATTCCAGACGGAGGTAACCAGCCTGCCGTCACCGCCGTTCCTGGTCGATCAGGGGGCAGGAACATTTACCTTCCAGCTGCCGAGCGGACGCAGCGTGTCGGGCTCAAGCGTATCGAATACCGTTACGGTAACCGCCTCCGCGCCGGATGTGGATGTAATCAAAGCTGCCAATTTGTCAGCAGTAACGGTTAACGATGTATTGAGGTACACCATTTCCGTTGTGAACAGCGGCGTTGATCCGGTGACTAGTGTCGTCGTTTCGGACCCGATCCCGGCGGGCGCCGTATTCCTGCCCGGCACGGTTACGGTAAACGGAGCAGCGGCGCCAGGTGCCAATCCCGACGTCGGTATAACCGTTGGAACGTTGGCTCCGGAAACTTCGGCCACCGTGACGTTTCAGGTGCGGGTTACTTCCGTGCCAAACCCTGCGCAGTTGTCCAATCGTGCGCTCGTCGCTTTCCGTTCCGGTTCGTTTAGCGGCAGTTCTGTCTCCGATCCGGTCGTTACGCCTGTTTTTCAACCCGTTATCGGCATAGTCAAAGGCGCAAGCACGTTAAACGCTTCGGTGGGAGACACGTTCACCTATACGTTCCAAGTCTCCAACACCGGCAATATCGCGGCTTCTGTTACGTTAACCGACACGATTCCGGCCGGAGCCGTATTCGAGACGAACAGCGTAATTGTAGGCGGAACGCCAACGCCCGGCGTTAATCCCTTAACGGGCATTCCGATCAGCTCCATCCCGCCGGGAGGTTCCGTTGCGGTTAGCTTTGTCGCCAATAACGCATCGCTGCCGCCTAGCCAGCGGCTGGTCAATCAGGCTGCGGGACAATATTCGTACACCCTGCCTGACGGCCGCTCTTTTTCTGGCTCCACTGTGTCTAATACCGTAAGCATCACGGTGTCCGTTCCAAGCGTGGGAGTCGTCAAGAATGTCAGTCCTACTACGTCGGCTGTAGTCGGAGATATTCTTACCTATACCGTCGTAGCGACAAACAACGGAATCAGCAATATCAATAATGTCGTAATTAGCGACGTCGTGTCGCCCGGTTCTTCTTTAATACCCGGAAGCGTAATTGTGAACGGCTCGCCGCAGCCCGCCGCAAATCCGAATTCCGGTATTCCAATCGGTACCCTCGCTCCCGGCGCCGCGGCTACCGTAACTTTCGAGGTGATCGTAACGATGGCAATTCCATCGCAAATTAACAACCAATCGACGGTCAGCTTTACATCTGGCACGTTTTCCGGCACCTCCTCCTCCAATGTAACCACGGTACCTGTAACGCAGCCGCAAATCGCTTTGACCAAAAGCGCAAGCACGAACAACGCAACTGTCGGCGATTCAATCATCTATACGATTGATGTCAACAATTCAGGGAATTTGCCTGCAAACCTGACCTTGTTCGATCCGATTCCCGCCGGCACGACCTTTACGCCTAACAGCGTCACCATAGGCGGATTTCCGTCGCCTGGTTCTTCTCCGGTCAGCGGTATTGCTGTCGGAAACGTAGCTCCCGGCGCAACCGTAAGGATCACTTTCGGCGTCGTTGTCACCTCGCTGCCCACGCCGCAGCAGCTTAGCAACCAAGCAAACTCAACCTATACATTTACGACGCCGGACGGCAGGACATTATCGGGCAGCGCGGTTTCCAACACCATTACGTTTCCCGTCTCCTCTCCCGATGTCACGGTCACAAAGTCGACGCCATCCACGGTTGCGGCAATTGGAGACACAGTTACGTATACAGTGGCGATTCGGAACAACGGAATTGAAGCGGTAAGCAATGTGCTTTTCTCGGACCAAATTCCCGCCGGATCATCGTTTGTGCCCGGCAGCGTAACCATTAACGGCGTTGCCGCGCCAACTGCAGTTCCGAGCGCAGGGATCTCGCTGGGCACAATCGCTCCATCAGCGACCACAACCGTGCTATTCAGTGTTGTCGTCAATTCGATACCGTCTTCGGCTACTTTACGCAACCAGGCGTCGGTCAACTTTACGTCAGGAGCGTTCTCTGGCACCTCGCTGTCCAATATTGTAGAAATTCCGGTATCCCAGCCAATCATCGGCGTGGTCAAAAGCGCAAGCGACGACATCGCTACCGTTGGCGAAACACTCACTTACACATTGACCGTCGCGAACACGGGGAATTATCCGGCACAGCTGACAGTGACGGACAATATCCCGGCGGGTACCTCGCTGGTGCCAAACAGCGTTATGGTCAACAACTTTCCTGTTCCCGGAGGGGACCCTGCAGCTGGGATCAACGCCAATACCATACAGCCGGGCGCCACAACAACCGTTATGTTTTCCGTCGTTATCGATACGCTGCCGCCTTCGCAGCAGCTCGTCAACCAAGGTACGGCGAACTACACGTTTATGCTTTCGGATGGTCGGACGTTAAGCGGTTCTTCAAACTCCAATACGCTCACAATACCGGTTTCGGCGCCTAACATTTCCGCGGTCAAGAGCAGCACGTCGACAGCCGTGGCAGTTGGCGATGTCATTACGTATACAACGGCGATTACCAATACCGGCATTGATCCGGTTACCAACGTGGTCTTTACCGATCCGACGCCTGCCAACACCGCCTTTGTGACAGGCTCAGTGACGGTGGATGGTACGGCCAGAGCTACAGCCAATCCTGCTAGCGGCGTCTCCATCGGCACTATTGCGCCGGGGGCAACTGTCAATGTAGCGTTTAACGTAACGGTTACCGCGCTGCCGACGCCAAATACGATCAGCAACCAATCGTCGGTAAGCTTTACATCAGGCACCTTCTCTGGTGTTTCCTTGTCCAACATCGTTACTATTCCGGTTTATCAACCGATTCTTGCCGCCGTCAAAAGCGCCAATACCGCTAATGCAACAGTTGGCGATACGGTTGCCTATACCGTTGCTTTGAACAACACAGGCAATTACGGGGCAACCGTTGTATTGACCGACACAATCCCTGCGGGCACATCGTTTGTGCCAAACAGCGTGCTGGTGAACGGATCGCCGGTTCCCGGGGCGGACCCGTCGACGGGTATACCGGTCGGCAATGTAACCGGAAGTTCGACCGTTACGTTCTCCGTCGTCGTCAATTCGCTGCCGGCGGATCAACTGCTGAGCAACCAGGCGTCCGCGACGTATTCCTTTATTTTGCCGGATGGTCGCACGTTGACGGGTTCCTTAACCTCCAATACGCTGGTTATCCCCGTCTCCACTCCCAATGTGAGCGTGGTCAAGTCGACGACAACGGTTGCCGCCGCCGTTGGCGAAACAATTACGTACAGCGTTGTTGTTACCAACAGCGGGCTGGAGACGGTCAACAATGTGGTCTTCTCCGATCCCATTCCGGCCGGTTCAATCTTCAACGCGGGCAGCGTGACGGTGGGGGGAGCAGCGCGTCCAACCGCAAATCCAATCAATGGCTTTTCGCTTGGGCCCATTGCGCCTGGAGATTCCGTCACGGTTACGTTCAGCGTAACCGTAACGTCAGTTCCGAATCCGGCGCAGCTCAGCAACAGATCGCAAGTCAGCTTTACATCCGGCGCGTTCTCTGGCGCTTCCTTCTCGAACACGGTTGTTACGCCGATCTACCAGCCGGCCATCGGCCTGGTGAAAAGCGCCAACACGTCCAACGCGACGGTCGGGGATACGGTTGTTTATTTCTTCAACGTCACGAATACTGGCAACTGGCCGGCAACGGCTACCTTGTTCGACAATATTCCAGCTGGCGCCTCCTTTGTGCCGAACAGCGTTATTGTTGATGGCGTGGCACAGCCGGGAGCCAATCCAACGTCGGGTATTTCGGTCGGCACCATTGCGCCTGGCGATACGGTCAACGTCAGCGTGTCGCTACAGGTTACGGTGGATACGCTGCCGAATCCGCAGCAGCTGGTCAACCAAGGCAGGGTGGACTTTACGTTTACATTGCCGGACGGCGTAACGCGTACGGGCAGCCAGCTGTCTAATCAACTCGTTATTCCGGTTTCCTCGCCGGATGTGACGGTCGTGAAGAGCACAACGGCTATCGATGCGGTCGTCGGCGATGTCATCACGTACACGATTACGATCCGCAACAACGGCTTGTCGCCGGTCAATAATGTCGTCATGACCGACCCTGTGCCTGCCGGCACCGTCTTTGTAACGGGCAGCGTAACCGTGGACGGTACGTCGAGACCGACGGCTAATCCGAATGTCGGTATTCCGATTGGTACGATTCCATCCGCAACAACCGTGACCATTACGTTCCAGGTGCGGGTTGTTGAAATATGAAATCCGGTCCCGCAAGTAACCAGAAGCTGCTGAATCAGTCTCTTGTTACGTTTCGCTCCGGCAATACCGATCTGGTTGCTTACTCCAATACGGTGGCAACCCCGCTTGTCGGACCCAAGCTGGAACTGACGAAGCGGGCCAAACCGGATTGCGTATCGCTGGATGAGACCATCACTTACAAATTGACCGTTCGCAACGACGGGAATAGAGCGACAGAAGTAACCTTGTACGACCCGCTTCCGGAAGGAACAGCTTTTGTGAAAAACAGTTTGCTGGTCGATGGAGCACCGCTGCCGGGCGTCAAGCCCGGCAGCGGCATCCCGCTAGGCTTGATACAGCCGGGAACGCAGGTGCGCATTGCTTTTCAGCTACTCGTCGTATGTCTGCCCCCTGGTTTGAAAATCGTAAACCAAGCGCATGCCGACTATATTTTTTATACGCTGGACGGGAGGGAGATCAGCGGGACGGTATGGTCCAATAAGGAAAAGGTACAGGTATTGGACCACAGCTTCTCCGCCCATCTGAAAGCCTGCACGGAATATACGTTTGTTGGCGACGTGGTTTCCTTTACCGTCAAAATCGTCAATCGGGGCATATCCAAAATGAAAAAAACCATCGTCAAGCTGAAGCTGCCGCCGGAGGGCGAATTGATAGCCGAAAGCATAACGATTGACGATGTCTGCATTCCTTCGGAGGATACGGTGGACGGCATTTACGTAGGGACGATCCACCCTGGAAGCACTGTCCTAATACACTTTCGCGTCAAGACAATCGGAGTGCCGAAGCCGCCGAAGCTTCGCGTGCAGGGGATCGTATGCTGCCGAATCAACGATCACTCCTATGAGGAGGAGACGAACAAGGTCAAGATTGAGGTGATTGCTCCCGGAATTACGCTTGCCAAAACGGCGGATGCCGCTGCGGCAACAAGAGGGGATACCCTCATTTACGAACTGAGAGCAGACAACCAAAGCCTATATGCAGTGGATGCAACCGTCAGGGATTGCTTGCCGCCAGGGACTTTGTTTGTATGGGATAGCGTGAAGATTGACGGAGAACCTGTCAGGGGCGTGCAACCATCGGAAGGCATTCATCTCGGCACGTTGAGGGCGAGGTCATCCAGCATCATTACGTTTGCTGTCAGTATTCCGGCTTCCGCCTTGTCCGGAACGGAATCCGTTCTGATCAATAAAGGCAAGCTGAGCTATACGTACCGGCTGCCGGATGGAAGGCTGGTGCGGGAGAGCGTTGTATCCAATACGGTAAAAACAGAGCTGCTTGCACCGCTCCTATCCTTGCACGCAGCAGTTTCACCGACCGTGATTGAACCTCGCGGCAATATCCGATTTCAGCTGGAGCTTCGCAATGACGGCAATCTGCCGGCCGATGTTTCGCTTGCCGAGCTTGTGCCGAGCCAACTGTGCTTAATCAGAGACAGCATGCGCATTGACGGAGCGGACGCTTACCAATGGGACGGAGAGCGGCTTTTGCTGGGACTTGTTCCAACCGGCAAAATCATTCGTATCCGGTATGCGGCCAAGGTTGATGAAGGAAAGGAGCCCGATGTAATCCGGGGAGTTGTTCTCGCTCGCTACAGCTATCAAGTGAACGGAAAGCTATACAAGGAAGAGATTCGATCGAACGGATATAAGATAACGGTTGAGGATCACTATGAATAGGGATGTCCGCACAAAACGGAAAAAGCGCAGATGTAGGCTGAGTGGCCTGTACCTGCGCTTTTTCATGTGGATATCGTTGCATCCTTAAGGAGAAACAAACAGCAGCCGCTCTTCTTCGCGGCTATGGATAGCGTTCAGCACGATCAAGGCGTGGAACTGATGCATGGTGTCGGAGGAAAGTCCCTCTTCCGCGAGTTGGCTCTTGATATCGCTAACGATAATCCGCAGCAATTCATGATCGCGGGTCAGTTTGACGATGTCCTTTGCCAGCTCGGGGTTGCCCGCTTCCTTCTCTTGATAAAACCCGTCCTCTTCCGCTTCCGCATGGCTGAGAATCCGAGTTTCCCAATATTCAATCAAGTGGTCCGCCGCCTGGCGGGCGACTTCGTACTCCTTCATTTCCAGCAATTCCTCGACTTCCCCGGTTTTGTCGATCGCCCCGGACAAGCCTCCTTCATGGATGGCATGATGGGCGTGCAATTGCCGCAAGGATGGTCCTACCATGTACATACCTCCTCCTAATTTTTTTCAGTATAGCACACCGGACACCCCTCATTATGCTGATTAGGCTTTATCTCCCGGCGAAAGAGGGAACTCCCTAATGGGAACCTTCGCCCTATAACTCCATAATGAAAGTAATTAGTAAGGTAGTGAATGGAATCCGCTGCTGGTAGGTCTATGAAAGTCTATGTGCCAAAAAAGGAGTGTTCGCATCAATGAAAAAGAAATTCGGACTCAATTTTTTTAAACCTATCGAGAGCTATTCGGGAAATTGGTCGATTCTTGAGGAAAAAAACAGAGATTGGGAAAATATGTACCGCCAGCGCTGGTCCCACGACAAAGTTGTCCGTACGACGCACGGCGTTAACTGCACCGGTTCTTGCAGCTGGAAGGTATTTGTTAAAAACGGAATCATCACATGGGAGAACCAGCAGATCGACTATCCGTCCTGCGGACCGGATATGCCGGAATTCGAGCCTCGCGGATGTCCCCGCGGAGCAAGCTTCTCCTGGTACGAATACAGCCCTCTGCGCGTGAAATATCCTTATATGAGAGGCAAGCTGTGGCGGATGTGGAAAAAAGCCGTCGCCGAGCACGATAACCTGATCGATGCCTGGGCAAGCATTGTCGAAGATCCGCAGAAGGCCTCGGAATACAAAAAGGCGCGGGGCAAAGGCGGTCATATCCGCGTGGATTGGAACGACGCGCTGCAACTGATTGCCGCGCAGTTGATCTACACTATTCGCAAATACGGACCGGACCGGATTGCCGGCTTTACCCCGATTCCGGCCATGTCCATGATCAGCTACGCGTCCGGCGCGCGGTTTATCTCGCTGATGGGCGGACAGATGCTTAGCTTCTATGACTGGTATGCCGATCTTCCGCCCGCTTCGCCGCAAATTTGGGGCGAGCAGACGGACGTTCCGGAATCCTCCGACTGGTACAATGCCGGTTACCTGATCATGTGGGGCTCCAACGTTCCGCTGACCAGAACGCCGGACGCCCACTTTATGACGGAGGTGCGCTACAAAGGCACCAAGGTCGTATCGGTTGCTCCCGACTTTGCGGAAAACGTAAAGTTTGCCGACAACTGGCTGGCGCCGCATCCCGGTACGGACGCCGCGATTGCGCAAGCGATGACGCATGTCATTCTTAAAGAGTTCTACCAGGATCGCGCGGAGCCGATGTTTATGGATTACGCCAAACGGTTTACGGATATGCCGTTTATGATATTGCTTGATCCGCACGAAGATTCACTGAAAGGCGGACGTTTCTTAAGGGCAAGCGATCTGGGCAGCCAGTCGCAAAACGCGGAATGGAAACCCGTCATATATGACCAGGCAGCTGGCGAGCTGATGGTGCCAAACGGAACGATGGGCCAGCGCTGGGAAGAAGGGGCCAAATGGAATCTGGTTCTGGAGCGCGAGGATGGAACAAAGGTTGATCCTGCGCTTACGGTGATGGACCAGGACCATGAGTCAGTGGAAATCGTGTTCCCTTACTTCGATAACTCGGGCAACGGTATTTTCAAACGGGTTATTCCGGCAATAAAAGTTAAACTGGCCGATGGAAGCGAACGTTACGCGGCTACCGTTTATGATCTGATGATGAGCCAATACGGCGTTGCCAGAACCGACAGCCCGCACAATGCCAAGGGTTACAGCGATGCCGAATCCTTCTACACGCCGGCTTGGCAGGAGAAGGTAACGGGCGTCAAGGCAAGCGTCCTGGTGCAAATCGCGCAGGAATTCGCCCAGAACTCGCTGGATACCGGCGGACGCTCCATGATTATTATGGGCGCAGGCATCAATCACTGGTTCAACAGCGACACCATCTACCGCGCCATTCTGAATCTCGTCATTCTGACCGCGTCGCAAGGCGTAAACGGCGGCGGCTGGGCGCATTATGTCGGACAGGAAAAATGCCGTCCGATCGAAGGCTGGTCAACGATTGCGTTCGCCAAAGACTGGCAAAGCGGAGCAAGGCTGCAGAATGCGACCTCCTTCTTCTATTTTGCTTCCGATCAGTGGAGATATGAGGAAAGCGGCACAGATAGCCTGAAATCGCCGCTTGGCGGCGATGTTGCTTACCAGCATCCAGCGGATTACAACGTGCTTGCGGCTCGTCTCGGCTGGTTGCCGTCTTTCCCGCAATTCAACAAAAACAGCTTGTTGTTTGCAGAGGAAGCCGCCAAAGCTGGCAAAACGAGCAACGAGGAAATCATTAAACAGGCCGTTGACGAGGTCGTTTCCAAAAAGGTGAAGTTTGCGGTAGAAGATCCCGGCGCTCCTGAAAACTTCCCGCGCTCGCTCTTTGTATGGCGCTCGAACCTGATTTCCAGCTCCGCCAAGGGGCAGGAGTATTTCATGAAGCATTTGCTTGGCGCATCCAGCGGATTGCTTGCTTCGCCGAACGAAGAGCAGAAGCCGGAAGAAATCGTATGGCGCGAAGATGTCGAAGGCAAGCTGGATCTGTTGGTCGCGCTGGACTTCCGGATGACGGCTACGCCGCTTTACGCGGATATTGTTCTCCCGGCAGCAACCTGGTACGAAAAAACGGATCTATCGTCGACCGACATGCATCCGTTCGTGCATCCGTTCAACCCGGCGGTTAACCCGCTTTGGGAGTCCCGCTCCGACTGGGATATTTATCGCAGCTTGTCCGAGGTATTCTCGGAGCTGGCCAAAGAACATTTGCCGGGCGTGTACAAGGATGTCATGGTAACGCCGCTGGCGCATGACAGCAAAGGCGAAATTTCGCAGCCGATGGGATTGGTCAAGGATTGGTCCAAAGGGGAAGTCGCTCCCGTACCGGGCAAAACAATGCCGAACTTCAGCATCATCGAACGCGACTATACCAAAATTCACGATAAATACGTGTCGCTCGGCCCTAATCTGGCGAACGGCAAGCTGGGCGCGCATGGCGTAAACTTCCCTGTCGGCGAGGAATACGAGGAATTGAAACGCATCAACGGCGTTTACCATGACGAAACCATCAAAAACGGATTGCCAAAAATCAATTCGGCGCGCCGGGTTGCCGACACGATTCTGCATTTATCCTCGGCAACAAACGGAAGATTGTCGCAGAAAGCTTTTGCGGAGGCTGAACACGAGCATGGCGTAGAGCTGCTGGATATTTCGGCAGAGCGCGCGGCTGAAAAAATCACCTTCCAGAGCATTACGGCGCAGCCGAGAGAGGTTATCCCGACGCCGGTGTTTACGGGCTCCAACAAGCAAGGGCGCAGATATTCGCCGTTTACGATCAACATCGAACGGCTGGTGCCGTTCCGGACATTGACGGGCAGACAACATTTCTATATCGACCATGAAGTATTTATGCAATTCGGCGAAACGCTGCCGGTATATAAACCGACGCTGCCGCCGATGGTCTTTGGACCTCGGGACAAGGAAATCAAAGGCGGCCAGGATGCGCTGGTGCTGCGCTACATGACGCCGCACGGCAAGTGGAACATTCACTCCACCTATCAGGACAACCAGCACATGCTGACGCTGTTCCGGGGCGGTCCTACCGTGTGGATCAACAATGAAGACGCGGACGCGCACGGCATTAACGATAACGACTGGCTGGAAGTATACAACCGCAACGGCGTTGTAACAGCAAGAGCGGTCGTCAGCCCGCGGATGCCGCGCGGCTCCATGTTCATGTATCATGCACAGGATAAACATATCCAGGTGCCAGGCTCTGAAATTACAGACACCCGCGGCGGAAGCCATAACGCGCCGACCCGCATTCATTTGAAACCAACCCAGATGGTCGGGGGCTACGCCCAGATCAGTTACGGCTTCAACTACTACGGTCCAATCGGAAATCAACGGGATTTGTATGTAGCCGTACGCAAAATGAAGGAGGTCAACTGGCTTGAAAATTAAAGCGCAAATCGCGATGGTAATGAACTTGGACAAATGTATCGGCTGCCATACGTGCAGCGTGACTTGCAAAACGACATGGACAAACCGCAAAGGCGCGGAATATATGTGGTTCAACAACGTAGAAACGAAGCCGGGCATCGGTTATCCCAAGCGTTGGGAGGACCAGGAGCTGTACAAAGGCGGCTGGCAGCTTCGCAAAGGCAAGCTGGAGCTGAAATCCGGCAACAAGCTGTCCAAAGTGGCGCTGGGCAAAATTTTCTACAACCCGGATATGCCTGAAATGAAGGATTATTACGAGCCTTGGACTTACAACTATGAGAATTTGACCAATGCGGGTGAGCAGAAGCATTCCCCCGTAGCCCGGGCCCATTCCGTCATTACAGGCGAAAAGATGGATCTGGAATGGGGACCAAACTGGGAGGACGACTTGGCCGGCGCGCACGTTACCGGCCCGCTCGACCCCAACATCCAGAAGATCGAAGAAGAAATCAAGATCAACTTCGAAAAGTCCTTTATGATCTACCTGCCTCGTCTGTGCGAGCATTGTCTCAATCCAAGCTGCGTGGCCTCCTGCCCGTCGGGAGCCATGTACAAACGGGAAGAGGACGGCATCGTCCTGGTTGACCAGGAAGCTTGCCGCGGCTGGCGTTATTGCATGACCGGCTGTCCTTACAAAAAGGTGTACTTCAACTGGCAAACCAACAAAGCGGAAAAATGTACGTTCTGCTTCCCGCGTATCGAAGCGGGTCTGCCAACGGTCTGCTCCGAAACCTGTACCGGACGTATCCGTTACCTGGGCGTGCTGCTCTACGATGCGGATAAAGTGCAGGAAGCGGCTTCAACGCCGGACGAAAAAGATCTGTACAAAGCGCAATGCGATTTGTTCCTGAACCCTCATGATCCCGAAATCATGGCACAAGCCCGCAAGGACGGGATTTCGGAGGACTGGATCGAGGCAGCGCAAAATTCGCCGGTTTACAAGCTTGCAATCGAACATAAGCTGGCATTCCCGCTTCACCCGGAATACCGTACGCTGCCAATGGTTTGGTACGTACCGCCGCTTAGCCCGATCATGAACTACTTTGAGGGCAAAGATTCCTTGAACAACCCGGACGCGATTTTCCCGGCGATCGAGGAAATGCGCACACCGGTTCAATATCTGGCCAACATGCTGACTGCAGGCGACACAACTACGGTGAAGGAAGCTCTCCAGCGGATGGCGATGATGCGCTCGTACATGCGCGCTTTGTCAACGGGCAAGGATTTTGATCAGAACCGTCTGAAACGCGTAGGAATGACCGGACAGCAAATGGAGGAAATGTATCGCCTTCTTGCCATTGCGAAATACGAAGACCGCTTCGTGATTCCAACGTCCCACAGAGAAAGCCATATGAACCCGTACAAGGCGCAAGGCTCGGCCGGATACGGCGACACCATGGGAGATATGGGTTCGGACTGCAGCGGATGCGGACCGGCGGAAGCAATCAACATGATGACGAAGTCTGGGAAGAAGGCTTACGAAGAGAACTTCTACGGAGGTATTTGGCGTGATTGATGTAACTAGACTTTACGACTACAAGCCATCTTTCGGGTTCTTCGCGCGGCAGCTGATGTATCCGGAGAAGCTGGATTTCAATCCGATCATGCTGGAGTCGAGCTTTGATCCGGGTCATCCTGCTTACGACCATGTCATGTCTTATTGGTCGGGGATGCAGGAGTTCAGTCTGGATGATATCCAAGAGACTTATGCGGAGACTTTTGACTTTCAAAAGGACTGTACGCTTTATATGAGTTATTTCAAGTTTGAGGACGCCAAGGAACGCGGACAGCTTCTGGCCAAGCTGAAACTGCTGTACGAAATGTTCGGGCTGGAAATGCCGGAAGGCGAATTGCCGGATTTTCTTCCTCTGATGTGCGAGTTCCTATATGCCGCCGAATGGCGGCATGATCCTGGGGCGGCCGAAAATTTCAAGATGCTGATCGCGGTGCTTGAGGATGGAACCTACCATTTGCTGCAGGCGCTAGAGAAGAACAAAAGCCCTTATACCTATCTCGTCAAAGGATTGCGGGAGACGTTTAAGGCTTGCAGACAACAGGAGGTGCCGGGGCAATGAATATGCTGGATCAATTATTATGGGTCATTTTTCCCTATGCGTGCCTGGTCGTGTTTATTGTAGGACATATATTCCGATACCGGCAGGATCAATTCAACTGGACGGCCAAATCCAGTGAATTTATTGAAAAAAAGCAGCTCAAGATTGGCAGCATGCTGTTCCACCTTGGCATCATTCCCGTTATCATGGGCCATGTGTCCGGTCTCGGCATTCCGAAATCATGGATGCATGCGCTTGGCGTAAACGATCATATGTATCATATCGGCGCTGTTTATATCGGGGGGTTCTTCGGCGCCATTACGCTGCTGGGGATGCTGGTTTTGACCTATCGCCGTTTTACGCTCAAGAATGTCCGTCGCCTTAGCTCGGGCTCCGATCTGGCGGTAAACGCCATTTTGCTGTTTATCGTATTTATGGGCATGTATGCTACTCTGGTCACAAACGCCGTTCAACCGGAATTTGATTACCGCACCTCCATTTCCATCTGGTTCCGCGGTTTGTTCTACCTGAGTCCGGACGCGTCGCTGATGACAGACGTTCCCCTCTCCTTCAAAATACACGTATTGTCCGGTTTTGCCATTTTGGGTTTCTGGCCGTTTACAAGACTTGTGCATGTATGGAGCGTTCCGTTGAATTATGTAGGAAGAAGTTATATTCTATATAGAAGGAATAAATCGAAATAATGGAGAAATCGAATGAACGATAATGTGGGTTATCAAGCTGAGCTGGATGAGATCCGCAATAAATTAGGATTTGATTTCATGGCGCTGGCACTGGTGGAGACAGCGGAATTCGACTATGTAATCAAATGGAAATACGCCTCCGGCAATCTGAACGACCGTTTCAAACGGATTGTTCTTCGGTCCGGAAGAGGGATAGCGGGGCTGGTGTTCAAAACCGGAAAGCCCCTGCTGCTTTCTTCCGTGCGGGATCAGATGGGTCCGGATTCCCTCTTCAGATACCCGATCATCAAGTCCGAGAATCTGGCCAGCTTTGGTGCGGTTCCTTTATGGAACGACGCCCGGGTTGCTGGCGTGCTGCTGGGCGGGTTCCGGGGCGAGGAGCAGGTAGATGAAGTCAAGCTGGAAGCGCTGAAGCAATGCGTGCAAGACGGAATAGGAGACTTGAACGGAAAGGAACTGTTGCTGAGTTGACTATACAGATGCGGAACAATCAAATCGATGTATTGATGACGAAACTGTATGAGAACAGCACAGAGGCTATTTTCTTTTTTGACAAGGAAGGAAAGGCGCTGTCCATGAATCCCGCGGCCGCGGAGATCGTCGAAGGAGACGTGATGAAGCGGCTTCTTCATGGCGATCCGCAGGCATTATGCGGTACATGCAGGGGATACACCAGCGATCAGGAGCTCCGGACTTGCCTGAACTGTTATTTCAACACGCCGGTCATCGAAGAGTTTAGTTCATTCCAGGTCTATTTGGAAACCCGAGGAAAAGGCATTGTTCCCTACGCCGCTACCATTCAATTGATCGATCCCGAAATGGGGATTCGCGCGTTTATGCTGAGGGATTTGACGAAGCAATTCAAAACGCAGGAGAAGCTTTACCAGAACAAAATGGTTAAACATGTCATGGAAGCCCAAGAGAATGAGCGCAAGCGGCTCTCCAGGGAGCTGCATGACAGCGTCGCGCAGGAATTGCTTAGCGCCCTGGTAGATCTTCGGGTGCTGAAATATATGACCAAGGAAGATGAAATTCTGAAAAAGGTCAAACAGACGGAAGGCGTTATGACCCGGCTGCTGCAGGATATTCGCAATATGTCCGTAGAGCTGCGGCCGGCGGCGCTGGACGATCTGGGACTTGAGGCCGCATTCCGCTCGCACTTCAAGCGGGTGGAACAGAATTACGGGGTTGTCATTGAATATGAATCCAATTTGTCTACGAAGCGTTATGGCAACGAGATTGAGACGGTTATGTACCGCATCTGCCAGGAAGCGGTATTTAATGCGATAAAATATGCGCAAGTCGACAGCGTAAACGTGGAGTTGGCGGAACAGGGCAACTTGCTGCAGCTGATCGTGGAGGATACAGGCGTCGGCTTCAGGCCGGACGACGAGCCGGAGGGAACGGGCCTTGGCTTGTACGGCATGCAGGAGCGTGCCGAATTGGTAGGAGGCACTTTCAACCTGATAACCGGAATGGGCCAGGGTACAAAAATCATCCTGCAGGTTCCGATTAAGCGGCTGCTGGGGAAGGAGTGAGTTTGATATGCGAATCGTTATTGCGGATGATCATGCAATTGTCAGAAGCGGGTTTGCGATGATCCTTAATTTTCAGGAAGATATTGAGGTCATCGGCGGAGCGGCGGACGGGCTTGAAGCGTATGCGATGGTGGCCAAACACCGTCCCGACATTCTGATTATGGATCTTAGCATGCCGCCCGGCGAAAGCGGATTGATCGCTACCGGCAAGATCAAAGAGGATTATCCCGATACCAAAATTCTCATTCTGACCATGCATGACGACGAAGAGTATTTGTTCCATGTGCTCAAAAACGGCGCTTCGGGCTACGTGCTGAAAAGCGCGCCCGATGAAGAGCTGCTGCTGGCGATCCGGACCATTCATCAAGGCGGCATGTACATTCATCCCAAAATGGCAACTTCGCTTGTGCGGGAATTTATCCGAAAGGAAAAGGATTCCTACACGGAGGACCCGTTCGAGCTGCTGTCCAAGCGGGAAATGGAGATTTTGCCGCTGATCGCAAAAGGCTACGGAAACAAGGAAATTGCCGAAAAGCTCTACGTCTCCGTAAAAACGGTCGAGGCCAACAAAGCCAAGATTATGGAAAAATTGAATTTGTCCAGCCGTCCCGAGCTGGTGGAATACGCTCTGCGGAAGAAATTGCTGGATTTCTAATCCGGAATGGAGGTTGCCCTCTTGTCAGAGACTGATCAACTTAGATTTAGCACGCCCGCCATGCGCATTCTGGAAAACGAGCACCGTTATCTTTCCTATCTCATGGACGAGTGGCATGCCATTGTTCGTTATTTGGAGAATGAGTCCTATCCTGTGGAGGAAGGGCGCAGATTGCTCCACGAGCTGCGCAAACAGCTGGAGGAATTCAAGCCGACGCTGGCCAAGCATACCGCTAAGGAAGAGGCTTATTTTTTCCCGCTCCTTGGTTCTTATATCGGGTTTGAACAAGGCCCGCTTGTCGGCATACAGGAAGAGCATAAAGAGATTGACGCCTACATTGGCCACTTCATGCACCATACGGAGACTGGTGTGGATCAGTTGTCGCTGGATGAAATTCGCGCGGTTTCCCGCGATGCCGGCGAAGCTTTTGAGGTATTGACGGTTCATTTCGTCAAGGAAGAAACCGTATTGTTCCCGATGGCGGAAGGGCAGATTGGCCCGGGCGCGAGAAAACGTCTGGATCAACAACTGAATACGCTCATTTCCTGAGCACTGCAAATGCGATAAACTTGTGCTTTGCCCTATCGCTGCAAGCCGCCGCCGCGCCGTTCCTTTCCGGGAGCGGTTTTTTTGTTGTTTACAGGGAGTCCCCCATCCTGGAGAGGGAACTCCCCTATATCTGAGCCGCACCCCGGACAGCTACAATAAGGACATAGAATGGATTCAGATAGCTGGAACAACATTGACGAAAGGTGAGTTCTATGATCAAGAAAATGCAATTGCCGCTTCAAACATTGAATTTGATTATTGGGTTTATGGTATGGGTTATCATCTCTTCGCTCCTGCCCTTTATTCGGGAGGATATCTCCATCCCAGCGGAGAAGCTGGCCATGGTTACTGCCCTTCCGGTCGTTCTGGGGTCGATCCTGCGAATACCGCTTGGCTATTACGCCAACGTTGTGGGAGCGCGGGTTATTTTTCTCACCAGCTTTGTGTTGCTCTTGTTTCCTGTTTATTATATTAGTGAAGCAGGAACCTATGGCGATCTGATCATCGGCGGTTTGTTCCTCGGCATCGGCGGCGCTGTCTTTTCCGTAGGCGTAACCTCGTTGCCCAAGTATTATCCCAAAGAAAAGCACGGCTTTGTAAACGGGATTTACGGTATCGGAAATCTCGGAACGGCGCTTTCCACCTTTATGGCTCCCATTGCGGCTACGCAATTGGGCTGGTCCCTTACGATCAAACTTTATTTGATCCTGCTGCTGGTTTTCATTGTACTTAACTTTTTCTTCGGTGATCGTCATGAAACCAAGGTGAAAACGCCGATCATGGAGCAAATCAAAGGTGTTATCAAAAATGAAAAGCTGTGGCTTTTCTCGTTGTTCTACTTTATTACGTTTGGATCATTTGTAGCGTTTACGATTTACCTCCCCAATTTCCTGGTCACTAATTTTGAACTGGAGAAAGTGGATGCCGGTCTGCGTACGGCAGGATTTATCGCTCTGGCTACGTTTATGCGCCCCGTTGGGGGTTGGCTTGGAGATAAATTCCAGCCGTTGCTTCTGCTGATGGCCACTTTTGTTATTTTTACAGGGTCTGCGATGTTGCTTGCTTTCGTACCGTCGATGGGGCTGTATACCATTGGATGTCTGGCTATCGCGTTTAGCGCGGGTATCGGAAACGGTGTTGTTTTCAAATTGGTGCCGATGTACTTTAACAAGCAGGCGGGTATCGTAAACGGTATTGTATCCATGATGGGCGGTTTGGGAGGATTTTTCCCGCCGATCATGTTATCCTTGATTTATTCGCTTACCGGCCAATACTCTATCGGTTTTATGCTGCTGTCCGAGGTGGCTTTGGCAAGTCTTGTGCTTGTTATCTGGCTCTATTATCATGGCAGACTCGCATTAACCTCCGAGGTATTCAACTCGACGGGTCAAGGCATTCTTGTAACGGATATTTCGGGCAATATTAAATCCGTCAATCCCGCCTTTACGAAGCTGACCGGCTTTGAGGAGCAGGAGGTATTGGGCAAAAAGCCGAATGTGTTGAAGTCGGGAAGACAGGAAAAAGCATTCTACCAGGAATTATGGAACAATTTAAGAGAAACAGGAATGTGGCAAGGCGAAATTTGGAACAAACGGAAAAACGGAGAGGAATATCTCCAATGGTTGAATATTAGCGCCATTAAAGACGAAAGCGGGGAGCATCTCCGTTATGTAGGCACTTTCACCGACATTACGGGCGAGCGCAAAGCCTAAAATAGATAAAGCCAGGTTGCCTAAGGAGCAGAGTGAGATGACAGAGATGAGAACCCCGATAGCAGTGTCGGAGGCTGTGGAGAGAGTCATGGCTCATGTCAGAGAAATAGGCTCGGAAAGCATTCCGCTTGCCGAAAGCTACGGACGGATTTTGGCCCAGCCTCTGAAAGCCACTCACGATGTGCCGCCGTTCGACCGCTCGCCTTATGACGGTTTTGCAATTCGGTCTATCGATTCAGCAGGCGCATCCGGCACTAGCCGCAAAGCCTTTACAGTGGTGGACCATTATGGAGCCGGAGGCGTGTTCGACAGCGAGCTTGGGCCCATGGAGGCTGTCCGGATCATGACCGGGGCTGCGCTGCCAAGCAATGCGGATGCTGTCGTCATGTTCGAGCAAGCGGCTATTACCGGAAACTCCTTTATGATTCGAAAAGAGTTTTCGCCCCTGGAGAATCTGTCGCTTAAAGGGGAGGATATGGCTGAAGGCGAGACGCTGGCCTCCCCTGGCTCTTATATACAGCCTGGTATTGTGGCGCTTTTGGCTACCTTCGGTTATACTGACGTGAAGGTAGCTCGACGCCCGGTGGTTGGCATTCTGTCAACCGGAACCGAGCTGTTGGAGGTTCACGAGCCGCTCAGCCCGGGAAAAATTCGCAACAGCAACGGGCCGATGATCGCCGCGCAGCTAGCGCGAATGGGCATATCCTGCCGGATGTACAAGACGGCAAGCGATGATCTGGAGAGCAGCCTTGACATGGTTCGCCAGGCGATAGAGGAAACGGATTGCCTCATAACGACTGGCGGGGTGTCAGTTGGCGATTTTGACTTTTTGCCTGCGATTTATGAGCGCCTTGGAGCTGAGGTGCTGTTTAATAAAGTTTCCATGCGTCCCGGCAGCGTAACGACAGTAGCTGTACGGTCTGGTAAATATTTATTCGGGCTTTCCGGCAATCCGTCCGCCTGTTATACCGGATTTGAATTGTTTGCGCGCCCGGTGCTGCTGAAGATGATGGGGGCAATCAAGCCGTATCTTCCGCGGACCAAAGCCCGGCTTGCCGAAACACTGACAAAAGCCAATCCGTTCACGAGATTTATCCGTGCGGTTTACGATGGTACAAGCGTGCGTTCAGCGGGCTTTAACAAATCTAATGCGGTATCCTCTATTGCCCGCGGCAATGCGTTACTGGTCCTGCCAGGCGGGACCCGCCACTTTACGGAGGGCGATGTGGTGGACGTGCTTCTGCTGGGTATGGAAGAAGGAACGGACAACTGGGTCCTTTAATAGTCGAAAAAGAGAAGTACAGAGCAGCTATTGATGGCATGGCTTGTGGTCGCCGCATGCCGACTTGAGATAAGGAGAGGGGACGATGTGAATGTTTGCGCCTAAAGATCGGTTGCACAGACCTATGCATGATTTACGAATATCGGTGACAGATCGATGCAACTTCCGTTGTACCTATTGCATGCCCAAGGAGCTTTTTGGCGAGGACTATGCCTTTTTGCCTCCAAGCGAGCTGCTGTCCTTTGATGAAATCAAGCGGCTGACCGCTTTGTTTGTTTCGTTAGGCGTAGAGAAAATACGCCTGACCGGCGGCGAACCGCTGATGCGTCCGAAACTGCCGCAGCTGGTGGCGGATATCAAAGCTGTGCCGGGAGTTAAGGATATCGGTCTGACGACCAACGGCGTATTGCTTGGACAACAAGCGCAGCCGCTGTACGATGCCGGACTGCGCCGGTTGAATGTAAGTCTCGATGCGCTAAATCCGGAGCTGTTTATGAGCATCAACAATAGAGGCGTCAAGCCGGAGCATATATTGAAAACGATTCGGCATGCGGTAGACGTCGGCTTTAAGGTTAAGGTGAATATGGTCGTGCAGAAGGGTGTTAACGACTCTGAAATCCTGCCTATGGCGGCCTATTTCAAGGAGCAGGGAATCACGCTTCGGTTTATCGAATTTATGGATGCGGGCAATGGCAACGGCTGGAGCTTTGAGAGAGTAGTCTCCAAGCGCGATATTTTGCAGCTTCTGCAGAGCGAATACCGAATGGAGCCGGTGGATCAGGGATACTTCGGCGAAGTTGCAAAGCGTTATCGTTATTCCGATAACGGCGCGGAGATCGGCTTTATCACATCGGTATCCGAATCCTTCTGCTCGACTTGCACGCGTGCCCGCTTGTCCTCCGACGGCAAGCTGTATACATGCCTCTTCGCTTCCCGCGGCTTTGATCTGCGGGATATGCTTCGCCACGGCGCGAGTGACGAAGAGCTGTTGGCTGCCATTACGAATGTATGGGAAAATCGCAGCGACCGATATTCGGAAGAGCGGACAGAAGAGTCGGCGATAAGCAAGCCGAAAATCGGCATGTCGTATATCGGGGGATGACGGGAACTGGTCGCAGGATATAGACACGGCGACTGATGACGGTCATGTCCGAGTGAAAAAGACACGGCGACTGATGCTGGTCATGTCCGCGGATTATAATACTGGCAGTCAATGTTGGTCGCAACATTGGAGTTTGGTCACGGCTTCTAATCTAACGGACAAATTTGGCCGTTAGAGGCGAAAATTATGTTTTTTTTATTTGTAACGGACAAATATGTCCATTACAGTCAGAAATCATGCTCTAATTCGTTGTTTTCAGGCTCTAACGGACAAAAGTGTCCGCTAGAAACAAAAAAATTGTGTTTTGCGCGTCTAATGGACACTTTTGTCCGTTAGCGGTAACAGAGCGGGAAAACGATGGATTGTGGCAAGCCGTGGCAAGTGTTGGCAAGCCTTCGCGTGCATAGCAAGCTCGCAATCTATTGAAAAAGTGGCGAGCATCCGCTTCGCCGTCTACATGCAAATGCAGGCGCGCAAAAAAGCTCGTCGGGAAAACGTACGTTTTCTCGACGAGCTTTTTTTAGCGGAGAAAACGGGATAGCCCTATTTTTCGGGAACGCACTGGCTTCCTAACAATGCGGGCGAATGAGCCTCCAATAGTGTGTGCTTATTCGCCTTTCTTAGCTTTATTGTGAAAGCTGGCCAGCTTTTATGAATGAAGAAGTTTAAAGACTTCACATGCCGAACAAAACGACAAGGAACAGCATAGTGGTAAATCCGATTTCGACCATTCCTGTTACCTTAGGCGTAACGCCCATTCTGGGAACGATGATGGCCCGCAGCAGCAGAATCGTTAATATGGGAAGGGCTGCCAACGGCATAAACCACAGGCCGAAAATAATAAAGCATAGATGGTAAGCGATGGATGCATAGTAGTATTTGGGGTTTTTCTTCTCCCGGATAATTGTTTTGACGTACAAAGCCGTACCGGTAAAATAGATCAATGAAACAAAAAACAACAGAGTTGCCGTCTCCCAATCCTCTCCGCCGCCAATATAAAAAACGGGGAAAACCATAAGGCTAAAGGTGACAATCGCCGCTATATCATTCAATAAAGCGCGTTCATTTTTGGTCCGAGCATAATATAGATTGACGCCGAAAAGCGGAATAAGCGGAATCACAAACCAGAATAGCTGGGGAACGGCTATAAGCATATAAAGCGCAAATGGCAGCAGAAGCGCGGCATAGAGAATGACTGGTTTACGGTACCGGTCTCCCCGGCGGGTTTTCGCCCATTGCAGAAGAGGAAAGCTGAACAAATAAAGAAGCAGCCAGGTCAGAAACAAGGGGATATGGGGCCATTTCCCCTGCGAAGCCGCCAGCCCAAACAAAAACGGAAGGACAAGCATTGCCCAGGCTCCGTGCTGGTTGGGTATATATCTTTTCATAACGGAAAGCCTCCTATGTTTAATCAATTGGCATAGTACCATTATAAAATAGATACTGGCGGGAAGGCGTGATTTGGCCCACATATCATAGAATGTTCAAATACGCGCCGGAATACCGGAACGGCTAGTCTCCCCCTATGGATGCGGGCAAAGAGATTTGCAGCGTAAAGCTGTCCTGGTCCTGCCAAACCGTCAGTTTTCCTCCATGCTTTTGAAGGATGCTTTTGCAGCTGGACAGGCCGATTCCATTGCTGTCTTTCTTTTTGTCGCTATGCTTGATTTTATTCTCTACAGTCAACTGAACAAAAGGCCCTTTCAGGCGATAATGAATGTGAGCGGGATGGCGCGGGTCTCCGTATTTTTGAATATTGGAGAAGATATTATCGAATACACGGCGGATCCCGACCAAATTCACCTCAAGCAGAAAATGCTCATAGTTCGTATCTGTAACAAATGGATAGTTTTTATTGTTTAATACAAATAGCTGCTCCTCAATCAACTGATCCATAAGCGCGCTGCCCTCGTAGGTTTCAAGTTCCATTTCCTCTTCTTCGGAGGGGGAGGGCACGGTGAAATATTGAAACAGCTTGTCCGACAACGCTTTGATCTGGTAAGCCTTTTCTCTGCTATTGTGGATATAACGCAACAGATCCTCCTGCGTTTTGTATTTGTTCAGCCCGATAATATCCATATACCCCAGCAGAATCGTGAGGGGGGTGCGCAAATCATGGGACATGGCTGTAATTAATTTGCGATTGGCCTGCCGTACCTGCTCTTCGCTGTCCAGCCGCTCTATAAAGGACTTCCTCATCTCGTCAATGCTTTGGGCTAAGGAGGACAACTCATCATTTCCCGCCACTGTGATGGGGTAGTTTAAATTCCCGCCTTCCAGTATTTTAATTTCCTGCTCAAGCGCTCCGATATAAGACGTTTTTTTGTTAATCATCAGCAGAAAGGAAACGACAAACAGGATAAAAGCAATGCTCACCGTGAAAATCAAAAGGATCGTGTAGTATTGGTATTCATAAAAGCCGACCAAATAAATCTGCGCGTCCCCATCTGCAAAAACGATGGTGGTGGTAGGCACGCCCGAAGGGATGAATGGAGCCAGAAACGGCTCGCTCAAAACATAGGAGGCGTTGGAGGAAAAAACCAAAGCCTGGTCTTTGAAAATATATAAATTCAGATACCGTTCCTCGCGAATCCACGAGGATAGCCGTTCACGATCAAGGGTGGAAACTTGTGCGTCCTCCACAAAGTCCTTGAATTTCTGAAGGGCATCCCGCTGTCTATTCTCGATAAAGTCGGATTTGCTCAAGTGATCATCCAGCACGCTTTCGCCGATGACCTGCAGGAGCAAAAATGCGGCTCCCGCAATAATGATCGAGAACAAAACCGCAAGCACCAATTTAAACTTCAGCCGTTTTCCCATAAGCCGCCTACTCAATTTTATACCCCTTCCCCCAAACGGTTTTTACATATTCAGGGTTCTGCGGATCATCCTCCAGCTTGCTTCTCAGGTTTCGGATATGGACCATCACCGTGTTGTTGCATGTATAAAAATAAGGCTGCTCCCAAACGCTCTCATATATATTTTCCGCAGAAAATACCTTCCTTCGATTTTTGGCCAGCAACAGCAAGATGTTGTATTCGATTTCGGTCAAAAACACTTCCTTTTCCCCGATGAATACGGTTTTTGAATCCCGCCACAGGGTTAGGTTTTTGATATGAATTTGATCGGTTTCTTCTGCTTTTTCCTTGCCCCGGTATACGTAGTATCTGCGCAGCAGAGCTTTGACTCTGGCTACCAGCTCTGTATAAGAAAACGGTTTTGACAGAAAGTCGTCGCTGCCCGAAGAAAAAGCCAAATGCTTATCGGAGTCATGCGTCTTGGCAGTCAGAAACAGGATGGGCGCGCTTGTTTTTTCACGAATTTCCAGGCATGCTTTAATGCCGGATTTATTGGGCATCATGATATCCAAAATAATAAGGTCAATCTCATCATTGACTTTATCTATCGCATCTTGGCCATCCACCGCCTCAATGACCCGGAGGTTTTCGCTTTCCAGTAATATTTTTACAATGTCCCTAATTTCGCTGTTATCGTCTGCAATTAATATTTGTTTGAAATCAGACATCCCATCCCCCCGTTCCTGTTCAGTATAATACGCGTCAATTACCGCCTGCCAGCAAATACAGGCGACTTAAGAATTCTTCAGAAACAATGCCCATGTTTCTTAATGAGTTGCATTTATACTTGAGGAAACCTTACAAGAAGGAGTAGCTCTCTATGTCCAGACACACAAAAGACCGCCTATTAAAAATAACACTGCTTTTGATAACCGTTGTATGTATTCTTTTGTTTATTGGATATGCGCCGGCTATCTTCAAGATTTTATCCTCGATGGATAATTTCAGAGACTATATTCTGTCCACGGGAAGCTGGGGCCCTACCATGTTTATTCTTTTTCAAATCATTCAAACCGTTGTTGCACCCATTCCGGGAGAGGTTGTGCAGATAGCGGGAGGATACATTTACGGCGTCGGACTAGGCACGTTTTATACGACGGCGGGCATGATGCTTGGCTCTGCGATCGCTTTTTATTTTACCCGGTTTATCGGCCGCTCTTGGGTTGAACGTTTGCTGCAAAAGAAAACATACAAGTGGATGTCCGTTATGAAAGACGAGAAAAAACTGTCCGCTTTTTTGTTTATCTTTTTTATCATTCCCGGTTTGCCCAAAGATTTGCTGATCTACGTTGCGGCTCTTACGCCAATCGGTGCATTGCGGTTTTTCACCTTGCTTCTTGTGGGGCGTTTCCCATGGATCGTAGCTTCCGTTGCAATGGGCTCCACCATTCATAAAGAGCAATATGGGACCGCCATCACCATCACGGTGGTATCGATTGCCGCCTTTGTGATCGGGTACCTCTACAAAGATAAATGGATCGCGCTATTTTCAAGAGGGCAGAGGGAAGCGGAGGAGTAGAAGCGGCGAAGCCCTATGGCTTCGCCGGTTTTTGCACAGGAACACCCCGCTCCATTACCAGCATATCCTCGATATCCGAGATCCGAAGAACCAGCCTGGCGATATCCGGCAGGCTGGGCGGGTTGGTGGACTGGGCAAATAAGCGGTGCGCATATTGGGCCAGCAGCGGCATGGAGATTCCGATTTTGCCCCGATGACCGTTGACTTGCCGAACATAGACATGATCCGGGACAGTCAGCGACATAGCCTCATAATAAAACTCGTCCTCAGTACAGCTTTCGAACGGCGCTTCCAGCTTTACATCCAACGTTTTTGTCCAGTCGAAACCTGGAGAGTGCAGCATCAGCAGGACGGGGCGCATAACACCCTCATAGCCGTCCCATTCCGAATAACAGAACAGTTTCATAAGCGCAGTTCCTTTCTATCCCGTATTTGCCGATTAAGCTTTGTCAATAATTCCATTGCAGCATGGGATGGCTCTTGCGGCACGGGCGGGAATGCTGCGGTTAAGCGTGTGTGCAGAAACAAATCTTCTCGCTGCTGCCGGATGCGGCGCCCGATACGCTCCAGACGCTGTCTCACAAAGGGCGTTGGAAGGGCAAGCGCTTCGGCAATTTGCCCGGCTTCGCAGCGCTGCTGCTGGAATTCTGTCAATATGTAAAATGGCATAGCGGCATACTGCTGGAACAACCCCGCCTGATTCTCCTGCAAAGCAACAAAAGAAGGCGGCAAGCTGCGCTGGTTGCCCGTATGCATGGCAGGGTGGCCCAGCTCATGGAAAAATGCCAGCCGTTTCTGCTTCTTCTCAAGGTAGATATTCAGAAAGATCATGCAATCCCCGTCTTCGTCGTAAAGAACCTTGGTTCCTCCCTCCGTATATGCGATAAAAGCGTTGAATAGGGAAGCGATATGATCCAAATCCTCCATATCCCCATAGCGATTAATCCCATTTGTCTGATAGATTCCGCAAATCCAACGCTCCAGTTCAGTCGGTTTATACAATCGCATGTCCAATTCTTCCATTGCTACCTCCAAAAAAAGAATGTATGTTCTTATTTATGGCGAAAATTAAAACCCTTTCGGGTTTTAAGAAATGCTATGTAAGAGCAAATCAGTTCTGTCCGTCCAACTCTCGTTCGCGTCTGCGCTTATCTTTGAAGGCGCGAAACATCTCCAGCTCCCGCTTCAGATGTTCGGCTTCTTCTTCGTCCATCTCTTCGGGAGGTCCGCCCAGGTAAGCAATATAGGTTCCGGCTTCCGGGGCATTGGCTTCTTTTTGAGGCTTGCCTGTTTCCGAAACGGCTGCAAGGGATCCTTGCGCATCGCCGGATGAAGCGTGTGAATCCGACAAGCCTAGCAAATAATCGGCATTGGTCTGCAGCGCATCAACCAGCGCAGCCAATGTTTCATGAGGCGGCGCGCTTCGGCCATGCTCGTAATTGCTGATTGCGGCTTTGGTCAGGTTAACCTGCTGGGCAAGCTGTTCCTGGGTCAGCTTAAGCTGCTTGCGGCGTTCTGTTAATCGGTCGGCTCTGAACAACGTAATCTCTCCCTGCGCATAAGTACATCTATATTGTACTAGATTTCCGCTATATTGCAACCATAAATACAATAAACTTGTACTTTTGATTGACATACAAGAATCTTGTACTTATAATGAGGACAAGAAGTACAAGAAACGTGTACAACGGAGGCGATTGCGTTGGCTAATGGAAATAGCAGTGTTGCATTTCAATTTATGGCTAAACCTAACGTGCAGGAGAAAAAGACAGCTCAGCGGATGCTGCGCAAATATAAGGAACTAAAACTTGTAGTAGAGGACTTCCAACGGCATGAGGAGTTGTTGAAGCAAACAATCTATAGCGCGGAGTCCACGCGCCGCCTGGATGCGGACGAGCTGTACGCCAACAAAACGGCCAACGCCGTCCAATTGGCGCAGAACCAGAAGCGCGCGGCCGAAAAATGCGATTTGCTGCGGAATGCATTGGAGCGAGCTGTCGATATGATTGGCGACGATGAGTCCAAACAGGCAATTACGCTGCGTTATTTGAAGGGACATACGTATTCCGAAACACTCTATTATATGAAGCGAGGCGATAAAAGCTCCACTGTCGATAGACGCATCAACGACGGCTTGTTATCCGTAGCCCAGACCTTAAAGATGTGGGGCATGCTGGAATGGGAGCTTGACGGCGGCGATACATCGAGATAACGTTTCCTATCAAAATAAATTCAGCACCGGGCGCCGCTTCAGGCAAAAGCCTGGTGTTTTTCTTTTGTTTATTGGAGTTTCGATAAGCTTTGCCCCCATGCTTCTTCTCTCTTTCTTCTTTGCTTCTACTTGTCTGTGTGAGGGGGAAATGAGGGTAAGTTGGGGAGCACTTGGTGATGTTCGTGTGATAAGCTTTAGATGTCGAAATACAGAACACGCGTTCTTGTTTTGAAGGAGAAAAACGCAAGGAGGGATGGATGATTGCGATGACTGTTAACAGTTTTCGAGTTGGCATTATGGACCGGTTAAAGGAGCATTTTGCCGGGTTGTCTATTGTGGATGATCCTGTCGCTGGTGCCGGAGTTACACCTGGAATGGTGTTTGAGCTTTTGAGCATGACACAAGCTTCCATGCTGGGCGGTTATTGCAGCCGGACACATGGCTTCAGCATTCAGTACCGGGTGCCGGATGGCGATGGAAAAACATCCGCGCTGCATGACATGGCGGAAGAGCTGTATCAATTGCTTCAAGAAATCGAGGTTGCCGGTTCGATTTACCGCTCCACGGGCTTGAAGCACGAAATCAAGGATGGACAGCTCCGGTTCAGCTGGGAAATTACACTCCGAATGAAGCGGGCGGAACCGGCTTTTGCAACAATGGGGGCATTGGAGCAGGGGGTTGGAATGAGATGAATGAATGGACAGGACCGCAGCAAACTGGAGCACAAAAGGGTACGAGCGAAGCTTCCGGGATTAGCCGCGAAGGCGATGTCCCCGAGGCTTTAGGTATGCTTCGGGCGGAAGAAGCAATTTCGGGGGCGGATGGGCAGCATGCGCCCCGGGAACGAAGGTATCCCAAGCGTCAGTTAATAGGCGCCAAGCGTTGGAGTGCCCGTGAAAGGGATCAATTACAAGCATTGCTGCAAGACGGGGAGCTTTACAACTTCACAGAGGCAGAGCAGGCTATACAAACCTTTAAAAATAGGAGAGTGGATTAGTATGACCGGAGGAACATGGACCGTACAAAATAAAGTAAGACCTGGCGTTTATATCAATTTCAACAGCACGCCGCAGCCGCTCGGCGCAGTAGGCGAGAGAGGCGTAGTTACAATGCCGCTCGTTCTGTCCTGGGGCGAATCCAAGGAAATCGTAGCGGTTGAAGCTGGCGAAAATACATGGAACAAGCTGGGTTACGCCATTTCGGCAGCCGAGCTGCAGTTGGTGAGAGAAAGCCTCAAGCGTTCCCAAACGCTGCTGCTTTACCGGGTAAACACCGGCGTTAAAGCTTCGGCAACAGCCGGCGAGCTGATTGCGACAGCGCGTTACGGCGGCATTCGCGGCAATGACATTTCCATTGTGGTGGAGGCTAACGCCGATGATGAAGCCTTGTTTGATGTCAAAACGGTAGTGGCTGGAGTTGTGCAGGATGTTCAAACGGTTTCCGACATTGCGGGTTTGACCGACAATGGATGGGTGACCTGGAACGCTACCGGCGGCCTGGAGGAAACAGCCGGCGCTCCGCTATCCGGCGGCAGCAACGGCACTGCTACAGCGCAGGATTACATGGACTACTTGAGCGCGGTTGAGACTCAGCAGTTCAACGCAATGGCGCTTCCTTCCGACGACACGGATCTGAAAGGCGTATTCGCCTCCTTTATCCGCACGCTGCGCGATGTGGAAGGCCGTAAAGCAACGCTGGTGCTGGCGGGTTATCCGCAAGGCGATTACGAGGGCATCATCAGCGTCAAAAACGGCGTTGTGCTGGAGAATGGAGCAAAGCTCGGCGCGGTTGAAGCTGTTGCCTGGACAGCAGGTGCGGCAGCCGGCGCCAACACAAACGAATCTCTTACCTACGCAGCCTATGACGGCGCGGTAGACGCCAATCCGCGTTATACGAATTCCCAAACGATTGCGGCGCTGCAAAATGGCGAGTTTGTCTTTACCCAGGACAAAGGCAGAGCTGTGGTGGAGCAGGACATCAACTCCTTCACTTCGTTTACGCCGGAGAAGGGACGCCATTTTGGCAAAAACCGCGTTGTTCGGGTTCTTGATGCCATTAATAATGGTTTGGCTGATGTATTTAATTCCTTCTTCATCGGCAAAGTAGCCAACACGGCTGACGGCCGCAATTTGCTTCGGAATGAATGCGTCAACTACCTGACGGGGCTGCAAAATATCGGAGCGATTCAAAACTTCAATTCCGGTTCGGATATTCGGATTTCAGCCGTTCCTAACCAGAGCGAAGGTGTTCTGGTCGAATTAAGCATTCAACCGGTGGATGCCATTGAAAAAATCTACATTACAGTGGAGGTAAACTAATATGGGATACATGAACGCGCAGGACAGCATCAGCGGCAAGCATGCACAGGCAACCGCAAGCATTAACGGCCAAATTGAAGAACTGTTTTATGCCAAAACGGGTGAAGCAACCATTGAAAAAACAAAAGCCGACGTTCCGGTATTGGGCCGTACGACGGTAAGCAAAAAAACGATCGGATGGACCGGCACGGGGACTCTGACCATCTACTATATGACTTCCGTGTTTCGTAAATTGATGAAGGAATATATCGACACGGGGAAGGATTTCTATTTCGATTTGACAGTCGTTAATGACGACCCATCCTCCAGTGTCGGCAAGCAGACGGTTACGCTGAAGCGGTGCAACCTGGACAGCATTTTGCTCACCAAATTCGACGCAACGTCGGAAGACGCGCTGGAAGAGGAAATGCCGTTCACCTTTGAAGGCTTTGATATGCCAGTCGCCTTCACTTCATTAAATGACGATGGCAAGGGTGAAGAGCCGGCGCCAGGACAATAACAATAAGAGCATAGCAGGGGCAGTCTATCATACTCAACCAGGAGGAAACAAGAGATGAGCACATTGCAGCAATTTTTGAACAACCATCCGGTGGATAATCTGACAGCAGAGGTTGCGATTTCCGACCGATTCAAGGACGAAGACGGCAAGCTTTTGAAATTTACGATTCGTGCGATGAGCGCCGACGATATGGCATCTTACCAAAAACGGGCCATGAGGATTAATCCCAAAAGCAAGGATCGCAAGGTGGAGATCGACGCCAGCGCGATTGCCAAGGCCATTGTCATCAACCATACCGTTGTGCCGAGCTTTAAGGATGCGGAAAGCATCCGCCAACTAGGCTGCTCCACCTCGGACGAATACCTGCAGAAGGTGCTTCTGGCGGGCGAAATCGAGGAGCTGTCCAAGGAAATCCAGCAGATTTCCGGCTACAACACAAACTTCGAGGAGCTTGTGGACGAAGCAAAAAACTAATCAAGGAGGGCGATAGCGACGCGAACTACGCGTACTACGCCCTCATGAAATTTCATATGACGCCGCGGGAATACATGAGCCAGACGCGTGAGGAAAAAGCGTTTATGATTGCTTGCATTCAAGAGCGGCTTGCTGCGGAGAAGAAGGCGGCGAGAAAGAGATAAACTTACTCCAATCCGTGTATATCATGAACCTGCTATGAAACATGTTTTTTTGGAAAGGTGGTGAAGACATGAGCACTTCAAGAGCAGTCAGGACACAGCAACAGCAAATGCTAGGCATCGTTCGAGGAATGGCGGTCACCATGCAGCTAGCTGCTAGGGCAACAGAAGGCATGCAAAGGGCGATGGAAGTGTTTGACGAGAAAGCAGCGTTACGGGCCCAACAAAGTATCGCTGCTGTCGAACAGGTAATGGATGGAATAGTGGAGCCTATCGAGAAAGTAATTGAAGTTTTACAATCACTTGGTAAGACAGTAGTTGCGGCAGATAAAAGCACTAAAAGTTTTTACCAGACTTCGATGTCAAGCGGTGGAATGGAAACCCATGAATCAAGCTTCAGTATGGGAAGCCAAGCGAGCACAACCATGGACACGATGTCCAAGGTCAGCTCCATTGTGGAATCTGACAGTTCAAATTCATTGACGAGCGCAAATGAAAGTTCAGAAAAAAGCATATCGGCATCTATTGGGGGAGCGGCGGAAATTTCCAATGTGCTTGAATTGGAAGCGGCATATTCGCAAATAGAAGAAAAAGTTCAAAAAGAAGTGATTCCAACTATCCTATCGCTGTCTGGTCATGTTCAGGCAGCCTTCTCAAATCAGGATTCTGGCCCTGCTTCCCAAGCCTTTGTGGATTTGATGGGTTATTTTGATTCCTTTATCGACTCTAATAGTACAGTTGCAGATATCCTTGCCAGCAGTTGGGGAGTAGTTGAAAGCATCTATGAAGGTGTAAATACGGCGATGACGGTATACAACATTATTCAACAAGCGATGGAAATATACTCCACAATATCAACGCTGGCCATGTATGCCCAAGCAGGCGGAGTGTCGTTTCTCCAAAGAGCATGGATGGGCTTAACGGCAGTATTAAGAGCAAATCCATTCGTATTCATTATTTCGCTTATTGCCGGTGTTGTTGCAGCGCTTGTTACTTTATGGAAGTCAAACGATAGTGTGGCCTTATTTTTGCTAAAAGCCTGGAATTCAATATTAAACTTTTTTGATTTGATTCCCGGTTTTTTCTGGGGACTTGTAGAAGGGATGCTTACTCCATTTACTCAATGGGCTAAAAGCATTGGGAAGATTTACGACTTGGTAATCAACGGAATCATCGATGGTATTAACTCCATTTTGAGTATTGTCAACAAGGTTACAGGCTCCGATTTTGAAATAACGGCAAGATTCAGCATGGAGGAGCTGGCTGATCAGGCGACAGAAATTGTAAAGGAAAAGAAGAAGGCGGCTGATGCAAAAGCGAAACTTAATCTGGAGAACCGCGATCGCTTGGAATTGGAGTTTGCGAACGAAAGAACGGCTAAACAGGCATCCGAGGAATTGCAAATCGAAGAGAACCACTCCGCAAGTAAAAAAAATGAAGACTTACTGGAGAATGCATTGGCGAAGGAAGATGCAAGCAATTACTCCGGTGCATCAAAATCTGTGCTGCAGCCTGGAACCTCAATACAAATGACCGGAGGCCGTCTCGACGAAGTTGGAAAAATCAACGATACCGTGGATATCAGCAGCGAGGACATCAAGATGATGCGCGAGCTGGCGGAAATGAAAAATATCCAGAATTTCGTGACGCTCCAGCCTTCCGTCAACGTGCAAACCGGAGATATCCGCAATGGCATGGATGTTGGTTCCATGGTGCAGGCGATCACCACGATGCTTCAGGATGAAATCTCGTCTTCCGCAGAGGGGGTATACCGATGAGCTACCGTATAGCGCTAAGCTTTAATAATTTTACGGAGGAGCTGGTTATTCCGGTGCTGCCTGCCTCGTTTGAGGTGTCGGACGGCGTGAAGGGAAGCACTTTCGAGGTTGTCGGTTTGGGCGAAATTAATGTTATTAAGGAGCGCAAGCTGTCGGAATACGGCTTCAGCAGCTTTTTTCCGGGACAGCCCTATCCCTTTGTCTATGAAGTAAAAAAGGACCAGCAAGGGAAGGAGTACCTTGAGCCGGAATGGAAGCCGCCAATGGAGCTGGTGCTGAAGATCAGTCGCTGGATGCAGAGCAAACGTCCGATTAGGCTGATCGTCGACTCAGGGAACGAGGGGCAAGCCGGAATGGTCTACAATACGCCGGCAAGCATCGAATCCTTCACATGGAAGGAAACCGCCGGCGGAACTGGAGACATTGAATACACCATCAAAATGAAGCATTACGTCTTTCATGCCGCCAGAAAGGTGACCATCAAAGACAACAAAGCGTCCACCGCCAAGGCGCAGCGCCCGGACGAGAGGGAAAAGCCCAAAACCTATGTGATGGTGGCCGGGGATTCGCTATGGAAAGTGGCGCAGACCCAGCTTGGCAGCGGGGCCCGCTGGGGCGAAATTCAGAAGCTTAACGGCATACCCGATGCCGAGCTGAGAAGGCTGCCGATCGGGAAGGTGCTGAAGCTGCCATGATAACGATTTTGCTGGACAACAAAAACGGGAACGTCTGGGATTTGTCCGACATTGCCGGAGATGTCACCTGGAAAACAAGCCGGATCGGCAAGGCCGGCAGCCTTGAGTTCACGGTGGTGACCGAAGGGCTGTATCAGTCTCGTTCTTTCGCTATCAACAACGGAGATATTGTCCAGGTCAGATACGGCGACAAGCCGGTGTTTCATGGTTATATTTTCGGCCTGGAAGGCGGCAGCGGGGAAAGCGTCAAGGTGAAGGCTTACGATCAGATCCGTTATCTCATGGCGTCGGACACCTTTATTTTCAAAAATAAGCGGGCGTCTGACATCATTGTGGAAGTGGCGAACAAATTCAAGTTGAAAACCGGTCGCATTGAAACCACGCCGTACCTCATTCCGGAAATGGTGGAGGATGGCAAAAAGCTGCTTGATATATGCAACAAGGCGCTTGACCTAACGCTGATCCACGGCGGAAAAAACTATGTGCTTTATGATGATTTTGGAGTCCTTGCGCTGCGAAATATCGAGGATATGGTCGCGGACAACTATCTGGGCGAAGGAAGCCTGCTGACGGATTACAGCACATCCTTGTCGATTGACCAGGATACGTACAACCGCATTGTCCTTTATCAGGACAATAAAAAAACCGGCAAGCGGGAGCTATACATTGAGCAGGATAGCGCAAATATAGCGAAGTGGGGCATGCTCCAGCTGTATCAATCGGTTGATGAAAACAAAAACGAAGGGCAAATCGGCGAAATGCTGAGGATGCTGTCCACCCTTCATAACCGCGAGAGCAAAACCATGAAGCTAAACGCTTTGGGCGATCTCCAGGTGCGGGCAGGAAGCTATATCTATGTTGTCATCGAGCGGCTGGGCCTGAACCAGCCGTTTCTTGTTGATGAATGCAGTCATAAATTCAGCGGCGCTCTCCATACGATGGCGCTGGATGTGAAGGTGATCTAGGATGAGTATGCTGGAATTAATCAAAAAAGCAGGGATGGGCGCCGTCGAAGCGGGCAATCCCGTTCAGCTTCTCCAGGGAGAAGTAGTATCCGCAAATCCGCTCAGCGTAAAAGTCGACCAGCGCTTTGTGCTTCCGGCTGATTTTTTGATTGTGCCGGAATCCTTGACGGAGCTTGAAATCGATTTGAGTCAAGTTTACGGCTCCAATACCGCGCCAATCCTCGTCCGTAGAGGACTAGAAGCCGGGGATTCGGTCATTTTGCTGCGCATGCAGGGCGGTCAACGCTATCTGCTGCTGGATCGGCTGGTGAAGCCATGATTCCGCAGGGAGGCGCATTAACGGAGTCTACTGCAGCCGCCAGCCAGCCGTCAGCAACCTGGCGCATCGATTTGGAGCGCGGCGTCATGTCAGGCAGAACGGATGGGCTGGATGCCATGAAACAAGCTGTTTTTAAAATAGTGCAAAGCCAGCGGTTCCGTCATTCCATTTACAGTGTTAATTTTGGCCATGAAATGGCGTCGCTTATAGGAAGGCATCCTTCTTTCCTACAACTGGAGGCCAAGCGTTTGCTGGAGGAAGCGCTGCTGCAGGATGACCGGATTCAGACCGTGGACCAAGTGAAGGTAAGTCATCAGGGAGACCGGGCTGTCGTCACGTTTACCGTCCATACCGATTATGGAAGTTTTGAGGAGGAGGTGATTGGTTTTGCATGAAGCGCAAACCTTTGAAGCGATTTTAGGCCGTATGCTGGACCGGATACCGGATACCATCGACAAGCGTGAAGGCAGCATCATTTATGATGCCTGCGCTCCGGCTGCGGCAGAGCTTGCCCAAATTTATATGGATATGGAGCTGCAGCTGCGATTAGGCTTCGGTACGACCAGCAGCGGCGAATATCTGGATCTGCGGGCGGCTGACTTTGGCCTGACCCGCCGTCCGGCTGTAGCGGCCCAGCGTAAGGGGAGTTTTTATAACAGCGGAAATGAACCGTTTGACGTTCCAATCGGCAGCCGATTTAGCGGAGGCGGGTACAGCTATACCGTTTCAGCCAAGCTTGCAAGCGGCCAGTTCACGCTGGTGTGCGACGTGGACGGAAGAGGCGGCAATGTTTATTTTGGGGAGCTGCTGCCTTTGGAATATATTCCGGGACTTGCCCGAGCGGTGCTTGGCGAGCTCCTGATTCCCGGCGAGGATCGGGAAAGCGACGAGTCGCTTAGAACAAGGTATCTCCATCGGGTTCGCAACCCGTCCAGCGGAGGCAACGCTGCGGATTACCGCGACTGGGCCATGAGCGTTTCCGGAGTGGGCGATGCCAAGGTCAATTCGTTATGGGATGGACCGGGCACGGTCAAGGTCATTATCGTCGATAGCAACAAGGCCTCAGCCAGCCCGGCGCTTGTCGCTGAAACCATGGAATATATCGAAACGCTGCGACCGATTGGCGCGTCCGTAACCGTCGTATCCGCTACGACTGCGCCGGTTGTTGTTTCGGCACGGATTATACTTGGCGCGGGTTACAGTCTTCAGGCGGTAACGGATGATTTTACGGGGGCGCTGGAAGCTCACTTCCGTTCGATTGCGTTTGCCGCATCCTATGTGAGCATTGCCGCCATTGGCGTGCTGCTGCTTTCCGTGCCAGGCGTTCAAGATTATTCCGGCTTGACGCTAAATGGCGGAACGGGCAATGTGCCGCTGTCTGATCATGATATCCCGGCATTGGCCAATGTGGAATTGGAGGTGTAGGTTATGCCGTATCCGGATGAAGTCGATGTTTTTAAACCCAAGTTGAACAAACGGACGGATGGCACCGCCTATACCGTACAGGAGGAGCTTCCTCTGACGGACGGCAAATTCGAAGGGCTGCTGGCACATGATAATATCGCCAATAGTTCCATCCGCGCGCACACTGGCCCCAATATGACTGGGGTGGAAGTAACCGCCTTTACAGTGTCGATTCCGGCGGACACGCCTTGGCGCAGATACATTCGCATTTTTGCCGATGCCGATGTGGTATACGCGACCTATCAGACGCCGGGCGATCAGGTGGATGCGGACGATATTAACGAGCTTCAGACAGCCGCAACCGCAACGCAGGAGGAGCTTAATCGTTACAAAAGCACAACGGACGCCAGAGTTGGCGCAGTTGAGCATGGGAAGGCGGATAAAACGGTAGTCGATTCGCAATTCATTACAAAAGCGGACAAGTCCAGCGTGTATACCAAAAGCGAAACGGACCAACGTATCCAAACTATCGTTGGAGCCGCGCCCGATGCCCTGGATACCTTGCAGGAAATCGCGGATGCCTTAAACAACGATCCGGACTTTGCCGGGACGATGACGGTGCAGCTCGCGGGGAAGGTGGACAAGGTTGCAGGCAAGGGATTATCGGCTAATGACTATACAACCGCCGAAAAAACAAAGCTGGCCGGCATAGCCGCAGGGGCCAATAACTATGCTCACCCTGCCACCCATCCCCCGGCCATTATTGCCCAGGATGCCAACAATCGCTTTGTGAGCGATACGGAAAAATCCGCGTGGAATGCCAAAGCCGAGAAGGCAGCAGCTACAGTTGAAGGCGACGGCTTAATGTCAGCCGCAGATAAGTCGAAGCTGGACGGCATTGCGGCCGGTGCAAACAATTACAGCCATCCGGCCACCCACCCGCCGTCCATAATTACTCAAGACTCGGGCAACCGATTCGTAACAGACGGGGAAAAAGCGGCATGGAATGCCAAAGCCGAGACAGCCGCAGCTACGACATCGGCTAATGGCCTGATGTCTGCCGGGGATAAGTCGAAGCTGGACGGCATCGCGGCCGGTGCAAACAATTACAGCCATCCGGCTACTCACCCGCCTTCCGTCATCGCTCAGGATTCAGGAAACCGCTTCGTAACGGATACTGAAAAAACTGCCTGGAATGCCAAGGCAAGTGCGGTGGCAGCTACTTCGTCGGCTAATGGCTTGATGTCTGCCGCAGATAAGACGAAGCTGGATGGAATCTCGGCTGGAGCACAAGTGAATCGTGGGCTATCCACCCAAACGCAAGCCGAGGCTGGCGAAGACCATACAACGGACATGACGCCGCTTCGGGTCAAACAGGCAATCGACAAGAGATTGTCGGGAGTAGGCGCCGGCGACATGCTCAAAAGCGTCTATGACAGCAATGACAACGGCAAAGTCGACCAGGCGGAAGCCGCTGACAGCGTGCCGTGGTCCGGCGTGAGCGGCAAGCCGACGACTTTTTCTCCGTCGGCGCATAGTCATGATGCGTTAAACGTGAAGGCAGACAACTGGAAGCAGGGGGATGCATTGCCATCCACTTATGATCGGGGGCTTACCGTTTTTTTCAGCAATAACCCAACCAGCCGATTTAACGGCGTACAATATTGCACGATAATGACGGTAAAGGGATACAGCAGCATGGCTGCCATTCAATATTTATATCCTTACAATATTAACGCCCCGATTTATTATCGTCTTGCTTTGTACAACTCGGACAATTGGCTGCCATGGCGGCAGATGGCCAATTACGATGACGTCATGCCAAAAGGTCCATTAACATGGGGACAATTGCGAGGTGATGCGTAGTGACGTACGGTGTCGCGCTTTATGGCGCGGGGATGTATGGCAGCCAAGCAGTGTCCACGGAAGTTCCGGAAGCAAGCCGTCCTGATCTGATGGCTTATTTGCCCGATTTTTGGCAGGGTATACGAGATATGAAGGAACTGCAGAGCACACTCGCAGAGGAGTTGGGCATTTCAATAGCCTCGGCATCTGATCTCATTAATCAGCTATTTATTTCGACGGCAACCTCGGGGCTGGCCAATTGGGAGCAGGAGTTTGGCTTAACGACAGACCTGTCTATGTCCAACGAATGGCGCCGTGAAATGATTCGGGCCAAGCTTCGCGGACATGGCACAGTAACAAAACAGATGCTTGTTGGCGTTGCCTCGGCCTTTAGCGGCGGCGAAGTTGATGTGATTGAGTACCCTGATGAATACCGGTTTGTCATCCGGTTTATCGGGGTATTGGGCGTTCCGGCCAATATGGCGGGATTTATGGCTATGCTGGAGCAAATTCGCCCGGCGCATCTATCCTATTCATTCCTTTATACCTACACCACCTGGGATATGGTATCAGAGTTGACATGGCAGGATGCCGCAACACGGTCATGGGGCCAATTACGCACGTATGGAGGAGGATAAACAATGCAATTAACACCCAATTTGAATTTGAAAAAGCCGGAAGCTTCCGATGCCGTAAACATCGAGGACTTGAACGGCAACGCGGATATTCTGGATAATGCGGTATCGGGTCTAACTACTTCGCTCTCTAATAAAGTGGACAAGGCTTCGGGCAAGGACTTATCCACGAACGACTATACAACGGCTGAAAAAACGAAGCTGGCTGGCATTGCTGCGGGAGCGAACAATTATACCCATCCATCCACTCATCCGCCGTCTGTAATCGCACAGGATGCAAGCAACCGCTTCGTTACGGATGCAGAAAAAACGGCTTGGAACGCGAAAGCTGGAACTGCGGTGGCTACCACATCAGCTAATGGCTTGATGTCTGCTGCTGATAAATCCGCTCTGAGCGCCGCAACCAATGCAGCAACCGCGTCCACGCTGGTAAAACGCGATGCTGCCGGAAGAATGAAGGCAGCAGCTCCGGCAGCGGGGGATGATGTGGCAAGGAAAGTAGAAATAGATAATCTTAAATCATACTTGGAAAATGAGGCGAAAAAAAATTCTTTTGTCTTTAATGTTAAGAATTATGGCGTCAATAATAATGGGGCAGCAATTCAGGCAGCATTAAACGCAGCTGAGGAAGCTGGAGCAGGTACAGTTTTTCTACCACCTGGAGTATATGATATAGATAGCGATGTTTTGAAAGTAGCATCTGGGATAAAAATAGTCGGTCCTGGCGCTACTTTGAAACGAATGGCAAATATACCGGCGATTCTCATTAATAAAAGTGATGGATCTACTGGTGGTTTTACCGCGACACAGAATGTAGAGATTAGTGGAATTACTTTTGATGGAAACAACGTAATGTATCCAAGTAATGTAACCTTATTGGCATTAGGACATGCCAATAATATTCAAATATCAAATTGTATTTTTGAGAACTGTTCAACCTGGAACCTTTTGGTATTAAATGGCTGCAAAGATGTTTCGATTCAAGGTTCTATTTTCCGTAACTACACTGGGTCAACAACAATGGTGCAATTAGGTTATGCTGGAGGAGTAACTGAATTTCCTTGGTTTGGCCCCTATGATGAAAGTTCTTGCTATAATATTACTGTTAAAAAATGCACATTTTTAGGTGATTCGCCAAGTAATCGTCATGCTATAGGCAACTATTCGTTTAAGCCAGGAATTTCAACATTAGATATATATATTATAGAATGTAGGTTTAACAGGTTTTTCAGAACTATTGTGTTGGGAGACACATCATGCTTATTCGTCAAAAATAACATATTTGAGAGTTGTAGTGCCGGGGTATTGTTCATAGAGCGTGAAAATGATGTTAAAAGTTGGTGTATTACAGGCAATAAGTTTTATGCTAGCTATACGAATGGTATTGAAGAGAGATTTTTTTATGGGCAAAATACATCTCTCAATAAGAAGTTTTCTGGAATCGAAATTCGTCAGAATGAAATTGATAATTGCTACACCCATGGCATAGCTTTTACAGCCACCGGTGATGTAATCATCGAAGACAATATCATTACAAATTGTGGACGAAACGCAATATATCTGTATGGAATGAATTATGCTAACGTAAAGGGGAACATCACTCGAAATAACAATAGAAATTTTTCTGGAGCGGATATTTTAATTGGAAACAACACTTCACTTGCCACATCAAATGTAATTGTCGAGGGCAACAATATAGAGAGATATATTACAAGCATTAATACAAGCAATGTGCTTGTAAGCAACAATATTATAAGTGTATCAATTACCAATAATCCCAATAACAGCGGTATCCACCGTAATAATGTCGTCTCAGGGTTATGGGTAACGTAGGCAATCGTACTTTTTAGCGCTTTTTAATATCATTTGGTCATGGGCTCCGCATAAGCGGAGCCTTTATTTTTTCTAGGAGGTTTTATGTATGGATGCATTAGCGAAAGTAACAATTGCAGTAGGAGGGGCGATTGCATCTTATTTATTTGGGGGTTGGTCTATTATGTTATCCATTTTGCTAACCTTCGTTATTATTGATTACTGCACGGGGTTGGCGGCCGCTGCCAAGGAAGGCAAGCTCAGGAGCGATGTGGGCCTGTGGGGTATTGCCAAAAAGGTCATGATTTTTGGAATCGTCACTGTCGCGCATCTGATCGATACAGCGCTTGGGGAGGCACATTTGTTCCGGGATACCGCTATATTTTTCTATCTATCCAATGAGCTGCTATCTTTTATTGAAAATGCCGGACGGATTGGCGCTCCGATCCCGCCTGCACTGCAAAAAGCGGTAGAAGTGCTTAAAAGCAAATCAGGCGAAAATCCCTTCGGCAATGAAGCTGGCAGTAACAGAGAAGGAGTCGAACTCAAAAGCGCTGACAATGAGAAAGAGTTGCTCCAAGACGACAATCCAAATGGAGAAACCGCACAGGAAGCAGACCACAAAGCACCCAATCATTCCGATCACTCTGGCCATTCAGGTCATACCGGTCATTCCGCTCTCCCCAATTCTCAAAACCATCCAGGAGTAAACGATTATGATCGCCCATAAGCGCATCCGCATCCAAAGCGGCCGGGTCGAGGAAGGGGCGTTGACTTATTCGCTCACCGGAGCTAACAGCAAAGGGCAGGGATGGTCGGATATCCGCATCGCCAGCTTACCGCCTGATGCCATTATCCGCACAGAGTTGGTGACAGCCAAGGGCAAGACAGTGAGTGCTATTTTGGCCCAACAGGTTGCACGGCATGGAGGCGAGTGGCTCTGCTTCAACGCTTCTTTTGTTTCCCAAGACGGAACTTTGTTGGGCCTTACTCACAATACTGGACAAACCCTATTCCCGGATGTCAAAAGCAAAACGGAGCACCGCCCGCATTTTTACCGTAAGGGAGGCAAGTTTGGCATCGGGAGGCAGCAAAGTCCTACTGGGCTTGATTGGGCGGTCAGCGCCGTTCCGTCACTTGCCGAAAATGGCAGGCCAATTGTTACGCCAACAGTAGCGGAGCAAACACCGGCAGACCTTATTGCCTCAAATCCGCGCATGATCGCCGGTATAAAAGACGACGGCACCCTTTGCCTCATTATGGGCGACGGACGCGGGAGCTATGACAAAGGATTAACCCTCTCCGAATCGGCACAGCTAGCCGTCTATTACGGATGCCAGCGGGCAGTTAACCTGGACGGAGGCGGCAGCGCCACCTTGGCGACGAACAACGCTCAGCTGCGAGAGCTGCTGGATATCGACAAAGCAAATCGAAAGCGATCATACCATGTTGCGGATATGTCGCTCAATCACACCGAACGGATCGTGCATCATGCTATCGCCATTCAGTTCGACCCCAACATCCTTTTTCCTCGTTATGTCATCAATCATATTCCGGCGACTACACCAAACAATCGGCGTTCCGGGCGCGCTCTTAAAGCCACGACCTTGACCATACACAATACCGGCAATCCATCCAGCACCGCGCCTAACGAAAGAACGTGGCTGACTAATCCTTCTAATGGGGTAACGGCCAGCTACCATATCGTTATTGGGCCCAAAACAACAGAGCCGAACAGTCCCGTGGTTGCGATCGAATGCCTGCCTCTTAATGAGGTTGGCTGGCATGCCGGAGACGGCACCAAAGCCAGCGGCGGCAACATGACGTCCATCGGGATTGAAATTTGCGAAAGTGGCGATTATGGAGCGACAGTGGCATTCGCAGTTCAGCTTGTAGCGGATATGCTTAGGGCAAGGGGTTGGGGAGTGGATCGTCTGCGGCGGCATTGGGACTGGCCTTCTTCCTTAGGCTATCGTAAAGTTTGCCCTCGATTGATGTATGACGGAGGAGAATGGACTGGCTGGATTACTTTTAAAAAGAGGGTGCAGCAAGCGTTGGACAAAGGACCATCCGATCAAGGGAATTCCGGGAACAGCAATAGCGGCGGAGGCGGCAATAGTGCAGGCGGAGACAGTGGTAATAGCGACTCTTCCGAGGGCGGTAAGGGTTCAAATGAATCCGAGAATCCGAGCCAGCAGCCTTCGCCATCTGACGGACAGCCGCAAGAAATCCCGAAAACAGCATACAGAGACGTTCCTGCCGGCTATTGGGCAGAGGATGCAATTCATAGCGTTACGGAAGCCGGGATCATGCAAGGTTATCCGGATGGATCATTCCGGCCCGGAATGCCGGTAACAAGGGCCGAGCTTGCGACTATTCTGCGCCGGCAGCTTGAACAAGGCGACTTGGGGGCAACCACAGAATCGCCTTGATCATGTCCGTAACGGGAACATTGCCAACCAGCCCGCTATTACAGCAAAAATCTCACGGCCGCCATCGCCAATACTCCAACAATGACTGTTGCGGACAAGCTGCGGGTCCATATGGCGACGGCGGCTGTAGGAATAAGGGCAAGGAGTCCTTGCCAGTTCAATCCAAGCGAGCCCCCGTCTTGGATAAGCATTCCCTCCACAATTAGCGCCGTTAACAAAGTAAGCGGCACATAGCTGAGCCATTTGAGTACGGGAGCGGGAAAAGTCACTCCTCTCACGAGCATAAATGGCAGAATACGGGGCAAGATGGTGACGATAGCGCAGGCGGCAATCAGCCAGAACATCGGCATGCTTGTGCTCATCGCTCCATCACCGCCCCCAGGCCGGCTACCAAAATGGTAGAGAGCAACACAGCGATATAAGTCGGCATAAAAGAAGAAAAAACAACCATCGCGATTACCGTACATAGAATCAACGTCAGACTTGTCCTGATTTTCGAGGAGATCCCCTCTCCGATCTGGAGCACAAGCAGCGCAACAAACATGGCTGTCAGGGCAAAATCAAGCCCAAGCGGCTCCGGATTTTCCACCCATTGCCCCGCAATGGCCCCCAGCATGCAAGAAATTCCCCAGCATATATAAGCAGCCAGGTTGAGGCCGTACATCCATTTGTCGCCAAGCTTAGAACCGCTCGCAAGCTTTCCGGCGGCAACGCCAAACGATTCATCCGTCAGCAAAATGCCGATGCCGATATTGCGGCCAAGCGAATAACGCGAGAAATGGGGGGTCAGAGTCAAACTAAGCACAAAATGGCGCAAATTCACCATAAACGTAGTGAAAATGATAACGGCTGCGGGGCTATTCGCCACCAGCAAAGCGCAGAAGATAAATTGAGACGCGCCGCCGTATACGAGAAAAGCAAGCAGTGCAACCTCCAGCCCGCTGATGCCGGATGAAATGCCGACGACTCCGAATGCAAAGCCGATGCTGATATAACCAAGCAAGGTTGGAACACAATCCTTGATGCCTTGCCAGTAGCTATTTTCGACGTGTGGAACGGCAGTTGCGTTTATGGGTGAACTCACGATGACAAGACTCCTTTGCGGAAAAGCTCCATTTTACATAAAAAAGATAGGAATAGTAGGTGATGTTTCATTGAAGACTATGATCATTATAATGCAGACCTGTTTGCGAAGTCGACTTGAACCGCAATCTGTAAATGAATGGAGGCGAGTGGTCTTTTTGAAGGACATGCTTAAGGGAGTCGCAGCGCATTTCAACGAATGCCTGTCTATACTTACCCATACCCTTCTACGAAAAGCGCATAGAATAGAGTAAGCGGATCAGGGAGGAGGATGCTTATGTCTAAAAAAATGAAAGTCAGCGGCTGGAACAGAGTCGGCGATGTAGCAGGAGCCAGCAGAAGAAAATGTCGTCGTCGTCGTCGTCATCATCGGGAAGAATTTGCAGTGGAAGGCATTCAGGAAGTCAGTCGCGATTTGAGCAGAACATTCGCTCGTTTGCGCAACCGCCGTAACGCAAGAATGCTGGTTCATGCAATCAGGCACTGTGATGCCAGAACAATCAACTTTCTACTGGCCGGCCACCGCTCGAGAGTCGTATGCTTCTTCAGAAAGCCCGGTTTCGATTGTGTGAAAATATGCAGCTTTGGACGAGACGGCGCAGCTACGGTTACCTTTGATATTTGCGTCAGAAGCCTGCACAACGGTTATGGAAATGGCTTTGGATATGGAGGCGGGTTCGGCGGCGGGTTTGGTTTATTCTAGAGTCTGGTAGTAAACGATTGGCTGCACTGTAGTTTAATGCTAGATTGCATTGCCATTCTCTTGCTGTGCATGGACAAGACAGGCGGGCTGCGGGGTTTTGTCCCCGAGGCCCGCTTGTTTGCCGTCTTATTCATGATAGAATAAGAGGCAACAGACAAAAAGGGAGTGAGACCCGATGCAGATGAAAGCGCTCGTATTTGAAGCACCGAAAGTAGCCGTGGTCAAGGAGGTTGCCTATCCCGAGCCCAAGCCCGACGAAGTAACGATCAAAGTGGAACGCACCGGGATTTGCGGAACGGATCACCATATTTTTGAAGGGGAATATGTATCGCCGTATCCCATCATACCGGGGCATGAGTTTGCGGGGACCATTCATGAAATTGGTTCAGCCGTCCATGGCTTTTCCAAAGGAGATAGAGTAACGGCAGACCCGTCGCTTTATTGCGGGTCATGTTCTTATTGCCTGACCAAGCGGACTAATCATTGCTCCAATTGGAAAGCGCTTGGCAATACCGTAGACGGAAGCATGGCGGAATATGTCGCAGTGCCGGCTCGAAATGTTGTGACTCTGCCGGATGGCCTTTCCTTTCAGGAAGCTGCATTTGTAGAGCCGATTGCCTGTGTGGTTCATGCGATGAATCGCCTTCAGGTGCAAGCCGGTGACAGGGTGATGTTGTTTGGAGCGGGAGCCATGGGGCAGCAGCTCGTTCAAGCGTTGATCCGCTCCGGGGCATCGGAGCTTGTCATATCCGACATTAACCGGGAAAAGCTGGACATGGCCGTTGGATTTGGAGCGACGCGGGGCGTATTGGCGAATGAAGCGGCGAAGCTGCTTGAAACAGAGGCATACCGCAACGGCTTTGACATCGTCATTGATGCAACCGGAATCCCGGCCGTTATTGCTGAGGCCTTTCAATACATGGGACCAACCGCGAAGTACTTGCAATTTGGCGTAGCATCTACAAACGCGGTCATTGAGCTGTCTCCTTTTGCACTCTACCAGAAAGACTGGACGCTGCTGGGCTCCATGGCGATTAACGGCACGTTCCTTCCGGCATTTCATTGGGTAAAAGAAAAACGCTTCGACCTGCTGCCCCTTATTTCCAAGGAGCTTACGCTGGAGGAAGCGCCGCAATATTTCGCCGGGCAACGAAACCCCGACTGGTTGAAGGTTCAAATCAAAATGTAGCGGAGCTAACCACAGGGCCCGAGATATGGGGCCTCAGATGGAGAGCCCGCATTTGTAACGGTCATCCCTGAGCGTCAGAGTCTCAAATGGCTAGATTCTGCGAGTGTAACGGTCATTCCTGACCGTTGTAGTCCCAAATGGCTAGATTCCGCCTTTGTAACGGTCATTCCTGACCGTTAGAGCCTCAAATGGTGAGATTCCGCCATAGCGACGGTCATTCCTGACCGTCGTAGTCCCAAATGGCCAGATCTCGCCATTGTAATGGTCATCTTTGACCGTTAGAGCCTCAAATGGCCAGATCTCGCCATTGTAACGGTCATTCCTGACCGTTAGAGCCTCAAATGGTGAGATTCCGCCATAGCGACGGTCATTCCTGACCGTCGTAGTCCCAAATGGCCAGATCTCGCCATTGTAATGGTCATCTTTGACCGTTAGAGCCTCAAATAGCTAAATTCCGCGATTGTAACGGTCATCGATGTCCGCTAGCGCTTGAAAATAACAAATTTGAGGCAAATATGGGCGCTTACGGCCGCCCATGACCGTTAGAAATCGATTTTCTACAAAAAGAAGCCTCTAACGGCCATCGATGTCCGTAAGAGTCGGGCTAAGTGCAGGCTTGAAGCCTTTCCAGCACATTCAAATAGTAGGAAAGCTGGCGCGGCACGAATTGGTCGGCAGTGATGACTCGGCTGACGAGCTTGTATTCATTGGCGTGTCCAACCAGTAACGGGATGTCTCCAGTAGCATCGGGGGCCAATAACCCTCCATCCAACGGTACCTGAATTAGTTTGCCGCCAGCCGCCGTTTGCGTCTCGGGGCTGTGCCGATCGCCGCCAGCCGCCGCACACGCAACGCCGTCCCGCATTACGTCAGCGGTCGCTTGCGCAACGCCGTCCCGCACTTCGTTAGCGTTCGCACGCGCGTCGTCGTCCCGCACTTCGTTAACGGTCGCTTGCGCATCGCCGTTCCGCACTTCGTTAGCGTTCGCACACGCAACGCCGTCCCGCATTACGTCAGCGGTCGCTTGCGCAACGCCGTCCTGGACTTCGTCAGCGTTCGCACGCGCGTCGTCGTCCCGCACTTCGTTAACGGTCGCTTGCGCAGCGCCGTTCCGCACTTCGTTAGCGTTCGCACGCGCAACGCCGTCCCGCACTTCGTTAGCGTTCGCACGCGCGTCGTCGTCCCGCACTTCGTTAACGGTCGCTTGCGCAGCGCCGTTCCGCACTTCGTTAGCGTTCGCACGCGCAACGCCGTTCCGCACTTCGTCAGCCGCCGCATGAGCATCGCCGTTCCGCACTTCGTCAGCGTTCGCACGCGCGTCGTCGTCCCGCACTTCGTCAGCCGCCGCATGAGCATCGCCGTTCCGCACTTCGTCAGCGTTCGCACGCGCGTCGTCGTCCCGCACTTCGTCAGCCGCCGCATGAGCAACGCCGTTCCGCACCTCGTCAGCGTTCGCACGCGCATCGCCGTTCCGCACTTCGTTAGCGTTCGCACGCGCATCGCCGTCCCGCACTTCGTTAGCGTTCGCACGCGCGTCGTCGTCCCGCACTTCGTCAGCGTTCGCACGCGCAACGCCGTTCCGCACTTCGTCAGCGTTCGCACGCGCGTCGCCGTCCCGCACTTCGTTAACGGTCGCTTGCGCAACGCCGTCCCGGACTTCGTTAGCGTTCGCATGCGTGGCGCCGTCCCGCACTTCGTCAGCCGCCGCACGCGCATCGCCGTTCCGCACTTCGTCAGCGTTCGCACGCGCAGCGCCGTTCCGCACTTCGTCATCGTTCGCACGCGCAGCGCCGTCCCGCACTTCGTCAGCCGCCGCACGCGCAACGCCGTCCCGCACTTCGTCAGCGTTCGCTCGCGCATCGCCGTTCCGCACTTCGACGGCCATCGCTTGCTTCCCGGCGCTTTGCCCTTCCCGAGCTGCCGGCCCATTCGCATGCTCAATGCCGCGAACGCTCAAGCTGTCGCGTTCGCCGCGAAAAAGCGCCAGCAGCTCGGCAATATCCGCTTCGTAGACGCCGGCCACCTCTTCCCGCTGAAGCACTAGCGACTCCAGCGGAATAGGGGTGACAAGACCGTACACATCGCTAACCTCGCGATCGATAAACGGCTTCCCGTCAACGAGGCCTTCCGCTTCCTCCCGCACCTGCGCGAGGTGGATCAGCTCCTGAAACGAAACGGACACGCCAAGCTCCTCTTCCAGTTCCCGGACGGCATCGGGCAAGCCTTCGCCAGCGAGCAGATGCCCGGCTGCCGTAATGTCGTAGCAGCCGGGATTGGTATCCTTGCCGAGCTGTCTGCGCTGGAACAGGACAAGCTGGCGTCCGCCGGAGCGTCTTGCCAGCCAGCAATGGAAGGTGCGATGCCAATACCCGTTGGCATGCGCCTCCCGGCGGGAAGCTGTACCGATAGGGTTCAGCTCCCGGTCATAAATGTCAAAAAACTCATCAGGCATTAGCGGCCGACTCCAACTGGGAGGTGCAATGCTTGCAGCGAGTCGCCTTTATAGGAACCTGCGACAGGCAGTAAGGGCATTCCTTTTCCTTAGGCTCCGGTTTTGCCGCGTTTGGATCCTCTTTCTTGCGGCGCAGAGCATTAATGCCTTTCACCAATAAAAACACGCAAAATGCCACGATAATAAAATCAATCATCACATTAATAAACTGTCCGTAGTTAATGGACGGCACAGCAGCCAAATCATCTCCGGTTTTCCCTGAGGGGTCGGCCAAATAAACCTTCAAATCCTTAAAGTCTACCTCTCCCATTATTCTTCCGATCGGAGGCATAATCACATCATTGACCAGAGAGGTCACGATTTTGCCGAAAGCGCCGCCGATAATAACACCCACGGCCAGATCGACAACATTGCCTTTTACGGCAAACTCCTTGAATTCATTTAACATTTTCATATCAATAAAACCCCCAGACTATCAGTTTGCTTGCTATCATTATGATCAAATCTAGCACTACTAATACGACAAAGCAAGGACCGGAGCGCACAAAAGCACACTTGAAAACTTCATTCCTTTTTGAATAAAAGGATATTTTGGGAATATGTCGAACTTTTTACCACATAAGCCGGACAGACTCCTGATAACATCTGGTGACGACGGGTTCATAATTTCATTTGGGAGGATCGCCATGAACATTTTTGCATGGATTGGCAACCCCTATTATTTATTGCTATCCATATCCATATTAAGCTATGTTTCCTATACGATGATCAAAATCGTTCATCAGGTCTCGTCCAAACCAAGACCATGGCTATATACGCCCCTTCTGGGAGCGGCCGTCGTTTTTTCACTCGGGCTGTGGACGAAAAATACGGTTGCGCTGCTGGCTTCGGATCGTATGCTGGTCGTTAACTGGAGCATGGTTTTTATTTTTGCCATCACGATCGTTACGGTGTACGGGGCGCTTCTCCTGCATATCCGCAAGCCGTTTTCGGCAAGGCTGACGGATTTGGCGGCTTCCGCCTTGATGGCTTCCGCCGCCGCCATGCTCCATTACCTGTCATTCCTGGCACCCTCCTTTGTATACTACACCTTTTCGGCATTCCCGCTTATCCTCTCCTTCATCGTTATTTGGCTTGCTTCCTTTTTTACGTTCAGCATGATTCGTTGCAAGCCTCGTTATTATGCCGTTACCGGAGCAATTCTGATGGGAGCGGGCGGAGTGACGATGCATCAGCTCGGGCTTCATGCGCTAATGATCCAATACCGGGACATCCTGACCATCGACCGGCTGAATGAATATTTGCTTTTGCTGGCTGTGATTCTGTGGCTGGCTGCTTTTTTGATTACCAGCTTCAGTCTGGTAACCTGGTCGACTCAGCGAAAGTTTGCCGCCATGGATGAAAGGTACAAGCTGCTGGTGGAAAACTCGCTGGACACCATTGTACTGATTAAGGACGGCAGGTGGGAGTATATCAACCCTTCGGGACTGGCATTGTTTAGAGCAAGCCATGAAGTCCAATTGCTGGGCACCTCCATTTTTCACCTGCTGCAAAAACCGTATCATGAAGAAATGGCGGAATGGCTTGGCGGCATCCGGGCCGGAGAAGAGCTGCCTTCCAGCACGGTCGAGCTCCAGTGGATTACGCTGGAGGGAGGGCTGATTTTGACGGAAGTGGTCCGAACCAGCGCAATGCTGGACGGGGTGCCCATTATGCAGGCCATTATTAGGGACATCAGCGAGAGGAAAAGAAATGAAGAATTGTTCGTGAACGCGGAAAAGCTTACGATCGCCGGACAACTGGCGGCAGGCATTGCCCATGAAATTCGCAATCCTCTAACCTCGCTTAAAGGTTTTATCCAACTGATTGCCACCGGACGGGTACCCAATGACCGCTATTCTGCCATCATGAACTCCGAGCTGGCTCTAATCGAAACTACCGTTAGTGAATTGCTGATGTTATCCAAGCCTCAGATGAACGATTTTGTAGTCATCGATTTAAGAGTGCTGCTCAGAGAGAGCATTCAGTTTCTTCACAATCAGGCCAAGGCCGGAGGCATCAAGCTGGAATTGGGAGATGCGCCGCAGCCGTTGTGGGTTAGAGGCGTAGAAAGCCAGCTCAGGCAAGTGTTTATTAACGTGCTCAAAAATGGCATGGAGTCCATGCATAACGGAGGTACGGTCACGGTAGCTTTCCGGCAAGCGGATGAGGACGGAGGGGACCATTCCATTATGATCAGGGATGAAGGAAGCGGGATGCCGGAGGAGCAGTTGGCCAGAATTGGACAGCCCTTCTATACGACAAAGGATAAAGGGACCGGCCTTGGTCTCATGGTCACCTATAAAATTATCGATAACCACCAGGGGACAATTGTAGCGGAAAGTCAGATGGGGACGGGAACAACCTTTACCGTCAGCCTGCCGCAGCATCATGCCGTTCAGCCCCAGCTGGTTGAAAAGTAGAGCGGTTTATGGTATATCTATAGATGAACAAATACGAACGTGTGATCTCATATGGAATGGTAGGAGGAACCCACTTGGCGGAGCCGTTAAAAAATATGTATGACGGAAAATTTCTTGAAACATTCGCGCACATCGTGACAACAGCGTGGGGCGAATTTGACGAGGCGGCTTTCATTCAGCGCGTCAGGAGCGGGAATTGGGCGGATCTTGAGTTGAAAGAAAGAATCCGGCGCATTACGGAAGCGCTGGGAGCATCGCTGCCTCGAGATTACGAGGAGGCTTTGGCCATTTTATATCGGGTGGACGAGCAGTGCACCGGATTTCCCTATCTGTTTTTCCCTGATTTTGTGGAGGTATTCGGCAGGGAGGAGCGGCATTTCGGAAAATCGATGGAGGCGCTTGCCAGGTTTACCTGCCGCTCCAGCTCCGAATTTGCCGTACGCCCGTTTATATTGGAGCATCCGCACAAAATGCTTCCTCAGCTTAAAGAATGGGCGGCTCATCCCAATGAGCATGTCCGGCGGCTTGCCAGCGAAGGCTCTCGTCCCCGCTTGCCTTGGGGACAATCGCTGCCGCTGTTCAAGAAGGATCCCCAGCCATTATTGCCAATTCTGGAGATGCTCAAAAATGACGAATCGCTGTATGTCAGGCGCAGCGTAGCCAACAATCTGAACGATATCGCCAAGGACCATCCCGCGCTGGTGCTGCAAGTGGCGGGAAGCTGGCTCGGCCATACGGCCGAAACCGATTGGATTGTCCGGCATGCCTGCCGCACGCTGGTCAAGAGGGGCAACCGGGAAGCCATGGCGTTATTTGGCTATGCCCCTAGCGGCGAATGCGATGGAGGCGGATTGGTAATGGAGGCCGCCATTAGCGTGAGCGACGATATCCTTCCTTTTGGGGGAGAGACGGTTATCCGCTACCGCTTCAGGACGAGTCAAGACGGTGACAGGTCCAACGCGCTTAAATTGCGTGTGGAATACGGGATCGATTTTGTGAAGTCTGGCGGAAAAACATCATTAAAGCGTTTTTTGTTGTCGGATCGGGAATATAACACTGGAGAGCAAGGAGAGGGAGCCCGGACGCATAGATTCGCTGATTTGACTACCCGCAAGCACTATCCAGGCGAGCATGCCGTAACGCTATGGGTTAATGGCGTAGAGGTTGCCCGAACATCGCTGACGCTGCTAGAGCCAAGCTAAAATAGACCAAGACGCTTTCTCCCCGCTCGAGGCGGGTTAGAAAGCGTCTTTGCTCGTGGCTTATTCCTTGTTTTTGTTGCTTGTTGTGTGGCGGCGCGGATGCTGCATATGGGCTTCCGAATTGTCGTCATCGTCATGCGGTACCAACCGGGGATCCGTTTTCCCGTCATGATGATTGTTGAAATCCAGCTCCACCTGTTTCCATTCCGTCGAGCCTAGGATGGGATCGGAAGGAAACGTTTCGCCTCGTTTCATCTGCTCGTCTCTTCCCCATTCATTGCGGTAAACGCCGTCAGCTTCTACGGTTTCGCCCGAGATGGGCTCCATCCGATGCTTTTCGTGATTGCTCATGCTGCCCATTGCCCCTTTATTCAAAATGGTGGGTTAAGCGTTGCGTCAAATGATGGATTGCATTGTCATTCTACAGACCATGCTTGGGCACAGCGGCGGTATCGGCTTCAGATTGAAGCTTGCTGGCTTCCTGCTTGATTCCCAGCTTGCGGTCTCCCAGAGACTGCGCCTTGCTTGCAGCCAACTGCTGATTAGAGTGGTGTTTGCCGGACATGGCGATCGCTCCTTCTTCAGGCATATGGATCTTATCGTGAAAGATCAGGCTAGGGCGCGGCTTCAAACTCGCTCAACAGCATCTGCTCTTCTCGGAGTTTGAAGACACACCCTAGTCTGCCACAAAATCGCATTTCCTATCAGCCGTTTACCTGATAACGATTTTCCAGTCGTTTACCCCCGAACCACATGACGAGCACCGCGGTAACGGACACAAAGATTCGCCAAGGCTCCTCCACCAAATTACTGATATCAAAGCTGATGATCGATATGCAGAAAATCATGACGCCTTTGCCAAGCAGCGTTGCCAGAAAAAAGGTGTGGAACGGCACCCGGCTTAAGCCGGAAACAACCGTGATAACCACAGATGGCGTAAACGGGAAGCAAGCCAGCAGGAATAGAGGAGTGAAGCCTCTCCGCTCCACCCAGTTGAAGAAGCGGGCAGATTTCGGAAATCGTTTCAGCAATTTGGCTTGTACGTTTTTGCCTAACGTGCGGCAGAGCAGGAACAGAAGCAAAGCGCCCCCGACAACTCCGATCCATGAGAAAAGGAACCCGAATCCCAGACCGTAGATGTTGGCATTTGCCGCAATGATAAGAATCAGCGGCAGGAAAGGAAGGAAGGCTTCAATAAAGGGCATCAGTATGCCCGGCAGCGGACCGAATTGAGAGTAGCTCTCCAAGGTTTGCTGTATGCTGTGAATATCCATGTTTTTTAAGTTGTTGATCCAGTCTTGCAACGCGCTCATCGTAAATGTCCAATCCCTTTCCATCTGGCATAAAATAATCCGATCAGTGCAAACACCGCCGCGCTGCTCCAGAATACGGCGGTTTCGCCGCCATGAAGCGCAAGCACGCCCCCGGCGATGGGGCCGACCATTACGCCGACTCCTTCAAAGGTGGACAGAAGCCCCCACCCTACGCCTTCCTGTTTAGGTGGTACGTAGGAAGCAAGCAGAGCGTTCCATGAAGGCAGTATCGCTGCATAGGACAAGCCGAGTCCCAGTGCAATAAATAAACAATACCAAAAGGAGAGGCCGCTTGCCAACAGACATAGCCCGACCGCAAAAGCGAAGAAGCCGCCGACAAGGAAAAACTTCTGCCCTCCAAACCGGTCTGACAGACGTCCCATGGGGATAAGTCCCGCAACCGCGAATAGACCGCCCGAAGCCAGCAGGAAGGAATATTGCGCCCCGCTGAAGCCAAGCTTGTCCACGGCATAATGGGGGAGAATCGGCAGCAGCATGCTTGCCGCCATTGTTTGCAGAATCATGCCAGGCAGCAGCATGCGCATCGCGAAGAGCTGATTCTTCAGCGTGCGAAGCTGCTCGCCGAAGGGCACAAGCTGCAGCTTGATGGACGCTGCCGGTCTCATGACCAGCCCAAGCAGCGCAGCTGCCATGGAGAGCAGCAGAAGCAGCTGATAAGTCCATTCGGCGCTGTAATCCAGCATAATATTACACAAAATGGGACCGCCGCCAAGCCCGATCAGCCAAATCGTATACAGCGTCCCCATCTGTGTAGCCCGATGCTGCGCGGATACTTTGGTCAGGCAAATAATCCAGATTGGAGACATGCCGATTCCGTAAAGGGCGGCAGCGCCAATGAACATCCATGGCACGTCGGCAAATTGCAGGAAATATACGCCTGCCAGCGCTATAAACAGGCTGATCTTCAGAATAAGGCCCGGTGAAAACCGGTCAAGCAGATAGCCGATAGCTATTTTCAGAACGGTATCCGTTATATAGTGTGCGGAGATGGCAATTCCGATGATATCCGGCGAAAGGCCAAGCGTTCCCGCGCCGTAAATGGGCAGCAGGCTGATCAACACGGCGCCGCGCACGAATTGAACAATCAGCAGCGTAATGGAGAGCAAGCTCATCTCTCCTTTGAACCACGAGGATGTCCCTGTAGACACGATCAAGCTCCTTCTTTTAACAAGAGATAGTTGTTTTTTCCATTATACTGAATTATGTCCCATTTCCAAAATGAGGAACGCCGCAAATCACCTGTCTTCGGTTGGCAGGTTGCAAATGTGGGATATCGGCTGCATTGGAGCTTTCGGGTCCTATGGAGATAGCTCGGCTTTGATCCATGTCCACAATCCGTTATACTGAGAGGGTAATCCATTATCCAATCCATTTAAGGAAGGGTGAAGCCGCATGGAATTTACATACCTGGGCCAATCGGGTCTGCGGGTAAGTCGTCTTTGTCTGGGAACGATGAACTTTGGCGTCGATACGGACGAGAAGGAAGCATTCCGTATTATGGATGCCGCGCGCGATGCGGGCATTAACTTTTTTGACACTGCCAATATTTACGGGTGGGGCGAAAATTCAGGGCGTACGGAGGAAATCATCGGCAAATGGTTTGCCAAAGGCGGAGGACGCCGGGAAAGTACAGTATTGGCAACCAAAGTATATGGCGATATGCATGACTCCCACGATGGTCCTAACCGTGAAAGAGGATTGTCCTCGTACAAAATACGCCGCCATCTGGAAGGATCGTTAAAGCGTCTTCAGACTGATCATATCGAATTGTACCAAATGCACCATGTCGACCGGAATGTGAACTGGAGCGAGCTATGGGGAGCTTTCCAGCAAGCGCAGCTTCAAGGGAAGATCGGTTATGTCGGCTCCAGCAACTTTGCCGGATGGGACATCGCTGTAGCGCAGGGAGAAGCAAAAGCCAGAGGGCAGCTCGGCTTGGTGTCTGAACAGCATAAATATAATTTGCTCTGCCGTTTGCCGGAGCTTGAGGTGCTGCCTGCATCCAAAGCGCTGGGATTAGGCGTTATTCCGTGGAGCCCGCTGGATGGCGGCTTGCTGAGCGGCAATCATCGCCGCAAGGACGGCGGACGCCGAAGCGGGGACGAAAAAAGACTGGAGAAACATCGCGCTCAACTGGACGAATATGCCAAGCTTTGCGACGAGCTGGGACATGCGGAAGATCTAGTATCGCTGGCATGGCTGCTTGCCAATCCCGCGGTGACGGCTCCGATAATCGGCGTGCGTACATTAGAGCAGTTCGAGCGTTCTCTGGAGGCGCTTGAGGTGAAGCTGGACGAATCCGCTTTGGAACGGCTCGACGAGATATTCCCGGGACCCGGCGGAGATGCGCCGAAAGCATACGCCTGGTAGATAATGCATGTACGGGCGTGGGAGATTCCTTCTCCGCCTAATTATCTCGACTACAAAAAAGAGCGCCAGCTTGCCGGTCGTAATACCGGCGGCTGGCGCTGCGTATAAGCGGGCTCAAATCAAAAGATTAAACAATACGGGATCTTTGTTCAGCTCCAGAAACTGAAATCCTTTAAGGGCCATCCGATTCACGAGCGGTTCATAATCCTCGCGGTGCTTCAATTCAATGCCGACAAGCGCCGGGCCATTGTCCTTATTGGACTTTTTCGTATATTCAAATCGGGTAATATCGTCATTTGGACCCAACACTTGATCCAGAAATTCACGAAGCGCCCCTGCGCGCTGAGGGAAGCTGACCATAAAATAGTGCTTGTACCCTTCATAAATCAAGGAACGTTCTTTAATTTCCTGCATCCGGTCAACATCGTTATTGCCGCCGCTGACGATGCAAATCACGTTTTTGCCGGCGATTTGATCCCTGAAGCTGTCCAGCGCGGCGATTGGCAGCGCACCGGCAGGCTCTGCGACAATGGCGTTTTCGTTGTACAAATCAAGCATGGTCGTGCATACCTTGCCTTCCGGAATGGCAATGACAGCATCAAGCAGGTCTTTGCAGATGCTGAAGGTCAAATCGCCAACGCGTTTGACGGCTGCGCCATCCACAAATTTGTCGATATGCTCTAGCGGCACGACCGCTCCTTCTTCCAGTGAAGCTTTGAGAGAAGGGGCTCCTTCAGGCTCCACGCCTACGATGCGGGTGGAGGGAGAGACGATTTTGGTATAAGACGCTACACCTGCTGCCAGTCCGCCGCCGCCTACCGTCAGGAAAATATAGTCGGGAGCGATTTCCGCCTTCTCCAGCAGCTCTTGTGCAATAGTCCCGTTGCCGGCGATGATCTTGCGGTCATCGAAGGGATGAATAAATGCCATGCCGCTGCGCTGGCTTTCTGCAAGTGCTTCGGCATAAGCGTCGTCGAAGGTATCGCCTGTCAAGACGATTTCGACCTGGTCGCCGCCAAAAAAGGCGACTTGCTTGACCTTTTGGCGCGGAGTTGTGGTGGGCATATAGATTTTGCCCGGTATGCCAAGATTTTGGCAGGAATACGCCACCCCTTGGGCATGGTTTCCCGCGCTGGCGCATACGACGCCTTTAATGGTTTCCTGCGATGACAAGGAGCGCATCAGATGGTAGGCTCCCCTTATTTTAAAAGAGCGGACGATTTGCAAGTCTTCTCTTTTTAGCCATACCTGGCAATTGTAACGTTCCGACAGCACCCGGTTATATTGAAGAGGCGTACGCACGACGACATCCTTCAAATGCATATGCGCCTGCACGATTTCCTCCAGGCTGATGCGGTGCTCTAAATTCGGCTGCGAGCTCATAGGTAAACCTTCCTTCTGCAATAGGGTGAATATTTTGTGTAGCGGATAAAATCGAAGCCCCTTCTGGAGAAAATACCCGCCTTTATACGCGGCCACTCATCCTCGAGGGGCTTGTATAGATATTTTTTCATTATACCATTAAGCTGAAAAGTATGGGCATGGACATTCTGCCACAACGCGGCGAAGGAAGAGGAGGGAAACCGATGAAGAAAGCGATGGGGAGGCTTTTGGCCGTTCTTCTCGTTCTTGTTTTGATAATTGGAGGGGGGATCTGGTGGTTTCTATCTTATATAGCTCCGGACCAGGAGCGGGACCTTTCCTATCAATCAATCGATGTGGGAGCCAAAGCGCTGGAGATGATCAGGGCTCTGAAGCCGGAGCTTGTATTATCGGAGGCTGATGTGAATTCTTTGATCAAAAGACATATGGAACCCGAGTTTTCGGAAAATATAAAAATAGATGGTGCAGACTTTAAGCTGGAAAAGAACAGGCTTCTTGCCGATTTGAATATTACCTTTGCCGGCCGTATTCCCGCCGAGATCAAGGCTGAATACGATCTGGAATGGAAGGGAGACGAGCTTGTTTTGCACCCGGCCTCTCTGCATTTGAAGGGAATTACGCTGCCAAGTGACAGGCTTGAAACAATCGTTGTTCCGCTTGGTCTTCCATCCGTTGATATTGTCAAAATCAAAGATATTCAATTTGAGACAGGGCAAATAAAAGTTTTGTTTCAACTGGACATCACTTTCTGATACGAAGAAAATCCGCGAGATTTTCCAAATTTGAAAAGCCCTTGCGCCAAGCAGATGCCAAGCGCTGGTTCGTGTCCATAAAGCGACATGATCCACGCTTGGCATCCTGGTGGTCAAGGGTTTTTGGCTTTTTATTTCGTCATAATCCAAGCGACTAATTGATGAGGCTGTTAATTGCTTAATTGCTTAATTGATGAATTGACCAAACAATCCCTTCATTTTCGGTGCCGCCAATATCCAGTCCAATGGTAAGGCCATCCGCTACATAAAATAATCCGATTTGGTCATTCGCATTGAGTGTGGCGTCTCCCGCAATCGTAACCGTACCGCTGCCCAAAATCGTCCTTAGAGTCAGCAAAGCGACATTCACGTTTAAGATGGGGAAGTTGCCTGTGATAATATCCGTCGTTGTTGGCGATGTTCGTCTGACTCGGAAGGAAGGGAATATGCCTGCTCCTATGCCGATTGTAATTGTTGCCGTAGTTGTATAGTTAATCGTTGCTTTAATGGAATATCGCCCTGTGGCGGGAACCGTAAAAGTACCGGTAGTCGCATTAAAATTGGCATTACTGAAATAAGGGCTCGCGGTTGACCAGTTGGTTAACTGCGCGCTGGCGGATAAAGACGCGGTGTTTATTCGTCCGGAAAAACCGTTTGTAGCAAAGTTCGGCCCCGTCGCCCCAGTCGGTCCAGTTGCTCCGGTCACGCCATCTACGCCAGTCGGCCCGATAGCGCCATCCGCGCCGGTTGGTCCCGTCGGTCCAGCGACGCCGTCGGTACCGGTTGGTCCCGTCGGTCCAGCGACGCCGTCGGTACCGGTTGGTCCCGTTGGCCCGGCAGCGCCATCCGCGCCGGTTGGTCCCGTCGGCCCGGTAGCGCCGTCCAAGCCGGTTGGCCCCGTCGGCCCGGTAGCGCCATCCGCGCCGGTTGGTCCCGTTGGTCCGGTAGCGCCTTCCGCACCAGTCGGCCCCGTCGATCCGGTAGCGCCGTCCACGCCGGTTGGCCCCGTCGGCCCGGTAGCGCCGTCCGCGCCGGTTGGCCCCGTCGGCCCGGTGGCGCCGTCCGCGCCGGTTGGCCCCGTCGGCCCGGTAGCGCCATCAGCGCCGGTTGGCCCCGTCGGTCCAGTGACGCCGTCCGCGCCGGTTGGCCCCGTCGGTCCAGTAGCGCCATCCGTGCCGGTTGGCCCTGTCGGTCCAGTAGCGCCGTCGGTACCAGTTGGCCCAGTTGGTCCGGTAGCTCCTTCCCCGCCAGTTGGCCCCGTCGGTCCAGTGACGCCGTCCGCGCCGGTTGGCCCCGTCGGACCGGTAGCTCCTTCCCCGCCAGTTGGCCCCGTCGGTCCAGTGGCCCCGTCTGTGCCGGTAGCGCCGTCGACACCGGTCGGCCCTGTCGGTCCAGTGGCGCCGTCTACGCCAGTTGGTCCCGTCGGCCCGGTAGCGCCGTCGACACCGGTCGGCCCAGTTGGCCCAGTGGGGCCATCGACACCAGTCGGCCCGGTCGAGCCGTCCACGCCAGTTGGTCCCGTCGGTCCAGTAGCGCCGTCAGCGCCAGTCGGCCCAGTCGGTCCAGTAGCACCGTCAGCGCCAGTCGGCCCTGTTGGCCCAGTAGCGCCATCCACGCCAGTTGGTCCCGTCGGTCCAGTAGCGCCATCCACGCCAGTTGGTCCCGTCGGTCCAGTAGCGCCGTCTACGCCAGTTGGTCCCGTTGGACCGGTAGCGCCGTCTGCGCCGGTTGGTCCCGTCGGTCCAGTAGCGCCGTCTACGCCAGTTGGCCCTGTTGGCCCAGTAGCGCCATCCCCGCCAGTCGGCCCCGTCGGCCCGGTAGCGCCGTCCACGCCGGTTGGTCCCGTCGGTCCAACGGCGCCGTCTACGCCGGTTGGCCCCGTCGGCCCGGTAGCGCCGTCCACGCCGGTTGGCCCCGTCGGCCCGGTAGTGCCATCTGCGCCGGTTGGCCCCGTCGGTCCAGTGGCGCCGTCTACGCCAGTTGGTCCCGTCGATCCGGTAGCGCCATCCGCACCAGTCGGCCCCAACGGTCCAGTGGCCCCGTCTGTGCCGGTAGCGCCGTCGACACCGGTCGGCCCAGTTGGCCCAGTGGCACCATCGACACCAGTCGGCCCGGTAGCGCCGTCCACGCCAGTTGGCCCCGTCGGTCCAGTAGCACCATCCACGCCAGTTGGTCCCGTTGGACCGGTCGAGCCGTCTGCACCAGTTGGTCCCGTCGGTCCAGTGGCGCCGTCAGCGCCAGTCGGCCCGGTCGGTCCAGTAGCACCGTCAGCGCCAGTCGGCCCTGTTGGCCCAGTAGCGCCATCCATGCCAGTTGGTCCCGTCGGTCCAGTAGCGCCATCCACGCCAGTTGGTCCCGTCGGTCCAGTAGCGCCGTCTACGCCAGTTGGTCCCGTCAGACCGGTAGCGCCGTCTGCGCCGGTTGGTCCCGTCGGTCCAGTAGCGCCGTCCGCGCCAGTTGGCCCTGTCGGTCCATTGGCGCCGTCTACGCCAGTTGATCCCGTCGGACCGGTAGCGCCGTCGACACCGGTCGGCCCAGTTGGCCCAGTGGCACCATCGACACCAGTCGGCCCGGTCGAGCCGTCCACGCCAGTTGGTCCCGTCGGTCCAGTAGCGCCGTCTACGCCAGCTGGTCCCGTCGGTCCAGTAGCACCGCCCGCGCCAGTCGGTCCCGTCGGTCCAGTAGCGCCATCTACACCAGTTGGCCCTGTTGGTCCAGTAGCGCCATCCGCACCAGTGGATCCTGTTGGCCCAGTAGCGCCATCTGCGCCAGTCGGTCCCGTTGCTCCGGTAGAGCCATCCACACCGGTCGGCCCTGTCGGTCCAGTGGCGCCGTCTACGCCAGTTGGTCCCGTCGGACCGGTAGCGCCGTCGACACCGGTCGGCCCAGTTGGCCCAGTGGCACCATCGACACCAGTCGGCCCGGTCGAGCCGTCCCCGCCAGTTGGTCCCGTCGGTCCAGTAGCGCCATCTACACCAGTTGGACCTGTTGGTCCAGTAGCGCCATCCACGCCAGTTGGTCCCGTCGGACCGGTGGAGCCATCCGCACCAGTGGATCCTGTTGGTCCAGTAGCGCCATCCACGCCAGTTGGTCCCGTCGGACCGGTGGAGCCATCCGCACCAGTGGATCCTGTTGGCCCAGTAGCGCCATCTGCGCCAGTCGGTCCCGTTGCTCCGGTAGAGCCATCCACACCGGTCGGCCCTGTCGGTCCAGTGGCACCATCGACACCAGTCGGCCCGGTAGAGCCGTCCACGCCAGTTGCTCCTGTCGGTCCAGTAGCACCATCCACGCCAGTTGCTCCTGTCGGTCCAGTAGCACCATCCACGCCAGTTGGTCCCGTCGGTCCAGTGGCGCCGTCAGCGCCAGTCGGTCCAGTGGCGCCGTCAGCGCCAGTCGGCCCGGTCGGTCCAGTAGCACCGTCAGCGCCAGTCGGCCCTGTTGGCCCAGTAGCGCCATCCACGCCAGTTGGTCCCGTTGATCCGGTAGCGCCGTCGACACCGGTCGGCCCTGTTGGTCCAGTAGCACCGTCCGCACCAGTTGGCCCCGTTGGCCCGGTAGAGCCATCCGCACCAGTCGGCCCCGTTGGTCCAGTGGCACCATCGACACCAGTCGGCCCGGTAGAGCCGTCCACGCCATTCGCACCAGTTGGTCCTGTTGGTCCATTCGGTCCAGTAGCACCGTCCGCGCCAGTCAGCCCTGTTGATCCAGTAGTGCCATCCGCGCCGGTTGGTCCCGTCGGTCCAGCAGCACCGTCCGCGCCGGTTGGTCCCGTCGGTCCAGCAGCACCGTCAGCGCCAGTCGGCCCTGTTGGCCCAGTAGCGCCGTCCACGCCAGTTGGTCCCGTCGGACCGGTAGAGCCGTCCGCACCAGTTGGCCCTGTCGGTCCAGTTGCGCCGTCTACGCCAGTTGCGCCGTCAGCGCCACTCGGTCCCGTCGGACCGGTAGCGCCATCCACGCCAGTTGGTCCCGTTGGCCCGGTCGAGCCATCCACACCAGTCAGCCCCGTTGGTCCAGTAGCGCCATCCGCGCCGGTTGGCCCTGTCGGTCCAGCAGTACCGTCAGCGCCAGTCGGCCCTGTTGGCCCAGTAGCGCCGTCCACGCCAGTTGGTCCCGTCGGTCCAGTAGCACCATCTGTGCCGGTTGGTCCCGTCGGTCCAGCAGCACCGTCAGCGCCAGTCGGCCCTGTTGGCCCAGTAGCGCCGTCCACGCCAGTTGGTCCCGTCGGACCGGTAGAGCCGTCCGCACCAGTTGGCCCTGTTGGTCCAGTAGGTCCAGTAGCGCCATCTGCACCAGTCAGTCCCGTTGATCCGGTAGCGCCATCCACACCGGTCGGCCCTGTCGGTCCAGTGGCGCCGTCCACACCAGTTGCCCCCGTCGGTCCAGTGGTGCCATCCGCACCAGTTGAGCCTGTTGGTCCGGTAGCGCCATCCGCGCCAGTTGGCCCCGTTGGTCCAGTGGCGCCGTCCACACCAGTTGCCCCCGTCGGTCCAGTGGTGCCATCCGCGCCGATTGGCCCCGTCGGACCGGTAGCGCCATCCGCGCCAGTTGGCCCCGTTGGTCCAGTGGTGCCGTCCACACCAGTTGGCCCTGTCGGTCCAGTGGCGCCGTCCACACCAGTTGCCCCTGTCGGTCCAGTAGCGCCATCCGCTCCGATTGGCCCTGTCGGTCCAGTAGCGCCATCCGCGCCGGTTGGCCCTGTCGCTCCAGTTGCACCATCTGTGCCGGTTGGTCCCGTCGGTCCAGTAGCGCCATCCACGCCAGTTGGTCCCGTCGGACCGGTAGATCCGTCCGCACCAGTTGGCCCTGTCGGTCCAGTAGCGCCATCCGCGCCGCTTGGTCCCGTTGGACCGGTAGCGCCATCCGCGCCAGTTGGTCCCGTCGGTCCAGTGGTGCCGTCCGCACCAGTTGGCCCTGTTGGTCCAGTAGGTCCAGTAGCGCCATCTGCGCCAGTCGGTCCCGTTGATCCGGTAGCGCCATCTACACCAGTTGGCCCTGTTGGTCCAGTAGCGCCATCCATGCCAGTTGGTCCCGTTGGTCCAGTAGCGCCGTCCGCGCCAGTTGGTCCCATCGGTCCGGTAGCGCCATCTACGCCAGTTGGTCCCGTCGGACCGGTCGAGCCGTCCGCACCAGTTGGTCCCGTCGGTCCGGTCGAGCCATCCACACCGGTTGACCCTGTCGGTCCAGTAGCGCCATCCACGCCAGTTGGCCCCGTTGGCCCGGTCGAGCCATCAATACCAGTCGGCCCTGTTGATCCAATAGCGCCATCTGCGCCAGTTGGCCCCGTTGGTCCAGTGGCGCCGTCCGCGCCGATTGGCCCCGCTGGACCGGTGGCGCCGTCTGTACCGGTTGCTCCCGTCGGTCCAGTAGCGCCATCCGCACCACTTGGCCCAGTCAGTCCGGTAGCGCCGTCCGCGCCAGTTGGTCCGGTTGATCCAGTAGCCCCGTCTGCGCCTGTTGCTCCAGTTGGTCCGGTAGGACCGACAGGAATATCAATTAGTTCAATATTGACCTCTGCAGAGCCTGGAGAAACAGTAATATCTAATGTAGATGAAGCAAAGTATAAATCTTGATTCGCAAAAAGAGGGACAACATTACCTTTATCATCTTCCACATAGAAAAGAAAAGTTCCATCAGTTACACCACCTGGAGGTCCCGTCGGCCCAGTCGGCCCGGTCGGTCCATTCGCGCCAGTAGCTCCCGTCAGCCCAGTAGCGCCAGTCGGTCCCGACGGCCCGGTAGCGCCACTCGCACCAGTAGCGCCCGTCGCTCCCGCTGGTCCAGTAGCGCCGCTCGCGCCGGTTGGCCCCGTCAGCCCAGTAGCACCCTCCGTGCCAGTTGGTCCCGTCGGCCCGATAGCGCCATCCGCGCCAGTAGCGCCCGTCGCTCCCGCTGGTCCAGCAGCGCCGCTCGCGCCGGTTGGTCCTGTCGGTCCAGTAGCACCGCTCGCGCCAGTCGGTCCCGACGGCCCGGTAGCGCCACTCGCACCAGTAGCGCCCGTCGCTCCCGCTGGTCCAGCAGCGCCGCTCGCGCCGGTTGGCCCTGTCGGTCCAGCAGCGCCGCTCGCGCCGGTTGGTCCTGTCGGTCCAGTAGCCCCGTCCGCGCCAGTTGCCCCTGTCGGTCCAGTAGCGCCGCTCGCGCCAGTCGATCCCGTCGGTCCGGTAGCGCCGCTCGCGCCGGTTGGCCCCGTCGGTCCAGTAGCGCCGCTCGCGCCCGTCGGTCCCGTCGATCCGGTAGCGCCAGTTGGTCCTGTCGCCCCCGAAAAGCCTCTTTTACCGCGCTTACCCTTCTTGCCCTTTTTTCCTCGAGGTCCCGTGGCGCCTGTTGGTCCAGTAGGGCCAATTATGCAATGGGCAAGATGAGGCTTCTTTTCGCCCCCAATCCCCCTTTTCTTTGGACGAGGGAGTTTTCTAGACTTCATACCTTTGGCATCCTGGATAGATAGGAGATCGTTTGCAATTTACGTGTCATCACCAAGATCAAACTCCTTTCTCTGAAAAATTGACAAGTTTGCTAAAACAGTATATGTACGATAGAAGAAGGTAGCTAAAGCCGCCCACAAATATAGTTGATCGTCCTTGCCGGAAGCATGGAGATTACAAGATCCTTCCAAAGCTCAGTCATCAAAATCTGCATTTCATGCATCCAAAACCGCAGGTTGTGACAAAACGATAGCATAACAAATGGAAAGCCCCCATAATGAATCTCAACAGGGGAGTGAAAATAAGTTGAAGATACATATTCACATTGATGAAAACTGCGAGGAAACTTCCGTTACCATACAAGCGAAAGAATGGAGCGAAGAGTTGGCCGCTCTTGTGGCGAAGCTTCAGGCTTCAACGCCTCGCCGGTTATTGGGCGTGGAGGACGAACGTTCCATTTTGCTGGACCCGTCGGAGCTGGATTATGTTTGCGCGGAGCAGCGCAAAGTATTTGCCGTCACAAAACAGAGGCGGATCGAGCTCAAAATGAAGCTTTACGAAATCGAGGAGTTATTGACTGGCGGATCGTTTATGCGGTTTTCAAAATCGGTGATTGGAAATTTGGACCATATCAACCGGTTTGAGCTGGCTTTTAACGGAAACCTGTGCGTCCATTTCCAATCGGGCAACAAGGAGTATGTGTCGAGAAGCTACGTTGCTGAGTTGAAGCAGAGATTAATTATGGGAGGCGGCAAGGATGGTGCGTAAGATCATACAGCGCGGTTTTGTGGGAATAAGCTCAGGCGGCATTATTACATTTGTTGCCTTGACGGTCTTAATGATAAACGAAGTTGACGTATCCGTAGCCGATATATGGAGAAATATGCTGGGGAGCATACTGATGGGGATTTATTTTGGCATCGCCTCGCTATTGTTCGAACATGAGAAATGGAGTCCTTTAAAGCAGCTCGTTGTTCATTTCCTCATGTCCATCTTACTGTTTTTTCCTATCGCGATCAGTGTGGGGTGGATTGAGTTTCAATGGAGACCAATCCTGCTTGGAGCGGGTACCTTTATGATTATTTATGCGATATTCTGGTTTTCGATTTCGGGCTATTTGAGAAGACAGGCTCGTTCCATGAACAATTCCGTACGCAAATAAGGGGGATTCAGATATGAACGCGATAGTGGAGATTAACAAGCTGACCAAACAATATGGGCAAAAGAAAGCGTTGGATGCTATTACATTAAAGGTGAGGGAAGGCGGCTGTTTTGGATTGCTCGGGCCTAACGGAGCAGGCAAGTCGACGCTTATGAAGCTGTTGACCGGCATTCTGTCACCGGATTCAGGCGACATGTCCATCATGGGCTTGGACGCAAAAACGAAACGCGATGAAATTATATCGAAGACAGGTTACGTGCCGCAAGAGATTACATTATTTGAGACGCTTAGCGCGCGGAGAAATCTTGTATTTTTTGGAGAGATGTACGGAATGAAGGGAGAACCGCTTAAGCGCAAGGTTGATGAAGTTCTTCAGCAGGTAGGGCTGGCGGATCGCGCCAAAGATGCGGTAGGCACTTTTTCGGGCGGGATGAAAAGACGAATCAATATTGCAGCATCGCTGTTGCATGATCCCAAGCTGCTCATTCTGGACGAACCGACCGTTGGAATCGATCCTCAGTCGCGCAACCATATTTTTGAGATGATCTCTGCGCTTAAAGGCAAGGGCATGACGATACTGTATTCGACGCACTACATGGAAGAGGTAGAGGCGTTGTGCGAGGATATTGCCATCATGGACCATGGCAAGGTAATTGCCGAAGGAACTCTGAATGAAGTGCTGAAGGCGCATGCTGCCAAAGCGGTTTATATCGAAAGCGAGTCTTTGCCTGAACCGCCCGTTCTGGATGGCATTTTGAAGGCCAGCGCGAAGGGCAGGGGATGGGTGCTGGAAACCGCAGAGCCTCTGAGTTTAATGGGCCGGCTTGTCGAGTATCTCCGGTCGGAAGGCATTTCAGCTCGCAGTCTTGAAATCATGAATCCGTCTTTGGAAAGTGTTTTTCTAAAATTGACCGGCAGCTCGCTGCGCGATTAATCGTCAAATCCAAACAAGAACGACACATTGAAAAGTAAGGGGTGCCCGTTATGATAGGCAGCATCGTGCGCAAGGAAATGAGTATTACGTTTAAGGAAAAAGGAACGTTTTTCTGGCTGTTTGTTCTTCCGATTTTATTTATCGTGATGTTTTCAGCGATATTCGGTAATTCATCCCAGGAATATACCGTTCGTTATTATGATGCCGATCAGTCGCAAGCTTCCGCTGATTTGCTTAATCTCATTAATGGAGTAGATGGGTTTAAACTTCAAAATCTGACCGGCGAATCACTAGACCTCCAGCTAGAGGAAATCCGTTCCGGAAAGGTTAGCTCGATGCTTGTTATTCCCGACGGTTATGGAGAGAAGCTTCAATCGGGAGAGACGGCTGAACTGGAGCTTTATCGAGATGCCGGGGATGACAATGCCTCTGCGCCAGTCGTCGCGCTGCTGAACAATGTCATAGCCCAATTCAAAGAGGCCAAACTGGCCACAGTATTAAAGGAGTTTGGACAACAGGATGATACGGTCGCAAACATCCTTCAATCTCCCGTTGAGCTTAAGGATATGAAGGAGGCGGTTGTCAAAATCGATACCGTCACTCAAGTGGTGCCAGGTTACACGGTTATGTTCGTATTTTTCATTATGATAACGATGGTGCGCAATTTTCTGAGGGACAAAACCTCCGGTATGCTTGCGCGCTTAAGCGGGACGCCGATGAGAAGCCATCATTATTTAGTTGGGATGTGGGTTCCCAATATTGTGGTTGTCCTCATTCAATGTACTGTTTTGTTGTTGTTTGGAAAAATAGTATATGGACTTCGGATCGGAGATTTGAGCGCCGTCGCGCTGTTGGTTATTTGTTTGGCGGTTTGCTGCACGGGAATTGGCCTGATGTTGTCGATGCTGGTTCGCAGCGAAAATCAGGGCATCGGCTTTGTTCAAATCATTACAATGGGCGGAGCCATTGTTGGCGGGTTATGGTTTCCGTATGAGTTTCTGCCCACTTTTGTCCAAACGATCGGCAAGTTCACGCCTCAGTATTGGGCTCAACGCGGACTGCAGGATGTCATGCTGCGAGGCATGCACATTGACGGCATTTGGCTGAATGCGGTTATCCTTCTAGTGATCGGTTTTGTTGGCTTAAGCGTTGCTCTTCTAAGCTTTAAGCGCTTTGCCAATGGTTCAACGCATTAGAGTTTCATTTATAAAAAAGCGCTCCTGATCCCATGACGACATGGATTCAAGAGCGCTTGAGTTTTGGGAAGCTTCTTTAAGAGATGCCTACACCACCGCTTGCGTTGCCAGTTATGGTTGAAGCAATATCAAGACCAGCCGAAACATCGGCAGAGAAGACCAGCAGCAGTCGAGTTCCGGCAGTAACCGGAATGGACAAACCGTCTGTAATTCCGCTGCTTGTTGTTCCGATAGCTACGATACCCGTTAATCCTGGTGTGAGCGTGACGGATGCTCCGGGAATTGCAGTGAAAATATTGTTTGGCGTAGTAGAACTGAAGAGCTGAGCCGTGATGGAAACAGTAGAGCCAATAAGCGTCAACGCTACAGTTGTGCTGAAGAAGCCGGCAATAGATGTGATTGTACCGTCTCTTGGTACCGAGAATGCAAGGTTTGACAGCAGGGTAAGGTCAATTGTGCCGCCCAAGATACTGACGCCGGTTGCTGTATCGCCGAAGGCGATTATGCTTGTTGTTCCAAGGAGACCCCCAAGAACGGTTGTCAGGATTGCAGGGATACCTGATGCGTAAGGAATAATTGCACCCTCGCCAGGTGACCCCGTCGCTCCAGATGGTCCGGTCGGTCCAGTAGCCCCGTCAGCGCCGGTCGCGCCATCGGCACCCGTTGCGCCCGTAGCTCCGTCTGCTCCAGTAGGTCCGGTTGGTCCAGTAGCACCGTCAGCTCCAGTCGCGCCATCGGCGCCCGTAGCGCCCGTAGCTCCGTCTGCACCAGTAGGTCCGGTTGGTCCAGTGGCCCCGTCAGCACCGGTCGCACCATCGGCGCCAGTCGGTCCAGTAGCCCCGTCAGCACCGGTCGCACCATCAGCACCCGTAGCGCCCGTAGCTCCGTCTGCTCCAGTAGGCCCAGTCGGTCCCGTAGCTCCATCAGCACCGGTCGCGCCATCGGCGCCAGTCGGTCCAGTAGCCCCGTCAGCACCGGTCGCGCCTGTAGCTCCTGTTGGTCCAGTTGCGCCATCGGCACCAGTTGCACCTGTAGCTCCTGTTGGACCAGTCGCGCCATCGGCGCCAGTTGCACCTGTAGCTCCAGTTGGTCCAGTCGCGCCATCGGCGCCAGTTGCACCTGTAGCTCCAGTTGGTCCAGTCGCGCCATCGGCGCCAGTTGCACCTGTAGCTCCAGTTGGTCCAGTCGCGCCATCGGCGCCAGTTGCACCTGTA
>NZ_JBTOLL010000014.1:0-9745 GCF_054551715.1 Paenibacillus sp. CAU 1782 | reverse complement strand
GCTCCTGTTGGTCCAGTCGCGCCATCGGCCCCCGTTGCACCTGTAGCTCCAGTTGGTCCAGTCGCGCCATCGGCGCCAGTTGCACCTGTAGCTCCAGTTGGTCCAGTCGCGCCATCGGCGCCAGTTGCACCTGTAGCTCCTGTCGGTCCAGTCGCGCCATCGGCGCCAGTTGCGCCCGTAGGTCCTGTTGGTCCAGTTACGCCATCAGCCCCAGTTGCACCAGTCGCGCCCGTAGGTCCTGTTGGTCCAGTCACGCCATCAGCGCCAGTCGCCCCCGTAGCGCCCGTCGGTCCGGTTGGCCCAGTGACGCCATCGGCACCCGTCGGTCCAGTTGGTCCAGTAACGCCATCAGCGCCAGTCGCCCCCGTAGCGCCCGTCGGTCCGGTTGGTCCAATAACGCCATCGGCGCCCGTAGCACCCGTCGCTCCAGCAGCGCCCGTCGGCCCGGTTGGTCCCGTTGGCCCTGTAACGCCTGTACCTGTCGATCCTGTTGAACCAGTGGCACCCGTCGCACCTGTAGCGCCTGTTGAACCAGTGGCGCCCGTCGCACCTGTAGCGCCTGTTGAACCAGTGGCACCCGTCGCACCTGTGGCACCTGTTGATCCCGTAACCCCAGTCGCACCTGTAGCGCCTGCTGATCCTGTTGAACCCGTTGCGCCAGTAGCGCCAGTTGCTCCATCGTCTCCTCTGTGGCCGCGTTTTCCCCGTTTTCCGCGTTTTCCGCGTTCGCCGTGTGGTCCGGGTTCCCCAGTTGGGCCTTCAGGTCCTCTAAAACCACGTGGTCCGCGTGGACCCCTCAGAAATTTGATTTTACCCTTGCAGTGTTTTTTGTGCTTCTTCTTTTTCTTTTTTTTGTCGCAGGATTCTTTGCTGGATTGTACTTCGAGGGAGCTTTTTTTACTTTTAATAGATGTTTTAGTTTTGCTTATGCGCAAAACTCTCTTTTTATCTAGTGGATTATCCAGATTGAGCACCTCCTTCATGTATTGGTGATATATTATGAAGTTTAAGAGATCGTTGAGTGTGTGTTTGGGAAATAATTTTGCTCTAGTAAGACATGCGAAATTGAGGCGGCAAGCTAGAAAACGAAGAGTTTCTGAGAAAAGGGTGATTTGCGAAGCTGCTTTCTCCCAGAAACGTTTTTACGTTTATCTGAAGCGTGGGATGATCAGAAAAATGGAACAAAGATAGAACCCCAGTAAAATTGCCTGGGGTTCTGATAGTGTTACACATTTTTAGATGGAAGCTATCTTTGTAATTGTTAATGTTGCGTTTGTATCGTTGTGCAATTGAACGGCAACGTTGTCATTATTGACAATCTGGAGCGTTGTAGGAACAGTTGTGATCGGAATGATGATTTCGCCTGTTGTTGGGCCGCCGCCATCGCCAGTGAACGGCAGCGAGGTAACTGGAACACCGCCAACCTCAATATCAAAGCCTTGGGCATTGCCTTGATTATGAACACTGAAGGATACGTTGTAATAACCTGTTTCCAAAATGGTTACTGTAGCGCTTGGCGGTGTAAAAGCAGAAAAAGCAGGCCCTATGGAAAAGCCGTTCGTGAATGTTACAGCAGTACCTGCAGGAACCGCATCTGTACCTGGTCCGGCAAATTCTCGCCAGGCTGTCAGGAAGCTTTCCAGTTCCCCTGACGAACCAGTAGCACCAGTAGCACCAGTAGCGCCAGTAGCGCCAGTAGCGCCAGTAGCACCAGTTGGACCGGTCGGGCCAGTAGCACCTGTGGCGCCAGTCGCACCAGATGGACCGGTCGGGCCAGTAGCACCTGTAGGTCCTGTAGGTCCGGTTGGTCCAGTCGGGCCGGTGCCGCCGCTACCCGTAGCGCCAGTAGCACCTGTGGCGCCAGTCGCACCAGATGGACCGGTCGGGCCAGTAGCACCTGTAGGTCCTGTAGGTCCGGTTGGTCCAGTCGGGCCGGTGCCGCCGCTACCCGTAGCGCCAGTAGCACCAGTAGCACCAGTAGCACCAGTAGCACCCGTAGCACCAGTAGTACCGGTGGCCCCGCTTGTCCCAGTCGCGCCGGTAGCTCCCGTCGCCCCAGTAGCGCCAGTGGCTCCAGTAGCTCCCGTTGCGCCTTTAGGTCCCCGCTCGCCTTTTGGCCCTCGTGGCCCTCTCTTGCATTTCTCCTCGCAACATTCATCTTTGTGCTTTTTTTTCTTCTTTTTACCGCATTTTTCTTTATCCTTGCGAGCATGGATGGTGAGCGAACCTTCTTTACTCTGTAATCCTGACTTGCTTAAACGTATAACGGTCTTGCCAGTAAATAGATCACTCATTTTTTACCCCTCCTTTTTGTTACTCGATATATTACGAGATTCATAGATTGCTTGAGTGTGCGTTGTGGAAAAAATATGAAAAAAGCGAAAAATTGGTCGAATGCCTGCTAGGTCCGATGTGTAGAGGAGAGTTGGAATAGGGAGGAGTATGAAAAATTTCAATTGAATAAAACAAAAAGAAACAAGCCGACTGGAACAGCAGCCGGCCAGATCTTTTTTAATTATGCGTGATGCAAGTCAGGTTTCTACAATTGTGACGCCAGCGCTGCCATAGCCAGCAACCGTATTAATCAGCGTAACGCCGCTGGCAGTAGCCGAAAATACGAGGAGCAATCGGGTTTCAGCAGTCACTGGTATATTAAGCCCGTCTAAGCGCCCTCTGCTGATGTCTCCGATGCTAATCAGTCCGGTTAAGCCGGGAGTGAGCGACAAGCTGGTCCCTGCTATAGGTGAGAAAATATTGTTAGGCGTTGATGAACTATAGAGCTGTGCATTCACTGTAACAGTGGTACCAATTAAAGTAAGGGCAGCAGTGGTGCTAAAGAAGGCGGCGATGGAAGTAATGACACTGTCATTGGGAACCGTAAACGCAAAGTTCAGCAATGTTCCGGCTGCGCCTGTAAGGTCGATTGAAGCCCCCAAAACACTAAGCAGAGGACCGCTATTTCCAAACCCGACCAAACTCGCCGTGCCCGCTAATCCTCCAACAATTGTTGTTAAAGCAAGCGGCAGTCCCGAGGCAAACGGAATGATCGCGCCGCTTCCTGGCAGTCCGGTTGGCCCCGTTGGGCCATCGGCGCCAGTTGGTCCAGTCGCGCCATCTAAACCAGTAGCTCCGGTTGCTCCCGTGGAGCCTGTTGCGCCAGCTGGCCCAACTTCTCCAATGCCGGTAGCACCCGTAGGACCTGTTGGCCCAGTTGCTCCTGTTGGACCTGTCACACCGGTCGGCCCCGTCGGTCCAGTTGCCCCCGTGGATCCAGTCGCGCCGGTCGGTCCAGTTACTCCGACGCCTGTTGCGCCGGTTGGTCCGGTAACTCCCACACCGGTAGCGCCGGTCGACCCCGTCGGTCCAGTTGCCCCCGTGGATCCAGTCGCGCCGGTTGGTCCGGTATTACCCGCACCAGTCGCGCCTGTAGGTCCCGTCGCGCCCGTTGAGCCTGTCGCGCCGGTTGGACCTGTTGGTCCGGTATCGCCCGTACCAGTAGCGCCTGTAGGTCCCGTCGGTCCAGTCGCCCCTGTAGGTCCGGTATCACCGACACCGGTAGCGCCGGTTGGCCCCGTCGGTCCAGTAGCGCCCGTCGAGCCAGTCGCCCCTGTAGGTCCGGTATCACCGACACCGGTAGCGCCGGTTGGCCCCGTCGGTCCAGTATCGCCCGTTGAGCCGGTCGCCCCTGTAGGTCCGGTATCACCGACACCGGTCGCGCCGGTTGGCCCCGTCGGTCCAGTATCGCCCGTTGAGCCGGTCGCCCCTGTAGCTCCGGTTTCGCCGACACCGGTCGCGCCGGTTGGCCCCGTTGGTCCGGTATCGCCCGTTGGTCCGGTCGCCCCGCTTGGCCCCGTTGCGCCTGTTGACCCGGTGGAGCCGGCAGCTCCCGTTGCTCCGGTAGGTCCAGTAGCACCAGTTGTTCCGGCGGGCCCTTGCGGTCCGACCGGTCCTTGCGGTCCAGCCGGTCCTTGAAGCCCGGACGGTCCCTGAGGTCCTGCGTCACCTTGAGGGCCTTGGGGGCCAATGGAGCCCTGAGGACCGGCAGATCCTGTCGAGCCTGTTGCGCCCGCGGGGCCTTGAGGCCCTTGCGGCCCGATAGCGCCTTGGGGTCCGGCCGATCCCGTCGAACCGGTAGCGCCGGTTTGACCTTGAAAACCTTGAGGCCCTTGAGGTCCGGCCGGCCCCTGCTGCCCTGTAGCGCCAGTCGCTCCCGTTGAGCCGGCAGCACCCGCATTGCCCTGCGGTCCTTGCGGTCCGATAGCGCCGGCATTGCCTTGCGGTCCCTGCTGGCCTTGCGGTCCGGCAGGACCCTGTGGTCCCTGCTGGCCTTGCGCGCCTTGAGGACCCGCAGGCCCTTGGGGTCCCTGGGCGCCAGGATCGCCTTGAGTGCCTTGAGGTCCTTGTGGACCTATCGCCCCTTGAGTACCCTGAGGCCCCTGTGGCCCTTGAGGGCCTTGCGCTCCTGTTGCGCCCGTCCCCCCGGTTGGCCCCGGTGGTCCGCCGGATGGACCTGTCGCGCCTGTAGCTCCCGTAGCTCCAGTGGCGCCTGTAGCCCCGGTCGCCCCGGTCGCGCCAGTGGCTCCCGTCGCCCCGGTCGCGCCAGTTGGCCCCCGGTCGCCGTCATGTCCGCGTTTGCCTCGCTTGCCCCGTTTCCCGCGATCGCCGATGGGGCCAATAGGGCCCGGAAAGCCTCCCGGTCCAACAAATTCGTCTTCGCAATCGTGGTGAGGCCTTGCGCCTCCCTGAATGATAATTCTGTCCTTTTTGACAGCCGTGCCCGAGCTTGCAGATTTCAGCGGTTTTTTCGCCTTTTTACTTCTGTATTTACTGATCCATACCGTTTTGGACGCGCCTCTTCGGCGTTGTTTGCGTTTAGATGAAAAGTCCAGATCCATGCACCTCCCTGAAGTTTATTTAGTTTATGGTCTAATGTCCTGAATGGTTTGGGTGCAAGGGCGATCATGGATAGGCGTTTGTCTATTTTTCGAAAAATGGGCGCTGTTAGGGACAACGCCAAGGATGGGCAGGGCTCTGCAAGAGGAGGGGGAGCGCGGCATTGACAGAATAACTGAGAATGTTTATCATATATACGACAGTGATAATCATTATCATAATAATATTGATGAATAATATGGTCAGGCTGTAACCAAATCCGCGCGAAGCGGAACGACTATATAGATAGCGGAAACGACCGGAAGTGCAAGACAGGAGCGACGCATAGACAAGAAAGGAGCATCATTATGCAGACGGGCATTCAAAAACCTTGGAATTGGCTGCTATTCCCTTTTTCATCGATTAAAGCGGGACCGGAAGGCGTCTATGCCGCATCGGTCGGCTATGGCGTTTATGAAATCGATAGCACCATAGAATCCTGGGATAAACTAAATAAAGGGCTGGAAGACACGACCAGCATTCATCGGCTGCAGCTTCAAAATGAACTTTTGCATGCCTGCACGAGTCACGGCCTCTACGAATGGACGGGCGACCATTGGGAAAATGACGGTTTGTCCCTCCCCAGCTACCAGTACCGGGATATCGGCGGGACGCAATATGCAGGAACTGACGATGGCCTATGGATTAAAACGGGGGCAAAATGGGGCTATCTTGCCTGTGAAGGGAAAAGCATCTACGATTTTATGAACCTGCCGCAATATCTGATTGTTGGCCACAACAAAGGCATTTCCCTATATGACCGCTTTATGGATGAGTGGGCGGAGTTCGAGTTGGAACGCAGCATTGCGAGTCTTGCCGTTTATCGCGGCCATCTGATTGGCACAAGCGATCAAGGCGAATTGTTCGTCGGGGACAAAAAAGGGCGGTTTGACCGAATCAAGTTTGGCGGCAAATTCGTATTCTCCGTCACCGCCAAAGGGCGGGACATCTACGTTTGCACCGATCAGGGATTGTTCACCCTGACTTACATGGGAGATCGGCTTGTGCTTTTGTCCGTCAAGCTTGGTTTTCCCGTCACGGATGTGGACGTTCAAGGAAAACAGCTTTATATGGCTACGCTCTTCCAGGGCGTTCAGTCTATGCAGTTATAGAGAAAGAAACTTAATTTGAGGATATAAGCTCTGGGAGGAAACGGGAATGACTAAAGTGATTGTGGTGTATGCGAGTTTGACAGGAAATACGGAAGAGATGGCGGAGGCCATCACAGCAGGAGCGAGGGAAGCGGGGCTTGAGGTTACGCTCAAGGAAGCTTATGACGCTAAAGCGGAGGACCTGCTCCAGTACGACGGGATTATACTGGGCGCGTACACATGGGGAGACGGCGAGCTTCCGGACGAGTTTCTGGACTTTTACGAGGATATGGAGAGTCTTGATCTGAGCGGCAAGCAAGCTGCTGTATTTGGTTCTGGCGACACCTCGTATCCCGACTATTGCGGAGCTGTCGACCTTATTGAAAAAAAACTGAAGGAGCTTGGAGCCGAAATCGTAGTCGAAAGCCTGAAGTTTGAATACAACGCCTCCGATGAAGAAAAGGAACAAGGGAAAGCTATTGGCGCGGCCATGGCGGGTGTGTTGTGCAAGGGGTAATGACACCTCCGGTACGGATGGAAGACGCGCAGATTGAACGATTGCTGCGCGATCAAGCAGCCCCGAGGCAGAAGGGCCGCCAAGGGGGTTGCGGACAAACCGCCGGAAGCTGGACCGACCTGGCTCTTCAATCCGCATGCTTGTCCGCTTTTGACATTTGCCTTAAGCCGTACGATCAGCGAAGCGATGAAATGGTGGAGCGGTCGGTGATGCGGCGGTTTACCAATCGCCATTACCAATTTCATTCCGCGGAGCATTTCCTCCAGATCAAACATCAAATCACCTCTAACTTGCAGTCCTTTTTGGTACATCGTCCCTGCGAGGGGACGATAATGGCCCGTTTCGAGTCGTTTTCCGTATACGTGGAGGAGCTGGATATGGAATTGTCGCAGCATTTTCACATGGTGTGCATGCATTCCGATGGCAACGGCGATTATACCGTGCAAAAGCTGGTTGCGGATGAAAATGCCGATTCATTGAGTCTATACCGTCACATGACGGCCGTGTTTGGGCGTTATGCATTCGGAAGGCTTCCGTCTCGCATTGAAGCGCTTCTTCCTTTGTCCGGGAAAATCATTGCTTGGAAGCCTGACCAGGAATCCCTGGAGGAATCGCTGGATTATATGAAACTGGTCAAAAGCATGGTTGTGAACGAAAATGGGAATTTGACCCTTCGCAACTAACGCGATCATTCGGCGCGATAGCGTCAACCGGGCATTTCAAACGCTTTGCAGCAACGGACAACGAGTTCCGTTTGCTGCAGAGCGTTATTTTTTTGGAATCAGGCCGGAAGTCTGTCGAAAAGTCGTTGTCCTTTGGCGGGTCGACCATTAAAATGAAGTGAAGCGCCATTAGGGTGAAGCACCAATTGATGATGGACTAACGCATGGCTGGAGGAGATTTGTTTTGACAGATGATTTATTGCTGACGTTTCGCTCGCCGCCGCTTCCTTTTTTTGTGGAATCGAACCGGTTGACATACAAGCCTGGAGAAGAACATCCCAACCGCTCCAATATCGGGGTGTTTGACCTTTTGTTTGTGCATAAAGGAGCACTTTCTATTGCGGAGGAGGACCGTCGTTGGACTCTGGAGCCGGGCGACGTGCTTATCCTTAGGCCGGACCGCTGGCACTATTCGTTCCATCCCTGCACGGAGGAAACAACCTTTGACTGGGTTCATTTTCAGACGGTAGGGGCATGGGAGGAAACGCCGGCCAACCAGCCCGGCACGCTGCGAGGCGATTACTACACCTATGCGATACGGGTGCCCAAAAAAATGAAGCTCACGTACCCGGAAGAGGCTTCGCAGGTATTTTCGCAACTGCATGATGCCGCCCAAAGCTCCTCGCACGGAGCATTCTGGGATCGCCAACAGCGTTTTCTTCATTTGCTGCAAATGCTGGACGAGGGATGGCGTTCCGATGCGGCGAAAGCCGCGGTATCCGTCGCGGAGCGGGCAGCGGCATACCTGAAAATGAATTATCGATTGCCGATTACTAACGCCATGTTGAGCGAATCGCTGGAATTGCACACCAACTATATTACGCGCTGCATGTCGGAGGTATTTGGCTGCACGCCGCAGCAGTATCTGCTCTATTATCGCCTTGACCAGGCCAAGCTGCTTTTGATCAAGACGGACTGGACAATCGCCAAGGTTGCGGAGGATACGGGTTTCCGCCAAACGCCGCATTTCTCTCGGCTTTTCGCTGCACATACCGGCATGCCGCCTCTTAAATTCCGCAAGCGCTTTACGTCTCACTAACGGAACAACCTAACAAACTAACAACCTGATGACTTGACAACCGGATTTTGCACATGCCGCATTTGGCTGTGCTGAGATCTGGTTGTTTTAGTTTGCTCTTTTTTTCATGCATAATTATGAGCCGGATAGCAAAAAATGGATTCAATTACGCGTGCCGCAGGCAAAAGGAGATAGAGGCGATGATTGAACGTTTTTCGTTAACGGCTGATACGGGTGAAGTGGCAGTGAAATTTGGCGTCCGGCAGATTATGAGCGATATGGGCAACCGGTTTAATGTGGCTCCAACGCAAACCGCCTCCATTATTATGAATGATCGTCATGACCGGCGTGTGCTTCAGGAATCCCGCTGGGGACTATTCCCGTTTTGGGCGAGGGATGCTGTTAATACGGATCATGAGACGCTCGGGGAAAAGCCTTACCTCCACCGAATGCTTCAAACCCAGCGTTGTGTCATTCCGTGCAGCGGTTTTTACGGCCAAAAGATCATTGGCAACGAACGCGATCCCCGCGCCATGTATACGACTGTTCCGACTCAGCCTTTACTCGCGATAGCGGGCTTTTTCGATAGCTGGAGGCATTTCGGGGGCAGGGAGGAGCGGGCCTTTACGATGCTGACGGCAGCTTCCGCCGGCCACATGTCTGCCTGGCAGCCAAAGGTGCCCATCATTCTGGATGAGGACGGAGTCGAGGAGTGGCTAAATCCGAAGGAGCGGGAATTCAGCCGGCTCCGCAAGCATTTGGAGCCGTTGGAGGGATACCTGATGCGTTCCTATCCGGTTACCAACGCCGTGCACGATGAACAATACGAGTCCCCGGATTGCGTGCTGGAAATATCGATGGGCGATTTTGCCTGAAGGACGGGAGCCAGTTTAAAAGCCCTCGGGAGGGCTGACTAAGATAGAGCAGATTCCGATAGGGCAGACATAGGCAGATATAAGGCAGACATAGCAGACATAGGGCAGACATAGTGCATAGGGCAGATATAGGGCAGACATAGTGCATAGTGCAGACATAGGGCAGATATAGGGCAGACATAGTGCATAGGGCAGATATAGGGCAGATATAGTGCATAGTGCAGACATAGGGCAGACATAAGGCACACTAGACAAGTTTGGCCCGCGATTAGGAAGGGGGGGGATAGTGATGTCAGTGATGCCAAAATGAATGATAGGTTAAACCGGTGTAGCCCTTGGTAGGGTTAAGGGCTGTTTAATGGCGTTAATTCCGCAAGAAGTGGAAGGCTCCTCCTTTAAATAAACCGCTTTTAAGGGTTTGTTTCTTTTACCGGTTTATTTAAAGGGGAGCCGGAAATTGGTCGCTCTGGAGTTGTCAATAAAAGTGCAGTTTGAAAACACACTCATACAGAAATCCCGTTACTAGGCTGCTTGTGATAGCACTCTTTCGCGATAAATAGCTGGGGGCCAGCCCCCTGGATTAGAGGTAT